>CALKCK010000009.1 GCA_938083195.1 uncultured Pirellulaceae bacterium | reverse complement strand
TCGTTCCGATTCTATCCAGCACTGGGTGATTGAACTGGATGTGATATGACAATGCTTTTGCCGCCTTCTTTCGGTCACGGTTAATGATTGCGGAAATTATTTCGCGATGTTGTTGGACGGCGTCAGCGGCAGCTTCGCGATTTTCACCTTCCCATTCAAACAAAATTTCAAAGAATGGAGCGTGCCGTTTAAAGAAATCTAAAATGTAAAAATTGTCTGCCGTCTCGATGATGTAGCTGTGAATTCGATTGTCAATCACGGGGAATTCGTTTGGATCTTCTGCAGGAATATTTCCGTCATGCATTGTTTGAAGGTCGGTGTTAACTAGTCGGTTCCACGCGAGATCGAGAGCCTTGAGTTCAAGGACTTCCCGGGTGTCCTGGTAAGCTCGCAGATCTGCATGGGTAAAGTGACGTATCTTCCATCCGCGCCGTGGAATGTGTTCCAGCAGCCCCTGCCCTGCGATCAGGTGGCAGATTTCGCGAACGGCTGAACGACTAAGTTGGTGATGCGTTGCTGTTCTTTCTTCGCGCAGGAAAGTCTCGTCAGCCAATAAACTTTTCTGGACAATCTCGCGCAGGATTGCCTGATACGGATCAGCGGTGGGGCAAAGGGACGGTTGGAGTGTTGAGCCGCTGGTGAAATCCAAAGCATCAGGAGTCTGGAGGCGGCCGTTGGATAGCTTGATCAGTTTACCGCCTTCGAGCAGTTTTGAGATTACGGTTCGCACGGGAGTTTGGCTGACTCCGTAATGGGAAGCCAGCGCAGCGACCGTCAATTTGCAAGGCGTATTTCCCGCAGATAAATGCGACGTGATGTCGTATTCAATTCTCTTGGTTAGCTCCATGAACCCATCCCGTAAAAGCAGTCGGGAAAACATGTTTTTGCCGACAATTAGTTTTTGGTTTTATAATAGGGTTCGCGGGTGATGTCAAATCAGTGTTTAAAAAACAGAGCAGGACTTAACTCATTTCAGAACGGATGACTGGGCTTGGTTGCAGAATTACCATTTATTGACGTCCCGTTTTCTTTAGAGATGGGTGTCTAGCACGATTAGCATTCGATAATGAATTGTGAGTTTTTGCCATGTCTCGAGGTGTGGAATTGAACTACCTGGAATAGCTATTTCCTGTTTGCCTTGGCTAATTCTGACATGATTGAGTTGGGATTTATCAAACAGCTAGTGCGTTACAGGGAAGTGTCGAACGCGGTAGCCGAACTGTAATCTGTTGTAATTAATGAGATCTGCAACTAGTTCGCGGTGAGCTTGCTGGTAGGAATAAGTTTGGCTGATTTTTAATTAGCGTGCGTTCAAACGCTCCCATTATTTAGGTCGTTTATTCGCGTCGTTTATTTGCTCCACCTTATTTATTGTTAATGGGGCAGATACGGTTTCGCCCAAGCGTACAAATACATTCCGGCTAGTGCGCCGGCACAGGTGAACCCGGCAAGCCCAACGCCGCTGCCAAGTTGTGCATAGATTGGTCCGGGGCAGGCACCAGTGATTGCCCAGCCGGCCCCAAAACTCATGCCGCCTAGGATGACCCCTTTGTGAAAAGGTTTTGGCTTGTATTGGATTGCCTGGCCGTGAATATCTACTGCCGAATATTTTCGAATGACAAACATGCTCAGCATCGCGACAGCAACTCCCGAGCCAATGATTAGGTACAGGTGGGTGTCTTGAAACAAGAACATGTCGTGAACTCGTTGCCATTTGGCGACTTCCGATTTCGTAAAGATAATCCCCAGAAAAGTTCCGACCGTCAAGGTTGCAGCATAAACCAGTAATGAGTCAGCAGTGGAAGAGGCGGTTTCCGCGATGGTTTCATTTTTGGCTGCGGCAGAAGGTGCAGGCGGGTAGTGGGCGGGTTGTTTGTCGTCGATTAAAGTTGCCATGACTTTGTGTCCTTAGAAAAGAATGTGGCCTAGACCCCAAGTGACGCCCACTCCACCAATGAAGAAAGAAATGGTTGCGATGACACTGGGAAGGTTCCAGTTAGCAATTCCGGTAATTGCGTGGCCGGACGTGCAGCCTCCGGCGTATCGCGCCCCGAATCCGATGAGGGTACCTCCAATGAATAATTTGGTGGCCCCCCAGAGACTGAAGAATTCGGAAGGGAGAAATTCGATCGGTTTAGCCGAGAGCCAGTGGCTTCCAATGAGGCCGCCAATTGCGATTCCAAGTGCGAAAATAAGCGTCCAGGCTCCTTTGCGCCGGTCGAAGTTCTTCAAATAGTCAAGCTTGCTGTTGGGTAAGCACATCGCACCGAGTTGTTGAAGACTGGTTGAGATTCCAAACCCTTTTCCTGCCAATAGATACAAAAGTGGAACGGTCAGCCCAATCAGTGGGCCGGATAACCACCAGGGCCAGGGTTGGAGTAGGAAGTCTGTCATGGTTGTGAGTCAGTAAGTAATGAATGGATGTGGCTTAATTCAACGCGCAAGCGGGGGACACAGGTTTTTGTAGTGGAGCGGAACAGAGTGGCTGTGATTCTTTCACTGTCGGGTAACCGACGGCCTTCCATCGCTCGATTCCACCCGATAGATTGATCACGTTTTTTACTCCTAATGATCTGAGCACGCTTACAGCAATTGCGGAGCGACTTCCCGTGCGGCATTGCAATACGATTGAGCGATCGTCTTCTCGTGACGTTGTCTGAGTGAATTCCCCGGCAAGTTGTCCCAAGAAAATGTGTTCGGCGCCAGCGATGTGCCCCGCGTTCCATTCAGATTTTCGCCGGATATCAATCAGTCGGATTGAATTTCCTTCTAAAGCATTTGCCAGCCATTCAGGGGACTGTT
The DNA here is from genome assembly GCA_938083195.1 of uncultured Pirellulaceae bacterium. Lineage (GTDB taxonomy): Bacteria > Planctomycetota > Planctomycetia > Pirellulales > Pirellulaceae > Mariniblastus. The sequence continues at coordinate 423,901 of CALKCK010000009.1, read as the reverse complement.
GTGGAGAGTTTTCGTTTGCCAGGCCTGATGCGTAAACCTCATTCGCATCAAAGTAGCCTGCGATGTTGTCGATTCCGATTTCATGCAGAATCCGAACGGCATCAAGCAGTTTCTCGCCAGCGGAGATGAGGTAGGTGGGAACTTCGTAGTCAATAATCCAGCCACCCTGACTGGCCAGATATTTCAATGGCAGGTTGATTGTTCCGGGGGCGTGTTGGGCTGCAAATTGCTTAAATGCTGCGGTGTCGATCATGTTGCATTGGCGTTCAACGGATTTAAGCTGATGCGGTGTCATTTTTTGCGGGTGAGTGTCGCCGATTATTTTGGGTCCCAATTTGTTGAGCTTCTTCATCAGCCCAAAGTAAGGTGGCGCTTCGGGTTGATCCTCGAGGATGAATCGAACGAAATCTTCTTCTGCAGAAAACTGGAGTGCTTGGTTGAAGCGTTTTTCATAACCAACGGTGCTAGACGGGATGGCGCCTAGCCCTTTGCCGCAAGCACTTCCTGCTCCATGGGATGGCCAGACTTGAAGGTAGTCGGGAAGTGATTTGAATTTTTCGATAGACCGAAACAACGCACGTGCTCCCTCCTCTGCAGAACCTACAATTCCTGCAGCTTCTTCAAGTAGATCGGGGCGGCCCACGGCGCCGACGAATACGAAGTCACCGGTAAAGATTCCCATTGGTTCATCGGCACCGGCGCCTAGGTCAGTCAGAATGAGCGAGATGCTCTCAGGAGTGTGGCCGGGGGTGTGTATTGTGGTGAGTTGTATATTGCCGACATTAATTTGGTCGCCGTCTTTTAATAGTTGAACTGGGGATTTCGAACCAAATTCATATTTCCAATCGGCCGGGCCTTCGTTGGATAAATAAATCATCGCATTGGCTCTCGCTGCCAGTTCGCAGCTCCCTGAAACGTAGTCAGCGTGGATATGGGTTTCAACTGAGCCAGTGATTTTCATCTTTTCGGCGGCAGCAGCCTCTAGGTAAGGCGTGATTTCGCGAGCGGGATCGATGATGAAAGCTGATCCAGTTCTCTGGCATCCCACGAGATAGGAGGCGTGAGCTAAGGCTTCGTCGTAAAAATATTTAAGTAACATTGATTCGGTTTTTCAGAAAGGTAACGATTCGATTCCTCGGATCTAATTCAGGAGGGTGTGCTGGCCAATAAAAAAAAGTATTCCAGGGCTGAAGGGACGCCGCCGGTCGAAGTCATTTTGGGAAATCTGATTAATTCAAAATTGTGTTGGGCATTGTCGGTGAGACGGGATCTAGCCAAAGCGGCTGCGCATGCAATTCACGATGTCTTGCAGGTGGGGTTCCGATATTTCGTAGTAAACGGAGCGGCCAGATTTTGAACTTTTTAGAAAGCCACACCGTTGTAAAAATCGAAGGTGTTCGGAAGTGGAAGACTGTGTTAATCCGAATTTTTGCTTGATTTCCATCACCGTATAAAGTTCGCCTTCGAGCAGCAGTTGTATGATCTGGAGGCGATGGGGGTGGGCAAGTGCCTTGAGGCATTCAGCCGCCTTCGCGAGCGATTGGTAATTCAATAGGTTTGTGGAGTTCTTTTGATTCATCCTTCTGTCCTTGTTGTATATCAATATATCGGACTATGTCAATGTATTGTTCTGTTCTTTTTTGGGAATTCAAAAGAATTTTGGAAAAGGCTAGCGATAGCCACCTTGCTGGGGCTGGTTTTCTGATGCTGTGTCTGTTCAGTCAATTAGTTGAAAACCTTGGAAGTGTTTCGGAGGCGGCTCGAAGTCTGAAACCCGGGAACTGCTTGGCTACGGTTGCGAGTCACTGGGTGGGAGCTCGGCGGTCTGGTAGGATGCTCAGCGGGTAGCTTGGTAATTTCGTGTGGAATCGCGAGATCAACGCCTGGTCTACGGTTAGCACTCATCAAAGATGAAAGGGAGCCAAATGGAATTTGGAAAAAACGAGGAGATTGTCGAAAGGGCAACTTTCGACAAAGACGCGATTATCAAATACCACTGGACTGGGCTTCTCCTTTTGTGCATTCCAATCGTCACCATTCCGCTCGCCCTGATCATCGCAGTCATTTATAAGCTTGTGCTGGATCGTGTCATTGACAATTGGGAGTGCACTTTGACGACAAGGGCATTGCACGTCAAAAAGGGAATGTTGAACAAAATTGAAAAAACAGTGCCATTGGAGAAGATCACTGACCTTCAAATGACTCAGGGGTTTGTGATGCGCTATTTTGATTTGCGCAATATTGCCGTGGAAACCGCCGGCCAGTCCGGCCCCGGTAGCTTGATCAGTCTACTGGGCATAAAGGACACAGAACGTTTTCGCCGCGAGGTCCTCGATCAGCGAGATCGCATGGGTGGTACGTCCATCCCGGAGGCTGAGTCAGCGAGTGGAAGCGATTCCGATTCAGTGCTGCTGGAAATTAGAGACGAGTTGAAAAGGACTACGCAACTTCTTGAGGAGTTGGTTGAGCAGGGGGCGAGTAATTGACAGAAGTGACTGCTTTGCCACCTCAAAAGCAGGGGCGATCGTGATTTTCTAATCTTCCCATTCTGATCTTTTCATCTTAATCTTTTCATTTTGCGCTTTGGGATGTTTTCAGTTGGCGTTCATTACCAGGCCAGATGACTGTCAGCCAACCTGGCCTGCTAACCTATTTCAAACGTTGCGTTTGAATCAGTTGCGTTTGAATCAGTCGTGGTTAGCGGAACGGGTATTCAACGATATTTCCATCACTTTTTTGAATCCAGTTTTTTAATGCCTGTTGTTCAATCGAATTCGGGAAAAACATAACCGATCCGTCAAGCAACAGTGCATTAAAGCCGTCGGGTCGGAGGTTCCCTACAGCGTTCACATCCAAGGCTGGGTCAAACGGGATGTCTTGAGGGGCTGACCAGTTGACCGCTGCGTCCTCGTTGGCTTCGACGGCAAGGATCGTATTCGCCGTGCCATCAAGAATTTGCGCGAAGCCGATCGGTTTATCTCCAAAAGCAGTGTCGTTCCCTTCAAAACCAAGATAGACCGTTCGTTTTTCGAGTTCTAAGTTCGGACAAGCGAAGACTTGCGGCATTCTCGATAGAAGTTGGATGTTGTGCTCACTATCCCAAGGTTCGTCCAAATGGAATTCGTCGTAGAGTTTTGATTCTTCGAGATAGGGAAGGATCGCAACACGCCAGCTTAGCAAAGGGCGCCCGTCTTTATCGCGAATATTCGACGGAAATTTTCGGTGAACAACAAAGTAATTGTGGAAGGCAAGCCCAATTTGTTTGAGGTTATTCGCCGAAGAGGTTCTTCGTGCGGCTTCTCTAGCTTGCTGGACCGCTGGTAGTAACATCGCCGTGAGCGTTCCAATCACTGCCACGTTTGAGATTTGACCGCCTTGATTTTTTGCTTCAAACAGAATGGTCTTTTGATTTCTTGTGGGTCGCATTTGGTCCTCCATGAACTGCCCGGCTCGTTCAAAATAGGCTTGGAAGGCCATTTGCATTGAGGGGTCGAGATTGGCAATTTGCCGAGTCATCTCTCCGGCTAAAACCTGGCGACCCATCTGGATACCCATGTCGACCATGCTCTCAATCTGGTTCCCGGCAGCGTCATCGACGGCCGTTATTTTAAGAGACCCCTGTTGTTGGCCGTCAAAGTTGGCCTCCAGAACGACTGATTCTACGAGTTCAGGTAGGTCAAGGAATTGATTAAAGGGAGGTGGAATCTGGTTTTTTGGCGGGAGGTTTTGCTGGATGGTTTCGCGGACAGGGTCCATGATCATGTAGGCAGAGAATTGAGAATCCGGGTTGGCATTGTCGATCAGAGTCGCAAGCTCTCCAGAGGCGTTTTTAGAGGCAAGCATTCTCGTAACAAAGGGTTCGAGGCCGACAATCAATGTATTCTTGCTGTACTGGAGAACCACTGGAGTCATAGCGTCGCGGCTGCGGTAAATCGTCATGCCCTCGTAGCTGCCCTTGATAAGTGAATCGGTAATGTTACCACCGAGGGTCTGTGGCTCGGCAAATGAAATCACTAAGCCAAATCCAGGTGGGTTGCGAAGGTCTGTGAACGCATCCACCATCAAAATCGCATTTTGGATTTTGCATGGGTCAATCCCGAATTCCGTTTGTCCGACAACGGAGAGTACCTCTCTTGGTACCATTTCCATTCCCGGCGACTGCAGGATTTGGGCGGGCTTTATCACGATTGCTGCGGTCGTGGATGCCGGCATTAGTCCCGAGATTGATTTTGGCTCTTGGGCTTGTGTGGTCGGAAGGCAAACCAAGAGGGGCCATAGAAGCGTGCAGTAAACCAGAGTAGAAATTATATGTTTCATCATCTTTTTAGTCCTTCAAAAGAGGAGGCAGATTAGCGCACTTCAAGTGTCATTGATTGTCAGATTCAGCCGCTTCATCGTAACCGTTACATGATTGGAACTTTACACGATTGTAACGACTCGAAGTCGGCTTTGTGGGATCTATTGCTAGGTAAGATATCGGCGTAATGAAGCCACTTTCGTGCTCAATTGTTTCCGACAGTTCGCTTAGTGGCGCATTCGATTGCGAAAAATAGTTGATTCTCAGGAATTAATTGCGATTTAGCAATCTGGTTCCAATCGCGACTCCCGCAATGCCGATACCGAGCAGGATTCCGCATGGCAGCATCATCTCGGAGAGACTGAAGTCGCGCCAGATCGCGCCTTCCATTGCGAGGATTCCCCATTTAACTGGACTGAGAATACTCAGGCTTTTCATGAACTGGGGCATAAACATCACGGGAATCATGGCTCCCCCGAACATGGCCATCACCATGTTGATGGCCCAGCCAGCGCCGTTCACCGATTCCTCTGTTTTCCCAAGATTGGACATCACCATCATGATGCCTACAAAGCATGAGGCAACACACAGAGCGGCCAAGGCGAGCATTGGATAGCTTCCCGGTCTCATTCCAAGCAGGAGCCCAAGGCCGACCATGAATGAAATCACGAGCATGACAGAAAAAAAGCAAGCTAAGGCTTTGCCAATGAGGACACTGGCTTGGCTGATGGGAGCGATTTGAAGCCGCATCATCGTTCCTTGCGTGCGTTCGCGGGCAATGGAAATTGCAAACCCCGCAGCGCAGGCCAGAACACCCCACATGGTGGATTGGGGAAAACTGATGTCCCATTTGGATTTGATTTTTTTCATCTGTCCAGCTTGGCTGGCCGGATCAATTTTTCGAGAAACATCAATCGACTCAAGTTTAGCAAATTCAAAACCACCATTTTCAACAGGGCTGGAAGAGGAATCGTCCGCATCCGTCTTCAGGGCTTCTATGCTCTTGGTCATGCCTTCGAGTGAACTGAAAAAAGAATTAATCAGCAGGCGGTTGCCAGAGCTAATGGATTTATCATTCGCCAGTTGTTCCCGTGACTTTTTCACCATGTCTTGCATCGAGGAGAGGTCTCCCATTCTTTGGCCTGCCAATTGGCCAATGCTTTCCAAGATCATCCCTTGTAGCATGGCAGATTCAGCAGATCGCGAAGGGTCGACGCCGATTTGAATCGTTGGTGGCTTTTCCCAAAAGATGCCGGCGGTTTCTCCAAAACCTTCGGTCAGGACCAGCATTGCCAATCGCTGTCCTTTGCGAACACTCTCTTTCGCCGGCTCAAGGTCAGTTTCAATTAATTCGATCGACCCGTTATTCGCCAGTTGGCTTATAAACTTGGCCGATAGGGTAGACTGATCGAGATCGACAATTGCAATTTTCATTTTGGCCCGGTCGCTGCCCGAGGAGGGGCCTCCCATTACCATGCCAAAAAAGATGCCCATCAGAATTGGAAATCCAATAATGAAAAATGCACCTAGTTTGTCCCGGAATAACAGCCGAAGATCTTTGATCGCCATAACAAGCACTTGATTCATCCGTCTCGTAGGCTCCTGCCGGTTAAGGTCAAAAACACGTTTTCTAAATTGGGTCGAGCAATGTTGAGTGTTTGAAATGCGACGCCCTGAGCCGATAAAGCTGCAACGTCCTGCAGCGGTGTGTTGGAGGCAAAGCGAATTGATTTGCCCGTCAATTCGCCCGGAAGTTCGATTTCTTTGGGTAGTTCGGCGAGGTCGCCAGTTACCATGGACGCGCCACCGAATTGATCTATTAAGTCGTTGACTGAACTGAGTGCGAGTAGCTTTCCATGGTCGACAATTGCGACGCGATCACATAATCGTTCGGCCTCTTCCATGTAGTGTGTGGTGTATAGGATGGTCATACCACGTTCACGAAGAGCCTCGATGCTTTCGAAAATATGATTTCTCGATTGCGGATCGACACCGACAGTTGGTTCATCGAGTAACAGGATGGCTGGTTCGTGAATCAGAGCGACGGCAATATTCAATCGACGTTTCATGCCGCCTGAAAATGTTCCAGCGTAGCTTTTGGCTCGATCTTGTAGCTGAGCGAAATCAAGACACCAGTTCACTCGATCCCGCAGTTTTTTTCCTGACAGCCCGTACAGCCGACCAAAGAATTCTAAATTCTCTTGAGCTGACATCGTTTCGTAAATTGAAAGTGCCTGCGGTGCGACTCCCAGCAGTCGTCGGGTTGCGGTCAGTGTTGGGTCGCCCGCCTCCGCACAGCTCGAGTTGCCAATAGAGACTGAGCCAGTGTCAGGTTTTAACAATCCTACAAGCAGGCTAATGACGGTTGTTTTTCCAGCCCCGTTTGGACCTAGGAGTCCCAGTGTTTCGCCTTGTTGAATCGCGAAGCTTAAGCCATTAACCGCGTCGATGTCGCCGAATGATTTCTTCAGCGCCGAGACTTCGGCGATAGAGTTGCCCATTGGTTCGTTGCCGCCTGTGGTTTAATAAATGTCCGCGATTGAAGGTGTTCGTCCCAAATTGGAATCCTAGAGGATGGAAATTAAAGTTCAACTGCCGTTTATGTTTGCCCTCTATTCCATGCTTGCAGACCGCGCATTGACGAGGTTTGTCCTGTTAGTATTTCTTCATAATTTCATATGTTGGATTCCAGTGGTCGGCAATGCGCTGCGAAGTCTATCGGTAGAGAATTTAGCTGGTTTCGACCTTCCGGTTGGTTAAGGAGAATGTTGGATTCTTGGATTCTAAGAGTCCTTGCATCTCCCTGCTTTTATTTTCGCTACCGAAAAAATGCGTCATCGGGCTCTTTGTGAAAAAGCTGCAAAAAAATGTCTTGACCTGTTGCTAGGTGGTCGATACTATGTATTGCATACTAACAGCTGGTAGGAGTTTATTATGAAGCTTGAACGGGAAATGATGCGAGGGGCTGGGCCAACGGCCGTCATGCATTTGCTCAGTGGAGACGAAATGTACGGTTATGAAATCGTAGAGCGGCTCTGCAAAGAATCAGCAGGTGTATTCGAAATGGGGCAATCGACACTTTACCCAATGCTGTACAACCTTGAGGGCAAGGGGTTGGTGAAGTCTCGCGAGAAAAAGGGAGACAACGGTCGGAAACGCCGTTATTACCGTCTGACGGCGAAGGGCAGTCGGAAATTAGAGGCCGATCGGAAGCAGTGGGGGTCTTTGATCGCCGGTTTGTCCGCACTCGGGGTAACACGCGTTTCGAATCCCATGTCATGTCTTGCTTAAAAGGGGACTGCGATGAGTCAAGTGACCACACCAGAAGGCCGTTCAAAACTTTCAAACACGCTGTTTGCAAAACCATTAATCGGGAGACTGTCTTGGAAAAAGCAGCTCACGCTAAGTGGCCTTCCTGCGGAGGTGCAGTCGATTCTGACGGAAGTGATGTCTCGATGCTGGCTTACTAGAGGGGAAAAGGCTTGCGTGATCGAGGAGCTAATTGCTCATTTCGTCGATGGAATGGATCGAGATGTAACCGCACAACAGTTAGTCGAGGACTTTGGTGAGCCTGCAGTGGCTGCAAAATTAATTCAATCATCCAAACGGCAAAATCGACCTTTCTGGAAGAAATCCCTTCATACATTTGGTTATGGAATCATCGCTCTGATCTTAGCCTACGCAGGTATTTGGGTCTTTTATCATCAAGGTGCGCCGGTTATCTCAACGGATTACGTTGTTCAGTTAAACGCGGGGATCAAGGATGTCGCTGATTCCGAAAAGGCCTGGCCAATTTATCGGCCCATGTGGACAAAATATAAGTTTTCAGTAGGCGAGGTAATTCCTGAAATCTGGTTCAGGGAAGGGGAAGGTGAACAAAGCTACTTGAGTACACGGTTTGTCCGGAAGGGGGAACCGGGGTGGGAAGCCGCAAAGGCGGCAATCTACGAGCATCAGGATTTAATAGATGCTTTTCGGGAAGGAGCAAAGCGACCGTATTTGGGAATTGAATTAAAAGCAAACCAAAGCGAATATTCCGAGGAAGATTTTGCTGCTCTGTTTCCTAATTTGACTCGCGGTGATTCTCAGGATGCCGGAGTGGAGGAAGGGAGCGATGGGGGGTCGGGGCGATTGCTTGATGATTGGCTCGTTGGCATCTTGCTTCCACATGTGCAGCAGATGCGAAATGCCGCGCGTTTATTTGCGTTCGATATTCAATTGGCAATCGAAGAGGGAGATTCAGATCGGGTAGTGCAAGATATCGAAACGATGCTTGGGTTTGCGAGACATGCAGCAGAAGGTCGTGTTCTGGTATGTGGTTTAGTCGGTTATGCAATCTCGGGAATGGCATTTTCAGAAATTGAGAGTGTTGTTAAGGAAGATCCCAATTTTTTTAATGAGCGACAGTTGCAAAGATTGCAGTTGGCAGTTCGTAGTGCCAAGTTAAAAGACTGGATTTCCTATGATGGCGAGGCTTTGATAGTCAGCGATTTGATTCAACGTATTTACACGAATGATGGTCAGGGTGACGGTCGCATCACTCCTCAAGGCTTTGAGGTCATGTCAGCGTTGACCGGTATGGGCATGCCGGGCATTTTCGGTGGCGAATTGTCTGAGAAGGAAAACTGGGAGTCTTTCGCTGAGAGTGTTATTGGGCCGCTCGGCCTTTTTACGGTTGCCACAAGGGGGGAAGTTGCGGCCAAGGCAGATCAGTTTTTTGAAGCAGCGAGCACCGACTTAAACCGCCCCATGTGGGATGGGAAGTCAAAAGACATTTACAAAGAGTTAAATCTTGAAAAATGGAAGTATGCGGTTTTGGGGTTGGTCTTGCCTGCGACCGAGAATATTCGCAAAGCATTGGATCGGTTGATTGCACGCCAAGAAGGAGTGCTCGGAGCAATTGCGCTACAGCGTTTTTACCTTGCTAATGGAGCGTGGCCAAATTCGTGGGATGAAATTCCCAAAAGCACGCTCCCGCGGTCACCAGTAGATCAGCTGACGGGGGAACCCTTAATCTTTAAAATCGTCGATCAACGTCCGCTGATCTACAGTTTAGGATACGATCTTGACGATGATGGAGGTGTTACGCCGGAGGGTGTTAAGCCCGCAACCTACTTGCCGAATGTACAAAACGATGGCAAATCTGATGGGGACTGGATAGTTTGGCCTACCAATGGTGGCGAGGATGAGTAGTGTTCTTCGAGGGGCTGGTGAGTTTTTCTAGCGGCCCGGTGACTAATTTTTCCCAAGCGTTGAAGCCCGGTTGCCAGAAACTCTTGAATGGCTGGCGGATCGGCTTTCGCTTGTTTCCAGTAACGAAAACTAACGGAACTGGTTTTGCTGGATTCAGCGGGCAATTCAGGATCTTCTTTTGCTTTTGAAAAAAGTAAGGTAGCCTGAGGCAAACACAATCAGGTGGAGAGGCTAATGTACGGATCAATTGGTAACCTCTTAAGAGGTTGGAACTCACAGATCATTCCAGCGTTGTTCGCTTTGACTTTGGTGCTCGAAATAGCTTCCCTGCAAGGTCAGGAAACCACTGATCCAGTCATTTTTCCGCAGGACGATATTTTTGGCAGAGATGCAAAGAGTGGAAATTTCATCGAAGTTTTTACGGCGGCGGATGTTTCTGACAAAGTGAAACAGGCGGTGGTTGAGACGCTGGCGGCAGCTTCCAGCGTTTGGGGGTCTTCAGGAAGGCTTGAGTACTGGGTATTGGGCGCCGATCGAGATGCGGCGCTGCAACTGGGATTGGAGTTTTGTGAGCGGCGGGTGGCGCGTGGTCAAATGACGCGTCGTGATTGTTTGGCGGATAACGATAATCGAGACCATGGATTTCTGATGTATCAGGAAATCGGTGCGAAGGCGCTGGCAACGGGAATGCCAAGTGGAAGTGCGGGCCATAACGGTGGCGCTGAATGGGGGTTCCATCGAATGACCTCCTCCTTGCCGCTTGGGTTTGCGGGCGTTTTGAATATTGCGGGTGAAGATGAGCAGGTGACTATTTTTCACGAGTATTGGCACTCGCTGCAAAACTCATTCATACAAACGATAGATCATCGAAAACGGCAAAAGCTCATGGGGCCTGTGTGGTTTGTCGAAGGCTCGGCGGTGGCGATGGCTGAGTTTACAACCGCAGGACTTCGACGTTCAGGAAAGCTTCCCAATTGGAATAATGCTTCCTATCGTTGGCCCAGCCTCGAGCAACGAATGACCGACAAAATGAAGTTGATTCAGTCAAAACGAAAAACCTGTCCAACTTCTCTACCCAATTCCTACGATGACGATTGTCGACAGCTGGCCTACGAAGGTGGTGCCTGGGCGATTGCCTATTTAATGGAACGCAAGGGACGCGATGTTTTACTCGAATCCTTTCACCCCCAAGTAGAAAAGCTGGGGTGGGAAGCTGCTTTTCAAAAAGTGTTTGGGCAGAGTTCTCGCGAATTTAAAGTGGAATTTGAGACGTTTCTCGATCTAAGTCTCGAAGAGCAACTCAAAGTGCTGAAGGACTGACGCAGTTCATCAGGAAGGATTTAAGGGGTTCGCGGGAATCAGGTTCTAGAGTTCTGGCTCTAAGGGGCGGTATTACCGGAGATCAAATCTTGCGTCCGCTGCCAAGTGACCTCGGCAACTTGCTGACCGAGCCGTTCGCCGTTGAGATCACCGTCAGCAAAGTGGATACCACCGTAGCGTCGGGAAAGCCCCGCCTCTCTCGCGGCGTAGGTAAACGTATCCCAAGTTAGGGTGACACTCTGGCTGGGAGTAGCCCCCGGTTCGAACCTGGATTCTCCCGGTTCAAAACTAACCGAAGCTCCAAAATTATTACTGCCACTGAATCGTTGGAGGATCGCGGCACCGGCGGCGCTGAAGGAACTGTGGCCTGAGGGGTATTCCGAGAATGGAGGAGACGGGTGACCGCCGGGGGTTTGATAGGTTAGGAAATCGGTTGCAAGAATAGTTTGGGTGAATCCCTCAGGAGTCCACGCGTCGATCGCAAAGCCATCGAGTTCTTGATTGAATTCGCCAATTAGACCGAGTTGCCCCAATTCTCGGATAGCGCGAACCGGTCGCACGTAGTCGTAATGGACCTTGGCATCCCAAGTGGCGATACCGGCGTCAAAAATGGCGTTGGAAAGTGCGAGAAACATCTTGGCGTCTTGATCGAGCGAGTGATTATCCCTTGCCGATACGTACTGTCCGAAGGTTAGCCACGTTCCTGGCGGAAAGGCTGTCCCGTTGGCGTCCTCCCAGAATTCAGCGATTAATTTCTCGTCATCGGTAAGGTTAGAACTGGTCTCAATCAGCGTTTCAGCCTGTGAAATGAAAACCGGATTGATGACGGTGCCAATTAGATCCCTGTTTATGTCGAACTCCGTGCCATCGGCTAACGTGATGGTCGCATTTTCAAGGTCCGTAGTTCCGTCGACGAGTAGGAACGGTTGCGGAGCCTCGGTTCGAAATTGATCTGGACTGGAAAGTGCGAATGGAGTGACTTCGATCCATTGGGGTGTTAGGAATTTTTGTACTTTGACGGCAGTCTCGGGAGTACTGTCGATAGGAACCCGCTCTGGCGTCCATTTTTCAATGTCGACCGCCGTGCCGACCGGATTCGACGGCACGTAGCCGGTGGTGTCTGAGTAGGGTTGTCCATTACCGTTGGCGTCATTGCCGGTTTGGTTGGAGCCATCTGCGTGGCGGAAGTCAAGGATTGCATCGGCCATTAGATTGCCAATGCCAGCAGGTGTTTCGGGGTTTCTGGATTGATCAGTGGAGTCGTAACCTAAATTGTTCATCAAGGACTGGAATGAGTCGGTTTCGCTTGCAAAAAGATCGTCAAGCACGCGAAAGGCAGCAAAGCTCATTGCTTCCGATTTGTTTTCATCGGTGATTTGGCTGGCAGGCTGTTGCAATTGGTCGTCAAGCTGTGTGGAGATTGCTGTTTCGTCATAGGCTGACCAGGCATCGTAGATTGCCGTGTGGACCATTCCAAGCGCGCGTGAGGCGACGGTGGGGCCAAGGTCCGTTGCAGCGATAGCTTCTTGGGTCACTTCGTCCCACTGAACGGAAAGACTGGGAGTCGGATCGGCAACCTTCACGGTTTGTGATTGAGGGTTTAACTCCAACTGAATGAAGTTGCTCCCGAGTTGTTCACTAAATTTCGTTGCTGCATTTTGGATTTTGTCTCTCAAATCAGCCTGCATAAAGGTCGTTTTTTGTTCAAAAACGTCCCGCAGGGAGTCGACGGTTTTGTCTGCTTTTGAGAGATCTGCAAACTCGACCTGTCTGGTTTTGAATTTTCCGGCAAATTCATTAGAGCTGGCAATGTTGCTGCTGTCCGAGCCAATACCCGCGTTTAATTTGAATCGATTTCGAAAGTTGGTTGTGACTGATTCAAAGTGGTCACTTTGAATTCCCGTTGCAATTTTTGTATTTCCTTCAAAGTTGGAATTCGCAATCGAGATCGAATCAGCTCCAGTTTGGGACTTAATCAAAGTATTGTCTTTTACCGCGACTGATTGAAGGATGACTTGGTCATTGCCAGCACCTCCAGTGAGGCAAAGATCATCAGCAATTGACATGTCTGCAATGAAGACAAAGTCAGCTCCCGATGAGCAATGAATTCGAACGTCGTTTGCAATGCTGTCTTTTTGTTGCGAGTCACCGACGAAGAAAAGTGTGTCGTCACCTTGGGCTAGTTGGATTGAAATATTGCCATCAAGGGTCTGGTTTTGGGCGTCAAAGGCAACGACGTCGTCACCTGCACCCATCAAAATAAAGATGTTGTTTAGTGAGGCGAGGTCAATCGAAGATTCAGCATTTTGGGAGAATTCAACTCTTGTTCCCTCGCTCCCCTCAATGGTGGCGCCGAGGTTCGGATCGAGGGAAATGCTGATTTCATTTCCAGACCGGTCACCACGGATAAAAAGATCGTGGGCATAGAGATCGACGTTTACGACGCCGGCGAGCATTTGCCGGGATTCCAACGTTTCGTAGGCGTGGTTTTGCTTTGGTCGCTTGCGCGGCGGAGAAGTTGACATCGCACATTCTTTAGGGTTGTTATGATACTGCAGCGTCCACCCAAACTAAGGGTACGGTGCGAACCCTAGCAACAGCCAAAAAAAGCCGAGATTTCGTTGCGAATTGACTGAATTTTCAAATCACTGACCGATTGTCCGCTGTTTAGGCGAGCGATGTAGCTGAAGTTGTTCTATTCAGATTCTTTTTTGGGGGGACGGGGAGATCCGTCGAGTTCCCAACGTCATGTAACACTTGCGGACTTTTTTGTTTTACGAAATCCGGATTCAATTAGTTCAACGACTCAGCCAGTTCTTGAATGACAGAAATTGCCATGTCGACGTCTGACTTTTCTGTATCAAATTGACCGATGGTAAACCGGATGACGAACTTTCCATCGTGGAGGGTTTGGGTGAGATAAATTCGTCCATCCGCATTAATCGCTTCGATAAGTTCACGTGTTTTTGTGTCGGCATCATGGCCGGGGGGTTCGAATCGAAATGTGAATAGGGAAAACATGGGGGGCGTGACAATGGAGAAGTTTTCCAGTTTTTCTATTTCTTTGGCGGCCTCCCCTGCCCACTCAATATGGTTGCGAATTCTTTCCTGTAGTCCAGTGAGTCCATGGCTTCTCATCAGAAACCAAAGTTTCAAGGCACGAAAGCGGCGCCCCAGCGGAATGCACCATTCTGAATAATTATTGATTCCATCTTGTTCAAGTGTTTGTAAATAGGATGGTTTGATGGCGAGAGTTTTTATTTGTTCTTTTGGTTCTTTAAGGAATTGGATCGAGCAATCGAAATTCGCACCAAGCCATTTGTGTGGATTGAAGACAATGCTGTCAGCCATCTCGATCCCTTTCCAGATTGAGCGGAACTCAGGACAAATCATTGCAGAGCCAGCCCAGGCTGCATCGACATGCGTATACAGATTGTTTTGTTGGGCGATTGCGAGAATTTGGTCGAGGCGGTCTGAAGCGCCAATGGAGGTTCCCCCGATGCAGCCGATGACTCCGGCGGGAACCAAGCCGTTGGTTCGGTCAGTCTCAATTGCCAACTGAAGGCTGTTGGGGCACATGGCCCAGTCTGAATCGGTTTTGACTTTGACTAAATTATTTTGGCCGATCCCAGCCAACCTCACTGCTTTATCGATGGAGGAGTGAGTTTGTTCGGAGGCATAAATTCGGAGAATTGGCATGCCAGAGAGGCCCTCTTCGATGCCGCGCCAGTTCAATGCTTTCTCTCGCATCGTGAGGACGGCAGCCAAGGTCGACGAGGTTGCGGTGTCTTGAATAACCCCGCGGAAATCTTTTGGAATTGCGAGCGCTTGACGGAGCCAGTCAATCATCGCAGTTTCGAGTTCGGTGGCGGCAGGTGAGGTTTGCCAAAGCATACATTGAGCCGAGATTGCATTGGCCAGTTGTTCCGCGAGCATTGATGCTGGGGAGGCATTGCTGCTGAAGTAGGCAAAGAATCTTGGGTGTTGCCAATGAGTCATCGAATCTGGAACGAGTTTTACAAAATCTTCAAAGATGTTCTCGAAGGGTTCGGATGTTTGGGGAGGTTCGGTGGGAATTTGTTTAAGAAAATCACCTGGAACTACATTCGGACGAATGGGGCGTTCACGTAACGTCGCATGGTATTCTGCTGCCCAGGCGGCGGCTTTTGCCGACCAGGCAGGAAGTTCATCGTGTTGCATTGGAGTTGATTAAGTTATTGGTTGCGGAAATATGGTTCGCGGTATTAGGTCTGGCTCAATTGTCAGGTCTGGCTCAATTGTCTTTTGTGAAGTTTAGTCGGTAAATGGATTCCGCGAGTTCGGCTGTAATGAAGTCGAGAATGATGCATCCATGACGCCGATGAGTAGCCTTGGTGAGGTATTGGGTAAGTTCAAGATTGGTTGGCTGGCTGATGGAAAGAACGTTGGGAATGCCTAAGCGATTGTTGGTGTAGCCACTTGTAAAGTGAAGGTGAAGTTGTTCTTTGGAATTCTGTTTCGTCGAATGCGAGAATGCCTGTGAAATAATTTTCCATTTTGTTTCGGCATCGGGGAGTAAATATTTATCCTGAATGAATAGGTTTTTACTTTGATAAAACCCGTTGTGCCCCCACTGAGTCGCTGGAATGCCAAGAGGTTCTTCGGAACTAAATCGCCTCAGCAGGACAATTTTACCACGTGCCTTGCCAAGTAGAGGGATCGCTTCGTCGGTATACCAAATTGGCAAGTCTTGATTGAGGTATTGTTTTACGGTTGCCACAAACGGACGGGTAGTCTCAAGCGATTGGTATTCTTCTTTGATGCTTAAAATTAGGGTTTCATTTCCATGGTTTTGGAGAAAGGTTTTAAAAGTATTGATTACTGTTTTAAACTCGAGTCGCTGGGGAATAGGACCGTGGTAAATTGCAAAATTATCATTTTGATGGCGACAGCGAATGTCAAAAAATCGAACGCCAATCGCTAGCTGTTCTTGCAGGGTTAATGATTGGCATCGGGCAGTTCCCAACAGCGGTTCTCGAGTTGCACCACTATTATGAGTCCCCGGGATATTGATGGATGACAACGAGGTTGCATCCGGGATCTTCGTCATCCAATCCGACTGCATCGCGAAGGTCACATTGGATGCCCAGAGGAGTATCGACAGAACTAGGAGAGAACGCATTGTGGTTTTAGTTAAGGATTGGATTGGCTACCCTGCGGAAATTGTCCAGCAGGCTTGAAGGGAGCATCCATGTCTACTGGTTGGGAAGTCTGTATTTTAGCCGGAATTGCTTGGTTGGGCTATTTTGCTTGTTTTTTGTGATGATTCTATTTTTTCGGCATACCAGTTTGGCTTTAAGGTCTCTTTGTTTGGCTGAAATATTGAGGAAACTGGCCCCTGACGGCCGCCCAATTTTGCTCTCGGCCGTTTCAATTTCGACTCTCACTACTGTTCAAAAATTCATGGGTTTTGTATACCAAATGGTTGAGGAAAAACAAAAATTACCGGAGATGATATGAACAGCGAAAGTAAGTGCCCCGTGATGAGCAGTGCTGCGAGTCGACACACTGCAGCAGGAGCTTTGTCTAATGGCGATTGGTGGCCTAATCAACTTAACTTGCAATTGTTGAATCAGAATAGCGCTGAGTCGAATCCGATGGACGCGGGATTCGATTATGCAGAAGAGTTTAAGAGCCTTGATTTAGAAGGTTTAAAGCAGGATGTCTTTACGCTGATGACCACTTCGCAGGATTGGTGGCCTGCTGACTACGGTCATTATGGTCCATTTTTTATCAGAATGGCTTGGCACAGTGCTGGGACTTACCGAATTCAGGACGGTCGTGGTGGTGGCGGTTCGGGCACACTTCGATTTGCACCTCTGAATAGTTGGCCGGATAACGTCAATCTCGATAAAGCTCGCCGATTGCTTTGGCCAATTAAGAAGAAGTATGGTCGCAAATTATCGTGGGCTGATTTGATGATCTTCACTGGCAATTGCGCCATCGAATCAATGGGGCTTAACCCATTTGGTTTTGGCGGTGGCCGCGAAGATGTTTGGCAACCCGAGGGAGATGTTTACTGGGGTCCTGAGAGCGAATGGCTTGGTGATGAACGATACAGTGGAGAGCGTGATCTCGACAATCCACTTGGTGCGGTTCAGATGGGTTTGATTTACGTCAATCCAGAAGGCCCTAACGGCAACCCTGATCCGCTTGCGTCTGCCATTGACATTCGTGAAACGTTTGGGCGGATGGCTATGAATGACGAGGAAACGGTTGCCCTGATTGCTGGTGGGCATACTTTCGGTAAAGCACACGGTGCTGCCGATCCGGATCAATATGTTGGGCCAGAACCGGAAGCAGCTGGGCTTGAAGAGCAAGGGATGGGCTGGAAAAACAGTTTCGGAACTGGCAACGCGGGCGATACGATTGGCAGTGGTCTCGAGGGCGCGTGGACGACTGAGCCCGATAAGTGGGACAACAACTATTTCGATAACTTGTTCGGTTACGAGTGGGAGCAAACCAAGAGTCCAGCGGGGGCTACGCAGTGGAATCCGGTTGGCGGAGCCGCTGCGGATGCCGTGCCAGACGCACACGACCCGTCGAAAAAACACGCTCCAGTGATGTTTACAACGGATCTCGCATTAAGAATGGATCCCATTTATGGTCCCATCTCCAAGCGTTTTCATGAAAATCCTGATCAGTTTGCCGATGCTTTTGCGCGAGCCTGGTACAAGCTAACCCATCGCGATATGGGCCCTGTCTCGCGTTATCTCGGTTCCTTAGTTCCAGCGGAAACGCTTTTGTGGCAGGACCCTGTTCCTGCGGTCGATCATGAGTTGATTAACGATCAGGATGTTTCTGAGCTAAAGGTTAAGGTTCTTGGATCGGGGCTCTCAGTTTCGCAGCTCGTCTCGGCGGCTTGGGCTTCGGCAGTCACGTTTCGTGGTACCGATAAACGCGGTGGTGCTAATGGCGCTCGCGTGTGTCTTGCCCCGCAGAAGGATTGGGACGTAAATGAGCCCGCCGAATTGTCGACCGTCTTGCAAGGTCTCGAGCAAATTCAAAGTGAATTCAATGCTGCTCAGACCGGCGGCAAGAGAGTTTCCATGGCCGACATGTTAGTGCTCGGTGGCTGTGCGGCAGTTGAGGCAGCAGCGAAAAAGGCAGGACATGAGATTACTGTTTGCTTCGCTCCTGGACGAACCGATGCAACGCCGGAAATGACAGATGTCGAGTCGTTTGCCGTGCTTGAGCCAACCGCCGATGGATTTCGTAATTATGCCCAGCAAGGACATGATCGACCCTTGGAAGAATTGCTTCTCGATCGAGCCCATCTGCTGACACTGACCGCCCCGGAAATGACCGTGTTGGTTGGTGGATTAAGAGTGTTGGGCGCGAATCATGGAAATTCCCCAATGGGCGTGTTTACCAGCCGGCCTGAGACATTGTCTAACGACTTTTTTGTGAACCTAACCGAGCTGGATACCGAATGGAAAAAGTCTTCAAAGTGTGAGCACTTTTTTGAAGGCGTGGACCGGGGCACTGGGGAAGTGAGATGGACCGGTACAGCGGTTGATTTGGTTTTTGGTTCCAACTCTCAGCTTCGAGCGATTTCCGAGGTTTACGCCTGTGAAGATGCAGAATTGAAATTTATCCATGATTTCGTCGCTGCCTGGGGCAAGGTCATGAACTTGGATCGCTTTGATTTAAGTTGATTCAATTTGAGTTGATTCAATTTGAGTTAAGTATTGAACAGAGTTAAGTATTGAACAGAGTTAATGGTTCTTTGCTCGTCAGCGAGTGAATTTAGATAGCTAAAGCCCGCCAAGTTTTATTGGCGGGCTTTTTTTATTGAAGTCGCAGTTGACCGTTACGTATTGTTGCCGTATGTTTACGGCTTGTTGACGTATCAATGCGGTTTCAGTGTTGATTTAGTCGCTTGGAGTCAGCGGATAATTGAAAGAAATCGGATGAGTATAAAAAAGTTGACCAACGCTGAGCTCTCAGCGATGGAGTTGATTTGGGAAGCAGAACGGCTGACTGCCCGCCAAATTTTGGAGCAGCTCTACGATGATTCTAAAAAATCACAGCATGGAACTGTGCAGCGTTTACTGCAAAGTTTGGAACAGAAAGGTTTTGTTGAGCGTGATCGAAGCTTGGGGGTCTATCTTTTTAGTGCGACGATTACACGCGAAGCTTACGGAGGATTGCAGTTAGAATCGCTTGCTCAAAGATTGACTGGCGGCTCCATTGCTCCATTGCTAACGCATCTTTTGGATGAGAGAAAACTCGGTAAGGTTGAAATTAAACGTCTTCGAAAACTTCTCGAAGAGGCGCAGGGAAATGACTGATTTCATTTTGCAGGTGATGTTAAGTAATTTGTTGGTGGCATTCGTGCTGGCGATCCTTGCTTTGGTTTTGCAGCAGCGATACCACGCGAATGCCCTTGCGAACATTGTCTGGGTCGTGATTCTGATTAAATTACTTACCCCTCCCTTGGTCTCCGTTCCGTTGTTGGAAGTGGGGTCTTTTGCCGAGAGTGCTCCAGCGGCTTTGGGTCGCCCTGTCATGGGTGAAGAGGCGTTGTCTGTCAGTGCGGTCACCTCTTCTTCTGATGAATCTGACGCTTACCAAAAAATGGGGGGGCATCTACTTGGAGATCGGTCGCTTGCTGAGAATGGAAAGAGTGGCCGGTTGAACTGGGCTCTAGTTATGGGAGTCGTTTGGGGCAGCGTTAGTACACTTTTATTAGTTGTTTCGTTATGCCGCATTGTCCGATTTCACATTCAAGTTCATCGGCAATCTCAGCCCGTAGAGCTTTGGGTTCAGCAATCGGGCCATCAGATTGCTACGACGATTGGTCTTCGGGGGATGCCTCAAATTTCGGCACTGTCAGCTAATATTTCGCCATTTGTATGGTGGCTTGGAGGCAGGCCGCACATTTTTGTATCCCAAGCGGCGATTGACCAGTTACAGCCCTCTCAATTACGAATGGTTTTGGCTCACGAGATGATGCACATCAAACGTCTCGACCATTTCGTTCGTTGGTTGGAGTGGTTGGCGGCAGCAACCTTATGGTGGAATCCAGTTATGTGGGTGGCTCGCAAGCAATTGCGAGCGACAGAGGAAATTGCATGCGATGCAATGGTTATCCAAATGACTGGGGTCGCAAGATATGATTACGCCAGTTCATTATTGAATATGGCAGAGATATTGACGCAGTCGGCGATCCGTCCGCCGACTGTTGCCAGTCAATTTAACAGCGGCGGGGTTTTGGAGAAAAGATTGAATATGATTATTTCAAATGAACAATTTAAAATCACCCAATGGATGCGGATGCTCACGATCGCATTGGCGGTTTGTATTTTCCCCGTGGGTTTAGTTTATGCTCAGGACTACGGCGCGGTTCAGCGTCGATTGGTCGAGGCAGTTAAAGCGGGAGAATTATCCCGTGAGCAAGTCGCTCCTATGATGGAGGCTTTAAAAAAGAACGCGAAGCCCGTTGTAGTCCAAGGTGAAGATGCTGCGAAACGGGAACGATATAATGCCGGTGCGAAAAAAATTGAGGAAGCAATTAAGTCGGGCAGAGTTTCCAAAGCAGATGGTGAGAAGCGACTTACTGAAATGCGGAAGCAGATGTTTCCAGTTCGCGGTAACAAAGATGCTAAATCGGATCGCGGTGAAGCGACTGACCGAGGTGCGTTGAGACGCCGCTATGCGGAGGGTGCCAGGAGGATTGAAGCAGCAATTAAATCAGGTGAGGTCTCCCAAGAAGACGGAGAGAAAAGATTAATAGAAATGCGGAATCGCATGTCCCCCGACAGTGGCGACAAAGCTGCCAAATCCGACAAAGGTGCGAAATCGGATCGGGCTAACGCGGGTGACATGGAAGCGAAAAAGCGTCGCTACATGGCTGGCGCGGAAGAGATAGAAGCGGCGGTCAAAGCCGGTAAACTTTCTAAGGAAGACGCGGAGAAAAAGTTGATCGAAATGCGCACGAAAATTTTCCGCTCGGGTGGCGACAAAGCTGCCAAATCCGACAAAGCTGCCAAATCCGACAAAGGTGCCAAATCCGACAAAGGTGCCAAATCCGACAAAGGTGCGAAATCGAATCGGGCTAACGCGGGTGACATGGAAGCGAAGAAGCGTCGTTACATGGCGGGTGCCAAAAAGATCGAAGCGGCAGTGGAAGCAGGTAGGTTGTCACCTGAAGACGCAAAGAAAAAAATGAATGAGATGCGAGAAAAGATGTTTGGTAAATAACCAACGCTATCGGATCAGAATATGGCTCTTCGTTTGTTCGAGGGGCCTTTTTTGTAGGCAGAGATAGCTCAATTCGTAGATAGATATACGGATTTTTGTGAAAAAATTGCGGTTTCGAGCTAGGTGGGAAGTTTTCGTTGGTTTGTCTTTAATTACCGCGTTATTAAGAAAGTGCGCTTGCGGTTCGGGGAAACAACAGTGCGACACAAGCCAATTGCGGCAACTCCTTAAAGATAACTCCCTAACCGAAGAATAATTCAATGGCCTATTTGTTCTTTCTACTACTCTCTTTTGTCGTCACTTTTTCGCCCGCAGAAAATGGGGATCAAAATCGAGTTTTGTTCGACTTTGATAAGCCTGATGCGGTTCGAGTTTGGCGGCCAGTGATGGACGGGGTGATGGGTGGAAGATCGTCGGGCCAAGTCAGAGTCAATCAGTACAAGAATCTTGAGTTTTCTGGAAATCTGTCCTTGGAAAATAACGGCGGGTTTGCCTCGATAAGAGCAAGTGACGCTGGCCTGGCAATGGAAAGCGGCGACACGGTCGTGCTACGAGTCCGCGGTGACGGTCGTACGTACAACTTCAATGTTTACACTCAGCGGAATATGGGTGGATACTCCTACCGACAGTCCTTTCCAACCTCCAAGGGCGAGTGGGTTGATGTGGAACTTCCTGTCGATAAATTTGTTGCTACATGGCGAGGCAGGAATTTTCGGAACCAGGCGTTCAATCCGTCCGCGGTCGCTGGGCTTGGGATTTTATTAGGCGACAAAAAGCCAGGCAGTTTCAAGCTTGAAGTTGAGTCGATCAGTTTGAAGTCCAAATAAGATTTGGTGCTTTTGACCGGACGAGCAACCCAGCGGTTTGGTTGATTTCCCCTCTACCCCCAGGACCTCGCTTCTAAATTGGGGAGGTACCTATGAAGCATCGGTTTGCAATAGCTGATGGGCAGAAATGCCTTGCGACTAGCCGTGTTGGATGTCGTCTTTGTGCTTGATCCAGAAGATCATGAGTGGGATCGTGATTGGCCATGTGCATCCGGAAGTAAGGCCGATGCAGATGAGATTGTAAATCCAGCCTCCTAATCCACGGTGCCAAAACAGTCCAACCACAAAGACAATTGCCAAGACGGCCGAGATTATTCCTAGAATAAAAAGTAAGATCATCGCTTCGATAGGGTCGACTTCAAGAACTCGGGCGACCGCATCTTTGTAAAATGAGGCTGCGACGACGAGGACAACGATTGCCGCATACATCAGAAACATGAGGATTACG
Source organism: uncultured Pirellulaceae bacterium (assembly GCA_938083195.1). Classification (GTDB taxonomy): domain Bacteria; phylum Planctomycetota; class Planctomycetia; order Pirellulales; family Pirellulaceae; genus Mariniblastus. Next base: position 401,571 of record CALKCK010000009.1, on the reverse strand, counting down.
TAAATCCGCTGGTAAGTTTTAACCGCCGGGTTGGGGTTGAGCACGACGGGACTTCTGTTGTCAGGCGAGAGCGTGTTCTCGTCGGACGGGGTATAGGGATTGGGTTTGTTTTCACTCATGTTGATTCCGTGTCGGTTTTGATCATGGCGGTGCCTGCCGTTGGCGTCAAAACATAAGCGTAATCTTAGCCGAGTGTTTGGTATTGAAGCAACTAAACGGGTTTTTCCCTTTGGTTTTTATTTGTCGACCAGAATACGGTACACCTCAGAGAATTCTCGCGCCATGCGTTCGGCTGAGAATCGTTCGTGGTGGCCGTCTCTCGCATTTTGACTCATGCGTGTCCAGTCGATTTTTCCTGCAATAAAACTCTGGACTGTATCCGCAAGTGCTTCGGGGTTTCGATTAGGAATAATGCACCCGTCGCTGTCATGGGTGATCGCATCGCGTACGCCGGGGACATTTGACCCAATCATTGGTAACCCATGAGCCATTGCTTCAAGCAAAACCATTGGCAGGCCTTCGGGTTCGACACTCGGCATCACAAACAAGTCGAAATTTTTCAGATGAGAAGGAACGTCGGTGGTAAATCCGGGAAATTTGATATCCGCAGTCACCCCCATTTGATCCACTAAATTCATGATTTCTTGTTTGTACGAATCAGTATAAAACGTACCGACAATGGTTGCCTCGATTGGGCATTTTCGTTGTTTCAGGATCCCGATGGCTTCGATCAAGACTTCAATCCCCTTGCAGGGACGGATCAAACCAACGGAACCGAGTGTCCATGTTTTCCCGGGAGGCTGGCGATTGAGATCTCGAGCCGAGGGAACACCATTGAGGATCATTCGCCGCGATTTACCTAGCCCCAGACGTTTGGCTAGTTGTGTAGTTTTTGGGGATACCGTGGTAACAAAGTCGGCGTGTTGAAGCCGTCGAATACTGTATCGATTAAAAGCTGATCTCAAGAGGCCAGCCTTTTGTCCGAGGAACATGTCGTGCACAGTGTAAGCGACGGGGCGGCCACTCAGTTTGCCAGCGGACAAGGCTGCCCACCCGCTCCTAGGTGTGTGTGCGTGTAAGAGATCGAAATTCCCATTCTCCACCATCTTGGCGATGGATTTGATTGAATCAAAGTGCCAAGGGTGGGTTAGGTCATGAGACTCCAATGGGGCGTTTTGGCATTCGCGTTTTAAAGGAAATTGGTCACCGCGGACGCAAGCGAATCCGGAGTCAATGCCGAACTGAGCAGAGTGCAGCGCGAGGAGATCCTGTACTTTTTCTGCGCCGGCGTAGTACTCGCCATTAATGACATGTAGCACCTTTAATCGTCTCTGAGGTTGTCGTTCCGTTACGATCGGCGCAACGAAGTCAGAGGTGGAGATATTGGGAAGGTTGCAGGGTAACATTCAACTGCCTCTAAGCGCTATCAAATGGAAGGGAACAAAGTGGAAGGGAACAAAGTCCGGTTGTAATGGTTTTTTGGTTAATGCCTGCGCGGCTCGATCGCGCGGATTTCAAAAAACGGTTAATCAGTCAAAGCGTACGTCATTGGTGAAAATTGCGTCTTTCAATTCGTGAATAAAACTTAAAACGCTTGCCGCTTTAATATTACAAACGTAGGCTTCTAAAAATAAACTTCCTTCGGTTGCGCTCAAGGTGCGCCAATCTGATATGTCTTCTATTAAAAATATTACAAAAATCGTTGCGCTCGAGTGTTTCCGACAGGCAACCCTCCCTTATCGCTGGTCGAAGCACCGGACTGCCAAGCAATCTAGCGGCATGCCTTTGATGGTTTTGTATTATCACCGCGTCGCAGATGTAAATCCGGTGGCTTGGTCGCTTTCCAATGCACAGTTTGAAGCACACATTGGTTGGCTGGAGAAGCGTTTCGAGTTTATTTCGTTGGAAGAAGTTCAACATCGAATGCGGACGGGGAATTCTAGCCCTGCCATACACATCACTTTTGATGATGGTTATGCAGAAAACTGCGATCAAGCGTTACCGCTGTTGGTTAACAAGGGAATTCCTGTTACCTATTTTGTGACGCTGGACAATGTGGCTTTAGGGAACCCGTTTAGTCACGATCAAGATGCTGGTACACCCTTTCCAGTCAATACAGTAGAAGAACTTCGTTCGCTTTCGTCCAGTGGAATCGAAATCGGCGCTCACACACGGCACCATCCAAGCATGGGTGGCCTGCGTCATTTGCCCGAGATCTACGATGAGATGGTTTCTGCGAAGCGAGAGTTAGAACAGCTTGTCCATCAGCCAATTCGTTACTTTGCATTTCCGTTTGGGATGAAACCGGATCTTAGCCATCAAGCTGCCGCGATGGCGCGAGCCGATGGTATTGAATGCGTGGTAAGTGCTTATGGTGGCTATAATTTCCCAGGAGAAGATCCTTTTCATGTTCAACGAATCCATGGGGATCCGGAGTTGATTCGTATTCGAAATGCACTGACATTTGATCCTCGTCATTTAGCAAAATCAAAATTTCAGCTAGAAACGGATGGTCTGGCGGTTCAGGAGGCGATCGATTTTTATGACGCTCAATCCGGGGCCAATTCCAATCTATTCCCGGGGACATCGGAAACTGTGGTTTCTGATTCGCTAAATCCACTCACTTAAATTCACTATTGCAGTTATCAATGTTCGGTAGAAACTTTAAAAAACTAATTCCGCTGGCGGACCGTGGCCCTCTGAGGGTGATGTTTATTCATACCGAGGTAGTCGTCGGGGGAGCGGAGACGCTCTTACTTGAGATCATTCGAAAAATGGATCGGACTCGATTCCAACCTGAGCTTTGTTGCCTAAAGCAGCTTGCGGAATTAGGTGAAGTGATCTCTCAGGAAATTCCAACGTTCGTGGGGCTGTTGAAGAATAAGTACGATATTGGCGTGATTGGCCGACTTGCAAAGTTGCTAAGAGACCGGCGAATTGATGCCATTGTGACCGTGGGAACCGGAGGCGACCGGATGTTTTGGGGTCGTTTGGCCGCCTATCGAGCTGGTGTCCCAGTGGTTCTTTCCGCGTTGCACGCCACTGGTTACCCAATGAAGGTTGAAAGATTAAACCAGATGTTATCGCCGATCTCAGATGGGTTCATTGGTTGTGCCAAAACTCATTCTCAGTTTTTGATTGAAGGCGAGCGGTGTCCCTCAAATAAAGTGTTTACCGTTTGGAATGGTGTCGATGTAAATCGATTTCGGCCGCGAGATAAAACGACGATGAGAGAGAGAATTGGAATCACTCGGGATCAACCAGCGGTGGGGATCGTGGCGGCGTTACGACCGGAAAAACAGCATGTTATGTTGGTGGAGGCTTGGTCCAAAGTAGTTCAGCAATTACCTGATGCTGTCCTAGTTGTCGTTGGCGATGGAGTTGAGCGTTCGGCGATTGAAAGCAAGACACAGGAACTTGGGCTTGAGAATAATGTGCGAATGCTGGGAATGCGATCGGATGTTCCCGAAGTATTGGCTGGACTCGACTTGAAAGTTCTCTCATCCAAAATGGAAGCTAATCCGGCATCAACACTCGAAGCAAATGCCTGCGGTCTTCCTGTCGTTGCACCCAAAGTCGGGTCGCTGATCGATACTGTCGAACATGGAGTCACCGGTTTGCTATGCAAGCCGGATGATGCCGAAGCATTGTCTCAAGCGATTCTCGAAATATTGACAAAAGACGATCGGGGTGCAGGGATGGGCCTAGCGGCCCGAGCCAAGGTTTGCCGAGAGTTTTCACTCGAGGTGATGGTCCAGGGATATGAGAATCTCATTGAGGGCGTTTACTCTGCGGCTCAGTGTGGCGAGTCATTGCAACCCAAAGTATTTGACCAGATCATGGAAAGCCGGCTCGCAGGAATCGCGGCGGCACCCCCCATCGGTTCGTTGAGCTAGTTGCAAATCTGATCGTTTAAGAACTAGCCTACGCATCAAGTTGCATCACGTTAGGCAGCCTCGGATTCTCTAGAAGCGGTCGTTTGTAAATTCTGCTTTGAGGAATGTTCGATGAGGAATGTTCGATGAGGCTAGGTCAGTGGTTGGCGTGCGTCGGATTGTGTAACTGTTTTATTGCCAAGGCCAAGGAGTTGGCCCAGGAGAGCCCAGCCGCTTAGCCAGATGAACTGGGAGTTGGTAACGAAGTAGCGTTTGGCCAATCGTTTGGGCTCTTGCGACATGCGAAAAAACCATTCTAAGCCGACGGTCTGCATCCACTGAGGTGCTCGCTTGGTTCTTCCTGCGATCACATCGAAACTACCTCCGACTCCGATTGCTAATTGGACATTAAGATCTTCCCAGTGGTCTTGCAGGAATTGTTCTTGGCGTGGAACTCCCATCGCGACAATGAGCAATTTAGCGCCGCTCTCACGAATTGCCTGAGCACGGGCTGCTGATTCTTCTTGAGTAAAGTATCCATCTTGAACGCCGACAATTTGAGCGTTCGGAGTTTGTTGAGTTAAGTTTTTTGCGACGTCTTCTACGATATCCTGTTTGGCACCCATCAGGTAGATTCCAGCTTGTTCCTGACTGGCGACATTAACAAGTTCATGCACAAGTTCGACTCCTGCGACTCGTTCTGGCAGTGGTTTTCTCATCAGCTTTGAGAGCCAGATTAAGGGCTGGCCATCGGCAACGATTAAACCTGAATCATCAATGTATTGTTTCAGACGCGCATCTGAACGCATCATCATTAGAATTGCGACGTTCACAGTTGAAATGTGGCCGCGTTTACCAGCGCGTAAAGTTTCTTTCGCCCACTGGGCGGCTCCCGCTTCGCTAACCGCATCGAAGCGGCAATTTAAAATGTTGTAGGAAGTTGTCATGCGGGAGCCTTTTGGTTTTGTTCGCGCAGGAGCATTGCGTCGATGAAAAATTTAGTAGCCCAGTTGGGATAGGCGAGAGGGGTATATTTTCCCCAGACGGGGTGCGAACCTTTGATGGCTCCATGAGTGTCGGGGTTGGACGTACGAACGTCCTGAACGGACATGACAAAATCCATGGCTCGCGAGGCTGCGGATTCAAATTCCAAGTTCTTATTTTGCTGGAATAGTTTGTACCAGATGATTGCTAATTGGCAGTTGCCTGTGAGACAACACGAACGGCTTCGCGGGTTTCCAGCGGTATCAATTCGTCCAGGTATGTGTCCCTTGGAATCGACATGTTTCAGAAGTTGTTGAGCCGACTCATTAGCAGCGTCAGTAAATCGTTGTTCCGATAGCAAGCGTCCCCCTTCGAGAAGCCCGCGAATGGCGTATGCGATTGTGTGGGTGAAAGGAGGCAGTTCGGGACGGAAAGCACAATTCTCAAACCAGCCTCGGGATTGTTGCGTAAGGGCCCAATCCAGATTCCGGCGAGCAGCGGACTCGATCTCTGGAGCTTCGTGAGCGGCACATAATTCAAGCATCGCCCAGGCGCTGCGTGTATTGTACGTGTGAATCTTTTGGAGGTGTGTGTTTCTCCGCCAGGCACCGTCTTGATCCATTGAATCGGAGAGCCATTGTGCGCTTCGCATCGCGCTTTCAAGTAATTTGGGTTCGCCTGTTTCACGATAAGCTCGGACTAAACCAAACAGGACTTGCCCCGTATCAAAAACAATCCCCTGACCAACTCCAAAACGATCATTTGAAAAAGATCCGTCATCATTTTGGACGGTCATCAACCAATCGGCAATTGCTTTGGCTCGGGTAGCTAATGCGGGTTCGCCCCGATATTCGGCCAAATCATAAAAGGTTTCGACGATGTAGCCCGACGTTTCGACATAGGAGGGTTTCCAGCCTCCCCCTCTGAGGCAGTACCCATAAGCAACGCCGTCGTCGCGGCTAATATCATGAGCACGGGTAAGCCACTGGATTGCAGCATCGAGGTGTTGTTGGTGGGTTCCGTTGGCTGAACGGGGGACAAAAACGTCAGCCGTTATCCGCTGAGATGCGGCGAGAAAACTGGAGTTCATGTAAATAAAAACGAGAAAGTGAAAGAATGCGGACCTGCGTTCGGACGCTAAGGAAACGTAGGTCACGAGAGTTGCAAAAGCAAATTTAATTCAGCGGCTTTCGAGGCCTCATAACCCGAATACTCCGCACGCTGGGAGGCTCGATTTGTGGAGGGGAATTCAGGTGTTGAGGTCGTGGGTTTCTCCCAAAACACGAATGCCAAATCAGAGGTGAAGTGTAAGATTCAGTACTTTAAGGTCGCATTTGGATTGGAAGTGAACGTTTTCTCTGTGCGCCGTTTTTGATTCAGATGAGGCACTTTGAAAATGAAATAAGAAAGTCTATGCTGCTCGTTTTGAAGGGGGCTGAGGCCCTCGACAACCGCGGGTTTAACTTTGACGACAAAAACCCCTTGGAATGGACGAATCGGTATGATGAGTCCTGAGCAGGGTCACTAATTTGATCGTTGGAAAATTGAGAGGATAGAATGAAAGCGACTGGAATTGTCACAGCATTGCTGTTTGTAGGTTTGTTGAATTTTAACCCTTGCTTGCTTGCTCAAGATTCTGGCAAGTCGGACTTGGGTACGGTTCCCGCTCACGGGAATAATATGCCGCCGGGAAGCAAGTGTCCGGTGACTGGGTTGACCATTCCGGTATCGGTTACCAGTGCTGCCCGCCCGGCACCGGTGCCTCAAGGCAGCGCTACGGTCGATTCGATGTCTAATCGTGACTGGTGGCCCGAGCAACTCAACTTGAAGATCTTGCATCAGAATTCGCCAGCGAGCGATCCGATGGGAATTGACTTTGATTATGCCGAGGAATTTAAAAAGCTTGATCTTGCGGAATTGAAAAAAGACATCACTGAGGTGATGACGACATCTCAAGATTGGTGGCCAGCGGATTACGGTCATTACGGCCCTCTCTTCGTTCGCATGGCTTGGCACAGTGCCGGTACTTATCGCATCACCGATGGAAGAGGTGGAGCCTCTTCGGGAACTCTCCGGTTCGCCCCGCTCAACAGTTGGCCCGACAATACTAATCTAGATAAGGCGAGGCGGCTTCTTTGGCCAATTAAACAGAAATACGGAAAGCGAATTTCCTGGGCTGACTTAATGGTCTTTACCGGAAACTGTGCTCTTGAGTCTATGGGCTTTGAGACTTTTGGATTCGCTGGCGGCCGCGTCGATGTGTGGGAACCGGAAGCTGATATTTATTGGGGCCCCGAAAGTGAGTGGTTAGCCGACGAGCGTTACTCAGGTGATCGGGAACTCGAGAATCCGCTGGCAGCGGTGCAGATGGGTTTGATTTATGTCAATCCACAGGGGCCGAATGGGAAGCCGGATCCGCTGGCGTCTGCCCGTGACATTCGTGAAACATTCCGCAGAATGGCAATGAATGACGAAGAGACAGTCGCATTGATTGCTGGTGGGCATACGTTTGGGAAAGCCCACGGAGCTGCTGACCCTAGTAAGCACGTCGGTGTCGAACCCGAAGCGGCTCCATTGGCACAACAAGGATTGGGTTGGAAGAATAATTTTGGGACTGGCAACGGTGATGACACGATTACCAGCGGTCTTGAGGGAGCGTGGACAACGACACCTGTCGAATGGTCGAACGGCTATTTTGAAAATCTATTTGGATACGACTGGGAATTAACGAAAAGTCCTGGCGGCGGTTGGCAATGGACGCCGGAAGATGCGGCGGCCGAGGGAACTGTTCCCGATGCGCACGATGCAGAAAAGTCCCATGCTCCGATCATGTTCACCACGGATCTCGCATTAAAGATGGACCCAAATTACGGGCCAATTTCGAAGCGGTTTCATGAGAATCCAGATCAGTTTGCCGTAGCTTTTGCAAAAGCTTGGTACAAGCTAACGCATCGCGATATGGGGCCTTATTCCCGATGCCTTGGTCCTCTCGTGCCGGCGCCCCAGTTATGGCAAGACCCTGTTCCGGTCGCCGATTATTCGCAGGTTGGGGAAAAAGAAATTGCGCTTCTTAAAAAGCAATTGCTTGGATCCGGACTGTCAATCTCTCAGTTGACGTCGACCGCGTGGGCTTCTGCGTCCACGTTTCGCGGAACGGATAAGCGAGGTGGTGCGAACGGAGGAAGGCTTCGTTTATCACCTCAAAAAGATTGGGCTGTTAATCAGCCAAATAAGCTTGAGGAAGTGTTAAAAGTCTTGGAGAAGATTCAAAGAGATTTTAACCAGTCGCGTAAAGACGGCATGCAGGTTTCGCTTGCCGACTTGATTGTGCTGGGTGGTTGTGTGGGAGTTGAAGTGGCCGCAAAAAATGCGGGACATGAGGTTTCCGTGCCTTTCACCGCAGGGCGTACCGATGCGTCTCAAGCAATGACGGATGTTAATTCGTTTGCGGCTCTGGAGCCAATTGCTGATGGATTTACCAACTACTTTCGCCAGGGATATTCTGGGCCGCCGGAAGAGTTGTTGGTCGATCGTGCACATTTACTTACTTTGACTGCGCCCGAAATGACGGTGCTCATTGGTGGCATGCGAGTCCTAAATGCGAACTTCGATAAATCCCCTTTGGGAGTCTTTACCGCGCGTCCAGAGACGCTCACGAATGACTTTTTCGTTAATCTCCTGGATATGGAAACGGAGTGGAAGAAATCTTCGACTCAACCGGGTGTGTACGAAGGGCGAGATCGAAAAACGGGTAAGCTCAAGTGGTCAGGAACTGGAGTTGACCTTGTTTTTGGATCGAATTCGCAATTGCGGGCGATTGCCGAAGTGTATGCCTGTGAGGACGGCACTGCGAAGTTTATTCAGGATTTTGCTGCAGTGTGGAATAAGGTGATGAACCTGGATCGGTTTGATTTAAATGCAGTGAAGCCTGCTAAAACTGCCTCTTTAGGGGCAAAGTAGGTTTGAGTCGAGTTGTTGAAAAGACTGAAGCCGATTGATCTCTAAACCCAGATTGGCTTTTATAATTAAAGATTTTGCACTGATGTTTGATTCAGTGCAAAATTTTTTTTCGAAAATTTAGAGAGTGGGATTACTAGCCAACAGATCACGAGCAGGTCGTGATCCAGGGAGTTGGTCTTTTTTAATCTTCATCGTCTGCAAGGCCAGGAGTGGTTTCCCCATTGGGGAAGCTTGATGCGATATCGCGCGCGACCGAGGGGGCGCACTGAGTGATGCCGCACAGCACTTTCGTTCGCAGGAGAGGACTGCCGCAGAAATTCGTAGGGGAGTTGTTTGGCATTCGATTTGCTTAAGAAGTTTGGAGTAAGCGATCTTTTCAACCCTGGGGGAAAACAATGAATACCATTCGGAAAATTCTTGTACCTATTGATGATTTTAAAAATTGCCAAGACGCGGTCGACTTGGCTTGTTTGTGGGCGAAAAAAAATGAGGCAAAGATCATTTTTTGTTATGTCGCTATTCCTCCTTTGCCCCCCACGGCTTACTACGTTCGCCGGGAGATTGATGAGTTGATTCTCCAGGAACAGACTGAATTTCGCAAAGTCATTCCCACCGATTCAAAGCTGGAGTACCAGCATGAATTCCTGAGGGGAAATCCAGGCCCTGAGATTGTAAAACTGGCTAGTGAGCAAAATTGCGATTTGATTATTATGGCGACTCACAATCGAGTCGGTCTGGTGAGGTGGATTTTAGGAAGTGTGTCAGAATACGTTATTCGACATTCAAACTGCCCTGTCTTGAGTGTGAAGGTAAATGCCAAAGAACCTGCTCTGGAGAGTTCGCCTGAGTCGACTACAGATGGGTGGCACAAATCGGACAGTGTTATGTCCAATGGTTTAAGACACCGATTTGAAAAATCTCCTTTCGTTACCTCGGCAATGTCGCACGTCGTGCCAGTACACGATTACGATCAAATGTCTGACGCAATGACGGTGTTAACCGCTGCTCGGGCGACAGCTGCTCCGGTGATTAATCGTCTGGGGAGTTGCATTGGGATTTTGACAGAGGCAGATATTAAGAGATATCTGGAGTTGAAACAGCGTCTCGCTGATCATGACGAGTCTGTTTTGGACGAAATTTTTGAAATTGACGAATACGGATTGCGTCGTGGAAATCAGACTAAGTTTTATCAAGTGACTAAACACATGTCGGCACCCGTTGTTTCTGTGCCAAGTGATACCACCTGTTTTGCAACGGAGCAGCTGTTTGCGAAAGACCCCAAAGTTCAACATCTCATTGTGGTCGATGGAAGCAACAAGCCAATTGGAGTGGTAACGCCGGCTCAGCTCAATGTAATTCGAAGATGGAATTTGGCTGAAAATACTTCGGCTCAGGTGAGTTTTAATTGATTAGGTTGGGAGCTTGCGATTCAAACCGATCGGTCAAGCTGATAGTAGAAACGGAATTCAATTTTTCCAGTTGCGCTCTCGAACCGTCTGTTTGGCGAATGATGTTTGAGATTTTTTCGGGAGAACGCTCTAATGCCATTGTACATCGTGTTTGCCATTAGACATTTTTTGTTGCCAGAGAAGACTATGATTCACTTTACCAGTGCTGTGATGCGATATTTTTTTCAGCGGAATGGTTCCACTCTCCTGTCGGGGATCTTTCTGACAGGTTTTATTTTCATAGGCTGCGCTGATGCACAGGATGCAATTGGTCAAGCAGAATTGAAGCCCAAGACGGAGCGAGGTTTTTTTAATCAAAAAGATCTTCGCGGGTGGCATGCCAAGGATATGGATTTGTGGTCCGTTGAAGATGGGGCAATCGTAGGTACGGGAGGAGATTCTAAAATAAACGGGAATCAATTTTTATATTCCAAGATTCCAGTTGAGAATTTTCATCTTAAGCTCAAGGTAAAGCAGGTGCCATTTACAGCGAATGCTGGAATCCAGTTCCGGTCAACTGAACTCAATTCAACAGGGCAAGCCGTAGGTTATCAGGCGGATGTTGGAAAAGGATGGTGGGGGGCGCTATATCATGAGCATGGTCGCGGCATGCTTGCACGCAACGACGATTCAAATGAGAAGAATATTAACCAAGAAGGATGGAATGAATACGAAATTCTGGCAGTGGATCATCGGATTTGGCTTGCGGTAAATGGTCGAATTACCGTTGCGTTGGAGGACCCTGATGGTGAGCTTACAGGATTGATCGCGCTGCAAATACATGGTGGCCCCGCCCAGCGAGTCGTCTATAAGGATTTAGAATTAACACACAATCCTAGATTGGAAATGGCGGGTTTCGGTGGAGTTGATTTACTGAAGGAATTGAAACTGTTCCAAGCAAAAAAGAAGAAAAACTAAGACCAGGGGTTGGGGGATCTTATCCATTCATCGCAAGCTACGTCATTGGATGGTCTTATTTGGGCGTTCGCTGGGTTTGAACGAATTGAATAGGTTAACGATTATCCTGCCTAATTTCGTTTTATAGCGGGTTGCTGGGCAGTTATTTCGAGGGGGAGGCGGGGATTTGTAGAAATTAGGATTCTTTGCCTTGAACTGTGCTGGGGCTTCTGCGTAATATAAGAACAGACTTCTTGGTACCCAGTCTATTAATTTGATTCAATATCGTGAAATCCTTTGCCGCCAACATGATTAAGGTTCTCATCGTGACATCGATCACGTTGAGTGGTTTAGTGATGTCTACCCACACACATCGTTGTGGCGAACACGCATTGGCTGAATCTGAGACGCACATTTGCTGTGGACTCCCCCATGAGCACCCATCGAATCAGAGCCATTCTGGCGAGCGGATTGGGGCGGTCGATGTACTAGATCACGAATGTGTTTTGTGCCGTTTGCTGGCTCAATTCCAAGTGGATGTTCCAACCGTTGACCGGCTGCGTGTTGGGGACGTCAGTGTGTCGGAGAGTGTCTCCGTAATTCCGGTCTTTCTGAAAGAAGTTCATTTTCGACAATCGGGTCGCGCACCCCCGATTTCACGCAGCTTCTGCTCGTAATTTTTGGTTCTGGCAAGTTGATGTGCGGTGCGAATTGAATCGCACCGAGCGTCATGGCAGAGCCCAAAATGTTGGTCAGAGATCTATAGCTGCTGGTTTCCCTAATTCTTTTTTGGGCAACCGAAGTCGAGTATTTGATTGGACATTTTCTTTTAATCTTCTTGGTGCGTTATGAATTATAAAAATAAGAAGAGCGGATTTACGCTCGTTGAGTTACTGGTTGTCATTGCAATTATTGGTATTTTAATTGGCATGCTGCTTCCAGCGGTACAGCAAGTACGTGAGGCTGCCAGACGAATTTCCTGTGCAAACAATAGCCGTCAGCAGGGTCTCGCGATCATGAATTATGAAAGCGCTTTCCAGACGCTTCCACCGGGATGGAAAACAGGCAATCCGTTAATTGCGGATGATGAACCGGGTTGGGGATGGTCAGCTTATATCCTGCCCTTTATGGAGCAGAACAATCTTTACAATCAAATTGATTTCAATGTTGCCATCGATGATGCTGCTCACATTCATACAATTGAAACAGTCGTCCCGGCATACCAATGTCCTTCCGAAATAGATTTACCCGTGGTTAATCTTGACGAGCATATTGAGCATGATCATGACGACCATGATGATCACGATTTGCATGACCAGCCACCGAGTTCGGACGACGATCATGATCACGATGAATTAATGGTGGGGCGTAGTAATTATTCGGGTGTGTTTGGGAGTTCGGAAATCGAAGACAGCCCATTAAAAGGCAATGGACTTTTTTATGGAAACAGCGTTGTCAAAATGGGAGACATCACAGACGGAACCAGCAATACACTGATGGTCGGTGAGCGAATAAATCTCCTTGGTAAAATTTCATGGGTCGGTATGGTTCCTGAGGTCGACGAACCTTTCGCTCGAATTGTTGGAGCGGCGGATCATGCTCCCAACGATCCCGGTGGCCACTTTGAAGATTTCCGAAGTTACCATCCTCAGGGCATTAACGTAACTCTGGCCGATGGCTCAACCCATTTTGTTACTCAGTCGATTAACGAAGTTGTTTTCCAGCAACTCGCTACCCGTTCGGGTGCCGAGGTCGTTTCGATCGAGGACTAGAGTTTCTGGCTGACTATTTTCAATTCCTTACAAGCAAATTTTGAGCTTGGATGCAGGGGAAGGTGGATTTTAAATCCGGCTTCCCCTTTTTTCGTGCGTCAGAATCGCAATGGTGAAAATCGAAGCACAAGCCTGCAATGCGCGGTGATATAATCGGTCCAACGGTCTGGCCATTTACTGATTGATAGAACCGCAGGTTTAAGCTGATTACTATCGTTGATCAAAAGCAAATGGTCGATCGTTATGTTTTCAATGCAGTTTATCGGTCAGGAGATTTGTCTTTGACGCGAATCAATTGGACCGTGACTGGTTGTGGAAGTTCGATAGTCATTACCATCGTATCTTTATTAACGAAGCGATAACGGATGTTGATCAAGCCCTCCTGGCCTGTTCCGGCGGTGTAAGCAACTCCCAGACTTGCCTCTCCTGAATTTGAAAATTTCCATTCACCAAGGGAGGAACTACCATCACTGCTCGCGCTCATGTTGAAGACTAGGCCTGTCTTGGCGTTAACGCCAATCAACGAGACGTCTTGTTTCTCTTTGCCTTGCTGAGTCGTGTTTTCAATAACGCGGTTTTTTAGTTTCCACGCAAAAGTAGTTTTTAAGGCATCCCCTTGGGTGCCAGCATCCACCCAGGTTCCAATAATACCATCCCATTTCGATTTGCGGAGAATCTCAGCGAGGTTGTCCTCTGCAAATGAATTTGATGCTGTGAAGAATAGGCAGATAACAAGAAGATATTTGATTTTGGAATTCATGGTTTTTTGAGCTGTCTCTGTTTGTTGAAAGATAAAAATTAAGGAAGCGGACTGGGTGTTTGAAACAGTAGTTTCGTCGGAGTGGACTAGGGGTTCGATGAAGAATTAAAGAAAATCAACCATCGGTCTACTTTTCCTGCCGTCAATAATTACCAAGCCAAGCCGCCAATCGTGGACATTGATTTTTGTTTGCCAGGGCACACCGCTTCAGTTTTGATACAAACCGTTACCGGCTTGTGGGTTTTTAATTGAATTGGAGTTTATTCAATGGAACGGAGTGGCGAATCATTGGTTTCCCGTTGACATCTAAGATTTGCATCATTGCTTCAGGGGTTTTCTTTTCCCAGTCGATCTCGATCATGCCAAAATGATTGTCTCGGAAGGCTTGTTTTACGCGATATCGATTAGGCTCAAGGTTGTGCCAGTCTTCGGTGATGCCGCTGGCGGTAACATCGTAAATCGGATAGAGATCGTCGAAATTTCTCTTTGAAATTTCACCCCAGTGGACATCTCCTGACACAAAGACGACGCCCCCGGCTTTTGTTTTTCTTATTAATTCGGCCATTTTGTTTTGCTCGTTGGGAAAGTTAGTCCATGATTCCCAACCATTATATTCGTGTCCGAATTGAATGGACGAACAGATGATTCTTAGATCGGCATTCTGTTTCAATGTGTTCTCAAGCCACTGCCATTGTGCGTCGCCCAGGATGGTTTTATTGGTGGTGTCCGGTTGGTAAGCATTTTTGAATTTGCCGTCCAAATTATTAGTTTTGGAATTCCGTTTCAGCGGATCTCGAAAAGTACGTGTGTCGAGCAGAATCACCTGAAGCGTTTTCTTACCGTCCGAGAAGGTGTGTGCACCGTAAATGCCGGGGTGTTTTCGGCGCGGGCTGCTCAGAGGTACCTTCCAGAAATCCATGAAGAGCTCTTTGGATGCCTCTTTGAAAGGGTATTCCTTCCCAGCGTCATTCCAACCGTAATCATGGTCATCCCAAGTTGAAAGAACGGTTGTCTTGGCTCGTAAATTCTGGAATTCTTTTTTGCTGCCAAGTTTTTTGTATTTTTGGGCAAGGATATTCATGTCCTTGGTGTCGCCGTAGATGTTATCACCAAGGTAGATAAAGAGGTCTGGTTTTTGCTTAACGACCGTCTCGAGAATAGGTTGTGGTTTATTTTGATTGCTACACGAACCAAATGCAATTTTTGAAGGGAGATAGTGAATGTCCGCGACAGCTTTGATCAACGGGGCATCGGAGTTTTGGGCCATTGCAGGTTGGATCGGCGGAGCCAATGCCACGCAGACGAAACAACAGGTGCAGATTGAAAAGAGGTGATTGGATATCGGCTGCGGCATTGCTGACTCACTGTAAATTTCATTTGTTTCGGGGGTAAGTTCATTCAATAAGCTACCAAAAATGATTGTAGCTAGTCTTGTTTTTATCCATTTGCCAATTTCCGCGTGTTGCTTAGCCTACTCTCGCTTTAAAACTCAAGTTTGGGACAAGGTGGTTTTGAGGAGAATTGTTTTTCGGTGAACCATTCGTGAATTTGTGGAACTCTGTTATCTTATTAGGTGTCCCTAAGTTAGTTTGTAAGTTTTAACCTCTGCGTGAGATTGTTATGGCTCTTCGAGTGATTGTTTTTTGTTGTACGTTGGCGTTGTTAGCATTGACGGCAAATGCAGGTTCCCAAGATTCGAGTGATCTCGAAAAAGTCAAAGATAGTTTGGCAAAATGGGAAACAGCAAAAGCGGATGTCGGTAATACCTATTCCTACAAGGTTCTTTGGTCAAGTTTTATTGAGTACGGACATGAGACGAGAATTTTTGTGAAGGATGGCAAGGTAGTTCGTCGGACGTTTCGTCCGATCGCTGTAGCAGAAAATCCCATTGGTGAATCGCCTTTTGATAAATGGAAAGAAGAGGGCGATCAGATTGGGAAACATTCGAGCGGGGCACGAGCCAAGACACTGGATCAGCTTTATGAATCCGCAATCAAAGTCGCTTCTAAAGAACTGGAGCCATCCGAGCGTCGTTTTGTAAAAACAAACCCTCGCGGCCTTTTGGTAGCGTGTTTCATTGTCGATACTCGCATTGCTGACGATGCTCCAAAAAATGGAATGTCGATTACTAGTATCAAGTTACCCAAGTCCGGAGGTGGTGCCGCGGCGAAGCGAAAAAAAGTGGTTAGTTTGACCAGTAAAGACAATGGTAAAACGATCACAGTTACATTGGGCCAGAAAATACAAATCCAACTCGACAGCAATCCGACGACCGGATACACGTGGGTGGATCAGAGTAAGTCAAGCGCCATTCGTTTAATGGGAGATGTCAAATACGCGGCCTCGGAAGGGGCCATTGGTAGCGGCGGAGTTTCGACGGCAAGTTTTATGACAACTCAAGTGGGGAATTCAGAGATCAAGCTTGGGTATTTGAGGACATTTGAGGACAAGCCCGCAGTCAAGCAATTTCAGGTAACACTTCAGATTAAAAAAGCTGAAGAGAAGGGTGCGAAGAAAACCAACAAACCAATTTTCAAGTCACCCAACGGTAAGCCTTATCCAGAACATTGGGGGGCTCCTCCGAAATTGCAGACGAGAGATCTGCGGCCACTTCCTGGAGGGTATGGCCAAGGAAGTGGCACGTTGGTGAAGTGGATCTCCGAGAATCTGGCTCGTGACGAAAAATCAAAAAACAAGAAATAGTCTTACTGCCCGAGGCCAATTTCTCGCATTGATTCAAGGAATCGGCTTACTTTTTCTAAAATGGGATTGGATACAGATTGATACAAGCGGCGAGTTGACCTCGGCCGTTCGCAGGTGAACAATTTCTCTCGCAAGTTTGTATCGAGTTAAGTTGGTCATTTATGAATTTTCATTTTTTGTATTGTCTGATCCTTTCTTTTGGAATCGCACCGTTCAGCGTCGCTGCCCAGTTAATGGAGGAGCCCAACCCTCTTTTTCGATCTAATCGGGCCTCGGAAATTACTTTGCGATTTACCGAAGAAGAGTGGGCTAAGTTGCAGCCATCGAAAGATCTCGACTGGGATGTTGGCCGTGCATTTGGCAAAGTCATTTCGGATGCAGGTCAGAGGAAGGAGTTCCGTGCAGGTGAAGAAAGCCGACCTGGATTGGGTGGCTATCTTGGTTTGAATCATCAATACGGCAAGGCAGATGTGGAAATCGATAGCGAGCAGATTTCCAATGTAGGTGTGCGATACAAAGGAAACGGAAGCTTTTTAATTGGGCGGGGGTTCAACAAGTACTCTTTTAAGATTGACTTTAATGAGTATCAGGATGATTTAAACTTCCAAGGTTTAACAAAAGTAAATTTGCAGAATTGTGCAGCTGACCCATCGATGCTTCGCGAGGCTATTTCGTATCAACTGTTTCGTGAGGTTGGCGTTGCTTGTCCGCTGACTGGATGGGCTTCGATAGCGACCGATATCGCGGGTGAGGTGGAGCAGCGAGGTTTGTATTTGGTGGTTGAGCAAGTCGATGATGAATTCCTAAAGCGTTCCTTTGGGGAGTCCAATGGGTTGCTGGTTAAGCCGAGTGCTTTCACCGCGTTTCCTTATTTGGGTGAATCGTGGGATGACTACAAGTCGTTTTATAATCCCAAGACCAAATCGAGTCCGGAACAACAGCGGCGGCTCATCGAATTTGCCAAGTTAATTCACATGGGTGACCGAGAGGAATTCAACTCTCAAATTGAAGAGTATTTAGACTTAGATAATTTCTTGTCATTTTTAGCTGTGAATGCCATCTTGTCTAATCTAGACAGTTTTCTCGGCGGGAGTCAGAACTATTATGCTTACCTCAGTCCGGAGACGAATAAGATATTGTTAATACCTTGGGACTTGGATCACTCTTTTGGTGCACTTGAAATAATTGGAACGCCTGAATCACGGTTGCAACACAGTATCAATCAGCCACAGATTGGCGTTGGTAAAAATCGTCTGATTGAGCGGGTGTTGGAGATGCCCGAGATTAGACAGGCTTATCTGACAAGAGTCGGCCAGCTTTTAGATTCGGTTTTCGAGCAACAGAAATGGCTTGATCAGGTGGATGGAATGGCAGCTTTTGTCGGGCCAAATCTCGCTGAAGGACCCAAGTTAAGAATGGATGCTGCGATCTTTGGTAAGAATTCTGACGGAACTGGATATCCGTTAAAGTATTTTGTCCGTGAGAGACATGAGTCGATTCGAGATCAGCTGTCAGGGAAATCGAAAGGCCAAACGAATGATTTCAATTTAGGCGTTGACTCAAAATTAATATTTAGAATGATCGGCTGGGGACTGGCGGTCGCGGTTGCAGGTTTCTTAAATTTCATTGCCTGGGTCTGGTCCAGCATTGCTGGTTTTCGTTTTAGTACCAAGTGGGGCCTGTTAAATTTATTGTTGTACCCACTGATGCCGCTGGCTTTTGGTTTCTTGATTTCTCGAAAGTTCGGTTGGCGATCTGCGGTAATGACGCTACTGGGCGTTTGCCTGTTGATAGGTTTCTCAATTCCGTTCTATCAGACAATTAGATCTTTTTGAACGCTCGACCAACATCCTTTCTCTGAAGAATTTTGGTCCATGAGGTCGGTTGGCCTTAGGTCCGTTGAGTCAAGCTTGCTGACTTAATCGCGTTCGTTTCATTTGGCTTTAAAACTTTGGCACCTATCCTCGGCTGATAATCGTTATTTAAGTTCTAGGCATTTGCAACTTGTTGAGAGTGGGGCATCGGCTTTCGCCCAGTGTTTTTCGTACTCAACGAAAGCTTCTTTGGCGGCTTTCGTTTTTCCAAGCCCCTGCAGTGCTTTTGAAAGACCGAACAGAGACCAGCCATTGTTGGGCCATTGATCTAGGTCCTCACGGAAGCATTGTTCTGCTTTTGCATGTTGATTGGTTGCCAGATAGACCGCACCAAGAGTATGGCGAATTGGCTGTAGCCATTGAGGCGGTTCGCCATAGGCAAGCGTTGACTCAATGGCCGCTGCATCGGTTAGGAGTTCGGTAGCGAGATCCCATTTTTCTTTTTGAAGTGCAATTTCCCCGCGAATGAAAAGGTCGCTGACCTGTAAGAAGCGGTCATCCATCCCGCCCATTTCCAGAGTAGCCATGGGAATAGCTGAGCGAGCGATTCGGAACTTGGTGTACTCGATTTCGGCACTGGCGAAATCTTTTTTTGCAGCGAAAGCGATAGCGCGGTGGGCTCGCCAGATAGCCGTGGTAACGAGGAGAGTTGCGGGGGGCGCCGGTTCAGCTATGATCGCGTCCCACCGGCCAAAACGTTTTTGTACATCGTAAACAGAGCACATCCAACGATCAAAAAATGGTCCCATGCTAGTTAAAATGGCGTCTGGAGTTTGTTCCCACATGTGTCGCGCGGCAGACATCGCCTCTTTTTCGCGGCCACTCATCATCGCGGCATAGGCGAGCATGTGCGAATTGTGAATCATATAAATGTATTGCATCCCCTGCTGAGGAGATAGTTTCAAATATTTTTGATCGGCGTCGAGGGCTTTTATGTTTTGTTCGATTGCTTCATTCCACAATCCTGTTCGCACGTAGATATGAGACGGCATGTGGAGTAGGTGTCCACTCGCGGGAATCAGATCGTCCAGAGCGTGAGCCGCTTTCAAAGCTTTTTCAGGAGTCCGGCTCGGTTCCATTGCGTGAACGTAAAGGTGGTTTGCAGCTGGGTGGTCAGGTTGCAGCTTAAGCACCGATTCGAGTGTCGAAACAATTTTATCGGTGTCTTCAACCGGTTCCCCTTCAGTCGTATAGAGTTCCCATGGTCGCAGCATCATTAATGACTCGGCATACAGGGTTCCAACATCGGCATCTTGAGGAAAGGCTTTCCACACTTCACCCATCGCTGCTGCGTAGGCTTGGTCGAGCGGTTTGCGATCTGCGGCAGCGGGGAAAGTGTATCGCTTGGACAGGGCTTCAATTAGTGCGCGTTCAACGTCAGAAGCGTTCTTGATCCGGCTGGTTGCGTTCTGCATGGCATAAAAGGCAGCTTTGGAGCGTTCAGGCGTTATGGGGCTGTTGTAATTAGGGCCTTCGCAGTACGCAATTCCCCACCAAGTCATGGGGCAATCCGGGTCTTGCTTGGCTGCCTGCATCAGCGACCGAATCGCTTCATCGTGGTTAAATGCAAATGCCCAGGTTAATGCTTGATTGAAGTACGCTTGCGTGGTTTCCGATTTCGTCGAGATTTTTCTTGTGTGATTACCCATTCCCTCGAACAGTAAATCTTGTTCGGATGTTTGGGCAGCGATGGGGGGTGGTTGTTTTGTCGAACCAAGGATTGACAAAGCGCTGGTAAGAATGGCCAATCCAAGTAACGCGAGAATTCGGATGTTCATTACTGCTTTTCCATAGCGATGGTTGCGGTCAAAAATAGAATGACTGATTAAATCATAATCATTTATTTTCCTTATTGTTAGGACGAACCTAACTAAACTCATCAGTGATTGATGACGCTTGTTTATCGCGATTCGATTGAAATCATCGGCTTGCAGTCCTGTGAAGTTCACGATTCACTGTGCGTTGAGAGCTGGGATTACGTCTTTTTTGACCATCGATTGTCTTAGTGGATGCTGAGTTCGGCCAATGCACCCTAAGCGATGGGGCGATGGTCGATCGGCATCGTCCAAAACTTAAGCGGGTCGTCATGAACCATTTGGTTTTACTGCTGGAAATGGTTTATGATGCCTTTTTCTTTCGAACAATGAAGCTTGCCATAAGGGTCTTCATAGTACTTGGCTCAGGAATTCAGATGCTTACTTTAAATATGATATGCGTTGCCATCAGTTTCTTTATCGGGAGCGTATTGCAGGGTGAATCGGACTGGCCAACGTTTCGGGGCCCCTGCGGCAATGGCGTTGCTCCCGGTTCGGCTCCGGAAACCTGGAACGCTGACCCCCAGGCCGGAGAGCAGGAAGGGGTTCTTTGGCAGGTTGAGGTGCCAGGTTTGGGGCATTCGAGTCCAGTGATCAGTGGAGATCGGCTGTTTTTAGCAACGGCCGTTGCCAGTGACGGGAAGGCTCCCTTAAAAGTTGGGCCTGGCGGTCGTCCAGAGGCGGCGGAAGACAATGGCGAACAGGCGTGGTTGCTGTTGTGTTATGACAAGCACACCGGAAAGGAAATTTGGCGGCGAACAGCCCATCGTGGTATTCCGCGAGCTACTCGGCATGCGAAAGCAACGCATGCTAATACCAGCGTGGTGGTTAGCGGAGATTGCGTTGTCGTTTTCTTTGGTTCTGAAGGAATCTACTGTTACGATTTCGAGGGAGGATTACGTTGGAGTCGAGATCTTGGCGTGATCAACGTTAGCAAGTATGGAATTGGGTGGGGTTACGCCAGTTCCCCCGCAGTCCATTCCGATCGGATTGCGTTGGTCTGTGATGACCCCGCTAAGCCGTTTTTGGTCTTACTTAATCTTAAGGATGGTAAGGAAGTTTGGAGAGTTTCGCGAGAGAATATTTGTGAACGGAATTGGAGTACGCCCTATATTCACTCGAGTGCGGAAAGAACCCAAGTCGTCGTCAATGGTTGGCCCTGGGTCGTCTCTTATGACTTTCAAACAGGTGAGGAATTTTGGCGAATTCGGGGTGGAGGAGACAACCCGGTTCCAACGCCGTTTGAGTCTAATGGTTGGATTTATTTGACAAGCGCCCATGGTGGATTGTCGCCAATTTATGTTGTCCGTCCTGAAGCAACTGGGGATATTTCACCCACTGAGGATAAATCAAGCAATGCAGGTATTGTTTGGAGCACGCCGCGTGGAGGTTCTTATATGTCCACTCCCGTTGTTTGTGGTGATTATCTTTTTCTGGGAAATTCCAATGGAGTGGTACGTTGTTTTCAGGCAGTGACAGGCGAACCGTTATATGAAAAAAGGCTGGGTGCAAAGGCTGGCGTGATTTCATCGCTGGTTGCCGCTGATGGTAGAGTTTATTGTGCATCGGAGAATGGAACCGTTTATGTTTTGGCGGCAGGTCCGGAGTTTGAATTGCTGGCCGAAAATAAAATGGGGCAACCATGTTTTGCAACGCCGGCGATATCCGACGGAGTGATCTTTGTGCGTACAAGTGAGAAGTTGGTGGCTATCCAGTAAAGTCTCGGGTTTTCTGAAGTTCGGTTGTTTTGTGTCCCTTTAGAATTATTTTGAATCGGTCGATGATGAGAACTCGAATTGTATTTTTGACGCTTGCGCTGCTTGTTGGGATGCTTGTCAGCCAGAGGTTATGCCATTCGACGGCGGCGCAAGAATCGGAGAAGCAATCTGGATCTGAAAGTTTGGTAGCTCAATCTGGTAATCCAAGATTGGAATCATGCATTCCAGCGAGGTTTAAATATGTTTACCGGATTGGAAATTTTTATATCCTGGGCACCGATGAACGTCCCCGCGAGAGCGATCGAGACAATCGTCAAGGTGAAGAAGTTGTCCTTCAGGCAGTGCGTCTGTTTGGAAGTTTTTTAGATTCTAACGAAGATGGAAAAGTCGATGACCCGAAGCTACTTCAAAGTCTCGGCGAAAACTTTGCTTTCGCAGTTGGCTCGGATCGAAGATTGCGTCCAGTAGAAGAGTTAATTGAACGCAAAACTGGCTGCTATGTGATTTCGATGAAAACGGATATTTGGCCGTTTTTTCCAAATTGGACAGGTAGAGGGTTTCAGCTTAATCGAATCAAAGATTCGATGTGGCGTCCAGATACAATGAACGCACTTTGGGAAGAGTGTTTCCACACGATTACCGAAGCCTATCGTTGTCGTGATGACGAGTGGGATTTTGGAAAGAAATCTCGATTAGGTTTGTTGATGGCAAAAGACATCGCCGCAGGCAGTTATGACATCGAAAAACAGAATAAAATAGAAGGTGGAGATTACGACTGGGCGACCGCCGTAAATGAGTATGTCCATCAAATTTGGCTCGTCAATCAAGCCGGGAAGTCGCACGTGTTGACGAAACCACAAAACCAAGTGCTTGAATTCATGCAGTCGACCCGGGGTTTCCCGATGAAGGTAAATCCGAATTATCCATTAGATATTGCGATTCGCGTACGCTGATTTCAATGGTCAACACCGATCAATTATTTCGCATGATATTTGAATCGGCATTAATCCAATTGGAATTCGCCTTTTAGAATTGTAAGCCCGTCGAGATTGACGGTGACCTCAGCACCTGGGATGAGACTACCCCACTCGGCGGCAGGATCGAGGTTGATCAGATATTCCGATTCTCCTGATTTCGTTTCAACTTCACCAATGAAACGGTTGTCGATCAAAATGGTGAGGTCGCCGGAGGTGCTCAAAGCAGTCTCAAAGAAGGATAGTTCGAGTACTGGTGAATTAGTTTGCAGAGGAGTGAACTCTAATTCTGCGGTGGCCTCCGCGTTGGCTTGGTATGGTTCTTGAAAGAGGTCGGCTTCCCATTTGTTGTTCACGAAATTTTGGCTGAAGGTCTGGTTCATTCGACTGAATGTCGCAGTCGAAGTGCTGGCGTGCTGGGGCCACTCTTGTTCTGGAGGATTAATTTTAGTGATCGGTTGCGCAGACCTGTTTTTCTTAAATTTTGCTATTTGTTCTGCTGTTGTTTTGGCGGGGATTTTCAATTGTTGCGCAAGGCTTTTGATTGCATCCTCTTCCCTTTCGTCTATTTCAAAATCAGTTCCAGCTAACATGAGTGAAAGGAAAAATAGAAGTTTTCGCGCATCGGTCGATTTCGGTCGTTTTATTTTTAGGCTGCCTTGCCGGACTTTTCGTCCGATCCAAACGGTCTTTGCCGGTGAGATTCCAAATTGATCAGCGATGGCGTTTACCGTGTCTACCTCCGTCGCCTTAATGGTTCGGTCAGCGAACGAAAGGTAGCAACAATACGCGATCATTGCCACGCCTTCACGCTTTGAACAACGTTGGCAATATTCAATTACTTTGGAAGGAAGAGTTGAGTTTTGCATGAGCTGTTTCAAAATCCAATCCACCTAAGAACGCCGGAGGAGTTTCGCTCGTTTGTAAACGATGCGAACCAATTTCTGGCAAGGCGGCAGGTTTGTCTAGAGCGAGGTGGTTAAGCGGTGTTGCAATATCTTCAAGAATTCGGCCTCCGATTGCAATCAGTTGACTAGGACGCGAGAGAAGAAATGTCGAGAATTCGACAGGGCCTAGGTCATTTTCGCGAGGTCTTGCATCGAGCGCTGGGCCCATGCGATTGCCTCAAAGTAAGTATTTCTGATTTCATTTTGATCGAGGGAATCGAGTTGTACGTCTTTCCAGTTCCCTGTCTCGTAAGCGATAGAACAGTTCAGTACTTTGCCCATCTTTCCTTCGCCTGCGGAGATGGCTTCTACCACTTCACTGCAAACTGGCAGCATCGATAAAGCTTCATCAATTGCAATGTCAAGAAGCGCATCGAGTGACGAAAATAAACCAGTTAAGAAGTAGGATTCTGTTTTTTCATAGCTGAGTTTGACGGCCAATAGTTCGCACATCTTTCCACGAATCAAAAGTGTTTGAATTAGCTCCATTGGTTTTCGTCCGGCGGCAGTTGCCAGCGCAGTGAGACTACATAGAGTTTTGATTTGTCGGATTCCAATGAGCGTTACCGCATGTTGAATGGAATCAATTTCCTTTGACAATCCGTAGTAGGCCGAATTCACGAAGCGAAGTAATTTGTATGCCAGAATTGGCTCAGTCAGGATGATGTCAGAGATTTCGTGAAGGGTTACTGATGGATTTTGAATCAGAGCCACGATCTGTATCATCGAGATGTGATTGGCTGGAAGTTTTCGTCCTTGCACAATCGATGGCTTTGAAAAAAAGAAGCCCTGGAAGAGATCAAAACCTAACGTTTTGCAAATTTCAAACTCTTCGACAGATTCAATTTTTTCAGCTAAGAGTTTGACGTCAAATGGCCTAATGCATTGAATCTGTTTTTCTAGCTCAGCAGTCTTATTAAAATCGGAGACATCAATCTTGACGATATCTGCCAGTTCGAGCATGGGTTTCAGATGTTCGGTATAAACGAAATCATCTAACGCGATCGTGTATCCCTCACGCTTAAGATCACTGAGGGCCTGCATGACTTCGCGTGTCGGTTTGACATTCTCCAAGACCTCAATGACGACTTTGTCTTTGGGTAAAAAATGGCAGTGTTGATTTACAATGAACTCTTGTGAGACGTTAATGAAGGCTGGAAGTGAACCGACAATTCTTTCTAAACCAATCTCAGCGAATGTGTTGATCAACAATTCGGCTGTTGCTTTTTGACCGTCTTCTATGTCGGCATGATTGACAAAACTGGAACGAAATAACAGTTCGTATCCGAATGAAGACTCATCTCGGCAATAGATTGGTTGGCGTCCGACAAATACACTTGATTTGCTGCACGGTTGAAACGGAATCGTTTTTTCTGCGATGAAATGCATTGTCGTGGGTGGGGCGTTTTGCGGGGAATTTTTGGGTCTTCGAAAGCCTACGTCACGAATACTCCTTTAGGGGAGGAAAAATTACCATATGTTGATTTTCTAATTTTGGCTCGGCGAGCCGAATTCTCAAAAGCAGTTTTAACGGCCGTCGCGATCGAAAACCTGTAATTTGCAGTGTTTAGCGTGCTGCAGCGCTGGGGAATAGGCTTCCCCAGCTACGTTTCGCTTGGGGGTTTCGTTGTTAGTTGTGGGACTTTTAACATTGGGTTCCGATTCCCTAACGACCGAACCGGTTCTCGCGCAGGGAGGTTGGTTTAATTTCAAATGGCTGAATGGCTGTAGCTAGTGATTCAAAATTAAAAAGTGATGACGATTGCGTAATTGTCTGGTCAGCTTGATCATTGGAAGGAATGGAGGTGGGACGATGGTAGTTGAGACGATCTAGGAGTGATCCTCTCAGGGCACAACTTGAGGTGGAGAAACTTACTGCCGAGAAGAGTGCGTACTGCTTCTGATTGGCAGTGTCTGCGTCTGTCGTCTAACTGGTTGGACTTGGATGTTAATTTCAGTCCTTTGTAGGCGGTATCGATAGCTAAATCAGACATCGACGTCGGTGAGTGGGTGTTTTGCCAGTTTCTACGCCAAAAATACCTAATTATTTGACATTCTTTTCCACGGCAGCGAAAATTCAAAATCGGCCTTGTTGATAGTGAGCCTCGCAGGCATTTAGGGGGCGTGCTGAAGATTGGGACAACGGCGGTTGGAAAGTCACGTCATGCGCTTTGAAAAGAAATTATTTCTCTTTTGGATAGGGTTTGCCTCATTTGCCCTTGGGGTTCTCCGTGCCGATGCGGACGACGAAAAGTTGAAATTTTTTGAGACGCGAATCCGGCCTGTTTTGGTTCAGCATTGCTTTCCGTGTCACAGTCAACAGGCTTCAACACTGCAGGGTAGCCTCTGGGTCGATTCCTTAGAAGGTTTGCTTACGGGGGGAGATAGTGGTTCAGCACTTGATTTGAAAAATTCAAGTGAGAGTATTTTGTTGTCCGCGCTTCGGCATCAAGATTTTAAAATGCCCCCGAAGGGAAAGTTGTCAGATTCGATCATTCGAGATTTTGAAATTTGGCTTGAGTCAGGCGCATTTTCTCCCGACTCATTCAAGACGGCGAGCGGACCGCAACCGCGAGAGATTGACTGGGATTCTGCGTGGAGCCATTGGGCATTTAAGCCACTTGACGATCGACCACTGCCGGTTGTTAAGAACAAATCGTGGATCATTAATCCCATAGACCGATACGTCTTGCATGGGATTGAGTCACAGCAGTTAAGCATTCCAGAACCTGCCGACCGGGCGACGATCATCCGTCGAGTATTTTTTGACTTAACCGGACTTCCACCGACGCCAGCGGAGCAAACTAAATATTATCGCGTTCTAAACGATCCCCAAGGATTCGGTAATTTGGTGAATGACTTACTTGCGAGTCCTCAATATGGCGAACGCTGGGGGCGGCATTGGCTCGATGTTGCAAGATACTCTGATTCCAATGGTGCCGACGAGAATAAGCCCTATCCTTTAGCTTGGCGATATCGAAATTATGTCATTGAACAATTCAACCGTAATTTGCCTTATGATCAATTCATTCACCAGCAGATTGCGGGCGACTTGCTGGAGCACGACGGAGTAGATCAGTTTAACGATCATATTAACGCGACTACGTTCCTCGCGTTGGGTGTGAAAATCGATGCAGAACAGGATCTTGAAAAAAAACGAAGCGACATTATTGATGAACAAATCGATACCATTGGTCGCGCCTTTCTTGGTCTTACTATTGGGTGTGCGCGATGTCATGACCATAAATTCGATCCGTTTACTTCGGAAGATTACTATGCCCTCGCTGGTGTCCTGGGAAGCACCGAGTTGCAGGATCGAAGTCTTAAGTCTGCGCAAACACCTATTTTAGAAGCTCAATTAGATCAATTGACTGCTGAACAAATTGAGCTCAGAAAGTCGGCTGGATTGCGAATGGGGGAGGAGGCGATTGAGCAGGCACTGCAGTACCTCGCTGAGGTTCCTGAAGTCATCGGTTGGCAGAAAGCCGAACTCGGTGCTCAAGTTCGGTTGTTGCTTTCCGAGTCAGCTAATCAACCGTTGCTTCCCGTGGGTGGCATGGTGAACTCCAACGGCTTGCCAGACGTATTGAAAATTCAAGCTGAAGAATTTTCCCGAGGAAATTTTGGAGTTGTTAACGATGGTTATGGCGCGGGGATTGGGATTATTTCTGACAGATCTGGGTCTGGACTAGCAACATTCGAACATGATCTCGAAATCAACGAAGCGGGGGTCTACCAACTGGATATCCGTTATGCCGCGCTCGATGCCCGCCCCGGGCAGTTGTTTCTCAATGGCGAGTTAGTCAATAGTTCAGCCGTCGGTGCCACAACTGGAGGTTGGAATCCCGAAGACCAGCGATGGCATGTTGCTGGACGATTTCAGTTTATCCAAGGGAAAAACGTCTTGCGTTTTGAAGTTCAGAACGTGATGTCTCATATTGACCAAATAGCAGTTTCCAAAGTAATTGAAGATAGTTTTTGGGAAGTAGAGGCTGAGGATTTTACAGAAGGGGATTTTGAAAGACTCGATGCTGGATACGGAGCAGGAGTAGGTATCGCTGCAACGTCGCGACAGGGAGGTCCCAGTTTTGTTGAATATTTGCTCGACTCCCCTGCCCCGCTGCCGGGAAGATATTTGTTGCAGTTGCGGTACGCAGCGAACGAGCAGAGGCCAATGGTTTTAAAGTTAGATGAAGCGATCTTAAATAATGAGGCGTGTTCAGAGTTAACTGGGGGGTGGATGCCGGAGCATCAAAAATGGTTCACGCAGGCTAGTGTCAATTTAACGGGCAATCGTCATCGTGTTCGTCTGGAGATTAATAATGTTTCGGTTCATTTGGATAAACTGAGATTAGTGCGAGTCGAGGAAGAAGGTAAGTTTCGATCACCTGAAAAGATTGCGAGCGAACGGGAGTTGAACCCGGTTGTTCTCAGGCGTTGGGCGAAATTAATACGACGTCGGAAGCTGACGGATGCTGCCGTGGTAGGCAGTTTGAGCGATCAAGCATTAACTTCGAAAAAACTATTGGATTTTGCAGGAAAAGAAGATTTCAAGCGATTGTCAGAACCTGCCGCTGCAGAAGAGCTTCATGGTCAGCTTGCGGAACGGGACGGTTTTTTTACAGAGCGGATGCTTCAGATTCGCCAGGAATTGATGAAACTGAAAAAGTCGGTCGCGATGGCAGTTGCGGATGGCCCCGTCGGTGATACGCACGTGTTTATCCGTGGCAACCATCTTCAGAAAGGAGCCTTGGTCAATCGGCGAGCCCCTCGTATTGTCGCTCCGAAGCTGGAGGACTTTGGAGCAGGCACCGTCAGCGGGCGACTCCAGTTAGCTCGAGCGATTACAGACTCTGAAGTACCATTGGCTGCTCGCGTGATGGTAAACCGAGTTTGGCGATGGCATTTTGGAAAAGCAATTGTTGAATCAACAGAGAATTTTGGAAGTTCCGGAGCTCAACCGACTCACCCAGGATTGCTGGACTATCTATCTCGCTATTTCGTTCAAAACGATTGGAATATAAAAAAACTCCATCGGCATATCATGGAGTCGAGTACCTACCGAATGGGCTTTCGTTTTGATCAGGATTCATCCAGCCGCGATCGAGAGAACCGATGGTATTGGCGTTCCGCTCCGCGACGATTGGAGGCCGAGGCAATTCGAGATTCTCTGTTGATGATGTCCGGTGAGTTAGATCTAGAAATTGAGCGGGGCGTGTTGGAGGGGATTACGACTCTTAGTCCATCTCCGGAGGCTTTGAAGCGCAACCGAGAGATCTATGAAGCGTCGACCCGACGTTCGGTTTACCTACCCATCGTTCGGACTAATGTGTATCAGATGTTTTCTTTGTTTGATTTTCCCAATCCGGCATTTCCAACAGGCAATCGAAATGCAACCACGGTGCCGACCCAGTCCTTGTTAATGATGAATCATGAATGGGTTGCCGAGATTGCCAGGAAAATGGCTGCGAGGTTGTTTGAGCAATCGTCTGATGATTGCGACCGTGTTAAATATGCCTATCGTTTGGCTTTTGCTAGAAAAGCGACGGCTCAAGAGGTGGATTCGGCACTTGATTTTATTTCCGAATTTTGTCAGTCGGAAGAAGCGAGTCTTGAGGATGCATGGATTGCGTTTTGTCATTTAGTTCTGCTGTCGAACGAAATGATCAATGTTAACTAGATGGTAATGAATGGCGGGAAATAGGATGCCAACCCCAATAGACAATTTTAAGATCGATCGGCGGCAGTTGCTGCGAACCGGCTGCATGGGGTTTGGCGGATTGGCATTGAATTCCATGCTGGCCAAAAAATTAGTGGCTGAGCAGAATGCAGACGAGTCAATTCGTACTCAGGTAAGACATTTTGCTCCGCGAGCTAAGCGAGTGATTTTTTTGTTTATGCATGGCGGGCCCAGCCATGTCGATTTGTTTGATCCCAAGCCAATGTTAAATAAATACGATGGGAAAGCTCCGCCTTTTGAAAGGACGAGAGTGCAGTTTGGTGAACGTGGAAACTTACTGGCGTCTCCCTGGAAATTCAGGCGGACTGGTAAATCGGGCATCCCTATGAGTGAGCTTTGGCAACATTTACCGGAAGTTGCCGATGAGTTATGTATGCTCCACGGATTGTGTGATACGAATGTTGCGCATGGTGGAGCTTGTATGAAGTTGTTCACCGGCTCGGAATCTTTGGTTCGGCCAAGTATGGGGTCGTGGGTTAGTTATGGCCTGGGAACCGAAAATCAAAACCTGCCGAGTTATGTCACCATTTGCCCAACGAGTCTACATGGGGGCGTCGACAATTTTGGATCTGCGTTCTTACCGAATGTGCATCGAGGTGTTCCCTTAGGTACACCCGGATATCCCAATACGCCTGCCGCAAAAGCACGATTTGAGTTTTTGAAAAATAATCGTGTTAGCCGAGAGCAGCAGCGACTGATGTTGAATCAATTAAAACGGATGAACCGCGACTATGAAACAAGGATTGGAGTGGACGGTGAATTGGATGAGCGTCTGCAGTCCTATGAGATGGCTTTTCGAATGCAATCCGAGGCTCCAGCCGTACTCGACCTCAGTGGTGAAACGGAGGAAACACTGAGGCTATACGGTTATGATGATCCTAAAACGAAAAACTTTGCTCATCAATTATTGCTTGCCCGCCGTTTCTCTGAGGCGGGCACTCGGTTTGTCCAGGTGAGTCATGCTGGTTCACTGCCGTTCAATAATGAACAGTGGGATCAACATTCACACATTAAGCAAGGCCATGAAATCAATGTTGGTCAGATAGATAAACCGATCACAGGTTTCATTAAAGACTTAAAACGCCGTGGTTTACTCGATGATACCCTTGTTCTTTGGGGGGGAGAGTTTGGCCGAACGCCCACCGCACAAGTTGGAAGCCCGCAGACGATTGGACGCGATCACCATCCAGAAGGGTTTACCATGTTCATGGCCGGTGGCGGAGTCAAAGGTGGATTTCGCTATGGAAAGACAGATGACTTTGGCTACTATGCAATTGAGGGGCGAATGACAATTCATGATCTTCACGCAACGATGTTGTACTTAATGGGATTGGATCACGAGCGTTTGACTTACCATTATGCTGGCCGCGACTTTAGATTGACTGACGTGCATGGCACTGTCGCCCATGAGATCATCGTTTAGGTGTGTTCGCTGTTGGATTAGATTTTGTTAGCATCCATTCGGCGTCTTATTTTTGTTTTTGGTTGACTCGCTGAAAAATGGCATAGCGTTTATGAATTCGCAATTAACAAAGCGTCATGTCGAATTCTTGAAAAGTCGTCAACTGAGGACTGAAGTATCTCTTATCGCGGCGATTGCTATCTTAATGCTGTCCATTGCCGCTCATGTGTTTGATTACTTTGGAGTTTTACTTTTCGCCGACGTGGAGCCGATCCTTTTTTTCACCGAGGCGGTGGTGTTTGGAGCGGTATCGGGAATTCTTGCGGCGCAAGTTTGCCTGCTTGCGATTTGGTGTAGCCTGGGCGGGCAGAAAGGCATTTGGCGTATTCCTTTGGCCATCACCTCACTTCTTTTGTTGATCAACAACTGGATACTGGCATTAAGTGTGGGGCGGTCTAGTTTAAATAACGGGGAGGTGAATGTTGTTTTTATGGGAGTGTTTGCTGTTTTCTTATTAGTCCAGTTGCCGCTGATTGTCATTCGAATGTTCTATAAGTTATCGATCGCTCCTCATTGTTTGATTTCAACTCGAAATCTGGCTTCTCATTTTAAAATTCGAGATCTTTTCGTATTGTTATTTCATGCTGCGTTATTGATTGTATTTACGCAGATCGTCCTCGAGCTTGTCGCCGCCAATAAGTCGCCAGCAATTTACCAGGAGACTATGAATCCTTCAGAGATGGTCGAGGCGATTACTAGATTTTTAGTCGTTGGGGTTTGTGTATCGTTGATCAGTCTATTCGCGTTTGGCGCCGTCTTCTCAAAGAAATATCGCTGGAGAATCGCCTTATTGCTTCTGTTTTGGGCAATTGCATTTGCTGTACTCGGGCCAATGACTGGCTTCTTCTCTTCCGACCCTAACGTTGCCTACAGCCTTTATTCGGTTGAGGCGTGCCAGTGGTTCGCTTTTTTTAATGTGGTGCTGATAGGTGAGTTGCTAATACTGTCGGTATTTTACTGCCTCGGTTATCGCGTAAGTTCAAAACGAGGGCGATTAATTACCACATCCAATTAACTTAGCGCCCAAGAGACCCGTTTGAGCCGAGAGTGTGCGTCCACTTAGAAACCCAGTTATTTTCTAACTCGGGCTTTGAATTGCCGTAGTAATTTCACTGGCAATGAATTTAGAAAGATAATGCGGCGACTGGAGATAGATCGAATCTTGAGGCTGAGGCGCTCCGAGAGAGTTTGATAGGAATTTTAGATAAGAATTCCGAGTCGCCGGATCTCCTAAGTTCCAGATGCCATCAACGCTGCAGGAGACGACTGATTCGCCGGTATCAATAAATACAAGCGATAGACTGATTTGATACGGTGTGACGGTTCTGAATTCATTGATGCGAATCAGAGCGATTGAGTCTACAGAAAACTCGCGAGCTACAGTTGCAATTTCTCGTTCGTCAAATTTGCCTTGCAGTACTGCATCGATTTGGGCCTCTAATTGAAAGCCTTGCTGGGTAGCGACGTCACACAGTTGCGAGGTCTTAATGGTTGCTGCAAGCTCATTGATTATTTTTTGATGGGAATCAAAATTTGTTAGTTCTGGGCCAGAGGGGATGATCAAGACCCGTTGGGAAAGAACCTGTGGGATTATTGGGTTGAAATAGGCGTGGCAGTTTTTTGGCGGTTGCACCGGCGCTGCGGATTTTTTTCGTCGGAAAGGTAATTTTTTCGTTGTTGAAAAATGACTGCACCCACTGGAAAGCGCGAGGCCTAGCAGCGTCAAAAGTACGCTGCGTCGCGAGGGTTCGCAAAATGCATTGCCGGCATCCGGTTTTGTCAAATTGTTCAACATGTTTTGATTTTCAGTTTAAGTAAAAACTGAATTCCCATTTTGGTTTTCGCGTCGCGTCGCGTTGAATTAAATTTTCTCAGGCAATTGTGTTAATTGTCGTTTGCTGTTTTATGACAAGGTTGGCAAGCACGCTGTGCCGAGATCATGAGTTATTATTTTTTATTCGAATCGTACATCGCTTCAAGCAAAGCCTTGTCGAGCGTTGACTCAATTTCACGCAACTTCTTGTCGTATGTTTTTTCGACTTCTATTTTCTGGGTGGCAAGGTTTTCATAGGCAAGTTGAAGTTGAGCAATTACTTTTCGTTGGTCTTTGTTTTCAATTTGAATTTCGTCAAATTTAGTTTGGGCTAATTTGCGGGCCGCTTGCTCGGTTGTAAGTTGAATTTTGAGGGTTTCGGCTGTGTCTTTCAGGTACTCTTTTTCCAACATCAGCTTTTTGTTTTGTTGTTTCAGCTGGATTGCGATTTCGGTGCCGGTGCGTGGGTCGCGTCGGAATTCACTACCATTTAAGTAGCTGCGTCCTGGGAATTGAGGGTTCATTCCGATGCTAAGCGAGGCGAAGCCTCCGGGCTCGCAATTGGGATCGGGAACCGTTGATGAAGTGAAAGCGACTGAGGGTAAAGAAATATTTGTGGAGGTGTCGGGGCCTGTATCGCAGGGAGTCTCTCTACTTGATTTTGGCCACCTGCTCATACTCTGAGGACGGTCTGGCATTTCCATGCTTTTGGGAATCTCAGAACTGTCCGACAATCCCGGTTCAGTGGTGTCAGCGGGTTGTGGCGATAAAGCTTGTGTCGGCGTGGGTGCAGCAGCGGGTGGTGTTTCTGCCTTCGGGAGAAGTGACATCGCCTGGTTCTCATCTTGGAGAGGTTTAGTTGTTGCAGGATTTGTCGATTCAAAACTTGCCTTTGAAACGGGCGATTTGGTCTCTGTGCTGGAGTTTGGTTTGGTTTCAGCCTTAGATTTCGTTTGGGTTGCCACAAGGGATTTTTGTTTTGAGCCCTTGTTGCTGGTTGGGAACTCGAGCATGGACGATGGTTGCGACATGCTTTCGAGGAATTGCATTGGATTTGAGGCGCAGCCACTAAACCACACGAGACTGCCGACTGTTAAGAAACAGAGGACGCGTGATAAATGTCGATTGGATTGGTTACAGAAATGTTTAAATGGGGACTTGTTTGAATTACGTCCCGCACTGCATTTCAGATTTCGAAATTTTTTATTCATAATCACACTTCACAATAATTCGCTCACCGCACGAGCAATTCACTTCGATCGAGTCGACGGTGCCGTTAAGTTTATTGACTTTGATTGAATGGCCTTTGGGGTCATTAATGATGTTAGTTGACGCGGGGCCAATGACATGTTTTGCGGTCGTTCCGCTTGCCGTTTTTGATCTCAGGATGTTGCCTTTGATGGGCTTCTCTTCAGTACTCACGATTGTCTTCCTTGATAGATTGTGTAGGCGATCTGCGAAGGCCTCAACGATTCGTTGCAATCACTCGATATTTACTTTGACCAGTTCTTTGAGGCGGAATTTTGCAGCCGCCAAAATACGAGATGTCCTTGATTCGGAAACACCGATTACTTGGCCAATTTCCGTAAGGCTCAAATCTTCGGTGAAGTAAAGCGTCAACACGAGCCGTTCTCGTTCTGGGAGTTTTTCAATGCAATCGGCTACGAGTCCCTTGAGTTCCTCGTTTTCTAATGCCGAATCTGGACTGTCTTCGCCCGACCGCCAAGTCGAATGGATGTTGCAATAAAGGTCATTCCAGTTTTGCGGTTTCGAAAACCGCATGGCTTCGAGCACTTGTAAGATCTTTTCAATCCCAAGGCCCGTAGTTTCCGCAAGCTTTTCCGGAGTGACCGGCGGTTCCAAGGTCATGTAAGCATTTTTGACGGTCTTAATGTGGGTCAGCATTTGCTGGGGAACGGGCGAATTCTTGCGCATTTCATCTACGATCGCACCGCGGATTCTCGGGAAACAGTAAGTGCGAAACTTAATGCCGCGTTCGGGCTCGAATGAATTAGCGGTTTCTACCAGGGCAACAATTCCAGCCTGTTCCAGGTTCTCTCGATCGTAATTGTTGGGCAAGACAGAGGTCATGGTACTTAGGATTTTGCGCACATAATCGACGTTGTCGAGTATCAGTTGATTGCGCAACTGCTCAACGGCGGCTTCTCGATATGCTTTAATCGCCTGGTCCATGTTATTGAAAACTTAGTTCGTTTTTGTTACTCGTGAGTTTAGAAAATATATTTCGAGGGGTGGATTAGCTCCTTTTATTATTTGCGACCTGAATGACGCTCACTCCAAAGGCGACGACCGAGCCAATCAGAAAGGAGGCAATCACAGCACGCCACAGGATAATTTGTGGTTCTAATCCCATCGCCAGCCCAATCAATGCGACGAAACTCGCGGTCAGTAGTCCAATGATTTTCCCGATCGGCCCAATCCGTTTAATTCGTCGATTGGTGATTTGATTTTTAATGCTCAAGAGAATTGCTCCTGTGCGTTAGGGTCCATCGAATTTGGCGGATCGACGGGGTTGGATTCAGTTCCAAAAATATCTTCGCTGCGAATTACGGCCACTGGTTCTATCAAGAGATCCCCGGGGATTTCGTTGTATGAAATGATTGATATTTGAGGGAGCGAGCGATGGATGGTTTGCCGCATCGCAAGACGCAAGGATGAGTCCACCAGGATTGCGGTGGGTTTGTTTTGCATCGAAGCTAGTTCCCAAGTTGATTTGAATTTATCTACCAAATTGGCCAAATGCTCGGGTTGCATTGCGATCATTTCCCCATTGGAAGATTGGCGGAATTGATGTTCGACTTTAGGTTCCAAAAGAACCACACAGACCCTTCCGGTTTCATCACGGAAATGTTCTACGATTAGAGCGCCGATGTCACCCCGCACATATTCTGTGAGATCAGCGGTTGTTTTAGCGTGCCCATAGTGATGCGAGCAGGATTCTATGATTCGTTCGAGAGAAGAAATGGAAACGGATTCTTTGAGAAGCCGGATCAAAACCTGATGAAGGACGCTCGCACTCAGGCCTTCTGGTTTAATTTCCCCAACAACGGTCGGTGAAACTTCCTTAAGTTTATCTAACATCTTTTGCATGTCTTCACGGCTTAGTAGTTCATCGGCATGTCGTTTCAAGCATTCCCCCAAGTGAGTTGTTAAAACGGTTGCGGCATCAACGACTGTAAACCCAGCGATCTCAGCACTTCGCCTGTTGGCCTCAGTGACCCATTTGGCGGCCAATCCAAAAGCCGGGTCGGTGGTGTCTCTTCCCTCGATTTGCAGGTGCACGTTGCCTGGGTTGATCGCGAGGTACTCGTTGGGCTGGATCTCACCTTTGCCAACGAGCCGACCACCAATTTTAATTCGATACTCGAGGACATTGATTTTTAGGTTATCGTGAATTCGAACTTTCGGAATCCAGAATCCAAATTGAGTGCCAAGATCCTTTCGGAGCGTCGAGATGCGATCGACAATACTTTTGCCGATTTTTGGTTCAACGAGATTGATAAGGCCGACCCCAACCTCGATGACGATGCGGTCATTTTGAAGGAAGTTGTCAAGGTTTTGCTCATCTGGAGAAGGCGGTTCTTGTTGGCTTTCATCCTGTTCTTGTAAATCTCGCAGGCTTTCTTTTTCTGTATTATTTTTCGCCGAACGAGCCATTAAAAAGATGGCTAAGGCGATGCCAATGAAGGGAGTTTTGGGCAGGCCGGGAACACAGGCAATGAACAATAGGATGACCGCACCGGTAAACATGGCGCGATAACTTTTGACAAACTGACTGCCAATTTCCTCCCCCAGATTCGCGTCAGAGGATGACTTCGTAACTAGAACACCAGCGCTTGAGGCAATCAATAAAGCCGGGATTTGGGAGACTAAGCCATCGCCAATGGTCAAGATTGTGTAAACCTGAACTGCTTCCATGAGTCCCTGGCCGTTACTCATGCCGAGGATTACACCGCCAAGAACATTGACCGCCATAATGACCAAGCCGGCGATGGCGTCACCACGGACATACTTACTGGCACCATCCATGGCTCCGAAAAATTCTGATTCGGCAGCTAAGTCGTCTCGACGTTTTTTTGCTTCGGTTTCGTTAATGGCACCAATGTTAAGTTCAGCATCAATGGCCATTTGCTTACCAGGCAATGAATCAAGCGTAAATCGCGCATTCACCTCGGAGATACGTGTTGCACCTTTGGTGATCACAATAAATTGAATGGTGACTAGAATTAGAAAGACCACACCACCGACAACAAGATTGCCTCCGACCACCAAACCACCAAACGCGTCGACAATCATCCCGGCATCGCCGTTAAGTAAGATCAAACGCGTGGTTGCTACATTTAATGCTAAGCGGTAGAGCGTCATCAGTAGCAGGAGTGACGGAAAAACAGAAACGTCGAGAGGACGTTTTGCATTGAGTGTGACCAGAAGAAGCAAAACAGCAATTGCGATGTTGGTCGCTAGAAACATGTCCAGTAAAAAAACTGGCAACGGCACAATCAACACCGCGAGCGTCAACAGAAATGCGGCGGAGAGCCACGTTTCGCTTTGCTGGGCAAAACTAAAATTAGTTTTCGATTTGTTGGTTGCTTGGTTTGCCATTAAAAGTAGTTGTGAGTGCTGGACTTTCGTTTAAAAGTTGTTCTTGTTTGGATGATAAATTCGCTGGGAATGATTTCGCCTAAATTACGAAACTACTGACGAGTGCTTTGGAGATAAGTTGCCAACCATCTACGAGCACAAACAACAGTAACTTGCAGGGAGTTGAAACGATGACCGGTGGCATCATCATCATTCCCAGAGACATCAGAATCGTGGAAATGACTAAGTCGATTAATAAAAACGGGATATAAATACAGAAGCCCATGATGAATGCGGTTTTTAATTCACTGATGATAAAAGCAGGTATTAGTACTTTTAAAGGCGTTTCCTCTGCGATGGTTGTTTCGGGGAGATTAGCCAGATCAACGAAAAGCTGAAGGTCGTTGCCTCGCGTGTGCACCGTCATAAAACGCCGAATTTCCTCGGTGGCAACGGTTACAAGTTCTGTTATCCCAAACTCTGGCGCAGTTCCTTCTGACTGTTGCGCTGCGAGGTAGGGCTGGACACCTCGCGTATTAATTGCTTCGAGAGTAGGAGCCATTACGAACAGCGTCAAAAAGAAAGAGAGGCCCAGCATGACCTGGTTCGGCGGTATTTCCGTCGTGGAAAGTGCTCGTCTTACAAACGAAAGTACGATGATGATTCGTGTGAACGCTGTTAAACTTACTAAAGCGGCCGTCGCGAAACTCAACGCGCCGAGCAAAATCGCAATTTGCATCGGGGGCGCAAGCTCACCGAACGCATCGGTGGCTTCAACTTGAGCGAGTAATATTTGGATGTCCATTGTCAGCCTCCTTGCCGACCAGTCTCTTGCAATGAAGTGACTGTTTACATCAGGTCAGTGAGGCCGAATTTTTTTAATGCGGCTTCCATATCCTTTTGTATTTCTTTTTCTGACTTCGCCTGTCTTGGCGGCAGTTTTCTTTGACTTGAGTTGGGCTTGCCAATCGAAGCAAGCGAGTAAGTTGGGGCAGCGGGGCCATCGTTTCGATGTATCTTTGGAGTTGGGATTTCGGCTTCTTGATCACTCGGTTCGGTGTCAAAGGAGTCGAGTTGACTGCCAAATGAATCGGTCAGCCGCACCACAGATTTTACGCCGAGAGTGTCGGTGGCAACGACAAGTCGATCCTGGCCGATTTGAATCAGCATCAGGTTGCATTTGGGCGCAATTTTGAGCGTGCTGAGAACGTCAAAATTTACAGCTGTTTCCGGTGATTGCTGTTGCGGTTTTTTGGTGAACCAGACTTTGGCCACAAAGATGAACCCCACGCCGAACGCGAGTACGATTAAGGTATTGTAGGTTAGGTCTTTTACGAGCGTGGTGAAATCAGCCGATCGAACCTCTGGATTGGACGAGTCAGTAGAGAGCTCTGCAGGCGCAAGCGGAGTTGCTAGTGATTCGTTAGCAACGGGAGTTAGGCCAGCGTTGAAGCCTGTTGCTGGAGGAGCTGGTTTTTGACTTTCCATGCGTTCGCTCAATTGATCGAGCACACCCAAGACCGGGTCCATGTTGGTTTTTAACGGTTCGAGATGCGTCGCGTTGATCACGTGAAGGTCGGTCGGTAGTTTTTTAGGAACTGGTATCGGACGTAATGACGAATTCAACGTATTTGCGTTCATCCGCAGAGGAGGAGTGAATTCGTTATTTTGATTCTGTGCATGCGTCACTGTCGAACACAAACACAGTAACGCCGCTGCGATGATTGAGATTTTTGAAATCATTGGATTCTTGGCGTAAGCGCCAGCCTCAATTTTGAGCTTCTACTTTGGTGATGCGAATCGCAAAACAACCGTCCACCACGACCACTTCGCCGGATGCTAACTTAACCCCTTGTGCCATGAGTTCGACAGGACTGTCAATTTCCCGATTCAGTTCCAAGACAGTGCCCTCTCCAAGTTGCATTAAATCCTGAATAGGAATGGTTGCCCGTCCCAGTTCCGCCGAAACGGTGATCTGAATATTTTGTAGCCGTGCTAAATCCTCAGCACGACCGCTGCCCGAAGTGTCAGTGAATTCCTGATATTCGGGAACGCTAATATCTGGTGACGAAATCACATCAGCTGTTTCATTGGCATTCTGTTCAGAGCCAACCGGTTCGGCTGATGCGGATCCTCCAGCACTGGTTTCGACTGGTTCGGCGACGCCTTCCGCTGGCTCCTGGTTTTCGGTATCAAGGCTCATAGTTTTACTCTACCATCGAATCAATTTTGAGGACTTGCTGATTAAACTGCTTACCTGGCCAAGCGTGGAATAAAACCTCGCCGTTAACTCGAACAGCAACCGGTTCACGTACCGACTGCTCGAGGATAATGATGTCGCCAACGGAAAGGGTAACCAAGTCGGTCATATCCAATCTGGCGGATCCGAGTTCAGCATCCAATTTGATGTTAATTTTTGAAATCATGTTTGGCGAGATTCGTTGTCCCGTCTTTTTTTCCGGAGTAGCCGATGGGTCAATTCTAAAAAATGCTGCCGTTTCATTGCAGGCAATTAGGAGGTGCATCACGGCGGTCCGACCGTTTAACTCTATTTCCAATCCACAAATTAAAACTTTTTTGTCTGCAGCGAAAAGTCGGTTTCGTTCCGGCATCGGATCGAATTCTCTTAACTCAAATGCAAGCGGTTCTTGCTCTTGCCAGCCTTCGCTGAAACTGACAGCAATTAATTCGAAAATCAGCGTTGCCAATGACGATTCGATTGGCGTCAGATCTCGATGTCCGTCAGCGGAGTCGTCTCCCTTGAGGATGTCCATCAGCAGAACCCTCAATTGTTGGTTCTCGATGATCAGCTGGCCTTTCACCGTATTTTGTCGAAATCCAATTTCAGCCCCGGAGCACGGATTCTCCCAGGATTCTTGGATATCCACAAAAGAGTGAGCGTCGATTGTTTTTGCTGAGACTTGGATTTCTGATTCCGAAACGGTTTGCCACTGCTGGATGAAAATTTCGCTGGCCTTTTCACTCCAAATATCAAGCTGCTGCCGTAACGGTCGTTTGACCCGTTCGGATGCGGCGAAATCATAGCGTTCGAGGGGAGCTTGGCTCATTGCACTTGAAAATCATTAAATAAAACATCTTGGACGCGTTCGATACCGTCCTCAAAAAGCACTTCGTTAAAATAGTCTCTTAGTTCGCGACTAACTCGATTGCGACCAAAGCTGCCGGAAAGTTCTTCAAGCGTTTTGTCCGACAAGTAAACCTGGATGTAGTTATTGAACTTAGGAGCCTTCTTGGTGACGTCCTGTTCGATTTTGTACTTCTGAGAAGCAGGCACCTGTAGAGAGAAATGGATTCTTAAAAATCTTGCATGGCGAGCTTCATTCAAGTTGACGGTGATCTCAGGGAAGTCGATATAGTCGACCTCTTCATTGGCACCGCTCTCGTCGGCGCTGACCGTGGTGGCTTTGCTAAAGTCCAAATTGACAAATTTCGCAAGGAAGGGCGCCGCGCCGCCGCCAGCAACTGCAATGACTGCCACGCTTAAAATCAAAATTAAGCCGCGCCGACGGCTTTTGGGGCTCTCTTCATTGGCGTCTTGTGAATTTTGATCTGACATACTTCTAGGAATGCTCGCAAACAAAAGAAAAGGGGTGGTTAATTGGTAACCCAAATTTGCATCATGCAATTTGGTTTTCGCATTTAACGTAACCGTTAAAGTGACCCTAACCACTAGTGATGATCGACGAATGGCGGAAAATCATGTATCCGAAATGTACATGACGATAGATTTTGCGGGTTCCCGCAGTTAGGAGGAATGTACTGATTTTTCCGGACTGGTCTTAGTTTGGGGCGGCTGTTTTGAGTGGATCTTCTCAAATAGGTAAAGTTTTCCTCATCAAGGAAATCCTTTCCATCGTTAAGGTTTACCAAATCGTTTAAGTGAACAGTGCTAGCGGGCAATTTCCTTTGATCTAAGCGATTTTGAAATTATCTGCGTTGAAATTCTCAATATGGCCTGCATTGGCCTCTCGATTGCATTGGTGGCGATGCTTACCAATTGGAAACGAGTAAAAAATGTTCAACGGAATTTATAGTGGCGCGACGGCCCTTGAGAACTACAGCCGCCAGCAGGAGGTGATCTCGTCAAATCTTGCGCATTTGAACACCCCTGGTTATAGGCGGCAGTTGCTTACGTTTGAGGAGCATGTTGCGGAGGTAGACGGAGTGGTGGGATCTTATCCTGGCTCGGGTATTAGTTCAGTGGCGACTGATTTTGAAGCGGGGCCTAAGAAATCAACAGATCGAAAGCTTGATGTTGCAATTGGTGGTGATGGTTTTTTAGTTTATCAGGGCGCAGAAGCGGAGTTGTATTCGCGTAACGGTGTGCTATTTCGAGATTCCCAAGGGCAATTAGTGAATGGTGACGGGTTGCCAGTATTGGGAGAGGGGAACCAGCCTATCGTGATTCCGCCAGAGGTTTCGGATTGGGATATTCAGATCCAACCGGACGGCACGATTTCTGCAGGTGGAACGATTGCTGGGGGTGGAATACAGATTGGTCAGTTGAATGTGGTTCAGTTCGACAACAATCAATTGCTGAATGCCGGTGAAGTTGAATCCAATAGTCAAATTTACTTTAAGCTTGGCGAAGCAACGCTGACGCCTGCTGAAAATCCGTTAGTCATGCAGGGTTACCGAGAACTTTCCAATGCTCACCCGGTGACGGAACTGATCAGTCTGATTGTTGGATCACGAGGAGTC
Source organism: uncultured Pirellulaceae bacterium (assembly GCA_938083195.1). Taxonomy (GTDB): domain Bacteria; phylum Planctomycetota; class Planctomycetia; order Pirellulales; family Pirellulaceae; genus Mariniblastus. The sequence continues at coordinate 359,506 of CALKCK010000009.1, read as the reverse complement.
GAATCAGCTCAGAAAGCGATTCGCGCAATCTCAGATGCAGTCAAAGAGAACATTAATTCATAACAACGAAGACAAGCGTGTTAATAGTAAGGATTGAGTTATGCTGAAAGCGTTTTTTACCAGTGCAACTGGAATGCGAGCTCAGGAATTGTTGATCGATAATACGGCCAACAATCTTGCCAACGTAAACACCACTGGATTCAAAAAGAGTCACGTGGAGTTTTCTGATTTGATCTACGATGTTTCTAAAGTTCCCGGCGCTCCCATCGGCGATGGCCAAGTGGCACCCATCGGGCTGCAAATTGGCAATGGTGTTCGGGCCACGGGAACCACCAACGTCTTCACACAGGGTGCTCCCATTGAGGATGGCATTGATACCCATATGGCTATTAAGGGAGAAGGTTTCTTCAAAGTGATAGACTCTGGGAGTTTGATTGGCTACACCCGAGATGGTTCATTCACACAAAATGCCTTCGGAGAACTGGTCAATTCTCAAGGCTATCGACTCGACCCAGGTATTACTATTCCAAATACGGGGGGGCAGATTAGCATCTCAAACAGTGGTGTTGTAAGCATCCAGCAACAGGGTGAACCTGAACCTGTTGAACTTGGGCAGATTCAGCTTTTTCGTTTTGCAAATCCAACTGGTTTGCGCCAAGCCGGTGGAAACCTCTACGAAGCAACCCAAGCATCCGGTCAAGAGATTGCTGGGACGCCTAGCCTTGATGGATTCGGAAATATTCAATCGCGGAGTTTGGAGAGTTCGAACGTCGAGGTCGTCTCGGAAATGGTTTCACTAATTACAGCTCAGCGAGCTTATGAGATTAACTCCCGCGCGATCAAGGCGGGTGACGAAATGCTTTCCACCACCGCCCAGATCGTTCGATAGTTTAGGAAAATGATGCGTAGTAAAAGATTCATCCTGCAAATTTTCATTGGGCTTATCAGTCTTGGTGCCGTCGTCTTTGCGCAAGAAGGCAGGCCGCCGGTTCGTTTAAAAGTAACCGACAATGTGGTCGCGATTCCCAATTCGATCATTCATCTTCATCAAATTGCCGAGATCGAGTGTGAGCAGGTTGGGGTTGCTAGCCGAATTGGCGCTATCGATATCGATGAGTTTTCGAGTACCGAGAACGAATTGTCGATCTCGAGTAGCCAACTGGGAATACGTTTGCGGCTTGCGGGTTATCGACTGAGCGATTTTGAAATTGTTGGCCCTTCGTCAGTTAAGGTGATCAAGGCGAAGCATGTCACAGCGGGTGGCGCGAGAGCAGTGGAAGTCATGGCAAGGCAGCTTAATGCAGTAAAACCGTTGGACGTTGAAGCGTTTGAGCCTGAGAAATACCTTGCCGATGTTTTACGGCGGAGCTTGCTAAAAGAGTATTCGATTGCTGACTCAGATTTACACGTAAATGTGGAACAGGTGACGAATTTCCCAACTGATATCGCCGGCTTGAGTTCTCTGAAAATTCTACCTATCGGTCGAGCTGAGTTGCCACTGGGGAATCAGCTGTTTGCAGGGATGATTGATACTACGGCAAAGTCAGAAGTCGTTTTTAGGGTGCGAGCAAAAGTGTCGGTGTACCGGGATTTTGCAGTGGCAAAGGAAGACATCCCCGTGGGCACCGAACTGACTTTTAAGAATCTTAAATCCGAGCGACGATTGGTTTCAACACGAACAACAAGCAGCAGCTTTCTGACTTATGTAAACGCACTTGGGAAAACAACGACCAAGGATTTAGAAAAGTATGCATTGCTGAAGCCTTCAAGTGTAAGTCGCATCAAAGCGAGTGAGAGAATCCTAGTTAAACGCAACACTCTTATCGACGTAATTGCTCGAAGCGGAAGTTTGAGTGTGGAATTGAAAAATGTAAAGGCTTTGTCCGACGGAGCTTTGGGAGAGAGGATTGAGTTCATTCATCCTCGAACTAAGAGAAAAACCAAGGCCCGAGTTCTGGATGCGTACTCTGCTTTGATTGATTGAGTTTTTGATTGTTGGGTATGACTTTTTTTAATGGTTATTATTTAGGTGAGACATTCAATGTTCGAAAGCTACTCTCGAACGATTTTTTATATTTTCCCTCTACTTGCCATCGCAGTTTTGGGAGGTTCGCTAGATTCAGCAGTCGCTCAAACGCCTTCATTTTTTGAAAGAGGAATAAGGGGAGGCGGTGCCAGCCTATTCGGTGACGTTAAGGCGAGGCAGCCGGGCGATTTATTAACTGTGGTCATTGAAGAAAAATCCAAGATTGAAAATAAAGACAATCGGTTGTTGCGGAAATCAAATTCGGCGAACACCTCGAACTCAGGAGATTATGCTCTCGCAGGAGGTATTGGAACGGGCGTTGGCGGTTTGACTGCTAATGCCAATGCCACGGCCGATCGAGATTTTCAGGGTGACACGAGATACAAGAGTGAGCGAGATTTCTCGGATCGATTTACCGTTTCAGTGGTCGACCGTCTTCAAAATGGCAATCTACTGATTCGCGGGAAACGAATGGTTTCAATGGAGGGGGATGGTCGGGAGTTAATTCTTACGGGGATTGTTCGCTCTGTCGACATTAGCGTGCGTAATCAAATCTCGTCGAAGGATATTGGAGATTTGGAAATACGTTATGCAACCGATCCAAAAGAAGGTGTTGAGAAGCACTTTTTTAATCAGGGATGGTTAGGGCGGAAATTTAATCGCTGGTGGCCATATTAAATTGATCGCGATGAGTGACGCGTTTACCTAGATGAGATGAACTGGAATGGATTCTAAGATGCTCATAACCAAATTACTTACAACTCGTTTCACGCTTGCATTGTTGGGTTGCTGCGTCTTCGCTTGGGTAGGGCCGGTATGCCACGGTCAGGCACCTCAAGCTCTCGAGGAAAGCCCTTCGGCCCCACAAGCTCTCGAGGAAAGCCCCTCGGCCCCTCAAGCCGGAAGTCGGGATGTGGAGAAATCAGTCTCGGTCGATCCAGTACGGCACCGAGTCAAGGACATAACGCGACTTAGTTCCGATCGAACCAATACCTTGGAAGGCCGCGGTTTGGTCACTGGATTGGGCGCGGGCGGGAGTAACTCGGAGGATACGGCGCAGGAACTACGGAATTATTACAAGCGATGGGGTTTAAATATCGCTGATGTAGCTGAGGGTGGCGTCGCGCTGGTTAACATCTCAGTCGACGTGCCTGCCAACTACCAAGAAGGAGAGACGTTAACCGGGACGGTGTCAGTGCTGGATGAGGCGACGTCATTGTTTGGGGGATATTTACAGAGTGCTCTGCTTTTTCCCATAGGTAGTAAAGATGCCTATGCAGTCGCAAGCGGGGAATTGGTCGTTGGGGGGTTCTCGGCTAAAGGAGATGGTGCAGACATCACGAAGAATCATCCTACCAAGGCGAAAGTTACGGTTCAAATTGAGCGGGCGTTGCAAAATGAGTCGCCATTTTCGGGAAAAACTTTCGATTTATTACTGTTAAACAAAGATCGAGGCACCGCGGTTGCGATCGAAGAAGCCATCAATGCAGTTTTCCCGCGAGCGTCGCGAGGGCTCAATGGCGGGGTCGTTCAGGTCTGTTTTCCTGCTGAATTTGAAAATAACAAGCTGAAGTTTGTCAACCAAATCGAACAGCTTAAAGTGACCACCGACAGCCAAGCCATTGTCATCGTGAATGAGTCTACCGGCGCGATTGTGATTGGTGAAAACGTCAAATTGTCGACGTTTGCTTTTGGCTATGAGGATCTAGTCGTGAAGGTCAGAGAAACTCCCGATGTTTACCTGCCTGGTGCTTTCGCCCCCAGAAGCGCAGAGACGGTAGTAACTCCTAATACCGAAATTAATGTGACCGAATCAGGAGGGAATTACGCATTGATGGAAGAGCAACCAACGGTTCGCGATTTAGCTACTTTATTAAATCAGCTTGGAGTGCCCCCGCGAAATCTTATTCCGATTCTGCTTCAAGCCAGAGACATGGGGGCTTTGCAAGCAGAGTTAATAATTGAGTAGTGATAAAACAGTGGTTGGAAGAGTGAGTTGTTTCAGGTTAACGTCAAAGTGAAACTTATTACGAGAGATTCAAAATGATTGACGGTGTTGGAAATTCGATCGGCCTATCACAGGTGATGGCTAATCAGGTTGGGGCGGATGTCGAAGCTCTGCAGATGGCCAAGGGTCGCATCAAAGCCGAAACCGAAAATGCAGCCATCGAAAAAGCAGCGAACGAATTTGAATCCGTTTTTCTCTCGCTGATGCTAAAGGAAATGCGGAATACTCTCGACAGCGATGAAGGTGGTTTGTTTGGCGGGGATGGCAGTGATACTTATGGTGGTATGTTTGATATGTTCATGGGACAACATCTTTCAGAGTCGCGTCCTTTAGGGATTGGCGACACAATCAAGGCACACTTGGAAGGGGTGTCGGGCGGTGTTGATCTCGCAAAGGTTGAAATCGCAAAGGTTGAAATCGCAAAGGTTGCTGAAGTCTACAGCCAGAATTCACCAGTTGGTGAGTAGCGAATTGGGCCAAGCCGATTAGGCGGTGCGACAAAATTGGGATTCGAATTTTTGATTAGTTAAATAAGTATTTAGGCAGTTACAAAAGTTACCGTGAAGAGAGACTAATGGAAAATCAACAAAAGCAACTGGTTGAAAAGACGCGGCAAATCATGCAGCATCTTCGACAGGAATCTGTTTTGCTCGACGCGGTGATTGAATCGAGTTTAGAAGTTCAATCCATTTTGAAAGACCAGCGGAAGCGACAGACGGACGAGTTGGTCTCAGATGGCGGCGAAGTTGAATCCAAAAACAAGATGGAAATGACGCGGGCCCATTACGCCGAGAATGAGGCAGTTCGCACTCGGTTAAATCGCTTAAATACAGAGATTACCCATAAGTTTCATCCGGTGCTTGAGGCACGTAAAAGATTGCCGCTCCTTTTAAACGATCTAGAAATGCAAGTGGACAGCCCGGTTTCAGTAACTCAGTTGTCACGCAAACTTGCAGAGCCAATAAAAAGCGAATTGATGACATTGCGAAATGAAGTGAAATCTAAATACAACGAGTTTTCAGCAATCGCCATGGGGAATCAAACGGTTCTTGTGTACACCTTGAATTACTTTGATCAAATGCTGGCCGGTGATCGGTCAAGTTTAAATTCTTATGATGCCTCGGGGCAAACGCAAAAGGGATCTCCAGATTCCGGCTTCCTCAAAACAAGTTGTTAGAGTGAAAAAATGAATCTAAACATTGGGCTATCGGCAATACAAGCCAGTCAGTTTGCGATCAATACCATTTCGCATAATCTGGCCAATGCGAGTACCGAAGGGTATCACCGCCAAGATGTCTTGTTGGACACTCGCCGTTCGACAATCGTCGATGGAAAGGCGGCAGGGGCGGGCGTCAATGTCGGTCAGTTGCGGCGCATACGAAATAATATTACTGAAACGGCTTATACGAATTCTACCTCCGATTTAAGCCGAATTGATCAGAGTTTAATGCTGGAGTCGCGAATTGAGTCGATTCTTACAGTAGGCGATGGCTCGATTCAGGATGCGCTTAATGGACTTTTTGATGAAATGTCTCGGCTTTCAGCAAATCCTGGAGAGATTTCATTGCGGAATTCAGTTTTGAATCAGGCTGGAAATTTAGCCAGTCGGATACGAGAGACCTCTAATCAGTTCGTCGATATCAAAGATGGTGTGAAGCAGCAGATTCAACTGGAGGTCGACACCCTCAATCTTGAAATTGAGCAACTGGTAGGCTTGCAGAACCAAATCAACGCGACATTGGATGACAGAGTCCCGAATGACTTGATGGATAAACGTGATCGACTGGTGAATCAGATTGCCGAGCGGGTCGATGTGCAGCGATTTGAGTTTGTGCAAAATAATATGGGGCTTGGACTGGCCGGAAGTACTGTGAACATCGGTATGACGCCCATTCGTTTTGAAACGGTGACGGATGCTTCGGGCGACATTCAGATTCAACTGGAGGGGGGCGATCGGCCAGTTGAGTTTGCCGGTGGGCGAATCGCCGCACTTCTAGATGTGCATAATAATATGATCGGTGGCTTTGCAGGGCAGGTGGATACTTTTGCTGCAGAACTAATCTCGCAGATGGATCAGTTGCACGCCGTGGGAATTGGAATCGATGGGCCGTTTAAGACACTCCATGGAACGCGGGCAGTGAGTGATGTTGATTTGCCGTTAGATGAGTCGGCTGTTTTCCCCATCGAGGCTGGCGAGTTATTTGTTACGATTACCTCTCCTTCGGGGGAACGGCAAACGACCGGGATCTCCATTGATCCGGCTACTGATTCGTTACGTGACGTCGCGACTAAAATCACAACGATCAACAATGTTCAGGCGGTTGTAGACGCCAATACTGGGAAAATGTCAGTTATCGCCCAACCTGGTTATCACTTTGATTTTACCGGTCGATTAGAGAATACGCCTGATTTAGCGGGGGTCGCGGGAACCGCCATTCCAAGTGTGGTTGGAGATTATACAGGGGATCAAAATCAAACCTACACCATTACTGCAATCGGAACCGGTGAGATTGGTAAGACCGCTGGATTAAAAGTTCAGGTCACGGATGCCAGTGGTACAGTGATTGACGAAATCGCCGTTGGAGACGGTTATGCCGCCGGAGACCCTCTCGAACTTGGCCAAGGGGTATCGTTGGAATTAGGCGTGGGTGATTTGGTGGCAGGTGACAATTTCGAGGTTGTCATGGTCTCCAATTCGGATACCGCTGGAATACTTTCAGCTGTCGGTTTGAATACATTTTTTTCCGGAAACGATGCACAAAGTATCGATTTGGATTCAAGAATAAAAGGTAATCCAGATGCGATTGCCACATCTCAATCGGGAGATTTGGCCGACACTGACAATCTGAAGGGCTTTATCGAAATGCGAAATCAATTCGTCAATGGAGAAGGCGCTACGTTCGAGAACTACCTCGGGGAGCTAAATTCTGAAATTGGATTCCGTGTGCAAGCTTCGATTAGTGTGCAAAGCAGTCTTTCCGATTTGAAATTTCAATATGCATCCGAACGCGATTCTGTGTCTGGAGTTGATGTTAATGAAGAACTCATTAACTTGACCCAATATCAAAAAACTTACGAAGCTGCAGTTCAAGTTGTGCGATCTATGGAAGCTATGCTCGACGAACTGTTTCAGATGATCAGGTAATTCAATGCTTTTTCGAACGACATCTCAAACGAATACGAATCAGGCAATTCGATTTGTCTCGAATTTCAATTCAAATATTACGAAATATCAGCGTCAGATTTCATCGGGGGTACGCCTCGAAAAGGCATCTGATGATCCGGTTGCGTTTCGGCAAGTAACAACCTTGTCGACCCAGCTCCAGCATCTTCAGTCGGATGTATTGGCTGTCAACGATACCGAGGCAAAGCTCAACATGAGCGTGCTCAATATGCAGCAATCTCACGACATTTTGATCCAGGCAAAATCGCTTGCGCAGCAGGGCGTTCAAGCAAATACGCCCAGTGCTCGAAATGCAATTGCAATTGAAGTTGAAAGTCTGCTGGAAAATATGAAAGACATAGCAAGCTCTCAATTAGGGGGTTCGTATTTGTACTCGGGCGTTCGCGCCGACCAACCGCCTTACGATTTTGGAGATCCTGAGGTTGAAGGTGGACCTTTGGTTGCCAACTATCAAGGTGCCTCGGAAAGTAGTTATGCCTACATTGGAACGAGGGTGGCGATCGAGACATTTTATGCCGGCGATGAAGTTTTTGAAAATGGCGATCGGGGTGAAATGCTGGTCTACGGAGAGACGGGGGCCAAAAATGGGGCGGGAACCGATAGCATGGTCGGTCGAGCTAATTTATTGGTCTCACACACATTGACCACGTTTGACGGATCATCTGGAGTCTCACCAGGAGCAAGTTCTGCTGATGGAGATACCGTGATTGGCCCTTCGGGAGATAACCAAATTACGGTTGTGGATACCAGCGGAACTGGAACGTCTGGAACTGTTCAGTTGAACAGTGGCGCTATCGTTCCGTGGACCAATGCCGATGTTGATTTGCAAGTAGTTGATTCCGATGGACGGCACATTTTTCTCGATATGAGTTCTGTCATTCCTGGGTTTACCGGCACGGACGGATTAACGGCCGATGGGACAATTAGTGTGGATGGGGGTAATACAAGCCTTGCTATTGATTTCTCCGCGAGCCAAACCATTATCGATTCTACGAGTGGTGGCCAGGCTCATATCGACACACAACAAATCACGCGTCCAGGAACGGACTATCTAGAGTTTCCGGGAACTGCAAACGCCTTTCAAGTGCTTCATGAGTTAGCTCAAGACCTGCGAAATAATCGCGACATGAGTAATGCTGACTATGGGAGTGCTCTCGATCGTCGAATTGGGGATTTGGACGAGATTGCCGATCACATTCTTGTGACGATGGGACGCCAGTCTGCGTCATTGCAATCTTTGGAAGAACTTGAGTATCGAATCGAAGATCTTGAGCTGGAAGTGGAAACTCAGTTAAGCAATGTGAAGTCAACCAACATCCCAGAAACTGTGCTGCGTTTGCAAAATGAACAGTCTTTATTGGAGTTCACCTACTCGGTGACCGCTCAAATAACTTCGACCAGCCTACTGAGTTTTCTCCGGTAGGGAACGGCACTTGTCTGAACACTAGCCGGTTGAGTAAATGTTCTTGACATCGAACATTCAAGGATTCGCCCGAGAATGAGGCAAATCGAATCAAGCGTCAACATCGTGATCGAGACGTTAATTTACGAAAGCCGAGAAAGTTGGCTGGAGCTGTCGACGGAATCACTTAATATGTCTGGCCATGCTTCGGTTAGTCTTGCGATTGGATCGGTGACCCCGAGGGTCTCCAAAAGACGAAGACTTGCGAGGTCAGAGCAGTCGTATTCTGTTTCTAATTCTTTGCGTTGATAGTAATTGGCTAGATCGTCGGCGACCGAAATCAGGGCGACGAATCGTTTGAATTTTCCCGACTCAGCAGGGTTGTGGTGATGCCGGGCGACGCTGACTAGTTCTTCAGGGAGGTGGTTGCGAAGCAAGAACCACTCACCAATTTCGGCGTGCGAGGTCCCAATGTATTCAATTTCGGCACGGATGACGTCATGGCGTTCGCTGAAGTCCATTGCATCGAGTGCTTTGAATTCTTCTGGTGCAGCGGTGGCCAATAGGATTCTGCCGACATCATGTAGCAAGCCGGCGGTGAATTCCTCACCCTGAATTCCAAGATTAAATAGCTTGTTCAATTTGGTGCTGATCACACCAGTTAGAAAACTATGCCGGCCAAGGATTTCACGGACCTGAACTTCATCCACGTCCATTTGATTTAGCATGCTGGAATAGCATGAGACGAGGATCATTTGTTTGGTTTGGCGTGAACCCAGTCGGTTGATTGCCATTTTCAGACACGAAATAGGTTTGACGCCGGGGGCGCGGGGGAATAATGGGCTGTTGGATAGCGACAGAATATCTCGGGTTAGCCGTGGGTCTTGAGCGATGATGTTTGCGAATTCTTGAGTGCTGGCGTTGGGGTTGTCAGCAATTTCGATCGCCTTGAGGGCAATGTCCGGGAGCATCTTGATGTCTCGGGCCGTTTGTATGAGTTGTTCAGTTAGCTTTCGTTTCGAATCGGTATTCGGGAGGTTAAGGATCGTGTTATTCACAATAATTTCCGACTAGATTAGGAACGCATTGATGATGAAAAATTCAATTGAGATATAGCATGCGTATTACGAGATTATAGAACACGCTAATGGGCAGGTGGCGGTTGGTTTTTAGTTTTTTCGAGTTGCCACTCTTGCCCGAATTCTCATAGTAAATAAATCGAAGTAATTTGAATCTGGGTGTGTTAATTGTTTTTGAAAAATCGACAAACGCCTTTTGGTATCGCTTGGGTTGCTGCTTGTACTCGTTTTATCGATTATCAGGTTTTACTGCCGTAGGATTGTGGCAACGTGTTGTTTAATTGAAACACTGATCACCCCAGAGGATGGTGTTGATTAACGGCCATTTCCAGAGTGAAAGCCCATCGGGAAAGTTCGCGACTTCAGCAAGTGCTTCGGGCCGAAAGAGAGTGTTTGCAAAATCGCTACTTGCGAGTTTCTCTTTGATCCACGGTTGCCAATCGGAGCTCAGCCAGCGCGGAAGTGGAGTTGGGAAGCTCATTTTTGGGCGTTGTGCGAGTTCGGCGGGCATGAGGCCAGACGCTACCGACCGTAAGATTCGTTTGGAACGGAGACTGCCGCGCTGGGATAAAGCGAGGGAGTTAAGCCACGGCGATTTTTCGCTCGGCGCGAGGTCTATTTTGTAATGGTGGGGAAGTTGGACAGCATTTTCAATAACGACATGATCAGCAAAGGGCACTCGGGCTTCGAGGCTGGCAGCCATCGTCGCCGTATCGAGCCGCCTTAAAAGGCTTTCGAGATTGACACTTATCAACACACCGGCATATTTTTCTGCGGAAGGGATATTTCCATGGGCATCGAACATCTGTTGGTAATGGGAGTTGATGCTCTGGGGGATTTCGTCTGAATAATATTCTGGTCGGAAGAGTGCTTTTTGCGCACTCCATGGAATCAAGCCATTGGATGCCAGATAGTGCTCTGCCAACGAGCTGAAATTGTCTCGACCATATTGCTGATTTAGGCCATTTTTAAATTCGATTTGTTGTTGGTCGTTTAATTGGTCCATGCACTGGGCGCGGTCAAAGTCGTTGCCCGACCAATGTTGCGTTGCGTAACCGCAAAACGCTTCATCGGCCCCTTCGCCTCCAAGGGCAACACCGCAAAATTGTTTTAGGTGCTTTGCGATATTAAAGATGATGGTGTCCGTCGGGGTTGCCAATGGGGATTGAAGTTTGCCAACGAGAGATTGCCAGCTTTCCAGATATTGTTGGCTGGTGATGCGAACTTCTGAATAGTCAAAATCGAGGTGAGAGGCGCAAACGCGTGCATACTCAAAATCGCTACCGGATTCATTGGTAGAGAGGTTGTCGACTCCTCCTCCGCAGACTCCTGTCATTTTGCTGCCAGTTTCTTGTCTCACCAAAGTCGCCAATGTGTTGGAATCTACGCCCCCGCTCATCATCATGCCGACAGTGACATCGCTTTTCAGATGTTGCTGAACGGTCTGTTTTAGCGAATCTCCAAGTTGGTTCGCCGCGTCTTCAAATTCGAGGCGGGGCTTTGTTGTTTGCGTGGGGGGAACCCAGTAGAAGTCGCTATTTAAATCAGGGTATTGGAAGCTGACGATTTCACCTGGCAGCAAAGTGGAGATGCCTTGAAAAACAGTATCTCGTCCAAGGGTGATTCTTAGCGTTTGGAGGTAGTGAGAGATGGTCGCCAGGTTAGGTTGCGATGTAAATCGAGGGTGCATTCTGATGGCGGCAATCGAGCTTGCGAATACAAAGTCACCGTCAATCGCAGCGTAAAATAGCGGTTTCATGCCGACTCGATCACGTACTAGCCACGTCTTGCCAGTCCTGAGTTCAACCGCTGCAAAAGCGAACATGCCACGGATCCGGTCAAGGCATGCCCTGCCCCACAGAGACCAAGCCTCGGCTAAGACCTCGGTGTCACATTGGGTGCGAAGTTGGACACCATTTTCCGAAAGTGATTTGGTGATTTCATCGTCATTGTAAATTTCCCCGTTATAAACAAAGGCGTATTTGCCATTTTGGGAAATCCAAGGCTGCTGACCATGTTCAATGTCGCGAATCGCGAGTCGGCGATGGGCTAAGGTAACCTGAGAGTGACGGAAAAATCCAGCTCCATCGGGACCGCGATCCTCCATCGTGTCGCGCATTCTAAGCACCCTCGACTCATCCAATAAGTCGCCATTAGGGCCGGTAATGATGCCCAGAATTCCACACATAACAATCCATTGATTAGTGATAGATGCTGCAAGATCGTTTGCCAGTCGAGCGTTGCTACAGATCAATCATCGGAGCGGTGGCACTACCTCACCCGATTCAAATCGCTGCTTGGTTTAGGCGAGGCCAGTAATTCCGAAAATGATCTTGAGACTAACTCATGCGATTGTGTTTACGCCGCCGGATTGGATGATCGGTGGGATCTCTCCATTGGTTTCGAGCTGCACTCCTTGTTCCCGGATTTGAGCATAGCTCTCACGAAGTTGCTTCGTGAATTTAATGGCCTCTGAGAAATCTTGTTGTTCAATTCTCGTCATGATGAAAAGCAACAATCGGGCAACATCAACGGCAACGGGGTACTTCTCTGTGTCGAGACCGCTGTGAATACCCATGATCAATTTGTTAGCCTCATACCAATGCTGTTGCAGCATTTTTTGATCGTCTGCTTCTTTCGCTACGTTTGCTGCTTCAAGGGATGCGATGGCACGGTCGTAAAGGACAAGCAGCATATCGATTCTCGAAAGTCCCTTGATCATATTGTCGAGCACTTGATCACTTTGATACGCCATTGGTTTACATCCTTTTAAACAGAATTTAATTCTTGCTTGGCTATTGCCGTTGTTTTATTGCGAAGATTTAGAGCGACGCCAGTTGGCTGGTTAGAAAACTGCTTGTGCCCTGCAAGTCGCTCAACACTCTCTCTAACGCGGTGAACTGAGCGATTAGGTCCTCCGTTTTTGATTCGCTGATTGCATTCACGCGGGCGATCGAAGCATCGAGTGATTCGATTCTTAGCGTGAAGTTATCTTCGGCAGTCTTGATGGTGCCGGCACTGGCATCGAGTAACTCGCCAAAATATTTATCAAGAGATGAAGTAATTCCACGGGCGATATCCATGTTCGCCTCAACTCCGGTCGACACTTGCCCTGAGGTCAGTGTGACACGTAGCTGCAGGTCAGCCGTATTGGCGTTGTCGGAGTCTCCAATTAAGACGCGCCCGGTTCCCGTCGCCGTTTCGACAACCCCATCGACGATAAAGGAGCCAGCTACGTCTTGCCCCACGCCTGTTTCTGTACCATCGAAACCAAGGATGCTGCTGCCAGTCCCTGAAATGCCAGATATTTCTGATGAACGTCCGTATCTTTGCGACGTGATTTCAAGGAATCCGGATTCCAGAGAGATGTCCACATCGTCAAAATCTCGACTGTCTAATCCATTAATCCTGGATTGGAGGTGACTTGTTATTTCTTCTTGAGTGTATGTGCCAGCGGCCAGTGTGATGGTTTCTGTTTCCAGGCTGTCGATTGAAAGTTGTAGTTGATTGTTCGAGGAATCAATGACGATCGAACTACCGAGTGTGTTGGTTGCGGTGACAGAGCCTCGTTCGGCAGACTGTAAAATATCCACTTGGTAGCTTGATGTGCTTGTTTTTGTTCGCGTGCTGCCTAGCAAAAAGCTAACGCCAGAGTTGTCACTCAAACCACTCATACCAAAGACACGTTGGATGTCTGTGGGTTCGAGTCCATCAGTATTTCCTTGAAGAGCACTATCAAGTTCGGAAGAATTGATAATTAGTTTCCCACCATTGTCGATGTCGATTCCGAGTTGCGAGAAGCGATTGACGGAGGAGGAGATACCGGGAACGCTCTCGGTCACCATGGAACTCAGGGTGGTCTTTAACGTCGATACAGTTCGATTACCCAGAAGTGGACTAGCTGAGTTGGTGGCAGTGTTGAACGCGGATTGGTCGTCAATATATTGAATCATCGAATTGTAACTTTCGACAAATCCCTCGATCGACGCTTTGGCGGCTTCGGTGTCGCGTGTTACTTTGATGTTGATATCTTTTGAGGCGTCTGCTGACTCAAGATTTAATGTGACGTTCTCAATCAATCCATCAATCACGTTAGAATCATAGGCTGCGACAATGGCACCTGCCCCGGAGCCAAGTTGGAGTTCAGCATTCGTTGCGTCTTGGATGGCGGCGCCGGAGAAATCAGGCAGTACTTCAGCGCCCGTCGGCGTGATTAAATTGTTAGTGATGTTGATTTCATTGGCTTCGCCAGTGTACTTCGATGTTAGAAGAATTCGATGTGCCGAATTGGCTTGATCAAAAACAATCGAGGCCGAGACGTCTCCTGATTGGGTGTTGATCGCGGCAACAAGTCCCTCCACCGTATTGTTGGAGTTATCAATCGTGATGTCAGTCGCGGATCGGTCGCCCACCTGAAAAGAGATGGTGCCGGTTGAGATCGTAGTTGATGGATCGTTGAAACCTTGAGATCCAATCTGATGCGCTCTTGCCAGTGAATTAACTCTGACATTGTAGGTGCCAGGGATCGCTTTGGACTCTGAAGACACTGTCAAAATAGACTCGTCGCTTGACGATGCTGTGGTTTGGTCAAAGACGGAACCCGTCGAGCGGTTCAATTGACTCATTTTGGATTTGAGTGAGAGGAGGCGCGCTTCGACACCCTGGAACGCAGCTTGTTCCGTAAGAATCTCATTTTTCTTAACCGTCAGGCGATCGACCTGAGATTTTTGAAGGGAGACGAGTCCTTCGATGATCGACGTGGTGTCGAGCCCACTGACGAGTCCATCAATGGAAAACATGTAAATTCTCCCAGCGGCTAGGGAAATGAAACTTTTTTTTGTCTTATTAAACGAAACAATGAAAGTTGGCCGAAGCCGACTTTCATCGTCGCTGTGTTGAACCAGCTCCCCGCAGGGAGCCCAGTTCGTTTATCTATCAAGCTTCATCGGTTCAACGAAGCTGTTAATCGTATGTTTTCTCGGTTGATTTAGCCAAGTAGCGAAAGGATCAACTGAGATGACTGGTTTGCACTCGAAAGAACCGAAGCACCTGCCTGAACCAAAACTTGGCTGTTGGTGAACTTCGAAATTTCGTCAGCGAAATCAGTATCGCGAATGACTGATTCGGCATTCACAGTGTTTTCAAGTGTTGAACGCATGTTCGTAGCTGTTGACTCCAAAGTGTTACCTTGGAAAGCTCCCAAGGTTCCACGAAGAGTTGAGATCTCATCAATGGCGGCGTCGATGACGCCAAGAGCGTCTTGAGCTCCGGAAGCCGAAGTAACACTGATGTCATTCAAGCTGGTGAACTGGTTGTTCGCAACGCCGATTCCCAAGCCACTTGAATCAACGGAATCAATTGAAATTGAAACGGTTTGATTTTGGTTGGCTCCAATTTGGAAGATCAGTGAGTTGTCTGCAATTGTGATCTGACCTTGAGCACCCGTTACAGTTTGGGTGAGACTTGCTGCATCTTCAGCAATGCTGACCATGATTCCTTCAGACAAACCAGCAGAGCCAGTTAGAACGTTTCCAGAACCAGTTGCCGCGTTGCCTCCGATAGTACCGGCGATGTTTACGCCAGAATCTTGAACAAGCGTAGTTCCAAAACCGGAACTTGTTCCTGCAGCTGCTGTATCTGAAATGACGTCAATTGTAGCTGAAGTACCGAATGACTCAGTTCGAAGACGAGTTGAACCAGCGTTAGTGTCAGCAACAACACCGGTCTGGCCACTGAATTCATTGATTCGGCTGACAACTGCGTTTTGGTCAAGTCCTGCATTAAGAGAAATGCTTACTCCATTAACAGTCAACGTTTCAGCTGCGGTGAGAGCGGCAGTTTGGGCAGAACCTGCAGTCGTATTGGCTCGTTCAGCAACGGTTGTTACTGCAACGGCGTATGATCCGGCTGAAGTCGCTGAACTTGCTTTCAAAAAGGTAACGTCACTGTCGGCAGCGGTTCCCTGTAGTCCAGAAGATCCATCAAGAAGGTTTGAATCGCCAAACTGTGTGTTGGCAGCAATACGGTTGATCGTATCAAGAACATTGTCGATTTCAGCTTGGTTTGCAGCAAGTGCATCGGCATCGTTGACACCGGTGTTTGCCGAATCGATCGAAAGTGATCGAGCCTTTACCAAGAGGCTGTTGATTTCAGTTAGAGCACCTTCTGCAGTCTGAACAACGGCGACAGCTTTGTCAGTGTTGTCGATTGCAGTTTTCAAACCAGCGATCTGAGCTCGCTGCTTTTCAGAAATGACCAAAGCCGCTGGTCCATCAGCACCGCGGTTAACTTTGAAGCCTGAAGAAAGTCGTTCGATCGAAGTATTAAGGTTACTTTGTGAACGGCTAAGGTTGTGTTGTGCGTTAAGAGCACTAACGTTGTTTTGAATGCCTAACATGTGAGCGGGCTCCGATTAAAATGTGTTGGTTTTGGGGGGGTAAAGGTCATGCATCCTTGAACAAAATTTTCGGGATCCTTCCCTCTGAGCTTTGTCGTCTTCAGTTTTAGTCAACAATGTTCTGAGCGGCGGATTCCGCAGCGGCACGAGTCGTATACTCACCCGCCTGGACTTTTGCCTGAATCTCAACAAGTAAACGTTCACGAACATTCATATCGCCTTCTAGACGTTCCAGAAGTCGACTCGGTTTTACCTCATCCGACCGATCGACTTCTTTTCCGTTTTCAACGTTCTCCGGCTTGGCGCTGGAATTGTTGATTTGAAAACGATCGCGTGGATTGCTGCCGTGATTATAAATTTCCATAGTTGCCTCTAATATTCTTCCGACATGCGGGTTATCGAAGGGCTTTGGGGAAACTTGCTCTCAGAAAGCAAAAAAAAAATCGAGAACGTGTTTTTGATCTTTTCCACCTGCGGGAACCCGCATAATCCTTGCTAGCGGAAGTATGCCGGTTATGATTTCGGACCTTTTGTTTCGATAGACTGAAATAGTCAACTTTAACGATTGCGCAGAAGCTATGGATTAGGTGGAGGCTTTGGGCCCTCGATTCGTGTTTGAATCGACGATGTTCGCGAGATGTTCCACTGGATAGAGACGTTCGCTATGCAACAACTTCAATTGTGGAAATTTGCCACGCTCTTCTTATGCGGAAGCTTCGTAGGGATTGTGTGCATGAAGGTATTTTGGAGCGAATCTAAAAAGCCTGAAGAGAGAGTTGATTCCAAAATTACGCAACTCGGAATGGATGAGATGGGTAATCCCCGTCCTTTTGTTGGCGATCCGAGTCAAGCGGTCGACTTGAGCGCCGGTGATTCTCCGACTGCCAGACGCGAGTCGATGGGACAGGCTGGTTCGGCGAATTCCACAGGCCCATCGGTCAATTTGTTGCAACATGGAGATCATTACTTAATAGCGGGCAATTACCCATTGGCGTTGGGAAACTATCAAAAGTTCGAAAAAGAGTTCGGTAGCGGTGGCAGTTCAATTCTCCTTAGAAAAGCAATTTGTTACGAATTAAGCAACGACTATTATTCCGCATCCCATGCCTATCACGATGCAATTTTTCAATCTGGTAAAAATGAAAATCACAAGCTCCTTGCGACAGTCGGCTGTTCTCGAGTGCTGGCCTTTCAAGGACGGATGGTCGAAGCAATTGACCTGATTTCAAGTGAGATGCTAAAAATTGATTTCTATCCGGACTTGCCTGAGGAAATGAAATCGCGAGTGGCTTTTCAATGGGCCAAGATATTGGAGACCATCGCCCTTAATGATGTCTCTTATTTCAGTAGCGATAATTCTTCTGATAAGATTGCGGAAGACCGGGAGGAATTTGCTCAGTTTTCAAGTGTCGGTGGATTTTTACTGGCATCCTTCGATTTGTTGCGGCCGTTGTCGGTGGCGGTGGACACTCCCATCCCAGATCCCGAGAGCTTTCTTGCAAGTGTCGATGATCCAGTTTCTCAGCAGCCAAGAGTTTTGAGCGGTACGGATTCATTTTCATTATCGTTGTTGCAGCGGCCAACGAATCTGGCGACAACCATTACAGCTTCCATTTCGACCAATGTTCAGCCAATTTTGAATGTACTCGGCGAGGTTGCTGCCCGTTCTAAATTGGAAATGAAATTTAGTATTCAAGCAAAAGAGGCTTTGCGTGGTCGTTCGCGGGCGGTTGTTTTAGACTCAGTCTCGATTGGTGTTTTGTTAGACGAAATTCTTGTGCCGCACCAATTGGTCTGGTATCAGAAGGATAGCATGATCACGGTGGTTAGTGAGGTTGAAGCGGGGCCGGCGGACACTTGCCAGTTTCGCTATGATGCTGCGAACCGTGCATTTCAACGATTCGAG
The DNA here is from genome assembly GCA_938083195.1 of uncultured Pirellulaceae bacterium. Lineage (GTDB taxonomy): Bacteria > Planctomycetota > Planctomycetia > Pirellulales > Pirellulaceae > Mariniblastus. Next base: position 341,504 of record CALKCK010000009.1, on the reverse strand, counting down.
ATTGAATATAGCGAAAGTAATTATCGAAGATCATCCCTGCTTTCTCGGGCTGGGTTAGCAATTATTGAGCAGGACTACGATGTTGCAGCCAACCTATTTCAGGAGCTGCATCAAACGAATCCTAGTGGAGAGATCAACGCAAAGTTATTTTTCAATTTGGCAAAATTGAATTTGTTGCTCGATCGTCCTGAAGAAGCCATTCCAATGTTCTACAGTGCCATTGATCAGACGCGAGATGCGGATATCCAATCCAGTAGTTATTGCTTACTGAGTGAATTGGAGATTTCCAAAGGAGATCTCAAGGAAGCCATTCGTTCGTCGCATCGTGGCCTGGCCACCGCGATAACGACTCATCAGAAAACGAAATCGACATTGAACCTCGCGAGAGCTTATTTGCTGAACAAGGATCCATTTACTTGCAATGACAGTATCTTTCGGAATAAAAAATGGATTCCCAAGCAAACACTGGAAAGCTCCATCGCCGCTATTTTAGGGTCCTACGCCCGTTCGATCGGTTTGAAGAATAAGAGTGAATTGGCGAGAGAACGAGCACGTTTATTAGAAGCGGTGAGTACGGTTGGCTCAGAACAGTGTAATTCATTTGTGGATTGTTACATTGCCGGTTTAAGTTACGCGAATTTAGGATTTCGAGACCGAGCAAGAGAAATGTACATCGGAGCTTTGGCGAAGCCTGATATTGGCATTTGGCAACGACGGATTATTTTTGAATTAGCGATGCTTCAAAAAGATTCGGAGCTCTACAACGCCTCCATCAATACGTTGAATTCTTTAACGACCGAAGATGATCAATGGAAAATTCGGGCCTTAGCTCAATTGGCGAAAATCTATATCGACTTAGACAAAACAGACTTGAGCTATGAGATGTGCAAATCGCTTTGGAAGATGAATTTGAATGAGCAGCAAAAAGAGGCGACATTGCAAATGATGGGCGGAGTTTACCAAAAGCAAGGAAAACATTTTGCGGCCGCACTTTGTTTTGCCGGTTTACTTCCTGATGAACTTTGAACGACTCCGGGAGTTTGTGATGGAAAAAAGTGAATAGTGTTATGAACGAAATCAACAATAACAATTGGAAACTCAAATTTCGAATCATTCTGCATGTGATTTGTTTTTGTGGAGTGACCTTTGCAGCCGGGACGGTCTGGGGGCAAACTGCCCCCAATTATACGCCTGGAGTGTCGCCACCGGCGTCAAATTCGGTTGGGGGTGAGGCTGCTGTTGCGGCACCGCCTTTGAATCAACTCGACACCAGTCCCATCCCTGTGACATCGAAAGTACAGGATTCCTTGCAGTTGCCTGCTAATCAGGTGCCACTGCAGTCAGACGGTTCTGCCGAAAAGGATCCTCGGCTCAAAGGGATTTTTGACCGGATTAAGTTGCTTAACAAAATTATGGAAGAGGACAGGAGTGCGCCGGAGCCAGAGAATGCCGCTACCAATCCAACGCCAGGCGAATTAGTATCCGGCAATCCTCCAAACCCGGAAACCGCTCCGGTGACTAATCCTGCAACTGAGTCTACTGGTGCGTCCGATTCACTGCCTCCCTCGGATGTTCCTGCAGAGATTGCAGGTGGTTCGCAGGTTCTTGCCGAGCCAATTAATTCACTTGAGCTTGGGAACAGCCTGTACATGACCGCCAATTATCCTGCTGCTATTCGCAGTTACAGCATGCTTTTAAAACAGAAAATGGATAATCAGGATGCCGCTTGGCTGCGTTTAATGTTGGGCTGTTGTTATCGTTATCAGGATGATTATACCAATGCAGAATCGATATTTCGGAATGTTGCGGACCGTCGAGGGGCTGGCGATTTTTTGATGAAGCATACAACTTGGAATTTGCAGTATCTAGAAGAACGTCGCAAGCGTCGTGATGATTTTCAGGCGGTTGAAACGGAATTGGATTCCTTGATTTTAGAGATAAATAATGAATCAACACAAAAATAATTCGGCGCAACTGGAACAGTTGGTTGAGCAGGCCATCGAGCAGCTCCTCGAAAAATATAAAAATTTGGATTGTTTGGCCGACGAAATGCTTCGGCGACAAGCAAATTCCGAGTCGATTGAGGAGCAAATGAAGCGACTCAATCAGGGTAAGCGTGAGATCCAGGAGATCGAAGAACAGTCGCGAGGACTCAAAGAGGAGTATCGAAACACTCAACCACGGGCGTCGGCAGCCATTGCAAGCTTAACGAAGCAAACGGCTGAACTGCTGTTGGGGACGATTAAGAAAATTGATTCTCTTGAATCGCAGGCCCGCGAAGCTCATCGAAAGTTAGTTCCCAGTATCGATCAGAGTGTGCGAGTGAATCAGATGCAGAAAGCGTACGGCGGGTAAACGGATTTGCCCCTTCCAACTTCCGGTATGTGGTCTCAGTAGACCATCGGTTCGGGTTGGATAGTGAAAAGTAAAATATAAATTTCATGCCCTTGTTTTAAACCATATGCTCCCCGAATTAAATAATCGAATTGATGAACTGTCGGCGTCCTCGGATGCGGTGTCTGCATTTAGCGTTGTCTTTCCCGGAACAGATTCGGTGAAAACAAGTGCGGCTCCTAACCCGGCTTCACGAGCTCGTAATATCTCCTTTCAATCGAAGATAATGAGTGAGTTCTTTGAGTTGGCCAAACTTTATGCAAAGAGCTCTGCTACTGTGCTGGTGACGGGTGAAAGCGGCAGCGGAAAAGAACTCTTTAGTCGACTCATTCATCAGCAAAGTGGTCGGTCGGAGGAAAGATTTGTGGCCGTCAATTGTGCTGCGGTTTCTGAGTCACTGATCGAGAGTGAATTCTTTGGGCATGAAAAGGGAGCGTTTACCGGGGCTTCGGTAGGACGCGTAGGCTACTTCGAACAAGCCCAAGGAGGAACAATTTTGCTGGATGAAATCAGTGAAATTCCACTCGCGATGCAAGCCAAGCTATTGCGGGTCATTGAAGAGCAGGAAGTGCAACCTGTGGGAAGTAACGTTGCTCGACCAATTGACGTGAGAATTGTCGCCACTACCAATCGTGATCTTGCGGTCGAAGTCGCTGAGGGCCGGTTTCGCGATGACTTGTTCCATCGATTGAACGTACTTGAACTCGATCTTCCGCCGTTGCGGGATCGCGTTTCTGATATTCCCTTGCTTGTAATGCATTTTGTGAACCTGTTTCAATCGGAATCGCGGACGGGAACTCTACAGGTGGACAAGGAAGCGATGCAGTGGATGTGTGATTATCATTGGCCAGGTAACGTCCGTGAACTGCGGAATGTTATTCATCGAGCTTGCGTGATTGCGGTAGATGGAAAGATCGGGATGAATTGCCTCGCAAAGAAAAATTACCTAGCCAAAGAAAATGATGTCGACGGACTTGCCGGCCTGACGCTGGCTGAGGTTGAGCGTCGTTTAATACTTTCGTCACTCTCAAAATTTCAAGGTAACAAAAGACTAGCCGCTGAAGAATTAGGGGTGACTGCCCGAACGCTCTCGAACAAATTAAAGGTCTATTCTGAAGAGTGCGGTATCGAGTAGAGAGAGCACGGTTGAGGATGTGGCTCAGAAGGTTGAATTTTTGATCAACCGATAAATACTTGATCCGAGTCAAGTGTCTCTCGCCAGTTTGTAACCCCGCCAGTTAATAAACCCAGCCAGTTTGTAACCCGATCAGTTTGTAACCCGATCAGTTTGCGCCCCACTCCTCCAGCAATCTCTGAAGCTGTATTACTCACCCGTGGCGGCGACGTTGGAAGTAATCAATCCAAGTGAGATGTCGCAGAATATTTTTTGACGGGTAAGAACTAAGTCATTTTCAATCTCCGTCACCATTTTCACTAGTTCAGTAAATGAATTGACTTTGAGTTTGGACATTAATTGGGCGCGGTCGGATTCTACCGTTCGAAGTCCGATATCTAATAGAGACGCCACACGCTTATTGGGTTCGCCTGCCATTAAATAAGTGAGGACGTCTTTTTCTCGAGTGCTCAGGATTTTGAACGTTGGGTTGTCATAGGGTTGAGTCTCTCGCAGCGTTTGTTCACTGAGAAGTGCAGCTTGGAAAAGCAGTGCCAATTCAGTGGGCTCAATACCTTTTTCGAAGGTTCCCATCGCGCCTGCCGCCCCCGCGATGAATGCAGCGTTAATGTCGCCGGATGGGGTAGCGATCAGCAAAGGGGTTTCTCTAGCAATTGAGCGGTCTAAAAAATGTAGCTGGTCGCGGTGCCAGAAATCAAAATCGACGATTAAACAGCGTGAAAAATATTGCCTAGAGGTGTTGATGGCTTCTTCAATTGTTGATGAAGAATAGGCCTCAGCATCAATCAACTTGGCTGCATAGCTCATCCGATTCGCAAATGACTGATCGTCAGTTGCGCAAATGATCAGTGAATTCGTTGGGGTGCTGAAAATCATTGAGCCGTTGGTACCACGGATGGAGTGGGGTCGAGTTTAGTTGGATTAATCAACGCTCAAGTTTGTCTTCTCAGGGCTTGGGTCGTTATCCAAAAACGGTTGTTCGAAATTCGAGGAATTCTGTCAATAGAGAATTGGATTTTGAAGAATTGGAATCAGCCGCCAGCTGCTTCTTTTCGGCGTATTCGGTAGGCACTGAGGGATTGGGGGCAGAGGCCGCTAGCAGATTTAAGTTGCGTTACGCAGAATCAATTGAAGGCAAAAATTTCCCCGACGGTGAAAGTCTTTCTATCTTCGCCAAAAATGGGTGAAATTAATTCAGCTTGTTTTCCCTGTTTTTATTGGTAGGAAGAAGAAAATAGTGAAAAAGCAATCTGTGGCATCCGCTTTGCTAAGTGGATTAATCCCGCAATCGTTTTTGACCCTTACCTCTGAAGCTGACAGTGAATATACCAAGCCTACCTATCGATGTACCGCTGCGCGAAATTGATTCCGTAGCGTCTGAACCTTCCAATAGCTCCCTGCCCTCCGGTACTCACTTTGCGAGTTTCACCGAGTCGGTTAGTCCGGGTCCCGATGGAGTTTCCGAGATAGCCGCCACGTTAGAGTTGGATGATCTTAATATCGAGGCTGATCCAGCGTTTTCTTTGATTGTTCAATCAGCCGGAGTCGATCCAGAATTGGCTGATTTTTCATTAACGAATTCTATTTTGGTCCAGGCTAATGGAACGCTCCTAACGCAATCATCTACAAATGCTCTGCAGAAACCAATGGTTGAAACGATGCCGTTGCAAGCTCCCGTCGTCAGCGCAATGAGCGAAGAGGTCGCTGCTCTTCAGGCAGGTGGAACAGAAGGGGTAGATTCAGATTTACTGGTCGGTTTGCAGGCGATCGCCGGAGCGAGAGAAAGTGGTTGGGAGTTTTCCCAAGGCAATGAAAACGATTCTGAATCCTCGGAGCCCAATCTTAAGGCAGCGCTTTCGGGGCTCATTCAGGATGATTCATCACCGCTCAACCGGGCCTCCAGAACGACGGCGTTGACTGCCGGCAAGATGGAAGCTGTGACTGAGACTGTCACCGAAAACTTAGTTCAACAGATTCGCCTGACCGAGCGAGGTGAACAGAAGCAAATGACTTTGCAGCTCCATCCCGCTGAATTAGGGCAACTCACGTTGCAACTGGATTGGGACAAGGATGTGCTTCAAGTCAAGATTTTGGCAAGCGAAATGGTTGCGGCTGACTTGCTGAAACAGAATAAATCACAACTAGTTCAGGCGCTTGCCGAAAATGGAATTGATTTCGATTCACTTGATATTGGATATCAAAGTGAGCAATCAGATCCGCGTGGCGAGAGCGAGACAGAGTCAAGTTTTATGAGTTCGGATTTATTTAATGAGTCAGAAGAAGTGAAGTCAAGCGAGCAACCGGTGTCACGAGATAGCACCTCGATAATTGATATTCGGGTGTAAATCCGTCGTTCAGATCAACTGTTGGCATGGTTTAAATTCAAGATAGAAAAAAAATAATAACTTTAGGAGGTCGTGATGCCAGGAATAACATCGCAAGTAGCAACTAATGATTTTCTTAATTTGCTAACAGTGCAATTAAAAAATCAAGATCCGATGGAACCTGTCAATCAAGAGGATTTTATTGCACAACTCGCGCAGTTTTCGCAGTTGGAGCAAACCGAAGCGTTGAATTCTAACTTCGAACAGTTGTTGGAGACCACACAGCTTACGCAGGGGATGAACCTCGTAGGTAAGCAGGCCTCTTACACGGATGCTGTGACGGGGGAGAAAAAGTCAGGCCTTGTTGAGGAATTAATTGCAAACAGCGGCCCCGCCAATCTCATGATCAATGGCGAGCGTGTTGGTTTGAATTTAATTTCCGGCGTCACGATATAGTTTGTAACCATTCAGATTTCGAACGCAATAAGCAAGATGATAGTCACTTTGCTTGATGTTTTGCTTCACTTGCTATTCCCGATGGTAGGTGAAGTGAAGCGGTTGGAATTCAATCGATTTTAACTTTCAATTAGAGAGATCCAGATGAGTAAAAGTTTAATTACCGGTGCGACTGGGCTGTTGGCTCACCAGCAAAAACTTGATGTGGTTGCGAGTAATATTGCTAACTTAAATACGACTGGATACAAGTCGCAACGGGTTTTGTTTTCCGACCTAATCTACACCGATCGAGCTCCTGCTGTGGGTGCTTCTGGAGACGTTGACGGCGGCGTGAATCCAATTCAAGTCGGCAACGGTGTTCGCGTAGCTGAAGTCTCGCAAAATTTTACGCAGGGAGTTCTCAACGCGAGTAGTGGTGAATTTGATTATGCACTCGACGGTGATGGTTTTTTTGTAATCAAGGGAGATCAGCAGGCCTACACACGTGACGGTTCATTTTCAGTTGATTCGTCCGGATATTTAGTAGATCCATCGACTGGTGGATACGTTCAGCGTTTTGGTGCCAGCGGAGAAGCAACGGCCACAGAGCCTGGGTTTCAGATTCCAGGAGACACGAGGATTCAGATTCCGCTGGGGGCGAGCGTGCCGGGGAAAGCGACAACGACGTCAGAGTTAATTGGCAACTTGCCCGCTTCAGCTGGGCCGCCTCTTGCCGAGGTGCTCACGACGTCTTATCCACTGACTGATTCGGGGGTGCCCGCTGTTCCAACTACTTTGTTAAATGACCTCGATTTCAACGGCGTTAATTACATTCTTGGTGATTCGATCGATATCATCGGTACCAATGTAGATGGTTCTTCTTTTTCGACTAACCTACCGGTTGGCCCTGCGACCACGGTTGACGATCTTGTTAATTCTATAAACGGAAGTGTTGTCGGAGCTACTGTGACGCTTGACGCGACGGGGAATTTATTGGTCACCGCCGATGATGTAGGCGACGCTCTCTTGAGTTTGCAATTGTCGGACAATCCAGGGAACGTAGGAGAGACTGAATTTGAGGATGCAATTTTCATTGTTGAAACCGATGGAAAGGCAGGTGACACTGTCAATTCGACTTTGCAGATTTTCGATACCCGGGGCGAACCGCATTTACTGAATGTCACTTTCGAGAAGACAGGAAATAATACTTGGGCGGCAAATTTTTCATCAAGTGATCCGCTGGTTTCTCTCAGCGACGGGCTGATATCGGAGATTCGATTCAAAGAGGACGGTTCATTTCAAATTATGAATGGTACTGGATTGGGAGACGCCAATATTGAAGTACTCATTGACTCTATTGTTGAACCACAGGAGATAGATGTTTCTCTAAACAGCCTCTCTCATCTGGCGACAAATTATTCCGCGACGTTTCAACAGGATGGGTTTTCTCCTGGAACAATCGTAAAGATGAATGTGTCTGCTGACGGAGTCGTGTCCGGGATCGCGAGTAATGGACGTGAAGTTCAGGTAGCCCAGCTCGCGATTGCAAGATTTTCAAACCAACAGGGTCTCGAAAATCTTGGCGATAACTACTACGGGCAAACTGCGAACAGTGGTGCTCCCGATATCGGCGTTGGTGCCGCCAACGGCAGAGGAGCGGTTCGCGGAGAACACCTCGAATCGTCGAATGTTGATGTCGCTCTCGAGTTTACTCAATTGATTATTGCTCAGCGTGGATTCTCAGCAAATGCGAGATCAATCACGGTTGCAACGGAAGTCTTGCAAGAATTGAATAACATCTTCTAAACAACATCGCGGTCTTGAGGGAGCGGTAAATTCACGCCTCTCCCTCACTGGATCGGGGTGAGTTCATCGGATTGGCTGGTTAGATCGTTGGCGAAAGTGATCACGCCGATTTGCGGTTTAGCTTTTGGATGTAGTTGAGGATTTCCGCGACCGCTTGATATAGTTCAAGCGGTATTTCGTGGCCAATTTTGACATTGGCGTACAGGAAGCGAGCAACTGGTTTGCGTTCAATCACAGCAACGCCATTGCTCTTTGCAATGTTGATAATCTTTTTAGCCAAGAGGTCAGCACCCTTGGCGACGACGATTGGTGCCGCAGAAACTTGTGGATCATATTTTAAGGCAACGGCAAAGTGGGTCGGGTTGGTGATGACCACTGTTGCCTCGGGAACCTCTCTCGCCATCCGTTTCTGGGACATCTCATTCTGGATTTTCCGAATGCGGGCCTTTAACTCAGGGCTTCCCTCAATGTCCTTTTGCTCATCCCGAATTTCCTGCTTGGTCATCATCAAATCTTTATTTTGTTTCCAGATTTGAAAGCCAAGGTCACCGATTCCCACCACGACCATAAGCAGTGCCGTCACTAACCCAATTTGTAAAATAATGCTGGTTCCAATAGCCAGCATGTGATGGTAGTTGCTAAATCCTGACGTGGCAATTTGTTCAAAGTGTGCCATCGTGATCCAGTAACCAGCAACAATAATCGCAATGGTTTTTAAAATTGCAACGGCGCCGCGGTTGACGGATCGCGTGGAAAAGATCCGCTTAAGACCGGACTTTGGTGAGAGTTTATTCCATTTGACGTTCAGCGGTTTTAAAGAAATATTAAATCGAGTTTGTAGTGCTCCGACGATGATGACCATTGCCATTAATGGCAGCATCAGTCCCATGCAGGCAACGCCAACCTTGGTAACGTGTCGCCGTAAACTGATTAGGATCGAATCAGGATTTTCGATCATAGGATTGAAGAAAGTAAGGCTTTCTCGAATGGAGTCGAGCAATGCCTTGAAAAACCAATTTCCCATCAGCATAAAGAAACCAATGGCTGCAAGAATGATCAGTCCACCAACCAGCTCCGAGCTATAAGCCAGCTGTCCGTCTTCGAGCGCCCGTTCCTTGCGCCGCTGTGTTGGCTGTTCTGTCGGTTGATCGTTGCGTTCGGACATTACCGATTGATTTTAGAGGTTTGCGATTTATTGAAAGTAGGTAAAAAATTGTTCCAATTGAAATAGATAGATACGAAAGTGAGCTTCCATTGATTTAATGATGATCGGAAAAAAGACAATGAGGCACAGGATGCCAATTCCACTTCGTAATGTCATACCTACGGAGAACAGGTTAAGCGTGGGTGCGGCTTTGTTGAGGAGCGAGATGGCAATAGTCAAAATAAATAGACTGACGCCGATCGGAGCCGCAATCATGCTTCCGTGTGTAGTAAGTGAACTGGCCATTTGAGTCAATAGCTCTGTTGGCAGGTCTGTGATTTCGATTTTGCCAGCGAGGTGAATTAGCGAGTAATGAACTATCCGTACGAGGAAATGATGGAGGTTTAAGCCGAAAAATAGTAAGACGGCAAAGGTTTCGAAAATCGTCGTGACGAGTGTGGATGAATCTGAAGTGCCAGGGCTGGTAACCGAAGCTAAAGAAAGTCCAACTTCTTGGCCAATATAGGCACCGGCAATTTTAGCCTGAACAAACATGAAGCCCAGTAACATTGCCAGCAAAAAGCCAATTGTGATTTCTTTCGCTAGAAATAACGCTGAAACCACGATATCAATCTGATTGACGTAGAACAATTCTTGCGGAAGAGCGCCGAACCAAAAAACGGTTAACGACATTGCAAGACCAGCTTTGACCAGGTGCGGTAACTGGCGTTGCGCAAAAATTGGCAGAAACGCGACGAATGCTGAGACGCGTGCAAGAATCAAAATGAAATTAAATAACTGATGCTCAGCCGTCATAGAATTTGGTTCATGTAGCTAAACATTTCGACAGTGAAATCTTTCAGTGTCGAAAGGTACCAGGGCGTCAGGAAAATAATGATGGCGACAACGGCGACGATTCGGGGAGCGAACGTGAGTGTCTGCTCCTGAATGCTGGTGACCGTTTGTGCGATACTGATCAAGACACCAACGACGAGACTGACGATCACAATGGGAGCCACTAGTAGCAAGGAAGTTGTAAAGAGGTTTCTGCCGATCACAATTGCTTCTGAGACTTCCATGTCTTGATCCTTGTTCGCCGCTGGGGTGGGGATTGCTTTGTTAGCTGAAACGGTTATCTGCGAAAGCTCTTTATGGGAGTTGCACCAGCAGGTCGTGGATTGATTAGCGTATCCATGATTTCTGCGGTGAGAGTTGGGCTGTCGAGTTCAGCAATGATTTTTGCCTTTTGCCGATCTTCCAGGCTGTCCAAGAGATTCGCGACGAGGTTAAGGTTTCCGCGGTCGGCGTAGGCCTTGAGGATTTCTGCAGCCCTAGCCGGGTCGAGCGTTCGAAATATGTCTTTCAATCCATTGACTTGCTGCTTCAATTCTTCACTGGCCAAGTCACCCACTTTTTTCCCCAATCGATTTTCATACATCGAAAGCTCTTTCACCTCTTTCTTGACCGCTTCTTTTTCCAATTTAAGAAGGTTAGTTGCTTCTTTTGCCTCGTTGATTTTGGAGTCAATCTTTTTTGAAAAAGAATCGAGTTCACTCCGTTCTCTTTCGAGATCTTCGCGGAGCAGGGAGATTCGTTTTTCTTCCTTTTTAAGCCGCTCTTCTTTTTCCTGAAGTTTCTTTTCGCTTTGGATGATTGAGTTCATCAGGTCGAGTGCGACGCTGGGCGGCATCGGAACATCTGGTCGAATTCCTAGAGGCATTTGTTCCTGAGCTTTGGTTGTATCTACCATCGGAAGTTTGCCATCAAATTCCGAAACTGGATCCGACGCTACTGGTTCACTCTTCGGTTTAAAGACAAACCAGCTGCCTATTGCAGAGACGCTGAATAAGAGCGTGCCAATGAGTCCAGCAATAATAATTGATTTCATCTTTTGGTTCCTTTAAAATCGGTATTCAGGTACCGTTCATCAGCGGTCGCGTGTTCGCGTTTAGTTTCTTCGTAGACTAATTCAGCTAATTTTCGTTCGATCAATTTTTCCATTGAATCGATTTTGGACATTTGTTTTCTGATGATTTGTTTTTGGTTTTCAAAATCAAGTTGTGCTACTTTGAGTTGTTCTTGAGTTGACTCGAGTTCGACTTGTAATTGATCAATCAGTGGTTTTCGAATCAGGCAATTGCTGATTGTCACATTTGAGGATTCTAGTCCTGCGAGAGAATTTTTTATTTTTGCCTGGTGGATTTGCAAAGTTGTTTCAATCTTTTTGAGCAGATTGCTCTTTTCACTTAATTGAAATTTTTGTTGATCTAATTCTTTTTTATAGAAATCTAAAACCTTGTTGAGTTTTTCAATTTTCTTGGTTTGATTCATTAGTTCTTCTCAACCCAAATGACGCATCTCGCGGTAAATTTCATCAGTTCGGTGGGTATTGATGCTGGAGCATGTCAACGAGTCTCTGCATGTGCCGTTTGGTATCTTCGATGGAACAGGGAGCTTGCAACGGTTGTTGGAGAAACTGACAAATTTTCGGATACATTTCAACGGCAATATCCGTCTGTGGAGAGGCACCTTTGGTGTAGGCACCAACTTGAATGAGATCAATGACGTCCTGATATTTGGCCATGATTTGTCGAATAGCGAGAGCGGAGGATGAGTGTACCGGTTCGGTTAGTTCCTGGAATAGTCGACTTAGGCTTTGCAAGACACTGATTGGAGGATAGTGCCCCGCGTTGGCAAGATCGCGGTCAAGGACGATGTGTCCATCCAGAATTGAGCGGGCGGAGTCGGCGATCGGATCGTTCATGTCATCGCCATCGACAAGAACGGTTAGCAATCCGGTGATGGAGCCACGATCTGAATTTCCAAGTTGTTCCAACAGTGTTGCCATTTTTTGGAAAACGGAGGGCGTGTAGCCCCGGGTGGTTGGAGGTTCGCCAAGCATCAGCCCAAGGTCGCGTTGAGCCATCGCGAATCGGGTTAGGCTGTCTAACATCAAAAAGACGCTTTTTCCCTGCCGTCGATGCCAGTTGGCAATGGCAATGGCGGATTCTGCCGCACGGACTCTGGCCAGCGGACTTTCGTTCGCCGTCGAAACGATGACGATTGATTTGGCCATTCCTTCCGCACCAAGCGATTCATTGATAAATGGCAGTACTTCTCGACCTCGTTCACCAATCAAGGCGACGACATTGAGGTCGGCGCTCGCGTAGCGGGCGATCTGTCCTAGCAGGGTACTTTTGCCGACTCCACTGCCAGCGAATAATCCTACGCGTTGACCTTTTCCAATTGTCAGCATCCCGTCGATCGCTTTTTGTCCCGTTGCAAAGACTTCATCGACTGGTTTTCGGGTGAGTGCATTGGGTGGATCGAGGACAACGCTCTTGAATCGCTGTGTTCCAAGCTTGCCGTTCCCGTCGATTGGCTCACCAATGGCATTAATCACCCGGCCAAGCAATTGGTCGCCAACGGGGACTTTCATGGGGCGCCCAAGAGAAAAAACTCGATCGCCGCGCTGAAGTTGATTGTTGTGCGAAAAGGGCATTAGCTGGACGAGGTCATCTGAGAATCCAATGACTTCGGCAAGGGTGTTTGGCCCCGACTTGTTTTCAATTTCAACAAGCTCGCCCACACTCGCGGGCAATGATGCCGTAATCGCTCCTTGAGCAACGGTGAGGCAACCAACAGGCTGGAGCGATCGCGTATTGTTGACGATTTCGGAGCATCGGTTTAGAACCGTTTCGGAGAATTTACTCATCAATGATCTCCGTTAGTCCAGCTTGGATTTCGTCTAGCTGGGTTTCCATTCGTGAAAGTAGTTCATAGGTGTCAAACTCGACCCGGCATTCCCCCGGCTCAATCGAGTTGTCAATTTGAAAGGTTATTTCTTCGGTGTTCGTGTCTTCGGTGATTTTCTTTTTGATGGAATCCAGATTGATTGGATTGACGTAAACACCGACGGGTGTTTCGGGACGCGAGAGTGCTTCGGACAGGATTTTGGTCAGGCGTTTTTCTTTGAGCTCCGGAGATTCACCAATCAGATTTTCAACGATGATGCGAGATAGGGAGATGGAAAGAGAAACGACTTCATCTGCAAACTCGGCAGTCTTGAGGTCGATGCTGTCAATTCCAGTGGCTATGTTCTCGAGTAGCCCGTTCATGCGTTCATTGACTGCCGCCGACGCCACTTCGGCGGTGACTGGATTGACGGTATGCGTCGCCGGAGCTGACCGATCGATAAAGCGGCAGTTTTTGACTTGGCGACCGAATTGTACGTGATGTTCAATCATAGTTAGTTCAATGTAATGTCCCCTGCTTCATCTAAACGGGCCATGGCATCGACAAGTTGTTTACGGGCTTCTTCGATTTCGTGACCTTTAGCCCCAACGGTGTATTCCATTTCATCTTCGATTGCTTGGCGGGCACGTTTAGAAACGTTTTTAAATAGTTTTTCTGCTACGTCAGGATCTGCCTGCTGGAGGGCGACTGCAAGGATTTCAGATTTTGTCTGGCCAATTAATTTTTGAGTGTCACGGTCATCCAGGCGAAGGATGTCGTCAAATACATAAAGTTTGGCTCGAATTGCGAGTACCATTTCCTCATCGCGTTCATTGAGTTTTTCAATGAGACCTTTGCGTATATCCTTGGGCAGCGAACGCATCAATTCAGCCAGCGTGTCGATTCTATTGGTGGTTTCTTTTTTAACCGTAACCGCATTGGCTTTTTGGAAGGTGGTTTTTAGGACCTCTTGGATGATTCTCTCGGGAACCACACTTTCTTCACTCAGGTAAATAATGACTTGATCTCGGACGAGGTCATCAAGTTCTTTTATGATTTCGGCCGCGAGATGGGTTTCCAGCAGATTGACCACGAGGGCTACGGTCTTGGCGTTGTCATCGGCGAGAGCAGTTGAGATTTGAAATGCATCGAGTTGATTCAAGTCACGAACATAGTCGCCTGACTCGTCGATTTTTTCAAAGACGACGGGTTCTTCAGAAGGGATCGATTGGGTGACCGGTTTTTCTGGGTTTTTGAGTTTTTTTCTTTTCGCGATTCGAAGTGCGGTTGAAGCTTGATGGATTTCTGGGCCAAGCGTCTTCATGGCGAAGGAAAAATATCGACTGAAATCACGGATAATAAACTCGATTTCCTCTTCGCTGGGAGGATCGGTTTTGTATTCGTTGAGCAAGTTTTTGATGAAGTTCGAGCGCGTCGGGTTCATCTTCTTCAATCCAGCGTTAACTGCATCGGGGCCTAGCACGCTAAGCAATAGCGCGAGTCGTTCTTCTGTTGAAAGCGATGACATGTCTTATTTGACTCAGGCGGCTACGGTGGTTGATTCTTCTTTGGTTTCCGCCTCGGTTTCGAGGCTGGCCCATGAATCAATGATCTTGGCGAATACTTCAGGGTTCTGTTTGACCAATTCACTTAATTGTGTCAATTGCGATGTTGGAGCAGCAGCGGCTTCACTCGTGACGATTGGATCGGGTTGGAATTTTTTGAATGTGCGAAGAGCGATAAAGAGGGCAACCAAGGCAGCGACGCCCAGCGAAATGTTTTTCAAAATTTCATTGATTTGATCCCATGGAATCGTGCTGGTTACCACCGCGTCGAGCGGTTCCTCGGTAACAAAGTCGATGAAATCGACGGTGATTTGGTCTTTGCCGATTCGCACCCCGCAAGCGGTGCCAATGGAGGACTCGAGGGTTGTTTTAAGCGCGGCGATTTGGGTGGCATCCCGATCTTGTTTGTTGATCGTGACGGCAATTGAGAGCGAGTTAAGTAATGCGCCATCGATTGTTTCGGTTCGTTTTTTTTCTGAAAAATCCCATTTGCTTTCCTGCTCTTCCATCTTAGTTGGCTCTTGTTAGCCGCGGCGGGCGGGGCCGTTCCGATGGGTGTAAGGACAAGGTTTGAACCAGTGCCCGCGATACCGTTAGCAGGCGCGGCTGCCATGTCTATTTGCTGTTTTATGTTTTCCTGAATGAGAAATTTATCAGGTCCCAGCTCGCGGCTCTCCTGAACTGCATTTTCAAATTTGTAATCAGCGGTGACTTCAACATTAAAGTTACCCCATCCAAAAAGATTGCGGAGCTGATTCTCGGCCTTTCGCTTCAATGCGCTCTCTCGGTCAGCAACAAATTCTTCTTTTTTACCGAGGTTCATTCCCTCGGTGTCAGTGCTGTATTGGTTTCCCAGTGTGTCGGAAACTGAAACAGAACTTGGTAAAAGTCCAGGAACTGCGGAGGCGACAAAGTCAGCAATGGCAGCGGCATCCGCTTCATTGAATTTTTCAAGATGAGACGTTTCGATAAGAACCGACGCCGTGGGATCGGTGGACTGTCGGATGAAAGCCTGTTTTTCGGGAATGCTTAAGTGCACATTCGCAGTTTTAACACTCCTGATTTTCTCGATGTCAACTTTCAATCGACGCTCAAGGTTCGTGTTGAGGTAATACTGTTGGCTGACTGGATCCATCCAGGGAGAGATCTCTTCCATCTCGCTGCCGGAACTAGTAAGGCCGGCTTTTCCAGCGGCAATTCTCGCGCGAGATAATTTACTCGCTCCTACCATGATCATCGTACCGGATCCTTTGATCTGGTAGGTGATGTTTTCTGCATCTAAAGCCGCCATGATTTTTGCGGCTTGAGTGGGGTCATCGATGTCGCGAGCGAGGAGAACGTAGTTGGGTTGGGCGGACCAGATTCCAACCGAAATAATACCGCCAACGCAGATCGTGAGCAGCAACGCAATCCCCACTCGACCAGCGCCTGTAGAGTCTCTCCAAATTAAGAGAGATTGGTTTAGAAAGGATTTCAAAGTTTGCATAGGTGTCTCGAATCGGAATCCTTACGCTGGAAATTGGCAATGCCAATCGAAAATCAAATGACAATTAAAATTGCATTCGCATCAGATCGTTATAGGAGTCGATTAGTTTATTTCTTATTTCCATAAATAGCTGAAATGACATCTCGGCATTGGCGACTGCCAATACGACTTGATGCACGTTATCTGTTTTTCCCTGCACCAGGTCTTCAATCGCCTGATCAGAGATCACTTGGTTTTCATTGGTTTGCTGTACAAAGCTGTCAACCAGCTTTGAAAAACCACCTTCACCGTTACTTCGTGCTGCCCCTTTGCCATTGGTAATACTGGAAATATTATCCAGCGAAGGAATCGACGAAGCCGGTACAATTGGGTTCATCTAGGGACTCGCAGTAAAGTCAACGTTTGTTCCACCATGTCTTTGAAAGACGAAAGCGCTTTCAAGTTTGCTTCGTAAGAACGACTCGCGGTGATTAAGTCAACCATTTCATTCGGGATTTGCACGTTGGGCATTTTTACCATTCCATTTTCATCCGCGTCCTTATGCCCAGGGTTATGTACCGTTTCAAAAGGAGTCTGGTCAGCTTCCATGCCGAGAATCCGAACTCCCTGTAGACCTGACGTGCTGCCCGACTGCGGGTCAAGAATTTCTGAAAAAATAAGTTGTTTGCGGCGGTAAGGAAGGCCGTCGACTGATCTGGTTGTGTTTGCATTCGCAATGTTGTTGGCAACCGTTTCCATTCGCAGACGCTCGGCGGACATTCCCGATGCGCTAATATCGGCAGCTGAAAATAGGTTGCTAAACATCTAAACTACTTCCCAAGGTTGACTGGTGACTTAACCGTTAATCGCTTGTTTCAAGATTCCCATTTTCGATCCCAACAGTTGAGTCAGAGTCTGATAGGCCAATGTGTTTTTCTTTAAGGCAGCGAGTTCGCGATCGAGATCAACATTGTTTCCATCACGTCGCTCGGCGAGGCCGTCGACTTGGCTGACTTCATAATTTGTTGTTGTGATTTTGCTTGTGTCACCGTCTAGTCTCGCCAACAGTTGGTCAAAATTGACCTCTCGGGTTTGATAGCCCGGCGTATTAATGTTGGCAAGGTTTTGACTGGAGACGCGATGGTTCTGCGAGGCAAATTGAATTGCTTCTTGAAGCGCCCTGAATTGTTCAACTTTTCCGATCATACTACCTAGATCGGTTGGGTAGGCTTTAACCCTGAACAAGTAGCAGTAAGATTGCGGGTTCCCGCATCAAGGTTTGCCGAATGGTTTTCTTGAGCATGATTGGGGCATCGTCTCTCTGAGCTCGATGGCAAACCAAAGAAATGCTAGCCATTCGATAGATGCTGGTTGTCATTAAGCTAGCAGAATGGCATCAACGAGTTGGTCTACGAGAGTTTTCAGTTCGATCTCGTTCGCAGTCCCTGTTCAGCGGAAGAAAGAAACGGATGTCGTACAAGCGTCATAATCAGTTTGATTAACATCAAAGCCCCTAAGTTGGGTGGCGTCGATTTGGATAATCGGATTTTCCTGTTTACTGGTTCGCTGCGCGTGGCGCGCAATAGGCTTGGAAACTGAAACAAAATCAAAAAAATTAAATTAAAAACAGCGGTTTCCCCAGTGATGACCAATACTTCCCAATAGTCATGCACGTTTGAAATAACCGGTAAAACGATCTGTGAATCGATTTAGGCATTTCATAGAGGCGATGATGAAAAAGGCGAGATGCCTTCATTCACTAACGATTTGATCTAAACCTAGTAATAAACGCCGATGGACATAGCAACAATTGTAGGTCTATTAGCCGGTTTCGGCCTAATCTTTACCGCCATTCAAATTGGAGGCGACAAAGGTCTTGAACCGTTTATCGACGGCCCTTCGGTAATGATTACCGTCGGCGGCTCGTTTGCTGCCCTGCTTATTAACTTCCCGTTAAAGACTTGTCTTTCGACAGTAACGGTGATTAAGAAGTGTTTTATTTCGCAATTACCGGAATCGAAAGCACTGATTGCCCAGTTCAAGAACTTGGCAATCATCGTCCGTAAAGACGGTTTATTGGCACTCGAATCTGAGCTCGACAACATTGACGATGAGTTTATGAAGCGAGGTTTGGAAATCGTAATTGGTGGTGCTGATGAGGATCAGGTCAGGAACGTCCTCGAAACGGAATTGGCATCGATTGAGCATCGCCATGCGGTCGGAAAAAACCTGCTTGACTCGACGGGTGCAGCGGCTCCAGCGTTTGGCATGATTGGTACGCTCGTCGGTCTGGTACAAATGCTTCAGTCATTGGACGATCCCAGCAAGATTGGCAAAGGGATGGCAGTGGCGCTCTTGACGACGTTGTATGGTGCGGTGATCGCGAATGTTGTTTGCATTCCACTTGCTGGAAAGCTTGAAGCTCGTTCCAAAGAAGAGGTGGCTTGTCGAGAGCTGATGATTACTGGAATCACGGCCCTTGCAAAAGGTCTGGCTCCGCCCGTCGTAGAAGATGTGTTGGTGGCCTATCTGTCTCCGAATTCAAGGCAAGTATTTCAATTGGAAAAGGATGCCAGCTAACCTCAAGCTGAGAACGGATTTGCGTTTGCTTTCGAGTTAGCGGCAAGTTGGTTTTTGCGATTCATTCAGTCAGTGACGTACCATGGCGAAAGAAAAAAAATTACCAGAGCCCAAAGGTGATATTCCCGCCTGGTTTATGACTTACAGCGACGTTATTACGCTCCTGATGACTTTCTTTATTCTCTTGCTAACCTTTTCGACCACTGAACCCGAGCGATTTGAAAAAACAATTTCGACGATTTTTTCCAACGGTTCGGCGACCGGTGTTGCAGGGAAGAAAATCAAGCACAACGATCATGATTCGTTCATTAGCCGCTTGCGAGTGCCTGCGGCTCGGATCGCGATTCGTGGGGCTACCATGCCTCCTATTTTGAGGCAACCGGCAACTGAGACCTGGGGGAAGGGATTAAAGTCATTGACGGATGAGGAATCTGAGCAGAATGAGCTTACCTCTCACGCGTTTGATATTCCGCTGGCGTTGCTTTTTGATTCAAACGACCGATTAACTTTCCGTGGTCGTGAAATCTGTGCGATGTTGTCAAAGCAATTACAAGATTTGCCTTTTCGCGCTTCCCTTCAGTTTTCGAATAAGAAAGAGACAGACAGGCTATCGATGGTGATGGACTATTTATTTCACATTGAAATGACTCGTCCAGGGCAGGTCGCCATGACGTTAATGCGGGAGGGCGAGGT
The DNA here is from genome assembly GCA_938083195.1 of uncultured Pirellulaceae bacterium. Lineage (GTDB taxonomy): Bacteria > Planctomycetota > Planctomycetia > Pirellulales > Pirellulaceae > Mariniblastus. The sequence goes on along the minus strand of CALKCK010000009.1, from coordinate 322,228 downwards.
CGCGAGTTCGAATTTGCGCATCGTAATTGAGCGATTTACTCCTAACGCCCAGAGCGGTTACTCTACTGGATTGAGGAAATAGCTCAAATGGCCAGAAAGAAAACGCCTATTACTAAACCGAGTAAGGCTTACCTTATCTCATTCGGCGATACGATGACCGCCCTGCTCGCCTTTTTTATTGTTCTTAACGCGTTCGCGAAGGAGCAAACGGGAGCAAACATGTACGCAGGAACGGGATCGTTCATGAGTGCGAAGGCGACGATTGCTTTGTCCGGAGGGGAGCCTGGCGACCGCTCGCGATTGTTGATTACAAAAAAAGCACCAAGCCCGATTTACGCTGTTCATAGCGAGAATATTGAGAAAGACTTAAAAGCGCATTTTGGGCCGGATGAAGAGGATGACAAAGAGTTGATCATCGATAGGCAGACGGAAGAATTCAAACGGTTTCTCACGAATATCGGTCGAGAATTTGACGTGGATGAGTTGCCGCCCACTCGCAGCCAAATCGTGTTTGATTCATTTGAAAATCTTCAACGGATCGAAGAAGGAAAGGTGCGAGAGCCGCTTCAGAAGGACGCAATCCAACTCGCGTCATCCGCCATCACCAAGCTTGCGAGAGACGATTTTTCGTTGGAAATTGTAGTTTGGGCTCGAATGCCGTCGCAGGGTTGTCTGGTCGAAGCGATGGACTCCGCAGAAGCGATTCGGAATCAGATTGATAGTAGCTTTCGATTGAATGAGGCTGTTAAATCACGAATGAACGTTTCTGCAAAACCGTGGTTGTTTTCCAACTCGACCCGCCCTCGAATTTCGTTTGTCATCTCACGGCTAGATAATTAGTAGCGTCTTGGATTCGTCTTGGACGGAGTCGCCAATTGATGCTTTTTTTCAACATCGAATCGATGGCCGATGGAACGCATCCTCCCCTTCGGGTTAACCGACAAGATCGTTTGATTTTTTTGCAACGGCGGCAGTTCTTTTCGGTTTGCGGTAACCTTAGCCGCAAGGTAACGCAAGTTTAAACGATTACAAATATGGAATGGCGTTCGCTGAGCGGCGATGTTCCTGGATGGATTGTGAAGTGTGAGCAGGATGCCCCCAGATTAGTTCAGTAGACGTTAGTTGTGGTACACAGATTGAGTTTGGGCCCGATGCTGTGTGACCTAGACAGTTGTTATGCTCAACAGATATGCGTTTCATCCCAGTCATGGCAGGGGGGACGTTCCAAAGGGTAAGCTCATGGAATCCATTCAACTAAAAAAATTAAATATCGAGGATCTTCCCAGTCCTCCTTCCGTGGCGGTTAAGCTGCTTGAATTGTTTGATGACCCCAATGTCGCATTGAAAGACATCGCGAAGGTCATTCAGGTAGATCCAGCGCTGACGGCTAAGATTGTCTCATATTGCAATTCCCCATTGATTCAAGCGGCACGACCTATCGAAACTCTCGACGGCGCGATCGTGATGCTGGGGATGGGTGCTGTTCGGATGCTTGCCCTTTCTTTCTCGCTATTCAACGTAGCGGAAGAGGACGGCGGTTTTGATTATTCGGCATTTTGGACAAAATCGCTGGCACTTGCTGTTTCGACACAGTCAATTTCTCATTTGACCCAAATGAATCCGGACGAGAGTTTTCTTGCTGGCTTGATGACAAATATTGGTGAAATTGCTGTTTATCGCCAGACTCCAGACGATGCGTTGACTGGTCCAAAGGTTAACTCGATCGAGTCTGTGATTGAGCACGAGAATAAATCGCTTGGATTCAACCGATTCGAGGTTGGCGCTGAGATTTTAAGCCGTTGGAATTTTCCTGAGGCGGTTGTTCAATTTGTCAAAGACATCAATCAAGATCAAACAGGTAAACAACGCCGCCAAGCTGATTTGTCGTGGCAGTTGGCCAATTTATTTAGTTCAGCAGATGCAACGTTAGAGCAAGTTCAATCGTGTAAGCAAAAGTTTCACGGGGAATTGGCAATTAATGAAGAGGCATTGGAGCTGTTGTTTGCGGCTGCTCAGACAAAGTGGATTGACTATGCGAAGCTTTTGAGTTTCCGTCACGATGGCACTACGATGTCTCTGCGGGAAATCGAATTAGCTGCCAAAGCGAAAATGACTGAGATTTCAATTTCGCATGTAAAGGCACAGCAGAAAATCGCTGCTGAGAATGAGAAGTTGAGGACGACAGTTTACCGGGATCCTTTGACGGACGTGCTAAATCGGCGAGCCTATGAGGAGCAGTCCAGTCAGGCGTTTGCACGGTGTTGTCGAGTGAAGAGTTTCTACTCGTTACTCGTGGTCGACATTGACTATTTCAAAGAGTGCAATGATTCCTACGGGCATCAAGTCGGTGATGAGGCATTGATTCATATTGCCAAACTGCTCACGAGTGTTTTGCGTGAATACGATAATGTCTATCGCTATGGTGGTGAAGAGTTTATCGTTACTTTAAGCGACTGTAATCAAGAAATGTCGTTGGCGGTGGCTGAACGATTGCGAGGATTAGTGGAAAGTAATCCATTGAAAACTGATGACAAATTGATTCGGTTGACGATTTCGGTGGGGGTTGTTTCCACCGAATTTGCCAATGCTCAGTCCGTTGTTGAATTGTTTGAAATGGCTGACAAATGTCTTTATCGAGCAAAGGCCAGCGGTAGAAATCAATGCGTGCTCATGACGCAGGACATTCTTGATTCTCTGAACTTCCAATCCACGGAAACGATTGAGCAGTCTTAGAGATACTAAGAGTTTAAGCTGCACGCCGATTGGTAGAGTTGCGATTAATAGCTCTCTCCCATCATCGCTCCGTCCGAACGATTTCCCAAATTTTGAAAAACGATGGGGTCGATATTGTCGGAGATGGATGAGACGCGTCCATCGGCAAAGCAGAAGTTAGTGATGCTGGGGTGTCGACTACTGAAGCCCCCAACTTCTTTGAGATTAGTCGCAGTGGCGGTTGCAGCAATTCCTGCCCGGGGAGCGATAGTTACAATCGGGCTGGTGTTGCGAAGCGACGCCCGAGTTCCTGATGCCCAACCGAGAACGCTTGATTCGTCACTCAAGAATTCTCCGATGAGGATTGTGTTACTGCTTCCATCGTGTATGTCGCTATATCTGATTTCGCTGTTTAGGAATAGCAGGCCATCGTTGTCGATGTCGATCGGTGCTTCGGTGCTGTTATGGCAGCCAGCGTAGCTAGTCAAACCTACTGTTCCGTCGAAGCTTCTGGAATAATAATTGGACGGGCAGAGGTAGAGTGAGATGCTTTGTTCGCAGGCTGGAGCGTTGGCTGGAGCATAGGTTCCCAGTGATTTGTCAAAGCGATTAGCTATTCCAGTCTGCTCTATATATGGCAACAATTCAACAAGGAAGCTGACGTGTTGTCCGATCGGCTGAGAGAGAATAGGGCCGGTTGGGTTGATGACTCCAGGAGGGAGATGCTCATGACCAAATTCATAGTTGTGTAATGCGATTCCCAATTGTGCGATGTTGTTTGAGCAGCTAACGCGGCGGGCAGCTTCCCGAACTTGTTGGACAGCCGGTAGCAACATGCCGATCAGGATTCCAATAATGGCGACAACCACGAGCAGCTCGACAAGCGTGAATGCCGAGCGGCGGCTAATTTTTAAGTGCGTCTGGGATAAGTGAGACATGTTTGTTCCTTTTGATCAATCACGGCCTAATTGGCCGTGTAATATTTACGGTAGCTGCGTTAGTAAGTCACTCGTTAACTCGTAGGGTGATTGAACGTACCGTTGTGGTTTCTGGTTTAGATGTGTTCTTTTGGATAGTTGCTACGACTTTCATGCGTTTAGCTTTTTCGAGATCGGTAGCTGGTAGTATTTTGATCTCAATTACCGCGCGGTCTAGATTTGCCAGCGATTGAGAGAGCATGATTAATTCACCTTCGTACGTTGGATTGGATTTCGTATTTTCAAATCCTTTACGGATACCCGCTTCGAGTAGCCAGTGCGTTTGATCCATCTGTTTGTCCTGGCGAAGGCCGCGCCGCATGTTCAAGCTCATGTGTACACAACCAAGCAACACCGATGTGGTGAAGCCCATGCAGACGAGGACGGGAATTATAACTGTCCCTCGACGAGATTGGCTGGTTGATCGTTTCATTATTGTTCTCCTCGGAGCAACTCTGTATCCATCAATAAATTGTCTCCCCAGCGATTGGGGCTGGTGCGGACGTGGAGTTCGGTAATCAGCGTCTCGTTCAGTTGCGACGTCTGCCGCTCTAACTGTTGTCGAGGGAATGGATCCCGACGGATGACGAGAGTAATCCAATTAGGTAGTTCAGAGTCATCAAATTTTGAGATCGAGCCCGACGCTAGACCAAACTCGTCTTGTCGAATGGGTTGTCCAGCAGAGGAATTTTGCCAGCATTGAACCGAATGGTCACTGATCTTGTAAACGATCTTTGACAAGTCTTTGTTCTGAAGTTGGACTTGCTGATCATTGACGACGGAAACGGACTGGCACCGTTGAACGTCTCTTCGAAATTGGTCGGCAAGCCTCGTTAAACTGAGATGTTGCGACTGTTGTTTTTTGATCGTCGATGAAAAAGTCATCGTCTGGTGGATCCAAGTCGTTGCCAACAAGAATAAAACCATCAGTGCTGGCATTAACAATGTGAGTTGGAGTAAAGAAACACCACGGCGATTCATTTGAGTTCGCATCAGGGTGCCTCCTTTCTAGAACTGACAGAGTTGGAATGTCGTTGCGGCACACTTACCCACTGCAGGCTGGGCTGCCTGGGGGTTGGCAAGGACATTGAGGACTGCGACTGAGGATTAAGTTTTTGGGGGGTGTTGGGAATCCAACCAGAGATTTCGAGTGGTTTTCCTGGGTGCCGTTTGTCCCAATTCAATTGGAGAGTTACTCGGGTACCCAGTAAGTCTTGGTTCAGTGAACCTGTTAGCTCGGGGTGCTGGAGAGAGTTTTCACAGGTGGCTGAAGGGGTTAGGGTGTCAATTGCTAACTGGGCTTCTGCTTCGTTTAAAAGTGTGATTGATTCAAGTTGGTTATTTAACTCCTCCATCCCAATTCGTTGGTGGCGAATGTCTTTCCATACTAAGTGAATTTGAAAACTGCAGGTTGTAAAAAAGGTGATGACGCTTATCAGCGCAACCGCAGTCACCAACAACTCGACTGTCAAAACACCTGAACGGTTGATTTGGACGCCTGCTAATTTTTCACTTCTTAATTTCAAATTTTTTAGCATTGGGTTGGCCTGCTGGGATTAACCAGCCGCTGCAATTATTTCGAGATAGTAAAGGAAAACGGTATTGAAAACTGCAATGATAAACAAAGCGATGCAAACGTCGATGGATGTAATAAACCAATGAATGAAAAAAGACCTTCGGCGATTCTTTGCCTGTTGAATTTTCTTTCCCGACCAGCGTAGTAACCATGATTGTGTCGCAGTGTTGGAAGCTAATTTCAATGCTTGGGCTTCACGTTTGGATAATATTTGTTTGTTTTCGAGTTCCTGCCATAAATTCGGATCCAGGGGTGTCTGCCAAATTGGTTCGCCTGCTTGAGGCATAGCCTCATTGAGGATTTCGAGTCTACGACTGTCATTTGCTAGATCACCTTGAAGATGTGGATTCAATATTGCAAGTGTGGTGCGCGCCTTTGTCGGCTTCGAATAAATTGGCCTTTTCCAGTGCATTGGATTCCAGGTGCGGAGGTAGGCATGACCAAGATTAAACCAAAGCGGTGTGAGAATTAGAAATAATACTGGGATTCCAATCCAGAAAAAACCGTAGCCGTATTCCAGAAACTCGTTAAGTACTAGCAGTGTGGGTGGGGCTTCGATGCCGTATTCTGAAATGATGAGAGAAAGTTGGGGGAGAATTGTCAAAGAGATCCACGTGAATGAAAGTCCAACAAATAATGTTCGAAAGGCGAATCGAATGATGCGTGAAGCTTCGCTTTCGACTGAATTGTAAGACGTAAGCTGAAGGGAGTTGCCGTATGCCAAAATCGCAGCAAAAAATTCAGAGAGAGAGTTTTCATGATCTGCGAGCTGGATAGCTAGTACGCAGTTCTTGGGAAGGATCTCCTTCGTGAGGCTCAGAGCTTCGATGTAGGGTGTTCCAGATTCAACGGCCGCCGATAATTCTGAGATGCGTCCCCTGTCAAAGCTGGACAGTTCCATCCCAAGGCTGCAAAGAAGTGGCAGTAATTCAATTTTCTGTTGATGGGAAACGGCAAGCAGTCGAAGAAGAGCTAGTTGATTGGGTGCGCACTGGATGACCAAGGAGTCGATCGTTGCTTTATCGAAACCGCCTGGAAATCGGTTCAGTTGGCTTGAGTTGGTTGCGGTTGAGTTCATCTGAGTTTTAGGGAATTAAAGTGACTCGATTTCAAAAATAAAAGGGGAGTTTAGAATCCGCCCGTCATCATGCCAATAAGACTAATTAGCGGCAGGGCGAGGGCCAGAACAGCGATGAGAGCAAGTAGTCCAATTAGCCAGAAGAGCATGTTAAATATCAACTGAATCCACCATTGGCTGGTCGTTTGGCTGCGTGACCAATAGTAGTTAGAGATCTCTTTGAGGAGCGCGATTTTACTTTGGTGCGAAGGGGTTAGGATAGCTTGATTAATTAAATCGTATCGGTCATTTAAGAGCCAGTCTCCCTCTTGCGGTGTCGCGTCAATCAGCGGGGTTTGAGCGAGCCTAGCACTCCAATTTGAAATCCAGTTTTTGGTGATTGATTTGCCTGCAAGTAGGTAGGCATTCTTGGGAGCCCAGCCAAGCTCAAGTAGCATCGCGGTGTGCCAGCACCAGTTGCCAAGTTCCCCGCGGGTATTTTTAAATTCGTGGTCAATCCAGTTGTTGGACAAAGATTGTTTGCCAGCGGTCGAACAACACCAGATGAAATTTCCAACCAGAAATCCTACTACAAAGATCGGAAGTAACCACCAAGTAGCACGGATCAAGTCACTGGCTGTAAAAACAAGTGTTGTTACGGAATTAAGTTCAATTCCAAAATCGTCGTAAATTTCTTGAAATGCGGGAGCCAGAGAAACGCTGAAAATGGTCAGAAGAACTCCAATGGTCAGCAGCAGAGCCAATCGGAATTTTAACAGTTTCATGATTTGAGGTCGAGAAAACGCGTTGCTGACAATTTGGAAAAAACCATTGCGAGCGCTTTGCTCAACCAGTTTCGGCTCTATTGATTTTTGCTCTGATTTCAACGCAGTCACGCATGCAGCGAGAATTTCGGGGCGTTCTAAGAGTTCATCAAAACTAGCGTCTTGATTAAACCAAGTGGCGATTTGCAGGAGGTTGTGTTTTAAAATTCCGTCGGTTTCGTCCGAGAGTTTGGTAAGTTCGTTTGCGAATTCAGATTTAGACTTGCATATTTCTTGCCATCTCGAATGGAGGGTTTCATAGGCAGGGTCTAATTTTATTGAATTACCCATTTTAGTACGATGCTTTCATGAGATCTTGAGCAACCGCGAACAACGGAGGGACGCAATATGAAAGGATTGACGTAGCTGCAATGAAGCCCCCAATTCCAATGACTGTGACTCGAGTGCGTTCGTTTGCAAGATTGTCAAATTTTAGCGCGGCGGCAGTTGCATAGTAATCGCTGGTTGCAGCGAGATTTTTGTCATCGGTGGCAGAGGCGAGGGATTTGTTTAGCTCATTGCGAAAGCTGTGATCGAGACCACTCAAATCCATGCTTAAAGAAGCTGCTTTAGCCGCTTCCAGATTCCCTTGAACCAGTAGCCGTGTCATTTCAACGACAGTTGCTGATGTGCGAAAGTTAATGTACTGGGCTCCGCCAATCCGCATGGTAAGCTTTTGAATTCCGCCAAAGATCAGCCAGCCAATAAAGAGAATAGTTACCATCGAAATTCCGAATAGCAAAATATCTTGTGGTGTAGAACTGTCGAATCGGGCAGGTGGAGTTTCGCGATTAGCTAACGCAATATCCGCTCGTAAATTATCTACGGCTGGCAGGACTTTGATTTTGAAGATGGCTAGGCTGGCCAAAGACGCTGCCAAAATCAAGCACAAATAATGCATCGGTTGGCGAGTGACTTGTTTAATATCAGCCTTCGCTAAATGTTTGACCGAAAGGCTGTCGAGGAGGGGAGGTGTTTCATGCAGGAAATCCAGTGCTCGAACGGCCGCTTGGTAACGCACACTTAAAAACTGAGCCGGTTGTCCTTGATTCGGTTTGTCATTTTTTTCGGCATTGGGCTGTTCACTTTCGAGTCGTTGCTGGTTTGCCAGCCATTGGTTTAAAAGATGCTCTTCGACTGTATCATTTAGTTCTAGCTGATGCTTTAGGTTGATCTCGGTAGGATCGAAAATCGGTGAGTCAACAAGGATTGCTGCTCGTAAGTCATTGCTGAATTGTTTGATTTTGGTCTGATTCATGGTCACGTTCGATGGTTGTCGAAAGTTGGCTCCAGAATGTTAACATAAACTGTACCTTGAGGTACTAGATTGCCCTCGGGAGGTAATCTTGGGGGTGGGAGAAATAGATTTCCCCGACTAGGCAATCGCTGATGAGCCGAAGGTCGATCCCAGTGTAAAGTGACGCACGCTGGTTTTCGCAATTTTTTAGCGCTCGGGTGCCAAAAGTGATGGCCTTTGATGCGCTGGGGGCGCTTAGAGCTAATTCCGCTTAGAGCTAATTCCGCTTAGAGCGAATTGAGATTTGGAGCTTAGTCAGTTGGCGTTTATGGGTTGGTGGATTGCCCACCTCGGCGGGGTGGAATTCGTTGCCCGTTAATTTATTTACACCCATAGTGTTAGTGAGTGAATTACTTCATGACCTCGATTAGGTTGCTGTATTGGTCGGTCCATTTAATTGGCGATTCGTACCATTGGCGAGGATCTTGAGAAAGCTCCTGGACTTCTTCATCTTCGATAAAATCCTGATTGTTGGTCAGGAGTATCCAATCGGATGAGGCTTCCTCCATGCCACTATTATCGTCCGGGATATACTCAATGTAGACCATTTCGAGATTATGATGGCCTGCGGTTCCGGCGACGACAGGAAATAGGTTCAGGTAGCGGTTGCTAATATGGACCGCCACAATGCCGTTCGGAGTGAGGTGTTTTTTGTAAACGTCAAAGGCTTCCGTCGTTAACAGATGGGCTGGGATTCCATCACCGCTAAATGCATCCAACACAATTAAATCGTATTTCTGGTTTTCCTCTCGCTCCATTGCGATTCTTGCATCGGCAAGTGTTGTTTCAACTTTCCCTTTGCAGCTTTCGAGATACGAGAAAGTTTTGTTAGCGATTGAAATCACGTCTGGGTTAATTTCATAAAAATGAAAGTAGTCGTTTTCCCGACCATAAATAGCAGTTGTTCCTGTCCCAAGGCCAACGATACCAACGCGTAGAGATTCGTTATTGTTCTGAAGGTGTTTGAAGGCTGCACCCAAACCACTGCTGTGGGCGTAGTATGTCGTTGGCTGGGTGCTCATTTCAGGATCTGTAAACTGAAATCCGTGGAAAGTATTTCCGTGATAAAGGCCGTAGCCCTGAAGTTCGCTGTCGCCAACATTTTCTATGTCGACGCGAAGGGTACCATAAAAATTTCGGTATTTAGCAAATGTATCTTCATTCACCCCGCTCCACTCACACTTGAGAATTAAGACTGAAAGGTAAAGACCAAGTACGACACAGGCAATTCTAGTGCCGGTGGAGGCCGGCAGTTTTTTGTGAAATCCAGTCTGACCAATTACCCAGAGAGTCAGTGCAAGGCCAAGGATCAGAGTAAGTGGAGTTTCGAAGAACGTAGTGAATATGTATGGGCAGAGAATAGCAACGGTCATGCCGCCGAGAGCTCCACCGGTCGCCATCGCCATGTAAAAACTAGTGAGCCGATTAGCTGCCGGTTTGTTTCGAACAAGTTCCCCGTGTGCGATCATGCAGATGAAAAACAGTGAGGCCAAGGAGAAGCTGGACTGGACAACGACGTCATACTCATAATCGCCAACTGACAATTCAATTCCCAAGTTATTAAACAGATCATCAAATCGATCATTGAGTTGTTCGTTCTTTAGTGATGCGAAGGCAAAAATACTAACCAGGCTTGCGACTGCCCATGCCCGGCGGTTGTACCATTGTGGACGGTCAAAATTAATGATGAAAGTAATAAGATAAAGGCTTAGCGGTAGGACCCACATCAGCGGTGAGACCGTAAGTTCTTGGCTGAGATGATTAGAGATTGAAAGGAGTGTAAAAGAACCAATCGCGGCCAAGGAAATCCAAACGAGCCAGTTCTTCAAGGTTATTTGGGAGGCGTTGGTATCCTGGTTGGCGGATAAAAGTGATTCGGGAACAGGGATTAGCGCATCGTCACTCGTTCTAAAAATTACGATGGTCAACAGGCCAGTAAATACGCCAAAGGTAATGAATCCCGCGGACCAAGCGTAAGCCTGGAACGTGCTGCTCATCATCGGTTCAATCAGGAAGGGGAAACTCAGCAGAGCGACAAGCGAACCCACGTTGGACAAAGCGTACAGGCGATAGGGGATCCTCCCGGGTAGTTTGGCCGCATACCAAGCTTGAAAAAGTGGCGCGGTCGAAGACAGCAAGAAATAAGGCAAGCCGATCGTGGAAACTAAAACCCAAAGAATACGTAAAATTGGGAAAGCGCCATCGACTGGTTTGGCGGAATCGACAGGGATGATTGGAAGAAAAAGAAATGAGGCAAATACCAACGCAAGATGCGCGATGGCCTGCCCTTTAATTGGCAATAGCCGGTTAATTGAAAAGGCATAAGCGTAGCCAGCGAGTAGCGTCAACTGGAAAAACATCAGGCACGCTGTCCAGACTGCCGGACCGCCACCAAACCACGGTAGGATCATCTTTGAAAAGACAGGCTGTATTTGAAATACGAGGAATGCTGACAGCAAAATAGCGATTGCACACCAGATGCTGAACAGCAGTGCAATTTTTGAGTCCTTTTCAGGATGGCTGGTCAGATTTTTATTTTCTCTGGAATCAGTAGGTTCCGGGGATGGTTGGGTATTTGAATCGGGTGACGTTAAAGAGTTGTTTTGATGAGCCATGATCGTAAATTTGTTATTTGAGACGAAGAGGGGGAGCGTATCTCGTATAAAACTATTGACCCTGAATTGATGTCATGGGGGACTCGTGACTTTAAATCGCGCATCGACTTGATGTTTTTCTGCATCATTTTCGGTATTATCGATTGTGCAGTTGGTGAGGGTTTTGGACTGTCGCGATGTGGACAAACGGCGATCGGGGATCTTGGTTAGATGTTATTATGTTTTTTGATAATTGTTGGAGCTGCCTGCAGGAAGCTCAGGCGTCGAGGGGTTGGAGTTCGATTGCTGACAATAATACCATTCCTGTAGTAAAAGATGAGATGAGCTGTTGATGACATCTACCGAAGACGAATTCGAAAAGACGCTTGCTGCTTCCCCGGGTGATCTTGAGGGAGTTACAGTTGCGCAAGGTCTCGGCGATAAATCAAAGACAAATTTGGCGGAGCTTGCTGGAGCGTCGGCAGATGCCATTCGTCCCCTTGAAGGGCGTTTTGCCCTTGTTTCGAAATTGGGCAAGGGCGGAATGGGAGAAGTGTTTGCAGCGCGTGACGGCATGTTGAATCGCGAAGTTGCGGTGAAAGTGCTTTCGAGTGAAGCAGAGGTTGGTTTGGCACGTTTTGTACGCGAAGCGCAGGTCACGGCGCAACTGTCTCATCCGAATGTAATTCCAGTTTATGGTTTAGAGGAAACGGATCAGGGGAGCCCTGCGCTAACCATGAAGTTGATTCGTGGAATTACATTTGCGGAATATATTAAGCAATGCTCAACGGTGTTGGGTACGCCTGAATACGACCATGAGCGACATGGCCAAACGGGTCGCATTGAACACTTCTTGCGCGTCTGCGATGCCATTTCTTACAGTCACAGTCGGGGAGTGATTCATCGTGATTTGAAACCTGATAATTTAATGATTGGCGCTTACGGTGAGGTGTACGTCATGGATTGGGGGATTGCCCGTCTGCTGGATGAACCGGAGGATGAATCTGCCGTTGGCGGCTTTGAGGTGAAACTTGGTTCAGATGATATTTCAGCAAGTAGTGAGGGGATGAAAACGCAGGTGGGCTCTATGATGGGCACACCAAAATATATGTCTCCTGAGCAGGCTGGTGGAAAAGGTGTGGGGCCAAAGAGTGATCAATTTTCACTTGGAATGGTTTTGTTTGAAATGCTTACATTTACCGCTCCGCGTGAAATAGGAAATATGAATGAATTGCTGGATAAAGTACCATCGGGTTCCCGCGATTCATTTCCTAAAGCGAATCAAAGTGAACCCGTGCCTCTCGCATTGCAGGCGATTGTGAATCGGGCAACGTCGAAGGATCCTTGCGATCGGTACCTTTCTGTTCAGGAATTTTCTGACGATTTGCGGCGGTACGTTCACGGTGAAGAAGTACAGGCAATGCCTGACAATTTAATTCGGTCTTTGTGGCGCCGAGTGCAGCGTCATCCGATCACGGTGATGGCGACACTGTTGATTATCATTTCTATGGCTGCGGCTATTTCGACAGTGAGCTTGTATCGCGGTCTTGAGGCCGAACGTATTTCATCGAGTCGAGGCCAAACGCTTACGGATTTAGTTGCGAAGGTAAATCAGAGAGTTCATGAGTTTGACTCCCTGCTCTTCCGAGTGGAAGGGTTGTTGGAGGGGATTGCGACATCGAGTCGTGAGCAACTAGAGCATGCACAAGCTGAACCGTATCCGTTTTACCAACCCGACGATTTAAAGGGAGCAAACGCTCCGGACGATTTATTTGAGATTCAACGTTATCAACAGCGAGCGAGTTTCGACAATTGTGTCGTGGTCTTGGCTCCTGAAGTCGAGTTGGATGCTGTCCAAAGTCAGCTGTTTCAATTAGGAGGCCTGAAGTATGTCCTTCGAAATGCGGCTCTTCGCAGTGCACGTATTGATGCAAGCGAGCTTAAAAAAAATGAAGCGGACGCAATTCTTAGAGAAGGTGTTCCAATACACTGGGCTTACGTTGGACTTGAGAATGGAGTGATGATCAATTATCCCGCGAATGAAAAATACCCTCCGGATTATGATCCTCGGAAAAGGCCTTGGTATGTTTCGGTCGTTTCAAAACATGGTGCTATCTGGGGAGATATTTATCCCGATGCGTCTGGGACGGGGTATTTGATGCCATGCAACCAGCCGATCTATGATCGATCAGGCAAGTTGCTTGGCGTGGCAGGCTTGGATATTTCGATGGATACTGTCATTGATGAGATGGACATACCTGAAATTGCGGGTGTGAAGGAAACGTGGCTGTTGGATGATTCGGGTAGAATCTTAGTGAGCTCAGAGGAGAAGGGCCGCAAGTCGGCGCTTTCGATGAGCGGGAATAAGACCAAGGCACTTGGTGTTTTGGGAATTCCAGAACTCGAAGCCCACGCAAAAAAGGGGACGACCTCGGGGTTTGTCGCAGATGAGACCGACGTGCTGATATTCGCTAGGTTGAAAGCCCTGCCTTGGATTTTAGTTGCCCGAGTCGATTCTCTTTCACACGGCCTCTAGATTCTCAGACAAGTGTAATTCTACTCCCCTGGGAGGAAAAATGTTCTGTCAGAAATGTGATGTTCCTGTCGGCACCATTTCTAGCGGTTGAAACGAATGCTATTAACAATGTATCAATTGTGGCCAAAACTGGGGGCTCGAGCAGCCGGATGGGGATTTTCGAGGTGTCTGGGAGGACCTGGAGTAATGGCGTGATTCAATTGTCCGATTCAACTCGCGATGAACGATGAAATTCTGTATGTTCATTCTTTTCGATAGAATCTAAACGGCTTGTAATCATGGCTTTTTTTAAAACAGCTCCTAATTTGCCCGACATGGAGAAGGCGAGAATTGAACACGCTCTTCAGCGTTTAGCAGAGTGTTTGGGCATGGAGAAATTTCTCCTTCCTTATCAGAGTCTTCACTCCATGGTGGGTGTTTTTCAAGCTCCCGAACAAATCGTTGAATTCGTCGGCGGCCACTTGTCTCTCGACGTTTCCGATATAAAGCTTGTTGTCGAACCTCAGGCGCTCAAAACGTTAGGTGGCGGTGGCTGAGGCGGCGGGACTAGTGAAGGTCTCGGTAGTTTACCGGGCGAATATAATCCTGAAACACGGCAGATTACGATAACGACGCAGTTAAGCGATGAGCCTGTGTTAACGGCTGCCGCAGTTGTGCATCATGTGGTGCGTGATTTTTTATGTCAGCGGGCGTTTGAATATCATCACCTGCCTGAATTTGTGGATTTGGCTGTAGTTGGTGTCGGACTCGGATTGCCACTCAGTCAAGTAAATTTGGTCAATGAGAAAGGGCTGTTTTGGGACACGACGGAGTGGGAGACTTTTCCACGTCCTTTTCTTGATCAACAAGACCTTGCTTATGCGTTTGCTCTGTCGGCGTGGGTGCGTGGGGAGGCGTCGGTGTCATGGCTGGATGACGTGCCTTCGGTTATCAAAAAACCAACGCAGAAATCACTGAAATACCTCTCAAAACAAAACGACTCGTTTTTTCGCCCCCACCAAGGTGCGACTGAGAAATTGAAGCAAGATCAAAATGCTTGGCTTGAGACGGTCTCTCAGAATTCAATTAGTGAGCAGGTCATAGGGCTGCGCTATTTGCAGGTGACTAGCGACAATGACACACGGCAGTTGTCAGCCTTGCTCGACAAGCTTCGCTCCGATAATCCTGCAGTTCTTTTGAACGCCATTAATACTGCTGGAACGATGAAGACGGCAATGGTTGCGGTCGTGGATGAGTTAAATTTATTACTTGAAAACCGGAACGATCAGATTCGAGCCAAGGCGATGTTTGCACTCGCTCGATTGGCGGCGGTTGATGAGGGAGCGATTAAATTTGCGATTAAGATGCTCGAAAGTCATTCCAAGTTCGTGATTTACGCCGGGTTGTTGGGGCTTTCTTCTCTCAGCGATGTGCCTAGTTCCGTATTTCCAGCGGCTAATCGAGCGTTTATCCGGTCACTTCAAATATGCGATTACGAATTTATTGGCCTGTTTGTGGGAGCTTTTCAGCAGTGGGTTGATGATCCAGAGCTCTATTTGAAAAACTTATTGCAAGCTGACAGTCCAGAGTATTTCGAAATTGCCATGGAGGCGTTGACGAGTGCGCGTGAGCGATTGGTCGAGTTAAATGCAGAATAAATTGAAACCGGTTTGGCCTGAGGTAAAGTTTTTATTTAATTCGCACTAAACGGTTAACGTCGCCGCGACAGAGAGATGCCGTTTTCTGCTCCTTCTAGTTGGGCCTCAACCGATTCGATTCGCTGCTTTACAAATGGTTTGATCGCTAGGGTTGGACGTTCGACGGCTAGGTTTCTCCCTCTGTCGTCGCCTTCGATTCCCATTTCAAATGAATCAAGTGCTTTGTTTCCCAGTTTCTGAATCACTGGTGTTAGCGCATTTTTATATTCATCGATTCGCGCAAAGATCTGTTTTTCAGTAAACGCTGTTTTCATTAAATCGATGAGGGCGATGCGATAGAGTTTGGGGAATTGTTCGGTTTCAAAAAGTCGCTCTAACAACTTTCGACGTGCGATCCACGGGCGATTAATTTCCCAGTTAGCAAGTTGCTCGGCCGGTCTACCGAGAGTGAAGGTGCCAAATGCTTCATTGACATCCCAGGGTAGCAATTTCAATTTGTCTTGTGGACTGTTGAGCAATAGGTAGTAGTTGTGGGGCATGCCAACGTAGCTGTCGATGTTGGCGAGTAAACTTGTAGCAGCGAGATATCCGGCGAGCTTATCAAGGTCAACATAGTCTTCGATTTTTTCAGCAAACTCGCGATCGGAAGCGGTTTGGATTAACCTCATTATTTCCATGAAGCGTTGGATTGTTGGTGTGTTTGTTTTTCCAATCTTGATGTTGTACTGTTGGTAAGCGTCAGGGTCTTTGCCCAGATACTCCCAATCGTCAAGTGATTCTGGTTTCGTCAGAATACTTTGCTGGGGATCACCCTGAAGGTTTTCCTTTAAATAACGTTCGTCCATCTGCTCGATGATTACATAGATGCCGAGTGGCTTTTTGTCGGCAAGTCCATCGACTGAAAGGACGACATTGGCCCACCCAGTTTGCGGCGTTGGCAGGCCGGCGGCACGATACAACTCGTAGGCGAGTTTCTCTTTCATAAAAGCCGAATCAAGAAAAGCATTGGAGAGGTTCAGTTTTGTTCGGCCATGCAGTTTTTGTCCTTTGACAAATCGATTAGTGTCGATTTTAAATGGTTTTTTTAAACTGCCTCGCGAGAACCGATATGATGAGTTTCCCTTGAATCGCAGGCCAGCATCGGGAAATGGATTTCCATCAATTGTGATTTCAGCTTTGGCGTAATTGAATTCATTGGCAAAGTCTAATCGCTGGTTCCCGCGTGCGTTTTTGCCACGCTGGGGTTGCATCGATTCCCACGATTCACGTGAGACCTTCATTTCAATTTGTAAGACGTGATTGTCTTTATAAACTGATTTCCAAAATGCATCGTTGTCTTCAGCAAAGATTGAAAGGGCCGGTGCGATTACCGATAAAATTAGTGATGTGAAGATGGTGTAACCGTTCACTTTGGGTCCTGTAGGTTTGCGGATCAAATTGAAGAGAGAAATGTTCGCTGAGCAGGGTAGCAAATGTTTTATCTGTTGCCAGCGTTCAAGATAATCGGAACGTAGTTACTATTCCACCGAAGACGGGCACTATGCTGGAAACTGACAGGTTTTGTGTCAATAAGTTTTTTAAAAATGAGTCATTCAAAGGGAAGCGGGGTCAAGTGTTCTCCGTGGCCTAACAGGGTTTCTGTAGATTGGGGGTTTCTATGTGTGGTCATTCTGCCATCGTTTCAATTCTTGGAACGGTCTCCCCTCGGGGGGAGTGGAAGGTTAAGATGGAGCACCGGAATTTAATAACAGAGTCTGATTTACCTTAGTGAGAGTCATGATGAATCATGTTTGTATGCGGTCTGTTTTTGGTGGCGTAGTGGCGCTATTATTGCTCTTTAACGCTGACGCGAGTTTTGCGCAGTTGTTTGACGTAAAGCCAGATGTCGTTGAGAAAATAGAAAAAGCGGTTCCAAAAAAATCATTGGCAAAGCCTAAAAAACCTCGAAAGGTGTTAGTTTTTTCTAAGACAAGTGGCTTTCGTCATGGCTCGATTCCGGTTGGCGCTAAATCGATCGTGATGCTGGGCGAGAAAACGGGTGCTTTTGAGGCTGTGCACAGTGAAGATGATTCGATGTTTGAACCAGAATCGCTTAAGCAATTTGATGCGGTGATAATGTTAAATACGACCGGCAAGTTGTTTCTTCCCAAACCAATGCCCAAGGATCCTGTGGAAAAATCGAAGGCGCTCGAACGAGAAAAACGCCTTAAAAAGAGCTTGGTCGATTTTGTGAGTGGAGGTAAGGGATTGGCCGGAACTCATTCGGCAACGGACACCTACAAAGACTGGAAAGAGTACAACGACATGATGGGTGGTGCGTTTGATGGTCACCCATGGCACGAGCCAGTACCCATTCGTTTGCTCGACGCGAGTCATCCTTTGAACAAAGTATTTAAAGGTGAGGGATTCACCATCACTGACGAAATTTATCAGTTTAGAGCGGATACCGCCAAGCCATCGGATCGTCGGTTGTTACTGACGCTCGATCCGGGGTTCAAGAAAATAAATAAAGGCAAACGGGAGGACGGTAATTACCCAATTAGTTGGATTGATAAATATGGGGAGGGGCGTATTTTTTATTGCTCCCTCGGGCATCGTGACGAAATTTACTACAATCCAATGATTCTGGAACATTACCTTGCTGGATTTCAGTACGCGATTGGTGACCTTGAAGCGGACGCGACTCCTTTAGAGCCTTCGAAATCCGAGGTCGATATCACAGGGAAGTGGGATGTTTCGGTTGAAATGCAACAGGGTGGAAATGAAGTTGTTTGGGAATTCAAAAAAACGGAAAAGGGGATTTCTGGAGTATCGATTTCGAGTGGTGAGCGTCAGGAACTCACCAATTTAAGTCTAAATGGGAAAGAGTTAGAGTTCGACATCACGGTCGATTATCAGGGAATGTCCATCACGATCGAAGTCGAGGCAGAATTTGAGAGTAATCAAGCAGAGGGTTCACTGACTGTCTTCAGCGACGCGGGAGATGAAATAGCCAATGGCACACTTTCGGCAGTAAAATCTAAGTAGCGGAATTGCCAATTCTTTGCGAGAGCTGATGATTGCTTGCTTCTGAAGATGAGTCACTCGTTTCCCAATTACTCAACAAGGTCAATCTAAAACTGGGATGGAAACTAGACCAAATAATAGTGAAGAATCGAACTTGGCAATCCCGTCTGGAAATCTTCGATTGCCACTTGATTGGACCGTCAGCCTGGTAATGCTGGTAGTGGCATTGCTGCTCTGTCTTCGCTGGAATGTGGCGATCAATTTTGATCTTTCGATCTATTTAGAAATTTGTTTTTATCTCATTGTTGTTGCGGTGGCGGCCACGCTTGTTCTCGTCGTGGGGCGTGAGCTGGTCAATGCCATACGCAAAACCCCAATCGCTTCTGGAACTCAAGACACTCGGCTTGCAGTGTATTCTTGCATTGCTCGAAGCTTGTTTTTGTTTTTTCTGTGCTCGTGGATTTACACGCATATTAAGACGGGAGTCTTAATTGGAGGCGATGACGGGAATGATCTTTGGTTGAGAGAAGTTGATCGCTGGATTCTTGGAGATGATGTTTGGTTGATCGCGAGGCGATTCCTTCCAGATGCTTCGTCTGGCTTTTTTAGTTTTATCTATTTTGCTTTCGCCCCGTCTTTGTTGATCTCAATTCTCTACTTGGCCTGTGCCGGCAATGTTGCCCGGGCGAGAAAACTGACGACCGCCATTTTAGTCGGTTATTTCATTGGTGTATTAAGTTATTTTTTAATACCGGCCTATGGCCCCGCGTTTATTTTTGAGTCTGCAACATGTGAGACTCTCTCTCCGAATACTTATGATCTTCAAGTTAGATTGCTAAAAACGACAAGCGAAGTAAGCGAGGCTCCGGCAACCGCCATTGTCCTTCCATGGATGTACATTGCGGCTTTTCCATCACTCCATTTTTCACATGTGATTATTTTGGCGTGGTATTTCCGGTTCTCCAAGTTGACTCTTGTCGCGTCTTCCGTATTTGTTTTTCTGACCGGAATAAGTACGGTTTATTTCGCCTGGCATTACGGAGTCGATTTGCTGGGCGGAATTGCGGTAGCCTGTTTAGCAATCCTCGTGACTGAGAAGTTCTCCGTGATCTCAATTCCGTTGTTCGGGCATTCGAGTGGCGGAGACGATGGGTGATGGAGACTCTGAGCATCCGATTGTTTTGTCAATGTTAGCGATTTGCGGTTGTGGGATTTAGGGTGTGTGACGAATTCGAATTGGAACGATAGCTATGATGGTTTTTCAATCGACAATCATTGCCATTGCAATGTGTTTTGTCATCGGTAGTTTTTCTCCCGATTCGATTGCAGCGGATACACGAAAAGTTTTTGTCGCTTTGACTGGCGACGACTCAAATAATGGTTCCTCGACGTCCCCCGTGCAGTCTATTTATCGAGCTCAGGCAATCGTGCGGCAAATGATCCTTGACGGTCTCGAGGACGATGTAGAAATTCGATTTGCGGAGGGTGTCTATCAATTAAATAAGACAGTGGAGTTTGGGCTGGAAGATTCAGCCCCGGGAAAGTTGCAAATTACTTATCAAGCTGCTCCTGGTGCAAGAGTCGTATTCAGTGGTGGATTCCAGTTAAGCAATTGGAAAAAGGATCGTAGAGGTTTTTGGGAAACTTCTTGGCGAGAGCCAGGGGAGTTTTCGCCACGAGCGGTCAGCGAAGGACGGTCGTCTGTTCCGCGACAAATGTTCATCGATGCAAAACGGGGGATTCGGGCGAGAGATCCTGACACTGGATATTTTCGCGTGCGACAAGCGCTCGGAGATTTTCGGACGGAGTTTAGGTTTAATTCTAACCAATGGACTCACTCGGGACCTACACAAGGAATGGAGTTGGCGCTCTTGCATGACTGGTCAATTTCACGAGTGCGTGTGAAAGAATTTAATTTAGAGAATTCAACAGTTAAGCTGGCCGAGCGAGTTGGTGGCCCACATGACTTTTTCCGCATCAATGGATTCGAGCAAGATCCCAGGTTTTTTCTTGAAAATAGTGTTTCATTTTTGAATGCGCCTAATGAGTTTTTTTTCGATCGAGAGCAAAACACCGTTCGAGTGGTACTGACAGCCGGCGAAAATCCTAACCAAATGGAAATTACGGTGCCAAGTTTGGCGACTTTGGTTCGAGTTGCGGGGGCCGAGGCGGAACCGGTAAGAGGAATTCAGTTTTCGGAGATTTGTTTTTCATATAGCGCGTGCCCTCTCCCAACGGGTGGGTATGGTGGGATTCAAGCAAGTTACTTTGAGAATCGTCTTGTCCCTGCCCACCTCCGTGAACTCGATCCTGAAACGGAATCGAGTCACTTGCGATTACCGGCTGCCATTGAGGTTAGTTTCGCAGAGGAATGTGGATTTGAGGAATCGAGATTTAGCCACTTGGGTGGTGGAGCGATTTACTTCGGAAGGCAGACGAATGATTGTTTTGTGAAATCTTCGCAGATCGAGGATGTGGGTGGTTGTGGCGTGATGGTTGGCGAAACGGTGACGCGGAAAGGTCGGAATGGTAGATCGCTTGTCTGTCGTGGGAATGTGATTGAGGGTAATCAGATTTCGCGATGTGGTCAGATACTTTTAGGGAGCGTCGGGGTTTGGGTTGGAATTGCGAGGCAGACGCAGGTAATGAGCAACGAGATTTTTAATCTACCTTACTCCGGCGTTTCGGTGGGGTGGCAATGGAATGACCGCCCGTCTGGCTGTGAGGAAAACAGTATTTGCAATAATCGCATCCACGATATCATGCTTGAGCTCTCAGATGGGGGTGGGATTTACACGCTGGGTCGGCAACCAGGGACGGTGCTGCGCGGTAACTACATTAGTAATGTTCCATCAAACCATGGCCGGGCGGAAAGCAATGGAATCTTTATGGATCAAGGAAGTTCAGGGATTTTAGTTCAGGGGAATGTGATCGCGGGAACCAAGTGTAGTCCGATGCGGTTCCATTTGGCTGGCCAAAATACGCTCAAAGAAAATCAGTGTTTCCACCCCGTCGGTGTTGAGCCATTGAAATTTAATAACACTCCTGAAGTGAATATAAAAACAATTGACAATCTGTTCCAAATAGAAGCTCCTTCGGAGGCTTTGCCGGGTAGCGGTCGGTAATAGTGGCCAAAAAAAACGCCGGAACTAGGAACTAGTATCCGGCGTGTCGTGTGGGATTTGTTTTACTTCAGATTAGCCGAAAATGCGTCATCGACGCTTTTGAATGCGTCAGTGAATTCAGTTCGGTTATTTAAATCAGCTGATTGCTCGGTTTTTGAATCATCTGTTTTGCCCAGCAGTTCGTCGCTTGAAGTGCTGGCCCAGAATTGGTCCAGCGGTGTGGAATCTGGGAGATGAGCTACAACAAAGCTGTTGCTGTTTTTACTCATTTGATTGGATGATGCCAGCGAGAACATTGGTGTCTTGCCAGTCGCCAGTGACTCTCTGAATCCTGCAAGACCATCCAGTCTGTTTCCAGACGTTGGCGTTGATCCACCAAGGGTGAACGCCGATGAACCAACGGGTTGGGTGCTGAAGAACATCTGGTCGATACTCACAGTATCTCGACTGCCATTGCCGACTGTTGCGGGGTCAGTGTCGACAACGCGAACGATGATGTCACCCGAGATTGGTGAGCCAAGGTTGACTGAGTAGGTGTTGAATTGGGAACTGTTCACGACGACCATCTCAACCCAGGTCGATCCACCGTCGTCTGAGTAAGAGAATGAAAAATTATCCCCTTCGGTGTTAGCACTTCGGGCAGCATCCACATGGAAACTAATGGCGCTGTCGACGCCTGAGAAGGTCCAGCGGTGATCCATCAAGGTGACTCGTCTGCGACCTTTTCCTTCTCGGCGTTCCTCAATGGTCTCAACGACATTATCATCCCCTTGAGTCTGGAGATAGCTGTTTTGGATGACGCTACCTTTGACTGTGCTTTCCGAGCTGGCATAAGTGTAAGGTGAAATGTCATCATCTGCGATTGTAACAGTCGCCGAATCGGAGGAGCCAATCTGGTAATCATAGTTCGCGTCTTCGGTAAGTGAGAGGACGACGGTTTCAGAACCTTCTGACGTGGCATCGTCTATTGGATTCACAGCGATGGAAATCGAACTTGAGCCACTCGGAATCACGGCAATACCAGAGAGAGCGACAAAATCAGTGCTAGAAGTTGCCGATCCGGAAACGGTGTAGAAGACCGTCATGTCCCCTGCGGTCGTTTCGCGTGAAATCGTAAATTCTCCAGAATTGGCTACATTTTCAACTGCATCGGGGGCTGTTGCAACAACGGAGACCTTTTCACGTAAGTCGGCAGGTGCAGTTTCAAAATAAAGGTGATCGATGACGATCGAATCAAGGTTGGGTGTTGATCTTCGATTGGCAGGCGATCGGTCCGTATCGATGACACGGACTAAAACATCTCCTGTGATCGATAAATTATCGACGGTGATGTTTTGATAACTAGTGGTTTGGTTGATGGTGCCAAGTGTTGTCCAGTTGCCACCATTGTCTACAGAGTATTCGAACCGGAAGTTATCATCAGCGTTGCTGAATTGATTGGCAGCTACGTTGAACGAAGTGGCGCCGTCTAGTCCTGGGAATGCCCAGCGATACTCAAGTGCACTTCCAAGTTTTGTTTTTTTACCCGGGTCTACATCGATCGCAACTTCCGTGAGGATTTGTTGTCCAGCTCCAGCTTGATGGGTGTCAATGATTGAGCCGTCGGTTACTGTTCCATAAATCATACCGTTGGCGTAATTCAGGTCAGCGTAAGCACGAACGACAACCGGGGAGACGTCGACGTTCACTGTTGCTGTATCTGTTTCCCCAGCGGTGTCACTGACGAGGTAGGTAAATGTGTCAGATCCACTGTAATTCTGATTAGGAGTGTAAACGATCTGGTTGCCGTTAATCGTCGCGGTCCCGTTATTAGGGTTGGAAACTGAGCTGATTGACAGCACGTCCCCCGCGTCGACGTCTGAGTCATTGGTCAGTACATCGATCGTGACAGCGTTCCCCGCCAAAGTCGATCCGTTATCGTTAGAGGCAACGGGTGCATCATTGACTGGAGTCACATCGACTGTGACAGTGGCGGTGTCCGAGCCATCTTTGCCATCGCTGATCGAATAGGTAAACGTCTCGCTGCCATTGAAATTAAGCAGTGGCGTATAGCTAATGTTTACACCGTCGTGGGTGACTGTGCCGTCGCCGCTATAACTGACGGAGGTGATTGTCAGTGAATCACCGTTGCCGTCGGTGTCGTTAGCCAGCACGTTAATTGTCGCTGGGCCAGAGTCTTCCAGTAGCGATTCATTATCGTCGTTGGCAATTGGATTTTGATTAACCTCATCGACAGTTACATTTACGGTGGCAGAGTCTGTGCCGCCGGCTCCATCGGAGACGGTGTAGACAATTGACTCATTGCCTGTGAAGTCGACTCCCGGTGTATAAGTCAGAGAATTTCCGTTGTTGACCACAATCCCAGTACCGTTGTATTGAACGGCTGAAATGACGAGAGAATCCCCGTCGAGGTCAGTGTCATTTCCGAGAACATCGAAGACTGTATTTGTTGAGTTTTGTAGTACGGTTTCGGTGTCATTTTCAGCCACGGGGTTATCGTTGACTGATGTGATGGTGATATTCACGGTTGCAGTATCGCTGCCGCCGTTACCATCGCTGACGGTATAAGTAAATGAATCACTCCCATTGTAGTTTGGATTGGGTGTGTAGCTAACGGATAAGCCGTCGCTGGCGATGTTGGCTGTCCCGTTGGATGCATTTGAAATGCTGACAATAGTTAGATCGTCGCCGTCCGGATCAAAATCTCCGGCCAGTACATCAATTGTAGTGGCAACGGAATCTTCTGCGATCGTTAGATTATCGTCGTCAGCAATTGGTGGATCATTGGGAATGGTTTGGAAAACACCAAAATCGTTTTGGGTCACAATCTCGGCGCCGACGGTGACGTTGAGCGGCGCTGCGTTGCCATCATCCGCTGCTGCAAAGGCAAGATTATCGAGATAACCGAATTGGCCGTTTTGTCCTGATGCCAGAACGTAAGCAATATCATTGCCCGTTCTGGAGATTGTCATTGTTTCGACAACCCCTGTTCCGAGGTTTTGAGTGACGTACTCATCCAATAAAACACCCGCGCTAGAATAGGCTCTCAAATGCCCGTAGTCTGAGCTGTCATCCGAGATAAAGTCGATACTGACGGAACTTGCATTGTTAGCAAAGTCGACACGTAAATCGGCATCGTCAGTATTCCAGTAACCGGAACCCCATGAACTCCCGAAACTGAGAGAGCCAGTTGAATTGAAGCTAGTGGAGAGCGCTGTGACATCGGAATTAGTTACGCTGGCTCCCACTCCACTTAGAACGACATTAGGTGCGAGTACATTGTTTAGTACCGTACCTGGTGAATACTCATCCGGGTCAAGGGTTCCCGCGACAATGGTTGGGAAGGTCTGGTCCTGATTGGCGGTTAAATCCAATCTTAAAGTGTAGCTTCCCGGGTTAACTGGGAATGAGTAGCCGCCGTTTCCATCGGTGATCTGTTGAGACTCTCCTGGATTAAACTGGCCATCGTTGTTTCCGTCGATGTAAATCGAAACTCCTGCTGCAGGAGTGTCACCGGAGTCTTGGGAGCCGCTTTGATTAAGATCGTTCCAGACGGTGCCGTCAATTTGGCCATCGTCTCCAAGAATTGTGCCGGCAGCCCGGTCCCGTCCAAGTTCGCCAAGCGACGTTGAAAGTATGGCCACCTCGAATGCTTCGGCTGCCTCTACCGTCAAGTCTCCTTTGACACTAAGGGTCAATGTCTGGGTTAACGCATTGGGGTTTTGAGGGTCGCTAAAGGTAACGGTTCCCGACATCGCTGAGCCTGCAACAAAATCGGAGGCATCCACATCGCTGTTAGCAAGGTCAACCGCCCAGGTTACATCAACAGGAGTAGCGGAAGAAGCCGGTTCATCAAGTGAGATTTCGAACGTAAATTGGGTGACTCCCGAATCGCCTTCGTCGAGATCTGCATCGACGGCATCAAGGTTGACTTGAACTCCTGGAGGATTGCCTGACATCAATGCGGCATAGACATCAAGCCGGCCACCAGTCACGGTGAGTCCTGCGAGAGAAGGTGTCGGGGTAGCCGAGGAGAGAATTGCTTCGCGAATTTCCTGTCCAGTCGCATTCGGGAATTGCGAGGCATAGAGTGCTACTGCCCCAGCGACGTGGGGAGTGGCCATCGACGTTCCGCTGTAGGATCCGTAAGTGTCGGCGGGCAGCGTTGATGTGATACTTGAGCCGGGGGCGCCGATATCCACGGTAGTTGCACCGTAGCTGGAGAAGCTGGACCTCGCGCCGGAACTGGTAATGGAGGCAACTGAAACAACGGCGTCATAGCCAGCTCCAGCAGTTGTATTGTAGTTTGCCGGGTAATAACCTCCCGAGTCGTTATTGGCGTTCGCATTGCCCGCTGCTGAGATGAATAGAATGTCGGCATTGGCACCACGTGTAATCGCGGCTTCTAGTAGGCTTGAGTAACCCCCGCCCCCCCACGAGTTATTGGAAGCAACGACGTTTACGCCGTAATTAACTTTAAGATCAGTCAGGTAATCTACCGCGGCAATTGCCCCGGCGGTTGACCCGGAAGTTGGTCCAAGGAATTTTGCCGAGATCATCGTGACATCCCAGTTGACTCCTGCGACACCGATTCCATTACCGCCTTGGCCACCAATAGTCCCAGCTACGTGGGTCCCATGGTCGTCGCCGGTTCCATCGTAAACCGTGTTGTCGTCGTTGTAGAAATCCCACCCATGAATGTCGTCGACATAGCCATTGCCATCGTTGTCGATTCCGTCTCCTGCGATCTCGCCAGGGTTGACCCAGACGTTGTTAATGAGGTCGGGGTGGTTGTATTGAAATCCTTCATCAATCACTCCGACGACGACAGATGATGATCCAGTCATCCCGTCGTTCCAAGCTTTCTCAGCTTGAATTCCATACGCGTTGGTTGTTCCGCTGGGGCCAATCGCTGTCGGCGTATCGTTGGAGTTCATTCCCCAAAGTGTACCGTTTGTGTAATAGGGGTCATTGCTGACTGACGCGGCAGTGTGAATCCAATTGGGTTCTGCGGCTACTACAAATGGGTTGCCGGCGAGCATGTTCATTGCGGCATGGACTGGCATGTTGTCCGGCAGGTGAATTCTTTCAAGCACACCCGTGTTGGTTGCTCTCATGGTTCGCGTATGAATCTCATTCGTAAGCGTTGCGTTGGCGATTCCGCGCACTGCATCCCGTTCGACCATGGGTGTATCGGGGAGAAATTGAACTAACAGTTCGTTGGGCACGAATGATGGTGACGCTGCTAAAAGGTAGCGAGGCTCTAGGCGATCGATATTGAGGTCACTGTTGTCGCGATTCCGCTGTCTGCGACGCATGAATTTTTGTTTTGAGACGGTTTGGCGAGACTTCTGGCCTGAGCGCTTTTTCTTCATTGCGGTTCCGGTGCTGGTAGGAGTTGACTACGGACAGTAGCTACGGGTCGTAGCTAAAAGGAGGGACTGAACAGACTAACGCAAAGAGCCAGTAAATTCAAATAAATGACCGATTTACCAGAGTTGGGGGAGGGGGAAGTAATTTTTAGTCGGTAAAAATCGGTGTTTGAGATTTTTTCGATGTTGGGACACTTGGTCCAGAATCTCGCGTACAGGTTCCTGGCTACTTAAATTGTAGGGGGAAGTGTCGGTGAATCTAAACCAAAAATGGCATTCCCAGATGGGGTTAACGCTTGCCAAAGATCTGCTCAGCACGTTGAAACAAAATCCAAGAGGTAACGATGTATTTGTCTTCTGTTTCGGGGACGGAACCTTTGTGCGTATGCGTGAAACCGGCTGGCGCGATTACCATCGTTCCTTTTTTCGGTCTGATTTTTGCGTCTTGATAATAGAACTCTGTCTCGCCACCGCGTTGGACGTCGTTTAAAAAAAACATAAACAGAAGAACTCGGTGGAGTGTTTCGCAATTGTTCTCCCGGGGATAAATTTCGGAGTGCCAATGATGGTAGCCCCCTTTGCCTTGGTGGTATTTCTGCAGATTTAGAAATCCGGGGCGGTACAAATTCAATATGATTCCTGTGAGTTGTTCTTCGGGAATGCGATCGAGGTTGTCGGGAGCAACCTCAATGATGTCTCCATTTTTTAGACGGATAGTGGGAGCGAGTGCCCCGCAAACCAAGTGCGGGTATTGCATGACGTACTGGGTCAAATGTTTTAAGGTTGTATTAAAAAGCTGTTGATTGACTTCATTCCATTCTTGATATTCTGAAATGCAGCAATCAACACTGTCCTTTTTCTCGACATTGACTCCCGCTCCGATCTTTCCCGTCACGTGACTCTTAGGAGATGCTTCAAACTTGTTGATGATTTGATCGCAAAATTCTGAACTTAGCGCATCCTCGTACGTCGAGATGAAGTTCCCATGGTTATTCGTCATCGTAGATCCCTAAAAAAACACCGGACAGAAATTGTCCGGTGTTAGTTTTATCAGAATTAGAAAAGAGTTGCGGCAGCAATCTTTGGTTTAACCTAAATTCCCCAAGTGCCTGAAGGGTTGAGGCTGCCGAGTTCAGCAAAGAATTTATCGGCAGTTGAAAGTTGGTCCTTTGTTTCAGAGTCTTGTTGTCCGGCAGTTAAGATTGCTCCCAGATCTACCGAGCCATTGAGTAATTCGTAAGTGGTATTCTCGAAGGCGAAATTCGTCGTGGTTGCGGCAGTCCATTTTTGAGAAACTGTATCTTCAAATCGCATGAACGTTGAATTGGATGCTCTTGAATCCCCCGCTATTTGCCCCGAATTTGAGGCCCGATCAGCCAGTCCTGCTCCGGCCAGTTGTTGTGTGTAGGCCGAGTTGCCAAGACCTGGCATCGAGCCATTGGCTGCGCCAGACATAAAGGAAGGAGTGTTGGCGATTAAAACTCCGGCTTCCATTGCCAGAACACCTGCGATCTCGGTCGTGTGGTTCAGTTCTGAATCTTTGGACTGCTCTTCTTCCACCCAAACCGTGACGCTGGTACTTGTCTGAGATCGGTGTCTCAGGGACGCAGCGTCGCCACCATCACGCGTTTGCATGTCGGACAAGATTACCGGGGCGGTAGCACCACCAATATTTCCAAAACTGACAGTTGAGGTTTGATGTGTCACCGTATTGCCGGTGGTAACTGCGTTGAGAGTCGTATCACCGGAAACCGCAGTGCCTTGATCAATTGCGATATAGCCAACCGTTTCCGTTGCGTGGACACCATCAGCAACTTCTTCTTCGTTGAATTGAATCTTGAAATTCGAATTGGTGATAGCGCGGACTCTTTCGACCACCGCTGCCCCATCGTTATTGGTCATCGTTTGAGCGAGAACCAATGGGGTTCCCGAGAAACTATCGCCAAACGAAATTGTTCGAGTCGATTCGTTGGTGAGCGTTGTTGTTCCAGCGACGAGTTGGGTTCCATCGGTCAACGTGTGGGTGCCAGCCTCGACTACCAGATAGCCCATGTTTTCTGTGGTGTGTCGACCATCTCGATAATCCCATTCTTGGAATCGAATTTGGAAACTGTTGGAGGTGACGTTTTGGACCCGGACAATTCCTTGGTGCCCGCCGTCGCGAGTTGAGCCACCCGCAATAACGACCGGGTTGGTGAAGCTGACAGGGAGGTTGATGGTTTTCCAAACATGAGTCACATCAATCGCCGTGCCAGAGAACCCAATTTCCGATGTGCCTCCCCCGACTTCGTTGACGGTGATCTGAACGGTTGCCGAATCGGTCAGGTCTCCATCGGTGACCGTGTAGGTAAACGAATCACTTCCGAAGAATCCGGAACCAGGAGCGTAGGTGATGGTTCCATCGCCATTGTCCGTGACGACGCCGTTGGTCGGTTGAGTGAAGGAATCGATAGTAAGCGTATCTCCGTCAATGTCGGCGTCATTGCCAACAAGATCGACAATGACGGGAACATCTTGGTCGGTGGATCCGCTGTCGTTGTTCGCTACGGGGTTGTCGTTAACCGCGTTAATGGTGACAAAGACCGTTGCCGTGTCGGTATTGCCATTGCCGTCGTTGATGGTGTAGTTGAATGAATCGGATCCATTGAAATCAGCGTCGGGGGTGTAAATCAAAATGTCATTGTTTTGAGTAACGGTGCCGTTGGAGGCTTGACCAAAAGCGTCGATTGCGAGCGTATCGCCATTGGGATCGTTGTCGTTGTCTAGGACAGGAACGCTAACTTGTGAGTCTTCATTGACGATCGCATTGTCGTTGTTGGCAACCGGTGGATCGTCGTCTACGACTTCATTGACCGTAACCGAAACGTTTGCCGAATCGGTCAGGCTCCCATCGGTGACGGTATAGCTAAAGGTGTCGACTCCGAAGAAACCATTGGCGGGAGTATAAGTGACTGTCCCGTCGCCGTTGTTCACAACGATGCCATTGTTAGGTTGAATGATGGATCCGACGGTTAGAGAATCGCCATCGACGTCGGTGTCATTTGAAATCACGTTGATTACAACGGCATTGTCTTCATTTGTGACCGAAGCGTCATCAGCGGCAACGGGATTGTCGTTGACTGCATCTATCGTAATCGAGACTGTGGCCGAGTCAGTGTTTCCATTGCCATCATTAATTGTGTAATTGAATGAATCACTACCATTGAAGTTGGTGTCCGGCGTGTAGGTCAAAACGCCGTTGTTTGCGGAAACCGATCCATTGGACGGGTTGGTGAAAGATTGAACTGTAAGCGAGTCGTTATCGGGATCCGTATCGTTTTGCAGGACGTTCACTGCGACAAACGAATCCTCGTCGACAGTTGCAGTATCATTGACAGCGACCGGAGGCGAGTTTGTCGATCCGGTGATCGCTGTCATTGCGAGTCCTAGATCAAGCACACCATTGGTTACGAGGTTGAGATGATCGGCCCGCGTGTTATTGAGGATTGCGTCTTTAATTTCGAGATAAGACATATCGGGGCGTTCAGCCCATAACAAGGCGGCTGCACCAGCAACATGCGGCGAAGCCATTGAGGTTCCCGAGAGATAAACGTAGCCGTCATTCGTGTAGGTGCTGGCGATCGACGTGCCCGGTGCAGCAATTTGAACTGATTCGTCTCCCCAGTGTGAGTAAGAGGCGAAAGCTCCACCTTCATCGATCGCACCGACCGTAATTACATTGTCATGAACTTTACTGTACTCAGCTGGCCAGGAGTTGAAGCTGCCATCCATATCAGACGCTGGAATTCCAGTTCGCGAGTTGCCAGCGGCAACGACATAAAGGACTCCCGCGTCTTTAGCCCGGCCAATCGCTGCGGACATCACGCTGCTCCCCCCGACGTTGGTGCCTGCGTAACCGTAACTGTTGTTAGTGATCTTCGCTCCGTTATCCGTTGCGTAATCGATCGCTCGGGCGACATCAGCGTTGCTGCCCCCTCCAATTACTTTAAGCGACATCAGGCTTGCATCCCAGCCAACTCCCGCGACTCCGATTGAGTTGTTTCCCTGAGCTCCAATCGTTCCAGCGACGTGGGTTCCATGTCCATTGTCATCCATCGGGTCACTGTCATCGTTGTCGAAATCGTAACCGTAGAAATCATCGACGTAGCCATTATTGTCGTCGTCAATGCCGTTGCCAGCGATTTCACCGCTGTTGGTCCAGATGTTGGGTTGGAGGTCAGGGTGATCATACTGAACGCCACTGTCGATGACGCCGACAATTATCGAAGAGCTGTCAGTTCGTGTATTCCAAGCGGATTCGGCATTGATGTTGGGTGGTCCCCACTGGAAACCGTAGTACTGATCGTTGGGGACTGCTGTGGATTCCATTAAGTAGTTGGGTTCGGCAAACTCGACGGCGTCAAGAGAGTTGTAGTATTCAATGAGATCGGGAATACTTTGACCGGTTGTGACTGGGATCTCAAACAACTGGCCGTCAGCGCGAAATCCCTCTCCGAGTGATGCCGAGAGAATCGCATTGTGATTCATCAGTTCGACGTGGTTTATTTTTTGAAGCTCGTCGACGGAGATGTCGTCTTGGAAGCGGACAAGAATTTCGCTGCTCGAATAATCGGTGGGCGCGAGCTGGCTAAAATCGACGGTGTAGGTCGCCAGTAAATTTCTGCGTTCTAGCATCTCATAGGCGTCACCAACTGATAGTTTTGAATTGCCTTGCTTACGTCGGTTCAGTCGATTGCCTAGCTTCATATTTGCTTCTCCAAAGTTACAAGTATCGTTTTGAAAACCTTCCCCAGCGGTCTTCTCAACTTGGCGTTAATTTCTTGAGTGTCAAGAAAAACACAAAACAAATTTTGCAGCGGAAGCGAAAATTGGAAAAGGTCCGCGGAAAACAGCCAAAGCAGAAAACCCCTATTTGGAGGGTGTTCAGGTTTTGGCCTGAAATGCCCGATCTTTTGAGCTTTTAATTCGAGATTTTTGGTTTGCGAAAGTCGACAGTTGGTAACCGTGGTTGGGAGGGTGAACGAATTATTTTTTAGATCCTGTTTTCGGGCGGTTCGTTCGATGTCGCGATTCCACTGGGCGGACAGTGGGTCTGGCCGCGATTTTATCGGGCTAAGCCTGGCGCGATTTAACTTTGGCCGTTGGCGGCGAGCCCCGTTTCGGAAGTTGCTGACACTGCGATTTTCACCGGCGGTCTTTCCGATGGGAACCCGTTAGGCGAGGATGGCGATCATCATTTTGTTATTTGAGTATTATTAGGAGAGGTGTTTTGGTCGAAAATCAAGCCTTGGTCGGCCAGTTCATTAAAGCAGTCGGAAATGATCGAGACGAGGCTTGCCGGTTACTCCAATCGCATCCAACGTTGTTTACTGCTCCGGTGGATTTGGGGCAAAACGCATTACATTTTCTAACGCTTGAGGGTTCTCCGTCGGATGTGGAATTTTTGCTCCAGCAGGGATTCGATCCAGAACGACGAAACGCCTTTGGTGATACTCCGTTGCTAGACGCCTGTGTTTTGGAAAAGACAGAAACGGCGAAGGTGTTACTGGCCTATGGGGCCGACCCCAATGTAGGCAGCGAAGTTCGGTTTAATGCCATCCATTGTTGCGTGTATGACGGCAATGCTGAATTGATCGATGCTTTGATTTCAGCAGGAGCAATTCCTGTTTACACGACTCCGCTCGGCGAGACGATTTTTGACCAGTGGCCAGATTGCCCGGAACGGCAACAGGCAATGCAAGAGTTGATACAGAGGCACCAGATTGAACGTCCAGAATCTGAGTAAAAAATAACCACCTCAAAACAACGAGACGAGTTCTAGATGTTCAGAGAGGTGGATTTATTTAAGTTGCGTCCTTACGGAAGTTTTCTCAAGTTTGCGTTTTGTCAGAGTGTTCAGATGGGTCGGGGTGACTGGGGTCGGGCTAGTTTATTTCTTTACTGGCGAAAATTCCTGCAGGCTCATTTTTCCATCCTGATTCTTATCTCTTCGTTGAAATTGTTTTTCGACTGCCGCCCGTTTGTCCTTTGGGCGTGGATTGGTGAATTCTTTAAGCGAAATCGAGCCATCCCCATTTTTGTCAAAGTTTTGAAATCGTTTCTCCACGGTCGGTGGTTGTGGTGGGGTGATTTTGTTTGGCGGTAGGGTCTTTTTCTTGGCTTGCCAATTAGGATTCAAATCAGCATTCCAGATTTTGAGATCATCAATTTCGGAATGAGTTCCTGCCATTGGGAATCCAAAATTAGTTTTGGGTCGACCGATCTTTTTGTCGGAACCGAAGGCGATTGGTCCGTCATCGACTCGGGCTACGAATTCGTTGCCAGCGACTTCGATTTGCATGGTATGCCATTCTCCGGGCGAGAATTTCTGTTGAACTTGACCCACCGTTACCGCACGATCGGTCGTATCACTTTTGACTTTCTCTCCTTTGAGGGTGTAGCCCTCGGGGGTCAGCGTTGCCCGGCAGATATGTCCTTTTCCGTTAAAAGAGCAGTGGATTGCCTGACCACCATTGAATCTAAATCTAAACCGAATGATGAAGTTTGTTGGGAAATCCATGTCTTTTCGGATGACGGCGGAATGATTGTCTGCCGCTAATTCGCTCCCCCGGAGGGCTTGTTCGACAATGGTCCATTCTCCTTTGGGAGTGGTCCACTGTGAGTTGAGCGACGGTGTTGAAAATGAATCTTCAAAAATTAGTTTGCCCTGAAGGCACAAAAGTGGGTCTGCTGCGAAGGCTGATCCTTGAATGGCAAGCGCGAAGAGGACGGCTAAAATTGGCAAGCGGGCGGTAGGCATCGGTTGAGTCTTTCTGTGAGCAGATTGGGGCCGGATTGGCTACGGAGGTTAGCGGTGACCTTCATTCCTTTAGATGCGCAGCGACCTTGAATTAATGAAAATAATGAGAGATTTATTCCGGCGTGCTGAGTAACTTCGAGGTTGCGGCGGAATTGGATTGAAGCAATTGGATTGAAGCAATTGGATTGAAGCAATTGGATTGAAGCAATTGGATTGAAGCAATTGGATTGAAGCAATTGGATTAATTCAAAACGGTTGACTAGGTTGTTCTTGGGAATTGAGCGGGAGGACGAAAAACAGCCCCTGACTGGATGCGATATTTATGTGGCGTGACGCCTACATGTTTGTGGAAGTGCTGTGTAAATGCACTTTGGTCACAGAACCCAACATCCATTGAAATCTCTAGGATTGATTTTTGACTGTTGAGAAGTGCTTCGCAGGCGGACTGAATTCTTGTTTTAATTAAAAATTGTTGAGCGTTGATCCCAAACACACTAATGAACCTGCGGTTGAGTTGTCGGGGAGAGATATTCGACAGTGCTGCCAGGTCAGGAACTTTGATTTTTTGGTCATAATTCTCTCGGATGTAATCCACCGCTTCGATGACTTCGAGATAAGGGACGACTGATTTTTTGTTGTTTTCGTAACTTTGGACCGTGCCCATGACGCCGATGATCTTTCCGTTGGCACCGTAGACAGGATGTTTTTGGGTCACGAACATATCGAGGAGGCGTTGTTGGTTGTACCAGAGTTCAAGATGGTTGATCAGCGGCTTGCCGGTTGAAATAACTTGTTGATCGTCGAGTACAAACCGATCAGCGACATGTTTGGGGAAATGATCGTAATCCGTTGTACCGACAAGGGCATCCTGGCTTTCCAGGCCGAGCCGAACCAAGAGGGCCTGGCTGCCGAAGATCATTCGGCTTTCGGTATCTTTAACGAAGAAATAAATTCCGGGAATATTATCGAAAAGTAAATGGAACTGGTGAAGCAGTCCCATTTTTTTGATGAATGAACTTCGGAGTTTTGATCGGTCTCCTTCCGTTGGAATTGTGTTTGACATTGACGCAATTAATCAAAATAAAAGTGGTGAGCTTGGCTGACTTTGATTCCCCAATCCGCTTTGGAATGTGAAGGTTAGCTATCCACTTATTAGAGAAGTTGCGGGGCACTGAAACGAGCTTTTTGCAAATTAAATACTCTGTAGAGAAAGGGAGGCCTTCGCGTTATAACGAATTTTTCGGCTAGACAACTCGGAAGTTCGTTCATTCCCCCTGCGGTGCCTTACTTAAAAAGAGGGGGGTCGATTGTGCGCAGTAATTCTCTTAATTTTGGGATCAATTCACGAGTCTTTGATTTTCCAATTTCAGCCATTTCATCAGCGCGTGTAAATTCTGTAATTTCAAATTCGGAAATGTCGGGTTGGATTACAAAGTCTGCTGGGGCAACTCCCACGGAGTTCATGTTGGCGTTTTGGACTACGTAGGTTCTTAAGACGGTGTTAATGGCTGAGGCGTGCTTCATTTTTTTGGTTGGTGTTGCGGCGCGGTTAGAGGCAAATTCTGGTTTGATGCTTGCACTCACGCTGGCTGCGATGACAAAATTACATCCGCTATTCACGAGTGTGTCAGCGGGAACGTTGTTGACAATTCCTCCATCAACAAGCGCTTGACCATTGCGGTTTATTGGACGTGAAAGTACCGGTAAATTGATGCTCTCAGTGATTGCATGAACGGCATCGCCTTGCTTGCGAATGATTGGTTGACCGCTGACAAGGTCGACGGTGACCGATTGGACTGGAATGGTTAATTGTTCCAGTTGACTATGCTTGAGATATTTTCGAAGCATGGGGTCGAAATGGCCTCGACGATATTTCCAGAGAAGGTACCAGTAGCCTCCGTTGGGTAGCATTCGGAAGATCCAAGGTGGCGTTAGGTCTTCGATGAATCGCTGGACGTTGTCATCCGGTTCCATTCCCGAGCAGTAGAGGACGCCTGTCATTGCACCGACGCTTGTCCCCGCAATCATGTCGACCACAATTCCATTCTCTTCGAGTGCTTTGAGAATGCCGAGGTGAGCCATTCCTCTGGCTGCTCCGCCGCCGAGAGCGAGGCCAATCCGGACTCCTCGTAGTTGATGAACGATCCGTTCGAATCCGTTGATCAAACCTTGGCTTTGTTTTGCCGGAGGCGTTTCGAAGGAGAGTTTGAAATTTCGTTTTGCAGGTTTATTCAGTTCGGGGGCAAGTGGTGCGATCCGGCAATCTCCCGGCAAGATCCAAACGATATTAATTTTATTTGCCCAGCCTGGGGCAGTTTTTAAAATGTTTTGGAAGGTAGTGACCGATTGCTCCCAGTTTTCCAGCGTAACGCACCAGAGTACTTTGTCGGCAAATTCTAAAATGGCTGCCGTCGCCTGGGAGCTTACTTTGTTATCGAGGTCGACGACTAATCGTTCAGCCTCGGACCAGTCGACGAGCTTCTGTTGAATCGCTTTTGTAGTAGTTGCGATGTCTGTGTTGGCAGAGATTTGGAAGTTCGGTATGCCTTCGATTGCCTTCCATTGTTCGTCATCGGTCATGACATGCGGTTGTTCTTCGAGTTCAGCTAGACGAGTCACGAGCCGGTGTGTAAAGACGCGAGTGTCGCGCGATTGATGAAAGATAACTACGTTTTTGGGTATCTGGTGTTCGCGTCCTTTCATCGCCAATTTAAGCACAGTATTGGCAAGCATAATTGAAAAGTTATGTTGGAATTCGGGGTGTTTCTGATTCAGTACTAAGCAGGTGCGGTAGTCAATTCTAAGCATCGTTGAAGGTTCTTCGGCAACTAATTCCATCGGCGCTGGTTCACCTATTGCGGCAGCAAGTGCTCCGAATTGTTCGCCGGCGACTTGGAATCGAGTGCCAATTATGCGTCCCTGAAAGTCATACAATGTCTGACGCATTCTTCCATGGATCATCAAGTAAACAGAGTGAAACGCTTGATTGACTTGTTGCGGAGCCTCTCCTGGAGCGCAGCGGATGACGTCACATTGGTTTGCAATTTCGGTGATCAGTTCATCGCTCAAGTTCTTAGAGCAGGGGTGACGTTTTAGAAGTAAGAATTTGTCATTTGTCAATGAACAGCACTCCGGAGATGAAATGATCGGTTAGGGCCTGCGTTGTCAGACGGATGGTATTACAAGATAGTTTTAAATGGTTGAATTTGGTTCTTATTCACTAAAATTTGGTGATCCCGACTGGTATAGGTTTGACGCTGAATTGCTGAAAAGTCTACAGTTGAATTCACAATCTAACGGATTGGGTAGGCACAATGGCCCAAATTGATTTTCTGAGAGTATCCATGCGTTTGAAGCAGAGCATCAAGAAACTTAAAAATTCAATTTCCTGGCGTTCTAAATTCATGCGGGTTTTGATGTGGCTGCTGTTCGTTTTGGCGACGATCGCATTGGTGATTTTAGTGATCGAGTGTTTTCGGTTTGGCGGCACGATGACTGACCGTGGGTTGGCAATTCGTTTCGGTCGAATTGTTTTCTTAGTGGGCTTAAATGTGCTGCTGACAACCGCGGTTGCCATTGTCTTGTTGTTGGTGGTTTGGGTTAAAACTGCGAAGTCACTTCCAGAGCTTAAGGGGTGGCACCTGGAAATGCCAGAGTCTGAATTTAGCGCAGCTGATGCGGGTGAAGATTTTAGTTTGGATGATTATCTGGTTCAGGAGCAGTTGGTTTTCGATGAGTTAGATGGCTTTATCGAGAGTAGCTGGGAATCTCAAGTGAACGGCGCATTCAGCCGTTATCGTCGTGATTCAGTCTGTAATCCAGAAACTGTAGTGGGTCGAAATTGGAATCGAACACGGGTCTTGGAAGCTGAGAATCCAATTGGTGGAGTTTTGTTGATTCACGGACTGAGTGATTCGCCGTATTCTTTGCGTGAGATTGGGTTGCGACTGCATCGAGAGGGGTACACCGTCGTCTGGCTGCGAATGCCGGGCCATGGTACTTGTCCCTGTGCCTTGGCCAATGTGGAATGGCCTGACTGGACGGCTGCTGTGAAAGTGGGTGTCCGTGGGTTGAAGCAAAAGTTGCCTGAGGGTAAACCGCTTATCATGGCAGGTTATTCAAACGGAGGCGCTTTGGCGGTTAATTACGCGCTCGCGGCAATTGCTGAGACGTCGCTTCCAAAAATTGAAGCCATTCTTTTGTTTTCTCCCATGATCGGCATCAATCCCCTAGCACGTCTTTTTCGAATTTATCATACGGTCGCCCTTGTTTCGCGAACCGTAAAGGCCCTTTGGTCGAATGTTGATGCCGAAGTTGATCCGTTTAAATACAGTTCTTGGCCAACCAATGCGAGTATTCAGGCTTGGGATATGACACAGGAGGTTGAGCGACAGCTAGGGTTGTTAGAAAAACAAGGACGCCTTCAGGAGATCCCACCGATCTTGGCAATGCAGTCGGTGGTCGATTCAACGGTCAGGGTTCCAAAACTTATTTCCTCACTGTTTGAAAAGTTGCACAATAATTCAAGCGAATTATTTTTGTTCGACATTGACCGCTTTGATCAAATTGCAAATTTGTTTAATTTATCTTTCGAAGAGAAAATATTCCCAAATTTGGAACGAGAGGATTTGCCATTTCAGTTGACGATCTTGCGAAACGCTAAATCAGATTCGCGGAAAGTCATGCTGGAATCACGGGTTGGTGACCAGTCGTGTGAGAAGATGCTCGAACTGGAGTGGCCGGAAGGGATCGTTTCTCTATCGCACATCGCTATTCCCTTTTCGGCTGGTGATCGATTGTATGGGAATCGTGCGGCAACGGCAGATACGGGGATTAATTTTGGTTCAATCAGCCTTCGTGGAGAGTCGAGTGCGTTGCTGCTTTCCGATGCGCTCTTTGTTCGATGTCGTTACAATCCATTTTACGAATTGATGGAGAATCGAATGATTGATTGGGTAAATGATGTGTTGGAACCAGTGGGTTCTGATACGCCCAGCGTTTCCTAAGCCCTCCTCTGTTGCTGGGATGGCAAGCCGTGCATGTTGGGCATTGTTAAGCCTAGGGACGTTGATGGTGATGCCGAATTGAATCCTCTACAATAGGTCCAAGCTGTTCTAATTGATGGTTGTCCAAGGTGAGAGAGAAAACGTGATTAGTTTGTCCTGTTTGAAGCTTGTTGTTCGATTGTCGAGCGTTGTTTTTATTGTTTGCTTTTTAAGTGCGACTGCACCGGGGCAACGATCATCCACCAAGTCGCCGGGGGTAGTTTCCGCCGTAAAATGGAACGAAGATTCGGTCGATTATTCGTCGGCTGGAAAGCGTTATCGATTTGATTTTTCGACGAGTCTGAAAACCGAAATTGATGTGCCCAAGGCTCTCGAAGGATCGCTGTCAGACGCAGCGAGGTCATGGTCTCGGCGGCGTACAATTGATCAGGGTGCTAGTACCGGGAAGTATATTGGACGGCCGTTGCGTGGGCGGCAGTACACCGAGGTCGAGTCGCCCAGCGGTGAATGGCGAGCCAAGTACAGAAATTGGAATTTGGTTCTTGAGAATTTAAAAACAAAAGAGGCAGTAGATGTCACTACCGATGGTGATGAGAACGTTCATTATGGAACGGCCAGTTGGGTTTATGGCGAGGAACTAGGTCAACAAAAAGCGATGTGGTGGACGCCTGATTCCAGCAAAATTATTTATTATAAATTTGATGACACCCTCGTTGAGAAGTTTTATCTTCTTCGGGGTTGGTCAAAAATTAACACATCACTTTATCCCGAGTATTACGCCAAGGCCGGTGCAAAAAATCCGATTTCCGAGTTATTTGTCTACGATTTGAAATCTAAGAAAACGACACGGATTGACGTTGGCGGTTCGGGAGACGAATACATCTACGGGATTCGAATGTCGCCTTTAGGTGATCGAGTCCTGCTAAATTGGACCAATCGGTTACAGCAACATCTTAAGGTAATGACGGTCGATCTTGAGTCGGGTGAATGTAAATCGATTATCGAGGAGCGGCAAAAGACTTGGCAGACCAATTCTCCAGCCATGCGATTCCTGAAAGATAAAAAGCGATTTTTGTGGCCGACGGACAAAACTGGATTTACGCATTACGAAGTCAGGGATTTAGAAGGCAACGTTTTTCAAACAGTAACTCAGGGTGAATTTCAAATTGAGTCTTTGAAGGTTTTTGAAGACGAAAACCTTGTTAGTTTTGTAGCCAACAGTTCGACGGTAAACCCTTATTACATGCAATATCATTTAGTCGGCTTAGATGGAAAGCAGCAGCGACGCGTAACGACCTTGGATTATCATCATTCAAATTTCCAGCTTTCTCCAGATCGTAAATGGCTGATTGCTCAGTACGAGTCAGTTAACCGTCCGCCTTCCACGGCGATTTACCGAACGGACGGTCAGTTCATTGCCAACCTCGCGGAGCAAAGTCCAACGGAAGCGGCTAATCTAGCGGAGATGTTCAAGTTTCGATCGGACGATGATCAGTTTGATATTTACGGGGTACTCTATAAGCCGATTGATTTTGATCCAGCCAAAAAATATCCAGTGATTAATGCGCTCTATGGCGGTCCCGGGTCTCGTGAAATTAGCGCACGTTATGTGTCGCGTCCGCGCCCCGAATGCGGTCAGGGATATCTTGTGGTAAAAGTAAATAATCGGGGTACGGGAGGCCGGGGGAAATCGTTTCTCGGCGCGGCGTATCTGAAGCTTGGGAATGTTGATATCCAGGATCACGCGGATGCAATTCGGATGTTGCGAAAACGCCCCTATGTCGATGGAGATCGCGTGGGCATTGTGGGGCACTCGTACGGTGGATTCATGGCGGCGATGGGGATTTTTAAGCACCCCGATGTTTACACTGCGGCCGTGGACCGCGCTGGCCCGACGGACTGGCAAAACTACGATACGATTTACACCGAACGTTACATGAGCACGCCCCAGCTAAATCCAGATGGTTACGAAATGGGAGCGGCGATGACCCATGTGAAAAACCTGAAGGGTAAGATCCTTATTATGCATGGGATGGTCGACGACAATGTCCATCCCAATAATGCGTTTCAGTTGATTGAGGCATTGGATCGGGCGGGGCTGTCCTACGAAAGTCGGTTTTGGCCAAACGGTGGGCATGGTTTGGGCCGAGGGGTTGATGTGACCCAGAGTGAATTTTTTAAGAGAACACTGCGACCTGAAACGAACTAGTTTTGCCGTTGGCGAGAGGTTGCATCCGATGCTGTATCGCGTAGAGTTGGTTCGGCAAGACCTCCGTCAGTTTTACTTTCTTGGATATAAAAAATTTCGATCATGGAAGAGGTTTGAAACGCTATGAAAACGTGGTTCGTTCGTTATTTCGATTCATTTTCCTTCATCGGACTTGTCTTTGCAGTTTTATTTTTTTCTGCATCGGTAACGCCTTCGTTGCTCCCTCGTAATTTCCTGTTTCAGGGGTTATTGTCTGGGTTTGCATTGGCGGCTGGGTATGGCGTTGGCGTTGGATTTTTAAAACTCTATCAGTTTTTGGAACTGCCTAAGCCTTCAGAAGCGTTGGAGCGTTATTCGAAAATTGTTACCTCTATTGTGGTCGCTGTTGTCTTTGTCGTTTATTTGAGGCAGATGACGTTTTGGCAAAACTCGATTCGCGAGTTGATGGAAATGCCACCTTTGGAGAGTGCTCACCCTTACACGACAGCAATGATCGCTGTGTTCTCTGCTTGTTGTTTGATTGCTGTGGTTCGGTGGCTGGGATGGATGTGCGGGTACGCGTCGCGTCAGCTCAATCGCTTTCTTCCGCGCCGTGTTGCAACGACGCTGGGGGTAACGACGATTGGCCTGTTGGCGATTTTTATTGCCAACGGTGTGATTGCCCGGGGTTTAATGAGTGCGGCGGATTCGTTTTTTGCGAAGGCGGATGCTTTGATTGACGAGGGAGTTGCTCAGCCAAAAATCGCGATTGCATCGGGTAGTCCAGATTCGTCGGTTGAGTGGGACTCGATTGGCCGCCGCGGAAAGAATTTTATCGTGGAGGGCCCTCAGGAATCCGATTTAACTGAATTTTGGGGACGCGAGTGCATGCAACCGGTGCGGGTCTACGTTGGTTTGCGTTCTCGGGAAGCTATTGAAGATCGGGCAAAATTGGCTTTGGAGGAACTGATCCGCGTTGACGGATTTAAGCGGTCTACGTTGATTGTTGCGACGCCAACAGGAACGGGTTGGTTAGATCCGGCGGCGGTCGATTCGGTGGAGTATCTACTGGGCGGTGATACTGCGATTGTCAGCATGCAATATAGCTATCTTCCAAGTTGGCTCACGATTATTGTTGATCCGACACGTTCGATTGTGGCGTCTCAGGTGCTCTTTGATGAAATCTACGACTATTGGATCACGCTTCCCAAAGATGATCGCCCTAAATTATATTTATTCGGTTTAAGCTTGGGAGCGTTTGGTTCGGAAGTGTCTGCGGATTTGTACAAGGTGTTTGACGATCCAATTCAAGGCGCAGTGTGGAGTGGGCCGCCTTTTCCAAGTACGCAATGGCAAGAGTTAACGCGTGAGCGGAATGCGGATTCTCCCGCGTGGTTGCCCCGTTTTCGAAATGGGTCGATGGTGCGTTTTACCTCGCAGAAGAACACTTTGGAGTCAGGAAAGTCTTGGGGGGAGATGAGGAATGTTTATGTGCAGTATGCCAGTGATCCGATGGTCTTTTTCTCGCCCGATTTGGCTTTTCAAAAACCTGCGTGGTTGGTGGGGCAGCGAGGCCCCGATGTGTCACCTCATTTAAAATGGTATCCAGTCATTACTTTTTTACAAATCGCTTTCGACTTGCCAATGGCGACGAGTGTGCCTAATGGATATGGTCACAATTACTCACCTTCGAGTTATATCGATGCCTGGATCGCGGTGACCAAGTCCGAGGCTATCCCGCAGGAATCGGTCGAGCGATTGAAAAAGAAAATGTACATTCCACCTTTTTAAACGAGGCCAAGATTCAGCCAGCGGCGGATCAGGGAGTGCGATATTCAGCCGGCATTTTTGGGGTGACTCCCAGCTTTTCGTAATTAAATCCACTAGAAAGTGGCGCGTAGGGATCGACATAATTGACATTGGGCTTGGGTGGGATTTGGTTCTCAAGCTGAGTGCACCAGTAGCAAGCATTTACGATGCACCGCCTGAAGCCTTCGTTCTCAAAGTCTTTTCCACTCCCCATGGTGGAGTGGAAAACTCTCGCTAGTTTTCCATTGCTAGTTTTCCAGGGTTTGATCCAGATTACAGGAAGCGGGATTTTATTGGGATTGGAAACCCCTCCTTGTTCGCGTCCGATGAGTGGTTGGCCATTGACCAAAGCGGTGCAATCTTTAGGTAATTCTCCATTTTCAGGAAACGTCCTGTAGACGTCGGAAGGTCCCCAGATATTTGCAACGTCGGTTAGGATGGGATGGTCTTTCATCGCGTCGACAATATCACCACGGGTAGAATCGCGATGCCAGTTGCCGTGATGGCCTCGGAAAGTGCCCCCAAGGACCTGCTCGCCAAATTGGATTTGTTTGCCGTCAATTTTGTAAGGCAAGCGACCGCGAAATCCGTGATTAGCTGTTCTTAAACCGATGATGGGCCTGCCTGAGTCAATGTAGGCAACGATCTGTTTCTGTTGGTCTGGTGGAAGCGTCAGGAGTCGGGCGAAAAAGATCACAAGATCAGCTTCTTTTAGTTGGTCGAGTCCTGGAATATTGTGGGTTTGGAATTCACTTTCTTTTCCTTTTTTTGGGTAAACGGGCATGGTCGGATCGACTTGGCCTTGCGGGTTAACTGCAAAAAGAACGGTGCAATCGAATCCATGGTGCGATGACAAGATTTTGGCCAGCATGGGCATGGACTGTTCGCTGCGGTATTCCTGTTCTGCTGCGATCAAGACGATTTTTTTGCCGATGCGTTTTTCTGGGGGCGACTGAAACGTTAAACCCGGGGAAGCATCGGTTGATTGAGTCTGTGCGTTAGCTGGATGGCAAGGCAATCCAGCTATTAAAGCGAAGGCGGTCAGGAGGAGTAGTTTATTTTTCAAGTACATTTAGAAGCCTATAAAGTATGAGAGGAAGACCGGTGTGTGGGTGAGATCGCCAGCTTTTTTATCGCATCGGTTTTTCCTGATATTCTTGCCGATTGAGGATACCGCATGTCGGGTTGGTTATCCACGCTTGGATTGATCCAAATTTTGATGTCCGCCATTGAGGCGACCGCGAAGGCACAGGCCGCTAAAAATAGAGGCTGTTTTTTTGGGGATTTCAAGCTGCAACGGGAGCCGATTCAAATTAAGCGAACTGAGGGGGCCTCGTAAATGTTGCAGGTGAGTGGGTTGGTAATGTTCACTTCTGAGGTATGTGGCCGAGGGACTCGAATTCTGACGAACAAGTTGATAAATTATTAGAAGCTGGATTAGGCAGAGGTGGATTGACTCGCTCAAAAAAACGGAGGATTCGTTGGCCGCAACATTAGCAAAATTCTTAGGTAAAATCCACCAAGGTGACTGCGTTGCTGGGCTGAAAAAGGTTCCCTCTGAATCGGTTGATTTAGCCTTCGCGGATCCCCCCTTTAATATTGGTTTTAAATACGACCAATACGATGATCAATTGGGCGATGACCAATATCTCGCTTGGTCTCGAGAATGGATGGCTGAGCTTCACCGTGTATTAAAAAGTGAAGGGGCGTTTTGGCTGGCGATTGGAGATGAGTATGCTGCGGAGTTAAAAATTGAGGCTCAGAATTTAGGGTTTCATTGTCGCAGTTGGGTGATCTGGTATTACACGTTTGGAGTTAACTGCAAGAAGAAATTCACCCGCTCACACGCCCATATATTCCATTTTGTAAAAGACGAAAAGAACTTCCTATTCAATCATGACGATATGGACTTGCGCGTCCCGTCTGCCCGTAGATTGGTTTACAACGATGCCCGAGCGAATCCCAACGGGCGCATGCCAGATGACACTTGGATTCTCAGGCCTCAAGAGTTAGTCGATGGTTTTCAGGCAGACGAAGACACTTGG
The DNA here is from genome assembly GCA_938083195.1 of uncultured Pirellulaceae bacterium. Lineage (GTDB taxonomy): Bacteria > Planctomycetota > Planctomycetia > Pirellulales > Pirellulaceae > Mariniblastus. The sequence goes on along the minus strand of CALKCK010000009.1, from coordinate 277,668 downwards.
TACTTTCCACGAGTTGCCGGGACGTTTAAAGAGCGGGCCGGGTTTCATGGCTGTCAAATGCCCGAGCAGTTGTTGGGAAGGGTCATTCGATCGAGTTCCAATGAAGGCGATGTTGTAATTGATCCATTTTCAGGGAGTTCGACAACACTCGCTGTAGCCAAGAAATTGAGGCGTAAATGTTTTGGTTTTGAATTGTCGAAGGATTATGTTCGTCTTGGGATGGAGCGACTCGACAGGATTTCTCCTGGCGATCGTCTCAACGGCAGTGAAGAACCGAGCATGAGTGAATATGCCAAGCGAGATGCTCAAAAAGCAAAGGGAGTAGAGAAAGTTCAGCGAGCCCTCTTTGCAGACGATGCGGATATTCACGAATCGCTCGTTTGTGAAATTGCTCAAATTATAGAAGCGTTTTCAAAGACCAACCGCGGATATTCGGTTGATCGTTTAATTGCCGATCCCATTTTGAATGAAGATTTTCAATTGGCCTGTGATCGACTTTCGGTCCCGGGGACTCCCGCTGAACGAAATCGATTTTTGTTCCGCATCAGAAAAGCGGGCAAATTGAAGGCGGCTTCGGTGGATACGACGGTGAGAACAAAAATTGGATGGAGGGAAGTAAGTCCTTTTTTGTTTGCCAGCGAAATAGCTTGGCGTCAGATTGTAAACAAGTATTGCATGAGCCTGGATGAGATTTTTTGTGATCCAAGGATCGGCGTTCAGTTTGATGCCATTGCGTCGGGGTTTGCTCCCGGTTACCAGCCACTCGATTACCGCTGGGCGGCGCTCAAGTTACGTAAAGAGGGGAGTAATGCAAAACACCGAGCGACGTTGCGAACTCCGAAGCAGTTTGGGATTTCAGAGTTGAGCAAGAAAAAACTGAAGTCGATACAAGGGGCGCTGGTTTCCGAATTAGATTTGGACGTGATTCCTGAAGGTCCCGGGGTTTACGTGATTCGTGAACTTGGAGGGGACGCGCTTTATGCAGGTGAAACGGAGCAACTCGCTTCGCGGATTGCAACGACCTTTGGGACAGCAGGGCCTCGGGAGATGTGGTTGAAGCAGTTTAACGATCTGGAGTTGTTCGTTCATCAGGTATCGACAGTAACGGATCACCGATTTGCCAGACAGAGTGTTCTGTTAAAATGGCACCGACCAGCATGGAATACCGTAAAGGAACTGGCTGGCTAAGAGAACCGTCATCGAAGCAATTGGGGTGAGTGCAGGAAAGACGTACTGCTGTGAAATTCAAGATCGATAAGTCAAAGTGAGATGCCAGAGACGTTTGTATGAAGGATGTTGCTGCCGGTGACGTTGCTATTGGGGTGTTGGGGTTTCGCACATTTTCTGTTTAACCATCCGTTTTGTTTAACCATTTGTTCTGTGATTGTGCTAATGAACGCAGATATTTTAAACAAGGGTTGTGTCGAATCCGGACGTGATGCGGTGATCGCTAAGTTTGAAAAACGCTTTAATTGCAATCCCGATTTTGTTTCCATCGCGCCAGGGCGTGTTAATCTGATTGGCGGTCACGTCGACTACAATCGAGGGTTGGTTTTGCCGATGGCAGTCGATCGCCATACTTTCATTGCTGGAGCCAAAGGCGAAGAGGCAGGGATTCTTACTGTTCATAGCATTCGCGAAAATGAATCTTTTGTCGTCGATCTAGCCTGTCCAATGAGTCCCGCTCAGCCCAACTGGACGAATTACGTGCGAGGAGTTGTGCATGGATTTTTAAGTCGCGGGATTGAATTGCCGGGTTTGAATATGTTGATTGATTCAACGATCCCTAGTGGTTCTGGACTTTCGAGTAGCGCTTCGTTGGAAGTCGCGACGGCCGGCATTCTTGAAGCGGCCAGTGGTGTCATGCTTAAGGGAAATGAAAAACCAAAGTTGTGTCAGCAGGCGGAGCACGAATTTGCGAATGTGCCTTGTGGAATCATGGATCAATTCTCTGTTACTTTTGCAAAACGAGAACACATGTTACTGCTTGACTGCCGGGATGAGTCGATCGAACAGGTCGCGTTTGATCATGAGCATCTTGCCTTGGCGGTAATTAATAGCCAAGTGCGGCATGAATTGTCCCAGAGCGAATATGCGATGCGACGCGAGAGTTGTGAATCGATTTCGACAACATTGGGACTTGAAAGCCTGCGAGAGCTTACTTGGAATAGGCTTGAGCAATCGCGAGGTCAGCTTGATGAACTCAGTTTTCTCCGTGCGGAACATGTAGTGCGAGAAAACGAACGTACCTTGGAGTTTGTCCACTACATGAAAAACGCGGACTGGTTTCAAGCCGGTGAAATGTTATACCAAAGTCATGCTTCGTTGCGCGAGAAGTTTCAAGTAAGTTGTGCCGAGCTAGATGAGCTGGTGGATGCCGCTCGTCAGGTTGGCCTTACAGGGGGCGTGTTGGGGGCTCGAATGACGGGTGCAGGGTTCGGTGGATGCGTGATCATGTTGGTGGAGCGTGAAAAAGCGTCTGATGTGGTTTCCAAGATTGTTGAGGATTACAACAGAAGTGGGGCCACATTATCCCGGCCTAGGGCGAGCGGGTTTGTCGCGGAATCCGCCGAGGGAGCGCAAGTGATCAAGTGTGCTGTTGGCTAAGTTTTTTCTTTTTTCAAACCTTCGCAACTCGGCTCTGGTTTCGTTAGAATCCACGGACGTTCGGACGTCTGCGGTTCCGACGGAATTTTCTGGTTTCAAGTGTTGGTTATTGTCTGTAGGAGTTGTTAATGACACGGTTCTCTTTAATTTTCATCGTTTCTGGGGTGCTGTGGGCGTCCGTTGTTATTCCAGTGCAGGCGCAAGAATACACGTCAGCCGAGGATCGCTTAGCTTGGTATAAAAAGCATACCGAGATGAAAGAAAGCTCTCCGCACAAGAATTTGAAATGGCAGTTCTTGGGGCCAACGAATATTAGCGGTCGCGTGACGGATGTTGCTGTGACAACACCGAGATCAAATACATATTCTATTTATGCCGCCACTGCTTCGGGCGGAGTTTGGAAAACAGAGAACGAAGGGACGACCTGGAAGCCAGTTTTCGAACACGGTGTTTCTACTTCGGTTGGCGACGTTACGATTGCACCTTCGAATCAGGATGTCGTCTGGATCGGACTGGGTGAGGCGAATGTGTTTCGATCCTCGATGGCAGGTGCTGGTGTTTACAAGTCAATCGATGCGGGAGAGACATGGAAACACATGGGCTTAGCAACGGCTCATACGATTCCTCGAATTATCATTCATCCAACGAACCCTGACATTGTCTACGTCGCTGATTCGGGGCACGAGTGGACAGAAAACCCAGAGCGCGGGCTTTATAAAACTGTTAACGGTGGTAAAACCTGGGAAAAAGTTCTAGAGCTCGATGAGCAAACCGGCGTGATTGATCTAATGATGGATCCACGTAGCCCAGAGACACTTTATGCTGCGACTTGGCAACGGACAAGAAAACGCTGGAATGATCCCCGCAATGAATCTAATTACACGGGAAGTGGTATTCACAAGACAACCGATGGGGGAAAGACGTGGCAACCGATCAATCAGGGATTGCCAGCGGCTAAGTTTCGCGGACGGATTGGAATTGATTTGTGCCTGACGAAACCGGATGTGTTGTATGCGTTTGTCGACAATTACGATTTGTCAGAAAAACAACCGAGGGGTGATTCTTTTGATTCGTACGGGCGTCCTCGTACTAAGACGATTAAGGGTGCGGAGGTCTATCGCTCCGATGACGCTGGAAAAAATTGGCGAAAGGTCAGTCAGGCCAACGACTATATGCGAGGCTTGAGTTCCACTTACGGGTGGGTGTTCGGCCAGATCCGAGTTGATCCCAATGACCCGGAGACGATTTATGTGATGGGTTTGGCACTCAATGTTTCTAATGATGGCGGTAAAACGTTCCGTCGGCTAAGAGGAATGCACGGTGATCATCATGCACTTTGGATAAACCCGGACGACTCGAATTATTTGATCAATGGAAACGATGGCGGCATCAATATGTCGTACGACGCTGGAAAAAACTGGAGGTTATTTACTAAGCAAATACCGGCTGTTCAGTTTTTCAATGTCATGCATGATATGGATTCGCCCTTTAATGTTTACGGTTCGATTCAAGATCATGGCAGTATGCGAGGTGTCGTGAATATCCGTGAAAACCGAGATGGTAGCCGGCAAATGCGGCCGGTTGAATGGGAGTGGGCTCCTGGGGGGGAAGGTAGCAGTCACGCGATTGATCCGACAGACCCCAATACCGTCTACTCAGCTGGGTTCTACGGTCAAATATCTCGAACGGAATTAGATCAAGGGATGCGTGGCAAACGGCTTTTGCCGCCTTTAGAGAAAGGTGCAAGTCCGATACGCGGGCAGTGGATTGCTCCGTTCATTATTTCGCCACATAACCCACGTGTGCTTTATCACGGGATGAATTTCCTTTACCGTTCGATGAATCGCGGGGACGATATGCAAAAAATCAGTCCTGATTTGACGAACAACAACCTCGCGGAAATCGGCGACATTTCTTATCAGACCATCTCAAGTATTTCTGAATCCCCGTTTAAGTTTGGAGTGCTCTACGTTGGTACGGATGACGGAAATGTTTACATGAGCCCTGATGGCGGCGGGCAATGGGTGAAGAAGGATAAAGGAATTGCTTCTCGCCGTTGGATTTCGCAGATCGTGGCGTCTCAGCATCGGGATGGAACGGTGTTTATGTCGCAAAACGGGAAACGGAATGACGATATGAAACCCTATTTATGGAAGTCGGACGATGCTGGAAACACCTGGAAGAGCATTGTGGCGAACATTCCTTCAGGTCCGATTAATGTCATTCGAGAAGATCCAAAAAATAAAGATGTGCTGTATGTCGGTACGGATTTGGGAGTTTATGTTTCCACCGACGGAGGGGCGGAGTGGAACGTGTTGGCAAATCAGCTTCCGACAACGTTCGTCTCGGATTTAGTGATCCATCCGCGAGATGACATTATGGTGATTTCGACGCATGGCCGGGGGATGTGGGCGATGGATATTCGCAGCATTCAAGATCCTGAAGGCAAGATGAAAAAAGAGGCAACCGAAGTGGTTCCCGATCGACGAAGGCGACGAAGTGGTTTTTAGTGATTCGTTAAACGTTTATTGAGACATGCTTTGTCGAGAAGAGATTTTTCATTCTTTTTGATGGAGTTGATGAAAATTTCTCAGGTTGTGTCAGTAGGATTGTGAGTTGGAAATGAAATTTTATTTACTGCGTCGTGCTGCCATGGTGACGGTGGTTTTTCTGATGTCACAAGGGTTTTTGTTAACTGCCGATCCTTGCGATGCTGATGGATTAAAAGGGAAGCGGCCTAACATCATTCTGGTCATGACGGATGACCAGGGAATGGGCGATCTTTCCTGCATGGGGAATCAGGTTTTAAGAACTCCCAATCTCGATCGACTTCATGCAATGTCCACGCGGTTTACTGATTTCCACGTGAGCCCCACCTGCGCTCCGTCTCGATCCTCCATTTTTAGCGGTCGTCACGAGTTCCGAAATGGTGTGACCCATACCATCAAAGAACGCGAGCGAATGGCATTGAGCACGACAACCTTTCCTGAGTTATTAAACCAAGCAGGTTATGCGACAGGGATTTTTGGCAAGTGGCATCTTGGTGACGAAGAACCTTATCAGCCAGGGAATCGCGGCTTTAGTGAAGTGTTTACCCATGGTGCAGGTGGAATCGGGCAGGCCTTTCAAGGAAGCTGCGCTGACTATCCGCCTAATCGCGAGAACAAAGGGCGTTACTTCGATAATGTAATTCGACACAACGATACTTTGGTCAAGACAAGTGGATTTTGTACTGATGTCTTTTTTCAAGCTGCGTTGGGGTGGACCAAAGCCCAGCACGACGCTGGCCAACCATTTTTTACATACATCACTACCAACGCGCCCCACGGCCCCATGTTGGCACCGGAGAAAAATAAACAACGGTTTTTGGATTTGGGCTGGGATGGAAATACTGCGGGTCGGTACGGAATGATAGAGAACATTGATGAAAATATGGGAACCCTGATTCAGAAGATGGATGAGTGGAACCTGTGGGAAAACACGTTATTAATTTTCATGACGGACAATGGGCAGGCGGGAAAAAGAGGAAAGTTAAACGGTAAATCGACGCCGATCTTTACGGCGGGTTTTAAGTCGGGGAAGGGTTCGGCCTATGAAGGTGGCACGCATGTCCCTGCTTTTTGGTGTTGGAAGGGCGTTCTCGGGGCCGGGGTGGATACTCCTGCTCTGGCGGCTCACATTGATATGTACAAAACCTTCTGTGAGTTAGCGGGAGTTGAGATTCCAGACACGGTTCAAGCGATCGATGGAAGATCACTCGTTCCTGTTTTGGAAAATACCAAAGTTGAATGGCCGGATAGGCAGTTATTTGTTCATGTGGGCCGTTGGGAAAAAGGGGCGGATCCCAACTTGAGTAAGTTTAAAAAATGTGCAGTACGGACGGCGAGATGGCGATGGGTTGGCAACAAGGAGTTGTACGACATTTCGGTCGATCCATTTGAAAAAACTAACGTTGCGGCTGATCATCCCGAAGTCGTAGCGCGACTTCGGAAAGCTTACGATCGATGGTGGCAAAAATCGCTTCCGTTGATGGTCAACGAAAAGGTTCCCTACGCCAAGACGCATCCTGCGACTGAAATGTACGAGGCTCAGTTGAAAGACAGCGGAATCCCTGATTGGGTTGTTCCTCGGTTTTAGCTGACAAGTCTAATTCTGGCCGTTTTCGAGAACGAGATACCGGTTCCTAATTTTGCCCCGTCCCCTGCACTACTTAAGTTGAATGGGCTAGAAGCTCGTAAATCCTCGCGTTTTCTGGGTTTGCTGTCGTGTTCTCATTTCTCTATTATCCCCCGTTCGAACAAGTTGGGATTTAGGCCTCGTCTATTGCATTGTCGTCGATGTGATTGGCCTTTAGGAAACCAAGTGGGTTGTAAATCTCAGCAGCGCTTGGAGGAGAGAAATCGTGTTGCGATGGAATTTGCATTTCAATTTCAGGAGTATTGGCATTGCCGGATTGAGGTTGGTGCTGCTGACTTCAGTGTTGGCTGCCGTGGGTTGCATGGCGACCAGTCGGCCGTCGCGAGAGTTGATGCCAACTCCGCTTGCGCTTTCTTTAGGGCTCTCACACCCGGGCAGCAATTGCTTGGATTCGTTGACTGAATCTTTAGTGCCTGTCTTTGTAATTAGTGGTCGAAATGTCGAGCCTGAATCTGAAGAATTAGATCCGTTTGGGAGTAAGCGAAGTCATACGCCGACCTTGGGGATTGCAAGGGTGCAAATTGGTAAAGGGCTTACGAAGGATGAGTTGTATGAAGAGACCATCAAAGCGTGTAACAAGAAAAAGGCATTGGTCGAGTTTGAAAGAATCGATCTGAATGAAACGCCTATCGAAATAGATCCTTGGCATGTAAAGGATGACCTGATCAGGCATCGGGAAAATCCGTGGGTACAATCGCTCAATCGGCAGTTAAGTGAGAGCGAGCAGCGAAACGTTTGTATTTTTGTTCATGGATACAACACGAGTTTCATCGACAACACTTTGTTGGCCGCAGAAATTTTTCATTACTCCGGTCGGCAAGGCGCGATGATTTCGTTTGAGTGGCCTTCGGAGTCCAGTGTGCTCGGTTATCTTGCAGATAAGGGGAACGCGACATTCAGCACCCGTCATTTTCGCCGGTTGATTACAAATCTGGCGAAGGAGTGTGATATTGATTCGGTCACAATTATTGGACATAGCGCTGGAACGCCTATCGTGGTAAACGCGATGCGAGAGCTTCGGCTGTTGGAAAACGATTTAGCACCTGAACAGGTACAAGCGAAATATAAAATAGACCGAGTTGTGCTGGCGGCTCCCGACATGGATTTAATGGCCTTTGTGAATGCGATTCATGACCGTTTTTTCGAACTTGCTAACGGAGTGGCTGTTTATGCATCTCCCAATGATAAGGCACTGGGGTTGTCTCAATTGCTGTACAGCGAGAAGAGGCTTGGGCGTTCGGTGGGCGGTCTTGAGGAATGGGAGCGTCAGGTCTTAATGAAAGTTGAGAGTATCGAAATGATTGATGCTTCAAGGATGGATAAGGACGCTAATAGTTTTCTTGGGCATAGCTATTTCCATCGAGATCCCTGGGTTAGTTCTGATATTGGATCATTCATTCTTGGTTTGTCACCAGCAGACAGAAAGCTAGTTAGAGAGGATGACAATGTTTTTTGGGCATTCCCGGAAGACTATCCTGCCCGTCTTTTGGAGGACATTCCTGAAGTGGTTTCTACGGCGAAACAGTGATGGTTGCGTCAGTTTGGTTCCATAAATTAGTCGGAATTTAGTTTTCTGTCTCGGATCGCACAAATTGTTTCATTGGGAGAATGATTTATGAAGCGTTACGCATTAAGATTGGGGTTAAACCACCCAAGGGCGAATCATGAAATACATTCTGTTTATTGTCACTTTCTTCCTCTATCCCTGTCTTGGACTTGCCCAGCAATGGCACACGTTTCGGGCCGATAATGCGAGATCGGGAAGTACCGATGCTGTGTTTAAGCCAGACTGTTTGGAATTAAGTTGGCAGTGGAAATCTCCTTCTCCTCCAACACCAGCATGGGATGGCCCCGCCCGATGGGATGCGTTTAGTCAGATTCGCGACCTGCCAGCGATGCGTCAATACGACGCCTGTTTTCATCCTGTAAGCGATGGCGAGACGCTCTTTTTCGGTTCCTCTAGTCAGGATTTATTAAGAGCCATTGACCTTTCCAGCGGTAAATTGAAATGGAATTATGTGGCAGGTGGTCCCATCCGCTTGGCTCCAACCATCGATGATGACCGCATCTTATTCGGAAGTGATGACGGGTACGTGTACTGCCTTAACCGTAAGTCGGGAGAGTTGATTTGGAAATTCAATCCTTCGATGCACCTCGGTGATGAGCAGCGTCGGTTGATCAATAATGATCGATTGATTAGTTACTTTCCAATTCGCACTGGAATTGTTGTTCGGGATGAGGTTGCCTATTTCGGGGCTTCGTTATTGCCGTGGCGTGATTCATTTATTTGCGCCGTCGATGTGGCAACTGGGCAAATCAAAGATCCAGAAAATCATTATGTAGTGCCCCACGCCAAATCAACTCTCGAGGGGAATTTGTTGGTGGCCGAGGGGCGATTGATTGTGCCGCAAGGGCGAGTCGCTCCTCGACTATTCGAAAGAGCTAGTGGTAAAGATCTTGGAACGCTACCAGGTGGTGGGGGCGTGACCATCGTGCTTACCGATACAGGGAAAATCGTACGTACCGAGGGTGGACGTGCTTCGCGTCCCGGGCAAGTTGGCGTATTCGAAGGAAAAGAAAGAGTCGCATCTTTTCCAAGGGGGCGATCGATTGTTGTTTCGGGGGATGATTTCTTTGTGATTGATGGGCAAAAGTTATTTGCAGCGGCTCGGATGACCAATGAGTTGAAGTGGTCATGTGAAGTCGACGAGCCACTGGAATTGGTGATGGCAGGAAAAACTTTGTTTGTTGGCGGCCGTGATCATGTGACGGCGGTTCGCGCGAGTGATGGTCAGGTTCTCTGGTCGTCGAAAACCGATGGCCGAGTGTTTGGAATGGCGTTAGCAGGTGGGCGGTTGATTGCCTCCACCGATGCCGGCGCGATCCATGTTTTTTCTCAGACAGCTGATCCTAACGTGCGAAAACCAACAACGCTGGGAGCCGTCGCAGATTCGCCTCCAGTAAGTCCCGTCCGCGATAAGAACCTAGTTCATCGTTGGGTTTTTCATCGATCGGCAATGTCGAAACGCGATGGAAAACCGGTCAAGACTGAGTCGCTCAGTCAGGTGGTGGTTCAAGATCAAGCGTCTAACGTCCCGTTAAATCTTGACGGCAGTGGGCGGGTTGTTTCCATCGAGGGAACCGATCGATTTGAGGCGGCTGAAATGGACGGCGGGCGATTTCTCGTTGATGAAGGAAATGCAGCCAATTTGCCGACCGAGGCGATTGCAATTGAGGCCTGGGTTCGAGTGGATCAAAGTCAGCAATGGGGTGGGATTGCCGGTTGCATTCAGGATGATGGGGCGACCGAACACGGTTGGTTGTTGGGTTACAATAACGACCATTTTTGTTTGGCGATTGCTGGCGGTGGGAATGGTTTGACATACCTTAAGGCGCCGCGTGCATTTACGTTGAAATCTTGGAACCATGTCGTGGGCACTTACAACGGTCGTGAAATGAGGTTGTATGTCAATGGATCGCTTGCAGCTTCGAGTGAGCTGGAGAAAGGCCCAATCAGTTACGCCCAAAAACGGTATTTTTCAGTAGGGGTTTATCGGGATGCAAATGAGTCGTTCCCACTCAAAGGAGCTTTACACGAAGTCAGGGTCTATTCCACCGCCATTGACGGGCCAACGGTTTCACGCCGATTCGAGTCTGCCCAGGCCGATTTTCCCGATGAAGTCATTCCAGATTTGCCAGCTCCCCAATTTATTTCGCACGGGCCCTATGTGCGATACGTCGCTCCGAGAGAAGTCGAAGTAACTTACGGAACGGATAAGAAGTGTCCAACCGTTGTGGACTTGATTACCGAAGACGGTGTCAAGCGAATGAGTTCCGGCGAGTTGACCCGTGATCACAAAACGCGTTTTAAGGATTTGCCGTACCGAAGGATTTTGCAGTATCAAATCCGAACCGGAGGCAGTGAAGATGCCGAAGTGTCTGAGAGTTTTTCACTTGATACGCACTTCGACTGGACGGCGGATGATCGTCAGCAGCCCTCGGCTTGGGCGGCGGATTTGATTGCTGAAAGTCCAAATCCAAGAGGCCTCGTGTTTGTTGTGGGAAGCGATAATCTCGAGAAAGCAAAAAAGCTCTCGGCAGAAAGTCAGTTTAATGTTGTGTTAGTTGTCGACAACGAAGCGGACGCTGTCGCGAGTCGTCGGCAGCTTGTCGAAGATCCCGGTGTTGTTTACGGGCAGGGGTTAAGTGTTTCTGATATTCCAATTCAGTTTTTACCAGCGGCGAGCGCGTCGGTGGTTATTGGAGATCCTAAGAGCGAGCAGATGCGTCGACTGGTTCGTCCCCAAGGTGGTGTTTTTCATGATGGTGAACGAGTCGCATGGAAGCGAAGTGCGTTGAAGGGATCTGGCGTTTGGAGCCATATGTACGGGCAAGCGGACAATAGTGCTTTTGGTGGTGAGGAACTTTCCAACGCTTCGGATCGAGCGGACTTGGTTACTCAGTGGATTGGCCGTCCTGGCCCGCGGTATCAGACGGATCGCCAGAATCGTAAACCGGCCCCTTTGGCGGCTGGTGGGCGTTTGTTTCTCCAGGGCCAGCAGCGAATGATTGCCCTCGACAGCTACAGCGGTGTCGTTTTGTGGAGCGTCGAATCTCCTTCGGTGATGCGCTGGAATGTTCCGCATGATTGTTCGAATTGGTGTGCAGATGAAAGTGGTGTTTTTGTTGCGAGTGAAAATCAAGCTTGGTTTGTCGACGGTAAAACTGGCAAGGTAGCCCGACGGTTTAATATTCCTAGCCATGCGAACCAAGAGGACGCTCAAGGGACTGGACGAAGTTGGGGTTTTATCAGTCGCTATAATGATCAATTAATTGGAACTGAAGTTAACTCAGCGGCGATCTATAAAAAGTGGTGGGGCAGCAGCCAGTGGTTTGATTCCACTGGTGGCGCGGACACCCATGTCGTTGCCGGCGATAGTATTTTCTCCATGAACCCTGAAAGTGGGGAATTGCAATGGCAATACGCGGGGCTGGTATTGCACCCCACAATTACGATCATGGATGATCGAATTTTCTTTGTGGAGGATAAAACTCCGGATCACATCGCATCTGACGAACGGAGGATTTCCCTGGATCAGTCCCAATCTTATGAGCTGGTGTGCCTGAATGCCGGTGATGGTCAAATCCAATGGAGGCAACCGATTGATCCGTTTGCAGGGCATTTGGCTAGTTTCTATCTTGCTGGCGGTGGTGATGAAGAAAACCGCTGCCTTGTCACGGTGGCCTCGGAGTCAACTAAAAAACAGTTTTCAGTGGCCGCATTTGATCGGGATAATGGTCAGAAAAAATGGAGCAAGGCGGTGGTTTGGGAATCCAATCACCATGGAAAACATATCTCGCGGCCAGCCATGCAGGGCGAGTTAATGTATCTTCGGCCGGAGGTCCTTTCTTTGGCTGACGGTTCGACGATTCAACGCGGATTTCCAGGCGGGCATGGGTGTGCCAGTTACACACTTACCACCAATGGTATGTTCTCTCGCTTAGGGGAAACGACTTGGTGGGACGTGCGGACGCAAAAGGTTAACCGATTTGATCGGATTAGAACCGATTGTTGGATTAGTGTTGTACCTGCTCAGGGAATGTTACTTTCGGCTGAAGGTGGAGGTGGCTGTTCGTGTGGATCGTGGCTCGAAACGTCTCTGGGATTTTTACCGCGAAGCGTTGACGAAAGCTTGCCCGAACAAGAATGATTTTAGAAATCTTCATGAATGCAAACCAGTGTTTTAAGACCAGCCGAGCATCGCTCGAGGTGGATGCCCAGAGCGATTGGATTCCAAGACTGCCAAAGTTGGTTTTGTTGATGCTTGCTGGCATTGGATTTCTGTTTTTACCGAGCATGCGCATGCAGGTCGTCGCAGAAGAGTTGGTGCGTTGCAAATACAGCGTGCGAGATGTTGCCTTTGTGAATGTGCACGGAAAATCTTGGCAACTGCGATTGGTGAAGCCCGCGGCGGTCGCGCCCGAACGATTCGAGAAATGGAATCTAGCATTGCGGAATCAGTTAGCTGATTCCAATGTAGGATACGCTTGGTACGATTCAGCCTCGGATATTGGAAAACAAATTCAGTTGGCGAATCCGAACGCTACTCAGAAGCCGCTCATGGATTTGGTTCGCTTGGGTGCCGCCGATAGTTCTATTGCAGTATCCTCTTCTGCGCAGCTTGAAGAGGGGTTGCAGCGGTTGGTCTCCTCTCCTGCGCGGGATGAAATTTTTTCCAAAGTAGTCGATGCGTTATGTGTGTTCGTGCTTGTTCAATCCGGGGATAAATCCAAAGATGCGGTGGCTGAGGCCGAAGTGATGGCAGCCGTGAAACGTGTCAACGATCAGATGTGGACGCTTGAAAAACCGACTGATTCCGGGCCTTCCATTGTCATTGTGCCGCAGGCAAATCATTCAGAGGAAAAGTGGTTGCTATCTTCGTTGGGGATCACAGACCACGAGCAACCCGCCGTTGCAGTGCTTTATGGTCAGGGGCGGCTTTTAGGAGAGGTTCTTTCTGGCCCAGAGATTACGGTCGACGCGATTGTTACGCGAGCGAGTATTTGTGGGCAAGATTGTGAGTGCTCATTAAATCGGAATTGGCTATACGGTATTCAGGTTTTGCATCGGTGGGATCAGGCATTGGAGCGAAGAGCGGAAGCGAGTCTTGATTTTGATCCTAACTCTGCCTTTGTGATGGCAGAGGTAGCCCAAATTTTGCAGAAAAATGCAGGTCAGATTAATCAGGCTCCGCCGGTGATGCTGGGCGGTGGTTTGGTGATCCATGAACTTGCCGATTTGGATGCTGACCGCAATTTAGAATTAGATTTGGAAGCGAGTGAGGTTGTTGAGGGAAGTTCCAGCAACGTTGTTGGAGAGAAGGAAACAGTCGAACCGAGTGAGGCGTTGGCGGTTGATGATCGCAAATCAGTCATTGCGGTGCCGTGGACAATTTTGGTTCTTTTTTCGGGGCTTGTTTTGATGTTCGCACTCTTTCTGATTTCAAGGTCGTAACGGTTGGGGTCGCCGTTTTCGCCGCATTAGGGGTAAGGCAAACAAGCTTAAGATTCCAATGCTGGAAGGCTCTGGGACGCTGACAATAAAGCTCTTTCCTTCTGAGCCGAGTGAAATACTGTGTCGATAAGTTTTGCCCTGGTAGTCGACTGTAATTTCGTATTCGCCGAGAAACCCTCGCGTGCCAAATTCGCCATCAAAATTTGACAGTCCATTTTCTTCTGTCCACCACTGATTAAAAACGAGGTCGAGATATTCTTCACCGTTAAGATTCGGGTTGAAATCGATATCAAATAAAGAGGCTTCGGCGTGGTTAATTTTTCCTTCCCAGAATCCCCAGAGAATGAAAGCTTCAACAGATTCGTGGGCGAAGACGGCTGTCATGAAGTCACGGGTGTAATCAGCTTGGAGTTCCTTGTTGGTCGTGTTGTAGTCGAATTCAGTAATATGAACTGGCAAGTCGTAGTCGTTAGCAAACTCGTCGAGGAGTTCCCATATTTTAGTTGGGCTTGTGGGTAGGCGATTGGTCTCGTTGAAATGAGATTGAAATCCGAGACCATCGATTGGCGTGTTGGCTGTGGTTAAATCGGTGAGGACGTTGCGATAATTGTTCCGTATGGTGCTGTCGAGCGTGTCACCGCCGGCAACGATTCCGAAATCGTTTAGAAACATACTCGCGTTGTTATCTGCCGCCTGAGCAGCCTCAAACCAACGCTTGCGAATGTCCGTTCGGCTGGTGATTGCAGATTGTCCAGAGGGGGTGAAGCCGATGAGTTTATCTTCAATGTCAAAAGAGGTGCGAGGCTCGTTAAGCATGTCCCACGAGAACACTTTCCCTTTGACCGCGGTACCGATATCCGTGATATGGTTAAAAGATAGGTCGTAAAGATCTTGGAGGTTTTGCTGACTTGGATTACTTATATCTAGGATGGCTCTGACGGAGTCCGGCACGCTCTGACGGCGAGGCCACATCATTGCATGGCCGCGAACATCTATTTCACGCTCACCGAGCCAATCGAGTCCTGCTTGTGTCACTGACTGATCGAAGCTGTTTCCCCAGGCGCCGTCCCATGCTCGCCATTTCAAATGATTTTCAAGCGTTGTGGCGTTGAAAATGTCTGGAACTTTGGCTGCGTATCCAGCGTTGTATTGGCTTTGAGATTCGAGAAAGTATCTTGGGTCAACGGCCGACCCAAATTTAAAAGCGTGTTTCTTCATGCGAATAGCAACAGCTGCGTTTTCGATTTTATTTCCGTCGAGATCCTGCACTGTGATCTGCAAATCGGATTTCCGATTTTGGTCAATTTTTTGTGCCGCCGTGGCCCGCCAGGGGGCATCATCTCCTCGCCCGGAATATTGGGCGTGAGTTTGTCCCGAAAACAGAATGCAATTCACGAAAGTTACCGCGACAAGGCAATGACGGAAGTAAAGCGGTAGGCTAATTTGTTGAGATTTCATTGGGCTTGATTTCACATGCAGCGTCAAAGGAGGGTAAACTGGGGGACGGGCTTAAAGGTTACCATAACCAAAATATTTATGATATTAATGCTAAAATCTTGGGTCTCAATGAGAACGTTCAAATTGCCTTGGATTCTTTGAAATTCCAACGTGCGAGGCTCGAAAAAAATTGGATTAAAACTAGAATATTGGCTCGTTGGTTATTAGGGATTTTAACTGACAAAACGTGAAATCTTTGCAGTGAATCAATGTTTGGAATTACAGAATCCATGAATCCGTTTTATTTAGCCCTTCGAGAATTGCGGTACCGTTGGAAAAGCGGTTTGGTTTTCGTTTTAGTTGTGGCTTCAGTGACGGGTGTGCTCGCGTATTTTTCAGTAAACGATGCCAGCTTTCAAAAAGAAATTGGACGTAATGTCCGTGATATCGGTTCCAACGTTGTGATTTTACCGGCAGGGGTTGATCAATATGCCTACCATTTAGAAGGTGGGTACTCAGAAATCACGATGGCAGCGAATTTAGTTTCGCAATTGATTGAGCACCGCGCTTCCCTGAACCACTTGATTCCAATGCTTGAGCGGCGAGTGATGTGCACAGCTGGCGATCGGCAGTCGATTGGTCGAGTCGTTGGGTTGTCAGCATCGATTGCGATGCCAGATCGCCCTAAAGCACCTATGCAGAGATCAATTCCCGTTGGTGAACTTCAGCTGGGCAGCGAACTGGCGAGAGAGCTTGGCGTTGATCGAGACGTGAAAGCAGAAGTGACGATTGCAAAGCAGGTGTTCAAGGTCCAGCGTGTCAATCGGGCTTCGGGGACATGGCAAGATTCTGCGGCGTTTATTGACCTAAAATCAGCTCAGAAGATTTTTGAGTTGCCAAAGCAAATTAGTCGTATCGAAGCGATTGAATGCACAAGCGAACAGTGCGAAGCATCTGGTTTGCAATCCTCGGTAATTTTAAACAACGAAATAGAAAAAATAACAGACGAGGCTTCTTTTCTTCGAAAGGAAGAAATGGCGGAGGCACGTCTTAACGTGCGGTCAGTGAGTCGCGAGAATTTTTTGATGTTACAAAATGTTCTTTGGGTATTTTTAGGATTCACAGTGCTTGGCTTGGCGATGTTAAATTCGCTGAGACGGAAGTCGGAGATAGGTGTCTTGCAAGCCGTGGGGTACGGTCGTTGGCGCGTAGCGTCGCTGTTTTTGGTGCGTTCGATGTTGCTGTCTGTGACGGGCGCAGTGGTGGGTGTCACTGTCGGTATGCTGGCATCGATTGAACAAGCGAGTCGTTTATTTGTGATCACCGGGCAGAAGAGTTCACTTGATTGGAATGCGGCGATGACGATTGGGGGCGTGGCGTTTTTGTTGGCTGTGTTGGGAGGTTGCGTGCCGGCTCTGTTAGCGGCAGGTGAAAACCCCGCGGACTTAATCGGGAGGGATTCCTGATGAGTAATGCATCACCTTTGCTCTTGGTTAGCGATCTTGGTCACAGGTTTTCGAATCGCGGACAGGAGGTTCGTGTTTTTGAGAAATGTAGTTTTGAAATGGCGCCCACTCAGTTTGTTGCTGTCCAAGGGGCAAGTGGAAGTGGTAAAACGACTCTGCTGCTTGCTTGTGGAGGAATGCTTGCGCCAAGTCACGGGGAAATTCGTTTTCAAGGGAGTAATCTATTTTCCTTGCCTTCGTCGCGACGCGCCAAGATGCGGGCTGTTTCGATCGGCTATTTATTCCAGACGTTAGAGCTTGTTCCGTATTTAGATTTGACCTCCAACGTGAAAATCGCAACTGGTGTAAGTGACTCAGTCGCCAATCAGTGGCTTGGCCGGCTAGGTTTAGGGGATCGTTGCCGCAGTTACCCGAGAGAATTAAGTCATGGTCAGCGGCAGCGAGTTGCTTTAGCGAGGGCAATCGCGCACCAGCCCGCTTTGGTGATTGCCGATGAACCGACGGGCAATTTAGATAATCGCAATTCAGATTTGGTCTTTAGTGTCTTGAGAGAATACGCACAAGATGGAGGTGCCGTGTTGATGGCGACTCACGAGACATCACCAGCCACGTTTGCGGATCTTGTAATTGATATTGAAAATCTTGATTTAATGAAAGCGAAAGCTCGTTGAAAATTTCATCATCAAGATTTAGAGAGTCGGAGTTGACGAGCCGTTTTGGAAGGGTTTCGGGAGTACTGATCGCTTTCGTTTCTTCCGGACTGTTGTTAGTGATTTTGTTGGTTCTCGCGATTCAACTCCGGCCAGATGCGATGCGTGATGCCAGTCGGCAAACGGTTCGTATTTATTGCGCTGCTGGAATTGCAAAACCGGTTGAAGATATTGTGAACGCATACAATGCTCAATACGGAACGGATGTAGAAATAGTCCGGACCGGTGGGTCGGGAGAGCTCGCCGGCCAAATTACAATGGAATTTGAGACAGGGCTGATCGGTGGTGCCGATATCTATATCACTGCCGACGACCGACTTTTGGATAAAGCTTATCAGGCTGGAGTGATTGCCGAGCGATTTTCAGTGGCTGAACAGCGTCCCGTGATTGCTGTTCCGATTTCTAACGAGATTCCGATGGGCGGCCTCAGTGAGATGCTGTCGAACCCCGAAGTAAAGTTTGGGATTGCCTCGGAGCAAGCTGCGGTTGGCAAATTAGTTCGAGGTGTTGCTTCTGATTTAAAGGTTCTGGATAAGCTGGAGGAACGCAAAGCCACCGATGCTGAAAATGTAATGACACTCGCGCAGGCTTTGGTAGCCGGGAGTCTTGATGCCGCTGTTATCTGGGATACGACAGTCAGTCAGTTAAATCAAACAGGTCCAGAGCCAGTTTTGAAAATTAGTGCGTTAGTGGATGCGAGCGACCAAACAAGAAGCGAAATTGCGTTAGGTATTGTGTCCACGACTCGGTCACCGACAGCCAGTTTGCAATTTGCAAGGTATCTAACTGCGAATCAAACGGGCCAGCCTTCGTTTGAAAACTATGGGTTCTCGTTTTTGGCTGGTGATGATTGGGAGCAGGTGCCTGAAATTCATCTTTATTGTGGTTCGATGTTCACGCCCGTTATTGAATCTGCGATTCGGGAATTTGCAATTCGGGAAGGTGTAAACCTCTACCCTCGCTGGGAGGGATGTGGAAAATTAGTGGCTGCCATGCGGAGTATTGATGATGAGAATCTTTTTCCGGATGCTTATCTTGCCTGTGATGAATCCTTTTTGCGGCAGGTGCAGGAGTATTTTAACGATCCTGTGCGGTTGAGTCGAAATGAAATTGTATTGGCTGTTTCGAAAACGGTGCCTTCAAATGTTGAGAGTCCTCTAGCGTTAGCGAATTCGAATTTACGAATTGGAATTTGTGATCCTGAGTTTTCCGCTTTAGGATTTCTTACTCGTGAACTTCTGAGTGAGTATTCTGGCCCTGCGGGTAACCCGTCGAATGTTTTGTCAGAAAAAGAAAGTTTGTATCAAACGATCGAACGCCAGGCGGCAGTCAAAGCGGACGTGGGGCCGACGTTAATCAGTCAACTGGTGGCTGGCGGTCTGGACGCGGCATTTGTTTATCGTTCGAATCTTGCTGCAGATCCAAAAACACTGCAAGCGGTCAACGTGTATTCGATTTCCAATGACAAGACTGTCGGTGTTGCGACTCAACCTTGGGCGATTTCCAAATCGACTCGCAACCCGGCATTAATGCAAAGACTTTATGATTGGCTCGATCGTGCTGAGATAAGGGATCAATTCAAAAAAAACGGATTCTTAGATCCTGTGTTGAACTGAGAGTTGTTAGGCTCCGTGATCTTACACAGAGTTTATTTTACAGATGATCTTAATTGACCGAAGATGAGAATTCGGTGAAACTGGTTGAAGTGGTTTGTGCATTGTATGTTTTTAAAAAGTAATGTGTTGATGGCAGTGGTCTCAGGCCGCTCGGTTCCGATTTCATTGCTCAACGTTATTCTTGGTGCTTTTGAAATCTGATGTCACAAATTAAGCCAAAATCGATTCGTCAAGTGCGAGCTCAGTGGGATGGTTTATTCTGGACGACGATGTCGGTTTTTGGAGTTTTCTATCTTGCTTTGATCATCGCTATGTTGGTGGCTGACTTTCGATTTACCAATTGGTCCGACATGACGAGTTTGCTTTCAGATGCTCGCGTGCGGTTTTCGATTTGGCTCAGTTTGATTTCTTGCACCATTGCGGCGATTCTATCATTGTGGGTTGCGATCCCCACCGGTTTCTTGCTTGCAAGATTAGGTTCAGAGTCGATGACACAGCGACTTGGGCAGCGGTCACCTGGTTGTCGTCGTTTATTTAATTGGGCACGTTATTTTATTGATACACTTTTGGACATTCCAATCGTTTTGCCTCCATTGGTGGTTGGGATTAGTTTATTGGTTTTATTTCAAACCCCAGTGGGACGGTGGTTTGATCAACGAACGGGAGACTTGTTCGCGTCGCTCGGTTATGCGGGGATACGTGGGATTACTTATGAGATACCTGCGGTTATTTTAGCGCAATTTACGGTCGCCGCAGCGTTCGCCATTCGAACGATGCGTAATACATTTGAGCAAATAGACGACCGCCCTGAGCGGGTGGCTATCACTCTTGGCGCGAGTCACTACCAAGCGTTTTCGCTGGTCGCGTTACCGCAGGCATGGCGTGGCATCGTCGCAGCTTTCACTTTGGCTTGGGCGCGTTCGTTAGGGGAGTTTGGTCCGATATTGATTTTTGCGGGCACCGCAAGAATGAAAACCGAAGTGCTTTCGACGACTGTGTATCTTAATTTTCAATTTGGAAATCTGAGAGGTGCTGTTTCGGCGTCGCTGATTCTTGTGACTTTGGCGATTATTGTTCTTGTTTTGACACGCTTGATTACTCTTGGTGGGAGCTCAAACAAGGGAGTAATTGTATGATCTCAGTTCAGCAATTACTTCTTCGCCAAGGTGACTTTGAATTGAGTCAGATCAGTTTTGAGATTCCATCGAATGCGTACGCGATTTTGATGGGAGCGACAGGCAGTGGCAAAACGACATTGCTGGAATCCATTTGTGGATTGAGGGCAATTGCAGGTGGGAAGATTTTGATGGATGGTGATGAGATAACACGAACTCCGCCGGCTCAGCGACAGATTGGCTACGTGCCACAAGATTCTTCTTTGTTTCCAACGATGAAAGTACATCGACAAATTGCTTTCGGGATGGAGGTTCGTGGGTTCAGCCAAACGGAGCGGAATCAGCGGGTGGAGGAACTTGCTTCGAGCTTGGAAATCACTGCCATTCTTGATCGATATCCGCGACGGCTCTCTGGCGGCGAGCGACAGAGGGTGGCTCTTGCTCGGGCATTGTCATTTCGTCCTCGTCTGTTGTGCCTCGACGAACCCTTAAGTGCGCTAGATGGCGATACTCGAAATAATTTGACCAAGCTGTTGAAAAAAATTCAGCAATCTGAATCGGTTACAGTTTTGCATATTACCCATAATCTCGAAGAGGGAATTCAGTTGGGAACTGATCATTTTCGATTGGAAAAGGGTCAGGTGCGGGCGGTTGTTGGTAAAGATCAAGGTGGTAAAAATACAGCGTGAAATTTCTTAAAAAGACACGCATCTCAAAAGCAATTGCATTCCTTACTGGTTGAAAAATGGAAAACGAAATTCCTAAAAGTCCCGCACCGTTTTTGACTGAAGTTGAGCAGGCTACGTACCAGTGGCAAATTTGGACTGATGACTTCGGGGAGGAAGGCCAGCGGCGATTAAAAAATAGTACGGTTTTGATATCGCGGTGCGGCGGACTTGGGAGTGTGGTTGCCTATGAATTGGCGGCTGCCGGGGTCGGCAGGCTAATTATTGCTCACGCTGGCAACGTGAAGCATTCAGATTTAAATCGTCAGTTATTAATGACCTATGATTGGCTGGATAAGCCGCGAATCGAGACGATTGAGCGCCGTTTGAAGGAGTTAAATCCGCGGCTGGAAGTTGTTCCTATAGCCGCGAATTTAGATGACGCTCTGGCTGAAAGGTGGGTCCCAGAAGCGGATTTGTGTGTTGGAGCTGCTCCGATGTTTCAAGAGCGATTTGCAATGAATGATGCCTGCGTCCGTCATGGTAAACCTCACGTAAATTGTGCGATGTATGATACTTCAGCGACCATTACAACTTTTCCTGCTGGAGGAAAGCCATGTTTGCGTTGTTTGACGCCGGACGTTCCGGAACACTGGAAACGTGAATTTCCCGTATTCGGTGCGACTTCGGGTACGGTTGCGTGCATGGGAGCCATGGAAGCTATCAAAGTGTTGGCTGGCTTTGGTGAGACGTTAGAAAAGCGGGTGCTTCATTTTGATTTACGACAAATGTCGTTTCACGAGGTTGCCCTCAATCCTCGTAAAGACTGCAAAATTTGCGGGAAATAGTAATTGCAGCACTGGGTGATTGTGAGTTGTTTCCCAATTTGGCGATTCTTCTGAGGCTGAGATTGACTCGAAGGAAATTCAAGCAACAATCAAATCGGGTTCTTAAGGTTTTTTAGGTTTTGATATGTCAAAATATTGCATTCTGTTATTCATCGTCAGTCTATGTGTTGGCTGTTTTCCAACCGAAAAAAAAGAGTTGGTTGAGCCTGTTGTTTTGCCTTCTGTTAATTGGGAAGAGGGAGAGACATCAGTCGAAGGTGCGGCAACAGAGGGCGAGTTTCGGATAAAGTTCGAAACTACGGCAGGAGATTTTACTTTTCTAGTGCATCGAGACTGGGCACCTCTGGGGGCAGAACGATTGCACGAGTTGGTGAAGAGCAAGTTTTACGATGGTGTCGTATTTCATCAAGTGAATCCCGGGATGATTCAATTTGGAATTAGTGGGGATCCTCAGGCGACTACGTATTGGGATAAGCCGATTGCCGATGAACCTGTGAAGGAGAGCAATTATGCCGCGGTGGCCTCGTTTGCAAAGAAGGGCGAGGACTCTAGGAGGACGCAAATCTGTATTAGTCTCGTCCAAAATTCTTACATGGACTCCGAGGGTTATTCTCCGATGGCCGAGGTTGAAAGCGGTTGGGAAGTTGTCAAAAGAATTAATCCAGAGTACGGGATTAATGCGAGCGAAGAAAAAATTAAAGAGAGAGGCAACGAGTATATTTTTGAGAAGTTTCCTAATATGGATTACATCATCAAAGCGACCATTGTTGCTGATGAGTCCGATGTTGATGGTGCAAAAGGTACACAAAAATAGCCGCCCATGAAGGCGGCTATTTGGATTGTTCACTTCCTGTCCAGGGTGGCAGGGGAATTACTTTATCTATCGACTTCTGCCTTCGTCGATAATTTGGTCAAGCTTGGCTTTCATCTTTTTGGCAACTTCCGGGTTCTCTTTCAAGACATTGTCTTTTTCCCCGGGATCGTTTGCGAGATTAAAGAGCTGGAATTCATCGACGGAAGTGTTGGCCAGTTTTGCCTCCACGACGACGTTTCGCGCCCGCTTTTTACCATAACGCTGTAGTTTCCAATCTCCTACTCTAAGGCCATACGTGCCGCTTGCACCATTGTCTTGTTGCACAAGATGGTCGCGACCGGTTGCTCCAGGTTTCCCCAAAAGGGCGTCAATGACGTTATGGCTGTCGACACAATCTTGATCTTCGACTTGTTGACCGGCCAAGGCAGCGAGACTGCTGGGGAGGTCGATTGTGCAGACCATTTCATCGCTGACACCTGGTTTAATTCGAGTTGGCCAGCGAGTGATAAATGGAGTTCGAGTCCCTCCTTCGTACACGCTGTATTTTCCACCTGTATAAGGGCCGCCGGCACGGTGTTTCCCAATTTTCTCAATAGCGTTGTCTGCGTATCCATCATCAAGAACAGGCCCGTTGTCGGAGCAGAAAACGACGAGGGTTTTGTCGGTAAGTTTCAAGCGATCAAGCGTCTTCATAATCTCGCCAACGCACCAATCGAGTTGAATAATCGCATCTCCCCGAAATCCTAAATCTGTTTTTCCTTGAAACCTCTCGTGTGGGATCCGCGGCACATGAATGTCGTGAGATGAAAAGAAAAGGAAGAATGGATTGTCTTGATTGGCTTCCATGAATTCGTTTGATTTCTCAACCCATTTGTCTGCGAGATCTTCGTCTCGAAAACGAGCGGCGTGTCCGCCGGTGTAAAAGCCAATCCGACTGATGCCATTATGAATGGTGGCATTGTGGCCATGGGACCAATCCATTTTCAACGAGCTTCGGTGGGTGATTCCTGTTGGGTGATCATCACTTGGCTTTTTTCTACCGACCCAGAGAGGGTCTTTCGGATCAAGATTGAGTACGCGATGATCCTCAACGTAAACTTGAGGAACGCGGTCATTTGTGGTTGGAAGTAAAAAGCAGTGATCGAATCCAATCTCGAGGGGGCCAGGATTTAATTCCCCGTTCCAATCGGGGCCACCGGCGTCTGATTTAGTAGATTCTTTTCCCAATCCCAAATGCCATTTGCCGATAACCGCCGTTTTGTAACCTGCTTTTTGGAGTAGCGAGGCAACGGTTTCAACGCCTGGTTTAATGATGGCCGGGGCGCTCGGTGGCGCGATGCCGGTACGTTTTGTGCGAAACGCATAATTGCCAGTAAGCATTGAGTATCTGGTTGGTGTGCAAGTCGAAGCCGAGCAATAGCCACTGGTAAATCGCTGGCCCTCGGCGGCGAGTCGATCGATATTGGGGGTTTCCAGTTCAGTGGCACCGTAGCAAGAAACGTCGCCGTAACCCAGATCGTCGGCCATGATCACAATCACGTTCGGTTTGTCTTGGGCGGCGAGTGTTGCCCCCATCAGGGTCAGGCAGAAAAATAGGTAGTAGCGGAGTTGATTTAGAAGCATGTCTTGGCGTCCATAGGTCGAGAAATTCAAAACTCGGAAACCCAATTCTATCCAATGCAGGGTGCTCTGCGGGAGGCAGGTTTGAAATTTTCCTAATTTATCTGCCAACGTTAATCCGCAGTAGCCATTTCAGGATTTTTTGATTCAATGGCGTTAGTTTTGTCTTGTTAAATTGGTCACCAAGTTTTCGGATTGCATCGGCATAGGTTGGGTAGGGGTGAATCGTTGCACCAATTTTTGAAAGTCCAATTTTATTGGTGATGGCGACTGAAATCTCAGAAATCAAGTCGCCGGCATGTTCAGCGACAATGGTGGCCCCAACAATTTGGTCGGTACCTTTTCGCGTGTGAACTTTAACAAATCCCTCTTCCGCGGAATCGAGGATGGCTCGATCGACATGTGCAAATGATTGGGTGAAGGTGTCGATCTCGATTTTCTGTGCTTCCGCTTCTTGAGGGTAAAGTCCGACGTGAGCAATTTCAGGGGAGGTATAAGTCGCTCGAGGAATGAGTAGCTGGCTTGCTTTTTTTCGACCTATCGGGCCGATAGCGAACAAGGCATTTTGAATTACGATTCTTGCTTGAAAGTCTGCAGCATGTGTGAATTTGTATTTGGAACAAACATCCCCGGCCGCGAAGATCTTGGGGTTACTGGTTTGCAGTGAATCATTGACTCCAATGCCGTGGGCATTAAATTTAACATTGGCTGATTCAAGATTTAAGTTTTCTAGATTGGGAGTGCGGCCTACTGCGATCAAAATTTTGTCGACGGTTGTTTCAAATGGATTCGAATTCTCACCTTGGAGCCCACGAACCAGGATGCCGTTTTTCAATTTGCTTAGGCTTAGGTTATTTGATTTTAGAAATAAACTAATTCCCTCTTGTTCAAATTGACTCTGTAAAACACTCGCTGCCTGAGAGTCTTCGCGGCCGAGGATATTCGGCCCTCGTTCAAATAGTGATACGTCACTTCCGAATCTTGCAAAGCATTGGGCAATTTCACTACCGATGGGCCCCCCTCCGATAATGCCAAGTCGCGGTGGCAGTTCCGTGATGGAGAATAAATTCTCGTTGGTTAAAAAGTCAATTTGGTCGAGGCCTTCGATTTCCGGAATTTTAGCTCGGGCTCCCGATGCAATCACTGCTTTCTTGAATTTTAGTTGTGTGGCTGACTCGTTGGCTGAATCAATTGAGACCGTGTGATCGTCGATAAAACTTCCGCGTCCAAAAAATACATCGACGCCTAGTTCTTGGAATCGCTTTGCCGAATCCACTGGGCTAATTTCTGATCGCTGTTTCCGCATTCTCTCCATTATTTCTGAGAAGTTGATGCATGGATTTTCAGCGCTCGAGATACCCATTTTTTTCCCCCGCTGACCGTTGGCGATAAAACGGGAAGCGGCGATTAGACTCTTGGAGGGAACGCATCCTACATTGAGGCAGTCGCCTCCCATCAAATCACTTTCAATCAGCGCAACTCGAGCGCCTAGACCTGCCGCCGCCGCAGCGGTTACAAGTCCTGCAGTGCCAGCGCCGATTACAACCAAATGGTAGTTAGAAGCGGGAACGGGGTTTTTCCAATCTGACGGATGCACATTGGATTCAAGGAATCGGTTGTGTTGATCAAATGGAGTTAATTGAGGGAGTTGGTTGACCATGAATTGACCTTAAGGTTTTAGCGGATTTGTAGTTTAACCAGTTTCCGGTAGACGCTACAGGACTGGCCGGAGAGGTCGACTGCTTTCGGCCGGATGAGAGGAGCAGCTCCGATTGGCCGGACTTTTCGAGAGCCGGTGAGAGAATTAAAATAGAGTGTTAAAATGAGGGGAACCGAGCTCCACTGTTGGTCTTTCTATTTGGTCTGTCTATTTAGTCTGTCTATTAACTAAAACCGTGCAATATGATTGAAAAACAAGAATTGCCACGCCAAATTGGCGGTGTTGGCGCCGTCATGTTAGGGCTGGGATCGATTTTAGGGACGGGCGTATTTGTCAGCATTGGTATCGCGGCTGGAGTTGCCGGACCGAACATTATTTGGGCGATCGTGATTGCTGCCGTTGTCGCGATTTGTAATGGCTTGAGTAGTGCTCAATTGGCAGCCGTTCATCCGGTGAGCGGTGGGACCTACGAGTACGGTTATCGATGGCTCTCGCCTCGGATGGGTTTTGTGGCCGGTTGGTTATTTCTCTGTGCAAAATCAGCTTCGGCAGCGACGGCTGCCCTCGGACTGTCAGGGTATCTGGCGTCCTTGATGGGCCAGACGGCAAGCGAGAACCAATGGATGTCCGATGCTGGGAATGTGGTGGGAGGACTCATCATTCTCACCTGTATTACCTTCATTGTATTAATGGGAATTCGTCGAACCACGAGAATCAACACGGTTATCGTTAGCCTTACTCTCGTTTCTTTGACGGTCCTTGTTGTTGCTGGGTTTTGGGTAAAGGGAGATTTGAATCTTCCGAAGCCGTCGGTATCTGTTGAGGTATTTACGTTGGGGCAGCGTAACGATTCATGGTATTCAATGCTGTCTGCCGCCGCACTGATGTTTGTCGCTTATACCGGTTACGGGCGAATTGCGACGATGGGAGAAGAAGTCGTTGACCCTCGGAAAATTATTCCACGGGCAATGATCGCAACTCTGGCAATTGCAATGTTGGCTTACGTTTGTGTTGCCTGGGTAGGCATTGCGACAATTGGGCCAGCCGGGCTAAGTGAGGCGACAGGGAAATGGGCCGCTCCTCTTTTAAAGGTGGCGGAGTCGACCAGAATGTGGTGGGTTGTTGTGTGGGTGGGAGTTGGCGGGGTGACGGCGATGCTTGGCGTATTGTTGAATCTAATCTTGGGGTTATCTCGTGTGGTACTTGCCATGTCTCGACGATCCGATCTGCCAAATTCGCTGGCTGCCATTGATCGTCGAGGGGTGCCACTGCGAGCGACGTTGGCGGTGGCTGCAGTGATTGGCACTTTGGTTTTGGTGGGTGATGTAAAACTGGCTTGGACGTTCAGTGCTACGACTGTTTTAATTTATTACGCCCTGACGAATCTGTGTGCTATTCGAGTTGATTCTGCTGAGCGGATTTTTCCAGTAGCGTTTGCCTGGTGTGGTCTGTTGGGATGTTGCGGATTGGTTTTGTTCATCCCGTGGCAGATGCTCGCTGCCGTTGCCGGTTTAATCGCTGTGGGGCTGTTGATTCGGTCCCTCAGGGAACCAAACGCAAGCGACCAATGATGCTGGTGATTCCAGTGAGCTTGTCTTATTTTGACAAACCGATTCGCCGCTTGATAATTTCTAAATGGTACCGCACGTGTCCAGCCAAAATAAAGAGATTTGCTCGAGCCGAAACTGGATTGTCTGACGCAATTCCCATGTTCGCCATGGAAGTTGTTGGTAAACGATCGCAAAGCAAGCAATTGGCGATTCGGAGATGTTCGAATTCGTCGAGGAGGTTGGCCATTGGGATCGGCGAATAGTCGATTGCAGAGACGTATTTATTTTGATCGATGCCGGGAATCGGCGTTTGATCACCCACGGCAATTCGATTTAAGCGATGGCTGAAAATTCGTTCGCAATCTATCAGATGACCGATCACCTGTTTCAGTGTCCAAGTGTAAGGTTCGTGAAGGCAATCGACCTCAGAATCGGAGAGAGTGGAGAGGAGTTGTTTCAATTCGATCGGTTGGCTGGCCAATTCGCTTGGTAGCCTGTCGGGATCAACCAGCGAAATGTACTTGCCGTAAAATTGATGATATTCATGGGGCGTAGGTGCAGCGTTGAATTTCATTAACTCATCCAAGAAAAAGAAGGGGATGTGGGAGGGCGAGAGAGTGGTTTTTGAGGTGCGCAAAGGACTACCCCGATTGCATCGAGGGCGAAAGTTTAGTTGAGGAAAAATTCGAGTGGCCAAGTGCCCTCGGTTTCAGATCCTCGGCAGTTACTTTATTTGAGCACATCCAAGTTTTTGCATGATTCGGTCCCGGCATTCTAGAAGCGGCTTCAGGTACTCATCCCGGTTTGTCTTAAGGCGATAGATTGGTACGCTGATGCTTACTCCGGCCGCCGGCTGTCCGTTGCGATCGAAAATACAGGTTGCAAAACACTGGATCTCAAGATCGCTTTCCTGATGAGATGTTGCATAACCATGTTTGCGAATTTTTTCAAATTCGGCGAGCAAATCGTTGCGATCGGTGATCGTGAAGTCAGTCAGCCTTCGCATGTCCATTGAATCAACGACACGAATCCGTTCTTCTTCTGATAAAAATGCGATGAGGCATTTACCAACGGCACTCGCATGGCATGGGACACGAGCGCCAACCGTCGACGCAATTCGCACCGCATGAGGGGTGTCTTTTTTGTAGATATAAACAAGATCGTTGCTGCTTCGAATTGCGAGGTGCACCGTTTCCTGCGTCTGAGCACTCAACAAACTCATCTCGGGCGCGGCGATTTTTGCTAAATCGTTTTGAGCGAGGGCGCGTCCTGCTAATTGAAGCGTTCGCGCGCCAACCGCGTAAGTTTTATTGGGCCTGAGCTCAACCATATCCTCAGCAGCGAGCGCCTTTAAAAGACGATGGAGTGTAGGGCGAGGCAAGTTGCTTTGCCGAACCAGCATTGAAATGGATGGAGGTTGTTCGGAATCCGCAATCATTTGCAAAATCGCAATGCTCTTCGAAAAAGCCGCTGCGCCTTTGACTGCGTTAGTTGCAAGACTCGTTTTACGTGGTTCGGTTGCCACCTTTGCAGTGCCGTCGCTTGAAGAGGTTGCCCCCTCGCGAGCCTCTGGCAGAGAGTCCAAATCAACATCTGGCATGTCCGTGAATTGACTATTTACAACAGGCACGTCGGATTCTTTGATTTGTGGTGATTGGCTCATAATTTCACTTCACGAATGTTTAATGAGAGATTAAGGGACGTTATATGGGGAAGAGTCGAGGTTGAACGCGAAAATCAGTTTACCCCTCCGCCACCATCTGAACAACAGTTCAAATGGTGGAGTTTTTTGGTTTTTAGTCGATTCGGTTCTTTTGGGTGTAATTTGGTCAGATTTTTGGGCATCAATCGGGCGGATCGCGTTTAGCGGGGAGGGATATCGTGGTCTTGGGCGTTACAATTGTGACGTTAAAGAACCTTAATCCATTCTGACGGATAGTTTGTTATGCACGTTTGTAGATTGTTGTTGTTGCTGCTGTTTCTGAATTTGTTTCCTACGGCAACTTTTTCACAGACTGATAAGAAGGTGGCTGACCAGCGAGCGGTCGAACTTCGCGGAACGGTGACTGCGGAGCGGGCGTGGTGGGACCTTCGACGTTATGACTTGAAAATAGAAGTTGACCCGGAGTCGAGAACGATTCATGGCACCAATCAAATAACATTCGTCCCTTTGAGTCTAGGTAAACGACTCCAGATTGATTTGCAGGCACCGCTAAAAATTGAATGGGTCAAAGCGGGTGAGAGAGAGCTGAAATTTGTTCGCGAGGGTAACGCCTATTTCGTGGAATTGCCTAACGATTTAAAAGTTGGTACAGCCAGTTCAATTATTGTTAAATATGGTGGGAAACCAATTGTCGCCGAAAATCCTCCTTGGAGCGGTGGGGTATCATGGCAGAAAGATGAAAAAGGTTGTCATTTTATTGCCACGTCTTGTCAGGGAATCGGCGCGAGCGTTTGGTGGCCTAATAAAGATCACGGATATGATGAGCCAGATCAGGGAATGTCGATTCAGATAACGGTGCCCGAGGATTTAGTCGCGGTTTCGAATGGTCGCCTGAAGGAAAAGCTGCACGATCCCAAAAAGCAGACCCGGACGTATTTGTGGGAGGTAACCAATCCTATTAATAACTACGGCGTGAACATGAATATTGGAAACTATGTCAATTTCTCAGAGACCTTTGCGGGCGAAGGTGGGGATTTGGATGTTGATTATTGGGTCCTAGACCATCAACGCGAAACTGCGAAGGAACACTTCAAAGAGGCGCCAAGGACTTTGCAAGCATTTGAACACTGGTTTGGGCAGTATCCCTTTTATGAGGATAGCTACAAACTAGTGGTTGTTCCCTATTTGGGAATGGAGCACCAGAGTTCAGTGACTTACGGTAACGGATTCAAGAATGGTTATCGGGGGCGGGATCTTAGTGCTACCGGAGTTGGTTTGAAGTTCGATTTCATCATTGTCCATGAGTCGGGACATGAGTGGTTTGGTAACAACATTTCGATGAAGGATGCTGCAGATATGTGGATCCACGAAAGTTTTACAAATTACTCTGAGAATTTATTTGTGGAGTATCATTTCACTGAAAAAGAAGCACAGGACTATGTCCTTGGTTGTCGGAAATTGGTGAAGAATGACCGGCCTATTATCAGTGAATATGATGTCAATGGTCGTGGTTCGTCTGGGGATATGTACTACAAGGGTGGCAATATGCTGCACTCGATTCGACATACGATTAATGACGATAAAAAATGGCGGAATATTCTGCGAGGGCTCAACAAGAAGTTTTGGCACCAAACCGTCGGGACCAAAGAAATAGAGTCCTTCATCAGCGAGGCATCTGGAATTGACTTTGATTTGTTTTTCGACCAATACCTGCGAACCACAAAAATACCTGTGTTCAAGTATCAAATCAATGGAAATCGGCTTGAGTATCGGTATCAAAATGTCGTGCCAGGGTACGATTATCCACTTAGAGTTTGGATAAACGGTGAAGTCGTTTCACTAAAACCAACCGAAGAAATGCAAACATTGCTCGGGGACGAAGCGATTAAAGCGTTCGAAGTAGATCGCAACTTCTTCGTCATTTCTCAGACTCGCTGAAGGCTTGCATCCCTGAGCGTCGTTGAGATTTTCCGAATGAGTTGCAGTAGGATCAGTTGAGAGAAGCAATCAGAGAAGAGTTGATGCTTTGATCCAGAGAACTGGCGAAGTCATGGGCGGTAAGTTCATACAAATCACCGACTTCGCAGTAATCCGGTTGCAGGGTAAATTCTACAAATTGACCGGTAGGGTCACCGTTCAGGATTAACTCAAAAACCACGTTTACGAGAAAATCCCTGTTGGAAGTTTGTTCGATTCGTCTGCACATGAGTTGAAGCATGGAGGACTTTCTGTTTGCGGTTGCAAGTTGTAAGGGCAAGGTGAGGTTCTTTGGTTGCAGCTTCTCTTTAAGCCACTTCAAAATGGAGCGTCCATTCTGGAGGGATTTGTTCGGCGAAATGGCTCAATCTATCGTTCGACAGTTTGAAGCCTTGAATGCAACAAAAACCACAACGAGATGAATAATGGAATAAAAACGGCAGAGCGTCAAACGATTGATTCACACGCCGACAGTTTGATACAGTCGGTTACATTTTTGGGGACTACTTCGTTCCACATGTTGGCTTTTGAAAACTGGTATTACCGACTATTTGGATCAATACTTGAGAACTTCAATCTCAATTCGCGTCGTTGTTGAGGCTCATTTCCCATAAAAAGACAAGCGGAACGGCCAAGCTTTTGCAATTGAGTTTCAAGTACTCCGCAACTTACCGGAGGATTCTAAAAAGGTTGGAGGGGAAGCAAATTCTTTCCCTACAAGTTGCGGGCCAAGGTTTGTACCGTTCACCAATTGTCTACGCGGAGCAGTGTAGACGAGGGTTTCAAGTTTGTAGTTTCAGTAATTGTCTACCTGAACGAGCGTCTTGAATTTGCTGGTGCATTCCGTCCCAAAGGCACAGCCTTGCTTGCAAAGCGTCTTTTGCAGCCAGTTCGGCAAGATGCCAATTGGAGGTGCTCTCACCACAGAGAGACGCCATCATTTGCTCCGCCATTGGTCCATGGTGATCGGCATCCAGTTCGATATGGCGGTTCAAGTAGTAACGAAAGTTATCGAGTTTTCCGTGATTTTTCGAGTTCAGTTGATTAACGATTTTTTCGAAGATCGATGGAAGTAAATCTTCTCTACCAAAGGTAAAAGCGGAAGCAATCCGAATTGTTTCCTTCGATTCAATTGTTGCAAATGTGTTACCCAGAAATACTTGTACTGACGGTGGAGCTTTTGTTTGAGTCAACGCTGCTTCGACAGAAGTGCCTTGGCGAATCAAGTTTAAAAAATCTCGAATTACTGCGACGTTCGCACCACAGTCATTCATTGAACTCAGGTACAGTTCAAAGTGACTGCTGAATCTCCCGTCCGCCGTCTCGTCGCTCTCTTCTCCGAGGACGATCTCGTTAATCAGTCTGGCTGCAGTTTTGTTTTTTGATGGGAGCCAAGGAATAGCTGATCCGGTTAGGCGTTGCTGAAGACTTTTTAGTAACGACATGAAATCCCAGACAGCATAGACGTGGTGCTCCATGAAAATTTGAAGCTCACGAAGCGTGTTAATGTCGTCGTAGATCGGGTGATTAATTAGTGCTAATCGTTGGGTCGCTAAACTACTACTGACCTTCGCAATTTTGTTCACGGTTATCATTTAAAATTTGTGGGAAACGATTTGGAGGTTTGAAGTTTAACCGGAAGTTCTTGGTGATCATTAACTTGTTTCTGCGGGATCAAAGACTGGGGCCGGCAACCCAAAAAAGACGGTATTATCTTCATCGCCTGCTGAGTACTCCCCGCTTATGGGGGGCGTTGGGGAGGCGGCGGTTAGGCCGGATAGCGAGAGGAGGAACTGGGTGCAAGTCAGTATTTTCAAAATCGGGTATTTCAACGGCTGGCTCGTTGCGATCTACATAATTCTGGTTGGGGTTTTCTTATTTGGAATTCTGAGACCACGGCGAAAGGTTGAATGGAAATCAGCGGGAGTTGCCCAGGCATGGGTGATGGCGCTTTACGCGGAGATGTATGGAGTGCCGCTGACCGCTTATTTTGTCATGACTTGGTTCGGGCGGACGCAGGCTGATGCTGAAAATCACTTCAATGGTCATCTCTGGCCAATCGTACTCTCGATTCCGGATGCGTATCTTCGTCAAACGCAAGTTTGGTTCACGCTGGTAGGTCAGTTGTTGATTTTGTTGGGTGGTCTTTTGGCGGTTCTGGGTTGGCGAGAAATTCATCGCGCTGTGGCGTCGAATTCGATGGCCCAATCGGGGCTTTATCGTTTCGTCCGCCATCCGCAGTATACGGGGTTCTATCTGTTCCTCATTGGCAGTGTAATTAACTGGCCAACTGCGCTGACGCTCCTAACCCTTCCGGCCTTATGCTGGGTGTATCGAAGATTAGCGATTGCGGAGGAAGAGGAGGCTTTGGAGATATTTGGAGATGATTACCAACGGTACATGCAAAGGACAGGTCGCTTTCTACCAAGGCTGTTTGGCTGAATGCAATGGACGAGCCTATTCTCAACCTTACGGGCTTAGATTGGCTAGTAGTTGGCGCAAACTTCGGCGTTCTGGTGTTCGTCGGTTGCGAGATTGCGTTCCACGATTGCAATTTTAAAATCCATCGCAGGACGGAGTGAAACTTTAGGGACAACCTTGGTTTTTTGAATGGAATCAGGTGGGAGTTTAAGTTGGAATTGAAGAACCACTGATTTGAGAATTTGCGTCATTTGCTGGAGGGCCAGTGATTGGCCGATACATTGGTGTGGCCCCAGACCGAATGGGATCCAGGAATGCGGGGGCCTGGCGGATTCCATCTTTGTGCAAAATCGCGATGGGTCGAATTCCTCAGGATTGGAGTAAAACCGTTCATCGTGATGAATCACAATTGGCAGAATCAGAAGCAAGCTTCCCCGGGGAATATGATAGGGGCCGAGTTTTGTTTCTTGACTTGCTTCTCTGGCAAATAACTCCCAAGCGGCGGGGTACAATCGCAGGGATTCTTTGACGACCATTTCTGCATAGTTTTCTTGATTGTGAGCATCGAGGGATGAAGTGCCCGCCAGTTCGGCCTTGCATTGCTTCAAGATCTTATTTTGAATCTCTGGAGATTGTGCGACGAGGGATAGCAACCATGCCATCGCGACCGACGTCGTGTGAAAACCGGCAATGTACATCGTCAGCAACTGGCTCATGATTTCGTCAGGAGACGCATGCACGTGATGCGGGCAATTTGAACTTGGGTCGGTCGCGGGATAAAGCAACATGTCCAAATAGTCGTCCCGACGATTTTTTGAAGCGATGCGGTGGTCGATTATGTTTTTGAGTTTGTCTTTTAGAAGGGTTGTCGCACGTCGCTTTTTTTGTTTTTTAGGCGTCGGTAGCCAGTCGGGTAGATTTAATATAGAGCGAGATTCATCATAGAATGAATCTGATAATATCCGAACCGCTTCGGCAACTTCTGGCTCGGATTCAAGTTGGAGTCCAAAGAAACCGTCTCCCATGATCCGCTGCGTCAGCAATGTCATCTCTGTCTCAATTTCAACGGTTGGATGAGATTGCCAACGTTCCAGCATCTCGCTGATGTGCTGGTCTGCAATGGATGCAAAGAATGACATTCGTTTTGAGCGAAAAATTTTCTGGGTGGAGGTGCGCTGCTGGTGCCAACGTTTGCCTTCGGTAACCAGTAGGCCGTCGCCAGTTGCTTGGCGTAAGTGATTCCTGATGCGGCTCATTTTTGGGAAATTAGCTGAGTCACTGACTAGAATCTGATGGATGTATTTCGGGTGGCTAACCAAGATTACGCGATGATGAAAAATTCGAAAGAAAACAACGTCGCCAAATGTTTTGGTGAGTTTTTTCGAAAACCCGATTGGATCGAATCGAAGTCGGAAGTAATGTCGGAAGGTAAGTTGAAGGAACCCAAGGTAATTGCTTGGTCCCGGGGGCAGGCGAGAATTCATGGAATCGTGTTCAAGATACTGAGAGGTAGGATAACGCTATCTAATAATTTTGCTCGAAGTCAGTGTTGCGGCAATGGAAACGCGTTTCCCAGGTGTCGGATTTTTCAATTTTCTATCGAAGGTGTGGGGTAATTAGGGTTTTGACAGGGGGGGTTCCCCACTTGTCAGATGTGACCAAGGTTTCCAGTCGGATTTGGTTGGCTAAAATGGGAACACGAAGTGTTGGACGGATAGCATTCTTGTGTGGATGTAATGAAAGAGACTTAAGTCTGTTGGGTGGACTTTGGTTTAAAGATAAATTAATAACCAGTGGGAAGCAGATGAAATATTTAATTGTTTTTGTTCTCGCCTGTGTGGCGGTAGGACATCACGACGATCATGACGTCCACGACTCCAAGATTGAAATTAAGGAACTGGCTAAATCTACCAAGAGTTGGAATGGCGAGCTTCTTCCGGCTTATCCTAAGGGACAGCCCGAAGTTACAATTTTAAAAATAACTGTTCCGCCAAAAACAAAACTAGCAATGCATCGACATCCCTATATCAATGCAGGGGTCTTGCTCAAGGGAGAGTTGACTGTGGTGACAGAGGATCATCGAAAGTTAAAGATTAAGGCGGGGGATTCCATTGTTGAGCTCGTGAACCAATTGCATTTTGGTGAAAATACGACAGATCAGCCGGCTGAGATCATTGTGTTTTATGCGGGTGTAGAAGGCAGGCCGGTGACCATTAAACAGGAATCCGTCAAAGTCAAAGAGAAATAGTCAAAAGGTTCTAAAGCATTTAAGGTTGCAAAGCGTTGCTCGTTTGGGAGCGTAACGATAAATAAAACCTCGATGATTTGCCTGCCAAGTTAACCGCTAGGAAAATCTTGTTTTTTAGGGGTGGGGGTTGGTAGCGGGGAAATGAAAATCCCCCTGATCGTAGAATTACGAAAGAAAGCAGCGGTATAAGTTGGCTTGTCGGACTGGGCCACCTGAGTTTCAGTCGTCGCAGAGATTGACGGGAAAAGTTAAAATTCCTCGTGATTCGCGAAGCTGCTGTTATACTGTTAACGCCGGAAATATTAGTTTCCGACTGTCCGAATACGGTGGAGTTCAAAATGAAACAAGTTGGAATACTGAACACATGTGTCGTTGTCATCGCCATGCTTAGTATCGCGGGGTGTGCTGATCCAGAACCAGAAGTAGTTCGGACGTCTGATTCAGCATTAAGTTCTGAACGCGAATCAGATACTTCCCGTGAGCCCGCCAGGTCAGATACCCGTCCGGCGGTTGTCGACGATCGGAACGGCCGTGATATGAAAGCGGTTGATAGCGAGCGCCCTAATTCAAATTCACCTCGCACAGATTCACCTCGCACAGATTCACGTTCATCGGAGTCGAGAGGCTCTCAACCTGCTGGTCTCGGCCAAGGGATTGGTCCGTTACCGGGAATAAGACCGCCCGGCGGAAATGATACTGGTGGTGCATCGGCGGGAATCGGCATGCCAGCTCGAGACAATGCGTCTCGGAATCCGAACGCCGGTCGACAGCCAGATGCAAATCGTGAACCGGCGCCGCGTAAATACAAGTTGGAGTTTGTTGACGCCACCGGAGCTAAGGGCTTGGAAGTTGGAGACACGATTCCAGAAGTGAGTGGCAAGGATTTAGATAATATTAAATTCAAGCTCTCCGATTACCAAGGCAAAGTAGTCATGTTGGATTTCTGGGGGGACTGGTGACCGCCTTGCCGTGCGATGTACGGACACGAGCGGACGCTCGTCAATCAGATGCAAGGTCGCCCCTTTGTTTTATTAGGGGTCAATAGCGACAAAGATAAATCGACTGCCAAGGATGCAGTCAAAGATAACAATTTGAATTGGCGGAGTTGGTGGGATAAGAGTACACAAGGTGATATTTCATCCAGTTTTCAAATCCGCGGGTGGCCAACGATATTTTTGATTGACCACGAGGGAGTTATTCAGGCTAAAAACTTGCGAGGAAGTCAACTAGATACGGCGATCGAGCAATTGGTTGCTCGTGCTGAAGGTGATGGAGCCGAAGGAGGCCCGTTTGTCAGTGAGTGGCGAACGTTTGAAGATTCACAAGGGAAGTTTCAAGTGGAGGCACGGTTGATCGGTATGGAGGGTGGGGAGGTCATCCTCCTGAAAAGATCGGATCAAGTTGAGATTAACGTCCCTCTTTCGAAGTTGAGCAAGCGGGATCAATCATTTTCTCGAACCGAAATGAAACGTCTCAACGCGATGAATCGGCTATAAGTTTGATCGTTTACCAATTTCTTAAATAGAACTCGATGTGGAAAAGGCTGGTTGGCTTTTTCGACACCGAGTTTTTTCTTGGATTTTGCTTTGAAATTAGGCATCCGAGATTGGGAGACTCTGAGGTCCACCGGGTGTTGGCCATCCTGACCGTAAGTGAAGGTCCCGCTGTGGGAATGGGATTTCAATATTGTGTTCTGCGAATCTCTGGTTGATCATTGTATGCAACTCAGTAATGACCTTGAGGCGATCCTCTAGATCGGGCAAATAGGCCCGTAATGAAATGGTTAAAGCGCTGTCCCCGAAACCGTCGAAAGTGGAAATTGGTGGCGGTTCTTGCATGAGACTGGGGTGTTCGTTGGCAATTTCAACAAGGAGTTTTCTCGCGAGTTGGGTATCACTTCCGTAGGCAATTCCGATGATGATTTGCACCCGGTTGATTGATGCGGTCAAAGTCCAGTTTATAAAGGAACCGGTAATTAGCGTTTTGTTGGGAACGACCAAGTCTTGCCGATCCCAGTTAGTAATGATGGTTGCCCGCATATTAATTTTGACAACTTTTCCCGTTGTCCCTTCCACGGTCACGATGTCACCTGCACGTATTGGCCGCTCAAACAGGAGGATGAGTCCACAAACAAAATTTGCAACGACTTCCTGTAATCCGAACCCAAGCCCAACGCTTAATGCTGTCACAATCCAGCCAAATTGAGCCCATTTTAAGTTTAGAATGTGGGCGAAAATTGCAATTCCAATTGCAATGACTCCGTATTGGCAAAGTGTTGTGATCGCAGTGCGTGTTCCCATATTGATACGAGTGTCACTTGAAAGTACCAGCTCAATCAAGCTTGAAAGGTTTTGAACCGCACCGTAAGTCACGACAATCACAAGGCCGGCTTGGATGAGACTGAGTAAAGTGGGAGATCCAAAGAATGGGATCTTAATATTGTCCGCCGCCTCAAAGATTGGCACCGATTGTGACCAAGCGAGGGCGATTAAGAATAGAGTTGCCAGACTCACGAGTAGGCGGATCAACTCCCGGGCTTGATCACCAACGGAAGCGAGATCAATGACTTCTTCCTGATCATCCATGAGGATTAAGCGATCTCCGGCAGAGTCGGGGAGAGGGGTCTCTTGCTGCTTTAAGCGACGTTTTTCCAAGGCTTCCGCGAGTGCAAGTCGCCGGTATCGAATTGCGAACCAGCGAATAATCATGCTGTAAGTAAGGACTCCGCCTGCCGAAATGATGACTGCCGTCATCATGCCAATGCCCATCTGTAACGCCGTGTAGGTGTAGCCGTAGACCGCTAAAACGCTGATGGCGATCGGACAGCTTAACAAGATTGGAAACCAGAGGAATCTCAATCGGCTCATTATTCGCAGGGGGTGCTCGCTAATTACCTCGGCGAGAATACCATCTGAGAATCGAAACAGTCGGTAAAACGCAATGAACATGGAAAGACTGGCAAAGATTAACATGATCCGGCCAAGGCCACCAAAATGAACAGCGGCATCGCCGTGGACCGTGATGGAGGCGATGATGATCGCGGGAATAAACATCAGAGTGAATGAACGAATGACACGTCGCGTTAAGGCAAGTGGTCGGGCGTTCCAATGGAAATGGGTGTCTCCCAGGCCATCTTTTCGGCAGGCATTGTAGATAAGTTGTAGGGAGACGATGACGACAGCGCTCAACTTCAACCCGTGTGCTAATCCGTCTAGCCAACCGCTGCTCGTTTCTATTTGAGAAAGAGCGATCCCAGTTCCAGCAAAGAGAAGTGCTCCTGGGAGTGACATCAAGACAGTTAAAAGCAGAGCTTGCCAAGTGTAGTAATATTGATCCGTGGATATTTTTCTGACATGCGATTTGATTTTTACTAACGCCGAAATGAATTTAATGCGTAGCAATGCCAATGCCAAAAATGCGGTTAGGAAAATTGTGGTGGCTATGGGAGAGCGTCTAAGAGTTAGGAGTAACGCGTTGAGGAATTCAGATCCATGCTTTGGATCTGACGCCCACTGAATTCCATTTTTTAATTCAATTACTGAATCGAAGTTAAAAGAATTAGTTGTCCTCATCCCAAGTAATTTTTCTTTGATTGAGTTGTCGATCTCGTCTGTTTTGTCAGAAAACTGTTGTTTTTTAGCTTTGAGAATCGCAAGATCCCGCGTTAAATTTTTATATTGCTCCCTGAGTTTGTCGAGGTATCTTTTGCGGTATGAGAGAAGTTGTTTGATTTCGAGAGAGTCCGAATCTTCGTATCGGTTTTCTAAGTCTTTCTGCTTTCGAAGGCCAAGGTTGATCTGCCGTTCCAGTGCAAAAGTTTCGTCAACACTTGGTAATGCTTCTGGTTGTTTTTGCTCGATCTCAAGAAAGCCATTATGGATTTCTGACTGAAGATAAAGCAGGCTCTTTGCCATGGCTTGGCCACCGCTACCGAGTTCTAGTTCTGCGGCGAGGCTGTCGTATTCCAACGTGATCTTTTTCAGTTTGCTACCGATGGCGGTATCGAATTCGATAACCTGATTTCGCTGGCTGGTGGAGGTTTTGTCCTCAGCAACAAGTTCTTTGAGATTGGCTGCGGCTTCGATGAGATCAGGGGCGTTGGTAGATTTGAAATTTTCGACGAACGATATTACTTTTTCCGCTTCGCTTTGATTGATGCGGACTTGCTCGATTCGAAGATTGTCAAGGGTTTCGGAATCGATCTCGCACTTTCGGTCTTTGTAGTTAAGTTTGGCTTCGATATTGGCCTGTCTATCAGGAATGCTTTTATCTTCGGTAGACAGCATTTTGCTTTCGGCGATAAGCGCATGTTGTTCTGCTCGAAGTTTTAAGTTTTGAGCGGTTTCCAGTGCAGAGTTACCAGTCGCTGTTTGATTGATCAGCTCTTTCAATTCATTTTGTCGTATCTGAATTTCACTACGGCGGGTGCTGATTTGTAACGGCTTTTTTTCAATCAAAGCTAACTCTTTGGCTAACTCGGATTTTTCTTCCGTCAGTTTTTTCCATGCGTCGCTTTTAACGTCGATTACTTTTTGAAGATCGCTAATGTCCTTCGGTAAGGCAATCGCTTCCCCGTTCTTTTCTTGCGCCTCCAACTGCTGCAGGTTTGTCTTCCAAGATTCAATATTTTCTAAAGCAGACTCTTGTTCTTTTTTGTGTTTTTCAGCTTCGCTTGCGCTGTCCAGGGCATTCTGGAGAAACTGCTCTGCCTCAGTGTATTGACTTTGAAGAGCTAATTTTTCTTTTTCATCAATCGGGCTGTCTTCCAGGGCGGACAGTTTCGATTTGATCAATTGGAGTGTGGGTGGATCAGTGTCTTGCGAAATTGCCTGGTCCAGGAGTGGATCTAAGGATAGGAAGCCAAAGGCAATCGGAATAAGAATAGTTAACAGAGTGTTCATGGGTTACGTGCTTATAATTAATTTCTGCAGATCTTGGATCGCCTATCATACGGCGTTACGAAGGGGAGTGAATAGAGTGCCACGTTCCCATTGTTCTAGCGACTGAGTCCAACTCGCCGGCGGGCGAGTAGGCAGGCCGTTCCCGCGACTTCAAAATCTGCACAGTTCTGAGGACGAGTGTCGTAGTGTCGACAGCGATACGGATCGGGAGCGACGCCGTTTCCATCCAGCGCAACGCAAACTCCATCTGGACGAGGTACGCAGGATTCGCCACCGTCACGCAATTGAATGAGTTCAGGATGTAAGTTGATGAAGGGATCCTGAGCGGAAACCGTTAAAAGATCAAATCCTTGACGGCAACATGCGCCACAGGAACCACAGTCTTCGATTGCAAACTTCTGCTCCCAGCGTTCGCAAGCCTGTTCATCAGGATCGACGCCGGGAAGGTTGTTTTCATCTAGATTGTGTTGCCGACAACTTAGGGAAAGTGTTTCAGTCGCATCAGAGTTTCCCGGGATAGCCCAGGCGCACGCACCGCAATTAAGACTTTCTGAGTCGGAAAGCAATGATCCAAGTCGGTGACGGGGTTGCGTAACACTCCAAAGGGAAGATTCGTTTGTCACGTTTCGAACGACATCGGCGATCGCAGCGGTGGCATGTAGGGCACGCGTCAGCACTGGTTCAAAAGGTGACA
The DNA here is from genome assembly GCA_938083195.1 of uncultured Pirellulaceae bacterium. Classification (GTDB taxonomy): domain Bacteria; phylum Planctomycetota; class Planctomycetia; order Pirellulales; family Pirellulaceae; genus Mariniblastus. Next base: position 236,444 of record CALKCK010000009.1, on the reverse strand, counting down.
ATCGAGCCAAGTGAGCTGCGGCCTGGGCAATTGTGATAGCCGGGTCATCGCCGTCTTTGAGAGGGTCTGGCGGTAAGGCATCCCAATAAGGTCGCCAATCGGTAGTCACAGCCATGAAGTCGCGTAAGCCATAAGGAGTCGAGAGTGCTGCTTGGACGCGATGGGTAGCGTATTCGAGTGTCAGGTCGCGATCGTCTAAATTGCTTAAGCCCCAATCTGCTAGGTGCAGACCGCGACGTCCGGCAACCAGCCAGTGACAGAGTTCGTGGAAAATCATTTGAGCTAAACAGTCATCAGCGTCGAAATAAGACGCTTCGGCGATCGTGAGTGTGCCTTTTCCATCGTAGGTTGCAAACGCGTCTGGTGAACGCACAATTTCTATTCCCAGATCGTTAGCGGCTTGGATCCAGATCATGTCGACTGGGTCTTCGTAGCGATGGGAAATGGGGCGATCGAACATAAATAGCCTCGTCGAATTTTCGATTTCAGACGCAAAATAATATTTATCGCACTTTTGTGTTGCGTGGGATAGTCGAAAATGAAATTGCGCGCGAGTACGGCAGCTCGTTCGCCACATCTCGATGGAGAATGTCCATCCGAGAAATTTCACTGTTTTATTCGATTCTTCCAGACATCTAAATCGTACAGTGTTACTTCATGGGCAGATGGGAGTCTCTCCGTGTTGGAAGTCTCTCCGTGTTGGGAGAGCCGTTAGGTTAACGTTGCAAAACTCTTTGATAAGATTGGCCGCTGTCGGTCGTCTTTAGAATTCCCTCGCTATTGCACAGGAAAAGTGTTTCTTGATCATCCCTGTCAGGGAGGATGCAGGTGATGCCTTCATTTAAGCGAAGCTCGGTTTCTCCATCTGCTCTCTGCGACGTGGTGGAAAGTACCGTCCAGCTGCGGCTTCGCTGATTAGTAAAGTAAACCGGGCTCTGTTCTGAACTAGAAAACGGAGCAGCGCAGGTTAGTTTGCTCCACTTATCAAACGGCCGGGTGCCGATGGCGGTATACAATCTGTCCTGGGAATCGCCGAGTTTACGTTTGGCATACAAGGCCCCGTGGACCCAAGTGTAATACACGCCGCGAGTCGTAGCGAAATTCACGAAGTTTTTCTCGGTGTCAAAAACCATATTCGTGATTCCAAAATCTTTTAGCTCGCATACCTTCGAAGTTTTGACGGTTGTTTTTTTGGTAGGAATAGAGACCCAGTAAATTCGTGCAGGTGCCTCGATTGGTGTTGCCGGTTTTCCAAGATTCAGCGTTTTAAATTCACTGTCATCAAACGTTCCTACGACCAGTATTGGAGCCTTGGTGCGTTGGTCGGGTGCCGGGCTAAATGCCATGCTTGTGATTCGCTCTCCAGCCAGTCCGACACTGGACCAGGTTTCACCCGCATCCCTACTGAGGAAGAGGCCCTTGGTCTCGCCACTGGCGACCACAAGATTAGGGTCGTGGGGGCAGAACAACATTACTTCGCCGAACAAAGTCGTAGGGCCACGGCCATCAAAATCAATTTTGTCCGTTATTAGTTTCCAGCGTCCTCCGCCATCATGGCTTCGCCAAAGTCCGCTAATCAGAACACCATTAACGACACTGCCTCCCGCGCGGAGGACAATCGAACTGTTTTTGGGATGCACTGCGACTGAACGAACCGCCATGGAATCGGGAGTTGTTAGTCCGTTATTCAGCGCGAACCAGGTCTCTCCGTGGTCAGTCGATTTCAGCAGCCCTTTGCCTGCACTTCTGGCAAAAAGTGTTCCCGGGTCTGTGGGCGACTGCACCGCAGCGGTGATGCGATTTTCCAGTCGGAGGTCTTTTTTTCTGGGAAGCTCCCGAAATTCTTTGGAAACGCTTAGGTCAAGCTTGATTCGATCGACTGTGCCTTGAAACAGGCTACGGCTTTTGTTGGGTCCCGATCGGAAACAGATGCCAGCGTAGACCTCTTTCGGCGAATGACTAGTGAATCGCTCATCGGCAAGTTGCCAGGTACTTCCGTCGCCGGACGTGAAAGACTGAAATCGACGCCCGCGGCGAACGAGTTTTAGCCAGCGGTGATCTCCTTCAAAGGAGGCAATGCTCTTGTTGCTACCAGCCAAGTCGGGGAAATCCCTTCCACCTTTCATCTTTCCCTCGGCGGTTAGGAAGAGACTGATCTCAGAATTGTAGGGCCCTTTGTCTGTAATCCGAACGTTAGGGTTGGAGTGCTTGGAAAGAATGGAGAGACCTAGCCAGTTTGACTTCCATAAGCCATTTTCTGTGGAGGTTAGAGGCATGTCTGCAATTCGTGCGGAAAGCGTAAAATCCCCCGCGACAGTTTGGTGTACAAATCCGAATCCTTCACCCCTGAAGGAGGCGGTGTTGGCATCGCTTCGAACGGCCAGGGGGAATCCCCCTTCTAGCATGCTTGTGAATTGCCACGGTGCGACTGTTTGATTTTTTGCTTTGATTGTCAACTCATTGGAAGAGTCAACAGAGCGGCCGTCGCCAAACCAAAGGCGTGCCCAGATTTGGTTCTTACCCTCGGGTATTAAGACATCGATGTCGAATTTGCCCATGTCGTTGACGTCGGCTGCAAACTTGGTGGTGAGCAGTACCTTTCCGGCAAATAGTTGGAGTTTCTTGATTGGCGCCTTGTAGTTTTCGATTGCCACTTGAATGTTGGCTAAATTGTCTTTCAAGACGCTGCCGGCAACTTCCCCCTGCAATGCCAATGTAGCAGAGGGGGTCTCGGCGTTTTGATTGCAGATGAAGTCATCTCGCGTCAGCTTGCGGAGTTCAAAGTCAGGTCCTTCCCAGTGGAGGGCGATTTTGGCAGTTGTCGATTGTTTACTGTTCCCATCGTTGGCTCCTTTGAAATATTCCAATTTGAAAGGACGCAGGCCTTTGCGTAATGCCAGTGAATAACGTTTTTGGGAAGTGCTGTGAATTCCGTCATTGTCGGCAATCAATTTGCCATCGATAGAAAGGCGACTGCCGTCACTGGTTCCTGCCGAAATTACATACAAACCATCGGCTGGAATACGAAGGTAACCTTCATAGTTAATTGCATAGTCAATTTGACGATCTTCTTTGATAGTGTCGTCGAGATCTTTGACATGACCTTGTTTAACTGGTTTGAGGACTGAGTAATCAGGTAGGTTTTTCCAAGTTTCAGTATTGGGATTTTCGTAATAAACGTAGCTCAATCCAGTTTGGGTTGAGGGTTTGGTTTCACTGGAGGCTGCTGCAGGAATCAGGCGGTCTTTAACAGGAATTACTGATTCGATTCGTTGGTCAAAAATGTCGGTTATGGTCAGTCTGACCGATTTTGCGGGAGCGGTTGTGTCGAGACGTTTATTATTAACGTGGGGGGCCGCATCCTCCCAGAAGGCAATCAAGTTTCCTTGGGCTCCGCTACCAGTGAAGGCTTCGATTTTGTATCCGAGTTGTGGCGAAGCGCCCTCGGGAATTTTCCATTTTACGCTGACTTGGTTTTCCCAGACTTCCGCCTCAGTTTGATCGATTGCTGGTTTGTCCAGAATGGGCGAGGCAGGTTGTCGGGTGCGAAAGAAGGTTGGTTCTTTTTTCCAAGTATCGCCACTGTCTGGTCCCGATCGGTCGAACCGAACAACTGAGTTGTTTTCAATGAGTTTGAATTTCGTAGGATCGTTGGCACTGAGAGGTGAATCGTGCCACCTCCCATTGAGGCGACAGTAACCTAGTCGGCGTTCGAATGCGCGAGGAGTGGATTCGGGTGCCAACGCTTCTACGAATCCACTGTTTGCTTGAAATCCTGTGACTGCCTTGGGGATGCTCAGCACGCTATGCGTGTACCATTTATTTTGATCAACGTCCTTGATCCACCAACCGACATTGGTTTTTCCTTTGGCGCCTCGGGTGGGTGGAAAAGTTCGTTTGACCATGCGATACCATGAGTTGGGACGTTGGAAGCTGGGTGAGCCATTTGCCCCGCCCTTGCTGCCTTCGGCGCCGAAGCCTTTGCCGTAGAATTCAGGGCCTTCATAAACGGCTTCGGTTGGACACCAATAGGACGTGAACATCCCGGGTGTTTTGTCGGGGCCGTGAACCGCAACGCCACCGTAGAGTGAAGAGTATTTGGGGTAAAAACTCATATACCAAAAACAGTAATAAGTTCCGGCATCCCACTTCGGCCAACGCAAATCGTGCATGACAATGTCCGATCCCGGTTTGATGTTGGCCTGCCAGTTGGTGGCGTCGGCTGGGAAAACTGAAAAAAGGACAGCGATCCAGATCGCGCCCATCAAGGTCAATTTCCGCAGAATATTTGGAGGGTGCAGTCCATTCATGGTTCGCTTCTTTTCGAGGTCTGAATTCGATTGGCAGTATCTGCCGATTTGCCCTGAGCTACATTTTAGTTTGATCAAGCGATTGTCGATCACTTCGCGGTATTGTTGAAATACTCTGTTCGAAGACTTGGCTCGCTCTAAAAAACTAATTTGCCGTGGAGGGTTTTTTCTTTAAACTGCTTTCGGCGAGTGCCATTAAAGCGAAGGCTGTTGCAGCGCGGCTGATGTAATGTTTGCGATCGCGTCTTGGAGACCGCGTAAACCAGTCGCCACTTTCGCGCTGATGTTCTTTCAACCAACGAAGACCTTTGTCGGTAATAGATTCTTGGTCAGCGAGACCCGTTTTGAGAAGTACATAAGTGACAAATGCAGTTGAATACGCTTCACTTGTCGTGGTCTGCCCTTCCCCTCCATCTCGCTTCCAAGCAGGGCCGGAAAGTGATGCCATCGACCAACCGCCATCGGTAGCTTGAGCATTATGTAACTCTTGTCGCCACGCGGTTTTGTCTGTCTGGGAAATAAGGTTTGGCCAAGCATTGCCTGCCCAGAGCCGCATGGTCTTGGCGTGTAGGCTTTGAGGCGGGTTATTTTTCAGGTAGCTGCTTAATCGTTGGACAGCATTCATATCTTGCGAATTGAGATTGGTAATCTCCTTTACTTCTCCCAACGCCACTAACATTAATGTCGGGCCAAACTCAGCATCAGATTCAAACGGTGGCCAGTTGCACTGCAGCCAGTTTTCCCAAGTTCCACTTTCGTCAAGTAATTTCCACGCATTATCAAGTCCTTTCCGCGTCGCTGGATGAACTTCTTTCCCACTCCGAGCATCGCTCATTGCTAAAAACGCAGTCGTTGCAACCATGCCTGTTACGCTCCCATATTGGTTGTGAGGCTTTTCGTCGCCGTCGATATATTTTGTTAAATATTGTTGAGCGAAAGTACGTCCATCGACGACCTCAGCGGAGCGTGGATCGATGATAGGTTGTGCGGCAAGGCCCCAGCCGTTTGTATGGCAGCTGATGCAATTTCGTTGTTCTCGCCAAGCTTGCTTCGCTTCAATTAATGAGGCAACTCCGTCAGCATATGAATAATCATTGAGAGCGCGAAAACCGCCATCAACCAAATCCGTCTTTAGTTTTTCCTTAGGTCGCTGATTGCGGTGCGTTGCATCGTCTCGCTCTTGTCCTTGGGTGCAATTGGGCGAGGATACTGGAAATACGAGGAGGAGTGAGAAAATGCGTAGCCAGGCAATCATATCGCTAATGTGACCTCAGGACGGTTTTAAGACAGTCTGCAATGTTCTTATTCTACAAACTCATTAGTAAGAATGTCGAACATTTCTGGCATAATTGGGACTTAGATCAGGTGCTGCGGAAGCCTCTTAGTTGCAGTTTTTATTAAGAGATCGTTGTCAGGCCCGTTGTTCTCGAATTGCTCACCACCAGTTGACGATTATCTGCCTTGGAGCAAAAGCGAATTTGAATTTGTTGTTGATGGCATTGTGTGTCGTCTGAATTGAAATGTGCATTTGAATTTAGATTCGTTGTTTAGTATTTACAGGTGCCAAATAGAAAGACTCTGCATTTAGGGTTCCCTCTGAATTTGGTTGCGGGTAGTCCAAGAGCCACTATATTGATTAGCGTGCGGATTGGTTGCAGCATCCCGTCTGTCTTGTGCAGCTTTTTCTAGGAAGTTTTAATGCCATGCGTGTATTGCCGGAATTAATTCAGAAAAATAAAGCGTGGGCCGAAAAGGTCAATGCCGAAGATCCTAGTTTTTTTTCAAAGTTGGCAGAGAAGCAGACTCCGGAATATTTGTGGATCGGTTGTGCCGACAGTCGCGTCCCGGCGAACCAAATTGTTGGGCTGATGCCCGGAGAAGTGTTTGTTCATCGAAATATTGCCAATGTAGTTGTGCACACTGATTTTAATTGCTTGAGCGTAATTGAATTTGCGGTTGCCGTCCTGAAAGTAAGGCACATCATTGTTTGCGGACACTATGGTTGCGGTGGGGTAAAAGCTGCCAGCCAGAATCATCATCTTGGGTTAATTGACAATTGGCTCCGGCACATCCGAGACGTTCGCAATAAACATGATGCGGTCCTGAAAGTTATTCCAGACGAAAGTGAACGTCTCGATCGCCTATGCGAACTAAATGTTGTGGAACAGGCTCACAACGTCTGCCATACGACCGTTGTTCAAGAGGCTTGGGAGAATGGTCAGGAGTTGGCGGTGCATGGCTGGATCTACAAAATTCAAGATGGATTAATTCGCGACATGCACGTTACGATCACGGGCCCGAATGAAATTGCCGACGCCTACAGGGTTGCAATTGCAAACGATGCTTGATTGCAAACAGGCTCAAAATTTTGTTTGCATCGATCTCATGTTTTCACGACTGGCTAATTAATTCTAGTGGCTCTTTAGAAATCTAAGCGATTGCAAGGGAGCTTTGTTGAAAACCTAGGTCAGTGGTCTTATTCAATGACCAAGCCATTGGTGAGTCGTTTGAGTTATCGCGGCTGTGCATGGTTGGAGCGATCGAGTTTCTCGATGTGCCGAGTCAATCTCGCAGTCGTGAGCGCGGCACCCGGGCAATGGACGGAGGCTTATTTTCAAATAATGCAAGTTTCGATCTCAGGAGAGCAAAAACGCGAGCAGAATCTCAAAGCAATAAGTCAACCATATAGATGCAGAAATTGCAGCAATGTTAGTGGGGAACAGCTATAATACAGCGTTGGTATTCGTCCATCAGGCGTGTGCCGATTCAATGTGGCACAAAATGGGGACCAGGAATTGTGTTGAGACTGTTACTAATCCATGGGATTTGCCCGCTATTAATGATGCTGGCCACGACGGGCGATGGTGACTCTGCGCTCGCTGGTGAGACTTTCCAACAAGCATTTATTGAGAACTATTGTGTCGATTGCCATGACGGTGAAACTAAAGCGGGCGGCTTCGACATCGAGTCTCTCCAATCAGTGACGGCATCGAATTCAGTTGAATGGCAGAAAGTCTGGGAGCAGGTTTCGCTCAAGGAAATGCCACCCCGGACAGAAGAACAACCCGATCACTTGGATCGCATGCACTTTGTGAACGGCGTGATCGAAGATCTGCAAAAAGCGTCGAAAGACCAAGGCGGCTTTCACGAAAATCTATTACCCACCAAGGGTAATTATGTGGACCACCAGTTGCTCTTTTCTGACATAGTCAAAGAAGTTGATCCGCCCTCAACCCCGTCGAGAATGTGGCGCATTCACCCCGCCGCCTATCTCGTCAAACTCAAAGAACTGGTTCACAACACGCCAAAATACAATCCTAAATATCCTGGGCAATTGGCCAGTGGCGACCCGGTGATGGTTTCAAAAATCATGACCGACACCGGAGATTTGAGATTGTCATTGGGTTCTGATCAAGTCATGGGAATACGCAATGGTTCAGGTTGGCCGAACGGTTTTCCATCTGTCAGGCAAGTTCAAAGTCTGAGCGATGAAAGGGGGTTGCAGGATTTTCCTGTGATGTACCAAGTAACGAGTGATGAGATGCAATTGCTAGTAACCAATGCGAAAGCGGTTTTGAAGCACATGATTGTCGGTTCGGTGGACGTGCCGGATTACATGTGGAGGGATCCTGAAAAATTTACCCTCTACCGAATTGGCACCATGATTGTCGATGGTAAGAAGAGGAGTTTCGCCGATCGGGAAGGCTGCCATTTGTACATCAAAGGCTATCAGCGCAAGTACAGCCCGTTTATGGATATCATGGAGACGGAAGAGTTACCCACACAAGCTCAATTAGAAAAACTGGTGCCCTTTCTTTTTCATGCCCTCACGGGTCGAGATCCCCGGGTTGAGGAATTGAATCAGCAGATTTCATTTATTCAAACGGAAGTGAAAGCGTTAGGGAAAGTAGAGGGGCTGATTGTTGGTTGCGCGCCAATCTTGCTACACCCGGAAGCGTTGTACCGTTATGAATTTGGTAGTGGTGAACCCGATCGATACGGCCGGGTAATGCTCGCTGGAGACGAGTTGGCTAATTCGATTGCAGGTGCGCTGACCTATATGTCGCCGGACCCTCAATTGCAGTCAGCTCTCAAGGAAGGGAAACTAAAGACGCGTGAGGATGTTCTTCGCGAGGTCACTCGGATTATGGAGGACGGCTCTATTCGCAAACCGCGGATTTTGAGGTTTTTCCAGGAGTACTTTGATTACCATCGTGCACCTTTGGTTTGCAAGGACACCAAATCTTTGAAGGCGGTACAGGTTCACGATACGGGCAATCAATACAACCTCAAGATGAACTATTTGGTGTCTGAAACCGATCGATTGATCGAATTTGTTTTAGCGGCAGACCGCAGGGTCTTGCATGAACTTTTAACGACGAACGAATGTGTCGTAAGAATCAGACCTACCGTCAAAGAAGAAAAGCCATTTCATACTTACAACAATGCGACTTCGCTTTCTTTTTACAACAACACGGTCACACGATACGGAAAGCGCCAAAGCCAAACATCAGAAATAGGTATTGAAGATATCGAACGACCAATTTTCATACGTGAGTACTGGGCTTCAACCAGCGTCACTGGTCCTTCGCCTTGGGAAATGGTGGCTTTTCCTACCACCGAACGTTGCGGAATTCTCACCCAGCCCAGTTGGCTGATTGCCCATTCAGATGCGATGGAAAACCACGCAGTGCTTCGGGGGCGATGGATCAGGGAACGACTATTGGGTGGAGGCGTGCCTGAAGTACCGATCACAGTCGATGCGGTTTTACCTGATGAACCGAAAGAGACATTGCGCCATCGAATGCGCGTGACCCGAGAGAACGAATGCTGGCGTTGCCATCAGAAAATGGATCCTCTAGGTCTTCCCTTTGAAGTCTTCAACCATGTCGGGAAATTTAGAAAAATCAAAAAGGGAAAACAAATCGATGAAAATGGCAATCCTGTTGACACCAGCGGGGAAATTATTGCCAGTGGTGCTCAAGCGTTGGATGGTAAGGTCGAAGATGCTTTTGAACTTATTCATCGCTTGGCCAATAGTGAGCACGTGGAGCAAGTTTTTGTGAGGCACGCCTTCCGTTATTGGATGGGGCGTAATGAAACTATTAATGATGCTCCAACCCTCCAAGCCGCCCATCAGGCTTATCAAGATAATGGCGGGAGCATGAAGGCCCTCATTATTTCACTGATGACTTCAGATTCATTTCTATACCGTAAGCCCGTGCAAAACTAAAGGAACAAGTATGCTGAATAGACGAGACATGATTAAAGGCATCTGTGCGGTAGCTGGAGCGAGCACGGCGGTTCCCTATTGCACCGCATCGGCCGCGGACAATAAGGTTAGTCAACTTCATGGTGCCAAGCAGCCCAAAAGAGTTGTGTTTTTCTTGCAATCCCAAGGATTCAGTGACGATAATTGCACAGTCAAAGGAATTAAATCCGGCAAGTCACTTAAATCAAAAGATCTTCCGGTATTCATTGATCCTCTATCGCCTCACCGTGACAAACTTACGATTATTCAGGGCCTGCACGGCAAACACACCAGTCCAGCTCACAGTGCTTATTATGGATGTCTGGGTGGCTACCGAAGAAATAAATCCACCCCCTTCGACATCACCATTGATTGCGCATTAAGCAAGGTTCTCCCCGAGGCGCCGGTGCCTCTTTTGAGTGTCGGCATGGAATCGCTGAATCGGATGAAACAAGTTCCCATTTTCCATGCAACCTCTGCTTGGGGACCTGGGGATAAAGCGTCGATGATCTGTGACCCAACATTTCTATACCGGATCATGTTTGGATCAGTTGCTACTGGCAAGCAACGAAGTACTTACGATGAAAATTCTAAGATGTTGGATTTCATCGCTAAAACCTCAACCCAAAGCGCTAGAACTTTACCAGAGAGTGCCCGGCAAAAATTAAAACCCTATCGAGATATCAGTGCATTCCGAGACAGTGTAAGTACCGTGTCGGAGAGTCTCAAAGCGTACATGCCTGAATTTGACGAAAAATACTCGGCCCCCCAGCATGAAACAGATTGGCATGACGCGATGCTTGATTTGACGATTGCTGCACTGAAAGCGGGCCTCACTAATGTGGCTACGATCAATTCAGGCTGCGGCGAATTCTATGGTTCATGGGAAGGCTTGGGTATTAATCCATCGGGCCATTCATTGGGCCATTTATCCATGACATCCGATATCTGGACACGGATTCGCCAATACAACATGCGAATGTTGTCGAAACTCGTCCAGGCCCTTGAGGAAACGCCGGAAGGCAATGGCACCATGATGGACAACACCCTGATTGTCTATACCAGCAATAATGCTGACAAACAGCACACCAACGGCGCAAGTTGGCCCTTCATGACTCTAGGTAATTTTGGAGGAACGATGCAAGAAGGCCACTACGTTAAAGTCGAAAATGATCGACCGATTAACAGCTTCTATGCTACGTTACTCGAAGCAGCGGGGAATCCTGTCGAGCATTTCAATATGGGAGGCGCGTATGAAAAATATGACACCGGAAAAGGGTCCCTAAGGGAATTGTTGACTTAGCTTATGGGGTTCATGTAATCCCTGCCAACCCTTCAGGCAATGTCGCGTCTCGCGCTGGTAAGAAGATCAAGTGGGATACAAAAGAGATGTGAGCCACCAGCGCTTCCGATGCTGAACGGTACATCAATCGCGAGTTCCGCAAGGGTTGGAAACTCAGTTAGTCGCTCGCCGAAGAATCAGGAACGGTAGGTCGGATTTTATACTTCATAGTTTCACCAGTTCTAAACTGAATTTCTAATAATGAAACACTTATCGCTATTCGCCCTATTGATGGGAGTCACGATTGCAGCCTCCTTTCCTGCAGTGGAAGACCCAATCTGGTCTTCATCGTCGCGGGTGACGACAAAGAGTATGGAGCCTGGTTTTTGTCCGTAGAATGCAAAGCGGAACGGGAAAAGAACATTAGATCAAAAGATAGGGGAAGTGTGCGAAGGACGGCAGAGAACACGCGGCTTATTTTCAGTTGGTAGAAAACACATAGATTAGGAAAAAGGTTATGAAGAGAACATTGGCAGGTTATCTGGTTATCGTTGTGGCGTTCGCTGTGAGTTTGTTTGGACAAAACGCCGGCGCTGATGAGCATGAGTGGGTCACGATCTTTAACGGACGCGACATTGAAGGCTGGGAACAGAAAGGTGGCGAAGCGACATACAAGGTCGAAGACGACTGTCTTGTTGGAACCACCAAACCACGCACGCCCAACACATTCCTCTGTCCGCCAAAGAGCTACGGCGATTTTGAACTGACGTTCGACGTCAAGTGTGATGAGGCTCTCAACTCGGGCGTACAGATTCGTTCGATTTCCAGCGCTGACGAAATCCCGGCTGGCTTGTCTGAAAAAGACGCCAAGAAGGCAAAAAAGAAAGCTGATGGAAAATCGCTTTTTGGTCCGCAGGTGGAAATCGCTGCAAACGGGAACGCTGCTGGTGTTTGGTTTGAAGGCATCGGAGGCTGGCTGCTGGATCCAAAACCTGAAGTCACGAACAAGGCCTATAAGAAAGACGACTGGAATAGCTATCGAGTTCTCGCGAAGGGGGAAACTATCCAGGTTTGGGTCAACGGCACAAAGATTTCTGACGGCAAAGACACTCGCACACACTTTGCGAAAGGTCGTCTCGGCTTCCAAGTCCATGGAGTTGGTCAGAAAACCGAGCCTCTTTCTGTCCGTTGGAAAAACATCAGGATTCGTGAAGTTGAGTAGGAGTGAGAGAGTCAATTCCCTGTCGCTGCGTCGATTAGCACGAGAATCTCCCAAGGAATCTCCCAAGGAGTCTACCAAAATATGGCCCTAAAAGAGTTGTTTATTGGCATCGTTGTACTGGCGTCACTCGGCGCGGCTCACGGGCAGGATAACTATCGTTGTCTTGACGATGGGCTCCAGCTGGATTTAATCCACTCGGACCCCAAAGCGTTCTATATCAGTATGGATATGGATCCCCGCGGTAACCTATATGTTGGCGGGCGCGACGCGGTATATCTGTTTGAAGCGGACGGCAAAGGTCGATTCAAAACACGTAAAACCATCGCAACGTTACCCGCGGACACGTGGGCGTATTCGTTACAGGTGGCCGGCGATGATCTTTACGTGTTGACAGTCACGGCACTTTATCGATTGCCGAATGTGATTCGCGATCCAGACAATGTGACCTTTGAACGTCTCGTCTGGGGCATCCCGCTTGGTCACATCCATCAGGGTTTTCATGGCATGAAGATGGGGCCCGATGGTGGTCTTTATCTTGCGTTTGGCGATCCACAGCCGGGCGTCTTTCGAAGCAAGACTAACCCAGGGCACGTGTGGCATTGGACGTTTTTAAGTGGGCCAAATGCCAGAATGTTTCCGTGGACTGGTGTGGGCGGTGTGGTTCGATACGACCCGAAGACGCACGATCTGAAGACGATCTCCGGCGGGCTTCGCAATATCTGTGATCTTGACTTCGATGAGCATTGGAATCTGTTTGGAAACGATAACGATCAGGAAGGCAGTGCGCTTCACTCATTCGGACGGTTGACGCACGTGACCGAAGGCTCGCATTACCAGTGGTCGCGCGGTTGGCTCCAGGCCAAAGAGCCATATCGCAATGACCTAATCCAAACCATCGATCCCGCGCTGGGACGTTTCGTGCCGTTTGGTACTTGTTATTACAACGAAGATCACCTTGGCGATGCCTATAAACGGTCGCTTGTTGTCGCGAGATGGGGCAGTCGGGAACTTGGGCGATTCCCACTGAAAGCTCGCGGTGCGTCATTCTCAAGCAGCCAGAAAACACTGCTCGTTGGAAAAGGAACAGCTCGTCCGGTGGCCGTATTCACAGGCAACGATGGTCGGTTGTTTGCAAGTATCTGTTTTATGGAACGCAACGAAGCGTCGCCCGTGAAGCAAACCGATCTCATTCTGATTTCGAATCCAAAAACCCCATTGCAATCTCACGCCTATGACCCATCCACGGCGGACATCAAGACGCTCCTAGGCGAAATCGAATCGTCCTCGTGGAAGCGACGGTTCAACGCCCATCGGGAGATCATTTCGCGTAACATGGGTGGCGACGAGCTGATAACGCAGCGGTTCCACAAAGCCACTGCAGGCAGTCCGGCCTGGTACAGCCTGGCGTGGCTTGCTGGCCGGCACGACGACGAGCAGGTTGTTGCTGCACTGACGGGCGCGTTGTCTTCCGATGACGGGGAAGTGGTCAGCACCGCCGCTGACATCCTGCGTCGGTTCCATCACTTAAGTGAATCGCAGGTCAAGTCGCTGCTCGCCAGCGAGTCGCCTGTCACGCAACTTGCCGGATTGCGGGCGGCGGATGGTCTGGTCGCAAAAGATGACGCAGGGCTCGGTGAATCAATCAGCAATCTCGCGATGAGCAGCGACAGTTTTGTTCGCCAGGCGGCTCAGCGCTGGCTTGGAAGGAACACAACCTGGCTGCAGCTCGAACAACAATTCAATTCGGGCGATCTGCCAGCGCGGCGAATGACGCTTGCTTCGGCGATGTGGAAATGGAACGACACGGTTGAGAATGGATTGATTCCCGATGGAGTCAAGCTGGGTGCGGCAGCAGAGAAGCACCTTAGTGGATTTTATTACGTTGACGATCCGAAGTCGAACCTCAAAGTGGAATCCGAAAAACATAGGTTCCAAGTCGGCGGCCTTCCCATGATGGATTGGTGGAAACAGACGGCGGCTTCGCATCCTGAAGCCGCGGAATTCAAGATAATTGAGCGCATGATCACACAGTCCATTCACGACACCGATGACGCACACCGCAAGACAGCAGCCGTCTTTGCCAATACTTTGGGTATGGATGACTTGGCCGCAAGGATTCCTGGCTTGGCCCAAACGCGAAAGATTCGAGCCAACATTGCCAAGGGCGCGAAACTTTCAGCCAACAAAGCCATGCCGCCAGAATACCAATCAATCGATTGGACGACGGCGTGGAAGCAGGGGGACACAAAAACCGGCGCAACGCTTTTCAGGGAAAAATGTGTCGCGTGTCACGATTCTGGTCAAGGCGGCGGTGTTATTGGCCCTTCATTGGCCGGCATCGCAAAACGGTTCACGCCGCAGTATCTGGCTCAGTCAGTTGCCGCGCCCAGCAAGGATGTTTCGCCAAACTTTCAGTCGTGGAAGATCCTGCAGGATGACGGAAAGTTGCTGCTGGGATTCCTTTCGGGCGAAGACGAGAACCGAGTTACGCTGCAGATGATGGACGGCAGCCTGAAAGCCGTCGAAAAGTCTACGATCGAAGAAAAAGCGCCCAGCAAGACTTCGTTGATGCCGGTCGGGTTGATCAGCGGACCTGACGATCTGAAGCATATCGTTCGGTATTTAATGACATTGAAGACCAGCGGTTCGAGCGAGGATTTTATTAATCTCATTCCCGGTGGCGACTTAAAGGAGCACTTTGAGACAACTGGCAACTGGACGCTCAGCAAAGAGGGTGTCGTTTATCTGCAGCCTCGAGATGGCGAAGTCGACTGGAAGCGATACGGCGACTACCTCTGGCTTAAAAACGAGTACAAAGACTTCCAGTGCGAGTTTGAATACAAACACGAGAAAGGCGGCAACGGCGGGTTCTACTTCAACGTCCCCGATCGTCAGCAGGCTGTCGGAGCGGTTGTTGAAGTGCAGATTCGTGATTCCGCTGGAATCGAGGAGCTCGATGCACATTCCATCACCGGCGGGATCCTTCCGGGAGTCGCCCCGAGGGCCAACGCCACTAGGCCCGCTGGCGAGTGGAATCGGATGGTCGTGACGAGCGTCAGCGGCAAAGTCACTGTCAGACTGAACGGTGTACTGGTCAACAACGTCAGCCTTTCACACCCTCGATTGAAGAAGAAAGCGAAGCAGGGATTCATCGGATTTCAAGATCACGGGCTGCCATTTTGGTTGCGTAACGTGCGGATTCGTGAGCTGGTCGGTGTTCCCTCTAGCTCAACGCCGAAAGTGACAAAGAAGCCCCCCGTGAAGAATATTGTTGGCCCAATCAATCCGACCATTGCCAACCTCTTCGAATTTGTAGCAACCGAATCACGATTTATACGCGTGCAAATCCTAGAAACGAATCGCGGGCAACCCTGTATCGATCAACTGGAAATCTATTCTCCCGATTCGCCAAAGAATCTCGCCCTGCATTCCAACGGCGGCAAGGCAACCGCATCTTCACTACTGCCAGGCTACGACAAACACAAAATCGAATTCCTCAACGACGGGAAGTACGGAAATGACCGCAGTTGGATCTCGGCTAAAAAGACAGGCTGGGTGCAGATCGAACTTTCTGAGACAACAAAGATTGATCGAATCGTGCTCTCGCGGGATCGCGGCGGGAAGCTGATTTACCGAACACCCATCGCATTCAATATTCTCGTTTCCGAGGATGGTAAGGAGTGGACAACGGTCAAAGAAGTGCGTCCAGGCAAAGCCACCGCGCCAGCACCCAAGCCAACTGGTCGCACATCGTCCACGAAGCCGTCCGGGCCCAACGTCGTGCTCATTTTGTCCGATGATATGGGCTATTCCGATCTGCCGAAATTCGGAAAGTCTGAGATCCCTACCCCGAACATTGACCGCCTGGCGAAGGAAGGTACCCTTTTCACCGACGCCTATGTGACCGCCCCGATCTGCGTCGCGTCGCGGATGGGGTTGTTGACTGGCCAGCATCAACAGCGGTTTGGAATTTACGGCAACATGTACGGTGAAGAGAAAACCCGACTTTTTCTTCGTCAGACTCTTTTACCAAGTTCGTTTCAGAAGGTCGGTTATCGCACAGCATTAGTTGGTAAATGGCACCTCGGTGGCAACGCGAATTTGCAATACAACAAGGGAGGTCCTAACGATCGCGGCTTCGATGAATTCGTCGGCATTCGAGGTGGACACGCGAATTTTTGGAAGGGCACGCCCGTGTTTCGCGGCAACACCCGATTCCCAGCTCCAGAATATCTGACGGACCTTTGGGGTAGCGAAGCGTGTGCATTCATCGATCGCAATCTCTCAAATCCCTTTTTCCTGTATCTGGCATTTAATGCGGTTCACGCGCCGATGCACGCACTCGACGAGGACCGGGCGAAGTTCCCGAACATCAAAGACGAGAACCGCCGCACCTACGACGGTATGTTGCTTGCGATGGACCGATCCATCGGCCGTGTTCTTGATCGACTCGACAAACACGGGATAGCGGATAACACCATCGTCATCTTTCTCAATGACAACGGAGGTGGCGGCAACACAACGCAATACGCGACTCATTCGCGGAACTTTGCGAATAACAAGCCATTGCAGGGCCACAAGTTTGATATTCTGGAAGGGGGCGTGCGCGTGCCCATGATCATGCGCTGGCCGACACGCGTGCCCGCTGGTAAGGTTTATCGTCAGATGGTCTCCAGCATGGACATCTATCCCACTTTGGTCGGCGCGGCGGGTTTGAAGATGCCGGAGAAACAGACCACCGATGGCATCAACCTGCTTCCATTTATCAATGGCAAGAAAGATTCCAAGCCGCACGATTGGCTCTGCTGGCAGAACCGAAGCTGGATGCCCCGGGAAGACGGCGCTCCAGTCAAGCCTAGACCGAAAGTCCACAATAGCGCCATCCGCAAAGGGAATTGGAAACTCGTGCGGCTCAACGAAAAGATCGCTTCGGATGATCCGCCACCCGCATGGCAGCTCTACGACTTGGCGAACGACGTTGGTGAGCGAAAAGACGTAGCCGACCAGCATGATGGCATCGTCGAAGCATTGAGCGCACAGTTCAATAGGTGGCGATCGTCGATGCATCCAACCGTTGAATAGCTGAATGAAGAATAACCCGATAGACTCGGCCGTTCGTCAGATACGAAGGTTTGTCTCCAATCGGTCAAACTTCGCATTTCGTCATCACAACTGGAAGTTGATTGCAGTGAAGGAATCAGTCGGTTTTACGCATTGGGGGGATCAGCAAAAGAACCTGCCGGCCCCAGAAAGGCCACAGTTCGCTGTGGCATCCAACGCGTCCGAGAAGTACAATCTTGGGGTGTGAATTCGAACATGGATCGAATCTGGAAGCCGATGCTCGCAGCGGATAAGGCTAACAAGAAAGACGATCTGCTTCGGCGTTGACATGCTGGTTGACCGAAAAAAATCAATGAATGAAAACGGCAACTGTCTTCGAGAAGAAATTCAAGACAGGAAGAAAAGAGTTGGGGTCAACTGCTTCCCTTTTTCTGCCAAAGAAAGAACGTCTGGTCGCGTTAAACTACGAGATCTTCGAAAGGTAACGAACAGCCATGAAGCTAGTGATCCCTGCCTCGTTCGATCGTCGCCATTTTCGGCGAAGTGCGATGGTGCTGATCGCCATTTTCATGGCCCCGTCCACGGTCACCTGTGCGGATGAAGGTCAGCTTCCTGAGTTGCTGGCTGCCGTTATTGAGAATCATTGTCTAGATTGTCACGATGGCGCGGAAGCCAAAGGTGGGTTGGATCTTCTGTCGCTGAAATGGAATCTTGAGGATCCATACACCACGAGTATCTGGGTCAAGATTCATGACCGGCTTGCCTCTGGGGAAATGCCGCCGAAAGAGGATAGCGGCTTAAGCGACGCCGAGCGAGGCGCAGTGGTGAAGGATCTGGCGAGTCGAATCGTTCGGTTCCGGGAGAAGAGGTACGTTCAACATGGGCGCTCAGTTTCGCGGCGAGTGAATCGTTTCGAATACGAGAATGTTCTTCGCGACCTACTGCACGATCCCTACCTCAAGATCGCAGATCAGTTGCCCTTGGACGGGAAGGTCCATGGTTTTGCTAAAGTGGGGAGTGCTCTCGATGTTTCTCATGTGCAGATCGACGCGTACCTCGATGTGGCTGAACTTGCGCTCCGCCGGGCCCTCGAGTTTCCCATCGCAAAACCAAAATCTACCACCCAGCGCTATTACGCCCGCGAACAAGGGAGGATGTGGAGCGGTAGGGGGAATGCCGGTTGGACGCGATTTTCCCTTGCCCTGGAGGGGTTGGAAATCAATGAGAAATATTCCTTTAGTGAAAAGGGTTTTGACCCAGTCCAGAAGGGCAAGAAGTCCCAACCCGTAGGGGTCGTCGTTGACGAGACTAGGGCGGAACGTACCGGGCCGTGGCGCGAGTCCACCCGTCGCCCCAACCACATCGGGGCTAACTATCTGGCCACCGATAAGGACAAGGGCCCCTACTCGATCAAGTGGAAGGCCACGTTGCCGAAACCTGGGACCTACGAAGTGCGGGTAAGCTTCGGCGGAGGGAAGGGGCTGGCCAAGACAGCCCCCTACCTAGTTCGCCACGCCGAGGGCGAAACCCGACTGACCATCGATCAAAGCCTCAAGCCGACCATTCAAGACCTTTGGTTTCCCATTGGACGTTTCACCTTTGGGGCAAACCCAGTTGATCCGGTATCCGAGCCAGTTCTGGCGGAGGTATCCCTAACCGACAAGAACGCCAAGGGATACGTCATTGCGGATGCCGTCCAGTTCGTGCATATCGATGACTTGGAAAAGGAGGGCGAGAATTTTCCGTACCTAGAGAAGGCGTCCACCGCCATTTTTCGAGGTGCGTACACCCCGTTCTATTACGGATTTGAAAAGTTCAAGGCCCCGGTTCGCGGCGACTACCGCATACGTCTGAAGGCTCGATCGGTGCTTCGTCAGACCGACTACGTCGCTTGGGAAGGGGAAAAGAAACCACGTTTCTATCCAAACCTTGTGCTGGATGCCACGCGACGCTTTCCGACTCCCGTCAATGATCGAGTCCTTCCCGGGAAGCGGAGTGAGCCCGTCAAAGTCTATTCGTCCACCCAGGACGAACCGAACACGCAGAACATGTTGCCGGTCGGAACCTTCGAAGCGCCGCCCGAAGCGCCCGAAGTTTTTGAATTGGAGTCCTTTTTGGAGAAGGGCGCCATGGTGAAGCTCGATTGCATGCGACTGCCCAGCCCGATGGTTCCAGCAATGCCACATACGATCCAGAAAAGTGATCCAGACGGATATCCTGGGGTCGCCTTCCATTGGCTGGAAGTCGAAGGTCCGATCATCGAACAGTGGCCACCCGCGTCCTATCGCGAGCTCTTCGGGGAAGTCCCCTTCAAAAAGATGGGTCGCTATGTCGTGGCCGTATCGGAACAACCGTTGAGTGATGCCAGGAAGCTGTTGACGGGGTTCATGAACCGGGCTTACCGGCGTCCGGTTGCGACGGCGGAGTTCGATCGATTCTATGGATATGCGAAGCAGCTTCTGAAGGAAGACCACACTTTTACTGAGGCGATGATCGCGACTTATTCCGCGGTGTTGGCCTCTCCCGAGTTTCTCTTCCACTGCGGGCAACCGGGCGAACTGGATGACTTCGCTCTGGCCGAGCGTCTCTCATTTTTCCTCGGCGAATCCATGCCGGACGAGCAACTCCGCGCGTTGGCCCGACGGGGAAAGCTGCGTGAGCCCAAAACTCTTCGAGCGGAGGTGGATCGTCTCTTGGGCAAACCCGAAGCGAGCCGTTTCGTGAACGAGTTCCTCAATTCCTGGCTCAAACTGGACGAGATCAACGACACCGATCCCGATCGGGAACTCTATCCAGAGTACGCTGGAGACTGGTGGCTGGTGAATTCGATGGTCAAGGAGTCGCGTCTCTATTTCGCCGATTTAGTCGCGAGCAACCGGCCGGCCCGGAATGTCATCGCCGCGGATTACACATTTCTCGACGAGCGTCTGGCGCAGCATTATGGTGTTCCCGGAATTTCTGGCCCATCGTTCCAGCGCGTGTCGCTTCCAGAGAATAGCCCTTATGGCGGGATTCTCACTCAGGCGGCCGTGCTCAAGGTAACCGCAAATGGAACTGTTACGTCGCCGGTCCTACGTGGAGTGTACGTGATGGAAAGACTCCTAGGCGATCCTCCTGCTCCGCCGCCACCGTCCGTTCCCGCCGTAGAACCGGATATCCGTGGAGCGGCGACGATCCGTGAGTTACTGAAGAAACATCGCGCGGATGCGTCCTGTGCGAGTTGTCATAAGAAGATCGATCCGCCAGGCTTTGCGCTGGAGAGCTTTGATGTCATGGGGCGCTGGAGGGAGAACTACCGGTCGCTCGGCCAGGGGGCCAATCGCATTGCAGGAGTGGGGCGGAGTGGCAACGAATTTGTCCACTTCGTCGCCCAAGAAGTCGACGCCTCGGGCACGACGCCCAAGGGAGAGAAATTCGAAGACATTCTCGAGTTCAAGAAACTCCTGCTACAGGATGAAGAGGCGATTGCACGCAATTTGACCGAGCAGCTCCTTGTGTATGCGACTGGAGCGCCGATTGGTTTCGCGGATCGTGATGAAGTTTTAGCGATTCTCGAAAAGAGCCGTACGTCGGAGTTTGGCGTTCGCTCGCTCATTCACGAAATGATTCAAAGCCCGTTGTTCCTTCGGAAATAAGCTCATGAGAACATCCCGTCGAACCTTCCTACAAGCCGCTGGTGTTGGCCTGAGTTTGCCCTTGCTCGAATCCTTCGGGGACGTTCCATCAAAGGCTTCTCCATCAAAGGCTTCTCCCAAGCGCATGATCGCCATTGACCAGGACTTGGGCTTCATTCCCAAACTCTTCTTTCCTAAAACGTCGGGAAGGAATTATGCGTTATCCCCCTATCTTGAAAAGATCGCTGCGCACCGGGAGCAGTTCACCGTGTTCAGTGGGCTCTCTCACCCTGGTGTCGACGGGGGCCACCGGGCCGACAAAACGTTTTTGACCGGGGCGCCGCATCCCGGGCGGGCGAGTTTTCGCAACAGTATTTCTCTCGACCAGGTGATGGCAAACGACGTCGGCCACGAGACGCGTTTCCGGTCGCTTTCCCTTGGAATCAATGACGCGAGAAGCCTGTCTTACACTCAGGCGGGTGTCGAGATTCCCACGATTCAAAACGCGGCGGAGCTTTACAAAAAGATGTTTCTTCAAGGCGATCGCAAAGCGATGGAAGAGCAGCTTGTGCGGTTGCGGAGAAAGGGGAGTATATTGGACGTCGTGATGGGGCAGAGCTCGGATCTGAGCAAACGCGTGAGCGCGTCGGACCGAGAGCGGATCGATCAGTACCAGACGGCTGTCCGGAGCCTCGAGCAGCGGCTCACCGAGGCGCAAGCCTGGGAAACTCTGCCCAAGCCCAAGGTGGATGAGGCCATGCCAGAGTACCCAGACGACAAGAAGCAGTTCTTTGAAATGGTGCGCATGATGAACGAGATGTCTCGGCTCGCCTTTCAGACGGATTCCACCCGGGTAATAACACTGTTTCTGGGCGGGGTGCGAACCCCGGGAGTGAAGCTTGAGAACGGCCGAGCGATTGGCGGTTACCATAACCTCTCCCATCACGGCAAAGATGAGTTGAAGTTGAAGCAGTTGGAAGAGATTGAAACCGTGCAGATGGAATTGTTCGGGGAGCTTCTTCGGGATCTCCAGGAGGTCGAGGAGACCGATGGCAGTCTGCTGGACAACACCATGGTTCTCTATGGCTGCCACATGGGAGATGCCAATATTCACAATAACAACAACCTTCCGGTCATTCTTGCGGGTGGTGGATTTAACCATGGGCAGCACTTGGCGTTTAACGAACATAACAACGCGCCGATGTGTGATATCTTCGTCAGCATGCTTCAGAAGATGGGCATCGAGACCGACCGCTTTGGGAGCAGCAAAGGGACGTTGACGGGGTTGAGCTGATCTGCAAATCCCAAGGCCGCACAAACTCTTGGCAACGGTTCTGCTGAAGGCAAAGGACAAGAGAAATACTAAATTAAAAAGTTATGAGATTAGCAATGGAAAAATTCCTTTTCGCGCTCACCTTTACCGCCTTGGCGTCTCTAATTCACGCCGACGAAGCCAGTGAACAAGACGCAGTCGACAGGTGGCACGGCGAAAAACCGAACATTGTTTTTATTTTTTCAGACGACATGGGCTACGGAGATCTTGGCTACACGGGTTCGTCTCAGATCAAAACACCCAATTTGGATAAACTTGCGAAGGAAGGCGTGATCTTCCCGCAAGCCTATGTCACCGCGTCTGTCTGTGGTCCTTCACGTGCGGGGATGCTAACGGGGCGTTACCAGCAGCGCTTCGGCTTTGAGACCAATCCGCGTGGCGGCCCACACCTCCGTCCAGAGAAGATCGGTCTCCCCGACCGCGAACTGACCTTGGGTAACCGCATGCAGGAAGCCGGGTATCACACTGCTGCGATTGGCAAGTGGCATATGGGCGAATCCGATAATTTTTATCCCACTAAACGCGGCTTTGATTATTTCTTCGGGATGCGTGGAGGTGGCCACCGTTATCATGTGACACTGGAGCCCATGGAAAAGATTTGGTATCGCAACTTCGGGCTTGAACGCATGGGCAAAAAACTCGACGAGGTAGAGGTGCCGTACCTAACCGACTGGTTGACCGAAGATGCGATGAATTACATCAGCCGTCGCGAGGAAAACGACGAACAGCCTTGGTTTGTCTACCTCGCCTACAATTGCCCGCATGGACCATTGCAAGCCAAGGATGAGGACGTCGCCCGCTATCCAGACGTCGAACCCAAAGGGCGACGCACCTACTGCGCAATGGTCGATTGCCTCGACCAAAACGTTGGCCGCTTGATGGAGCACCTTGAGAAAACCGGGGAAGCGGACCATACCGTCATCATCTTCATGAACGACAACGGTGGCAGCACCGAGACGGTACACGCACTCAACGCTCCATTCTGGGGCCATAAGGGCACCTTCTGGGAAGGCGGCATCCGCGTCCCGATGTTTATTCACGGCTTAGATATCGAGGCTGGAGAGTACCCATCCCCGGTGAGTGCTCTCGACATTATGCCAACGATGATGGCACTCGGTGGAAAACCTTTCGAACCCGAGACGATAACAACTTCACGCGGCAAAAAAGTACCCGTCATTTATGATGGCGTAAACCTGCTGCCTTACCTCCAGGGTGACATGCAGGACGCGCGCCCACACCAACAACTGTTCTGGCGTATGATGCCAAGCGGCAGTGCCATGCGTGATGGGGACTGGAAGCTAATTTTCACCACACACCAACCGCCACAACTCTACGATTTGGTCAGTGATCCTGCCGAACGCACTGACTTAGCCGCTGAGAACCCCGCTATCGTCACGCGTATGATGGAGGCGCACGGCAAATGGTGCAACAGTTTCGAGCGGGCACCGATATGGCTGGGTGTCGACAATCATAGCCGACTACACCGCAAGGAATACCAATTGACTCAGCCTGAGGTCTCCCGAAACTAAATGCTCATTCCCTTGCCATTTTAAATGCCTTCGCACTTCACTTCTAAACTGAAAATCTGATTATGATGATGAAATACCTACCGCTGTTCGCCCTCTTGATGGCAGTTGCGATTGCAGCCTCCTCTTCTGCAGCGGAAAGACCCAACCTGGTCTTCATCATCGCGGACGACTGTACCTTCCTCGATATGGGCGTCTACGGCGGGCAGGCCAAAACACCCACGCTCGACAAGCTCGCCAGCGAGGGCATGCAGTTCTCACGCTGTTTTCAGGCTGCGCCGATGTGCTCACCCACCCGGCACAATATTTATACCGGTATCTACCCGGTAAAATCCGGTG
Source organism: uncultured Pirellulaceae bacterium (assembly GCA_938083195.1). Lineage (GTDB taxonomy): Bacteria > Planctomycetota > Planctomycetia > Pirellulales > Pirellulaceae > Mariniblastus. The sequence continues at coordinate 212,506 of CALKCK010000009.1, read as the reverse complement.
CCTGGCCCAACCACACTCGCGTCTACCCAGGCACTAAATCAATAGCGCATTATCTAGGCGAGGCTGGCTACCGCGTGGCTTTGTCAGGCAAAACTCACATCGGGCCCAGAACTTCCTTTCCGTTCGAGTATTCCAAAGAGTTCCGGTCTACCGATCCTTCTGCAGATGATCCCTATCCGATACTCGAAGAACTAATTACCGATTCCAAAACAGGCGGCAAGCCGTTCTGCCTGTTTGCCTGTTCCAATCAACCGCATACACCCTACGACAAGGGTGACGTCTCAGCCTACGATCCAGCCGAACTCACGCTGCCGCCGACTTTTGTGGATACTCCCAATACCCGGCAGGAATACGCCAAGTATCTCGCGGAGATCACCTACTTCGATGCCCAATGCGCCGCTCTGCTTAAACTGCTCGATAAGCACGACCTGGCCAAAAACACTCTCGTCATGGTCGTCTCCGAACAGGGCTCCGGATTTCCCTTTGCAAAGTGGACCTGTTTTGAGCTGGGACTCACTTCTGGAATGATAGTGCGTTGGCCCGGCACCGTAGCGGCGGGCTCCAAGTCAAACGCTCTGGTGGAATATGTCGACGTCACGCCCACCTTCCTCGATGCGGCAGGGATAGAAACTCCCGACACGATGGACGGGCGCTCGTTCTTGCCTGTGCTCACAGGTGAAAGAGCGGAACACAAGCAATACACTTTTGGTCTGCAGACGACCCGCGGCATCGGGCAAGGATCGGAGAACTTCGGCGTGCGGTCGGCTGGGACAAAAACTCACCGTTATATTCGCAACCTCAACCCTACCGAAACGTTCAAGAACTTCGTCACCCGACCGGGTGGTGATAAAGCCGATTTCTGGATGTCCTGGATCGAAAAGGCAAAGGCTGGCGATGCCCACGCTCTGGCGATGACAGAGAAATACCAGCACCGTCCCGCCGAGGAACTCTACGATGTGGAAAAGGATCCCCATTGCCTCAATAATCTGATCGATGATCCGATGCTTGCCGAGCTCAAGGACGATCTGTCCACACGCCTCGATGCTTGGATGAAATCGCAGGGGGACGAGGGTGCCGCTACGGAGGCCTTGGCCCACACCCGTAAATCCAAATTCAAGGAGAACAAACGGCCAATCCGATAGGGCTCGGTCGTTCACCGTGTTCGAAGGTCCAGCCCTTCGCCCGTCAAAGGCCGAAGCTACTCATTGATCTTTTGAACAGCGCGAAATAACGACCGTATTACGGGACGCCTCAACCGTGTTCAATAAACGTCTGATTTAGGTTTCTGGGACACTCGATCGCGGATTTGGTCGAGTGCGGGTGTTCTGGCCTGCCCGCCGCAGACGCCCGTATCGAGGTAGGTGCAGTCGTCCGCGATAATGAAGACCAGGTTGGGTTTTTCGGCTGCGGGGGAACATGATGCAAACTTGACTGCCATCAAGAGGGCGAAAAGCGATAGGTATTTCCTTATCATCCGATTTTCAGTTTAGAAATGCGGTGCGAAGGCATTTAAAATGGCAAGGGAGTGACATTTATTTTCGGGAGATCTCAGGCTGAGTCAGTTGGTATTCCTTGCCGTGTAGTCGGCTATGATTGTCTGCGTTCGATGAAACTGATGATCTTCATCGCGCCGCCACATTCGGGGCATTCCAGTGGATCGAATTCGTAGACTCGCTTGATCAACCGCGCCCACGTGGAAACCGAACCCACGTGGAAACCGAACCCACGCGAAGGGAACGGTGGGGGTTTGGTTGGGCGTCGATAGCGGTCCGATCGACGGGTATCTTTTTCGAGTTGGATCCCGCCCTGGCTCGAGAAATCGCGATTCTAATTGCTGGCCAAGCAGGTGCACGAAATCTTCATGAAAGAGAGGACTGGAGAACTTGGTCTGCGCATGAAAAAACCGAGGCTTATAATAAACCTCGGCAATTCACTGAGCGGAATAGCACACCCGGGAGGATTCGAACCTCCAACCCTCGGTTCCGAAGACCGATGCTCTATCCAATTGAGCCACGGGTGCTTAATAAAAATACCTTGCCGCCTAGTCAGACTAAGTGACAGTCGAAAATTCTACCATCGCCGGAATTTATGACAACGCCAAATGACGGATCTGTTTCATGGATTCTCGTGTTTTTTGAGTCGATATCGAGTTGTTTTCATTGATTTCTCGAAATCGCGCGTTGGATTTTTAAAAAGTCTGTGCAACTCTTTCGGGTGGAAACCAATACTCCTTGTGGCGGACTATATTGGTTAATTCGAGTATTTGCTTGGCAACGTCCGGACAATCGTCAATTTCTTCCCTATTGCGGCGGTTTAACGGTGCGCGAGTCGAAATGGCGAATTTTATAAGGTAATCTTGCTTGTATTGGTAGCTCATGCTCCATGTGTGATACAATCGATTCAGGCACGCCTGCAAACTTATTAGGTATGCTAACTAGCGAAATGTAATTGTTCAGGGCAACTTGCGAATGTCAACGATCACTCTAAGGGTACTAGACGGTTCAGACCGCGGTAAGGTTTTCGAATCCATTACGGCGCCCGTTACGATTGGTCGAGAAGAAGGAAATACAATCCAGCTCAATGACGAGCGGATATCCAGATTCCATCTTAAGATCCAGCAAGATCATGAAGATCTCGTCCTTACGGATCTTGAGAGCACTAATGGATCAAAAGTAAATAACGAAGAGGTTCAGCTTCGTATCCTCCGGCATGGAGATCTGATCACTCTCGGAAGAAGCACGCTAATCTTCGGAAGTCGCGTTGAAATTAACAATCGGCTTGATCGGGGCGATGCTGATAAAAAAGTCGATTCCAAAGAAGCTGGCTCTCGGCCTTCAGGTGAGAATGTTGCGGTTAAGTCAGATCGGCAGGAGGATCCCAGTTGCCGCAACGCGTTACTTGCCCATGCTCCTCCGAAACTTCCCGATCGACTTTCTCCGGGACAAGCGGCTCAGCTTTCAGAGGTCGTTGAATTTTTGCACATGCATGTTCGGCGAGTTGTAAGCGACGTTGAGCTGGATAAGCGAAAAAAGAATGTCGAACTTACGCGGGAGCAGTGGCAAAAGATGATTGATGTTCAAGCGAGACTCTCAGAGTATCTCCGTCGCATCAGTAATCCTTAATCTTACGCACAATCTCTAGTTAGTCTTGCAGTATTCGGCCATGACGGTGGACGACTTCGCAAGGTGCTCACCGCAAACTGATTGATCCCGCCAGCGTCGTAGCGGTAGCGCTAAGGAAGTTCGCGTTCGTCTTGCATCGGGGTCATTCGTTTTGATCTGCCCAATCTGTCAACATTTTAAATTGTGCGGCAAAATCGTTTTCGTCGGTGCCCAAGGGGGATTTGAAGAAACTGGCAAGAAATGTCAATAAGCCAGTCTCACCGTTTCGACTTGCTTTTTCGGTGAACCGAAATAGATCGAGAACCAGTGGGGCAGCTAGAATTGAATCGCATCCCTGCCAAGTGAAGGTCATGATCATGGGTGTTCCAAGGAAGCCTCGGAAGTGAATATGATCCCAGGCAGTCTTCCAGTCTCCAAGACTTTTAATGTATTCGATGCTGATATGCGTTTGCGGGTCGTAACCAAGGATTTGGCCTAACAGACGATCTTTGCTAGTAACCTTCGTCTGTTTGTTGATTGGATCGTCGAGAACTTGTCCATCCATATTGCCAAAAATATTATGGCCTACCCAACTCATTATTTCTAAATTTCGATTGGCAAAAGCGGGGGCAATCACACTCTTAAGAAAAGTCTCACCCGTTTTGCCATCGTGACCGATATGGCAGGTTCCACGAGTGACTGCCAACTCATCAATTGCTTTCGGGCAGCTTCCCAGCGAAGGAGTAAAATTGATGAAGGGCCATCCCTTATCTAGCGCCGCAATCGCGTAAAGTGAACTTGCCGGAAGGGCGCAGCTGGAATCGGCGAGGGTCGGTTCCAATGCTTCCCAGTTGTCTGGAAGCGAATCTGGATCGACCGGAGGCTCCGTCGAAGCGAGGTTCAAAACAATGACTTGGTCGAGTTGGTTGTTCTCTTTGAATTCGATTAGATCGTTTTGGATTTGCTGGACTGCCAATTGCGCGGTTTCAACTTGATTGACAAATTCTGCCGTCGCCAATTTCGTAATGGTCTCCCCAACATTGTAAAGCACGCCAGGGCGAACATTTTTATCAAATTCCGCTAATTCAGATTCGCACTGAATCACTAGTTCACGGCTAATAGCCGGCGTGGTGCCTGAAAGCAAAAATGCTTCGGTGCGACTATCAGTTTTCCGAATCTCGTGCCCACCCATCACGATTTGATTCCAATCGATTAGGTCTAAGTCAGAGAATTGCTCGAGTTGGCTTACCAATCCACAATCATCGACTAGTTTTAATTTGAGTGCAGCAAGGCCGACGACAACGGTAGTAGAAACGCCTCCGTGGGCTCCGATAAGCCATAGTCCAACACGTTTTGACATAAAATTTCTGAAACTTGGAAACAAGGAAGTTCGTAAAAGTAAAGTAACCACGAAAGTGGGCGTCAGAGACTGTTTTCTGAACTATGGATTATTACTAGCCAATCACCTCGCTGCAACGGCGTGACAATGGGGATAGAGAATTCTGAACGAGTCGAGCGTGCGATTTGGCACTGTGGGTGAGTGGTAGCGATTGCATGGTCGTCCTCAGGTAAATCCATTGAAGTGAAGTTTGGGGTCTTTCGAACGTGTACAACCGTGCTAAATTGTTGATCGACAGTCGATGAATTTAAGAAGAACTGAGGCAAGTTGATGTTCGAATCTGCACCGCTAAACCCGCCAGACTCCATTTTTGGCTTGATTGAACAATTTAAAAAGGATGAAAATCCGCTCAAAATAAATCTGTCGGTCGGCGTTTATCAGGACGAGTCGGGTACGACTCCCGTTATGCAATGCGTTCGACTGGCTGAAGAGAAATTGCTTGCCGGACACGGGACAAAAAGTTATCTCCCCATCGACGGTGCTCCAGCTTACAATCAGGCGATTGGAAAGTTGATTCTTGGCGACTCACTGGCTGATTCGTCTGCGGTTCACTCAGTTTCGGCTCAAACGCCGGGTGGGACCGTTTCGTTGCGGTTAGCAGGTGAACTGCTTCGTCGAGTTTTCAATGTAAACACAATATGGATGAGTAATCCGACTTGGGCGAACCATCCAAAAATCTACGGCGCAGCGGGTCTAGAGGTAAAGAAATACGACTATCTAGATGATCAGGGAACAGGTTTGGATTTTGATCGGATCCTTGAGTCCCTCAGTCAGGCTGAACCGAATCAAGCGGTTTTGCTGCACACTGTTTGTCACAATCCGACCGGTGTGGATCCAACGATTGAGCAGTGGAAAGTTCTCGGAGAATTTATCAAGGAACGCCAACTGTTCCCAATTTTTGATTTTGCCTATCAAGGGTTTGGTGAGAGTTTGGATGCTGACGCTTTCCCCATTCGGAATTTTGTTGAGAGTGGCGGCGAAGCCCTCGTTTGTAATTCATTTTCGAAAAACTTTGGTTTGTATGCTGAACGCGTTGGTGGAATCTCGGCCGTCTCGCCAAATGCCGAAACGGCGACGGCGATGTTGAGTCAAATTAAACTGACCATTCGAACCATGTACTCGAATCCCCCGTTACACGGTGGTGCGATAGTAAACACCGTCCTTCATGATTCCGAGTTGCGGAAGCTTTGGACATCTGAGTTGACCGAGATTCGACAACGGATCCTCCAGTTGCGAGAGAAGTTCGTTGCCGCGATGCAAGCGCGTGTTCCGGATAAAGATTTTCAATACATCAATCGGCAACGTGGGATGTTTAGTTACTCGGGACTAACGGCGGAGCAGGTGGAGCGGTTGAAAAGCGAGCATTCCATATACATTTTGGGAAGCGGAAGAATCAACGTGGCGGGCATCAATAGCGGGAATCTTGATCGGTTATGCGATGCGATTGCTTCCGTAGTTTAGGATTTCCAAATGCTTAGGATTTCTAAACGCTTGAGTGGCCCTCAATGGTTTGGATTCTGGCGCGTCGCTTCCCGTTGATTTTCAGTAAGGGTAAGCGGTAATGACTCGGTTATCGCCAAGAACTAAATTAAGTTTTTCGAGTGGTGGGTGATTTTTTCGCGCCCCGGATTCCCCACCCAGATATCCGATTCGACGATTCATGTTGATGACGTACTCTACTTTTCCATTCTCTTCAGGGATCGTTTGGACGCGTTTGGAACCTGATTGGATTAATTCGTAAGCCTCGTCAATGAGTCGAAAAACATCATCTCCCTGAGCGTCAAAGACTCCATGGGGGCCCGGGCGGTCTGGTTCGTCGCTTGCGTGTCGCATCACGTGTTTACTTCGGTGTCCGCTTCTTCCTGAGGTGTAGACCAGGCCAGCTGGGGATAAAAGGTTCTCTCCTCGTCCATCCCGCAAATAGCTCCCCGTCAGAGTCGCGGTCCCATTATCGGGCGTCTTGGAGGTGGTCGCAGAACTGATGCCAGGTTGTGAAGTAACCGCTGCGTCACGAGGTGGCGTTGACTCGGCATACCATTGGTAGGCAATGATGAGAACGATGATCACCGCACCCACTATTTTTTTAGCGGTAATTTTGGGAACGCGTAGTGGCTTGGAGGATCGGTTTTTCATGTGCTGGGTGTAACCCATTTGGGTTTAGGGAAATTCAGTTCTGATTGGTAACCGGAGGAAATTAGAAATGAAAATGGGATAAAAAAACAGCCGAACTGAATCAGTCCGGCTGTTGGTGAAATTTATACTGCGATAAAAATTACTGGTTTTTAATTGCCAGACTATTTGAAATTTGATGGAGTCGAATTGTAGTTCGTGTTTTGCTGTCTCGCAGATCGTATGGCCGAAGCTCCAGGCTGGGACGTGCCATTGAGAAAGTTATCGATCTGTGAGTCTTTACGAAGGGTTTGGAACGCACCCGCCATCTCGATGTTGAGCTTCTTTTCGAGAATGTTTTTTTGAAGTTCTTCTTTGACCGCATCAAAATCAGAGACGACAGGTTCGGTTCTGCCTAGGCAAAGCATCGTCACCCAGTATTCTCCCATTTGGACAACTTTAGAAAGTTCGTTGGCCTGCAGGTTGAACGCTTCTTTTTCCAAGTCGGGCTGCCCGCCGTGTTTTTGAATGGGAGGGACGGCACCAAAGTTGTTTTTCGAAGCAGGCTCGATTGAGTACTGATTTGCCAGTTTTCCAAAGTAGTCAGGAGTTGGATTGGCACTCGCTAGATTCCAAACTTTTAACGCGGATCTGTGGTCATTGCTGACAATGACGAGGACTTCTACGCGGGGCCCGAAATTCGCCTCGAATCCTTTATCCATATCCTCTTGTGTGACGGTAACTTTGTCCTGTACCAGTTTTTTCAATGCTACCGTCGGCCAGACTTGATCTTCGATGTAAAGGTCGACTTTCGAGAGGTCGTCATTAGTCATCAGTTGAAGCCAATCGTCAACGTTTACGCTTCCGTCTGGATTCAAGTGACCAAGCGATTCAGCGGCACGCGTGATCTCCTCGGTGATATCTGTTTTTTCAACTCGGAGTGAGGCTGATTTTAATTGTTGTATCAGGATCATCCGATTGATTTCGGTGTCCAGCATTTGTGATCCGTATCTGGTAATACAATCTTCGGCAACATCTCGCTTAAAAATTTGTAGTCCGTTGACGATTGCGGCAACGCCTGGCATCTCTTTAGAGAGAACTTCGTCATTCATCACGTTAACGATTTTGGCGTTTCTCTGTTCTGTCGTAAACAAGACTCGAGCCGATTCAATTAGCTTGTCGCTGGCAAGTTGTTTTTCGATTCTCTCGTGTTGAAAGGCCGATTCTGCGGGAGACAATTCAACCTCTGGGTAGAATCTTTCGCATCGCAGAATCACGAAATTGTTGGCAATCGCGAGGACACGGGAAACTTCATCGGGGCTCAGTGAGAATGCGAGTTTCTCGAATTCTGGAAGGCCCGAGTTGCGGCGGATCGGCTGGAGTAGTCCACCCATCGATTTACTGTTGGAGTCAAGTGAAAACTGCTTGGCGAGACGTTCGAAGTTTTCAGGGGCTGTTTGAAGTTGGGAGTGGATTTGGTTGGCTTGTTGGAGGGAATCAACGACGATTTGACGAACCTGAACCTTAGGGCCGAACTCAAATTCCAGCCGTTCGCTGATTTCTTGATTCGTTACTTTAACGTTCTTTTCGGCTAACTTGCGAATCGCTAATTCGTGCCATGTAATATCGTTTTTGAGACGGTCGACGGTAATGTTGCGACGACCGCAAATCATTTGTACGTATTTGTCACCGGACATGCCGAATTTTTTGGCTTTCTCAATTAGCTCATTATTTACATCACCTTCGGTAATCATCACCCCGTTCTTTTTGCACATGTCGAGTACGAGAAGTTTCTTGATGCGACTCTCAAGGACTTCCTCGCCAAACCGGCGCATGCATTCTTGAGATACTTGGTGGCGGGTGATTGGGTGTCCGTTGACAACGGCCAGTGTTTCGATGTGTTTTTGTTTTGAGGCCGCTATTTGAGCGGGGGTGTTGGCATTGGTTTGCCCGAATGCCTTGCCGCTATTTAAACTCAATAGAATGACAAAGGACACTGCTAAGGTGCGGACTGCAATACAACTGATGCTGGCTTTTTTCGCCATCGCGGTTTCTCCATTAACCGGGCTCGTTTCAATCCGGCTTGGACGATGAGTGTGCAAGCCGGGAATCCATTCAGGGGGGAGTATAGGGCTGGGCTTCCCACGCGGTCAATACAAATCGGTGACTACCTAATTCTAGAGTCTCGCAAGCAATTCATTGTTTGGTTGTCGCCAACACCGTCGGTTGAGATTGCCGACCGCTAGCAGATTGCCTTTGGCGGTTGGCGGTAAGCGGTAAGCGGTAGAAGCTTTCAGCCAGAGGGTAATTCATAGAAAAAGCGGATCCGAAATCACCGGAACCGCTTGAGTTAGATAGATTTAATTTTCAAGTCGAAGTAACGAATTGGTTGAGTGAAACCACGTTGGTGGTTTACTTAATACCGCCCGGGATCACGACTGATTCGAGATGGGAGTGGTTTGACTGGGGGGCAGGCAGTGAGCGGGCGATCGAAATTGGACGGGCCAGTTGTGGGGAACGCTGGGGTTTCTGGATTGAAAATTCGTTATTGATTGGCTTGGGTTGATCGCTAGTTGAAGAAGGTTTAAATCGAGCGGGAGATTTGTTTTCATTGAGAGTGGGCTGAAATGAATTGTCAGTGGCTCGCGTCGACGGTGTCCCAATGGCAGAGTTGCGATTGAATGTTCGGCGAGTCGGGGATGAAAATCTGGGATACTTGCTGAAACTGGACACAGAAGCACGTTGAGTGTTCGATTGAAGTGGAGGATGCTCTGCCGTTTTGATCCACAAGCCAGAGTTGTGTTTTGTGTACGGATCATAATAGTCGGAGTTGGGGCCGGGGTTGGCAACGTGGTATCCGTCGCTAATTCCATATCCAGCCCATCTCAAGTATCGAGATTTTTGCGCAAAGCTCGTCGACGACAGAACTGTAACGACCATCATTACCGGTAGAATTAAACCGAAGTGTTTGGATCGAAACATTGTCCCCGCCTTGCTTTGAGTTGGTTGAGCATTGTATTTGCGTAAATACAGTCGTGCCTACCCATTTTTTATCGCCGGCTCATCGAGGTGGTCTTGATCGTATTGCCGAGCACGTCAGGGGCGCTGGCAATAAACGTCCGGTCGTATCGAGGGCAACGGTTTCAAGAATCTTTCCCTTCGTTTGTTTCAAGTAAACAGACCTGACAGGGACAGTTGAAGTGGTTCAGTCTAAAGAAAAGAAGTTCAGTTAAGTTAAAGAGCGAGACTCGTGAAGTTAACGACGGAGCAGGTGTTATTCTCAGGTTGAGATTTTTACAAATCTAGCACCTAGTCTGAGGCCTTTTCAGTCGTGAGCATGTTCGAGAGAGGTATGGGATGCTACCCTGGAATCCGATTTTGGTTTTGGGGAAAGCGCGAGAGTAATATCGTCCTCAGAGTTAAAGGTTTTGTCGGGACCGGCGCTACGAACAAGCCCTGAATCAGGCGTTGCATCGAACCGTAGCGATTCTCCCCACGGGTCAGTGTGTTCGACAATCAGCATATTGGCTTCGATGTCGAAGTCAGCAGTATCCCCTGCTTCTTTGCGAAAAGTCTTGACTTTATTCGCCGCGACGGCCAGTAAGACACCAGTTTCTTTGGCTTGTTTTTTTACAATTTTATTGCGTTGTGCAACTTCTTTGGAATGTACACGATGATGATGGGCATTTGAAATTAGCAAAACAATCGACGTTGCCATCACCACGCCGCCGAGCGAAACGAGGGTGCCGATCGAGGCCATTGCTTTTCCTGGACGGCGAAGGCCGTTGAGGCTAATCAGCAAGGGGATGGGCGATGCGAAGCCAGCGGTTAAGAGGCTGCCAAAAGCAAGCCACATTCCGTTGAAGCCCCACCAGTTGAATTTTCGTTTTTCCCGACGGACGGGCTGAAAACCGATGTATACCGGGGTGGCTTGTTGTTTAGCAGAGGCCCGTTGATTGAAGGGTGTGTGAAACGCCATCTATTCAAAATCTCCGACGGTTTATAGGTAACTTCCCTCTTTATTCGATGGAGATTGTAAAACCTTGGGAAATAAAAAAAATATGTTTCCAATAGCTCGCCTCTGAACGGGCTGGAGTGTCGATTGCATAAAAATAGGGCGGTGTTTTGGTAATAAAACACCGCCCTTATTTTTTTCTTAAATTTTCCCAAGCGTTAAGTGGAGGGGCTTTCTGGGAGAATTTTAAGCGAATGTTACGCTTTGCTGGCTCGAATCGCTTCGAGATATCGGTCCAGTTGTTTTTTCACAACTGGGAATAAGAAAAACAGGCCGACCATGTTGGGGAAGACCATCGCAAAGATCATTGCGTCAGAAAAACCCCAAACCGAACTCATGTTGGCAGCGGAGCCAATCACAACAAAAACGCAAAACAGCAATTTGTAGGAAAGGTCGGCTGCCTTGCTTCGTCCAAAGAGGAATTTCCATGATTGAAGGCCATAGTAGGACCAGGAAATCATGGTAGAAACGGCGAACAGAACGACAGCGACCGTTAAAAATACATTGGAATATTTAATGTACTCAGCAAAGGCTTTGGAAGTGATTCCAGCACCCTCGAAAGATTGGCCGTCAATGATAACAGCACCCGTTCCGTCACCACCGTAAGCAAATTGTTCGCCGCCTGTGTTGAAAATAATAATGACTAGTGCGGTCATTGTGCAGATGACAACTGTGTCGATGAATGGTTCGAGTAGCGCCACGAGTCCTTCGGAAGCAGAGTACTTCGTTTTGACCGCCGAGTGAGCAATCGATGCCGAGCCGGCACCCGCTTCATTGGAAAAGGCAGCTCTCTTAAAACCGATCAGCAAAACACCGATCACGCCACCGACTCCAGCCTGGGGAGTAAATGCCTCAGTAAAGATTAGCGTAATTGCACCGCCAAGAAGGTTGAAGTTGGTAATGATGATGTAAAGGCAAGCCACTGCGTAAAGGATTGCCATGAAGGGGACGATCTTTTCAGTCACCGAGGCAATTCTCTTGATGCCACCGATGATGACGATCCCGACAAGGATGGCGAGCACGACACCAATTCCCGTACCGGCTGCAGTACCTTCAAGATCTAAAAGTTCTTTCAGGACAAGAGTCGCCTGATTAGATTGGGCCGCGTTTCCACCGCCAAAGGATCCACCGATACAAAAGATCGCAAACAGGATAGCCAAAACCGTGCCCGCAGCACCAAAGCCTTTTTCTTTGAGACCTTTGGCCAAGTAGTACATGGGGCCGCCATGGACCGTACCGTCTTCGCCAATATCTCGGTACTGAACACCGAGCGTGCACTCTACGAATTTAGTTGACATTCCCAAGATACCACAAACGATCATCCAGAACGTTGCTCCCGGGCCGCCAAGCGCGATCGCGAGGGCGACACCAGCGATATTGCCGTTGCCGACGGTGCCTGAAACAGCGGTGGCTAAAGCTTGGAAATGGGTTACCTCGCCGTCTGACTCATCGGCAATTGTGTCGACGACATCTCCGTCGACAATATTGACTTCCGCTTTTGCGTCTGCCGAGTGATGATCCAGTTTGTCGTATTTTCCGCATACGACTTTAATTGCGGTGGGAAAATGAGCAATGTTTACAAAACCAAAAGCAATGGTAAAAAACAGAGCGCTAAACACGAGGAGCAAAAGAACAAACGGTACACCGCCTAGAACGGGTACTGCTTTGGGTATTTCGAAGAAAACCGCACTTCCAAAAAAATCAGCCACTGGCTTGAAGGCTTTGTCAATTTTCTCATCGATGCCAAGAGCTGCATCGCCGTCTGCTTCGGCGGCAACCTGAGCGAATGTTTCACCCGTGTTGGGAAGGTGTCCAATTGCAATAATTAGCAGCAGTGCAAGTGCCGCAATTTTCAGCCATTTTGAAGATGTCATGGTTTTCCGCCGGATTCGGAGTAATTAAGTCGCGTTTACACTGCTATCGGGGCAGCTTTAATCTGCGTTTTTATCGAAGAAAGCAACCAGAGTCAATGATTTCTCGAATTTGCCTTGTTTTTGACATATGTGGTTGTGAAAATTGTTTTTAATGAATATCATTCTCCGTCGTTATAGTAAGCAATTGCAGTGTCCGTTGGTTTTACGTCGATCTGCCATGAATCCTCACTCTCAGTTATCACAAAACGATCGAGCCATGATTTCGGTTCTTCGCGGAACAGAATCGATGTCGATTTGTGAGCTGACCGATGCAATGCGAGTCACGGCTACTGCCGTCAGGCAGCGTCTTAACCGACTGATGGTGCTTGAGCTTGTTGAGCGTTCGCGAACGGTGGAAGGCCGGGGTCGCCCGAGCCATCGCTACTTATTGACCGATAAAGGCAAACGTAGCAGTGCCAACAATCTAGATGATTTGGCCGTGGTTTTATGGGAAGAAGTTCAGAAAATCGAAGATCCCAGCGTGAAGCAAAAAGTTATTTCGGGGGCAGTGGAACGGTTATCTCAGAGATACCAAACTGCCGTTCGGGGCGAGACGGTTGAAGAAAGAACAAGGTCTTTGGTCGAGATGTTCGCGGAGCGTCAGATACCGATCAGTTTGGATGAGAGTTCGGGATTGCCGTTAATCACGGTAGAGGGTTGTCCCTATCCAACCTTGGCAGATGAGAATCATGAGATTTGCGATATGGAGCAAGCGTTATTGGCGAGAGTAATCGGACATCCGGTTGACAGATGCCAGTGTCGGCAGGATGGCGACAGTTGTTGCACTTTTGAGGTTGGGCCGGATTCGGCAAAACTTAAACGCGAAGCTGGAGTGAGTTAATTTATTGAGAAAGATCGAGCGGTGAACATGGAAAACTGTTCTTGTTCGAAAACTAATTTAGTTGGCATCGGGAACACTCGTGCCGAGACAGTCATTTTAAGATTAGAAAAAAGCAAATGAGCGACGTATTAAAAATTGTTGATCTTCATGTGTCGATTGGCGACAAAGAAATCCTTCGAGGTGTTAACCTTTCGATGACCGAAGGTGAAACTCACGCCCTGATGGGGCCCAACGGATCGGGCAAAAGCACATTGGGTTTAGCCATCATGGGGCACCCTAACTACAACTGCACCAAGGGAGAGATCTTGCTTAATGGCGAGAACATTCTCGAACTCGAACCAAACGAGCGAGCTCGGGCTGGAATCTTCATGGCGTTTCAACGTCCGGTTGCTATCCCGGGTGTAAAGATGGCCGATTTTCTCCGCCATGCGACGACCAACGTACGAAATCCAGATCGCAAAGAGGGAGAAGACTTGATCCCAATGCGTGAGTTTCGTAAAGAGATCAAAGCCAATATGGAACAACTGCAAATGGATAGCGAATTTGCACGTCGTTACGTAAACGATGGTTTCTCAGGCGGTGAAATGAAGCGTGCCGAAATTTTGCAACTGGCAATGCTTCAGCCAAAGTTTGCGATTCTCGATGAGACGGACTCGGGTCTCGACGCCGACGCCGTTCGTTTGGCAAGTCAATCAATCAACGAGATTGGTCACAACAAGATGGGTTTGCTGATCATTACGCATCACGACAAACTGCTCGAGCACAATCCGCCGAATTTCACCCATGTCATTCTCGGCGGGAGAATCGTCGAAACAGGCGGGAAAGAGCTTGCCGAAGAATTGCATGCTGAGGGATACGATCGGATTAGAAAACAGTACCCCGAAGCTGCCAAAGTGAACGACGAATCCGAGTCAGAAGCTGAAGTTGTCGTTTGAGTTTTAGGAAGTAAATCAGAGTCTCAACAAGAACAGAATGGTCGCGACTAGTCGCTGATCATCCATTTAAGTGATCCAAAGAAAGGAAGGGTAATCACGGGACGTCTTTGCTAACGCAAAACCGAACGTGATTCCTTAACGAAAGTTATGTCAACTGAATTGACTGAAAGCCAAGAACTGCAGTCCACTGAGATCAATAAGTATGATTTCAAAACTGAAACCACAGCGGTATTCAAGGCTCGTAAGGGCGTCGACGCTGAGATCGTGAATCAGATTTCAGATATTAAAAATGAGCCAGATTGGATGCGGCAATTCCGCTTGGAGGCGCTGAAGATTTTTGAATCAAAGCCGATGCCTGAATGGGGCGGCGACATTGATTTGGATTTTCAGGATATTTTCTATTACCTCAAGCCGACGACGGAACAGGGGAAGTCATGGGATGATGTTCCTGAAGAAATCAAGGATACGTTTGAGAAATTGGGGATTCCCGAGGCGGAGCGAAAGTATCTTGCAGGAGTCAAAGCGCAGTTTGAATCAGAGGTGATTTACGGGTCGCTAAAAAAAGACCTTTCCGATCAAGGTGTGCTTTTTACCGATACGGACACTGCCGTTCGCGAGCATCCTGAATTATTGCGTGAGTACTTTGGCAAGATCATTCCTTCCACCGACAACAAGTTTGCCGCACTTAACAGCGCGGTCTGGTCGGGTGGTTCGTTTATCTACGTGCCTCCGGGAGTCAATATTGAATTCCCGCTGCAAGCCTATTTCCGCATTAACGAAGAAAATATGGGACAGTTCGAGCGGACATTGATCATTGTTGATGAAGGCGCCCAAGTTCACTACGTCGAGGGTTGTACCGCGCCAATGTATACCAGCGAGTCATTGCACTCTGCTGTCGTCGAAGTGGTCGTTAAGAAAAATGCCCGTTGCCGTTACACGACCATTCAAAACTGGGCGAACAATATTTACAACTTGGTTACCAAGCGGGCGTTTGCGTATCAGGACGCGACCATGGAATGGGTGGATGGGAACCTAGGTTCCAAGCTTACCATGAAATATCCAGCAGTTTACATGATGGAGCCTGGGGCCCGTGGTGAGATTTTGTCGATTGCATTTTCTAGTAAAGGTCAGCATCAGGATGCGGGTGCAAAATTGGTGCACTGTGCTCCCGATACGACTGGAACTATTATTTCAAAATCAATTTCGAAGAATGGTGGCCGGAGTAGTTACCGCGGCTTGGCAAAAGTTGAAAAGGGTGCGGTTAATTCCAAGTGCTCGGTGGTCTGTGATGCTTTGATTTTAGATGACGCAAGTCGCAGCGACACCTATCCTTACATTGAAATCAATGAGCAGGATGTTTCGATGGGACATGAAGCGAGTGTCTCTCGGATTGGTGAAGAGCAATTGTTTTATCTGATGAGCCGCGGACTGTCCGAAGCAGAGGCAAGCACGATGATCGTTAACGGATTTATCGAACCACTGGTGAAAGAACTTCCCATGGAATATGCGGTCGAAATGAACCGGCTGATTCAGTTGCAGATGGAAGGATCCGTGGGCTAGGGTCTTTTTCGGCAGAAGATTTGGCAGTTTTAACGACACGATACAAGAATTTGAAATGACACCAACAACATTAACTGAAAAAATGCAACTGACATTTACCGATGAAGGATTCGCGGCGTTTCTTGAAACGTTGAATGAGCCTGAATGGTTAACCGAAATTCGCTCGGCGGCTTGGGCTCGGTTCAAGGAATTGCCATGGCCAAGTAATCGCGATGAAGAATGGATGCGAACTGACATTCGTTTATTTCATCTCGAGAAATTTTTCATTCCCTCGGCGCGTGGTGAAGTCGCAACGGGCGCTCCAGTGCTGGCCGATGGAGTTGAGCTGGCAGGTTCAGCCGCATCCTGTGACGGCGTCGCTTCTGGCGCGTCTCAGTTGGATTCGGCGATGGCAGATAAAGGCGTGATTTTTGGAACGATTAGCGAGCTACTCGAAGATCACGGCGACCTAATTCAAAAGCACTTGTTCCAAGTTGTCGACGGATTAGCCGATCGCTTCGCTGCACTGCATCAGGCAACCTGGACGAGCGGTACTTTTCTTTATGTGCCCCGCAATGTTTGTGTTGATAAACCGATCCACACTTTTTCAACAATGACGGATGGCGGTTGTGATTTCAGCCATACCCTGATTGTTCTGGAGGAGGGGGCAGAAGCAACCGTTCTCGCTGAATCCAACAATGCAAAAGATAGTGTTGGGTTGCATTGTGGAGCGATTGAAATTGTCGTTGGTGACCGCGGAAATTTGCGGTACGTCAATCTTCAAGATTGGAGTCAAAAGGTCTGGCATTTCGCTCATCAAAGCGCCGTTATTGGACAAGATACAAATCTTCAGTGGACGGTGGGGGCGTTGGGGTCTCGATTGGCAAAAGTAAATCAGCACGTCTCTTTGAGAGGGAAGCGTGGGACTTGCCAAGTCAACGGTGTAATGTTTACGGAGAATAAGCAGCATCTCAGTTATCACACGCTGCAACACCATGAGAAACCAGATTGTACAAGCGATTTTCTGTATAAGGGTGCTCTTCAAGATCAGTCGCGAACTGTTTGGCGAGGGATGATCAAAGTAGATGTCGAGGCTCAGCAGACCGATGGTTATCAGCGGAATGATAACTTGCTGCTGTCCAGTAAGGCACGGGCAGATTCTATTCCGGGCTTGGAAATCGAGGCGGACGATGTGCGGTGCACGCATGGTTCGACAAGCGGTCGGGTCGACGAGGAGCTGATCTTCTATGCTCAGTGTCGCGGGTTTACCCGTAAGGAAGCGATTCGGGCGATTGTGACAGGATTTTTCCAGCAGGTCTTTGATCGAGTGACGATCGAGAGTGTCCGAGAGGCTTTGGCCTTAGCGATATCTCGACGCGTCAGGGATTACGATTAGATCATTCGCGGTTGCATCGGTTATTAGTCGGGAATTCATGGGGCGCGATTCAATCGAAGGCGCCTCAAAGACTCCCTCATCGGTAGATTAAGCGGGCATCCCTTGCTTCAAAACTGTAATCTTCGGTCGTAAATCCGACAGGGGTTGGATACAATAGGGCCGGCTTGGCAGCGCTCGGTTTACTGTCTCACCGGTTCCTAGAACAGCTATTTGAGGATGCGATGATTATTCGGTCAGCTTCGGAGATTTACCTCGATGCCAATGCGACGACTCCCGTGCTGCCAGAGGCTGCTCAGGAAGCGCATGACGCAATGGAGGAGTTGTTTGGGAATCCGAGCAGCGCCCACATTTCCGGGTTGCGAGCTCGATTTATTCTTGAGTCCACGCGGGATTTGGTTCGTGAGGTACTAGCGGCAGAGGGTGGACAGATTGTGTTTACCAGCGGTGCCACCGAAGCAATTCAAATGGGAATTTTTTCCACGCTCTGTGACATTCGCGAGCGTCGCGCTGAGAGTCAAGAGGACGAGGGATCTCGGACTTTGCTGTATGGAGCAACCGAGCACAAGGCGGTTCCTCAAGCTCTGCAGCATTGGAATCAACTTCTTGGTGTTAATAACCGAATCGTCGAGATACCCGTCGACCAAAACGGAGCGCTCGATTTAGAGTTTCTAAGAGATCATGCGGCGAACGCTGATTTGATCTGCACAATGGCGGTCAACAACGAAACCGGCGTAGTGACTGATTTGAAAGCAGTGGAGAAGACAATTCGTGCTGAGAATTCAGCCGTCCGCTGGCTGGTCGATAGTGTTCAGGCGGTTGGCAAGATTGCACTGGACTTGTCGAGTTCGACCATCGATTACGCTGCGGTTAGCGGTCATAAAATTTATGCTCCCAAGGGAATTGGATTGTTGTACGTTCGAGATGGCGCGCCGCTGGTACCACTCTTAGCCGGTGGCGGTCAGGAGCAAGGTGCGCGTGGTGGGACGGAAAACCTTCCAGGAGTGGCTGCGATTGCAGCGGTCATGAAAAAGTTAGCGGATTCTGATTCCAAGACCTTTGCCGACGACGAGGTTTTACGCGGCTATCGAGATCAATTGCTAAGTGCACTCAACAGCGCATTTCCGACCATTCAATACAATATGCCGATTGAAACATCGGTTCCCACGACGATCAATTTTTCCGTTAAGGGTTTTCCCAGTAAAGAATTGCTCGACCTTTTTGATGCAGCAGGGATTCGTGTCAGTTCTGGATCAGCTTGCGGTTCCATGGCACAGCGATCGTATGTGCTCGATGCGATGGGGGTTTCCGAATGGCGATCCAACGGAGCGATTCGCTTGTCATTTGGACCACTAGCAACGGCTACCGAAATCAATTCGGCATGTGAGCGAATTGAGCAGGCGGGTCAAGCGTTGTGTGAGTCCTGCTTGGTTGTCGCTGGCGATTTAGATAGTGTGCCGGGGCAAGATCTCGATGGATTAGTGCAATTGAAGAATGGTTCGATGTGTACTTGGCTCTTGATGGACTCGAAAACCCGGAATTGCATTGTAGTGGATCCATTTGAGGAATTGGCCGAACGAACTGAGGCGCTCATCCGGTGTCAAAAAAGCAAGGTGCTTGCGATTCTCGATTCACATGCCCATGTCGATCATGATTCTTGTCGCAAGATGCTCCTTGGGGTGATTCGCGATCACGCTGCAGAATCAGCGGAAACGCAAGATGAATTAGGATGGCCGGAAACGGTCGATGGAGTAGCGGTGCTTTCTGACGGTAGCGAAGCCCCTTATTTGCGATTTTCAGACGACTGGATCGTTGCCAAAACGGACTTGCCGGGACACACCCTGATTGGATGTGCTTATTTAGTGGGAGAGTTGTCCGAAGGCAACCAATTGAAAGCGGAGGACGTCGTGTTTGCCTTCACCGGGGATATGATTCTGATGGGTGGAATTGGCCGGACAGATTTCCCTTGCAGTTCCATTGACAAGATGTACGGATCGCTGAGAAGGCTTCCAGATCTAGTTTCGAGTCGAACGATTCTTTGCCCGACCCACGATTACAATAATGATTTTTCGACGACTCTTGAATTTGAACGAGATGACAACAAATTTCTAGCTAAAATTTTATGTCCAGAATCTCCATTAGATCTGCAGACGTTTGTGGAAACTAAACCTGGGATCGATGCAGGGATTGCAGACTCAACGAATTCTGAATTAGTGTGTGGTTTGATCAAAGATTTCACAGTTGAGCAGGAGGGGTCAATTGAGATTGGACGGGAGGAATTGAAACACTTTTTTCAAGAGCATCAGGATTCGTTGATTATCGACGTCCGCGAGCCGCATGAATTTGCATTCGCCCAAGACTGGAAAGAATTAGGTTTTCACTCGCCGCCCAAGAACATTCCACTAACACGGTTGAGTGGATACCTTCCCAAGCTTTTAGCCGCTCATCGTGAGTCACCGCGAGATGTTATTTTTCTATGTCGAAGTGGTCGAAGAAGCGGTAAAGCTGCTGAAGTTGCTCGTCGAATCGGTGTCGAAACGGCACGGCACATCTCGGGAGGAATTGCCCTGAATGTAAAACACAAATTCGCTTCGGAGTTGGAAGCGGATCAGATGGGCTACAT
The DNA here is from genome assembly GCA_938083195.1 of uncultured Pirellulaceae bacterium. Taxonomy (GTDB): domain Bacteria; phylum Planctomycetota; class Planctomycetia; order Pirellulales; family Pirellulaceae; genus Mariniblastus. Next base: position 192,638 of record CALKCK010000009.1, on the reverse strand, counting down.
GATTTGAAAATTTATTTTGCCCCTTAAACATTAGATTTTGATTCTTGGTTCAGCCATTTAAAACTATCAAATTCTCGCGTCTTAATATTAGCCTTTAGAAGAGGTCGGTAGACCTTAAGTTATTAACTATTACGGATACTTATGAGTGAATACATAGCTGTTGCAACGGTCGCTGAAATTGATGACGGATCGACTCGCCTCATTGAAGTTGATGATCGGTTAGTCATCCTGTCTCGAATAGGAGATGACTATTATTGCATCGATGATATCTGTACCCACGATGGCGGGACGTTGAGTGACGGACCTCACGAAGGTTGCGAGATTGCCTGTCCAAGACATGGTGCAAAATTTGATTTAAGAAATGGAAAAGCACTTTCGATGCCGGCGACGCAGGATACTACTGCCCATCACGTTAAAGTCGAGGACGGCTCCATTATGATTCAGTTAAATGATGAGTCTTGATTTTTTTCAATTTGATTTTTTAAAATACAATTTTTTAGTTTCAGGAATTTAGGCCATGCCGCTGCAAGAAGAGCAAGTGCGTGAAGCACTCAAACAGGTGATTGATCCAGAGTTGTTTGTTAATATCGTCGATCTTGGGCTCATCTATGTTGTCGATGTAGTTTCGGATGACGGAGATGAAGAGAAGTTTAAAGTCAATATAGAAATGACGATGACCAGTCCGATGTGCCCGGCTGGTCCTCAGTTGGTCGCGGAAACCAAAAAGTATGCTGGTGAAATGGACGGTGTTGAGGACGTTGAAGTCAAAGTCGTCATGGATCCTCCTTGGACGCAGGATATGATGTCTGATGACGCGAGAGACCAACTAGGTATCTTTTGATTTATATCGTTACGGATGGGCGGAAGGGCGGAGGATGCGTCATGAGAGAGGATGAAATCTTGCCGGGCGTTTTTATTAACTCCGCTGGCGAAGCGACAATCTCTCAAGAAATGGGAGACGTCTTGTTCGCGCTTGCGTTGGAACTGGAGGAGCCTGCGGGGTTTCCGGTAGACGTCGAGCATGTGCTTGCTGCAATGGTGATGGCAGTCCGTTGCGGTGAACTCGATCCAGGGCAAGCACTTGTTGGTTCCGATCCTCAATTGGTCATGCAGTTGCTGCCTCATGTAAAGACTGTTTTTCGTGATTTTGGTGGTGTTGTCGGGAAAGACGATTAGTGCCGCTTGAGAACTGTGCAAAACCGCGATTTAGTCCATTTTTTGTTATCATGGAAGCGGGATATTTGATTCGTAAAATCTCGAGTTCGGAAAGCGAGAAAGGTCAATGAAAATGCCATCATCAGTCTATGTGGGGGCTCTTGTTTTCATAGTCGAGCTCTTTTGCCCGGTGCTTAGTACCGCCCAGATTCAAGTCATTCCTTTAGCTGGAATTGATTTCAAAACCGCACCAGCTTCAGCTTTCTATAGTGAATTAACAGTTCGGGAAACAAGACCGGGAACTTTTTATGCTGCCTGCGGGTTTAGTCGCGGTTGGCTGGGAGTCCAAGAGCTTGAGGGTGGTGAAAAAACAGTTGTTTTTTCTGTGGTGGCAAATTCCCAATCACAACGAACCAAACCCGCGGCGGGGAATCGTCAGGTGCGAGTTGTGAAGAAGGGAAGAGGGGTTCGGGAACTGCTCCAATCGGGACAAGGCAAAGTTGAGTTGTCTTGCGATTTGGATTGGAAAATTGGAGATTCGCTTCGCTTCATTATCTATGCAAAATCCGAGGGCGCTAAAACACTTTATTCCGCCTACTTTTATCTGATTAAAGAAAACCGCTGGCAACATATGGCCACGTGCTCTTTGGATTCAGATGGTCGCCTGTTAAGTGGTCTTCAGAGTTATATCGGAGGCATTTCAGTCGGCGGTATTGAAGATCAAAAACAGCGAAGTTGTGATATTGAATCACCGTGGATCTTGGTTCAGGAAAAGTGGAAATCGGTGGTGATTGCGAAAACGAGTTCAAATTTAAAATCAGCCCAAGATTCCGTTGCCGGGATGCACCGAGGTCGATTCTTTTTACGAACGGCTACTGATTCAGGGGTAACGAAGGCGGATGGAAACTCCGACCTTCGGCTTCCCAAAGCCGAACGCAAACCTCCTCTTGACTTACCCATAGCGATGGGGGATGGAGAGATGGGGCGGCGAAGATTTCGCATTCTTGCCTACAATATTAAGCACGGTCGTGGCAACGATAATCAGGTTGATTTAAAACGGACGGCTGAAGTGATTCGTCGACTACATCCTGATTTTGTTGCATTGCAAGAGGTTGACCATCAGGTTCAACGCAGTGGAGGCATCGATCAGGCACGCGAGCTTGCTTTGTTGACCGGTTTGCAGCACCATGCCTTTGGATCTTTTTTTGATTATCAGGGTGGGCGGTATGGGATGGCAGTTTTATCCCGTAATCCAATTGATGGAGTCGAGAACCTGCGTCTACCTGATGGATCGGAACCGCGGACATCGTTGGTGGTAGATGTGAAACTGGGGTCAAAAAAGCAATTGAAGATTGCTGACGTTCATTTTTATCGCACAGAACAGGAGCGTTTGGCCCAAGCGCGACGGCTGTTGGATTTTCTCGACGGAGAGCAGCACGATATCGCGATCGTCGGTGATTTCAACTCCAAGCCCAAAAGTTCGATTCTTGAGTTGTTCCAGAAGCACTGGGTGATCCCTGATAAAGGGACGGATCATTTCACATTTCGATCGGATCGTCCTGAAGTAGAAATAGACTACGCTTTGATCCACAAGGACGCTCGATGGTCCGTTTCGGAAATTGATGTCATCGAGGAGCCGGTTGTTTCGGATCACCGACCGTTGGTGTTTGAGATTATCGAAGACCGGTAAGTTTCAGTGTTAAATCCAAAAACGGTCTTCTTGCAGCGGGTTGGAATTACTAACCAGACGTTCGCTACCAATATGTGGACGAAGCACGCCCAGAAGCGTTGGTTTCGGGAGGGGATTGAGGTTTGAACTTAAACAATTGTTTGTTTCTGTTAGAATTCGCAGACCCCCAGCGGAATGAAGATATGTCACCGAGTGGCGCGAGTTCCGGTTATTGATCATTCACTAAATACCACAAGAGTCTTCGCTATGAGTTCTCCAGAAACGCTTTCTGAAACGGAAAATTCGAACGATCCCCTGAGATTGATAGATGTTGATTATGTCCAATTCTATGTTGGGAATGCCAAGCAGGCGGCTTATTTTTACGCTCAGGCATTTGGTTTTGAAATCGAGCAAATCAGTGATCTAACAACCAACGTGAGAGAAGCGGCGACGTATTTGCTAACGCAGGGCAATATCCGGTTTTTGTTGACGACTGGTTTGCATCCGGAGCACCCGGCGCAACAAGAGGTTCAGCTTTATGGAGATGGGATTAAGGATATTGCGTTCACGGTAGAGGATTCAGCCAAAGCTTATGAGCAAGCTCTAAAGAATGGTGCCGAATCTGCTTACGAACCGATCGAAATTACTGACGAGCTGGGAACCGTTGTTAAGTCCGGTGTGAAATCGTTTGGGCGTTTTGTACACACGTTCATTTCCAGAACTGGGAAGTATGCGATTGAAAATGTGAAGCAGAGGGGGGAGCAATTTCTTCCCGGTTTCCGCGTCCTCGATGAACTGGCGATTAATAAATACAATCGCGAAAATCCAACGGGCCTTTTCTACGTGGATCACTGCGTCGGAAACGTGCCGATGGGTGAGATGGATGTGTGGGTTAAATGGTACGAAGATGTGCTCGGATTTAAATTGTTCAAGCACTTCGACGCCGATGATATTTCGACGGAATATACAGCCTTGATGTCGAAGGTAATGGATTCCGGCCGCGAGCTGATTAAGATTCCAATTAACGAACCGGCGGAAGGTAGAAATAAGAGTCAGATTGAGGAGTATCTCGATTGGCATAATAACACCGGCGGTATTCAACATCTGGCATTGTTAACCAAAGACGAAGTTAATACCGTTGGCGAACTTCGCTCGCGGGGAGTTGATTTTCTCGATATTCCGGAAACCTACTATGAATTGGTCTGGGATCGCGTAGGCACGATCGATGAAGACATCCAGCGGGTGAAAGATCTCCGCGTTTTGGTTGATCGAGATGACAAGGGATACTTGTTGCAGATTTTCACCAAGCCCCTGCAAGATCGTCCCACGATGTTTTTCGAAATCATTTGCCGGCGCGGCAGTGAATCATTCGGGAAAGGTAATTTCAAAGCTTTGTTCGAATCGCTCGAATTGGAGCAGGCTCGTCGAGGTAATCTGTAACCCGAGGCTGAAGGGCAGTCTTTGGTTGCATTTGTCTGTATCGATGGCGGCAGTTTCATTACAATGTAGTAATGCAAACTCTGAAGTATCAAAATACGCAATTAAAGTCTCTAACCGGTTTAAGATTTTTGGCTGCGCTGGCGGTGTTTATTGCGCATGTTCCCGGCCAATGGCCAGAATATGATTTTGGTAAAGCACCCATCGGTGCTGCAGGAGTGAGCTTTTTTTTCGTGCTTTCGGGGTTTATCCTCGCCTACGTCTATGTGCCCCGCCTAGAGGCGTCCACCTCAAACAAATTTCCCTTCAAGGAATTTTATCTGCGAAGAGTGGCTAGGGTTTGGCCATTGCACCTTATGACTCTTTTGATTGCCCTTTTTGCGGTTTTCGGTTGGCAGATATTTCAAAAACAAGATCATGTCTTTCTGAAGTCATTTGCCAATGTTTTTCTTCTGCAGGCTTGGATTCCCATTCACAAATGGGGATATTTTTTGAATGGCCCTGCCTGGAGTTTATCTGTCGAAGCATTTTTTTATGCAGTCTTCCCATGGTTTCTGATTGGTTGGCCGAAGAGGTTTGTTTTTAAGTATTTGAGCGTCCTGCTTTTCACGATTCTTCTCGTCTTTTTGATTGGTGTTTATGGGCCGGCCTGGCAAAGCAGAGGAATTCAATTCGATGCTTTAATTAGAAATTTACCGCCAATGCGCTGTTTTGAATTCGCCTCGGGAATAGCCTGCGGCATTTTTTTCTTGTCACGGTCTCAGAGGTCTGAACACTCACCGGCTTTCGATACGGTTGTTGAGTTATTTAGCGTTTTACTCATTGTTATATTTTTCTACTCTTCGAATCGGCTTGGGTTGTACAGGCATGATCAGCCGCCGGGGATAAGTGCCGGGTTCAATTATTGGTATCGGTTCTCAGGTGCAGCGCCCGTATTTGTGATTTTGATTTTTATCTTTGCCCGTAGTCGGGGTTGGGGGGCATTGCTTTTATCGAGTCGATTGTTTGTTTATCTAGGAGAAATAAGTTATTCGTTTTATATGGTACACATGAGTGTGCTGTTGATGGTTGCACGGCATGACCGAATTGAAGGGAGTTGGGTCACGCCACTGCAAATAGTCTGTTGCCTTGGTCTTTCAATCGCCGTGTCGTCACTGCTTTATCATCTGGTTGAAGTCCCGTTTCGCAAAGCGATTGTGGCTCGGTTCGATAAAAAAACTCCCGCGCCGTTTGTTAAGACCTTGGTCCATGCTTTAACCAATGAGATCGCAGTTAAAAAAATTGTGATAATTTCTGTTCTCTTTTTGGCGTGTTGGGGGGGCATCCAACAAACCCGATTCAACTTAAATAGTAGCAAGTTAGCTGATGCGATTGTTGCAGCCTCATCGAGTGAATTTAAAGATGTTCAATTTGGTGGCGATGCTGTTCTTCGTGGAGTACGAGTGACTCGCGAAGAAAACGATGGATTGCAGATAGAGGCTGTGTGGAAATTGAATTCGGACCGGCGAGAGATTCGTTTTTTAAATCTTTTGAGTGTTGAGAATAAGATCTTGAAGCGAGGAAGTGCCAATCAAGTTGTGTTCTCGAATTTGGAGCCTCAAGAAACGGTGATTGATCGGGTGAAAATTGAGCGTGACGATCTGAAGGGTGTAGAAAAAATTGCGATTGGTTTTTTTGAAAAGGGTCGCGGGTTCGCGGAAGTGAATAAAGGTCCACGCAATGCAAAAATGCAGCAACTATATATTTGGAGCAAAGGTTCGCAGTGAAAATGACTCAGTTTAATTTGCCTTTTGAATTTTATGTTGCTTGACGATCGCTTGCAAAAGGTCGCGGGCCGCATTTTTTTCAAGCTCGGTCCTGACATCTTTCCACCCTAATGCAGAATCACGGATAGCTTCACAGCGAATCAGGTGGAAGCCAAATTTAGTTTTTACCGGCAAGCTAATCTCATTCTCTGAAAGTTGAAAAGCAGCATTTGTAAATGAGGGGGCCATGGGGCCTTCGCGTGCGATCCAGCCGATGGAGCCGCCTGAGAGTCGAGTTGGAGCCTCTGAGTGTTCTTTCACGGCTTCCTGCCAGGAAACAGTTTTTGCAAGGACTTGTTTTCGAATTTCAAGCAGTTGTTGGTTGGTGCGTTCCTCTTGTGCTTGAGAATTGTTTGCGGGCAGTTTGATCAGCAGATGCGCTGCTTTGATTTCAGTCCCATTAAACCGTCGCTTGCTTCGCTCGAAATAGGACTTAAGGAATTCATCTGTCAGTTTGTTCTTAAGATAGCGCTCCCAGCTGAGCTGCCACTTCGTCTGAAATCTCAACTCGTCGCTTGTCTGGTAAGTTTCTTTGAGGAATTCTGTAAAACTCAAATCCATCCTTTTCAACTCAGATTTCAAATTCTCGATTTGGAAATCGACTTCAGATGGATTGGCTGCTAATCCCCGGTTTGATAGGAAGTCGATCGCGATATGCTGGTTGATCAGTTTTTGAATTGTCAGCTCTATCGCTTTTTCATTCTCGATGGCTGAGAGTTGTCGATCGCCTACAGTTCGTAAGAGGTCGCGGGTAACTTGGTCTCGCGTAATGGCTTGGCCGTTGATGGTTGCAAGGATTTTTGAGGAAACCGATTCAGCCGCCTCGAATTCTTGAAGTCCGTAAGCATGGTTTGTCGTAAGACTCAAAAATCCAAATGTCAACCAACAGGTGATAATTTTTGCGTTTGCCGAAATGGCAAAAATGTATCGACGGGTAGGTGAAGTCAAATGCGCACTCCAAATTGAAAGCGAAAATCGTGTTCTTGAGCTCGTGTTAAGGCAGTGGGATTTCAGTCAATTCAATCTTTATTGGAACTTTGACAATCGAAGCAGGCGTTTGATAAACGAGGGTTAATGCGCTTGGGTCGGTGTCAAAATAGTAGCGAACAGTAATTTCATTTTTGGTTTGCCCGATCCCATCGTAGGCAATGGGAGCGATTGGCTCACCCTTTTCGTCCTCAAGAAAGATTTTGTTATCGTAGACCCAGCTATGATAGGACTCCAGTGCGTTGTGTTGGGCATCGAATCCGAGCTTGATCGCGAGACCGAACAGTTCTTCATTCTTTTGAATACCTTGATAAGTGACTGTGGCGCCTGCGCGGGTTTGTTGATAGCCATCGTTTAAACGGCCTAGCTTTTTAAAACGAAAAGTTTCGACGCGTCCGGCGATCATTGCTTCGCCGGTACCCGTGAGTGTTTTGATTTTTTTGGTCGAGCGATCGGTCAGTTCGACCGGGATGAAAAACTCGATCTCAGCAATTTCTGATTGGACGGTTCCATAAAATACGGCTTCGCTGTTGGTGAGTTCGATCGGTTGGTTTTGCTCGTCAACAGCCTTGATACTTGCGGCGGGAAGTTGAAAAGAGATGGGAGTGATTCGGGGTTCCCAGCGAACCACCGTACTAATATTACAAAAGTTGAGTTTGGGATTAACGAGGTTGCGGGATGCATTTACCTGAGTAACGGAAATTCCAAAAATTCCAGAAACACAGTTCGGAGGCAAGCTGGCCGGAACTTTTGGCTTGTTTGTATTGGGGGCAACAGCCTGCTGCATTGCCGACTGAGTCGGGTCGAGACGCAGCTGACCGGGGGCGGCTGCGTAGGGGGAGATCGTGATCTCTCCCTGTTGAGCGATGCTGTTAAGCGCCGTCCAAAACGTGCCATTTTCAATTTTCAGGTCAATTTCTCGTTTGCTAAAAATGTCAGCGGTCGTTTCTGTTAAGGCGACATCATTTCCAGTTTGTTTTTTCAATGCGGCAAGTGCTTCGCCAACGGTCATCTTTCCGGTGAGGGTGGCACGGGAAGACCTCGTAGCAATTGATGCAACGATTTTTTCAAGTTCCGTTCGGATCTTGCTGATACGCTGAATCACATCAGTGGCTGCGGTGGGTTCAGCGGGATCGAGATGATCAAGGACGCGAATTCCAAGATCTATTAATTCCTGCTGCGCTTTATCACGCTGAGGAATAGAGGGTGATTCAAGTTGCGGCCTAAGCGTGTCCACGCGATCAATGAGTTCCATATCACCGAGCACCCTCGCTGGTTTAGCTGGGGGCGTGTCTTGGGGTAACTTTTCCTGACCGACGAGAGCTAAGGGGGAGACGAAACAGATGGCCAAGAGCAATGCGGCGGCAAATTGAAGGGGAGAACGTTGCATATTAATTCCTTGAGTTCATTAACACTCACTATCCTAACAATTTGGACCATTTGGTGGGTGGAAAATTTGCTTTGATTAGTATTCATTCGGGAATCCGTTTGCGAAAGGAGTGAGGTGACGTAGATTTTGATGGACATTTGAATGGAGGGACATCGAGATGCGGGTAAATCCAATTAAGAAAATTCTCATGGTAAGCCTCTCCTGTGTCATGATTTTGTTGGTTGTCGAAGACGGAAATGGGCAATCAAGTCAGCCTGAAATCACCATTGAAGTTCCGTATAAACAGAAGACCTATCTCGGTAGGCCTTTGGCGTGGGATGGTCGTGAAATGATGCTGCTTCGCCGCGATGGCAAAGTCAGTCTATTGCCGGTCAAAACTGACCGCGATTATTCGACTGTCAGTTCTGACTTTAAGCCTTACTCGGCATCGGAGATGCGAAGGCGTTTGCAGGTAGAGTTTGGAAATAAGTACGATGTGTCTTTGACCCATGATTTTGTTGTCGTGCACCCCCCGGGAAGTCCTCAGGTTTGGGCGACGCCCTTTCAGCAGTTGTACGCTCGGTTTCAAGCTTACTTTTCAACGCGGGGATTTAATTTGCAGGATCCTGAATTTCCGATGGTTGCGGTTGTGCTAAGAACGCGCGGTGAATTCGATCGAATGTTAAGGGCGTTTCATGATTATGATCCTTCGATTCTTGGTTACTACTCACCCAAGAGCAATCGAATTATCACCTACGATCAGACCGAAGGCCGTTCCAAAGACAAGTTATGGTTATTCAATGCGGGGACAATTCTGCATGAAGCCACCCATCAAACGGCTTTCAATACCGGCTTGCACAGTCGTTTTGGCCCGGTCGTTCGTTGGGAGAGTGAGGGACTCGCAATGCTATTTGAGGCCCGTGGTGTGAACAATAGTCAGAATTTTCCACGACAGGAGGACCGGATTCATGCGTCTCGATTGGCGCAATTGAAGAAGCTATATCGGGAGGGCAAGGTTCGTGGAAAGATGGCTGAATTAGTTGTCAGTGACGACTTATTTCGAACCGATGCCCAGGCTGCCTATGCGATTTCTTGGGGCATGACGTTCTATTTTAGTGAAGCAATGCCGAGCGATTACAAGCAGTTTCTGAAAAATGACGCTGCACGGACTGATTTCTCTTCTTATTCAAAGAAGCAGCGGTCCGCTGATTTTGCCAAAGCATTCGGCAGCAACTTAAAGGAACTGGAAGCGCGTATGCAGCGTTTCTATCAAGAGCTGAAGCAACCGGATTAACGCAGTAAAACTAGTTTACCAAGAGAGTGAAGACTGCTTGTTCATCTCTAAATCATTCCATTTTTAAGTGCCCATACCGCTGCCTGTGTGCGGTCATTGACATCTAATTTGCGTAAAATATTTTGGACGTGTTCTTTGACGGTTTCGACACTGATTCCAAGTGATTTTCCAATTTCCCGGTTACTCAAGCCCATGGCGACATGTTGCAAGACTTGGGATTCGCGTTTGGTAAGTGGGCTCTCTGCGGGGCCTGATCCGATTCGCTTCATCCTTGTCTTTGTTGTCGCCAGCAAGCTCGTAGGTGGCGTGGCTTCGCCAGCTGCAGCACTCCGAAGAGAGGTAATCAAATTCTCAATGGGGGATGTTTTTTGAATGAATTCAAAACAGCCCAGAGCGCTTGCTCTCGCAATATTGGTTGGGTTGGAATGGGAGGTAAAAACGATCACCTTTAATTTCAACTCGGGTTCTATTTTCTCGAGTGATTTCAGAGCGTCTTGCCTGCCGAGTCGAACTTCCGTAATCAGGATTTGCGGGCGATGAATTTCGATCGAGGGCACAATTTGGGCAGGACTTCGAATTTGATCTACGACATCCATCCCGGCTTCTTTCGCGAGATTGAAGAGGCTGAGACCAATAATGGGGTGATCGTCTGCGAGCAGTATTTTCGACGTCATGGGCAATTTGATGCAGTTAAACCTTGATGAGCCTGTTTAAAGTAAGAATTGCGGCTATTAGCAAAAGAATTGCTTATTGGAAGTAAGATCGGGAAGAGACAAATCATTTATACTCTAGATGGGGAAAGAAATCTTGTGCAACGTCAATTTTATCGGAAAGTACCGCGCAATCTTAACAATCGAAAATTTCCCTCAAATTCAGGGTTCTTAACAGAATCAGGCATTACTGCGGCAACGGTGACCTAAATAAACATAGGCGTTGTATTTAATCACCTGCGGCACGTTTGGTACTGCGGTATCTGAACTGCCAAGATTAATAAGAAATGATTTTGAAGATGAACATGAGAAACCCGAAGAATTCGAAGATCCTCCTCGTTGATGATGATAAGCACCTGTTGGAATCAATGGGCGCATGGTTAGCAGACCAGGGGTTTCAAGTTTCTCTTGCAGCTGATGGGGAATCGGCCCGTCAGCGATTAAATGAGACCACATTTGACCTCGCATTGTTTGATGTCCGAATTGGGCATGACGATGGTTTCGAATTACTTGCTGAATGCAAGAAACATCACCCTAATGTCGTCGTCGTTTTAATGACTGGGTATGCCACGGTAGATACGGGAATTGAGGCGATTCGTGCGGGAGCCTTTGATCTGGTTACGAAGCCCTTGATTGATGACGAAATATTAATCTGTTTCGATCGCGCATTGTCGCAGCAAAAAGTCATTGAAGAAAATGAGCAGTTAAAAACACAATTAGATAAACGATTCGGTCGGCATAGCATCATTGGCAATGATCATCGGATGCAGAAGACGTTTGACATGGTAGACAACATTGCTGATACCAAAGCAACTGTGATGATTACTGGCGAAAGCGGAACGGGAAAGTCATTGATTGCCAGAGCGATTCATCAGCGATCCAATCGACGCAAGGCTCCCTTTGTGGAAGTGGCTTGCGGAGCGTTGCCTGACAATCTTCTTGAGAGCGAGTTGTTTGGGCATGTTGCCGGCTCTTTTACTGGAGCAACTGGAAATAAGGTTGGGAAATTTAAACAAGCGGATGGCGGAACCATTTTTTTAGATGAAATTGGTACAGCGTCGCCGTCCTTGCAGGTCAAGTTATTACGCGTCTTGCAGGAGTTGGAATTTGAGCAGGTTGGCGGCACAGAGACCTTTCGTGTAAACACACGCATTATTCTGGCGACCAATGAAGACTTAGCCAAGGCAGTCGCCGAAGATCGATTTCGACAGGATCTCTACTATCGGGTGAATGTAATCAACATTGAGTTACCTTCACTTCACCAACGTCCCTCGGACATACCAACATTGGCAAAGCATTTTCTTGAAAAAGTTTGCGAGGAGGAAGGAAAGCAAATTACAGGATTTGACCAGGCTTCGTTGCAGGCAATGCAGCAGTACAAATGGCCCGGTAACGTTCGAGAACTTCAGAATATTGTTGAACGGGCGGTTCTTTTGGGCAGTGGCCCACAACTTGGGATTCAAGACCTTCCGTCCCATATTAGTGCTTGCCAAACGGAGACCTTAACGATCTCACCATTAGCTCAACGGCAGACTCTTAAGGCTGCTTTGGAGGGGCCAGAGCGGCAGATTATCTTGCAATCGTTGCGTGAGAATAACTGGAACCGGAACGAAACAGCGGAACAACTCGGTGTCAATCGAACGACTCTGTACAAGAAAATGAAGAAGTTGGGTCTCGAGAACCCACGTGCTGTTGCTACCGAGTGGTAACGAAATCACTCCACTGCTTGCCGGTTTAGCTTTCGATTGCTCGTCCCGAAAGCGTATCTCCCGCGGTTTCTATTTTCACGGTAATGAGTTCGTTTTCTGACGCGTTGGCCGCAATGGCGTTGACGGTGGCGTATCGGCAGGAAGTGCCAGTTACCGTTTTGTCGTCATTTACTTTTTCAACCAACAACTGCAGTTCTTCTCCAACAAGATTCTGAAAGTATTCTCGTTTCAGGTCTTTTTCCAGGGCCGCAATTCTCGCGCCTCGTTCGGATTTGATTTTTTTGGAGATTTGTTCTTCCATGCCTGCCGCCGGAGTTCCCTTTCTTGGACTGAAGGGAAACATATGGATTTTTGAAAAACCAATTTGTCGACAGGCATCGATTGTGTCTGCAAAATCATCTTCGGTTTCCCCCGGGAAACCAACGATTACATCGGTCGTGAAGGCTGGCAAGTGAAGTTCGCTTTTGACGAGTTGGCAGCGATCAATGATGTGTCTGCGCGTCCATCTTCTTTTCATTCCACGGAGAATTCTATCACTGCCGCTTTGCAGACAGACATGGAGGTGAGGACAGACCTGGGATGAAAAATCTTTCATGACCTCAATTAGTTCCCGGGTGACCTCCGTCGCCTCAATACTTGAAAGCCGCACACGCACCGTAGGGGAAAGCTTACAGATGGCGCGAACTAGATGGGAGAGCCTGACCCAATCACGTTTAGGTTTCCCCTGATTAAAGTCAACTCCGTAATGTCCGAGATGAATCCCCGTCAAAATGACTTCGCTAAATCCGTTGTCAATTAAGACTCGAACTTCATCGAGAACGTCTTGGAGAGGTCGGCTGAACATGTCAGGTCGAACCGTCGGAATGATGCAATAGCTGCAGCGTAGTAAACAGCCGTCTTGAACTTTGACATAAGCCCGGTGGCGATTGTTGAGTCCTGAAATGCCGTTTGGAATATCGACGACTCCAAATCTTCCAAGCAAATCAGGGATTTCGCGTTTGTCAGTGACGACTTCGGCAACCCCTGGCAGGTCAGCAACTTCTTGCGGTTCCCGTGTGGCATAGCATCCCATGACCACGATTCTCGCATCGGGGTTGTTGCGATTCATCCGGCGGATGATTTGCCGACTTTTGGAATCGCCTTCTCCCGTAATCGTGCAAGTGTTGACAATGCAAAGGTCGGCGGGTTGATCGGGTTCAGCATCCGAAAAGCCCGCCCCCAACAGGCCTTCTCGTACTAGTTGGGTCTCGTATTGATTGACTTTGCAACCGAGAGTCGCTGTTTTTAGTTTCGCACCCACGCCATGTCTCTTTTCGAATCAAGTACACCTGCCGTTACCATTGGACACTATTGCGGTACTTCTGCAACGTGAAATTTCGACTTTCAAGCAGGTAGGCTCAAGAGGCCAAGTGGGGATGCGTGAGGGGCACGCTTGATTTTTTAGAACCTAGACGAAATTCAGTTTAACTCTTGGTGAACTTCGAAAAGCGAGCGTCAGCTAGTCACTCGCTTCGGCTTCGATGGTGGCCGACATCGATCCTTGGCAGCGAGGAATCAGGAAGTCTTTTCCGAATGAATGGATTTGCTCGACTTTGAGTTCAGCATGTTCGCGCGTGGTTGTCAGGCAAACGCTTCTTCCGTCAGAATCGACGGCGTTGGCAATTTTAAAACCCCGATCGATCGTGTGTCCAAAGATCTGTCGCATCATCAAGATGACGTACTCGTAGGAGTGATCGTCATCGTCCCAGAGAATGACGTGAAACCTTGGTTGACGCTTTGGCCGTTGGTCTTTTTTATTTTTTGGCTTTACTACCGGTTCGGCAGTAAGTGTTGCTGAATCCTTGTCGGACATTATCGTTTCTCTAAATTCTTGGACACCATTCCACTTCGAATTTTGCCTACTTTGACTGAAAATCTCTTAGGATTCAAGTAAATTTTTTTGCGTATTGTAGAAACCGTCAGCATTTCTTGTATTTTTATTCGCTCATCAGGGAGCTCCGCGGGCGAGTTGTGGTCAGGGTCCGTGGTCGCAATCGCGGGTCAGGGCTATATTGGAGTCACAGACAACGATTTCGCTTCGCTATTTGAGCTTGTTTCGAAATCAGCCTGTTTGCCAATCTGCTTCATGGAGCTAGCGTTTCCGAGGAATCAGAAAATAGGTTTTGCATCGTTTTTAAAAAAACCGCAACTGATAAGTGGTTGCCATATTAAATCAGAGGATCTGTTATGTCCGAATTCGATAGCTACTTAAGTGAGAACCACGACCGGTTTGAGTCCGATTTGTTTGAGTGGTTGCGAATGCCAAGCATTGGTACAGACAGCGCCTACGATGCTGACGTGCGGAAGACGGCGGAGTGGCTGGCACAAAAGTTTATCGACATGGGGTTGAAAACAGAAACAATCGAGACCTGTGGACATCCGTTAATTTATGCGGAATCTCCAAAGATCGAAGGTGCGCCGACGGTTTTGGTTTACGGACACTATGATGTCCAACCACCAGATCCATTGGAGCTTTGGGAAACCCCTCCCTTTGAGCCAACTGTTCGCGATGGCAAGGTGTTTGCGAGGGGAGCGACCGATGACAAAGGCCAGATGATTACCCATGTCTTTGGCGTTGAGGCGTATTTAAAAACTAAGGGAGCATTGCCGATTCAGGTCAAGTTTCTAATCGAAGGTGAAGAGGAATCTGGTGGTGCTGGACTCAAGGCTTTCCTGAATGGCGAATACGACGTTGAGTTGCCTGTGAAAGAGAAAATAAGTGCGGACATTGCCGTGATCAGCGATTGCTCTCAGTACGGGCCTGGTCAACCGGCGATCACCTACGGCCTCAAGGGGATAACCTACTATCAGGTTAATTTGACTGGGCCAAATCGAGATTTGCATTCTGGCGGATTTGGTGGAACCGTTGCTAATCCCGCAAATGTTTTATGTAAAATGATGGCGGCGCTCATTGACGAAAATGGACGCGTGCAGGTTCCTGGATTTTATGATGATGTCGAAGAGTTAAGTGAGCGTGAGCGTGAGCAATTTTCGAAGTTAGGGTTTTCTGATGAAGACTACCAGAAGGAGTTAGGGGTAAAGGCTCTCGCCGGAGAGAAAGGTTACACAACCTTAGAACGACGGTGGGCGCGACCTACATTTGATATCAATGGACTGTGGAGCGGATATCAAGGCGAGGGAGCCAAAACGGTGTTGCCTGCCAAAGCGGGTGCTAAATTTAGTTGCCGATTGGTGCCCAATCAAAATCCGGAGGTCATCCAGGAGGGAATGAGGAAGATGCTCGAGGCGTTGTGTCCCGAATCGATTGAAATGGAATTCATAGCCTTGCATGGAGCACCAGGGTTTGTGCTTTCACTTGACAGTCCATATATGGAGGCTGCCGCGGATGCGATTGAGCAGGGCTTCGGGGTTCGCCCAGTCTTTGTGCGTTCGGGGGGAAGTATTCCGGTCGTGAACGCATTCACAGAAATGCTAGGAATTGACACGTTGCTGTTGGGCTGGGGGCAAGACGACGATAATCTGCATAGCCCCAATGAAAAGTTTTCTCTTGAAGACTTCCACCGAGGAATTAAATCGAGTTGCTGTCTTTGGGATGAAGTTGCCAAGATTGCAAATTGACACGGCAGAATTGAATCGTTGAAATAGGCGATTGATTTCTGAGAGATCTATTTTAGTGACATTCAATGAACGGCATTGGGATGTTGCCGTTTCACATTTTTTAAAAACCAAAATCTAAATTTACGCCATGCTTGATCGAAAATACATTGTTGAAAACGTCGAAGCTGTGAAGCAAAATTGCGCTAATCGCAATATAACCGTCGATGTTGATCGGTTAGTTGAACTTGAGGTGCAGCGGCGAGGGAAGCTACAGCTCGTCCAAGATTTAAACACTCAATCTAATGCAGAGTCGAAAAAAATTGGACAAGCGAAAGATAGCGAGGAGCGTGAATCACTCAAGGTTAGCGCTCGTGCGTTGCGAGAACAAAAGGATTCGGCTCAAGCAGAACATGATCTTATCGATCGTGAGATAAAAGAGATTCAGTTGCAGGTTCCCAATATGGCGCATGCGGAATGTCCCGTGGGTGTTGATGATAAATCAAATTTGGAGCTTGCTCGTGGAAAGCATACCTGTCGGGAATTTGATTTCTCCCCGCTGGACCATCTCGAGATTGGTGAGAAACATGATTGGATTGATTTCGAAGGAGGATCGCGGACGACCGGAAATGGTTTCTATTTCCTTAAAGGTGATTTGGTAATGCTTGATTTGGCGATCCAACAGTTCGCAATGGTTGAGTTGAGTAAGCGAGGGTTTACGCCGACAATTACTCCGGATCTTGCTCAAGATTCGGTGCTGGAGGGGATCGGTTTTATGCCGCGAGGGCCTGAGACCCAGATTTACAGCATTGAAAATATGAACTTGTCGCTGATTGGGACTTCTGAAATTACCTTGGGGGGATTGTACAGCGGAAAGACGATCGCCGAGACAGACTTGCCTATTCGTTTATGTGGTATTAGCCACTGCTATCGAACCGAAGCAGGCGCCGCCGGCCGAGCTTCACGAGGGTTATATCGCGTTCACCAATTTACGAAAATTGAGATGTTCGTATTTGCCAGTCCGGAGCAAAGTGATTCCATGCATGAAGAATTGCGGCAGATTGAGTGTGATCTTTTTGATGCGATAGGTGTTCCCTATCGCGTGGTTGATACTGCGACAGGTGACTTGGGTGGCCCGGCCTATCGGAAATACGATCTTGAGGCGTGGATGCCCGGTCGAGGCGAGAGCGGGGAGTGGGGAGAGGTAACTAGCACCTCGAATTGCACCGACTACCAGTCACGAAGATTGAACATCCGTTACAAGGTCAAGGATAAGAAGGGCACCCATTTCGTTCATACGCTCAATGGAACGGCTTTCGCATTAAGTCGTGCACTAATTTCAATTCTTGAGAATCATCAGAACGCGGATGGGAGCGTGAATGTTCCCGAGTGTTTGCAAGCATGGGTAGGTAAATCAGTTATTGGCCAAGTGCCAGCAATTTGACCTGTCTGAAATTTGTCTCTACGAATTGTATTGATCTTGAAAATGTTTGTTTTGAATAGGAACGACGGCGGTTAGTATTTGCTGAAAGACTTCTGCCGGTGAACCATTGGCTTCGACGGTAGAGATGATTTCATCGGAATAACATTCGAGTACTGGTTTGGAAACGCTGTGGAAAATCCGAAATCGACTCCGAATAACATCTTCATTTGCGTCGTCGGCCCGGTTTTCCCGAATGGCTCGTCGTCGCATCCTCAAGATCATATCCTCCTCGGATTCACAGGTTAGGCTGACAACTTGGAGGATGTCGAGGTGGTCTTTCACAAGTTCGGTTTGTGCGACGTTTCGAGGAATCCCATCGAGCACAAGTAAGTCTTCGCGAGGCTTGTAAGTGGAGAGAGCGACGTAAGCGTCGACTGTTTTCTTCCAAATCTGGACCGTCAATTCGTCGGGGACCAGCTGTCCGTTAGAAGTGTATTTATAGATCTGCTGTCCGGTTGGGGAGCCGATATCAATAGATCGAAAAACATCTCCAACAGAGAGGTGGAAAAATCCTGGGACAGATCCAAGAATTTTCCCCTGGGTCCCCTTCCCTGCTCCCGGAGGGCCAAAGAGTAAGATTGAGCGATAACGTGTAGAATCATCCATGGGACGCCTCCGGTCAAAACATGATGGTGTTAGGGGTGGGATATGCTGGTCTATTGTGTCGAGGGCGGTTGTACCTCACAAGCTAAAAATGGATGATTCACGAAATTTCTAACCAGCCATTGCGGGGTGAGAATTTGATGATTGAATCCATGAACACGTGTTTCTGATCGACGTATAGACACGGCGGATGGCAAATTGGAACTTGCTAAAAGTCTCCAAAACCAGGCGGGGCGTTCTCCTGCAGATCCGAAACTTAGAAATATGAGTAGCATCCCACATATTTAGCATAACTGAGGTCTCGTTTTACCGTTCCTGACCACAATTTCATGTAAATTCATGATCCGGCGATTCTCCGTGTTAGGATTGAGGGATAGAGGAATGGGAGGCAGTTTGGGCCGATGTGGCTCCCGCTCTCCGCAGTGGCCATTGCGATTCATGATCGGTTCTGGTGCGGAGTTATTTTGTCGGTCTCAGTTAGAAGTGAATTTTTTTTAGCGATTAATAATGAAGCCTATTAAAACCAAAGTTAAAACCAAGACTTTTAAAATTCTTAGCGCCATCTTATGGGCGCTGCTGTTCCTGGGGGCCTCCGAAGTCTTTGCCGTGACGGACGACGAGAAAACTGCTCTCCAATACACAGTCGATCTTGAAGATGCCAGAAATCATTATCTGACAATCAAGGTAGTCGTACCCGTTGTTTCAGATACGACCGAATTGATGATGGCCGTTTGGACTCCAGGTTCCTATTTGGTTCGTGAGTACGCACGCAACATCGATTCAATGACGGTCACTTCGGGGGATCGTGAATTGGAATTTGAAAAAATTCGCAAGAATCGATGGTTAGTCGAAACCAAAGGGATTAAATCATTCGAGGTTAGTTATCGTCTGTATTGCAATGAGATGTCGGTTCGAACGAATTGGGTCGGCAATCAGTATGCAATGATCAACGGTGCTCCTACATTCATTACGGTTCCAGATCGTTTGGACCAACAGCACGAAGTGCAATTGTTGTTGCCAAGGAATTGGACACGAAGTGCGACGAGTTTAAAATCGGTTGGAGATAATCCGCATCGATTTGTCGCTGAAAATTTCGATGAATTAGTCGATAGTCCGATCGTCGCAGGAAATGTTAGTGTCTACCCATTCGTGGTTGGTGGAATTGAGCATCAACTGGTCAATGTTGGTGAGTCGGGGTATTGGGATGGTACGAAAGCCGCAACCGATCTAAAGAAGATCGTAGAAGCTCATCAGGAAATGTGGGGTGTTGTGCCGTACGACCGGTACATGTTCATCAACATGATCGTTGAGAGTGGTGGTGGACTAGAGCACGATAATTCTTCGGTGCTAATGACCAGTCGCTGGTCCTTCCGCGATCGTGGCCGATATAAAAGCTGGTTGAGTCTCGCGAGCCATGAATTCTTTCACACGTGGAATATTCGGCGGTTGAGGCCTAAATCTTTGGTCACTTACGATTATGAAAACGAAGTCTATACCGATAGTCTTTGGATCGCAGAAGGGATTACAAGTTACTATGAGGATCTTGCACTCTTGCGAGCAGGTCTGCTTTCTCGAAGTGAATTCCTCTCGCGACTTTCTGGGGATGTCGAGGGCGTTCAGCGAACCGGTGGGCGGAAGCTGCAAAGTTTAAAAGATTCTTCATACGATGCATGGATTAAGTACTATCGACCTGATGAAAATTCATCTAACACGCGAATCAGTTACTATTCAAAAGGCGCTGTGGCTGCCTTTTTACTGGACGCGAGAATTCGGAAACTAACAAAAGGTGAAAAAAGCCTAGATGACTTGATGCGAAAGTTGTTTGCCGATTACGTGACGACTGGATACACCACTGATGAATTTCGGGCAGCCGCAAGTGAACTTGCAGGTGAGGATTTGAGTGATTGGTTTGCCAGTGTGATCGATTCGACCGATGAACTGGACTATTCGGATATCGAAGCAATTGGTGTGATCCCGCCTTATAAAAAGTCGGCGACAAAAGCGACGAAAGAGTCGGACAAGAAAGAGTCGGACAAGAAAGAGTCAGACAAGAAAGAGTCAGACAAGAAAGAGTTGGACAAGAAAGAGTTGGACAAGAAAGATTCGGACAAGAAAGAGTCAGACAAGAAAGAGTCAGACAAGAAAGAGTCAGACAAGAAAGACGAAGGAACGAAAGTATTGGCTGGTCTGTCGGGGCTCAAAGATCGTTTGGCAAGTGCTGTGGGCGTGAAGGCTCGGACATCCACATCTCGGGGGAGGCCTTATCTAGGGTTTCGTACTTCCGCTGCGGACGGAATCGTAAAAGTTACTTCGGTAAAACCAAATTCGCCAGCGTCGGACGTTGGAATTAATATTGAAGATGAAGTGATTGCCGTTAATGGCTTTCGAATCACTAGCAGCGTTGATTCTCGCTTGTCGCAGTACGAGGTGGGAGATGAACTTGAGATTTTAATATCTCGGCGTGGCCAGTTGATGACCTTGAACCTCACGATTGGTCAGTTGGAGTCCAGCAGTTACCGATTGAGATTCGTTTCTCGGCCCTCCAAAGAACAGCGTCGCCAGCTTGATCTGTGGTTAAACGGAAAGAATAAGCAAGACGAAAAGCCGGTTAAGAAATGAGAGCGTGTGCTCGGCCGGATGGCTGAATATTTAGGTTGGCTAAACCAATCGCCACTCGGCCTGATAGCCAAGGCCAAGAGAGATTATCTTTTTCAAAAGCTGGTCGTAACCAATTCCAATACTTTCCGCCGATTCTGCGAAATCTTCTCCAAAGGAAAGATTGGGATTGGGATTGGCTTCGATTACAAAAATCTCGCCATCGTCCCGTAGCCTCAAGTCGATTCTTGCATAGCCACTCAAGCTGAGTGCTTTGTAAGCCCGTGTGCAAACGTCTTTGATCCGATTTTCGACGCTGCGTGGAATCCCCTGTGCACGTTCGGTCTTGATGCCTAGTTTGTCCTGATGCTTGACGTCCCATTTCACTCTTGATGTCGCAATGCGCGGATCACCCGGTTTCGCATTTTCAAAAATCATCTCCCAAGTTGGATAGACTTTGAGTTGTCGATTACCGATGATGCCGACGTATAGTTCTCGGCCCTCGATGAAGGTCTCGACGAGAGCGTCGGTGTTCGTAGATGAGTGAATGTAATCGACCCGATCGATGAGGTGATCCAAGTCATAGACAATCGAGGCATCGGATATTCCATTAGAAGCGTCCTCCGAGGCGGATTTTACCAACAGGGGATAATCGAGTGCTTGAGGGAGTTTGGTTTTTTTCCCGCGGGGCACAACGAAAAAACCTGGAGAGCGAATTTGATGAAAGGAGAGGATCTTTTTGGCGAGTGGTTTATCGTGAGCTAAGAGGAGGCCGCGTGGATTGCAGCCGGTATATTGCTGCTTCATCAGTTCGAGATAACTGACGACGTGATGATCATAAACACAGACTCCGTGAAATTCTTCTAACAGATTGAACCAGATATGGGGGCGAAAGTCCTCGGTTGCTCGACGAAGATCCCCCAGATCGTCATAGACACCCAAAGGAAGGACTTCGTGCCCCATTTCCCGCAGCGTTGTTACGACGTCAAATTCGGTTTTCCACTCAAGAATTTCCTCTGGTGAATAGCCTACGAGGTTATCCGGAGGAATCAGTGCTTCGTGCATTAGCACAAGCACTCGTAGTTTTTTCATAAATCCGTACAGAAAAATTGTCGTTTATCGTTTGACACAGTTGCGCCGTAGCGCGGCGAAGTTTGCGAAATGCCGGGGATTGTTCAGCGACAGTTTACAAGTTTGCCATTCCCAAGGGAGAGAAAGATCGTATCCGAAAATTACAAAGCGACACGATGAACTCCATGGAGGTTATTCATCGTATGGACGGTGAGCACGATCATCAGATTTTGTCGCAGTTGCGATTCGTGAGTTTCTGATACACGTAGATTCAAAGTCCGGCAGCGATCAATCATCTCTCTTAGGACTTGATTCGTATTGTATCGGTATTCTCCAGTCCATTGCGCGACGGTGACACATAAATCTTGACGATTTTTTCTGAGAAATGCAGCAGCAGATTGAGTTGAGCGAGTTTTGGGGGTTTGGGGAAACAGCTTTTTAAGATCTTCGTCGAAAACACTTGGTTCTCCGACTGCGTAAGCAGCGTGCCTCTCGGTATAGTGTTGTCGTAAAGTTTTTTTAATTCGATGGATGGGTTCGATTTTTGCGCGAGATTTTACCTTCGCTGCTGTCCCGGAAATTTGATGCATCATTTCGTCGACAAGCTCGACTTTTTTTAAGGCCTGCCAGCCTTTGTATTTCTGTTTCCACCCTG
The DNA here is from genome assembly GCA_938083195.1 of uncultured Pirellulaceae bacterium. Taxonomy (GTDB): domain Bacteria; phylum Planctomycetota; class Planctomycetia; order Pirellulales; family Pirellulaceae; genus Mariniblastus. Next base: position 170,502 of record CALKCK010000009.1, on the reverse strand, counting down.
CCCCTCGTTTGAGCCACACGGCAAAGGTCTCCGCAAAATCTTCAGAAGGATGACTCTGGGCATACCACGGCTCAAGGTGCAATACGAAGTTCTTGCTGCGCGGTTTGGGTTTGTAGGATTCGGGATATGGCGAAAAGTAATTGCCAAAGACTTGTTTGTATTTCTTTTTTCGGTGCAGGCGAAAAGCGGTATCAAATGCATGGCCTGTTTCGTGACGAAGGATTCGCATGCACCATGTTTTTGTTCCGCCCTCGACTTCTAGCATTTTTCGACGCTCGAGTCGGATCAGTCTTGGATGGGCTAGATAAAACGGAATCGCAATTCCTGGAACTCCATCTGGAGAAAACCAATCATCACTCAGCCAACAATGTGGTTTAAGGCGCAAGTTTCTTTCGGCAAGTTCAGCGTAAAGCTGCTGTCGCATGTCGGCAAGAAATGAATTCTCAATCGAAAGATTCAGATCGCACATGCGCATGTCCAACAATTGCTCGTCTTTCATGCTGACCCAGTCAGCTTGAGAAACAGAATTGTTTTTTCTGTGGGAAACTGGTTTTACCGACGATTTCGACATGCTGCTCTGAGTCTAAGTCAGGCGAAAAGTAGCCGCCCATGAATTGAAGTCAGTAAGCCTAACTTGGAAATTCAAAATACTCAATTATTAAAATGGGTGAAATTGGTTTTGATGCCTTCGCACATCTTTTGCTGGCAGCCTTGCCTGAGTGAAATGGTTTTGTCTCGGTGGCTAACTTTCTAGCATTGATACTCGGTTTGTTGTTCATCGATGCCTGTGGTTGGAATTGCGTAGCGTGTAACTACGTCTCCCATTCTTGTGATTTCGGAATTGGGCATTGGCCGGTCTAGCGGCAAAAATACGAGGTGGGACAGCATGAAATCGATGTTTGGTAATTTTCCCTGCTTTCCAGCGGGCGGTAGACAGGCGGTTTGACCTACGATGGGCGGCGAGTTTTTATCGTCGGGGGATGCCAAGGATCGAAGACTCGATTGGGTGGTTGCGTCAAATCCGTGATGCCAGAGTATCCCGGTTAAATTGCGAGGATTATCAACGAGAATTCCAAAAATCCAATAACTGGCTTGCTCGATCTCATCTCCAAGAATCCTGATTTTTGGGTTGCCGTTTCTAATGGTATCAACCAGTAGTTTTCCACGCCGAATTCGACAATCGATGGATTCTGGTTGGAAATTTGAAATTCGGTTGATGAGTGTATAGTTGAGTGGAGATGAGGGCCGCTGGCGAATTTTTTTAAAAAAATCACCTCCAGAAAAACTCTTCGCCATTCCGGAGGCAAACGCGTCGTGTTGACCCGGTAAAAACTGACATAAGCGGCGAACGGCACCTGCTACTGGCCGTGTCGAGATAAATTTGACGAGGCTATATTTCAGAATTCGTCTCGCGTATTGAGAACGCGATTGTTGGGGCCATTGATTTTGGCGGCTGACCATTTTTTTACGTAATTTTGAATCGGCGATTACCATGACCGCACCTCCAAGTGCGGTGTTGGTCTTGATGGTGCCAAAACTAAACATTGCGACGTCGCCCGATGAAATTAATTGCCCTTTGTAGGACTGGGCGAAATCTTCAATAAGAAGTAGGCCATGCTTTTTCGTAATCTGGGAAATTTCGTTTGTTGGTAGCCTGCCTCCCAATAAGTGTGCAACAACAATCGCTTTGGTGTGCGGTGTGAGGAGACGTTGGATCTGGTTAACGGTGGGTTCAAGTTTGGATAGGTCGAGATCGACTCCGACCGGTTGAAACTGGTGTTTTCGGGCAATGCGTGGCATATCGGGAATCGTTAAGCCCGTAAAAATGATCTCAGAATTCTTTGGCCAATCCTGTTCCGAAAGAAAGAGGTCGAATCCACTACGCACTGAAAGACAGATAAAGGAATTGTGAGATGGGAGTTGCCTCGCTGCGAGTGAAGCGGCAGCTCTTTTCGAGGGGGGGCGTAGGCAATGCCAGAGAGCAATCATCAAATTGAGGATGCCAATGTCAATTCGTTTGCGAGCCCACACGGTCAATCTTTCAATAGACGTAATTGCGATGATATTTTAGCAGTGAGCGCTGACCGATTCTATCTCCAAATATTCATCTTGGCTGGGGAAGCTTCTTGGTTTTTAACGCCGGTGTTCGATAACAACGCAAAGGAAAATTTGATGGGTAACAAAAAAACACCCACCGAACAATCGGCGGGTGTCTTTTAGAGAAACATACACAACATCACGAGTTTGCGAATCTGAGAATTCAAATTCGCGGAAGTGGATCCGAGGAAGTGGATTCGCGGAAGTAGTTTAGATAGCACCAGCAGTGCTAGACTCTTTAGCTTTCCACGACAGGGCCATCGAAGGTCGGTTCATAGCCGTCAAGGAAGCTGGAGAGTGAGCGATTGCGGTAAGGCTGCTGAAGTTTGCGAACCGCTTTTGATTCGATTTGTCGAACTCGTTCACGAGTGACCGAAAAAATCTTTCCAACTTCTTCGAGCGTGTAAGAATACCCGTCAGCAAGTCCGTAGCGAAGTCGAAGGATTTCACGTTCCCGATAATTGAGATGCTCCATCGCCTCTTCAATTCGACTCTTCAATGCGGCTTGATTGGTTTCGTAGAGTGGATCATCGTCACGGTGGTCTTCCAGGAACTCACCAAAATAACTGTCGTCATGGTCGCCAACTGGCTGGTCGAGTGAGAGCGGCGTGCGTGCCATTTTCATAATGACACGGGTGTCATCGATTGATAGTTGGGCACGTTCGGCAGTTTCTTCGGGGGAAGGTTCACGACCAAGTTCTTGCACAAGTTCACGCATTACATTTCTGACTTTGCTCATCGTGTCAATCATGTGCACGGGCACGCGGATAGTTCGGCTTTGATCGGCGATAGCCCGAGTGATTGCCTGACGAATCCACCACGTAGCATAGGTTGAGAATTTATAGCCTCGAATGTGTTCGAACTTGTCTACCGCCCGCATCAATCCAGTATTGCCTTCTTGAATCAGGTCAAGAAAACTTAGCCCGCGATTGCGATATTTTTTCGCGATAGAGACGACGAGGCGGAGGTTTCCTGCTGAGAGAATACGTTTGGCTGCATCCTGTTGATGATGTAGTTTTTTGGTCTTTCGGACCCGGCGTTGGAGCGTAGCTGGAGTTTCAGAAGTTTGTTGCATAAGATAGTGAAGTTCGGCACGAAGTTCATTGACGCCCATTGCCCCTTCAAATCCGCTCGTTTCAGCTTCAGCGAGTTGCCGCTTGAGAGCTTGCATTCTGGTGTTGATCTCATCTAACTGATCAAACAGGGGGGCGAGGCGACTGTATCGAAGGTTTAACTCTTCCACGAGGACGACGCACTTATTACGGCGTCGCGTGAGTCGTCGCCAGGCACGATGTCGCTCTGTGATCGGTTGGTTGCGATTGACTGCGAAGTGAAAATCTTTGCGATTTTCTGCCATCAGCAACTTTAGGGTTTTTAAATTAGGAACTAAGCGTAAAAGAATCCTTTTCTTTTCGGCTTTGTTGGTGACGGAAACTTCGATGGTGCGATCAAGACGAAGTCGTTTGTCATGGACTTTTTGAAGGAGGTCAATCGCTCCGCGGAGCATAAAGTCAGTTGCCAACATGGTGTTTCGAAAGACAAACCTTGCTTTGTCAATTTGCACTGCGGCTGAGACTTCTTCGTCTCTAGTTAACAGTGGAATCCGCCCCATTTGCATGAGGTACATTCGGACAGGATCGTCAATCGCGTTCTCGCCGAGTCGGGGGGCGGAGCGACGCATGGGTTTTTCCAATAGATCTTCTTGGGAGTCAGCAAACTCTCGTTGGGGTTCTTTTGCCTGGGCCATGATGTTTCCTTAGGTGTTAGTTTCTCTGCGAACCCCTAATGCAGCCCTAGTGCCAAAAGGCAAAGATTATTGGGAGAATCCATTTTTTCCCGCGGAAACCAAGCTTTTGACGTTATTCCACTGATTTGCGTTCCCTCAAAATGTTGCAAAATACCAACGGCATTGTTGGAAATTTGTTTCATGTGGTCGAAAAGCAACATCGTTGTCGTGCCGGAGCCGAGATACTCGCCAAGCGTTTCCAGCTTTAGAAAAATACTGGAGCATTCATGAAACGGGCAAAATGCCCGTTTGTATGAAAAATCTGTCAAATACGGGCGGTAGCGGAGTGAGAAGCAGCGTTTAACGGTTGATCATCGCTACCGCAAAATCGTAGAATGCGGCACTCTGTTAAAAGTGAAATTTGAATCCTGGATTTGTGCAAAAACGAAAGTGACACCCCCCTTATGGCGGATGAAGACTATTACAAAATTCTTGGCGTTTCCAAGGATGCCAGCGCCGACGAGATTCAAAAGGCGTATCGAAAATTAGCACGGAAGTACCATCCGGATCTTCACGCAGACAAAGAAGAAAAGGATCGTGAGAAGGCAAAGCAGCAATTTCAAAAAGTCCAGCAAGCGTACGATGTCCTCAGCGATGAAAAAAAGCGCCAAATGTATGACATGGGGCCAAGTTTTGGTCAGGCGGGTGGGGGCAATCCATTTGGAGGTGGTGCAGGTGGTAACCCATTCGGTGGAGGTGCGGGCGGAATTGATTTGAGTCAGATGTTTGGAGGCGGAGGTGGAGGAGGCGCTGGAGGAGGGTTTGAAGACATCTTGCGACAGATGGGGGGTGGCGGTGGTCCTATGGGCGGTCGACAGCAAGCTCCACCGAGGCGAGGGAGTGACATTGAAAAAGAGATCACTATCCCATTTGCAACATCGGTTGTCGGGGGGCAACATCAGGTCAGCCTGCAGAGAACCAAAAGCAAGGTCGATAAAATAGATGTAAAAATTCCAGCTGGAATTGAATCTGGAAAGAAGATTCGCTTGAGAGGTCAGGGGCAGTCAGTGGGAGGTCCCTCCGGTGATCTCTTCATTACTGTTAAGATTGCACCGCACCCGAATTACGCTCGAAAGGGGCTGAATTTACAGATCACCATCCCTATTACTTTAAGGGAGGCGGCGGACGGGTCAACGATTGATTTGCCGACACCTCACGGAACTGTGGCGTTAAAAGTTCCAGCGGGAACTTCAAGTGGAAAATCATTGCGGTTGAAGGGAATGGGCGTGAAGGCGGCGAGTAAGTCGGGCGATTTAATTGCAATGTTACAAATTGCTATTCCCAAGGAAATTCCAGATTCGGATCTTGAGAAAATTTCTGAGTTAAGTGAAGCTTGGGATCAATGTGCCGTTCGATCCGAACTGACTTGGTAGCCGGTAAGGTCGCTTTGGTATAAAAAACGATCAGATTAGATTTTGGATTGTTGACGGGAGTCGCTGGTGAACCGCCGGAAAAGACTCGAATTATTAGGCGTCGTCTGCAGACGGTGGCAATTGACTTTATCGCAAATTACTTAAATTCAATTTTGAAACGGAAAGGGATCGAAATGACTGGTAATCGATTTCCAAAATCCGTTCGCCTTCGTCGTCAATCGGAGTTTGACCGGGTTTATGGTGGTGATGTTTTTGCCGCTGACAATATCCTTGTCATTAAGGGAGCGAAAAATGGTCTATCGGTATCTCGTTTGGGCCTCTCGGTTAGTCGCAAAGTAGGGAATGCCGTCGTCCGCAACCGCTGGAAGCGACGAATTCGAGAGGCATTCCGAAAACATCAATCCGCCCTTCCCTCTGGTATTGATTTCGTGGTGCGTCCCAAGAAAGGTGCGGCTTGTGATTATGCTGCGATTGAACGGTCGATTCCACGGCTACTGCAGAGAATTGAAAAGAACTTGAGCCGCCTTTAGAAACCTTAGCTGAGACTGGACGGTTGGTTAAGTGGACGCCAATTCGCTAGATTGTTGCAGAGTCAATAAATACCCTTACTAAGATCTTACCCTCCGTTTTTGAACGGATGCTCGGCAGTCGGTTGCCTTAATTCGTTTTGAATCCGCGGAGTGGAGTTGATGTAGATGAAAAATTCAATCCGAATGTTGTTGCAGATTCCTGCCGCCGGAATGATTTTCTGCGTGCGAATGTATCAGGTTGGTCTCAGTCCGCTTCTTGGGAGAAACTGTCGATTCACTCCCACGTGTAGCAATTATTTCATTCAGTCTGTTCGCAAGTATGGTGCCATACGTGGGGCGTGGAAGGGGACAATGCGAATTTGTCGATGTCATCCGTTTCATCGCGGTGGCCACGATCCTCCGTAGCCATAAGTTTTGAAAAAAGAACCATTAACAGAACCGTTTGCAGGTGCATGGGAAAGGTTTTGGTTGCGCGACTGCTCGAATCAGTCAATTAACTTTTTTGTGATTGCGTCGACATCGTAGACGCAGCCTCCCCAAGTGCCGCCGCTAACATGTTGAAGCGCCGCCCATAATTTCGTGTCGTCAGGAAGTTCGGGGTGCTGTTTTAAATGGGGGTTAAGTTCTCTGGCGTCCAGCTGGCTGAGCTCTCCATCAAACTCCAGAGAGCCCGTTAGATTGACGGTGTCAATTTCGATACGGATTCGATCCCCTTCTTGGATTTTACCGATCCGTCCGCCAGCAAGTGCCTCGGGGCTAATGTGTCCCACGCAGGGGCCGGTTGAAACACCGGAAAACCGGCCATCGGTCAGTAAAGCGACGTGTTTACCATAAGGCAAATATTTGAGAGCGAAGGTGATTTGAGCTGTCTCTGGCATCCCCGCTCCTAAGGCGCCAATTCCAATCAAGACCATGACGTCCCCTTCTCGGATCCGGTCATTTCCTTGGGATTTGACCGCGGCGATGGCTTCGGCTTCACTGCAGAAAACCCGTGCTGGTCCACAGTGGCGGTAAACTCCATCGTCGTCGATGACTTCGGGAGCGATTGCGGTACTCTTGACGATCGAACCTTCGGTGGCGAGGTTTCCCATGGGAAAGGTGACGGTGCTCGGAAATCCCTTTCCGAGATCTCGGATGACGTTGCTCGGGTCGATCGCATCGAGTTCCATTAGTTTTTCCTGAAGCCGTTTTCGTCGCTCCGAGTGTTCCCACCAATCCAGATTGTCGCCGAGCGTTTTTCCTGAAACAGTCATTACATTTAAGTTAAGCAGTTTTAGGTCACGAAGGCGGAGCATCACTTCGGGAACTCCTCCAGCGAGAAAGACTTGAACCGTAGCGTATCCGACGGGCCCGTTAGGTAACGAATCAACCAGTCGAGGAACCCGTGAGTTAATACGCTGCCAATCAGATACATTAGGTCTTCTGAGTTTCGCAGCGTGAGCGATGGCGGGAATATGCAGAACGAGATTGGTCGAGCCTCCAAACGCCGCGTGGGTAATCATGGCATTTTCAATTGACTCATCGGTTAGAATATCGCTGGTGTTTATTTTAGATTGATGAAGTTGAGCGAGGGTAGCTCCGCTCCTGTAGGCCAAGTCGAGCCAGATTTCTGAACCGGATGGGCTCAGGGCAGAGTGCGGCAATGACAAACCGAGTGCTTCTCCAACGACCTGAGCAGTGGCAGCGGTCCCTAAGAACTGACAACCTCCCCCTGGAGTGCCACAGGCTTTACATCCAAGCTCCGCTGCCTCTTTGAGACTGATTTCACCATGCGCGTAGCGTGGCCCAATCGATTGTATTTTCCCAAGGTCTTCTCCATTTTGGGTTAACAACGTGACGCCTCCGGGTACGAGGACGGACGGAAGTTGTCCAAGTCCAGCGAGAGCCATCATCATTGCTGGTAGTCCTTTGTCGCACGTCGCGACCCCTACGACTCCTTTGGCGGTTGGCAGCGAGCGAGTGAGTCGACGAAAAATAATCGCAGCATCGTTGCGGTAGGCGAGTGAGTCAAACATTCCGCGGGTGCCTTGTGTTCTGCCATCACAAGGATCGCTGCAAAAGCCTGCAAAGGGAATTCCACCGGTCGCTGCGATGGCCATTGCTGCTTTTTCCATCAACAGCCCAACTTCCCAGTGGCCAGTGTGATATCCAAGTGCGATAGGAGAACCATCCTCTCGACGAATTCCTCCCTGCGTTGAAAGGATCAAAAAATTGGGGCGTCGCATGCTTTGCGGATCCCACCCCATTCCTGCGTTTTGAGTCCATCCAAAGATATCGCCACTGGCTGAGGTCTTTAATTGTTCGCCGGCAAATGGAAGTTGACCACGAGGGCCAGGGGCGGTGGTGCGAAGGTCGTAGATTTTTTCGTTTGCAGATTCAAGCATGGATTGCCATTAACTGATGTAGTGGAGGATTTGCCAGTCCATCATGATAGCGGTTTAGCGCATGGGTCTGCAGCGAGGGCGAATGATTTCAAGCCAATAGAATTGGTCAATACTTGTTGTCAGCCAAATCAGATGAGACAAAAATTGTCGATTTTGAAGGGGCAACCGACAATCAGCGAAGGTTGTCGGAGGCTAGAACTTTTTAAAGAAATAACGATGTTGAACCCATGTTGGATTCAAATTGACACGCATCAACATGTTTCCAAGTTCCCCGTTTGTCGGTGGGAGTTGAGCGGTTGGCACAATCGCGTCCATCGCTTCGGGCAATTTTGCAAACCGAACCCCAAAAGCCTCAATCTTTACAGTCGATGCACTGCCGCCGACCGCCGAATATTTCCCTTGTTTTGCGGTTGCGATCGCCTGCGCTGCGGCGAGGGACAAAGGGGGCGATTGAGGGGTGACCAATAAGTCTTTTTCGAGTGAGAGTATTTCTGCGTTAATATCGAAAACGGTTGGCATCGCAGTCCAGGCGTGGTCATTGAAATGGGAGTAACCGTTGGCCCCATTCACGGTACTGACATTTTCGGCGAAAAACTCTCGTCCAGAAATTGACTGTTCGAGTGCTGGTGAGAGGCTGTCAAGCCTTTCGGTAAGGTTAGGAATAAATGTAGATTTCTGTAGAGTTCCAGGAGAACGAGCTTGAGAATTTGTTTTCTGTTTTTCCGCCGCGGCCTCGGCAGACCGTTGGCGCCACATTAGTAGATCGCCGGTAGCGCTTTGATAGCGGCGGATGGAGTCTCCCAATTCGTCCCTGCGATCTGCAAAAAGATTAAGTTCTTTTTGGCAGGCATCGAGAAATTGGGTCGAGTTCGGGTCGGCTACATTCGCTAATGTTGTTAGGTACATCAGATAGACTTTCCTGGCAGATTGCGGGTTTTCCGAGCGTTGGCCATCGATTCGAATTAGCTTGGGGAGCAATTCAATCATCTTCTGGTCCAAACGTTCCGCTGCGGTTGTCCAGTCATCGGTTTCTAGTTGAGTCCCGATACAATCGGCAGGTGTCACCGTGAGTGTGAGTGGAGTTCCCAAATTCGAAATGGTCATACAGCGAATTAATTTTACATGCGCTTTTTGCCAAAGTAATAAAAACTCTTTCATTACTTCGGGGCCATTGAGTGAGGTGCCGTCAATATTCGTTGTGCCGGATCGTTGGATATCCTCAGTCGATTTCTGGATTTGGGAGATTAGTTTATCGATTTCGGGTTTGCCGAGTTTGAGTGCAGTGGACAGATCCTCTGTGGCAGCCATTTCGCGTTTTTCCGTCATCAATTGAATGATTTGTCGGTGGACCGAACTGATTTGTTCTAAAACTTGTCTCGTTGAATTTGGATTTAACCACATCAAGAAAGTATCAACGTCCATGATTACCTTCTCAAATTCTTTTTCTGCAGTTTCAGGCCTCCCTTTTTCCAGCCACTGTTTTACTTTTTCAATCGACTTGGTGCGTCTGGCGCTGCTGCTGATTTTGTATTTTTCAGCTTTGACAGTGTAAGTCATGCCAGGCTTCGTCGTTTTTGCCGCGGCGATTGTGTCTCGAATGAATTGTAGAGACGACTCTCCCTTGATCGCGTAATCCACCGAATTTGGCTCGCGTAAAGTATTGAGACGTCTACTGATTCGCACGATCTTATTGGCTAAAGCTGCATTTTCTCCAAGATTCTTCATGTTGATGTTGTCTGTTTTTCCTGCCCGGATCAACTTTTCCATCTTGAGAATTGAAGGGCGAAGCGTTGCATAACTCTCTCTGCATTGGGTAGTTAAAGCTTTGGCTTCTTCTGTAAATCCATTGGCAGGAATTGCCATGAAGTCAGTCTGAGCGAATAGGCTCGGCGATCCAGAATTGAGAAACGCGAACGATCCGAAACAGAAAATGAGCCAAAGTGTTTGTGGAAAAAAAGTCAGAAGACGATTCATGGTAGCTCTCAAATAAGACACAGTAGAAAATGTTCAATTTACGACCGAATCGCTAATTGAGAATCACGCATTCAAAAACACCGGAAGCTTCGAGCGTTGTTTCGGCGTCTTGATTTACAACCGTAGACTTGGAAAAATTTGCCGTCAAAGTCTTTCCTCGTTTTTTAAAATTTAGCAAAACCAACTCGCCTGGATCGTTGGTCCAGACTTGACTGTCGGGTTGTTGCTGAGCAAACAAGCGACAGGCAACCGATTGCCCATCCAGTATCCCCGAAGAAAGTTCGGCGGTGCCTTGTAAAAGAAACGCGGGGAAAACGGGGGCGGCATTGAGGTCGGGATAGCTTTTTACTTGGACGATCGATTGTCCGTTGCTGAGAGGTACGATACTCACGTAGCTCGCAGTGAAAGTCGTTTCCTTGTCGAGTTGAATCACCGCAGATCCATTGAGTTGAATTAAGTTGCCCGCGGCTTGGGTTAATTCAGCCGTCTTGTTTGTTATTTCAGCGGTGGTCTGTTTGATAGAAGTTGCCGCGTCGTTGGCACCTGTTTTTGCTTTTTCAAACAGATTGCCCGATTTGTCAGAAAGTTCAGAGGCTGATTCTTTGGCCTTGCTGACCATCTCGTCCATCTCTTTTTTACTGCATCCCAGGCAAGCAAAATGAATGCCAAGGAGTATCAACAGAAGCGGAGCATGAATTGACGATAGCGCTCGTGGCAGTAGGGAGTTTCTCATCGCGATTGCCGGGGGAAGAGGGAGTTGTTACGAGGGGATTCGTTAGGAGGAGAGGTAGGATCCTAATTTTAGCGAATTGCAATCGGCGATCAAATTATTTTATTCTGTTTAACAGGCATGTTTACGTGGGGAATCACTCAACATCGTTCTCCAGAACCCCTAGTCCCTCGATTTGGATTTGAATGCGATCGCCCGATTGCAAGGTAAATCCAGCGTCTGGAACGATCCCAGTTCCTGTCATTAGGTAGGCTCCACACGGGAACTCATTTTCTCGGTAAAGATAATCTGCTAACTCGTTAAATCTTCGTTTTAATTGAGAAACAGACGTGTCACCATGGAATTCAACCTTGGATTGGCGGGTGACGGTGATAGAAATTTTGGATTCGGGCGTTATGACATTTCCCACAACCAAGCAGGGGCCTATCGCGCACGAACCTCGATAAATTTTCGCTTGGGGAAGGTAAAGCGGATTTTCACCTTCGATCGACCGGGAACTCATGTCGTTACCAATGGTGTAACCAAAAATGTGCCCTCCGGAATTGATGGCGAGTGTCAGTTCTGGTTCTGGTACATTCCAAGCTGAATCGTCGCGTATGCGTACGAGCGATAAGTGTCCTCGGGCGCGGGAGCCAGTCGATTTGAAAAATAGTTCCGGCCGCTCGGCTTCGTAAACTAAATCATAAAAATGGTCTCCACCTGATTGTTCGCTCTCTTCCATGCGGGCGGATTTACTGCGCATGTAGGTTACGCCCGCCGCCCATATTTCCTGATTTTCAACGGGAGCCTGCCATGGAGTCTCGATACTTATCACCTTTTGCTGAATGGGCTCAGAATCAGTTGAGCCAAAGAAAGGTGTGAGATATTCAACGGGGTTGGTTGATTGAAAGAGGGCGTCTAATGAAAAACCCTGGACGCGAATTATCTGATTTAAATTTTGCAGAACGTAGTCGTCGTGGTCGCGATAGATCTTTATCATAGTAGTAGTAATTTAAGTTAACTTGACTCATGAACCAACCCGCCCCAAAGCTGAGATCCTCATGTCAGAGCTCAATAACCAGCCCGATTTATTTTTGTTAATTGGGCAACAAGGCCGTTTACTGGGAGCGGCAGGTGGCGAAGCGTCGCTTTCGCTTACCTATTTATTGTGTTTGCTGGTCGGCGCTGTGGCGGTGCTGTTATTTTTGATTTTGAAATTGAGGGTGCAGGCGTTTCTTGCACTAATTTTGGCCAGTTTGTTTGTTGCAGTGGGTTCCTCTCAGGAATTTACCGGAGGTGCTGGAGAATTAGAGCTCGCAAAAATTGGTGCTGAGATACAAAACGGAATGGGATCTAGTCTTGGTTTTATTGCGACCATCATCGGGTTGGGGGCAATCTTTGGATCGCTGCTTGAACATTCGGGCGGCGCACAGAGCTTGGCTAAATCCTTATTGAAATTATTTGGCGAAAAGCGGGCTTCCTGGGCCATGGTTCTAACGGGGTTCATTATTTCGATCCCCGTTTTTTTGGATGTTGCCTTGGTGATTTTGGCACCAATTTTGTATGCGCTTTCCAAAAAGACGGGTAAGTCCGTGTTAGCGTTCGGTCTGCCTCTGTTGGCAGGATTGATGGTGACTCATGCGTTCGTGCCACCGACGCCGGGACCGGTGTGGGTTGCCTACGAGTTGGGAGTCGGACTCGGTTGGGTGATTCTGTTCGGTAGCATTGTTGGTTTGCCGACTGCCATTGTTTGTGGTGTGTGGCTCCCCCGGCGAATGGCTGAGAAGTTATACATTGCTCCACCAGCTGATTTTGATGAAGGGCCGATTGATGGAGAGGCAAATTTGCCGAGCTTTTCTTCCGTGTTGGTTATGATTGGGTTGCCAATTTTATTGATTTTGATCGGTACGATTGTCAAAGAGTATCTTGTTTACGACATCGATACAGGGTTGAGTCGCAGCGAGTATGCAGCGGCGGTTTCGAATGCAGTTGCTGGAGCGCCATTGGGAATGAAAGTGCTCTATTTTGTTGGACACCCAATCATCGCCCTGCTAATTGCGACAGTGATGGCGTTAATTTTCTTTGGCTATCTTCGCGGCTACGATAAGAACGAATTGATGGAAGTGACGACCAAGGCGTTGGGGCCAGCGGGAATTATTATTCTGATCACGGGTGCTGGGGGAGTTTTTAAAGGTGTAATGGGAGCGAGTGGTGTGAGCGATGCGCTGCGAGAGGTTTGTCAGGGTTGGGGAATTCCAGTTTTGTTGCTTGCCTATTTGTTCGCGTTGTTCGTTCGCATTGCACAAGGCTCGGCGACGGTTGCAATGGTGACCGCTGCAGGGCTAGTGACTGCCATGGTAGAGGGACTGTCTCAAGCTCAATTAGCGTTGATTGTTGTTGCGATTGCCGCGGGTGCATCAGCTGTTTCCCACGTCAACGACAGTGGTTTTTGGCTTGTTAGTCGCTACATGATGATGACCGAGAAGCAGACGTTTCAGACCTGGACCGTAATATCGACCGTCGTTTCCGTCCTTGGTTTTTTATTGGCAGCATTGCTGTGGGTGTTATTGCCATTCATGTCGCTCTGATCGCCGAGATCTTGGCGCCGTGACCGGCGCGTGCTCGCGCTGGCAAAATTGCCACTGGAGACGGACTTGTCAATTGCGAATTCGCTAATCAAAAATGCGCTAATCAAAAATTCGCTAATCAAAAATGCGCTAATCGCGAAAGTGTAAATCGCAGGAGCCCTGATCATCACAGGGATCTTCTTTCTTGCCAGCAATTTTGTAACGGCGTTTTGCAATTTGGCGATAAGCCCATTGCTGGATACCGCCCGTCAACGGCAGGTGAAAAAGGGGCGCGAGGATCCACAGTTTTGGCAATCGTAATGTCAGATACTTGATGGCGACGGCGCCGCCGAGACGGCGATCGGAATACGCTCCGTCACGATTTGGGATTAAGAACATTTGTTCCATCAGTTGCTGGTGGGTCAGGTCAGTGAACTGCTCGGTAACGAATGGATCGTGGAGGGAGATAAACGCAAGGCGATGCTTACCATCCAAGCGGGCGAGGTTCATCACTTGGGACGAGCAAAAATTACACGAGCCGTCATAGATGACTAAATCGGCTTCGGGGAAGCAACGAGGTGACGGCAGGCCTCCCGGGGGTGGGTCCAACTCCTTGTCGATGACTCTTTTTTCAACCATGTTTTTGACCTAAGAACCAATTGCGAGCATTCGTGCTGTCATAAAATCCAAGATGTCGATTGAAATTTGCGAGGAGTTGTTGTTGCTTACCCCCGTTTTTTACCGAGGTAAAACTGGGGGGCTAACCAAAAAATGAAAATATATGTTGCTTTTTTCGGTTGGATCGCGGGATTGGCAATAGCCTTGTCTTAAAAATGGCTCATATAATGAAACTTAGAGGTTAATCGTCGGGGTAGATTATATCGCAGGGCGTGCAGATACTGGGAATGAAAGCCTATTTTATAACCAGGCCGCGGGCATTGAGTGTTTTGGGTAATTGATACAGGGAGTCGGTTGTGAACAAAATCCGTCAAAAAGTAGCACAGGCTCGTCGTCGCATTGTGATCGGCTATTTCTTCAACGTGCTTACCTGGTGGGTATTTTCCTGCCTTCTCTTGGCTGCGATTGGCTTGGCAGTTCCTAAAATTTGGTATTTAAGTTTCCTTCAATCGGAGTCTAGCTATCAGAATTGGGTTTATTCATGGATTGCCGGAGGTGCACTTTTGGGCATTCTGATTCCCTTGCTTGTTACTTGGCGAAAAACTGCTTCGCAGCTGAGTGCGGCAATCGAAGTGGATCGACGATTTGGTTTAAAAGAGCGACTGTCGAGTGCGTTAACACTAGAAGATAAAATTGCCGAAACAAGCGTCGGCCAGGCTTTGTTAAATGATGCGGCTGACCAAGCGGAGATAATCGATGTTCGAGATGAATTTCGTTACCAACCCACGGCTCGCGCCTTTCTGCCAATCATCCCCGTTTTACTTTTGTTTGGAATTATGATGATTCCAAACGCCGAGAAGAAAGCGGGTGCATCGGAGCCCGACCGGACGGATTCCAAGCAAGTCGAAATTGCGATCAAGGAATTGAAAAAGCAGATTGAGCAAAAGCGGAAGGAGCGTATAACCAAAGGGTTAAAAGACGCCGATGGTAAGGTCAAAGCGCTTGAGAAAAAGTTTGACAAGTTAATCGACGAAAAAGACTCTGGTAAAAAAGATACTTTGATTAAACTGAACGACATCAAAAAACAAATTGCTGAACGCCAGAAAGAGCTTGGAAGTAGCAAAGAGCTCAAAGAGAGTCTTAATAAATTAAAAGACGCTGGCGAAGGTCCTGCCAAAGAGCTTGCCGATGCGATGAGCAAGGGAGATATGGCGGAGGCGAAAAAGGCAGTCAAAGATTTGGTCAATAAGCTAAAGGCGGGCGAGCTCAGCGAAATCGAAAAGAAAAAGTTGGTCAAAGATCTTAAAAAGATGGCAGAGGAATTAAAGAAGGCTGCTCAGGAGCATCAGGCGGAAAAAAAGAAGTTAGAAGAGCAAATTAAAAAAGCAGTCAAAGAAGGAGATCTTGATAAGGCTGCTCAATTGCAACAAAAGCTCGATGAAAAAAAGGCGATGGATCAGCAGCAGGAGAAGCTCAAGCAGATGGGGCAGAAACTTGCAGACTGTGCTGACTGCATGAAGCCTGGAGGCAAGCCCGGAGCTCCGAAACCTGGTCAAAAACCTGGCCAGAAAGGTGAGCAGGGAGACCCTCAGCAACAGGATGCTGCAAAACAGGCTGGCGAGGCTCTCGAAGATCTTGCGAAACAAATGGAGCAGATGCAGCAAGAAATGGGTGAGATGGAAGCCTTGGAAGATCTTGAGCAGATGGCGAATGACTGCAAGGATGGCCTGGCTGAAGGCGGTAAAAATGGGCAGGGCAAGGGTGATGGGCCACCGAAATGGCAGGATTGGGCAAAGGGTGGCGGGAGAGGTGCTGGTCAGCGAGACTTGGAAAAAGGTGATACGGGAACGTTTAAGTCGAAGGTGAAGGGAAAGCTTCAGCAGGGACAGACGGTCGTCACGGGCACCGCTGATGGAAAAAATTTGGTGGGTCGTTCTGTGAGCGAAACCCGCGATCTGATTCAGGCTTCGATTAGTCAGGAATCGGACCCACTTGAGAATCAGAAAATGTCGCGGATTCAGCGAGAGCACGCTCAGCAATACTTTAAATCGCTGCGTGATAACTAAAAATTAAGCGGCTCTCGGGAGTGCAAATCTTGGTACCAGTCATTCTCTCGCGAACCGCTGAGACGGCTGGCTATTCAAATTCGTCGACGTTGACGGTTGAATTCGTTGACGGTTGAATTCGTTGACGGTCTATTTGATTGCGGGCAAAAAACGGCTTCCCCAGGTTGCGATCAGGTCCGCAACATAGGTTGCGTCGTTCACGCGATTGACAAACAGGTGGTCGGAGTCCACGAGCGTAATCAGCGATTTTGCTCCTGCAGTATTTTCAAAAATATCGACGGCGTGTCGGAAATCCAAAGTTTCATCGGCCGGCGAATGCAGGATCATATGAGGCACATTGATCCGCTGAATTCGCTCCTTCAGATCGAAGTTTCTTAAGCTATCGAGCATCTGTTTTTTGATGATGTGGGTTCTGCCTCCGATCGTGACAGTGCCGCTGCCAGTAGAATTGATTTCTGGATTCTGGCTTCCAAGGAATTCGGCAAGGTGCCGCGTACACGAGGGAGAAGCGAGAGTCACTAGTGCCCGACTTGATGGAATTGACTCGACCGCCGCCATCATCGCAGCGCCGCCAAGAGAGTGTCCGATCAATAGAGAGGGGGCATGGTGGTGTTCCGCAAGCCAATGGCTGGCAGATTGAATATCCGCGAGGTTGGATTCGATATTGGTATCAGCGAAATTTCCCTGACTATCACCAAGCCCTGTAAAGTCGAATCGGAGCACGCCTATATTTCGCTTTGCGAGGGCTCGACTAATTCGGACGATCGCTTTTAGATCTTTTGTGCAGGTGAAGCAATGGGCAAATAGCGCGAAGGTGTCAGGATTCTCTTCCCCGGTAGCTAAAGGCGATGGGAGCTCCATGATTC
This sequence comes from uncultured Pirellulaceae bacterium, assembly GCA_938083195.1. Lineage (GTDB taxonomy): Bacteria > Planctomycetota > Planctomycetia > Pirellulales > Pirellulaceae > Mariniblastus. The sequence goes on along the minus strand of CALKCK010000009.1, from coordinate 153,532 downwards.
CAGCGATTTGTTTGCCGGCGGCATTCATGAAATTGATACGAGAACTAGGCATGGTCGATGATTTTAGAGAGTAGAGGCGGAATTTAACTGGGTGGTCGGGTGGCTTTGATGCACTTTTTTTCAGTCATCCAGCATTAGCGTTGCGATTAGATTTCGAGAGCCAATTGTTCTTGTTGAGCTGAGGACTTCGCCATAGTCAAACCCCGCGGACAAACCGACAGCGCTGGCCATGGCACGAATGCGGTCATAAATATATTCTTTTTCCGGTGGAAATTGAGTGGTGTAACAGCGAACGGCCTCGATTTTTTTATCGATGGAATCGGCGATGTCAAACACAAATTGCCTCGGCCCCGATCCGCTCCACTCTGATTCAAAGAAGAGGGAATAGTTTACTTGCCGTGAAATCGTATGAACCGGTAGGCCGTCAAAGTGTTCTTCCCACTTAGTTAAGCGGCTGTAGAAAATCGCGGCCTCGGTGATTTGCATGGCTTGCCAGTGGTCGGGCGAAGCCATTGGGGTTTTGCCTTCGATGCAAAAAATGATCTTAGGGCGATAGAGGCGGAATTGAGTTGCCAGTGCAATGCGGGACTCAAAATTATCGAAGAGTTGGCGGTTTGGTAAATCCAGAATAACTCGTTTTTTTATTCCAAGTGCTTCTGCCGCTCTTTCGGCCTCGGCGATTCGAATCTCAGGGCTGGGGCATCGGGGAGTTGGTTCGCCATTGGTTAAATCAATGATGCCGACACGAAGTCCTTGAGCAGCAAGGCTTGCAAGTGTTCCCCCGCAACCGATTTCGCAATCATCTGGGTGGGCACCGACGGCTATCACGTCCAGTTCCATCGTAGATGCTTCTGTATTCATAGATTGGCCAAACCAAGGAGTGATGTCCACTGGAACGTGCTTTGTTCGGGGTGGACTTGGGGAGTTGATTCAAAAAAACAGTTTTGATAGCGCGTTAAGCCGGTTCGGCAGGTACCAATCACGGGCGTTCTGGAAACTCAATGATTTGAACCTGATCGATAGGGATTGTGGCAATTTGTTTTCCAATGGAGATTGTAATTTTATCCTCTTGGATTTCAGCGAGCTGGAATTTCAAATTTCCATTGAGGACTAATTGCTGCCCATCGGCCAAAATGATTCGCCCCTGGCTGGCCTTAGTTGAGCGAGGTGGTTGGGTCCATACCGTCGGGCTGCTTTCAGCTGATGCTGTCTCGTAAGTGACGCGATCCACGTCGGGTGTGGGGTCATCCTGGTCTTTCTCATCCCCTTCGATCTGGAGATCTTGTGTGATTTTTTCCGCAGACTTATCCCACAGAAAACCATAATCGGTAAATGAGATTAAGTCAGGGATAATTCGACAGGTTGGAAAGACGATTACGTTCTTACCTTTTTCAAAATCGGACTTCATTGGGAATCGCGATGGATTCCGGGTCAGCCACATGCCTGTGATCGTGTCGAGTGGAAGCTCGACTTCGGGGAACAGTTTGCTGATCATTGGATTGCCAGGCTCAGTGAAAAGAATGCTGCCATCGCTAATCATGGCCGTCCACGTTTCTAGAACTCGCTTTGGTCGCAGGCGAGCAAAAGATTGGGGATCTTTCTGAAAACTGTGATTGAAGTTAATTGATCGAATTTCGTCGAATCCAATTTTGTAATTCTGTTCGCCTACTGGATTGATTGAGATTGCGTCGGGGCCTGAAAGTTTGATTTTGTTTGTTTTTAGCAAATCACCATTGTTTAATGTTACCGATGGTTGGTCTTTGGGAGTTAGCGAGTCAATTGGAACGGGTGGTGAAAAACAGATGGAATCAACCGCGTAATCTTCATCGATCGCGCGGTCTATTCGAAATAAGTACGGATTAGAAAGGATCCTGATTTTCGCAATCGGTTGGGTTGATTTGATTCCTGAAAACACGCACGGTTCGTCTGATGATTCTACAGAAGCGAGGAGTTGGTTGTCGGCGTTGTAGGCTTCTACAATGAAATCGCGACTGTGATTGACGCGGGCCATTTGCATGCCAAACTCCATAACGCCTGCAGCAACGGACTCTTGGTTAGGCATGCAGAAACTAATCTCCATGATCCCTTTGAAGCGTTTGGAATAAGTTCCTACCGTTTCGTAGACGCAAATGGAATTTCCACTTGCACGTTTTTCAGGTCCAAATTTGAATCCGTATCCGGAAATGCCAATGAATCCCTTTTGCTCGGTGCCCAGCTTAAGTCCGACGGGAACGAAGGTCTTGCTAACATCTGCGGGGCGACGAAGTTCTTCACCGTCGGGAGATTTTTCAAAATTGATTATCGTCTGATCAACTCGATAAAAAATGTTTAGCGGCTTGTGGAAAATTTCGACATCAATTTTTTTATCGTTTGCTTTCAGAGCGGGGGCATGAGAAGGGGTTGAAATCATTGCGATCTGTTCTCGTTTAAGAGTCAATGGTCGCCCACGGTAGGATAGCTCGAGGCTTAGATCTCCCAGGTCTCCTTCGGCAATCGTACCGTTGTTGAAAAAGAGTCTGTCAAATTGATTTTCTTTCATCGTGGAATCCTGATCCTCCAGCTTTTTCAAGATCCGTTGGATGCGATAGCGAACTTCAAATTTCGGGTGATCCAAGTTGGACTGAAGCATTTCCATGAATTGCCCTGCCGTCTCAGCTTCCGACAGTTTTTCTTCCGCCGCTTCTCGCTTGTGAAAACTATCATCTGCAAGATTGGTGATTAATTGCCTGATGGTTTCCACTTTCCGCCCGACTGGAGATTCACTCAGAATGATTCGATTGAGATTAGCAATTTCAATCGTCTCGTCACTGCTCTCTCCACTGTCGGAAACCCGTGTCCACTTCAGTGTGGGAGTTTTTACATCGACAGTAATAACGGTCCCTGTTTGCAGACTGATTTTAAATTCTTGTGCATTGACAACGGCCTGTTCCGGAATCGTTGGGAGGATAGCCAATCCTAAGAGAAAGAGCGTTGTTGCACGAACCTGGAGTAGATTTGCAAAGGCAAAGAGAGTTGAGTTGGTAATGGTTTTCTCCCTAGTTTTCTTGTTTCCATTTGGACACATCAATATAACGGAAAGATCCATCATTTTGTTGTGCAAGTTCGGTCATGAAATTCTTGGTGGATTGCAAAGTGCCAATTCCGAACTGGATGCAGTGAATCTCGCAGCCCGGAGGAGCAAGTTTTTGTATTGTTTTTAGTTGGCCACTATTAAGCTCGGGATAACCTCCATCGGTCATGAAAATGATCGCATCCGGTTTAAATGCCAGGGCTGCGAAGAGTCCATTTTCGTGGTTTGTTGATCCAAAAGCTGCCATGCTTTGGATATGCTCCGGGACTTTTGCTTTATTGATTTCGCTGGCGGAGAGTAGTTGCCGTCGAAGCATCGTGTGGGTTCGTCGGTGATAGCCGACGATTTGGAATTTGTGGTAAGACTCGAGTTGGTTGATAGCTTCTGTGAGTTCCTGTTTTGCAGCTTCAATCACACCGAGGCCTTGGGTGCCCATGCTGAAAGACCTATCGATCAGGAAAACAAAAGATCTGCCTGAGATGCCTCCACTTCCGAAGACACTGATGGTGGTCGGATCGCCAACGGGGGCTCGGGATTTAATTAGTTTTTGATCGGCGGCGATCAGTTTCAAATCGTCTTTGGAAAGTTCGTAGTGTGAATCGGCGTTGCCTTGCATAATTGATTCAGACATGTCGTTGGCATCGATGAGAGCCTCGGGTACAGCAGGAGGTCCCGCAAGATCAGGGATGTCGGGTAATGCGGGCGAGGCGGCCATCGCTGGGGGCGGCAGGGCAGATGGATCGGACTGGTTAGTCTGGGTTTCCGTTTGGCTTTCTTCGGGAAAATCAGATTCGTCGAGGTACTCGGTTGTGTCGGTTTCTGATTGAACGGCCAGGACGACACCCGCACGACGCAATTGGCCGGTTTCAGGTTGGGGTGTTCTTGAAAAAATACCAAAAACAATGACTAGAATTACTAATAAGCTATGGCTCAAGAACGACATTCCAAGGGGGCGCCATTTTTGGTGCGGTGGTTGGATTGTGGTTTGCTCGACCATGTAGGCTTTATTGTTGTTAAAAAAAGGTGATTTGGTTTTTAGGTGATTCGTTGTTGAGGTGATTGACCATGTTGTTTGGCTCCATGGTTTCATGGGGGAAGCATTCGCTAAAGTGCAATTGTGGCGAGAAAGAACTCGGAATGCTAATTTTTGGCATCTAATATTATGGGTCGACACAAAGTTTGGTTAGTTATCATGCAAAGAATGAAAATTTCAATTTGCTGGACAGTTATTTGAGATGGGCAAAAAAATCCCAATTGGTCAAAATAATGAAACATTTCTTAAGAAACGAAGTTTTGGATTCGTTTTGGATGGAAGGTGGAACACTAACCCATTCATGGGTTAGAATTAGAGTCTAATCGAAGTGAGTGTGCCGGGTAAATGCGGCTCCGCTTGCCGCGGTTTTGGCGGGATGGATCAACTTTTTGTTAAGATTAACTTTTTGTTAAGATTAAAACACAGCGCTAAGCTGAAGGGGTTTCGCGAAGGATAGAGTCGGCACTTTAGATTGCGAATGGCAGGGATCTGGTTTCGGTATTCCGGACAGCGGAACTGCGGTTGTATTTAAGAGGGGTGGGCTTCCCGTGAGACAGACTTCCGTTTTTGAAAAAATTTATTACCGAGTCAGGAAAATAGTATGAACGATCGCGTTTCTAGTGGCCAAGCTGAATTGAGTGGCGACGAAATTAAGGCACTGGAAAAACTAAGTGAATCTTATCGAGCGGTTCGCGAGCAGTTAGGGAAAGTCATTGTTGGTCAGAACGAGGTAATCGAGCAATTGATGATCGCGATTTTTGCACAAGGCCATTGTTTGCTGGAGGGAGTGCCGGGACTGGCGAAGACGTTAATGGTCAGTACTTTGGCTGATACGCTTAATCTTGACTTCAACCGTATTCAGTTCACGCCTGACCTGATGCCGAGTGATATTGTAGGTACGGAAGTGATTCAGGAGGATAAGGCATCGGGTAAGCGAGAGTTTAAGTTTCTCAAAGGGCCAGTGTTTGCCAATATTGTTTTGGCGGATGAAATTAATCGAACCCCTCCCAAGACTCAGGCGGCATTGCTGGAAGCGATGCAAGAGAAACAGGTGACTATCGGAGGTGAGCGAAATCAGCTGCCGGCGCCGTTCTTTGTGCTGGCGACCCAAAACCCTATCGAGCAGGAAGGGACCTACACCCTTCCCGAGGCTCAGCAAGACCGATTCATGTTTAAGATATTTGTAAAGTATCCTAGCTATGAAGAGGAGTTTCAGATTGCTGCGACCACTACGGCCGATGTCAATCAGACTGTCGAGCAGGTTTTGTCGGGCGATGATATCTTGCGGTTGCAGCAGTTGGTTCGCCGCGTTCCAGTTGCTCCTCATCTGATTCACTTTGCACTGCGTATTGTTCGGGCAACGAGGGTGCTTGAGGATGAATGTCCCGAGTTTGTTAAAGAAGCGATTTCGTGGGGTGCGGGTCCACGAGGTGTGCAGAACTTGCTTTTGGGTGCCAAGGCGAGAGCTGTGCTTGAGGGTAGAAGTTACGCGACGACCGAAGATCTGCGGGCCGTTGCCAAGCCTGTTTTGCGGCATCGAGTGATTACGAATTTCAATGCGGATTCAACGGGAGTGACGTCGGATGATATTATCGACCGTCTTCTCAATGAAATTCCAGAGCGTAGCGATGGGGATCAAATATCGCCTGAGCTTGTAAAGGCGTTTAGTTGAGCGAGGCCTGGAGCTGAAATTTGGCCTTCGGCTGAGTGAAGACTTGTTGAAAATCTAATTGCTTAGTTCAAAAGAATGATCGTTTATGGCGACTGATAGTCCGGCAAACAAATATCTGGATTCCAAAACACTCGACAAAATCAAACGTCTAGAGGTTCGCGCTCGGTTGGTTGTTGAGGGTTTTATATCTGGACAGCATCGCAGTCCGTTTAATGGGTTTGCCATCGAATTCGCTGCTCATCGTGAGTACTCGCCGGGTGACGATCTGCGGCATATCGATTGGAAAGTCTGGTCTAAAACCGACCGATTGTACATTAAGGAATATGAAGAGGAGACCAATCTGAAGTGTCATCTCATCGTGGACTGCAGCAAGTCAATGCGTTACGGCGAGGAAACAGGTTGGAGTAAGTTTGATTATGCTGCAACGGCTGCAGCCAGTTTGGGGTACTTGATGCAGCAGCAACAGGATTCGGTTGGCTTGGTGTTGTACAGTGATAAGATTGACAAAAATCTGAAATCCTCGTCTCATCCGTCTCATTTAAAGCTTTTGCTGCATGAACTTGAGCAGACGGAACCGGCCAATACGACGGATGTCAGTGATCCGTTTATTGCCTTGGGTTCTCAAATTCGAAAACGTGGTGTCATTGCTTTGTTTTCCGATTTGTTTATCGATCCTGAAGAATTAGCCAAAGCACTAGCTCAGTTTCGCTTGCGGCGACATGAGGTTGTTGTTTTTCATGTAATGCACCACGACGAGTTAGAGTTCCCGTTTCAAGATAATACTCTTTTTCAGGGAATGGAGTCTGCTGGAGAATTGCATGCTGAACCCCGTTCGTTGCGGAAGTCGTATATGGAAGCGGTGGAACGGTATATGACACGAGTCAAGAAAGTTTGTGCTACAGCGGGGGTCGACCACGTTTTGCTTGACACCTCGAAGCCGTTGGATGGGGTGCTTTCGAGCTATCTCAATTTTCGGTCAAAGTCACGAAGGAAGAATCTCTAACGAAAATTGCTTCTTGGGGCTTAAGTGGGCCGTTGGGCTTAAGTGAGCCGTTGGGGGTAAGCGAAATATTTTATGGCTCACTTTGGACGCGGTAGGTGATTGTTCAGGTGGCACGGGCGACAAAAGGAAAAGACAAAGATGTTAAGTTGGTTTTTAAATCCATGGATGTTGTTGGGCGGTCTCGCAATTGCGTCGCCCATCATTATTCATCTGCTTAATAAGCGGCGATTTAAGATCGTCCAGTGGGCAGCGATGGATTTTTTGTTTGAGGCTGACAAGAAAAACCGGCGGCGGGTACAGCTTGAGAATTTAATTTTGCTGATGCTGCGGTGTCTCGCGATGCTGCTAGTGGCGCTGATGTTCTCTCGGCCGTTCCTCCCGTCGAGCGTAACGCGTGTTCTTCAGCAAGCACAAAAAATTGAGCGGGTGATTCTTGTTGACGATTCATTAAGTCAAAGAGTTTTGTTGGATGCTGAGCCAGCGTTCGATGTGACGAAACGTCAGATCAAAGAGATGCTTGGCGAACTGGCGGAGTCGGATCGTACGGAAGATTGGTTGACGCTCATGTTGACGAGTAATCCCGAGCAGCCACTTTTGGCAAATGAGCCATTGACGAAAAGTACATTGCCCTCGCTGGTCGAGGCGATTGATGACTTGGAGTGTGCCGATTCGAGTGCGGATTACACGGTGTCATTACTGGAACTAAAGCGGTACGTAAGTGGGCAGCGAGAGGCCGGCGGGCGAATTGTCTATGCGTTCTCTGATATGCGTGAGCGGGATTGGTTTAATGCACTCAATGCCGATACCGATTCAGCCCCTAACCGGTTGTTGACGGATATTTCTGAGCAGACAGTCGATTGTTTTCTCGTGGATGTCGGCGGAGCGAATGACCAGAACCTTGCGATCACAGGAGTGCGTCCCGAGAATCTTCAAGTTGCGGACAAGGTTATTCAGTTTAATGTCTCGGTTGCCAACTATGGGACGCAGACGGTAAGTCAGGTTCGCGTGCTGTTGCAAATAGATGAAGGCCAACCGGATTATGAGGTCATCCCCTCCCTCGCGCCAGGGCAGGAAACTGAGTTGGCGTTTCGTTATGTATTCCCGTCGGAAGAGGATGGCGATTCGGAGATGTTGGAGGGTGACCAGGTAAAGCCCCGATTTAAGAGTTACCGCGTGAAGGCTGAAATAGATCGGCAGTCTCTAGGAGAAGACGGCCTGATGGCAGATCAGTTGCTAGAGGACAGCGTTGGTTATTACGCTTCCCGCGTTAAAGATGGGATTTCGGTTTTGTTGGTGGATGGAGATCCGTCTTCGGCCTCGGAGCGAAGCGAAACGCATTATTTGCGAAGTCTTCAGGTGGCTGGTACTGGAATGAATATGAAAGTAGTAACGGCCAGCGAGTTGGAGTCGGAATCGCTTTCGGATTTTGAAGTTATTTTTCTTTGCAACGTCGATGAGGCCTCGACAGATCGCGTGAAGTCTCTTGAGCAGTGGGTTCAAGATGGCGGGGCATTGGTTTTTATGCCGGGCAATCGAGTTCGTGCGAGTACCTTTAACGACACATTTTATCAGAATGGTGAAGGACTTTCCCCTTTGGCCTTGGATCGCATGATGGGTGATCCGACGATGTCGAAGTGGGTGAATTTCGAAATTGATCCACAGATTCATCCGGCGTTGGCGGTAGTTGTTGAGAGCGATGCTTCAAGCTTGTCCAATGTTGATGTGTTCAGTTGGTGGACTTCAAATTTGAATTCGGATTTGATTGGAAAGACGTTGTCCGTCCCGCTTCGTTTAAGCGACAAGGATAATTCGCCCGCGATGGTTGATTTAAGTTATGGGGCGGGGAATGTCATTGTGTTTACAATTCCGGGCGATGGCGATTGGACGATGTGGCCAAGTAGTCCGACCTTTCCTCCGGTGATGATTGATTTAGTTGATTATTTGGTAGGTTCGGGGGCGGAGGGGGGCGTCGTTGAACTGGGAGGTCAAGTTTCTTATCCAGTTGACATGTCGGCTTATGACAGTCGAGTTAGTTTGCGGGATCCACAAAACGAAAAAGTAGAATCGATTGCCAAGCCCAATGCCAAACCCAATGCCAAGAGTGACGAGTCGGACGGTGACGGAGCGAGTGTTTTGTACCGTGTGAATTTCGATGGTGTCCAGCGGCGAGGGTTTTACGAACTCGGTTTAAGTCGTCATACCGGTGAAGAGGAGATGGTGTTGTTTGCGGCCAATGTCGACCCCCGGGAAAGTCAATTGAAACGCATCCCAGCGAGTGCCTTAGAAGGTGACTTTTTGGGTGAAAAGGTAACAATGGTGGCAGCGGGTGGATTGGTCGGTCAGCAGGTTTCGGGTGGAGAAACTGAGATTTGGCTTCAGATTCTCTTGCTGCTATTTGCAGTGCTCGTGCTTGAGCAGGTTTTAGGTTGGTATTGGGGCAAGAAACGATAGTCCTTTGCAGGATTAAATTCTGGTAATTAAATGACGAATTTACTCATTAATAAAACCCTGTCGGTTGCCGTGATCATTGGTGTTTGGTCAACGGTGGCCGCGGCGTTTCCTGAAGGTAGTTTTGCTAAGCAGATGATTTTTGGGCGGCCAATGGCCCCTGCGGGGCAAGATGACGTGGCGGAATCTGGAGCTGTGTTAAAGACGGATCCAGAACTTGAAGACGTGCTAGAAAAAGCCGAGCGGATGCGAAAGGACGGGCAGTATCGGGTTGCTTGTACGCTGTGGCAGGCCGTCCTGAATCGGAGTGGGGATGCATTGTTTTCCAGTGATGGTGAAATCTATTATTCGCTTGTCGAACAAGTTGAGGCGATCCTCGCCGATCTCCCGCCGGATGGATTGGTGGCTTATCGCGTAATTGCTGATGCCGCTGCGAAAGAGATTCTGGCGGAAGCGGCTGACGATTCCAATGTGACGGCATTAAATAGCGTTGTGCGCAATTATTTCATTAGTTCTCTTGGTGACGAAGCGGCGTTTAATCTTGGTAGTATTTATCTCGACCAATTTGATTTCATTGGTGCCCGGCGGATGTTTGAAAAAATCGCCAATCAGTATCCAGATCCGACCGTTCCCATGGATCAGGTTTATGCAAAAATTGCACTCTGCCAGGCATTTTTAGGGGATGTGCCGGCGGCGAAAATTGCGATTGCCGAAGCGCTGGCCATTGATCGAAAATCAGATAAAGCAGTGTTGGTCAGTCGCTCGCTAGAGGAATTGGCGGTCTCCGACGAGCGGGACGAAGTCAATTTGGATTGGCAGATGGCGCTCGGTAATTCTCACCGATACGGTGTTATGCAGTCGGTTCCCGACGAGATGATGGAGGGGGACTTGGAAGCGAGTTGGCAGTTTTATTTTGAACCTAAGGAGCGGTACAACCGCAGGGCTGATATTGAGGGGAAGCTCTTGACAGGCCGAAAGGCTTCTGGAGAAAGCGTCCTCGAGACCTTGGACCCAGCTGAGGTGCGGCTGATTGATGCTTGGAGAAATAAGAGCTGGAGGCCAGCTGGTGAGTTGTTGATGGACGGAGATCGTGTGTTTTTTAAAACGGGTGCTGATCTTGCAGTTTGGAGTCGCCAGAAAGTGGAAGAGCTTGCGAAAGCTGGCGGCTTGCAAGATTCTGTGGATGCTGCGATCGCTTGGCGGAGCGTATGGAACAACGCATTTCAAATCGATGATGCGACGATGATGATGTCCACGATTCGCCGTAATTGGGGCGGTCGAATTACTGGGCAGGCAAATGGTGCGTCGAAATTCCCTGAAAAATCTGCCGAGATAAATCTGTTTGGCGACCGAGTTTTTCAACAGATGTCGATTTATCAAGACATTGCATATTCTATCGAGGGTAAATCTTTCGATGAGTCTAATATCCATAAGCAGCCCAAGGTTGCCCCTCAGTGGAATGCAACATTTCGGAGGACGAGGGAGAATTTTCTGACGGCCTACGATGCAGAGTCGGGTAACGTTTTGTGGAAATTGCCTCGTGAAGAATCAGCAGAAGAAGTCGCCGCCTTTAATGATGAAGGGGGCGAGCCTGAGTGGCTTGAGAGTGGTGGGTTTATGGCGGCGCCCGTTGGATTTGGAGATGTTGTGATTGTTCCCGTCAATAATGGTGGCGCGATTTCAATTTATGCTCTGGATCCCAAACGCGAAGGAAAAACGGTATGGCAGTCGTTTTTGTGTGACGAACCAGAAACGGGATCGGTCCCTTGGGCCGCGATTGAGCTTTCGCTTGAGGGAAGTGATTTATTTGTCAGTTGCGGGATGGGCGTTGTGTTTGTGTTGGATCCAGCGACCGGAACCGTCCGATTTGCCAAGCGTTATCAGAGAGTGGGGCAGGCGGATAATTTTGGACGTCGCAGCGGTTGGACGGTAAACCGATTGAATTTTGATGGTTGGTCGAGTGACATTGTAATTCCGTATGGAAAACAGATGGTCTGTTTTAGTTCGGATACCGACTCCATTGAAGCTTTTGACCGTAACACAGGAGAACTGATTTGGCGGACAGAAATGAGTCCAGTCGGATTTAAGGTTGATTATATAATCGGCGTCTACGAGGACGTACTGTATGCCGGTGGGTTTGAAACGGTCGTTGCGTACGATCTCAAAGGACAGGGGCGGATGATTTGGGGTACGGAGCAGATGTTTGACGGACGGCAGTCATTGGGCCGGGGGATTGTGACGCCCAAAGGGATTTATTTGCCGGTAGAAGATCGTATTTATCAACTGTCACTCAAGGGTAAAAATGGTCGTGCAGAAGTGCTTAAACAAGTGCATGTTGATTTAGGAACTAGCGCGCCTGTTGGTAATTTATATAGTGATGGTGAGAGATTTTGGGTTCACGGTGCGAACCGACTTTACATGTTGGATGCAAAACAGGTTGACTAGTAGTTTGGAAAGGCGTGTTGTCACGCTTTCGAGGGTTAGCGGGGCGGTGGTTCGATAGCGAATCGCGAGTTCTTCGCCAACGAAATAGATCATTGTAAGAATTGAGAAAACGTTGAATTTTATTGCCGAAAGTAGATTGTTGGAATGGTTGGTGGGTGCCGACCCCGATCGCGCTGGTACTCCCAGATTGCAGTGGTCGAACATGCCGGAATCTTGGGGCGTCTTTGTTTTAGTTGCGATTTTAGCGGCGGTGGTGTTTGGTGTTTTTTGGATGTATCGCAGGGAGATCAATACTTGCCCAATGCCCATCAAATTGGCGATGGCGGCGTTGCGGCTGTGTGTGTTGCTGCTGCTAATAATGATGTTCTTGAAGCCCTCGGTATTTTATCAACAGGTAAATGAAATCAAGCCAACGATCGCAATGTTACGAGATAGTTCTCTTTCGTTCGATCGTGGTGACAGTTATCGCAGTGAAGATCAGCAGAAGAAGTTGGCCGAGCTCACCGGTCTGCCCGTCGCTTCGATTGGCGATGGGCAGGTAAAGCGTTCTGCACTCGTTAATGAGGCTTTTGCAAAAAATCCAGACTTGTTGGAACAGCTAAAAGACAAAGGTGCACTGCGAGTTATCAACTTTTCTGATGGTAATGTGCCAATCGCAGTCATACCTGCCAATGTTAAAAAACAGACTGAAAGTGAAAAACAAGATGCCCCGGATTCGTCGGATGATTTGGAAGGTGAAGAAGCAGAAGGCCTTATCCGAAAGACGATTCCAGATCTTGAAGCGAGTGGGTTAGGGACTGATATTTGGCAAGCGTTGCGGGAGTCGCTCGATGATGCGAGTCGGTTGTCTGCGATACTTTTGATCAGCGATGGGCAGCACAATGGAAGTGAAGATCCGATTGAGATTGCTCAGAAGGCAGCGGATCAAGGTGTGCCAATCTTTGTTGTCGGCGTCGGTGATCCGAATCCACCAAAAAATATAGCGGTAACTGAAGTCTATGTGCGGGATCGAGCTTACCCGGACGAGCCGTTCGAAATTGAAGCGGTTTTACAGACTTCGCAGGGTGGCGGCGAGGGTATGCCTGCTCAAATTGAAGTGGAATTGATTCAGCAACAAGTGGATGCACGAACTGGTAAGCCCGGATTACCTGAAAAAGTAAAATCGAAAAACGTTCCGATTCCTGACAATGGTGGCCGTATTCGAGTTGATTTTGATCACATTCTTAACCGTTCTGGCAAGTATGTTTTTACGGTGCAGGTTAAAGAATTGGAAGATGAAACCGAAGTCGCAGATAACGCACGTGTTACTTCTGAGATGGAAGTTGTCGATGAGAAGGTGAAAGTCCTGTTGGTTGCTGGTGAAGCAAGTTGGGATTACCAGCATGTTTATAAGTTGCTTCAACGGGATCAAACCATTTCGTTAAGCTGCTGGCTTCAGACTATGGATGAAACGCGGCCTCAAGAGGGAAATGCCCCCATCTCGCGGTTGCCACGAACGATTGATGAATTGGGAGCTTATAACGTCGTGATGATGTTTGATCCCAATCCCGAGGAGTTTGATGAAAATTGGATGGATCTGCTGAAGGACTTTTGTAAGTTTAAAGCAGGCGGTGTTTTGTTTATGGCTGGCCCTCAACACACCAGTGAATTTGTCACGATGAATCGTTTAAAATCGATTCGCGACTTACTCCCCGTCCGATTTGGAGATACTGAGTTTATCGACACAGTGGAGGCCCTTGCGTCTGCCAAAGAGATGCGTTCTGGACAGATGTTAGTGGTCAATCACAACCTTGATCATCCGGTAATGAGTTTTCGCAGTGATCCAGGAGACAATGCAAAGATATGGGATTTGATTCCCAGTGTGTTGTGGAGTTTTCCAGCGATTGCCGCCAAACCGACAGCGCGAGTGCTGTTGGAGAGTGGAGATCAAGTCAACGCGGAGGGTAACCAACCATTGATGGTTGCAGGCCGTTATGGGGCTGGGTCGGTTTTATATCTTGGGTTTCAGGAGTCCTTTCGATGGCGACCGGTTGGTGTACAAGCACAGTACTTTGACCGATTTTGGATACAGGTAGTGCGATATCTTGTAGAGACGCGTTCTTTACAAGGTTCACGGCGGGGATTCATTGATACTGAGAAATCTGAATTCGAGCTTGGAGATCGCGTATTATTGGTTGCGAGAGTGTTGGATGAGCAGTTCAAACCATCGACTGCTCCGGTCCAAAAAGCAATCGTGCGAGCGGAAGACGGACGAACGCAGACAGTTGAGTTGAAGATGCTTCCCAATCAAGAAGGCAGTTATGAAGGTACTTTTGTCGCCCAACGAATTGGTAATTTTGAAGGCACGGTTTCATTCGCGGCGGGGGATGCGGAGGGTAAGTTAATCGATCCGATCGCTTTTCGCGTCGTTCCTCCCAGCGCTGAGTCGGGGGCTTATTGGTTAAACGAAAAATTATTGACAGAAATCGCGGGTCAATCAGGCGGAAAGTATTTTCGATTGGAGCAACTTGCTAGTGTGCCGGATGCGTTGCCAACGTTGGTAACACGGGCCGAATTTAACAGTCCTCCGAAACCGCTTTGGGATGTGAATCCCTATCTGCGGTGGTTGTTTTATGGATTGCCAGTCGTGTTACTTTCCATCGAGTGGATTTTACGTAAATGGTACAAGTTGCTGTAGCGAAATGGTTGATGTTGAGACTGGTCTCGACTCTCACAGTTAAGAACTAATAGACGATTTAGAAATCGGCGAATTCAAGGTAAGCGTTTTCAATGACATCGGTCACGACAACCTCTAAAAACATGCCCAAATTGGTCATGGAAAAACTGCTTCGCATGCGGAGTAAATTAACGCGTTGGATTTTAATCCATGGGCTGGGGCGATGGTTGATCGCCATCTTGGCGGTTCTTGCATTTGATGTCGCTCTGGATCGCCTTTTTAAAATGGACTTCGCTCAGCGGGTAGTGATGCTGATTGTGATGGCCATTGTGGCGGTTGTGTATTTTGGTTTGCGGGTGCTGAAACCATTGTTGTCGCGACTCAGTGATGATGCCTTGATTTACGAAGTTGAAAATAAAAATCCCCAGTTGAAGGAGAGTTTGCTCTCAAGCGTTCAGTTGTCTCGAGAGGAAGAATGGAAGCAATGGGGAACCTCTGCGGAATTGGCAGCGGCGACGATTGAGCAAGGAATCGAAAAATCGAAGTCAGTTGATTTCTCCAAAGCACTCGACCTTAGCCGGCATTTTCAAAATTGGTTGTTGTTAATAGCCGGGATTGCAATGACTGCGGGGGTAGGCGTTGGTGTTTCGCAAACGGACTTTCTGAGAACTTGGTTCAATCGAAATATTTTGCTACTTGAAGATCAGTGGCCGCAAGCGACGTATCTCGAAATAGTTGGCGCCGTCGATGGTGAGTTGATCTTGCCTCGCGGTGGAGATCATCGTCAGTTGGTTCGCGTGAGCGAAGACAGTCTTGAAACAGACGTGTCGGTTTCTTTAGAAATCAGCCATCCAGGTGGGAAAACATTACACCAGATGAAACCGACGGGGAAATTAAACGGACGCGAACATGTTTTCGTGTTTCATAATGTTTCATCTCCATTTCGATTCCGGGCAAGCGGTGGCGATGATGTGACTTCCTGGGTCGACGTTAAACTCGTTGAGCCACCCAGCGTAATTCAATTAGATTTGAATGTGCTGATGCCGGCCTATACGGGGATTACACACAAGGAATTGCAGGGCGCGGGGCCGCATTCGGTTTTAGTCGGCAGTCGGTTGGAGATTGGAATTAAGACGAATAAATCCTTATCCGCCGCCAGCTTGAAACTTGATGAAGAAGTTTATGCGATGCAGGTTGGCGAGAATGATACCGAATTTACTTTGACTATACCGGGGGAGGGGCAGGCATTAGTTGGTGGCGAATACGAATTTGAATTGGTCGACAGCGCTGGCATGAAGGGCGCGCGTCGATCTAAGTTTCGTGTGACGGTGAAAGACGATGATGTGCCTAAAATTAGAGCGAGCCTGCTAGGGATCAGCGGGTTGGTATCCGCCAGAGCGAATTTGCCGACATCGTATCAGGCGGTTGATTCTTATGGGTTGACGCAATTGGCTTTCGATGCGACCTGGAAAACGGGTGATAATGATGAAAAAACTGGGCAGCGAGAGTTGGTGTTCGCGGAACCTCGCCCCGGTGAAGATGGGCTGCCAGTGAGGCAAATCAAAGATTTTGCCGAATTAGATCTCGAACCATTGGGTCTAACTCCGGGCACTAGTTTCCGATTTTCGGTCACCGCGAGAGATAATCACCCCGGGACAGCGAATGTCGGTCGTTCTCAAGAATTTCTATTGAGAGTCGTCTCGGATGAAGAGTTGCGGGCAGATTTGTTAAGGCGAGAAATTGAGCAACGAAAAGCATTTGATGATCAGGCCTATCAGGTTCAGTTGGCGTTGATGACAGAGGTTCAGGCGATCGCAGCAAGAACGCGAGCGGAGGGAGTGAGCCAAGAGGAGTTCGACTCTAAACGCGAGGCAGCATTGATTGCGTTGGTGCGAAAACAAAAAGGAGTGGGCACTGTATTGGATCGCGTCGCAAATCGTTTCGAAGAGTTTTTGGTCGAGGTTAAAAATAATCGTCTGGATGAAGCAGAAAACCAATTGGCTCCTGAGCAACGAATTGAAACGCGATTTGATGAGCGGATTATTGGGCCAATTCGGCAACTCGATTCAGAGTTGATCTCATTAGCCAGTCGTCAATTTGATAACGCTCGACGAGCAATTCGAGATCAAGCCGAATTAGAGGAAATTGTGGATCAGTCGGTCGAGTTGCAGCTGGCGATTCTCGAGGAAATGAAACGAATTCTGAGTGCGATGGCGGATTCAGAGAGCTTTCAGGAAATTATCAATGATTTCCTCGAAGTGAAAAGCAAAACGACGGAAATAAAAGGCGGTATCAAAGATCGTATTAATCCAGACGATGGGATATTCGACGGAGATGACGACGATATTTTTGATAAATAAATCTAACAACTTGCCGAATAAGACGTTATGTGTTGCGAGTCGGGTTGGTCAAAGAGGAGCAGGAGAATGGTAGTAGAAAACCGATTAAGTTTTTTAACAATGGCAATCATTGCCACCCTTGTTTCGGTCGCAAATCTAGGCGTTCTGGTAGCGCAGGATGATGCAAAACGCTCGGACTTGAAAACTGAGTTGGGGGTGCGGCAACGTCTCGTCGAACGGAAAATGTCCGAATTGGAGACGAAACTAACCGTCATTGCTGAAAAGCTCCGCGAAAAAGAACCCGAACGCGCTAAGCTTTTGGTTGCCGCTTATCAACAATCTAAAGAACGGCTAATCACCAAGAAAATGGCGAAGATTAGTTTGCTGCTCGATACCGAAAAGTATCAGGAGGCCGACCAACTGCTGGATGAAGTCATTCAAAATTTGGAGTCCTTGATTCGGCTGCTTACGCAGCAGAAAGATCAAAAGGCATCAAAGAAAGACCAAGAGAAAATGCTCGAACGCTGGAAACAGCAAATACAAGAGCGGTTGGAGGAGCAGAAAAGTCAAACCAAAGATACCGAAAAGATTGCCGAAAAAGATAAGACAATCAAAAATCTGGAAGCCCAGATCAAAAAATTAGAGAACCTAATTGGCAAGCAAACAGAGGTGATCGAAAATACGGATGCGAAATCCAATGCGGGTTTGCGGGCGCTCGACGGTGTGGCCGATGAGCAATTCGAAATTCGAAAACAGACAGAATCACTTAAGAAAGAGATATCAGGCTCGGAAGACGCTGAATCGGCAAGTGATGGTAAGCCGAGTGATGGTAAGCCAAGTGATGGTAAGCCAAGTGACGGCAAGCCAAGTGAGGGTAAGCCAAGCAGTCAATCGGAACCTGCCCAGCCGGGGCAGGAGGCATTGGATAAGGCGATTGAACATCAGAAAAAAGCTGAAGAAAAATTAGGAACCGGCAAGCCAGACGATGCTAAAACGGAAGAAGAAAAAGCGTTGGCCGATATGAATCAGGCACTTAGCGAGATCAAAAAAGAAAAGCGGCGAATTGAAACATTGCCGCCAGAGGCGCTTCAGCAAATGGCGGAAGAGCAGCGTCGTAATCGTGACAAGACGATGGACATTCTAGAAGAGATGAAAAAGGCTCCTAAGCCAGAAGAGGAGCCCGGCGAACAGGCTGATTCTGGTAATCAGAAACAGCCTGGTCAGAGTAAAATGGATCAGGCGGGTGAGTCGATGAAAGGTGCTTCGGGTGATTTGGAAAACCAAGATCCAAAGGAAGCTCAGGAGAAACAGAAGCAAGCTGAGAAGCAGATGGAAGAAGCTTTGGAAGAAATTGAAGACCGGTTAAAGCAATTACGTGAAGAAACTCGTCAGGAAAAACTTGCTCGGTTAGAGGCGCGATTTAAAGAAATGTATGATCGCCAGGTCATTGCGGGTGTAATGACGGTTGAGTTGGATGACAAATTGACTAATTTGAAAAGTCTAGGTCGGCGAGATCAGTTGCTGATGTTACGGATTTCAAATGAAGAGGCTGAAATTAGCGAGTTGGGCCAACAGGCTTACGATCTGCTTTTGGAGGATGGTACCAGTATTGTGTTTCCTGAAATTGTGCAAGATTTGAAAGTCGACCTAGATCGGGCTTCTGAGTTGCTGGCTTTAGAACGCACTGGCCAGTTGACTCAGTTGTTGCAAAAAGAAATAGAATCGACCATTGCTGATCTAATCGACGCATTGAAAGAAGCTCAAAACGAGGGCGGCGGCGGAGGCGGTGGCGGCGGAGGCGGCGGTGGAGGAGGTGACCAGCCTTTGTTGAAAAAATCTGCGGAATTGAAAGTGTTAAGGATTCAACAGATGCGACTCAACCGTCGGACGAAGAAAGTTGAGCAATTGCGAGGGCAAGAGGATTTGGAGAAGTTATTGGACCAAGAAGCGATCAGTGCGGCCCAATTACAGGCTAAATTACTGGAAATGACCGAACGAATCATGGAAAAAGAGAACGATCGGTGATATTTGGGGTTCTAATAGAGGGCAGGAAAACCGGTTTAAATTGCTGAAAAGCGATTTTTAGTGGCTGAATTGGTTTTTTTCGAGTTTAAGGTGATGGTCTCGGTGGCCTTTTGTTGAATAATATGAGATAGATGAAGACTGATATTGCGTACTATTGCTTGCGAAATCAATGAGGTAATTGAAATGAGAGTTGGACGATTATTCCAAACCGCACTCGGCCTGTTGGCGATGGGTGTCATGTTCGTCGGAGTGACGAATTCGGTAGACGCAAACGATCAGCATTCTGAAAAGGTCAAAGCATCTTTTCTGGCGCATATCAATTCGCTGAAGTCCGTACCTGCGCCCCAGAAGGCAGCGATTCAAAAAACGGTTTCCGAAATCGACAGCGATTTTTCTGATGCCCTCACTGAGTCGCTGATACTGATGTACCCTCAATATTCAGATGCGATTGCCGCATCGGATGCTAGTGGAGGTTATGAACAAGCCATTGAACTTCTTTCTCCGCTGCAGCAGTCCGAGGATAAGTACTTGGCAGGGGATGCGAGTTTTTACCTTGCAAGAACGCTCATGAACGAAGAGCGTTTCGAAGATGCCATGCCGTGTTTGGAAAAACTAGTTGGCGATCTTAGTAGCTACACGGTCCATCAAGGTAGTGCACAGTATTATTTAGGAGTCGCGCAAGCAGGGCTGCTGAAGAATCAGGAAGCCATCGAATCATTGATGCGGTTTCTTCAGTTCAACCCCGATGCGCCTGAACGACTACGCGTGAGTGCGTGGCGGCAAGTTCAGCAGATTCAATCGATTCAGAAAGGTAAGCTGGATGATGTTTACCAGAGAATGGATTACTCACGTCGGCGTTTGGAATTGGTTGAGACGGATGAAGTCACTCAAGACGAGCAAGATAAGATCGTCAGTATGCTGACGAAACTCATCAAAGAGGAGGAGAAGAAAGAGTGCAGTTCAAACTGTAAAAAAGGCGGTACCTGAGAGGCGAGTAAGAAAGCTTCTGGTCAGAAGCAAGCTCAGTCAAAGCCAAGTCAAAGCAAGAAAAGCCAAAAGGGTGGAACGAGTAGTAATCCAAATGGACAGGTTGTAAAAAAGTCTTACGACGACTCTCCAGCGAGTCCTTGGAGTCGGCTGAGAGATCGCAGTCGAGATCCTGCGAACAACGCCGTGAAAGAAAAGCTGCCTGCAAGGTATCGTGACATTGTCGAAAGATATACCGAAGCTGCGAATGGCACAGGTGAAAAGTAAGCCTCAGTTCCATTAGCTTAGATAACTATTACGGCACTGCCCTACGTGGGACGTGCCGTTTTTTTATTGCTTGTTCGTCACTTGCTCTCAAGACATTGAACCAGCTGTGAGATACAATAGAAACATGATTTTCCAATTGCTTAAAAATGATATGAATGGTCGGTCTTTTTCCCCCAATCGGTTGCTGGTTTGGGGGTTGATGCTGCTTGGTGTTTGCCTTGGCGAATGTTTTTTACCAGAGAACTTCCAGGGCAATTGGTTGTTTCCCGCCGCTAACGCTTCAACGCAGGAAGACGGGTTGGGCAAGGTGTCTATGGAATTGATCAATGGCACGACAATCGAGTCCTCGCTGAAGACTATCGCTGCGGGGGGGCAGGTTGGCGGGGATGCAATACCGCCGGGCTTAAACATTCGGCAGGTGCTCTCCATTAAAACGGCAAAAAAACTTAGCACCATTCCAAGCGACAAGATAAGGTTGGGATTTGTCGGTGGTGGAGAACTGTGGATAGATTCTGTGTCCATCGCAGATGAGAAAATTAAATCGGTTTCGTCCCTCGGGACGCCTGAATTGCCGCTCGAATTGTTGCGTGCGATTGTATGGGCGAATTCGCCCTTGATAGATCGAAAAATTAAAACGCCTTCGGCCGACTTTGATATGGTTGTCGTGGATACTTCCTCGGGTGAGAGAGTAGTTGAGGGGATTTTAGAAGCGGTTGATTTGGAATTCGTAAGGATCAAATATAAAGGTGAATTGAAGAAGATTGGTCTTGGAAAAGTCAAGGCAATCATCACAGCTGATCTGGGTTTAGAAAAACCTGAAGGGGCTACTGCTGCGATTCAGCTTATCGATGGGTCTCGGGTTGTCGGTGAAATTCTCGAATTAGAAGGTGGCGTTTTTGAGGTGGGAGTCACTTCCGGGAATTCTGTTCCAGTTCCTGCGGGGATTGTAGTTTCGATCGCGATTAAATCGGATCGTTTAAGGTATCTCTCCGACCAAGAACCGCTGGAGGTTCAGGAAAAGTCCATCTTTGCTTTTCAGCGACCTTGGAAAAAAAACCTGAGTGTTTCGGGCAATCCGCTTGAGATCCGCTTGAAGGATTCTGATGAGATCAGGTCTTTCAAAAAGGGATTGGGAATGCAAGCTTCATCAAGGCTTGTATTTGCGAATGAAGCGGAGTTTGACCGGTTCTCCGCTGTCGCAGGGATCGCAGCCGAAACCAAGGGACGCGGCGATTGTCAAATGATTGTTCGCGGTGATGGCATCGAACTTTGGTCAGAGCGAGTGACCGGCGGCGGTGGTCCTTTGGAAATAGATGTGGATATAGAGGGGATTAAAGAAGTCGTTTTGGTGGTTTCACCAGGGGCTGAATTCGATCTTGGAGATCACGCGAATTGGGGCGAAGCCCGGTTTTTAAAAACAAAATAAAAAGTTCGATTGCGTGCTTTGATCGATTGAGGATTGGTTCATCGAACTTGGATGAAATTTGAAAGTGGCTTAACGGATAAGTGACAGTATGATCAAACAGCACATTGGGATGCGTTTTGTTTTTCCTTGGCTCGTGTGCATTCTAATTGCCCCCTGCTGCCATCTAGTCGCTGACGACGATCTTAGCTTGCAAGACCGGCAACGAGTTGCGGCGATTGAACGTTATCGAATCCATGCGATCAATCGAGTAATCCAGAGTGTTGTGGCCATTTACGATGAAGATCGCCAGGGCGGCGGTTCGGGGGTGATTATCGACCCCAGCGGAATCGTTTTAACCAACCACCATGTGATTATGGGGGCTGGCGTCAAAGGATGGGGTGGCTTGGCCGATGGTCAGTTGTATCGTTGGAAATTGATCGGTACGGACCCGGGAGGTGATCTTGCAATCATTCAATTGGAAGGCAAGGCAGTATTCCCTGCGACGCCATTGGGGGACTCAGACGCGGTTAAGGTTGGCGACTGGGCGTTGGCAATGGGGAATCCATTTATTTTGACTGAGGATCAAGTACCTACAGTAACTCTGGGAATCGTGAGTGGGGTGAAACGGTATCAACCGGGCGCGGGGCAGAACCAACTGGTTTATGGAAATTGTATTCAGGTGGACTCGTCGATTAATCCTGGAAACTCGGGTGGCCCATTATTCAACTTCAAAGGCGAAGTGATTGGAATTAATGGGCGAGGGAGTTTCAAAGAGCGTGGCCGTGTGAATGTTGGATTAGGTTACGCTATTTCTGCGAATCAAATAAAGAACTTTATTCCCGATTTATTAGCGACCAAGTTAGTGGAGCACGCGACGCTGGATGCGAGTTTTTCCGATCGAGGTGGGAAAGTGGTTTGCTCTCAATTGAACCGAGATGCGCCGGTCGCTTCGGCAGGTCTCGATCTTGGAGATGAATTATTGGAGTTTGAGGGAGAGAAGGTAAAGAACGCCAATCAATTTACGAATCTAATCTGCACGTTACCTGAAGACTGGCCTGCCGAGCTTTTGATTCGCAAGCGAGACGGGACTGAACGTCAAATAATCGTTCGGACTTTCGGCCTTCCTTATGCCAAGCCCCGCCTCCGCGGTGGCCAGGGTGGGAAAGACGAAAAGGATCCTGAGAAAAAGAAGCAATTAGAACGGCAGCGCGAGATGATCGCATTGTTGTCAGCCAATCCAGGTGATATCCGTCACCCGGAAATCAATCGGGGTTATGCTCAACGAATTCTTGATGAATGGAAAGCGAGTATTCGCACAGATTCGTCGGTTGGTGTGGCTAAATTGACGGGTGAAATTTTAGAGGGCGGAAACGGACGAGGGACGCAAGAAACGTGGCTGGCGTCTGATGGTCGAATCCGTGTGAATCAAGTCATGGACGATCAGGAGGTCGTCTATCAATACGATGGTGATTCTTTTTGGGTGACCGAGTCGGGAAAGACGACCGAGTTGACCTTGGGAGAAGCCCAGGCACGATGGGGGTTTGGCGAGGCGCTGATGATGGGCTCAGTTTTTCGGCAAAAACCATTAGAGTTATTTGGGAAGGTGCTGATAGACGGTAGCGATAAAGCAATGGGTGAAAATGCGTATCGTTTCAAAGTCGTTCCACCCCAGGGGGACACAGCCTATTGCTGGTTTGCCATGTACGACGTAAACGGGAAGCCAAAGGTCAGTTTGGTCAAATCATCGCTTGAGAGAGATTGTCTGATCGGTGGAGGTTCGACTTTTTCTTCGTGGACACAGGTAGGCCCCGTGCAATTGCCGCTTAAGCGTCAGAGGATCATGGGGCTCGATGAAAGCGTTAAGCTGCAAGTGGTCGATTCGGATTTCGAGTGGCTGGAGGATGTAGGCGATGAATTTTTTCTTGCAAACAACAAGAAGAAGTGAATTTCACAGTGAACTTGGGTCGGGTCGCGTCGTCTGTTTTGAGGAGAATTTAAATTGAATATATTCGGTTGGGGGATGGCTTTGCTGATGGGATGCGTGGTGCTGGTGTGCGGCAATCATCTTGCCTTTGCGCAACAGAAAGATCAGCCGAGTTTTATTGATCAGGCGATTTCGAATTCACAGCCAAAGATGGTGAAAGTGTTTGGCGCATCGGCTGGTAAAGTCGAGGGTTTTGCGACTGGAATTATTGTCTCGAAAGACGGGCTAATTCTTTCATCCCAAGGCGTTTTTCTTGATGGAAGGCAAGTCAAGGTAGTCTTGGCTGATGGAGCAGAACACATGGCAACCATTTTGAAACGTGATCGAGAGACGCAGTTGTCATTGCTCAAAATCCAAGCTGATACCCCTAGTTTTTTTGAGCTTTCAGAAGAGTCCGTTGGAGAAAAAGGGGATTGGGTTATTGCGTTAAGCAATGCATTCAAAGTGGCTGATAAGGATGAACCAGTCTCGGCAATGTTGGGTGTGATTTCGTTGCGGACAACGATGGAGGCGAGGTTGACCAAACGCGATGTGGCTTACCGAGGGGAGTTGGTTCTCATTGATGCAATAACCAGTAACCCAGGTGCATCTGGCGGTGCCGTGGTGACGCCCCGTGGGAACTTGGTTGGAATTGTTGGAAAGATCATTAACAGTTCGGAGACCAATACACGCCTTAATTACGCGGTACCCAGTTCAGTGCTTTTTGAATTTGTGACTGGGAAGGCGAGTGTAACGGGTGAGACTCAACCTGTACTGGAACAGCAGGATGTTGAATTTGGAGTCGTTTTGTTTACGCTTGGTGGGCGAAACAATCCAGCCTATATTGATCGAGTGGTTCGAGGGTCACCCGCTGCCAAAGCAAAATTGAAAAGTGATGATATGATCGTGTCGATTGCCGGTGAAAAAATTGGCAATTTAAAAGACTACGCTGAATCACTTAAATCCTTACGGCCAGAAGAAGAAGTTTTGATGATTGTTAAGCGCGGCGTCGAAATGATGCGTGTTAGGATTGCGCCGCGATTAAAGAAGTAACGGTTTGTGTTGGTGATTGTTTCAACAAACTAATTAATTGACACTGAGAAACAGCATGTTGTTCGTCTGGAAGATGGAGTGGATGTGTATGCCTGATAAAATTTTTCAATTTGTACTTGGGTGCTTGTGTGGACTGCTGGTCACTCCATTAGGATTTGTGGTTGCTCAAACAGACAATAATGAGGTGGAGGTTAATGCAGTCGACGCAGAGGTCTCTGAGCTTTCTGAAGCGGAGTTGATGGAAGCAATGGCGCTCACTTCAAAAGCGTTTCGTAGTGCTGCCAGTCGCGTTGCGCCTTCATTGGTTACCATTGAGTCGTATGGTGGTGTTTCAGCAGTGCAAGGAAGGATTGGGGGGATTCGGAAGCAGGGAGAGGGGAATACGACTGGGATCATAATCTCCTCTGACGGATTTATTCTTACGAGCACTTTTAATTTTATTCAAAGACCGCCGGTGATCTCGGTCATTTTGAGCGGTGGAGAACGCCATTTTGCCAAGCTTGTTGGCCGCGATGATACACGGAAAATTTGTCTCTTAAAAATTGATGGCCTGACGGATTTGCCAATCCCAGAGATGGTGGATGAGTCCAAGATCAAGGTTGGTCAATGGGCAATTTCTCTCGGGGTTGGTTATGGAGATACCAGTCCCGCGATGTCAACGGGGATTATTAGTGCAAAAAATAGAATCGGCGGTCGTGCGATTCAGACCGACGCCAATATTAGTCCTGCCAATTATGGCGGTCCATTGGTCGATGTTGAGGGGCGTGTGCTTGGCATTTGCGTTCCAATGAATCCTCAATCTCAAGCGGTTGGGGCGGGAGTGGAATGGTATGACTCAGGAATTGGTTTTGCTGTTCCACTGGCCAACGCGAACAAGCTGTTGGACCGTTTGAAAGCAGGGGAATACATTCGTCCTGCATTTATTGGTATCCAGTCTGGTCCTAATCCACTCGGTGATGGAATTCTTGTGAATAAGGTCAATCCTGACTCCCCCGCTAGTCGAGTGAAGTTGGAAGCAGGAGACATTCTGTTAAGTATCAATGATAATCGCGTCAACGATATGCTGCGTTTGAAGCAACTAATCAATCGATTTGAGGCAGGCGAAACGATTCGAATTACCGTTAAGCGAAAATCTAGCGGTAACGAGGAGGATCTTGAATTGCCCCTTGCCCCGCCTCCGACCAACTCGAAGGAGCCGCTCGCGCTTCCGAAAATTAGATAGGTGAAATCTGACAAAGATCAGAGGTTGCTCTATTCTGCGCCGGCCGGAGTGACGCGAATTTTGGCATTGTAATTTCCGGTCCAACGGTAGTTTTGCTGAACATAGGAATCTTGTATCGCGATTCCCAGGTAGAGGGTTCCTGATTCTTTTAACACTCCCGTATGTTCTTTTCCAATTTTAAAGATCTTTCCAGAAGAACCGATCCTCGCACACAAGGTACCACTTAAGATACCTTGGAATTGTCCTTGGTTGGCTAATCCATCAGGAGTTGAAGAGGTGCTCCAATTTGTCCATTGGACAACCCCATCTGCTTTGATGGAAATTTTATCACCTTTGGTAACTCTGATTCGAGTGTTGACTGGCGTTCGTTGGAAGAATGCATCGGATGCAATCTTCACGGTTTTCTTGGTCGCTAATTTCTTTTCCTTGACTGGCCGATCTGCCATTTTTACATCGCTTAACTCGACCGTTAGTTGCCCAAACTTACTGTTGACCGTGAACGTTTCCTCGAGGATTTTTCCGACGATATTAAATTCGGGAGTGTCGATGGAGTCACCTCGGATCAATGCACGCTCAGAGGCTTCTCCATTATCTTCCGCGTCTTCAAATTCTTCTTCGATCGCCTGTCTAATTTCTGAGAGACGTTTTTTTTGTTCGGCACTTCCGTCGGAGTTAACGTCTTGTAATTGCTCCCTGATTTGAAGGCCCATGTTTGTCAGTTCGCGATGAGCAGTTTCCCGCATAGCGAAATCTTTATCGCTAAGTTGAGCGATTAGGGTTTTAATTTTTTTATCTAACTCAGGAAAACTATTTAAACCTGGAAACAGTTTCTGAATTCGTGATACGGGAACTTCGAGTACGCCAAACTCAGTTTGAATGGAGATGACGTCCATGGTGACCATTCCAGCAACGATTGAGCCGTCCCACATGTGAAATCGAATGAAATTATCTGGAACCTGCTCGGTGGCTTTTGCTTGGTTTCCGGTGGATGATGCTGTCGCAGCAATCTCCTGTGCTGCCCTGGTGTTCGCGGTGAAAAGCATACAAGTTATTATTGTAAGGCCAATAAATTTGTACGATTTAAGTAAATTGACTTTCATGACTTACCTAGGTGGAAATTTAGGGTTTCGCAATTAGATGGTATTTCCACGATTGGTTTCAATGACGTTTCGTGGAGACAGAGTTTCATCCGTGATACAACACAACTTGATTTTACCGCCTTCTTCATGGAGGGGGTAAAGTAGCTGGTATTATTCAAAAAAAATTATGGTTTAGCGAGCGATTGTATGACAAATTTAAAATCTAGCCCAGAATTTCAACTGAATTCGATTCAAAATTCAATTCAGGAATTTGGTTTCGACGGTTGGCTATTATACGATTTTCGAGGCTTAAATGTTTTGGCATTAAAAGTTTTGGGGATCTCAGAATCCGAAAGGGGCTCGCGCCGTTTCTTTTACTTTATTCCAGCTCAGGGTGAGCCCGTGAAACTCGTGCATCGGATTGAGTCCTCGGCTTTGGATCACTTACTGGGGAAGAAAATTGTCTATCTGACATGGCAGGAGCTACATGCTGGTTTGAAAGAAATACTTGAGGGTTGTCATAACGTGGCGATGGAATATTCCCCAGACAATGCTAATCCGTATATATCCCGAGTCGATGCAGGGACGATTGAATTGGTGCGTGGTTTCGGTGCCGAAGTGGTTAGTTCTGGGAACCTGATTCAGTACTTTGAAGCGAGGTGGACGGACAAGCAGTGGGAGCTTCATTTGGAGGCGGATGAACTGAATCGAGCAGCGTTCGATGAAGCTTGGAAGTTGATTGCCGATAGGCTTCGGAGTGGAAAGTCGATTCGCGAGGCGGAGGTTCAAGACTTTGTTATGGATTATTATGCGGGTCACGGAATGACGACGTATCACCCGCCGATTGTGGGTGTCAATGCAAACAGTGGCGACCCGCATTATTGTCCAGTTCATGGAGCCGATTCTGAAATTAAGGTGGGAGATTTTGTGTTGCTTGACATGTGGGCAAAGATGGATGTTCCTGAAGGTGTCTACAGTGATCTTACAAAGGTCGGTTTCATAGGAGAAACAGTCCCTGAAAAATACACCAAGATTTTCGACATCGTTGCTGCCGCCCGTGACGCGGGGATCGATTGTGCCCAGCAAGCTTTTACCGAAGGGCGAGAGTTGCAAGGGTGGGAAGTGGACCGAGCGACTCGGCAGGTGATTGAGGATGCCGGTTATGGCGAGTTTTTTATTCACCGAACGGGTCACAACATTGGAACAGAAACGCACGGTAACGGTGCCCACATGGATGATTTAGAAACGAAAGAAGATCGTCTCGTCCTGCCGCTGACCTGTTTCTCGATTGAGCCAGGGATTTACCTAGAAGATTTTGGGATTCGTAGCGAAATCAATGTCTTTATCAATGCGGACTCAGAGGTGCACGTTACTGGTGGAATACAGAAAGAGATTACGCCGGTGCTGAGTCAGTATTGAGCGTACGTTGTCGAGTTGGCGCGAGGTAAAACGAAATTTACTTGGCCATCGAGAATCCAGCGATGAAGCCAACGAGAATGCCAATGGAGAGGCAAACAACTGCGGTCACAAAAATCGCTGACAATGAAAAGGTAATTACATCGTCAATTCTGCCTGCCGTTTTGTACTGCTCGACTGTGGAGAGTGGCGGCGGTGGTTTGTTGTGTTGTCCAGAGATCGAATTGTCATCGGACATCGTTCCATGAATGCTGCTTTGCGAGGTGTCGCTGATTTCGTGCATCGCCATTTCAGTAACGGCGTCATCGGGATCGGTGTCTTGAGCATCAGGTGAGCCAATGGGGGCGGGCATCCAACGAGGTCGGTCACCCATGTCCTCGCGAAGAAGTGGGCTGTCATCGGCTGCCCATGGGGCGAGGCGTTCGGCAACTTCTTCGGCTGACTGGATGCGTTCCTTCGGATCTTTTTCCATCATATCGCCAATCAGGTCAACAAAGTCATCGCTAACTTCTTCGTTGAACCGTCTTGGATGCCACGGCGTTTCTTCCAAATGCCTTCTGGCTTTACTTTTGGGTGTCCCTCCAGGAAAAGGAACTTTGCCAGTGACGGCGTAGTATAGGGTGCAACCGAGTGAATAAATATCACTGGCACTGGTAATGTGTTGCGGGGTACGGATTTGTTCCGGCGAGAGATAGTCGGCAGTGCCCACGATCTTCCCGGCTCTCGGATCGGTCGCGTCGTTTAGATAAAACGCCAATCCAAGATCAGATAGCTTAGAAACACCATCGGGGGTGACAAGAATGTTACCCGGTTTGATGTCGCGATGAATTAGGTCGCGTTCGTGTGCATGGGCGAGACCTTCAGCAGATTGCTTGATAATGTTTGCTGCTTGCTGGACTGAGAGTTTGCCTTTGGAACGCACGAGTCGCCGGAGGTCAGTGCCCGGAATGTATTCCACTACGAGGTAGTGGACGTTGCCATCTTCGCCTGCATCGAAAGCCCGTACAAGGTTTGGGTGATCCAGTTTTGCTTGGGCTCGAATCTCGCGGCGAAAGTTTTCGATGGCCTCGGGAGTTGTTTTGTGGAGCGGTAATACTTTGACTGCAGATTCTCGGCCGAGCATTTCATGTACGGCTTTGAACACTTGCCCCATTCCACCTTGGCCGATCCAGTCGGTGATGATGTAGGGGCCTAAGTTTAATTTGGTCCGACCGGTAAGTAATTGATCCGCTTGATAGGCAGAAATGACTTTCATTTCGACCAACTGCTGGGCAATTTTCTTTTCACTTAGTGTTGCTGAACTGGACGAATCGCTATCTTGCGATTTCGCTAATTCGTTCATTGCATTCCGCAATTGCTCTTCGGTTACCAGTTCGCTGGCAAGAGCAGTATCGTGAAAATTACTTTGGGTGGTGTTCATACAGGACTCATTGCTTCAACCGCAACTATTGACCGGATAGTATGGGTGAGAAAAAAGCGTTACTGGGGAACTAGGAACAGTTTTTATGATAACGAATACTGATCAATGTTCCACCAAGATGGTGTTTCCGCTTGAAACGATTGTATGACCCTACTAATGGGGTGTTCGATGGAGAGTTCGCGGGAATGAAGTGCAATGCCACGTTTGAATGGGAGTTCGCTGCCGTATTTACGATCCCCTAAAATGGAGGCCCCTGCGTTTTCGAGTTGGACGCGAATTTGGTGCTTTCGCCCGGTTTCGAGCTTGATTTCGAGCAATTTGGTGGCGGGGCGGCGATTGGTATTGTCGATTCCTATTGTTTTGTAATCGAGAAGGGCTACCTTTGCTCCAGCGGGGGACTTTTTTCCTTTGGGAATTACAATCATTCGGTGGAGTGATTCGTTCTTAATTACCCAGTCTTCCAGCCTTCCATTTTCCTCAGTTAAGACGTCCGGTATGATCGCCCAGTACGTCTTGTCTGCGGTGCGGTTACGAAACTGTTCAGAGAGACGGCCTGCAGCTTTTGAGGTTTTAGCAAGGACAATAACGCCGCTCACAAAAGCATCGAGGCGGCTGACGATCCCAAGGTAGACGTTTCCAGGTTTGTTGTATTTCTGTTTGATATATTGCCGAGATTGACTGAGCAAACTTAGCTCACCTTCCTTAACCCCCATCGTTGGCAATAATGGCGGTTTGTTAACAACCAATAAGTGATTGTCTTCGAACAGGACATTTAGTTTTTCCGATCTTGGACGCATCGTTTTTCAATCAGTAGAATTTTCTGGCTCTCTTTTAGAATAGCCCTTCAACAAGATTAGCACATTAAATCGGTATGACCAACCAAACCAATGAGTTCTCGATCATTCTGGCAAGCCAATCGCCGCGTCGCGCAAATCTCTTGAAGGATGCAGGATTTAGATTCGTCATTGACGCCCCAGATGATTCTGTCGAAAGAGGGATTTGTTCGAAATGTTCCCCCGAAGATCTTGTTTTGCAATCCGCTTTTCTGAAGGCGCGAGCCATCGCACCGAAATATAATACCGGGTTGATTGTTGCCGCTGATACGGTGGCAGAGTGCCAAGGAGAAATCCTTGGTAAACCGGTGGATCGAGAGCATGCAGAGAAGATGTTGACATTAATGAGCGGGAAAAAACATCGTGTGTTAACTGGAGTATGTCTCTGGAAAAAACCTGGCGATTGCCACCTTCTTCATTTGGAGCAATCGGTATTGACCATGGATGTTCTTGAAGGTCAACAATTGAAAGCAATACTCGACTCTGATAATTGGATTGGTAAGGCTGGAGCGTTTGGGTACCAGGATGACCTTGATTGGCTTCACCTTGAAAGCGGCCTGGAATCGAATGTCGTCGGTTTACCGATTGAGAGACTCAAAGCGTGGATCGGTGAGTTGCTCGAAATGAATTAGTTTGCGATTTTGAGTTTGCGAGATTCTCAGTTTGCGAGATTCTGAGTAGTAGATTCTCGCGATATTAATTTCGAGGAAATTGGTTAAGAATTTCTTGACGATAAAGTTCTTCTGAAATTTCATCGTAAGTAATCAAGGACGTTGCTCGAATTTTCATCGCGTTTTTCTTGCCATCGGCGATTTGAGGCCCAGAGGCAATACGTGCGAGTTTGCCCAGATTGCGACGCCGTGAACCGTTGAGTTTTTTTAATTCTTTGGTTAGTAAATTGGTTCGTTGTTGAGCGGTAATTTGTAGTCTGGAAATTTCACCACTGATGTTCCTTAAACGAAATGAAAATCCATTCCAGTCGCTCCGTCTTTGCGATATTTGAAATTCAATGTTTCGAATCTCAATCCGTGGATCATAGGCCCAAAGTTGGCTAACTGGGCCGAGGTTTAAAATGGCCAGTTGTTCATACAGATACTGAAGTCTATTTTGGCGTTTTTGAATTTCAAACGAGGCCGCGATTCGTTCTTGCTCAATTTCAGAGCCTTGGCTTTCCAGTGTTGAGATTCTCGCGTCGGCGTCCTGCCTGACACGTTCAATTTCTTCGGAGAGTTTTTTTTCCGAATCTGACAAGCTCTCATTCTCGCGATTTAGTATCTGTTCTATTTTTTGGTCACGCTCCGCAACTTTTGCGAGTTCTTCATTTTTCTTTTGAGCTTGGCTGTTTTTGATCTCGGTGTATTTTTCTAAAACTTGCGCTCTGCCTGAATTGAATTCCTTTAGGTGTTTCCGAGGGGCATTGTTGATAACGGACTGGGTCGTTGCATGAAGTAAATTCTGATTAACACGGTGGGCGACTGGTCCTTCCATATAGCCAATCAACCTTCCCATTCGAGAATAAATCGAAGATTTGATTTCTATTGGAAGGTCAACTGAGTCAGTCAGATGGTTGTTTAAAGACCGGATCGAAACGAGCGAGGTATCGAAGTTATCTTCCAAGGCATTGAGCCAAGCCTTCAGCATCCATCCGTCGAGATTGCCGGGAAAGGTTTCGGTGATTTTTTCTGCAACAAGTTTTGCCTCTTTTGTCTTGTTTTGCTGCAGGCGATTTACTGCGTAAGCAACGCATACGATTGCGGGACGCGAATTCAAATTCTCATAAAATTTTTGGGAAGCGAGAGCATTCGAAGAGGTTCGCGCCCAATGCTCGGCCAGAAGAGAGTGGATGGATTCTGTTGTCGTTAATTGAGAAGGCGGCTCGGGGAGGCTGAGAAGTTGATAGGCATCTGCCGTTGCATTCCACAGCAATAAAAGTGCTATCACATTCAGGAATTGACGCCGTCGCTGTTTCAGACAGCTGTGCGTGGGAAGGAACGTGAAAGTGTTTGTTGAGTAGTCCACTGTTAATTTAACCCGTGTATGTTTGCCCGAACTAATTATCGGGTGCATTTTTCGATAATCAAGCGAGTTGGGAAAGTAAGGTTGGAGGAATAGGTCAGTTGGGGTGACCGTAGTGTTCTCATGGAGCTTAAATAATCAGCATTGACTAAAAATTTGATACGGGACAAATTCAGACGAGTTGGCTTCGTGTTTTATACGGAGGCACGCATGAAATCACTAACCAGAGGTGCACGGATGCTCATTTTGGTATCGCAATTAATCGAAAATTGTTTCGGGCTTATTAAGCAAAAGCTCGAATCGATTATTGTCTTGTTGGTGCTTGGTTTTCCCATGTTGGGGTTTGCTCAGGAATCTGAGTTTGAGTTTTCAGCGACTCCGCTATCGGGGGGACACCTTAACGGCAGCTCGGACGAAATCGCCAGGCGAGGCAATGGGTTTCATCAACAGCTAAGCCAGAAGCACGTGTCGACACCTAGTTTGGTTTCAACCCTGTCGATAGGTAAGCCGGAGCAAGACGCCAGCCCCGTCGTTTTATTAGAATCACTCGGGGCTCCGGAGCCGCCGCGTGATCTTCTGATGCCGGCGGATCCGACCACAGAGAGTTTTGGAGAACCTCTGGTCAACGACTTGAGGGCAGAGGCAGTTCAGCGAAATCCAGAATCGGGTGTCGTGACTGCTAATGCAGAAATGTCGATCGCAGAGTCTCCGCTTTCTACCGGCGGCTCGTTTATGCCAATTCAAGAGGAAGCTGGTCTGGTTCAGCGACCGGCCGCTAGATTTACTGCCGATAGTTTACGTTCCGAACTCATGCCGACATGGGATAGAGACCAAGTCGAGTCGACGGCAATCCAGATAGCACCGCCTTTGAATAGGCCCATGCAGGAGGTGTTAATGGCATCTCAGATTCCAACTCATACAAATGACGAGGCGAATTCCACTGCTCCACAAGGACAAGCCGGCGGTGTTCAGCTCGCAGGGTTTACCGAACCAATTTATAAAAAAAACAAGTTTATCCCTGCGACTGCAAAAGATTTGATCTCGCGATATTCTTTGGAGCGGTATGAGAATCCATTGCCGGGGCAACCGGTAAATTTGGTGGATCTTTTTCGCCAGCCGCTTACGCTTGATCGGCGCAGTCTTCTGGTTCGGCAATACTGGGAAACTTATTTTGATTGGGCCAACTATGTTGCGTCTGAAAAATACAGCCAGTGGTTGAAGCAAGTTCCGGTTCCAGAATCAAGTTCGGAACAAGCTTTATTGGCTGCGGTAGAGTCGGTCGTTGCAAATAAGGTGATGGCCGCGGAGATTCAGTTGTTGAAATCACAAGCACTGCTTGCTCAGTTTTGGCCTGTTCCAAGTCAAGGTTCAGTGAACCCCATTCCAAATGATTTGCCGTTAATTCAACGTTACACCACAAACTATGAACTTTATCTTTCCCGGCAACTGGTGCCACCTAGTTTTAGGGGGATTGATAAAGTACTTCCGAAAATGCTCGCGTTAATTGAAATGCGGGCCGAAGCGGTGGGGTACGCGAAATTTGCAGCGGATCGAATGCTAGTTCCTGGCGAGGGTATGAAATTCCTTTCTACTCTCGAAGCTGGGAAAGTTTTATTTACCGCAGAGCGTGATTTGATTGCCTCGGTGGTTAGCTATAACCGCGCCATTGGTGATTATGCCTTGAGCGTTTCCACTCAGCCTAAATCGGCAACAGAAGTTGTCGAAATGTTGATTGCTAAAGTTACAGTTAATGCAACACCCAAAAGTGTGATTCCAGCAGACGTGATACCAGCAGACGTGATTCCGCAGAAGGCAACGCCTCCCAAAGCGAACTTGAGTGGTGTCTCGAACTCGGTGATCAGCGATGCAAAGTCGCCCACGGCGAGCATTGCAAACGCGAAAGACTTTGGTCGTCAACGTTCGTCTGGCATTTCTCAAGAAGGCACCACCTCGGTACTGCAGGCGAAGAAAGACAGTCGTATCTTGGACGAGTTAGCTCCACCTGAGTCAAACGTACTTTCAGACCGGCAGCCACCTTCGATGGGGGGGATTGCCGCTCAACCCGCGTCTCTTCCAAAGGTCGTTGAATCAGATGCAAGTTTTTCATTATCACCTGCGAATAAACCACCGTCCTTAAAGTTCTCTGAATCAAACGCACCGCCTGAAGCGAGAGGGTTCAAGCCTCCCGCGGGAATCAAAACGCCGCCGCCTGTCGGCGATAATCGATTTTTGGTTCCCCCAGTTTCTAGCTTTAAGAATGAAGTCAATTCTCCCGTTGCGCCCCGTCCGGCCAATGGGTTTCAGCCCTTCGGAACAAAAGGGACGAGTGTAGACGGGGCGAGTGGTTCACTGAAGACGGAGGGATTTCAACCGCCTAAGTTTTCTGCGCCGGGCTTTCGCCCCGTGAATGGAAACTAACCGTGTCTGGCGACTGCTCACGAGATCATTGGCAGTGGCGAACATCTCTTAGTTAGACATGCCTAATGCGTTTCCATTGCTTTTCCATTCGCTGAGGCGAGATCTTTATGATGGTTCCGAGCGGTTGGGCGAAAAGAGAAACTCTTAATTCTTCGATCATCCAGCGGTAAGTTTCCAGTTCTGGATCTACAATGCCGTGATTCAGGTGGAGAGCACGTTCGCTGCAGTAACGTTCCCAATGGTGGCTAATTTCCTCAGTGTAGGTTTGGTCTTTTTCAGTCGCCGTGGAATCGAGTTTTTCCATTCGATAACTCATCGCTTCAAAATAGCGAGGGAATTGTTCCAGCCAAGTCCATGGTGTTTTCGAAAGAAAGCAGTCTGATTTTAGCTCGGTAACTTGCAATGAAATGTCGTTTTGTGTGCTGGTGTATCGGGTGGATAAGCTTTCTAGCTGTAGCTGTAGTTCATGCGCAGCGACTGCGAGTTTGGGTAGCCATTTGGCGATACTTTGGCTGGCAATACTGATTCGCTCGACCGCGTTGGACTGTAGTAAATTATATTCATCCCGCGATCTTGGGATTCTATTGCGGTCGACAAATGCGATTCTGGCAATCAAATCAGCTAACTGGTTTTTCAACTCACCCGCCGGAATGACCTTCGATAGCGACACGGCGTGGCGGTCCAATTCTGGCAGCCAATTTACCTGTGATTTAATCGGCTTGCGATTTGTAATTTGGAATAATCGTACCAGGCCCTGGCGGGTGGTTTGATCACTGGCATTGGTTGAATCAGTTAGCCGTAGGCCAATGCTGTCGTTTTGATCCAAAATGGCGGGATAGGAAGCCAGCTGCGTAGCTCCCCGTTGGATGGTGATTTCCTTTGGGAAATCCTCCCAGCACCATTCCTGAAGCCCATCGCGATTCCAATGGGAGTCTTCGATTTCAACAATGTTACTTTTAAATTCGTCTCCCAATTGTCCACGAATCTCGGCGATTGATCGACCCTCTGCCACGACCTCTCCCGCTTCGTCGACTACCTGCATATTAACTTTTAAATGGTCGTCCATTTTCTCCGTTTTGAACAGTTCGGAGGTTATTGGAATTCCGCCAATTTTAGAAAGTTCCCGGGCTACGGCATTGTGAAATATTCCCTGCCCAAAGTTGATATCTTTGGCTACCCGTTTTGCGGTGTCGGGTGCGGGGACAAGGTTGCGGCGTACCGATTTGGGTAAACTGCGAATCAAAGATATTATTCGGGTTTCGAGAAGTCCCGGGATCAGCCATCCGGTTTGGGTGTCATCGAGTTGGCCGACTCCCTCTAAGGGTAATTTGATTGTGGCCCCATCGTCTTTGGCTCCGGGTGAGAACCGGTATTGAATAGGGATTTGCATCGACCCGACTTGAACTTGATCAGGGAACTGTTGTCCGACATCGACGATTTCAGAGGATGGAAGTAGATCAGCTCGCGTCATTCGCAAGCGTTGGTCGAGTTCTGGTGAATCCTTGATCAATTTGTTTAAACTGAATCCGTCCACCGCCGATTCGGGTAGTTTGTCTTGATAAAAATTAATGATGTCGTCGTTATTGACGATCAACTCGCGGTCACGCGTCTTCGCAGCTTCGGATTTTACTTCTTCGAGTAGCCACCGATTGTGCTGATAAAAGTTCTGGGAACCTTCAAACTCGTCGCCCGCGAGTCCACGTTCGATAAACAGATCGCGAGACATCTCTGGATCGATTTTTGTGTAATTCGTTAACCGCCCCGCGACAATAGGTAATCCAAACAATGTAACGTGTTCGGAAGCGAGAACCGTTTGCTTTTTTTTACTCCAATGGGCGTCAGAATAGCGTCGCTTGACGAGGTGTTTTGCAAGGGGTTCGATCCACTCGGGTGAAATTTTCGCAATTGTTCTCCCGTATCGGCGAGAGGTTTCGACTAATTCCGCCGCGACGATCCATTGTGGCTTAGACTCGAATATTCCTGAACCTGGCCAGAGATGGAATTTGACATTTCCCGCACCAGTGTATTCATGCCGGTCTCCCGCCAAGGCAACTCCGGAAAGCAATCCGGATAATAAACTTCGATGGATTGCGTTATAGTCGTCTTTGCGAGAGCGGGTTTTCAGGTTTTGGTCACTGGCCATCGACCGAAGTTGGCGATGGATGTCTTGCCATTGCCGCATGAGTGAATAGGACAGGAAGTTTTGCTGACAGGCTAGCTTTAGCTTAGCGCGGGAGAGGTCGCCTTTGAGTTGGTGAAAGTAATCCCAGAGCTTCAGAAGGCTGAGGAAGTCGCTCTTTTCATTTCGAAATTTTTCGTGTTGCGTGTCGGCTGCTTGGCGGCGTTCTGGGGGTCGAACTCGCGGATCTTGAAGCTCTAATGCAGCGGCAATAATTAGGATTTCGCTTAGGCAATTTTCATCGTCCGCTGCAAAGATCATCCGCCCGATTCTTGGGTCTACGGGCATCCGAGCCAACGACTTGCCGAGAGGCGTCAACTGTCGTCTCTCATTCACGGCTCCAAGTTCAAATAACGTTTTGAATCCGTCTCGAATCGCTTCACTGCGGGGGGGATCAAGAAATGGGAATTCATCAATCTTCCCAAGTTTGAGTGCGAGCGTTTGAAGTATTACGGACGCTAGGTTGGTGCGTCTAATTTCGGGAGTTGTAAACAGCGGCCGAGATTCATAGTCCTCTTCGCTGTAGAGTCGAACGCAAATGCCCGGCCCAATTCTTCCGCACCGCCCTGCCCTTTGATTAGCGGAGGCTTGCGAAACCGACTGGATCGGCAAACGCTGGACTTTGCTTCGCGGAGCATAAAAGCTCATCCTTGCCGTTCCGGTGTCAACAACGTAGCGGATGCGAGGCACGGTGATTGAGGATTCAGCGACGTTGGTCGCGAGAACAATTCGTCTTTTTTTTCCAGGTTGAAAGATTTGATTTTGCTGGTCCGTTGAAAGTCGTGCATAGAGAGGCAAGATTTCAGTTTGGCGCCCGGGCAGATGTGCGGCTCGCAGTTTTTTATTCAGCGAACGGATGTCACCTTCAGTTGGCAAAAAGACCAGCATGTCTCCGTCATCGAGTGAGGCTAACTCGCGACATACGCGCACCGTATGTTCTTCGATTTCGGTTTTCTCTCGCCCAATTTGGCTAACCTCCTCAGGAGGTTGGTATTGGATTTCGACCGGGAACGTTCTGCCCTCGACCGAGATGATTGGCACCGGGTGATCTTTTGTCTCAGTGAAGTGGTCGGAGAATCGCTGCGTGTCGATGGTTGCTGAGGTAATGATTAGACGGAGGTCTTTTCGCTTGGCGAGAATCTTTTTTAAGTATCCCAGAAGGAAATCAATATTTAACGAGCGTTCGTGAGCTTCGTCAACAATGATCAAACTGTACTGCTCAAGAAATCGATCACTTTGCGTTTCAGCTAAAAGAATCCCGTCAGTCATCAATTTAATGTAGGTTCGTTCTTGCGTTTGATCTGCGAATCGAATCTTGAACCCAACCTCTTCACCGAGAGGACGCTTGATTTGTTGGGCGATTCTCGCCGCGACGCCTCTTGCTGCAATTCGGCGAGGTTGCGTGTGCCCAATGATCCCACTAGCCCCAAACCCGGCTTGAAGGCACATTAAAGGCAATTGAGTCGATTTTCCGCTCCCCGTTTCACCACTGATGATTACGACTTGATTATTTTGAATGGTCTCAATAATTTCATCGCGACGATCAAAGATCGGTAGAGATTGGTCGATCGACGTTTGTGGTAAATTTTCTTCTCGACTGCGGCGGTTCGCGATTGAGCGAGCGAGTCTTTCCCGCAATGACTCTAACGCCGCTTGATTGGATTTTCCGCTCGATTGCTCATTGTGGAGTCTCCTGATTTCGCGTTTCAGTCGAAACTGGTCGCGCAGCATCGCAGATGTTACTTGATTTTCGAGAGAAGAAATTGGAGAGTCCACGTTTGATCAGCAACGGTTGGGTGTTGTTGGGTCTGAGTGGGAAAGGAATAATTCCCATGGAAGTTCATTAGCTGCGGGTGGTTCGAAATGATCAACCCCTAAATCGTCAATCAAAACATTGGGTGACGAAGCAATCTTTAAGCGTCCACACCAGCAAAATTACCGTCTTTGATTATAGCAAGTGGGGTCGAGAATGCTGGCGTCTAAAAAAGACGGTTCTCCAGCCGGCACTAGTTACTGCCAGTATCTGGGTACTGGAACGCAAGAGTTACTCGTTCTCGGATTCAAAGGGAAGCATGGGAGCGTCTTCCGTTTCAAATTTTAAATCTACGACGGTGTCGAGTTGGCGAGCTTGAGGGGCATTTCCCTTGGAGCTAATCCACAGTTTTTGCGTTTTTGACCCCTCTGAGGTCGATTTTACTAAGTATTGAATCGTGTGTGCTTCCTCCGCGGCAAGGCGAGGGAGATTCCAAGATCGAGTGCGGGTGCTGTTGAGGGAAGCGTCGTCATCGGCCAAGAATTCTAGTCCAGAAGGAAGCGTAATCTGAATACTTAGATTTTCTTCTGTGAGCGATCCCGGGTTGTGAAGCTCCAAGCGAAATTCACAAACATCGTTAAGTCCCATGGTGTCTGGTCCGACCAATTCTGTTTCGATTGGCACTAGTCTTGGCATCGCTGAATCGGCGGAGTTAAACGCGACGCCTTCGAGCATTTCATGAGATGTGGTTTGACCGGATGTTGCTTTGTAAACAGCTTGTTCAGCTGAGTTTGCTTGACTAGAGGAAACGATTGGCGGAACCGTGTTCATCCGCGTCATCGTGACCGGTGCGGGTTCGGCCAGCGTGGGGGCAGCGTACTCGGTGAAATTCAATTCAGAAGTACCCGCGTTTAAATGCGCTGCATTCTCGCTAGTTAAAACCGAGGCGGCCGGCGAGACTTCTTGTGATGTCCCAGGTTTCGATTCTGCTAATGGCATGATTGTAGATTTGACAGAACTGGTTTGCGAAAGGTTGGGTTGCCGTTGCGAAACTGTCTGTGGAAGTTTTGCCACTCGTTCGGTCGGGGCGGGTAACTCAGTATTAAAAAATGGGTTTGGCTGAAAGCCAGGTCGTATCTCAATTGGTTTGAGAATTGGCTGAGGTTCGACAGCACTGATTTGGTTGGCAACAAGCTCGCCAGGAGTCTTTTCAAGTAAATGCGTAACCTCGGAGGTGATGTGCCGGCCATCGGGTTTTTGAGTCAGCTTGATTTTATAATTTTGAGCCACTGACCCATTTTGAATCGGAGTCACTTCGATGATTTTGACGGAGTGAGGAACGCGAAGTTTTAGGGAAAACTCGTTGGGCGAATTCGGGTCTACCCGATCAACGTCAACTGAGACACCGTCTCCCTCAAAAAATCCTTCTGCAGGCGGTCTGACAATGACTGTCGGTAGTGCAGTCTTAGAACTAATCGGTAGCGGAGGCGTTTTCGTGGTAACGATCGAATTCGATGGTGGCGGTAGCAGGGGTAAAGCAACGACAGTGTCGGGAGTTTGCTGCTTTACAACCGTTGGGAGAACCGGTTTTGTTTCATTGAAATTGGCAAGCTGGTTTACGACTCGGCGTGGTTGTGTAGGAGTGGCTTGTGGATTGTCGACGGGTTCAATGTTGATCAATTTGGCGGTGGTTCCCATTTCTCCTGAATTCAGAGGTTCGGTTGCGCCTGTCAGTAAGACAGCCGTGTTGGGAGACTGAGCGAAAGCACTGTGAGGGCCCACGCTGGCAACGGTGAGGCAGGCCGACACAAAGGCGAGTGCAAGAGGTTTCGTCCAAATTGACATTTTAATTTCCACAGTTCCAGTTAGATGGAATCGAAATTCAGTTCGTTTATTCAACTAGTTGTTGCGAATGGCGTTTTCAGGATCATTGTCGTCGATCGGTGTAACCACTTCAGTTACAAGTTCACATGTTCCTTGAAATTGATTTTCCATTCCTGCCGTGATTTTTTGCGTATCGCGACCGATCGCGTTGGATTGAGCTCGAAACCGAATGACGGTATCGGTTTCACCGTCGAGGTTGTCGATTTTCCAAGATACGGTTCTTCTTGATTCATCGACCCAACTTAGACGATCGAATCCGGTCAACATCAGGTTTTTTGAAATTTGCATTTGAACGATGATGTTGGTCGCGTTTTGGGGTGAACGGTTGCGAATTTTAATTTCAAAAAGATTAGGCTGATTGAGGAGGATCACG
Organism: uncultured Pirellulaceae bacterium; assembly: GCA_938083195.1. Taxonomy (GTDB): domain Bacteria; phylum Planctomycetota; class Planctomycetia; order Pirellulales; family Pirellulaceae; genus Mariniblastus. The sequence continues at coordinate 112,573 of CALKCK010000009.1, read as the reverse complement.
CTTGGAGTGCCGGTTGAGATTTCAATGATCTTGGTTTCAATGATCTTGGTTTCAGCGACTTCTTTAGGTTGTTTTAGTGGCGTTGAAGCAAGGCTGAAATTTGGTTGGTTGCTTAATCGGGACTCATCTTCAGCGACCGCTGGAAAGGTCATGATGGTGCCAAACTCAAACTCAATCGCGGCGTTTCCTTGCGTCTTTTTCCCAGTTGCAAACGCATTTGGCGTTAGCGATGATCGCGTTCGAGGGAACGGACTGAGCAACGGCTTGAGACCTGGATTGGAATAAGTTGCGTCCGGTTCGTAATACGCTCTAGCATGACCTCGCGCAGTCGGCTTAGAAGCCTCTACTCGGGTTTGGATATCGGAGGCGTGTGTTGAATCTTGTGGGAGTGAACGCGTGAAGGCGTTTGAGATGGTGGTCGGTTGCGGAATGTCAGCGGTAATCTGATTCTCTTTCGCCGGTCGCTCTTTAGTTGGCTGATTCGCGTCCTGCCCATACGACAGATCGCAGAGACCTGCAGCGAGCATGGAAAACAAGATGGAAAGGATGAAGCGAGACATGAAACCGTATTTTCGAACGCAAACAGGCGAATTCTTCCCCTTTGGACTGGGGTGTACAATTCTGACAATCGGAACAAACCGAACCATTCACACAGTAAAATCGATACATCCCCACCGGAGACCAGAAACGAAGGCGGACTTATCCTTAGAACCCGCAAAGTTTAATACGAACCGCTAGCATTCCTAACGCTGGTTACCATCTTCGAGAGTCAGAGGCCTCGCAAATTTTTCAGTCTTTTCTCTGGCGAGTGACCAAACGTGTCTGAGGGTTGGCGATAATTAGCCATGACCCGGACGAAACTGGTACGGAGAGAACGGTGGCTTCTCTTTCAGAACCCTGTCAGATTTACCTGGCTATCCGGAATGGCAATTGAATTAAAATTTTGGCTATCTTCGGGTGGCTCGCACTTACCCCGAAGAGGAGTCGTGTAATGCTTGTGCTGAGTAGAAAGAAAAAAGAGACCTTGGTAATTGACGGGCGGATCGAGTTTGAAATTCTTAATGCGGATTCAGGTTCGGTTCGGATTGGCATCCGCTCGCCGAATTCAGTTGAGGTTCGCCGAGGAGAGCTAGTGTTGCCAGATTCTGAGCAATTGATTGAGCCCTATATTGGCGATGATTGTCGGTCTGGTCGGATATCTTGCACGGAAGGCCCCGTATATTTAGAGGATCCAAAAGAATTGAGCCAATTGCCCAATCCTTTTGTAGCGATGGATGATTGAGGTTGCATTTTTCTCCTTTGATTAGCTAGGATTCTCTGTAGAAACCGTCCCAGAGTTCGTATTTGCGCAAGATCCGAGGCAGTCAAGAAATGCTGAAATCCAAAGAATCCAAGAACGAACTTTCCACCGAAGAACTCAACAGAATAATTACGGCAAGGCTTCAAGACCTTCGTCCTGTCGCGTGGGAAGATGATATTTCTCGCAATACGCTGGACAACCGCCCGTTTGAAAATCTTTGTTCTCCGAGCGAGTTAGAAACGACTGATCTCGATAATCCAATTCGATTAAAAGCGATTGAATCGCTAATTGGAACAACGGATATCAGCAACTATATTTCTCGCGATACCTATCCCATTCCATGTGCTGAAGATCGTGAAGGCTACACGCCGGGGTTTGATGGAACTTATTGGTTAAGTGGGTTTGAGGATTACCTCAAGATCATGAAGTTTGTTAAGAAGTTTTCTTTAGAGCCTAAGTCTGTGTTTGATTTTGGTTGTGCTTCGGGAAGATTGATTCGCCATTATGCGGCGCAAACAAAAATTCCTGAAATTTGGGGCAGTGACATAAACGCACGTCACATTCGGTGGCTTTACGAGAATTTGCCGCATACGGTGAAACCGATCTTCAATCATTGCATTCCGACGTTACCGATCCCTGATAATTCAATCGACGTAATTTCTGCTTTTTCTGTATTCACCCATATTGATACCTTTGAGACGTGTTGGTTGGCTGAATTGCGACGCATCCTGTCGGACGATGGTTTTGCGTACCTGACGGTTCACAACGAAGATACTTGGGAAATGCTTAGCGATCAGGTCGATAATGAAGAAAACCGTCTCGTTCAATCGATGTTGCGTATTGATCCAACGGTGCGTGAAGCATTGAAGGGGCCACTTCCAGATACTCGCACGGTTTACCGGTTTTCTCAGTCCGGGCCATATCGGGCTCAGGTGTTCCATTCGAATAATTATTTGCGGCAGGTTTGGGGGCGGTTTTTTGAGATTGAAGAAATCCTTCCCGGTCACCATATTCGGCAGACCGTTTTGGTTTTACGTAAAAAATAATAGCTCTGTCAGGGACGCGAACTAAGTACGTTAGCGTTTGGTTTTTTAGAGATTTGGCGGGGTTTGCAAGTTAAATGGATGAAACAAAAAGTCTGCAGGATCAATTCGCTCCGAATTTGATTTGTTTTGGTTGCGGGCCTGCAAATGAAAAAGGTCTCCAAATTAAGAGTTTTGTCAGTGGCGATAAACTCATCGCGACCTACACGCCTCAGCCGTACCATTTGGCATTCGAAGGGATGGTTAATGGCGGCATCATTGGAACCTTGCTCGATTGCCATTTAAATTGGACAGCAGTTTGGCATTTAATGCAGCGTAATCAAGCGGCTGTTCCCCCATGTTGCGTCACCGCAAAATACGAGGTGACGTTTGAAAAACCAACCCCTGCACAAACTGAGTTGCAACTGGAAGCTTGGGTTGTGGACTCATCGGCCAGAAAAGCAATTGTCGAGGGAACGATTGGAATAAGTGGCGAAGTCACGGCGCGTTGTCGCGGAACTTTCGTTGCCGTGAAATCGGATCACCTCGCATTCCATCGATGGTAGGTTAGGCCATCTCTCAGCTTCTCTAGGTCACGGCTCAAGGATCGGTCCACCCGATGAACGCCAGCAGTGATTTCTTTGAACGAACGTAAAATCGACGTTAACTTAAAGCCAAATAGTGACGACAATTAACAAGCGGACGGTTGCTTGAGGCTGGAATCGATTCCTAATTGATTTTTAGTTAGCAAAACTGTGAGACAGAGTCTTCGGTTTAGGCGGCGTCGCAATACAAAATAGTTTCGTGCAGAATCGTGAGCGGATTTCCTTGACCTAAGTTTATGGGAATCACAATTGACCAAAACTCGATATGAGGATTGGTGGATTGGAATGTTATCACGGAGTGCACTCCAAGCACGGTCGACAACAAAACGTTGGCCGTGTTTTTTATTTAATGTGCTGATTTTTTGAGAGCGAAACGCTCGCAGCGATGGCATCTAGAAAGGTTCAGGGGAATTTCAAGGCCTGTGGCAAGGGTTGCAATTCTGTTCAACTCAAACAGGCAGGGCAGCGCCCCGGCAACTTAGGGTTTGCTTTAACGAATGTTAAAATTGGTAATTTGAGAAGGCCATGAGTGTAGGTGAGTCTTCTCGTTGCCGAGATGATACAATGACGGACGGAGTGAACCCATGACCCAACACAAAAAGCCAACGCAAGAAACGCAGTGTTCTGTCGCCAATTCTGGCGCTGTTCATCGGGTAGTCGAAGTATTGCAAAAAGAGTCGGCTGCAATTTTGCGAACGGCTGAGCGTGTGAATACCTCCATTGAAGAAGGGGTTGAACATTTACTTCAGTGTCGAGGTCGCGTGATTGTTTCGGGGATGGGTAAAATGGGTTGCATTGCGAGAAAAGCTGCAGCGACGTTTTGCAGCACGGGCACGCCAGCCATATTTCTTCATCCGAGTGAAGCGGTGCATGGAGATCTTGGCGTCGTTGCGGAAAGTGATGTGTTTCTTGCTCTTTCCAATAGTGGTGAAACTCGTGAGGTCATTTGTCTTTTGCCCCATATGGTGCGACTTGGGATCCCGATGATTGGCTTGACCGGTAATCTTCGTAGCACGCTTGCTAAACGCTGCCATGTGGTCATTGATACCGGGGTTGAGGCAGAAGCTGATTCGGTATCGTTAGCGCCGACGAGCAGTACAATCGTCGCAATGGCGATGTGCGATGCCTTGGCCATTACTTTGATGGATCGCCGTGGATTTACGAAAGAACAATTTGCCATTTTTCATCCGGCCGGCAATCTGGGTGGTAAATTGCTTATAAAAGTTGCTGACATCATGCATGTCGATTCCACGATTCCCATTGTTTCAAGTGTTGACGCAACACTCCGGGATGCAGTTAGCATTATTTCGGAAAAGGGATTAGGCGCGGTGTTCGTTGTTGATAAGTCGGGGGCGATCGTGGGGATTGTCACTGACGGTGATTTAAGAAGGCTAATTGATTCTAGTTCAGCAGATTCGCTAGGAAACTTTTGGAACGAATCGGTGTCTGAGCATATGTCAACGGCGCCGAGAACAATTGATCGAACTGCCTTGGCTGCAGAGGCGTTACGCATCATGGAGAACCACGAGATTTCAATATTGCCTGTTTGTGATTCCGGTAAGCTCGTCGGCGTCGTTCATTTGCATGATTTAATTCGTGTCGGTTTAGCTTGAGTTGATATGGGAACCGAATTCGAAAAGTCGAAACCAAACGGGGAAGATGAGCAGCCAATTACTGTGGCCCGCCGAATTCCTGAGACGTCCGAGGATGGAAATTCTGAGGTGGCGGAAACACTCGGTCACACCTCGCGGGCTGTAATTACCTATTCAGCGCAATCTTCAATTCGTAACCCGGTTCAGTTGATCCGGGATATTGCCATGGATTTTTGGTTGGGTCGGGAATTAGCTTGGCGATTATTTCTCCGAAATATTCGAGGCCTCTATCGTCAGACGTTGCTGGGTTTGTTTTGGGCGTTTCTTCCTCCGATTGCCAATACTGCTATTTGGATTTTTCTTAGGCAAGCCAATGTATTTTCGATGGGCGATACGCAAGTCGATGGCACGGTGTACATTTTGACGGGGATGATTCTTTGGCAAGCGTTTATCGATGCTTTTCAGATGCCTTTAGCGATGCTCAATAAAAATCGAAATTTGATCAGCAAGCTCAATTTTCCCCGTGAATCGTTGTTACTCGTTGGAATCGGTGAAGTTTTGTTTGACCTTTTGATTCGCTTGTTGCTTTTGATTCCGGCTTTTCTAATATTTCAAGTGACAGTGCATGCAAGTATTCTTTATGCGCCGATTGCGATTTTGGGATTAGTTTTACTCGGCGCAGCGTTAGGGCTATTGTTGATGCCGATTGGTTCTCTCTATCAGGATGTGGGCCGGTTTATTTCTATGGTGCTCCCATTTTGGATGATCATTACTCCCATTATTTATGTGCCATTAACGACATTTCCTGGTTCGCTGTTGAATTGGGTCAACCCAGCGAGTCCGTTATTGTTACTGGCTCGTGATTGGTTGTTGCTTGGGACGACAAGCCACTTTGCCACCGGGCTAATCTTTGGAGCAGCTGCGATTCCAATTTTATTGATCGCATTAGTGGTCTATCGCATCTCGATTCCAGTTTTAATTGAACGTATGACGGCATAGGAGAGATGGTGTGAATTTATCTCGTTCGTCATCCAGTGATCTGATTCTTGACGTAGATCACGTTTGGAAGGTTTATTGCCGAAATCTCAAGCGGGCAATGTGGTACGGCCTCAAAGATGTGGGGCGTGAGATTGTTGGTGGCGGTCGTGATCGCAGCCATCAAAATCTTCGCACAGGAGAATTTTTCGCCGTCAGAGATGCTAGTTTTCAGATTCGACGTGGCGAGTGCCTGGCGATGATTGGTCCCAACGGTGCCGGTAAAAGCACAATGTTGAAAATGATAAACGGACTGATTAAACCAGACTCAGGTTCAATTCAGATTTCGGGAAAAATCGGAGCTTTGATTGAATTGGGAACTGGTTTCAATCCAATTTTGTCGGGACGGGAAAATATCTACATTAACGCTGCTGTATTGGGAATGCGGAAACGAGAAGTCGATAGCCTGATGGAAAAAATTGTTGAGTTTGCAGAGCTTGGCCACGTCATTAATGATCCCATCAAGACCTATAGTTCAGGCATGCGTGTGCGGCTTGGTTTTTCAATCGCTGCCAATTTGCGTCCTGAGCTTTTGCTAATGGATGAGGTGTTGGCGGTAGGTGATGTTGGCTTTCGAATGAAATGTTTCAAACATCTCAACGAATTGGTGAAGCAAGGCGTTTCGATCGTATTGGTAACTCATGCCGTTGGTATGCTCCAACGCGTGGCGACGCGTTCGGTGGTCTTTGGACAGGGTAAGATTGTTCATGATGGTGATCTAGAAACAGGCTGCACGATTTACGAGGAAATGCTGGGAGCGAGTGACCGGATTCGTGCAAAAAAGAAAGAGGAATCCGGTCGCGCCGGAGAGATTGGCTCAGTCGAGGTTTGTAATGAATTGATGGAGCCCCAGGCCGAATTTGAAACGGGGGAAATGGTTCGGCTGAGAATTCAAATAAATGCGAGGGAAAAAATTAAGGATGCGCGGCTGGTTGTCGCCCTTTGCTCGCCTGTACATGGTGTGTTGAGCTCTGTTTCGACGCCATATCAGGGAATTCATTTCGACGTAGACCTGCCTGGACGGGTAATTACACTGGAAATTCCCAAAATTCCTTTTTTAATTGGCGCCTATCACTTCAATATTTCATTGTTTGGACCGGAAAAAGTCGATTTCTATCATCGTAGCTCGTTGCGGGGAGTTTTTCGGATAGTGGGACCTCCAACAGATGGCAACGGCTACGGTATAAACGGAATCACCAAGCTCCAACACAGCTGGAAAATCAATGGATAAACCAGAAATACATTTTATTATCAGTGCGCCACGAAGTGGGTCGACGTGGTTAACGACTGCGCTCAATGGTCATCCTGATGTTTTTGGAACTGAGCACCGGCTATTCGGGAATTTTTGTGAAGTCTGGCAGAATAACGATGGTAGCTCGTCTCCAAGAATTACGTTTGATAAATATGCTGATGCCTTCGCCATGCATTATTTTTATCAGTTCATGAACAGGGACTACGGATCTTTCGTGGAGGACTTTAAAAAGTCATTTGTGAATTTTCTTTGTCATTTCGCCAGTGGTCGAACAGGCAAAAATGTCATCATCGACAAAATCACGCCCTATCCAGGGACGGCAGGATACGTAGTGGAAGAGATTCGAAGGTTATTTCCAGAGTCAAAAATCATTCACCTTGTTCGTGATGGTAGAGACGTATTGACCAGTGGAACTTTTGATTGGTTACTCAAAGATGCAGAGGGAACAGATCGGCATGAATTTTATTTCAATCCGATTCCGGGGATGAGATTAGAGAGGTTTTTTGACGCCAAGGTCATTAAGAAGTGGGCTGAAAACTGGTGCGAAACGATTGATGTTTTTTCAGAAGGTGAGCCAGACGTTTCAGTGACCTATGAACAGATGAAGAGCGACATGCCTGGTGCGCTGAATCGTATTTTCTCTGGTATCGGAGTTGAAGTTAATGAGCAAGTGATTGAGCAGTGTGTTGAGAATTCGACCTTTGAAAAAATGTCAGGTCGCCCACCGGGGCAGGAGGAACCGACTGCCAAAGCGAGAAAGGGAATTGTTGGGGATTGGCGAAATTATTTTACTTTGATTGACGGCGAACTTTTTGATGCGTTTGCCGGTGAACAATTGAAGAAAATGGGTTACGAACCAGACAGCGAGTGGATTAAATCGTTGCCCTCTAAATTAGAAATGATTCGAGAACCCGGTGTTGATCACACGATTTAAAATTGGCCTGTTGATTGTCTGTTTATTTGCTGGGACGGGTGGGCGAATGGAAAAGATAGTTCGAGTACGATCGCACCTCAAGTCGCGAAGCTTCTCAAGGGGAACACCGTGTTGGATTTGAAAGCTTATATTCTTTGTCGATTCGCAAAGACGAGTCCGATCTACACCTCGTGGATGTCTGAGTCGCCCCTTCCGGTTGTGGTCGTTGATGAGTATTTGCCGGATTGGCCAATTCCAGCTGACGCGGGGATTCTGATTACACACATGCATTACCGGTGGGAGGAATTAACGGCACTGCGGAAGGTGTTTGACGAAAATCAGATCCCAATTTTGATTCTCTCCGATGGAATTCTTGAATATCGAAATACTTGGGAGCATCCTGATTTAGTGGATGGATCGTTATTTCAACCAGTGTTTGGGCATAAACTGGCGTGCATTGGGAACGGTCAAGCAAGGGTGGTTGAGTCATGGGGCAACCTCGGAAAGTGTGAGGTCGTTGGCTTGCCGAGACTGGATGGAGTGAGTCCCACCGCCGGCAGTGGTTCGGGGGCTGTCGATCGATTTCGGCTCTTGGTTGCGACGGCGAGCACACCTGCTTTTGATGAGTCGCAACGGAAAACTGTATTTCAATCTATGAAAGCAATCAAGGATTGGAGTGATCGAAACCCAGTTTTAGATGGTCGCAGTTTGGATGTTGTTTGGCGACTAAGTGATGGCCTTGAATCGGAATTGGGTGTCGGCGACGATCTCGCTATTGAGGATCGAGAGCCTTTGTCGCAAGTGTTGGACTCGGTGGATGCAGTGTTAACGACGCCTTCAACGATTTATCTTGAAAGTGTGTTGCGGCAGTTGCCAACAGCGTGGTTGGATTTTCATAATTCACCTCAGTATATTTCGTCCGCCTGGACGATTAGTAGTTCAGGACAAATTGATGCTGTCGTGAGTGAATTGGCCGCGCCGCCAAGGCACAAAATGGTGTATCAAAATTTTGTGCTCCACGATCAATTAGCCAGTCAAACGCCAGCGACTCCGAGGTTGTTGAGGTTGATCCAAGGGCTTGTCGAGGCGGGTTGCGTAGCGCGTGAAAAGGGCACTCCCCTTACGTTACCAACGCAGATGTTGCCAGCGGAGGGGGAGCGAACTGGCGTGACTGGGGATAAGGCCAGAATGGCTATGCTTTACCCTGAAAATGAGGTTTTTGAAAGCAACGACCCCCGACGACTGCAAATTGAGTTGTCTGCCGCGATCAAACGATTAGAGCAGTTGCCTTATGAGCTGGCCGAGAAGAATAAATATATAGCGAAATTGATGCGTTCGTTGGATCGGTCACGCGAGCGAGTAGAAGAGATGCATAACCGCGTGGTCGCGATCCGGAAACGGTTTGGAGTCGAACCGGTTGAGCCACCAGTTGAAGGTAAAGAGTTGCGTGACGATGGGTAATCAGGTGATTGGCAAAATGTCTTTGCCAAGTTTGTTGGACGGGGCAAGTAGGTGTCGTTTGATAGACGCGACAGGAATCAGTGATTCGAGACGGGAGGTATAATTCATGCGCCAATACGATCCATCGAAACCTCTAATTTATACCCACATTCCAAAATGTGCGGGTAGTAGTGTCGTGCGTTTGTTGCGGCATTGGTTTGGCGACCAGTACCATAAGCTAAATCAGGATGAGCATCGCGATATTATCCTGCCGAGGGTGGAGACCCAGGATGCCAAAGGGAATTGGTTGGAAAATGTTCGCTGCATTCACGGGCATTTTAATCACGGGCGAGGGTATGGGCTCCCTTACTTTTACCCGGAGCTTGATCAATATTTTTCTATTCTTCGGGATCCCTTTGACCTGGCGGTTTCGATGTATTTTTTTGCAAAAGGGCGCAGTCGTGCCGGGCGGTTTTGGTTTCGAGGGGAAGCGGTTGATATCAGTAAACAGTTTCCTAACGTGGAAAGTTATGTGAATTCGTATCCTTACTGGTTGTTTGATCACCTTCCCCAAGATGTCACGCTAGAGAACTACGAAGAAAAAATACGTTCTCGATTTATTTATATTGGTATTTTTGAGGACTTACAAACAACCATTGATAATTTGGGTCGCGTTCTGGGTAAAGCCTCGGCATCGTTGCCCCATGTTAATGTTTCGACCTATGACGAGCCGATTCCAGAGCGTCTGCGAGAAGGGTTTTACGAGGACTATCCGCTTCTCAAAAAAGTCTATGATTTGGCAGTCGCTACTTACCAATTGGAAGGTTACAGTTTTCCTGGAGAGGGGAGTCCGGCGATTCCGCCGGGATGCAGTGAAGTATGTGGAACGAGCTAATGTTGACGGAGGGTTGCTCACCTAATCAAATGAAGATTGAGAGCAATGCAAACGGACTTGGTGATCTTATTCTGTCGTGTTGATTGATCATAATGGCAGTGCGTCGTTTTTTTACTGGAGTATTTGGTGAAGTTCGGTTTTTATTCATGCATGAGTGGTATGCCCTGGGGAGGCAGTGAAGTTCTCTGGCAAAGAACGGCACGTTTGCTTCAGCTTTCAGGCCATGAGGTTGCTGTCAACTTTAAGTGGTGGCCTTACAAGGCGCCAACATTGCAACATTTAGAAGACCACGGGGCGTCCCTTTGGTTGCGAGACCCCCCGCCACCACCGCTGTTGAAGCGTGTTTTTTCTTCGGATCCCCAAAAAAAATGCTGGCTTGATGTTGAAAAACCTGATGCCGTATTGATTACGCTTGGCTACCACCCCGATGCGATTCCGATCGCGGATGAATGTTACCGGCGAGGTATCCCGTATGGCATCAATATCCAGTGCGCAAGTAATTCATTTTTTATCCATGGCGATCGGCTCGAGGAATACCGACGATGGTATCGGAATGCTAAGAAGGTTTATTTTGTATCTGAGGAGAATCAGCTCAAACTCGAAAATAACATTGCATTGAAGTTAGACAACACTGAAATTATTGCGAATCCGTTTAATGTAAGTCACCAAGCGAATCCATCTTGGCCTGAATCCGATTCTGGATTTCAGATTGCTTTGGTGGGGCGTATTCACTTCCAGTCCAAAGGTCAGGATATAATTGTCGATGTGATGCGACAACCGAAGTGGCGAAAGCGAGCATTGAAAGTTGTTTTCTACGGGCATGATCAAGGTAACAAGGCGCAATTGCTCGAATTGATCAAACTTCATGGGTTGGAAGAGCAGTTAGTGTTCCACGGATTTTCCGACAGCGTAGAAGAGATTTGGGAAAACAACCATGCCTTATTACTCCCGTCTCGTTACGAAGGAGCACCTCTGGTGGTGATTGAGGCGATGTTATGTAACCGAATCGCAATTACCACGGACATTGGGCGAAATCGCGAACTTATGGATGATAATGAGTCTGGTTTTGTTGCCATGGGGACATCTGTGGAGTTGTTGGATGAAGCGCTCGAGCGAGCTTGGCAAAAACGCCACCAATGGCAAGAGATGGGAGTCTTGGCTGGAAAGCACATCCGAGAGCGTTATTCGGACGATCCCGTACGCGATTTTGCTGAAGCCCTTAAACTCATTCGTTCTTCGTAAGTTGTTTGCAAAAGGATTGGTGCCCCAATGTCAATTTTTAGTCGAAGCAATCGAGTGTTGATTGGGAAGTCGAGTGTCTAGCATGACCGGTCACGTTATTCGACATGTTGACATTGCAATTTGTACTTGGAATCGTCGTGAATTGTTGGCCAACGCGTTGGCAAGTCTTTGCCAAATGCGGGTTCCGGCAGGCGTAACAATCAAGGTCATTGTTGTCGATAACAACTCAACAGACGGAACCTCCGAGTTCCTCAAGGAGTTCGTTTCAACTGTGGGCGATGGGATTTCATTTGAGATTTTAAAAGAATCTAAACAGGGGCATACCGTTTGCAGGAACCGGGCGATTGAATCTGCGACGGGCGACCTCATTCTTTGGACAGATGATGATATCATTGCTGCCGAGAACTGGCTTGAACAGTATCTAGAATTCGTGAAGGATGACCCAGCGTCTTCATTCTGGGGGAGTGTGATTGAACCAGAGTTTCCAGCGGGAATGCCGACTTGGATCTCCGAGAATTGGAATGAGCTGAAGGGGTGTTTTGCCGATCGAGATTTAGGCGAAGAGCCACTTGGTTTCAACTCAGGTCGACTTCCTTATGGCGCCAATTTTGGGGTTTTGACTGAGGTCCAGAAGCAGCATCCATTTGATTCATCGCTCGGCCGCCGCGGAGATGCTGTGATGGGCGAGGATGAACTCGATTTATTTCGTCGACTTTTGGAAGCAGGCCATTCGGGGACTTGGGTGCCTCAAGCGAAGATCTACCATCAGATACCGGCCTCGCGTTCGAGCCAAGAATATGTCTATGACTACTTCGTTGGGCAGGGGCGGGCATTGGTGGCCAACGACAAGGCCTGGCATCCAGATGTTAAAAAAATGAAAGCGGAATCCCAATCGGAGTTCAAGAAATACAAACTCAAGCGATTGTTTGCAAAATCAAAAGTTTGGGTTAGCCATATGATTCGGAGCGGACTGGCCCGTGGTCAGTGGGAAGCGATGCGCGATGCCAGCCAATCCTAAAAGTTTCTAAATTCAATTGGCTTGCTACTTTCAAGTTATTGAGCGGCGTTCCGTTCGTCTTTGTCATCCGAATTAGTGGATGGGTTGGAGAATTCGTTGCGGCTGGAGACGTCAGTTCCCGGTACGAGCAAAGGCCCTGGCGAATTCTCATCGATGATTTCTTGAAGCTCAGCTGAATCGACTGATTCGACTTCGATTAGTCGTTCGGTCAGCGCGACCAATGCTTGCTTTCTGACAACCAGCATCTCTCTAACAGCTTCGATTGCCTGTTCGATAATGCGTTTAACCTCGGAATCAATGTTTTTTGCGGTGTCCTCGCTGTATTGACGCATTCCGCCACCTCCGCCGCTGGCGCCGGCCAGAAAGGGATTGCTTCGATCTTCTTTAAAATTGATGCGTCCCATCGAGCTCATGCCGTATTGCATAACCATGGAGCGGGCGATATCCGTCGCTCGCTCCAGATCGTTGGAGGCGCCTGTGGATATATCTTGATAAATTAATTCTTCGGCAAGTGTTCCGGCAACGAGAATTTGGAGATTACTTTCCAGCTCACTTTGTGTCATTAGATAGCGGTCATCGGTGGGACGCTGCATCGTGTATCCGAGGGCAGCAAGGCCGCGCGGGATGATTGAAACTTTGTGCACCGGATCTGTGTTGGGCAGGCTGTACGCCACGAGTGCGTGCCCTGCTTCGTGATAGGCCACCCGTTGTTTCTCATCGGCGTTCATGATTCGCTGTTTTTTCTCAAGTCCTGCGGTAACTCGTTCGACGCCTTCGTTAAAGTGTTGCATCTGAACGGTGCTGCAACCTCCGCGAGCCGCAAGAAGCGCGGCCTCGTTAACGAGATTGGCGAGTTCAGCGCCGCCGAAGCCGGGGCTGATTGCAGCAATTTGCTGGATATCTACATCGGGGTCAAGTTTGACATTTTTAACATGAACTTTGAGTATAGCTGCGCGGCCCATTACATCTGGACGGTCAACGAGCACATGTCGATCGAATCTACCCGGCCGCATAAGGGCTTGGTCTAGTGTTTCAGGGCGATTGGTCGCTCCCATTACGATGACTCCGCTGTTGGAGCTAAATCCATCCATTTCCACTAAGAGCGCGTTGAGAGTTTGCTCACGTTCGTCGTGTCCCCCTACCGAGTTACCGCTACGCGTTTTTCCTAGCGCGTCGAGTTCGTCAATGAAAATAATACAGGGAGCCTTAGCTTCTGCTTGTTGGAACATATCTCGGACACGCGCTGCTCCGACGCCGACAAACATTTCAACAAAGTCGCTTCCCGAGAGACTGAAAAATGGCACGCCTGCTTCTCCGGCAATTGCCTTGGCGAGAAGTGTTTTACCGGTTCCGGGGGGCCCCACTAACAGGACGCCACATGGAATTTTTCCTCCAAGCTTTTGGTATTTCTCCGGCTTTTGGAGAAAGTCAACGACTTCTTTTACTTCTTCCACAGCTTCGTCAATTCCGGCAACGTCGCTAAACATTACTCCGAGGTCGTCTTCGGCCATCAATCGTCCGCGACTGCGACCGAACTGCATCGGGCCTCCTGCGCCACCCAGTCGCCGAAGCATGAAATAAAACAAGCCAATGATCAGAGCCATGGTGATAAAGAAAAATCCGTAGCGATCCCAGGCACTGGGGCCATTCGCAAAATTCCAATTAGCGTTACTCTTATCAAGCAGCTGCTGTAAGTCAGCGTTGGTAGATTCGGAATCATCTTTATTGCAAGTGAACTCACGAACTTCGAATTTTCCCTCTCCGGCGTTTTCGGGATCTTTCCCAGGGACGATCCGATACTTGAGATAGCCTCGAATACTGGTCGCGCCGACCACCATTTTATTCGGCTCTTTGTATTCCAATTGGCGTCCGTCTTTCCCGGGCTCTTTAATCGTTAGAATTCCGTCGTCGGTGAGGCCAGTGACGAGTTGTTCTTGTGATTCGTCGTAAGTCGTAATTTCAAGTAATTTTTTGAAGTCACTGAAATCGAGCGTCTTTTTTTGTTGATTCAAGATCAAGAAGAGCGAAACGGCAAGTGCCGCTACCACAATCAACGCGAATAAGACCGTTGAGTTACTTTTTGGTTCGTTGTTTCGTTTTGGATTTTCGTCCATCAAATTGCCTGAGATTAGTTCGTGTGTACGGGCTTCGGTCGATTATTCGCGGCAAATCAGGCCAAAATGGAATTTTGACCGGTGGATGAACCTTAAACGAGACTCGGCAGAACCTAGGGGTATGTTACCTGCCAAGCGGGCGAAAAGAAAATCGGTTGCTCTAGCATCCTCATAAGCGTTCTCTTTAGACGTATATTATCGGGAAACGGGGATCTGTTCTAGCGTTCACACGGTTCACCTTGTGGTGTTTTTGCGAGCCTTTTAAAATGAAGTAGCGAGTGAAATCCCGAGTTTTTCTTTATATTTGTTTTTGATCCACCGCCCAGCTAGTTTCGCCCTGCGTAACGAGGTGGTCACCGGAACGGAGAGTTCGTCGTTTCTTAATTAGGACGGCGTAGATCGACGGCACTATGTTAGAGCAACTGCGACGTTTGCTTGTGATTAACCAAAGCCAATTACGTATAAAGTGTAGCTCAGGTTCGCCCTGATTTCGTTTCTGAAGAAGATAGCCAGTCACGAAATTTTCCAATTTTTTAAATGGGCCGAACTTTCGATCCCGGCATTTTCCACCATGACCCGCAATAAAAATATTACGATCCTCGGTTCGACTGGCAGCATCGGTCAAAGCGCGCTCGAAGTGGTACGCCACGTTGAAGGGCTTAAGGTAATCGCAATTTCGGGTCGCAGTAATTTGTCTAAGTTGGTGGAGCAGGCATTAGAATTTAAGCCTCGATATCTCGTGGCGGCTGATGAACTAATGGCCGAAAATTTCGAGTTCCCCGATTTGGGAGAAACGGAAGTGTTGGTCGGGGAAGCTCAGCTGGATTTTATAGCGAGTCTGGATGAGGTTGATATTGTTTTGGCGGCAATCGTTGGAGTTGCTGGGTTGCCAAGTGCGTGGGCAGCCGTCGAGTCTGGAAAGACAATTGCATTAGCTAACAAAGAGGCGTTGGTGGTTGCTGGGCATTTGATGACTGATTCGGCCAACCGCAGTGGAGCGACGATTTTACCCGTCGATAGCGAGCACAGCGCGGTGTTTCAGGCTCTGAAAGCAGGTAGTCCAGAAGAAGTAAATCGAATTGTACTGACTGCCAGTGGTGGTCCGTTTCGAGACTGGGATGCAAATCTCATGGAATCGGTCACCGTTGATCAGGCTTTAGCCCATCCAACGTGGGATATGGGACAGAAAATTACAATTGATTCTGCAACAATGATGAATAAGTCGCTCGAGGTGATTGAAGCCAAGTGGTTGTTCGGAGTTCCCGCATCTAAAATTGAAGTTGTAATCCACCCTCAATCTATTGTTCATTCGCTGGTAGAATTTGTAGATGGATCGACCATCGCACAGATGAGTCCACCGGATATGATGTTGCCGATTCAATATGCATTTACTTATCCTGATCGTGTGGTGGGGCCTTGTCCTAAGTTAGATCTGGGACAGCCGATGAGCCTTGATTTTTATCCGCCCGATACAACGAAGTTTCCCGCGTTGGAACTTGGTTTCGAGGTGGCAAAATTTGGAGGATCGAGTGGGGCAGTTTTGAACGCGGTTAACGAAGAGGCGGTAGCGGCGTTTTTGAATCAAAAAATTAAATTTACCGATATCACGACAGTTTGTCGAAATATTTTAGACCAACATAATTTTGAACCTTTCCCGACAATGCCGCAATTAATTGCAGCAGACCAGTGGGCGAGGCAGGAGATTTCCAAGTGGATGAATGCGTAGTGTTACTGGCGGCTAAGAGTTTTTGGCTGCAACCCTCCAACTGGTGGGCAATTTTTCAGGTGCTCATTGGACTTGGCGCCGTAATTTTTGTTCACGAGCTTGGGCATTTTTTACTTGCGAAAGCATGTGGGGTGAAATGCGATAAATTCTACGTGGGCTTCGATGTGCCAATTCGGCTTTTCGGGCAGACGATCATTCCGGGAAAACTAGTCTCATGGAAATGGGGAGAAACGGAATATGGAATTGGATCGATTCCTCTTGGTGGTTACGTCAAAATGCTCGGGCAAGATGACAACCCCGGGAACTTGGAGGAGCAGGTCAAAGGTTCAATTCGTGAGGGCGAATCAGGCGAGTCCGCTATTTTGGCTTCCGGTTTGATCGATCGATCGAAGCTTGATCCTCGAAGTTTTCTGGCAAAGTCGGTTATCCAGCGAATGTTGATTATTTCCGCTGGCGTGATTTTCAATCTAGTCTTTGCTGTGTTTTTCGCAGCATGGGCATTTAAGTCTGGTGTGGATTACGAACCAGCTGTGATTGGGAATGTGATTGGTGGAGGCCCCGCATGGCAAAATGACCTCACAGGCGCAGAAGTTGAAATGATTGGTGGCAAACCTGTGAAAGGTTATTTCACCTACATGGATATGGCTCAAGAAGTGGTTTTCAATGGCGATGATCCTGCGCATCCTCTCGAGATTAAATTTAAGCGATACGGCGAAGACACAGTGACCACTGCGTCTTTGGTTCCGCAAAAAGGATTTATTCGTCAGGCGCAGGATTTACCATTGATTGGTGTTTCGAGGCGTTTGACGCCAGTGATTGGTGAGATGGGGGCTTTGAAAGGAAATGCTGCAGCCCTGGCTGACCCGCCTCTGAAAGCGGGGGATCGAATTATCGAGGTCAATGGAACTCCCATTGGTGATGACATCGAACTTCGACAGGCTTTGGCACGCAATGCCGACCAAATCGCCACGTTCGTCATTGAGCGAGATACAAAAGGAGATGGTTCGCAAACAGAGACCATTACGACAGAAATCCCAAGAAACCCAATGCGACAGTTTGGATTCAGCGTCCAGTGGCTGCCGATCAAGGCCATCAAAATTGGTTCGCCTGCGGAACAGGCTGGGCTAGTGGTTGGCGATGAAATTATTCGCGTGGACGGACAACGGCGGGGCGACCTAATTACGTTGGATCAGAGAATGATCGTGGCGATCAATGCTAAGAAATTAGTTACTTTGAGTGTTCGCCGCGTAGATGGCTCGGAAGAAGATGTGATGATCACTCCTGTGATGCCGAAGCTGACGCCTGATCTCGGGCCGGATCAACCTCTCGCAGTTGATTCGTTGGGTGTGGCCATACCAATGTCTCTGACCATCGAGTCGGTGGACCAAACTGGCCCGGCGGCCGCTGCTGGATTGAAGATTGGCGATGAGTTGATTTCTGCCGAGTACCTACTTAGCGAAGAGCAGGCAGCAGATGAAGCTTATGCCAGTTTAAAGAAACGGCCAGTTGTTAATTTTGTAGACGACACCACCAGTTGGGCGGAGGTTTCTGATTTGATGCAGATGATGGAAGCTGGTTCTGAAGTCAAATTCAAGATCAAGCGAGATGATGCGGAGCAAACAATTTCGATTGAAACGGTTGCATCGGATCAGTTTTTTCAAGGTAAGCGAGGCATCTCACTGACATTGATGCAACGGAGTTATAAATCGGATACTTGGGGGGCTGCTTTAAGTTACGGTGTAAAGCAAGTTCGTGAAGATGCGATGCGGGTAGTGAAAACACTTGCCAAGTTGATAAATGGTAAAATTTCACCCACGAATCTTGGTGGTCCGGGAACCATTGCCATGGCGGCAACGTCCGAGGCGTCACGTAGTACCTCGCGACTCTTGTTGTTCTTGACGTTCTTGAGTGCCAACTTAGCGGTCGTTAATTTTCTTCCCATTCCAATTCTTGATGGAGGCCATATGTTGTTTTTGGCCTATGAGGGGATTTTCCGCCGACCAGTAAGCGAACGAGTTCAGGTGGTTTTGACCTACGGCGGGCTCTTTATGATCCTTGGGCTGATGCTGTTTGTTATTTTTCTTGATATTGGCCGAATCGTTTCACTTTAAGGGTCGCGGATTCGGTAACCTGAAAACGTGAAACGCCTTTTTCCTGCAATTAACTAGAACGATGACGTGGAAATTGCCGTAAGTGCGGTGGGGATTTAGTAATCACGTCGGTTTTCGTTTTGGAAAAAACGGTTATCATAGGAAGTATGAGACGCCGTTGAGGCCGTGTTATTTTCTTTCAAAGCGTAGAATAAAAGTAGTTAAAATGAGTGAAGTAAAAGTACGAGGCGTGGTCAGTGTCGTCGAAGAAACCAAAACCTATGGTTCTAATGGTTTTCAGAAAAGGCTGATCGTGCTTGAGCAAAATGATGGACGTTTTGCAAATCTGATCCCGCTTGAGTTTATCAAAGACAATTGCTCATCTGCGGATGATCTCAATGTTGGTGATGATGTCGAGGTGAGCTACAAGCTTTCTGGTCGTAAATGGCAGCGAGATCCCAACAGCGAAGTCAAATATTTTTTAAGTGCCGAAGCCCTCAGTTTCAAAGTCGTTTCTGGCGGTAGTGGCGGCGGTAGTGGTGGTAATCAGGCAGAGGTTTCATCTGCCAACGATGCGTTTTCAGAGTCGTATGACGAGAACGACATTCCATTTTAATCAACCTGTTTGGCTTGAACGGTGAAGCTGCGGAATGTCTTCCGTGTTTCACTGATTTAATGAATCATCAGGTCGGCGCGATTCGAGGTAGACATTGTTGGAGTCAGCCAAAATTTCGCAGATCTGCTGGGTGCTTTGCGGAGTGATCTGTTTTTCGCAATGGTGCGAGGCTCAGTCGAATCTTCCGTTGGATTTGTCTAAATCCAGTCGCCGGAAGCAGCAGGTAGATGTGGAGTCTGAGAGGGCAAGGAAGCCGGCTTCCGAAACCCGTCCCAACATCATTCTCATCAATCTTGATGATGCGGATGTTGATCTGTTCGCCGATGATATTTTAGAGGCCTATCTTCCTAACATTCGTCAGTTGGCGACCGAAGGATTGAGGTTTACCAATTGTCATGTGGTCACGCCTCTTTGTGGGCCGTCTCGGACATGCCTTCTTCGCGGTCAGCATGCTCACCGAACTGGAATTAAGACCAATGTTGCTGCGGGACCAATGAACAATGGTTACACGGGAGCCTATCAAGAATTCAAGCAATTAGGGTACGAGCAAGAGCATCTGGGCGTGTGGATGCAGAGGGCTGGTTATCGCACGATGATGATTGGCAAGTATCTTCATGGTCGCATGAATCCGATTGATGTGCCCGGTTGGGACGATTTGCATATTTGCTTTGGCGGCAATTACTATGCGACCTCGAGGTATTCCACTCGATTCCCGAAGGCTGACCGACGACGTGCGACTGCGGCTACTGATTACCGGACGGTTGTGGAGGCAGACGAAGCGGTTTGGATGATCGAGCAACAACACCAACGTAACGGTGATTCGGGAATTAATCAGCCGTTTTTTTTGTACATTGCGCCGCTCGCTCCCCATAAGCCTGCGGGAAAGACTCGGATGGTGCAAGAAGATTACAGCGAACTTGGAAAAGAGATTCGCCTGCCAGATACACCTGATTTCAATGAAGCTGATGTTTCTGATAAGCCAGCTCATTTGCAGGCGCCGGCGTTGAATGCCGAGGCCGTGAACTCGATGCACGAGGATTTTCGGTTGCGAGTATTAGCGACGAAATCAGTGGATGATATGGTCGGACGGATTCAGGATGCTCTGAGGAAGACCGGATTCGATCAGAATACGTTTGTATTTTTTACGAGTGACCACGGTTATCAGCTTGGCCACAATCGTATGATTGCGAAAAAAGTACCGTATCATCGCAACACGGTTGTGCCCATGTTTGTTGCGGGTCCCGGCGTTGAGCCTGGGGTTTCAGATCATCTATTAGCTCACATTGATTTAGTGCCAACGTTTTTGGAGATTGCAGGTGGGAGTGCGTCGATAGAACTCGATGGAAAGTCGTGGAGTTCACTTTTTTCTAATCCCTCTGAGGATTTGGACAACCCATTCCGAAGTGAATTACTGATTCAGAATTGGGAGGCCAAAAGCCAGCTTGGCAATCTGATTCCCGCAAGTTACGCATCACTGCGGATGCCACATGAAATCTTTACGCAATGGAGTAATGGCGCCCGTGAGTACTACGATCTTACTAAGGACCCTTATCAATTGGACAACCAGTTTCCCAGCCTTTCTGAGGAGCAGGCGTCTAGGTTTGAGGGTCGTCTCCGTGCGTTGAAACGCGGTAATCGGCTGCCGTTGGTGACTTTGGTTTGCCCAGATTTGATTTCGAAAAATACGCCCATTGCGGGAGTCGCGGAAGACGACGATTCAATAGTCAAAGTGGAGGTCTCGGTACAAGACTTAACTCAAGATCGTTATTGGGTGGGCGGTAAATGGTCACCCAGTCAAGTTTGGGTGGAAGCCGAATTGGCTAATCCTCAGGGCTTGATTTCTGATTGGCAAACATGGGTCGATCTGACGGAAATGGAAAACGCTGGAAGTATTCGGGTAATGGTGCGTTCACAAAATGCTGCGGGGAAGTTTTCTCAAACGGTGGTAGGGGTGTACCGCGTGGATGCGATTGAACCAACAACAGAAATTCGTGTTCCTCGGAATGAATCGGAAGTCGAATCTCCGTTTATTGTGTTTGGTATTTGTGGTGATAATGCAGAAATGCGAGGTGTTGAATTGGAGTTGAAGGCTTTGGATTTAAACCAATTCTGGAATGGGACAAAGTGGACGAAAGAAAAATCGACATTTTTTAAGCGGGTCGCTCGCGAGCGGTGGCATGTAGAATTAAGTGCGCGGCCGGGGGCCTATCGAGTCACTGCCAAATCGCTCGATCGTGCAGGCAACTACGATGCAACACCCGAAGTCAGAGAATTTAGAGTAAAGTAGCGGATGTTATGACTGAAGAACAACCACCAGAGCATCTCCGCCATAAACCACTGACCCATTTGTCGTGTCCAAGAGAATTGGTTCTTGCCTGTCCTAGTTTTAAAAGTAAGGTCAACCTTTCGAGGATTGTTCGGCTTGCCGGTTGTGCGGCAGCAGAAAAAATTATCGCTTGTGGGACAGCCAAAATTGATCCCACGATTGCCCGCGATGGAATTGGGCACGTAGTTATCGAAAGACGCCGGACGCTGGTGCCAGTGTTAAAGACGTTGAGAAAAGAAGGTTACCGAATCGTTGGCCTCGAGCAGACGGATCGTTCCGAATTAATATACGAGTATGCTTACCATCGTCGCACCGCGCTAATCATTGGTCATGAACGTCATGGTATGACTGCGGAGGAGTTGGCGTTGGTAGATGACGTGATAGAAATTCCCGTTTATGGAATGCCTTATAGCTACAATGTCGTTACGGCAACGACGATGGCTGTCTATGAATATCTGCGGCAGTTTCCACAGGGTTGAAATTTTATCTTCAGGATGAAACCGACCCGATTTACGCAAGCATTACAGCCGTTAGATCTGTTGAAGTTCAAATTTCTAGGGCATGATGTCTTGGATTAAGTCAATAAATTCCGGTTTATTGAGGAATATCCAACCATCGCAGGCAAGAGAGCGTGGAATCAATGTTCCCTAGTTTGCCCCAAGAGATGTGAATAATCGGTATCTGAAAGTAAATTACTGTGAACCTGGTTTTGAAAAATTCGGTTCACCAACTAAACTTATACAGATATCTCATCCTGGAAGCGTCCTGTTTCCTCCTTCCCTCCTCCTCATTTTAACGACAAAGGTGGTCCCGTGGAAAATACACACGTCGGTCCCTTCAAGATTGTCAGCCAACTCGGCAGTCGCCGCCAAAAGGTTTATCGCGCCGTTCAAACTGAACAGGGCCGCGAAGTCGCCTTGAAATTTATTAAGCTTCCTCCGACAGTCGAGTGGGAGAAGGCCATTGCCAAGATCGATCGCGAAGTGATTGGTTTGCAAGATCTTGTTCACCCCGGGCTTGTCAAAGTTTACGGTGCGGGCGTCGATCAACAGCGTGTGTTCTTCGCCAGTGAACTAATCGAGGGTGAATCCCTCGCGACAGTTCTCTCAAGACGTGGCAAGCTGACGCCTGACCTAGTTGTTGAATATGGGCGTCAGATCGCAGATGTCCTCCGGTACCTTCACAGCAAAGATTTGATTCATTCGAAGTTGACACCAGAAAAAATATTATTGACGAGTGAGCATCGCATCAAAATTGCTGATCTCCGATTGAACCGCCCGAAAAAGCGGCGGTGGGATAAGACGCGGCGACGGGAATTAGAAACCGCGGCCTACATGGCGCCAGAGCAATTTGTCGACGGTGCGACACAAAAATCAGATTTTTATTCTCTAGGCGTAGTCCTTTTCGAAATGCTGACTGGCAAATTGCCCTATCCGCCTGACACAATTGGACGGATGACAAAGATGAAATTGAAGGCGGAGGTGCCGTCAGTTGCAAGCCATATCATGAATTGTCCAATTTGGTTGGACAAGATCATTAGCCAAATGCTCTCCCCCGATGCCAAACAACGTCCTCATTCAGCGCGGGCGATCGTTTTGGCGTTTGACGAAATTAAAAATATTGACGCAACCAAGAAATCGGCAATTTCTCAGATCTCAGGTGGCTTCAATCCGCTGACGATTGGTGCTGACAAATCGGAGGCTCGGCGTCTGCTGGGAGTTAAAAAGAAAAAGCAAAAGCGAGTTCGAAAAACGGACACGCCGTTAATTCAAACGGTTGCCTTTCAAGTTGTCGCTTTCTTGGCAGTTGCTTGTTTTATTATCTATTGTCTGATTCCAGAAAGCTCAAGCGAGATTGTCGCGAGGGCAGAAGTGATGGTGGAGTCTGGAGATCCGGTTCGGTGGGCAGAGGCGGAAATCCTTTTGAAGCCTTTGATGGAAGGTGATTCGGAAGTCAAGCAAACTTCGGAGGAGCTGTTTTATGAAGCGCGGAGAAAGTCACTTGTCCGCAATGCTGAACGTGGTCTAGTGACGCGACTCCAGACGGAAAACGTTCTTGATTTCGGTCGAGCAGTGCAGTTGCAGTTGGACGAAAGCGACGAATCTGCAAAACGGATTTTCGCGAAACTAGCTGCATCAATTGACCCGGACGGAAGAGAGCGGCACGTTTACCAGGAATCAGTTGTGAGATTGGGGAAATTGGCAAGCAAACGCGTTCTGCCAACGGATATTAACGAGCTGAGTGAGATGATTGCGATAGCCAAAGACGTTACTACCCCCGATCAGATGGCAACCGCGCATGACCTCCTATCCGAGATTGTGTTTACTTATTCAGGACAACGGGATTACAGGCAATTAGTGGTCATTGCCACGGAGCAGTTGAAGTTGTTAAAGCAAAAAATTGAATCGGAAGCTGATGTTGTCAAGAAAATTGACCCAGAGATTGTCGACAGTCGGGAGTGAGTTTTTCAATTGATTGGTTGGTCTTGCGAAGGATTTACAATCTTCGCCGCGATCCAGTCGCAAAGCATGATTCCGCGTTCAGTTAAGCGGAATCGGCTGTGTTCGTGTTTTAGCAACTCGTTGTCGACAAGTGTTTGCTTAAAACCTCCCAAAATCGAAGCGATGGAGTAACCCGTCCGTTTCAAAAATTGAGTTTCGTCGATACCTTCAATCATTCGCAGACCGATGGCTAATCGTTCGCGGGCTGCCGGTTCAGGAGCTAATTGTTCTCGGTCGGCCACCGGAGATTCTCCTGAGTGAACCAGTTTTAAGTACTGAGTGGTACTTCGATGGTTAGTTTCTCGGATCCCATCTACGAATCTAGCTGCGCCTGGTCCGAATGCGAAAAATGGATCGCCTTGCCAATAAGCAAGATTGTGTCGGCAGTTTTTGTTGGTTTTAGCAAAACTGGAAACTTCGTATTGATTCATCCCGGCTCGAGACAGCCGGTTGATTGCAAAAGAGTACATTTCGGCTCTCAGATCTTCATCGGCTTCGCTAATCGCCCCGCGGTTGAGTCGATTCCAAAATTGCGTACCCTTTTCATAGGTCAATTCATAGGTCGATAGATGATCAGGTTCGAGCGAGATTGCTTGATTGAGATCTGTTTGCCATTGAGCCAGCGTTTCTTGTGGCGCCGCAAAGATCATGTCGAGTGAAACATCAAGCCCGAGGTTTTTCGCACTCGAGACCGCCCTGCGGATATCGCTTTCGCAATGATCTCGCTCAAGCCGTTGAAGTTTTGTTTTGTTGAGCGACTGAACACCGAGACTGATTCGATTGACCCCTAAGTTTTTGAGTGCGTCAAAGCGCTGACTGTCGAGATCGTTTGGGTTGCATTCAGCTGTTATTTCGGCAGTCGCTGATAATGTGAATCGACTGCTGATGATTTCTGTAAGTCTACCGAGTTGTTGCGGGTTGAGATGACTCGGCGTGCCGCCTCCTAGAAATAGTGTTTCCAATAAATAGGTTTCAGCGAGCCAGCTAATTTCGATTTCGAGCGCATCCAGAAATCGATCAATTAAGTGGTCTCGCCCGGCAACTAATGTGAAATTACAGTAGCCGCAGCGGTGTCGGCAAAATGGAATGTGAATGTAGACAGATTTTGGCTGACCGAACTGTGGATGGAACGTCGAGCTTGACAATTCGCCCTCGCTGGACTGATGGTCGTTACTCGGAAGTTGATTGTCCCTTAAACCCACAGCTTCAGTCTTCCTCCGAGCATTCCTGGTAACTGTTGGTTAACCAGTTTTTTCGATTGGTGGAGGCTGTAGCGTGTGCTGAAATGCCCGGCGATAACTATTTCGTTATTGAATTTTTCCTGACGGGCAATGAAGTCATCCAAGTGCATATGGCCGTTTTTGTGGATTAATTCTTTTCGGTGTTCCGGTGATATAAAAGTCATCTCGGTAATTAGAATTTTTGTTTCATAGAATTCCGGATTGTTGTCCAGGCCTGCAGGCGAGGTGTCTCCCGTGAACCCAATCAAGGGTAGTCGGGATTCGATGGTGATCTCTGTTCCGCCACTACGGAGTGTTTTGATTTCATCGCCGCTCAAATTAAGATATTCTTGCTTGAGTTTCTTGCGTCGTTCAGAAACGATATACCCAACACTCGGGACTGTATGTTTGGTCTCGTGCACATTGACAACGAGTTCTCGGGAGATCTCAATTTCATCACCGGGTGATACGCCGATTAAATCACATGGCATTTTGCCACGGTCTAGTTTGACGAACGAATTGAGCATTTGCCGTACGGCATCCGTATTTGATTTGGGGAGATAGATTTTGGGTGGGCTCATTTTCATGAGTCTGCGACGAGCGACGTATAACGGCAGGGCCGCAATATGATCGAGGTGACAATGGCTGATTAACCAAGTTGGCGTACCCATGAAATCCCATGGGTGAGCGCCTAAGTCAAATCCAAGCTTGAGTTCAGGGATGCGCCAATAGGATTGAACTGCCGCGCGAGAATACCCCTCGACGGTTAATCCGTTGTGTTTTAATTTTTGTACAGGAGCGTTGTTGAGCATGGGAAACGTAAGAAACAGTCGGATGTCATGGAACGCTTGTAAAGTTTGCGTTCACTCTACCGCTGGTTTGGAGTGAGGTAATTGGCTCTTGAAACATCAGGGGCAATAATTTAATTCAAGCAAAACGGAACTGGGAAAAGTCTTTGCCAACATACCACAAAAGACGCTGCGAGGGAGAATCCTCGCGCGTCAATCTCGGTTCGTTTCCACGAGGCAATCGCAAAAATCGTTATTCCTTGTTTCGCTATAGTGCGGAGACTAGTCTTTGTCGTCGAGAATTTCGACGGCAGCAAATGTTTTTCCTTCAAGCATAGCGAGGCTCGCTCCACCACCGGTGCTCACATGCGTTACGGCATCCTCGAAGCCCAGCTGGGAAATGGCGGCAGCACTGTCTCCACCTCCGATGATACTAATGGCTTCGCTGTCGGCAATTGCCTGGGCAACTATTTTGGTGCCTTCGTCAAATGGAGGCATTTCAAAAACTCCCATCGGTCCATTCCAGACCACGGTCTTGGCCGATTGAATAATGTCGGCAAACTGTTTTGCAGATTTTGGGCCAATATCGAGCCCCTCAAAACCATCGGCGATTTCGCCAGCAGGAACAATTTGTTTATTGCATTGAGCGTCAAAGTCATCGCCGCAATGGGTGTCGACCGGTAGAACCAGTTTGTCTCCCGCTTGAGAGATGAGTTCTTTTGCCAGTTCAATTTTATCTGGTTCGACGAGGCTGTTACCCACTTTCCCACCCTTTGCCAAAGCAAACGTGTAAGCCATGGCGCCGCCAATTAGAATATGATCACAAACGCCGAGCAGGTTTTCAATGACTTTGATTTTGTCGGAGACTTTGGCGCCTCCTAAGATCGCAACAAAAGGCCGCTCTGGAGTGCTGATCACGTCATTGAGGTATTTAATTTCTTTTTCAACAAGTGTTCCAACTACTTTTGGTTTTCCACCCATCGCGCGGGGTACGCCGTACATTGAGGCGTCTTCGCGGTGGCAGGTGCCGAATGCATTGTTGCAGTAGACGTCTGCAAAATCAGCCAGTTGTGCTGAGAATGATTCATCGCCCGATTTCTCTCTCGCGTCAAATCTTAAGTTTTCCAAAACGACAATTTGTCCGTCTTGTAGCATCTTAACTTTTTCTGCAGCTTCTGGGCCGACGGTATCCGTTGCAAACGAAACTTTGTTTTCGAGGATTTCCGCAAGTCGCTTGGCCACCGGCGCTAGGCTTAGCTCTGGTGAAGGTTCTCCCTTGGGGCGTCCGAGGTGGCTAATGAGAATCAGGCGTCCGCCACGATCAACCACCGATTTAATGGAGGGGAGTGCCATCTCGATGCGACGATCGTCAGTAATTTCAAGATTACCGTTGAGGGGGACGTTGAAATCGACTCGCATGAGGATTGATTTGCTGGCGACTTCGATGTCGTTAATCGTGACTTTGGCCATGGTGGTTCCGGAAATGGTCGATAGTTGAGGTTGATTGGAATCCCTAATTTACCGGTGACTTGGACGTTGAAAAAGGGGCGATACTTATCCCTTGGATTGGGGTGGAAAGGCGTCCGGTGTTGCCGATTAAGGGGGGATGTCTTGGGTCAAGAAAAAAGGCCATCCTGAAGGGTGGCCTTTCAAAATTCTAAATTGAGCTAATCGTGGCAGAATACTATTTTACTTCCCGCGGGACGACTCGCTTTTGAATGTCGGTTTCAATCTTTCCAAAAACTTCTTCATGTCTCTGGACTGAAACATGAAGCGCGTGGAGGAGGCGTTTGGCTGTGTAGAAATTGAGTACGATCCGCTGAGAGATATCGACGGGTTTCTCGTTTTGACCCATCGGCTGCGAATTCATTCCAAAATCAACGATCAACTCTTCTGGTGATCCAGTAACGCGGCAGAAGTTGGCATAAGAGCTGACCGTTTTTGATTCGTCAACAGTGATGGGGCGGGGGTTAGGAGATTGGTCTTTTTCAGCCATGGAATTCGCCTCGTTAGGGAAAAGCTTGTTTCGAAAATATATTTGTTACCTATTAAGAATGTCGTATGAAACAGGTGCCGTCAACCTAGATCATCGTTTGAGCCAAAACTGCAAATGCTTTGCCCCGTTGGTCGAATTTTTAGGACTGATAAAGTTTCGGCAGGAACTTCACATATTGTTTACAATCACTCAGTTGTTGACTTTGCCGAATGGATGAAATCCGTGAAGAAAATTTGTGTAATTAATACTGGTGGAACGCTCTCGATGCGGCGGTCTGAATCGGGGTACCGTCCGTCGCCAGGGTACCTTGCCAATCAAATGGCGAACATGGATGAATTGTCTCAGGCGCCAATGCCTGAGTTTGATTTAATCGAGTATGAGCCGTTGGTGGATTCTTCGAATATGACACCTGACATTTGGCGTAAAATCGCAAATGATATTCAGGAGCGTCATGATGCTTACGATGGGTTCGTTGTTTTGCATGGAACAGACACGATGGCCTATAGTGCAGCGGCTCTCGCGTTCATGCTAGACGGACTTTCAAAGCCGGTCATTTTTACCGGAGCTCAACTTCCGCTTGGTCAAATTCGAAATGACGCTCGCGAAAATCTTAAAACGGCAATGGTGTTAGCGGCCAATTATCAAATCCCAGAGGTGGGGCTTTTGTTTGGCGACCACTTATTCCGCGGTTGCCGTAGTACTAAGGTCAGTGCAACTCGGTTTGATGCGTTTGATTCTCCGAATTATCCCCCTTTAGCGACGGTGGGAACTTCTATTGAGATTTTTGAGGAGAATTTTCTGTCTTCAGAATCTCGATCGGGCAGTCTGCAAGTGAATCCAATAGAGGCCACGGAAGTGGCTGCTTTTCGTTTGTTTCCAGGAATGTCGATTGATATCCTTCACCATCTTTTACAGAGGCCGCTGAAAGGGATTATTCTGGAGACCTTTGGTGACGGAAATGGCCCAACGGAAAACCGATTCTTTCTGGAGGCAATTTCGTCGGCTACTCAAGCGGGAATGGTGATTTTGGGGTGTACGCAGTGCCTGCATGGTGAGATGACGCAGGGAAGTTACGCCACAGGAACGGCGCTGACTGAAGCAGGAGTCATTCCCGGGCGCGATATGACGATTGAGGCAGCGTTAACGAAAATGCAATTTCTGTTTAGCCAGAATTTTTCGGTTGATGAGATTAGGGCAAAGATTGGCCAAAATCTCGTGGGTGAAATTTCGACCATTACCGATTGAAAATTGCGATGAAATTGTTGTCATCGCGTTTTTTTTTCCGTTTTTTGTAGTGTCTCGGGTATCTTAAAAGTGTTACCGATGTGCTTTTTAATTTGTTTCGGTCCGAAGCATAATGTAGCGACCGTTTTTTTGTTTTAGTAGGAAACTAACAACGTGAAGTTATCTTTTAGCTGTGTAGCGTGCGGAAGCATCGCAATTGTTTGGTTGGCGTCTTTGATGTTCCAGGCAACCGATCCAATCTCTTTTACTGAGTTTTCTAAATCGACGCCACGAGAGTTGATTCAAACAGTCTCGTATGAAGCACCAACCTCCAAAGCGGTCGGTGAAAATACGCTGGGGATTGTGAAGGAGAAACCGACGTCTGGACGATTCGTTGAGATCGAAGGCGGTTACATGGTGCCTTACACGACAACCATTCCCGGAACAAAGATTCAATTCGAAATGATCCCGATCCCCGGTGGTAAGTTCATGATGGGGAGCCCGGAGGATGAAGACGATCGCCGCGATGATGAAGGGCCTCAATACGAAGTTTCGGTTGAACCGTTCTGGATGGGAAAGTATGAGGTGACATGGCTTGAATATAAGAAATACATGCAACTCGACAAAGTTTTTAAAGCACTCAACGGGAAAGGTCTTCGTAAGGTTGATGGCGACAATGAAATTGATGCCGTGACGGCGCCTTCGTCATTGTACGATGCGAGTTTCACCTACTCCGCTGGTGAAGCCGATGATCAACCCGCGGCAACGATGACTCAGTTCGCGGCCAAGCAATATACAAAATGGTTGAGCTTGATGGCTGGTGGTTTTTATCGTCTTCCTACTGAAGCTGAGTGGGAGTACGCCTGCCGTGCCGGGACGACCACCGCTTATTACTTTGGTGATGATGCGGACGACCTCGAAGATCATGCGTGGAACATTGAGACATCGGATGATGAACGTCACCCAGTTGGCGAATTGAAGCCTAACCCGTGGGGGCTGTATGACATGTATGGGAATGTCGCTGAATGGGTACTCGATGAGTACAGCGAAGATGGATACGACCATGTCGAAGCTGGGAAGTCAGTCTCCGCTGAACAGGCGTTGCGCCGTCCGACCAAATTGTATCCGCGAGTCATTCGGGGAGGGTCATGGGAGCTAGAGCCAGAGGATTGCCGAAGTGCTGCTCGGCTTGGTTCTGACGATAAGGAATGGAAGTACGAGGATCCCAATTTCCCGAAGAGCCCTTGGTGGTACACCGATTCGCCGGGGCTAGGTGTCGGTTTTCGGTTGATGCGACCGTTAAAGACTCCTGACGCTAAAGTAGCGAGAGAGCTTTATTGGGACGCAGATGTTGAATCGATTGTAGACGATGCCAAAAACCGGATACGAGATAACGGCAGAGGTGCTTATGGAATCGTCGATGAAAAGCTTCCCAAGGACATTTCTGAGTTGACCGATGCCGATCGGTAGTCCGTAGCGCAAGTGGAATTCAAAAAATCGTCGGCTCAAGGCGAGGCCGGAAGGTCGGCGATTATCCACAGGAAAAACGAGACCGGGGCGGCGAAGATCAGGGAATCCATAATGTCCAGAATGCCGCCAAGCCCAGGCAGCCAACTGCTGGAGTCTTTGGTTTTTGTATCGCGTTTGATGAGTGATTCAGCGAGGTCACCCACCATGCCGGCGCTGGTAACTAAGATGCCGTAAAGCAGGAACCACCACCAGGGCTTGGCAACCTCGATGGAGAAAATTCCCGGTGCGACGATGTAAATTACAATCGCAGTGCCGACGCATCCGCCAAGAAAGGCGCCAAGAGATCCTTGGACTGTTTTGCCCGGACTTAGTTTGGGGGCTAGTTTGACGGTTCCGAACCGCTTTCCAATGAAATAGGCGAATGTGTCGGCGAGCTTGACGGAGGTGATCAGGGTGATGATGGAAACTAGTCCGAGCGCGTTGTCGCCTTGAAGTAGCCGGTGAGGAACAAGGAATGCGAAGAGCATGCTTAGGTAGATAAAGATAAAGGCTGAACGCCCCAGCTGGTCAATAATTTCTCCGCTGGCCGATGAGTGCGACGGATTGAAGGTTCGCATTTGGTGAATAAACGCAAGGACGATTGCGAGGACGATTCCAGCCATTGCCCATCCGAAGTGCCCCAGCGGGCAATTAGGGGGCTGATCTCTCCAGAGTACCGGGGCAAAGGCGGTGCAGGTCATGACGATGGTTGCCCCAACCATCAGATGGTGGTTCATTCGACAGCCGACATTGTCGAACATAATGACTAACTCACTGGTTGCCATTGCGGCAAGAATTACAGCTAATCCACAAAGAAGCAGTCCAGGCCTCCCCAAACTCTCGAGGCGTCCGAGAGAGTAATCGAAGTACAGCAGAAGCAGCATCGAGGAAATGATAACTGCAGCGGAAATTAAGCGACGCCCTAGCACATTGGATCCTAACTGTTGAGTCCACCAAAACGTCGATTTCGTTTTGAAAAATCGCTAATCGATTGGTGGAAATCTGCGATTGAGAACTCAGGCCACATTTTTTCAGTGACCCACATTTCAGCATAGCTGATCTGCCAAAGCAAGTAATTACTAATTCTCATTTCGCCGGCTGTACGAATCAGTAGGTCAGGGTCGGACATGCCAGATGTGTAAAGGTGGTCGGAGACGGTTGTTTCGGAGATCTCGGAGGCGTCCAGTTTCCCAGTGACTACTTCGGAAGTGATTTGACGAACGGCATCCACGATTTCAGCACGCCCACCGTAATTAATGGCAAGGCACAAGCAGGTGCCAGTATTGCCAGAGGTCATCTCAAGAGATTTGTCCATCTCCGTTTGAACATCTGCGGGGATTCGCTCGCGTCTGCCGATGATTTGTAGGCGAATGTTATTTTCCATCATCGTCTCGCGCTCCTGAATCATATATTGGGAGAGCAAAAACATTAGGAATTCAAGTTCGTCCTCGGGGCGTTTCCAATTCTCACTTGAGAGGCAATAGAGCGTGAGTTGCTTAATGCCAATCCTTGCGCATTCTTCTGTGATTAACCGCACCGTTTTAGCACCCTGCTGATGCCCGCGAATACGAGGCAGTTCCTGTCGCTCGGCCCAGCGTCCATTCCCATCCATGATAATTGCAACATGCCTCGGAATTTTTTCCGGTGCCACATCGAGTTGCAATGGTTTATCGGATGAAGTCATGAAGTCTGAAACTGCAATTGAAAACTGCGAGTGAATTCTAAATCGATAACATCGTTTGAGGTCTACGGCAGGGTAATCAAACCGCTTTCGCGTTTAGGTAATCCTCTAAGGATTCGTTCTGGGAAATGCGAATCGTTTGGGCTCGGTCGGGGCCTACCGAAATGAACTCGATGGGGCGGCCAATTAAGGTTTCGATTTTACGAGCGTAGCGAACCGCATTGAGCGGTAAGTCGTCCAGCGAACGAGCGCCAGTTACGTCGATTTGCCAGCCAGGTAACGATTCGTATACCGGTGTTAATCTCCGGAGATCATTGACGTTGGCAGGAAAGTGCTCGATTCGCTCTCCATCGATTTCATAGGCTACGCAGACATCGATTGCTTCAAGTTCACTGAGAACATCAAGCATTGTCAATGCAACGGAGGTAGCACCACCGAGACGGGCGGTGTAGCGGGCAGCTACAGCATCAAACCAGCCACATCGGCGAGGCCGTCCGGTGGTCGTACCGTACTCGTTGCCCATGTCGCGGATGTGTTGCCCTTTTTCGTTATCCTGCTCGGTTGGGAAGGGGCCTCCACCAACACGGGTCGCGTAGCTCTTGGTGACACCGATGACTTTTTCGATCCAGTTCCCAGGGACACCCGAGCCTGTCGAGATACCTACACCCGAGCTGTTGCTGCTGGTGACGAACGGAAAGGTGCCATGGTCGATGTCTAATAGTGAGCCCTGAGCTCCTTCGAAAAGTATATCTTTGTTGTCATCGACAGCGTCGAGCAAGATTCGATTCGTGTCGGTAATCATTGGCTCGAGTTGTTGGGCGTACGCTTGGTATTCCGTGATGATTGCCTCGGCGTCGAGTTCTGTTTCGTTGTTGCCCGATGCCGCCGAGAGAACTTTCTTTTTAACCGCAACAATTTTTCGAACGCGCTCTGCAAAGTCAGGTTGGATTAAGTCTCCCATGCGAATTGCAAAACTACGTCCAATTTTGTCAGCATAGCAAGGCCCAATGCCTCGCAGCGTCGTTCCAATGTTGTCTTCACCGGAAACCAGTTGATTCCACATTTTGTCTTCGAGGATGTGCCACGGCATGACAACGTGGGCACGCTGGCTGATCTTCATTCGAGTGGAGACATCAATTCCGCGTTCCGCAAGCGAATTGATTTCCTTGAGAATCGTTGGTGGATTGATCACCACTCCCGGGGTGATCAAGTTCAAGACACCTTCGTTAATAATTCCGCTGGGAATATGGTGGAGTTTGTAGACATCGTCTCCGATCACGACGGTATGGCCAGCATTGGCTCCGCCTTGATAACGAACGACAAGATCTTTTCCATCGGTTAGTAAGTCGACCAATTTTCCTTTGGCTTCGTCACCCCACTGCAATCCAATTACACACTGTCCAGGCACCCTGATCTCCTCAGGCAATAAGTGAAACGCCGCTTATGAAGCGGTTGGCAAGTTAATCGGCAATCCCCAGGAAACGCTGGTTCATGCAAGCTTGAGAGTCTAATTTTTCGGCGGCCTAATGGTCAACTACCAAGAGGCGATCTGCTGATAAATCCTTCGAATTTCAACTGGATTTAACGCTAATCCGTTAAATCGTTAAACCAAAGCATCAACCTGAGCGATTAGGGGGAGTTCTCGTTGACGATCGCGGTGGGGATAAATAGCCTTGAAGGGTGGCGTTTTCTGGTAAGATCATCGCCTTTCCGGTTTTTCTATAATTTTTTTGGTGGTTTGAAATGCAGTTGTCCCGTTCAAATACTCGGGTTTGGTCGCAAAGATCGGGTGGAGGGTTGTTGGCTGTTTTCGTGATGATGTTTTTCATTCCGGCGGTGGCGTTAGGTGAGGATGCGGTAGTTCGCGGGAAAATTGAATATTCCAAGGCCAATCGGAAATCTTGGGATGGCTTAACGCTGGCTGTTCCGTTCAACCAGTTAAAGGCGACGCTCAAGGAGCAAGTTGAATGGCCACTACCGGATTTTCCCGCGAAATTCGATGAATGGGACATTGCAGACAAGCTTGCTTGGTCAGAGAAATTTGTGGCGTCGAAAGAGGGGAAGAAATATCTTGAGCAGCGGGCGGCTCTTTTGAAGCAGGCGAGGGTTTTTGATATTAAATTTGATTCGGAAGGGCGTTTTGTTGTTTACGATGTTCCCGTTGGGACTTACTCGCTGGCCGCGAGATTGGATCATCAGATTGACAAGACAGCCTATGTGTTTGAGCTTTTTGCTCAAATTGAAATTCTTGAAGATGTTGACGAAGTTTCATTGCCGCCACTTCAAGTCGAGATTACTCCTTTATTAAAAACGGGAGACGTTGCCCCTCCGTTTGAATTGTCCAGCATCAGTGGTGCCGAGAAAATTAAATTTGATGGATTCGACGGGAAGTTTTTACTGCTAAATTTTTGGACGACTGCACGCGTGGATGTGACTTCAGATCAGCAGAGGGTTCAAGAAATGTACACGGCATTAAAAGAGAAGCACGATCTTCGTTTGTTGTCCATTAATGTCGACGACCAACCAAAATCTGCAATTGAGTTGATCAAGACGAACCAATTAGCGGGCCCTCATGGAATGACTCAAGGGCTTGAGCATCCCGTGCTCTTTAATTACGGCGTGCGGTCTGTTCCTTCCTTGTGGCTACTCACTGGGAATGGCAAGATTGCGATGACGCCCAACGAAATTGCTGCGCGGCAGCAAGAGGGAGTCGATTTAAAATCTATTATTTCGGATCGAATCTCTGGGAAAGACCGCTCGGTAACACCAGGGAATCCGGCGGATAAGAATCCTTAAAGCGGATGAGGGGTTTGGCCGGCAAACTACCGATTAGGCATTTTTTCGCGCACGGGGGTGGGCTCTCTCGTAAGCCTGTCGTAATCCTGCGGTGCTGACGTGCGTATAGATCTGAGTTGTGACCAAGCTTTTGTGTCCCAGTAATTCCTGGACACTTCGGATATCGGCTCCGCGATCAAGGAGGTGAGTCGCGAAGCTGTGCCGGAGTGTATGGGGGGAAGTACGTAAGTCCAGACCTGTTATTTTAAGGTACTTTTCCAGCATTCTCGCAACGCTTCGAGTTGTAAGTCGTTTTCCAAATTTGTTTAAGAAAACAGCGGCCGCTTCCTCTTTACTTAACCCACGAGCGGGAATTCGCTTTTGGAGCCACGAACGCAACGCTTTCATGGCGAAACTACCTAGCGGCGCAAGACGTTCTCGTTTTCCTTTTCCGCGCACGCGGACCAACCCATCTTCGAGATCGAGATCGTCAAGATTTACCCCCACTAATTCGCTGACACGCAAACCCGCCGAATAAAGGGTTTCGAGGATCGCCCGATCTCGTAATCCTAACGGTTCTTTTTTTGACGGTGCTGATAGAAGTTGACCGATTTCCGAGCCTGTGAGGAAGTGCGGAAGTTTTCGCTCACGTCGCGGGTTTCTCAGCGGTTTGGCAGGATTGGTTTCGCATAACCCTTCACGCTGACAAAATTTGAAGTAACTTCGCATCGAGGCAAGGCGTCGCGAAATCGAACTTTTGGCGTAGCCTGACTCATGAAGAGCAGAGACGTATTTTCGCAAATCCAAAGGGGTGATCTTCGAAGGTCTAGGGCTCGACGTGAGTGTGTCGCACAAAAAACCATAAAGAAGTTCCAGGTCTTCTCGATATGACTTAATCGTCAACTCAGAACAGTTGCGCTCGACGTTCAGATAGCGGAGAAAGCGGGGGATGGATTTTTCCAAATCGAGGTCGCTCCTGTATTGGACCACGGTATCTACAAGAAAGATCACCAGTTTTGTGTACGACTAAACCACTCAGGCGTTTAGAAGTTGTCTTCCCCTGAGAAGAGATCCTCGTTGGAGAACAAATCCCCAAGGTGCGGAGCGGCAAAACGACCCGGAGACGGTTCCGAAGGAGTCTCGGTTTTTTGAATATTCCGAACTTTTTGGCTCAAGACCGCAGCGTCGTACCACGAGAAACTAAGTTTTCCGTCGGAAGCGTAGCGTCCAAGCGTGCGAAGTGTTTCGCCCTTCTTTTTGTCATTAAACAAAAATATGTAGCGTTCCTCGCCTTTTACCAATGCTACTACGTTGATGTCCTGTGACACATTTGCCCCCGTCGGTGATGGTTCGGGCCGAGCGACCCGAGTCGTGCGATTGGGATTTCGATTACTTCGAATCCCACTGCTTTCATCGGCAGCAAATCGCTCTCTCAATAGAACGGTTTGAAGGATCGTTAATTGATTACAAATCGTGCTCTATTTGAGCGTTAAAATCGGAACGACTTGTAGGCTCCGGATCATCATGGCAATCAATTTTTGAATTAAAGTTAGACTGGTCTAAACGGAGTGGCGATTGGAGGCGAGGGTTGTTCGAAAGATAGATAACATTGATTTAATCGACTTATAAAGGGTGTTTCTCGCCCGAGAATGATCTAAATTCAATACGGTTAAAGCGTCCTAAGGGTCAACCTTTGGCAACACTCGAGTAGAATTTTTATTAATTGGCGGAAGGGGATTGATACCGAGTGAGAGTGATGGCATTCTTTGATTGCGTGGCAAATGCATGCTATGAAAAGGCCACCTTTGAAATCAGGCACTGCTTGAGATCCAAAATAATTGTTGAGATTAATCTGTAAATCAGTTGGAAGGTTAAAGATAAGCGGATGGAAGAAAATCAAACTGACCAGTCGATGTCTGAATCTTCTACTTCTGGCACGGATGAACTAGGTGAAGAACTCAAGCCTTGGATTCATGATCTGTTCGATATCCGGGTCATTATGTTCTTGCTTTCAACGGGCGTGATTGCGATGACCGTGACCGTGCTGTTGCTTTCCAGCGAGGAAGAGTCTGGTGAGGGGGATCCCTCAAATCAAAATAACTCGGCTCGAATTGACCCACTTAGTGAGACTGGGGCGATTGAGGGTTCGGAGGCGACCTCTGCAGTCGAATTGGAGCCGGCCGAAGTTGTGGATCTAAACGTTGTGGATCTAAACGTTGAGAGTTCTGAGGCGGTGGATGCAGGCAAGCCTGAGTTTTCGAAGCTAACCGTCAGGCAGGAGTCTGATGGCAGTTTTAATTTACCGATCCGTTCTGCGAAGGTCGCTGGTTGTGAAGCAAGGAGTTCCGGGATTAGCAATTGGTCCAACGATAGCGAGGCGAGGTGGGACTTAGGGATTCAAGATCGGAGGACCGGTTATTTCCGTTGTTACATCACATACCGCTCTAAATATGAAGGCAGTCTTGATATTTGTTTAGGAGATCGACGGCCCGTCACGTTTTATGCGCTCCCACAGGATTCCGATTTTACCGAGCAGTTGATGGTGCGACTTGATAAACCGGAACGTCCAACGTTGGCGTTGATTGCCAAAGAGATTGACCCCAATTCAGACTTAATCATCACACGAATCCGAATGGTACCACGATAATTGTCGAGTTCGGAGGAACAACTCTGGAGTCCGCTAATCGGCGAAGGTTGCCATGGAGGCAATTACTTCGCTGACCGGATCATCAAATACGCCTGCTTCGTCCGACTCAAATGCTGTTCGCCAAAGTTGGTAGGCCTCTTCGTAGTCGGGTAACTCAGTGGATTCTCCATCGAGTTGGAGTACGCATTTCTCCAACGCTTCTTCGGAATAGGGAAGGTGCGCGATGAATGTTGTGATACCGCCAGGAGCTTGCGTGTTGGGAATAGAAACGCCAGACACAAAGACATGGACGATCGTACCGAAATCGGGGTCTTCATCGAGCCGGACAATGGTCATTCGTGAATCGGGTTCGCAGTCGCGAGTGGTGTAAGTCCAGATTTGGCCTACGGAAAATTGGGTAAGCATGTATTGATACTATGATGATTTGTTAAACGTCGTGTGAAATTGATGACGCGAGGGGTGAACGATTGGGGGTTGGATTACGTTTTTCCGCGTTCCAATCGACGCACAAACGCTTCCCGCGGGATCTTTGTAACTTCGGTTGTTGCGACGAGGTCGGTTCGCAAGATGTCAGTTTCTTTCTTACTGGTCGGCATTGTAAATTTAACCATGAAGCCGCCTACTTGAATTCCTTGCATTTCGTAAATGGGCGGCCAGAAATCTTCAGCGCGAGTGGCGAGTGCTCGAGCTAAAAGCCGCGTCGCTCGCCCGGAAAATCCGCCAAGCACCATCTCTAAACGGCCTTGGGATTCTCGATGGACGTAAAATACGAACGCAACTTCTTCTTTGGGGTTATCGCTTCCGAAACGATTCCAAACGCCTTGTTCGTTTTCATAATAAAGTCCAGCGTCAAGTGTTTTATCGTTCTCACTGAGGTTTAGACCAGCAAAACAAGATGGAATGTGAGGGTCGTTGTCCCGGTATCTCATGAAAAAGGGAAGTGCTCTTTGGGACGCGTCGCTGACATTGTCTTGGCTCTCAAAAGGATCACAGTTGAATGCTTTAGAAAGCACGATTTCAACGACGGGATTGCTTTTGGTACTACCAATTCCAATGAGCGCTTTATCGCCTTTGGATTCGGAGAACTCGTTGTAGACCATCGAGGCCCGTCGAATGACCTCCTGCTCATCCGCCTGGCCTGGACTCCAAACGAGCGATTGTTTCAGGTGTTCGGGGTGGGGAAGTGAGTCGGACGTCATCATGGACATGTTGCCATCCGACTTTCTCAATTTAGCGGTGCCGCCAAGCGTGGTGACACCATTGAGAATCTCGCCAAGCAAAACAGAGTCGGAGGCCACGACGAACGAGACGTCGGGGTTTTCTGCGCTGACATCCTTTCGAACGCCCACGCACATTTCCAAACGCCGGCGTCTGGCTAGCAATTCCCAGAAGTTCTCTGGTTCGACCGAGAACAGGGCGCCGGGAAGTTGATCAGCGGTGGCGTGGCCGTGTTCAATCAGGAAATCACATAACCTTGATAGTGCCTTCAGGGGAATGTACTTAACTTCGTTTTTGAGAAGCGCGGCGACCTGATGACGATCCAAGCCGGTGTACTCAACAATTGCCTTAATTGTACCGGGCCGTTTTCTCGGATCGGGAACGTGCCCTAAAAGCTCAGCGAGACGGAAACTGTATTGCATTTCTTCAACCTCGAAATTGTCTTTGCAATCGCAAGTCAATTAGACAGTGGGTTGATTCTCACCGTTACTTGTGCGACTGCGCCAATGTTAGATATGTGTCCATTAGACACCACTTTTCGAGATTTTAAGGTATTTGTTATGACGATGCAAAATTTTCAAGCGAATATTTGGCTTTTTGGTGGGATTTTTGCCTTTAGCTTTTGAAACCGCGTTGGGTTTGGTTTTTTTTTCGGATTTAAATTGGTCTGGCTCAAGTTTTACTGGTTTGGTACCGTCCCGCCGTGATGAAAACCGCCTTGAAATAAAGCACTGATTGCGATCGTTGGCGGCACGAATGTCAGGAGAAAGAGATGAGAACAATTCGACTGTGTATTATTGGATTGCTTGCCGTTGCAGTATTTTCTCAATCGGCCAGCGCCCAACGGTTTAAGCTGCCTTTTGGAAGTAAGAAATCTGAAGGTCAATCTGGTGAGTCGAGGGAGCTAACTAAAAAAGCGGGGCCGTGGTTGATCATGTGTGCTTCGTTTGTTGGCGAAGATGGCAAGCAGCAGGCTCAACGACTGGCAGCTGAATTAAGTGACCAGCATCGCTTGAAGACATACGTTTACGTCCATGAATTCGATCTAAATCCGATTGTCGCCGATCAGGGGTTAGGGTTTGAGGTTTTCGAGGATGGTGGTCAGAAGCGACTGCGTCCCAAACGAATGAAACCGGCAAGTGCATCTCAGATCACCGAGACGGCGGTTCTGGTTGGCGAGTTTGCTTCGGTCGAGGACAACCGCGCTCAGAAAACTCTTACGATGATCAAAACCTTGAAGCCAGAGTCGATGGTTACTTACGACAAAGTGGGTATTGAAAAAGATTCGACCTCGGTTTTACGTGCTTGGCGGAATTTTTCGATGTTGAAGAGTGATGATCCTAACGACCGAATTAAAGGGCCAATGAAGGCGGCATTTATGATGCCTAACCCCATGCTCCCCGATGAGTATTTTCAAGCTCGAAAAACTGACGACGTTGTCATTAGTTGGAACCGAGGTTCGAAATACAGCCTGCTGAAGAACAAGAGCATGTATACGGTGAAAATTGCTTCTTTCAGCGGGGATTCTACGATGGAACTCGAAGAAATCGCGCAGACCCGTGCTGAAGAAAGTTGGCGAAAAAAGAATGGCTCGCCGCAAACGGAGAGCAAGCTGGTCAATGCAGCGAAAAAAGCGACCGTACTTACCGACTATTTGAGGAAGCAAGGGGTTGAGGCGTATGAGTTTCATGATCGTTATGAGAGTTATGTTTGCGTCGGCGGCTATGACTGGTTGAAGCAGAATGATGAAAAGGGAGTTGACCGGCAGAATCCGGAGATGGTGAAGATGATTGAAAAATTCAAAGGCTCGCCCGCAAATTTACCGGGTAGGCCCAATGCGATTCGTTCCTACTCGTTACCGTCGAAGCTGGCGAAAGCGGGGATAGCCTGTGATTTGCAGCCGGTGCCAGTGGGGGTTCCTCAAGCAACTGAGGAGACTGCCTCGGGCGTATTCAGTCGATTTAAATAGAACTATCAAATAGAACTATCGCAAACGAAAGTTTCTCGAAGGCCTGATGCCGAAAGGTTTCAGGTCTTTTTCGTAGCCTCAGGTTGGTGACTTGGAAGAGGTTTGTTCACATTTGAGTTGAAATGCTGCTTTTATTGAGACATTTTCGGCGACTTGGGTCGGTTAGATGCACCAACACAAGTCTGGTTTGCCGATGGAACGCATAGTCAATGATTTGGGAATCTTTCCTGTATTTACCGTGGTTAGGACGAGTCCTTGGTAAGCGGTCGGCAAAAAAGCAAGGTTCGCTGCGATCGGCGGGTCCTTTGGCGTCCAAGATCAGGAGTTTTCCGAAGGAAATTGGGGTTTATTCACGGTGAATAGGGCCCTGTATCAATTTCCTCAACGTATTTTGATGGAATTGGCAAAGTCCCCCAGTAATTGGTGAGATTGGGATAAAAGCCCTTTAATAAAGACTCGTTTCCGCGTACAATCCTCGATTCAATTTTGATTTTAGAAAAACGACGGCGATTCAATGTCAAACAAAATGAAAACCCACAAGGGCACGAAAAAGCGTTTTCGCTTAACCGCGTCCGGTAAGGTTAAGCACCGTGCTTCAGGTAAATCCCACCGAAATGTTCGAATGAGTGCTAAACGCACACGCAATCTTCGAGGCGGAACAATCCTCGACGAATGC
The DNA here is from genome assembly GCA_938083195.1 of uncultured Pirellulaceae bacterium. Taxonomy (GTDB): domain Bacteria; phylum Planctomycetota; class Planctomycetia; order Pirellulales; family Pirellulaceae; genus Mariniblastus. The sequence goes on along the minus strand of CALKCK010000009.1, from coordinate 71,183 downwards.
ATGGTTCAATCGGTTGTGAAGGCTCTCGGTAAGTACAGCTACTAAATGGTTCCTCGGTAAAGGCGGCTGCTTTGTCGCTGTCGGATCCGAGGGCTACAGCAGAGACAAGTTCTTTGCGTGCTTTGATGGGCAACCAACTTCAAACGATTGTTTGAGGCCTATTTAGCAAAATTTAAGGTAAATCAGATGCGTACAACGAAGGGTGCAGCTCGCACCAAAGCAAAGCGTAAGCTTTTCAAAAGAGCAAAAGGATATCGTGGCGGTCGTCGCAACATGTTGCGGACTGTAAAAGAGACGTTGATTCGAGCGGGTGTTTTTTCATTCCGTGATCGACGCGTCAAAAAGCGAACCTATCGTCGATTGTGGATCACACGAATCAACGCAGCCTGCCGTCAAAGAGGCTTGCGTTACAGTGAATTTATCCATGGTTTGCACAAAGCCGAAATCGAACTCGATCGTAAATCACTTTCAGAGATCGCAATTCGCGATCCAGCTGGTTTCGATGTGATCGTTGAATCTGTCAAAGAAGCACTGGCCGCTTAGGACAGCATTCGGGAACTTGATATATTAATAAGGGAGACAACTTTGGCCGGTTGTCTCCCTTTTTCTATGAGAATAACGAAGCTGACATCACTAATTGTTTTAAGAGGTTGGCAGTGTTGGAGTCTTGTGATTCAAGCAGTGCAAAGCGATCAAAGCAAATTTCTTTTTGAAAGCCAATCTTTGAATTATTGTTGGGCGACCCAGCGGGCTGTGATGAGACTTTATTTTACAATTCCTTTCAATTATTAAACAGGCAAACCGCCTGCTGCAGAAATGTCCATCGAACTCTTTATAGAACAGCTCGAAGCCTTGGCTCAGGCGGCCAGTAAAGCATTCTCGGAGGCCGCTGATTCTGATCAGTTAGACCTAGCACGCGTGGAGTTTTTGGGTGCGAAAAAGGGGCGTTTGAAATCGCTCCAGAAAAATATGGGAGCGGTTCCTGGCGATCAGAAAAAAACCGCCGGAATGAAGTTGAATTCGGTCAAAAATAGTATCCAAGAAGCCTTTGAATCTGCACAGAGTCGGCTATCGTCGACAAGTGGTGAGGGTGAACGTGATGTAAAATTTGACGCAACTTTGCCGGGTGAGGCTTTTCATGTTGGACGCCTGCATCCTATTACTCAGACTATCAACGAGTTGAAAGACATAATGGGTCGGCTTGGGTTTACTCCAGCAGAGGGGCCTGAGATTGAGGACGACTATCATAATTTCGAAGCCTTAAATATTCCACGAGCCCATCCTGCCCGGGACCCGCTCGATAATTTTTATCTTTCGGTTGCAGAAGCGACGTCAGGAAATGATTCGGCACTGTCGGGTAACCCGTTGTTGTTGCGAAGTCAAACCAGTACGGTTCAGATTCGTGTCATGGAAAACACGCAACCGCCAGTTCGCATTGTTTCTTTGGGGCGTGTTTATCGGCCCGATACTGCAGATTGGTCGCACTATCCGATGTTTCATCAGATCGAAGGTCTGATGGTGGATGAGAACGTGAGTCTTGCCGACTTGAAGACGGTGTTGAAACTGTTTGCTTCGAACTATCTAGGTGATGAAGTCCCAGTTCGAATCCGCCCTTCGTTTTTCCCTTTTACCGAGCCAAGTGTTGAAGCTGATTATTATTGGGACGGCAAATGGGTTGAGTTTGGTGGCGCGGGAATCGTCGATCCTAATGTCCTTCGAGCGGTTGGTTATGATCCCGAAAAAGTAAGTGGGTTTGCATTCGGTCTGGGAATTGAGCGGCTTTGCATGATTCGTCATCAGATCACCGACATTCGATATTTGTTTACTAACGATACGCGATTCCTTCATCAGTTTTAACTTTTCCTAGGCCGTGACCTTGTGTTCGGCCAGCGATTTTACAGTTTCTCATTCTCTCAATTTAGATGATAGAAAAATGATTGTCTCCTGGAATTGGCTAACAGAGTACGTTGACTTGGCGATGACCCATGATGACTTGGTAGATCGTTTGACGATGTCCGGGTTGAATCACGAGGGTACGGAGCGTGTTGATAACGATCAAGCGATTGATCTGGAGGTAACAAGTAATCGTGCTGATTGCCTCGGGCACATTGGTGTTGCTCGGGAGGTTGCCGCACTTTACGAAATCCCACTGAACATTCCCGACCCCCAACCGGCGACTTGTTCTGATTCTATTTCACAACTCTGTAGCGTGGCGATTGAATCAGAGAACGCTTGCGAGCGGTATACGGCTAGATTGATTCGCGGAGTTAAGATCGGCCCGAGTCCGCAGTGGATGCAGGAACGGTTGAAGTCGCTAGGGATTGGCATTGTCAACAATGTGGTGGATGCGACGAACTATGTGATGTTTGAATGTGGGCAGCCGTTGCATGCGTTTGACTTTTCCAAAATCAAGGATGGGAAAATAATCGTCCGCGAGGCTAAAGCAGCGGAGACATTTGAAGCAATTGACCATCGCACTTATCAGCTCGTGCCGGGGATGTGTGTGATTTCCGATTCTGAAAATGCAGTGGCCTTGGGTGGAGTGATGGGAGGGGCGGATTCGGAAGTTTCGGAAACCACCGTCGATGTGTTAATCGAAGCTGCTTATTTTGATCCGTTAACGATTAGAAGCGCAGCTCGAAAACTAAAATTGCATAGTCCTTCGTCATTTCGATTTGAGCGAAATGTTGACTCGGATAACCTAGATTGGGCGAGCCGCCGGGTGTGTGATTTAATCCTTGAATCCGCGGGCGGTGAATTACTGGAAGGTGTGATCGATGCGGGTTCGCCACCGCCGCCCCGTGAGTCAATTAATCTCCGCTATCGCCAGTTGGAGCGATTGTTGGGGATCGAGATTCCGGTTGATTTCATTGCACCCACGCTCGAAAAACTTGGCTTGGTAGTTGAGTCGTCCGACGAGCAGTCTGTGACGGCAGTTCCTCCGAGCTGGCGGAAGGATCTGACACGGGACGTAGATCTTGTTGAAGAAGTTGGCCGAATCTACGGGTTTGAGAAAATTCCCGATGACGTGAATGTCCCAATGTCGGCCTCTTATCGGCCTAAAGCTGATCGCGTGATCGACAGGGTGCGCAGTGTTTTGACGGCCGCCGGGTTTGATGAAGCAGTGACACCGAGTCTCGTTCCTCAGCCGTGGTCGGATGCATTTACTCCTTGGTGTGACTCACCTCCTTTGATTAGCAGTCAGCCGATGCTGGGAGTGCTTGAAGAGTATTCACACAATATCGGTACGGTAAATTTATTGCGGCGTAGTTTAGTTCCGAGTTTATTGGAGGTGCGTCGGATCAATGACTACCGCTCCAATGCAAACGTTAATTTGTTTGAAACCGCGAAGGTTTATCTCCCTTCGAACCAGCAGGAGATTCCCGATCAGCCGATGAAGTTGGCACTTGTCAGTCATCGTGATTTTTTCGCAGTGAAGGGTGTCGTTGAGGCACTCGTCAAGGAGTTAAACCCATTGGCAACCGTTCAGGTCAATGAATGCAGTGAGGTTTTGTTAGATGCCAGTCAGTCGGGAGAGCTTTGGCTGGGAGAGCAGCGACTCGGGTGGATGGGGCGCATTTCAGATTCGGCTAAAAAGCAATTTGGTTTGCGGGCTGATGCAGTTGTCGTTGAGGTCGATCTTGGTGTACTCGAGCATGAGACGCAGTTGATCGCTTGTCACGCCAATCAAAGCCCGTTTCCGCCTGTGACACGTGATTTTAATTTCATCATGGATGACGAAGTTCGTTGGGCGAGTCTTGAGTCAACCGTCCGTTCGGAAAGTGGTCCATTGCTTGAATCGGTCAAGTATCTTGAGACCTTTCGAGATGAGGCAAGGGACGGTCCCGGTAAAAAACGTGTTCTGTTTTCGGTTGTTTTTCGATCGAAGGAGGCGACACTAACGGGAGTGCAGGCTGAGGAATTGTGCAGTCGCATCATTTCGAATTGTACGAGCGCCCATCAAGCTACTCTGGTTGGATAAACACAACGGCAATTGGCAAATGTCCAGTAACTCCGAAACAAAAATTATCTACTTGACGGCAGGTGCCGGCGGAATGTTCTGCGGAAGTTGTATGCATGACAATGCGCTCTCGCGAGCCCTGTCGGCAGAGGGTTGGAATATTCAGCTCGTTCCAACGTATACGCCCATTCGGACGGATGAGTCGGATTTTAGCGTCGATAAAGTTCTGTTTGGTGGAATCAATGTTTACCTTCAGCAGAAAATTCCTTTCTTGAGGTATTTGCCAGGAGTCTTTGATCGATTCTTGGATTCGCCGTGGTTGATTCGCAAGGTAACTTCTCGGGCGATGGAAACCGATGGTGCGATGCTGGGTAGTTTGGCCTACTCAATGTTGCTGGGTGCTCGCGGGAATCAACGAAGGGAAGTTCGTAAGATCTGTCGTTGGATGAATCTGGCTCGCCCAGATGTACTTATCTTTTCCAATATCTTGATCGGTGGCTGTATTGAAGAAATTAAACAAGTTGTCGATTGTCCCGTTCTCGTGACACTGCAAGGGGATGATGTTTTTCTTGATAGTTTGAAACCGCCTTACCGAATGCAATGCATTAATCGCGTCAAAGAAATTGCGAACAAAGTTGATGGCTTCATCGTGCAGAGTCATTTTTTTAAAGAGTATATGTGTGATTATTTTTCGCTCGACCCTCTTAAGGTTCATGTGACTCCATTGGGTTTGGAGGTTGCTGATTACAGTTCTTTTTTAGACCGTGATGAAAACCAGCACGATCGTCCTTCACAAGCGATTGGTTATATGGCTCGGATTGCTCCGGAAAAAGGTTTGCATCATTTGGTAGAGGCTTTCATTGAGCTGAAGTCCATGCCGGGAACCGAAGACGCGAGTCTGCGGATTGCGGGTTGGCTAAGTCCAGAAAACCAGGCCTACGCGGATGAGCAGTGGGGGCGTCTCGATGCTTGTGGATTACAGGACGCTTATCAATATGAAGGAGCAATTGATCGTGAAGCGAAATTAGAATTTTTTCGCAACATTGATCTTTTGTCGGTGCCAACAGCATTTCAAGAGCCGAAGGGGCTTTATGCACTTGAGGCGATGGCAGCAGGTGTCCCTGTCGTTTTGCCGGCGCACGGGGCATTCCCAGAATTGTTAGAGGCCTCCGGGGGTGGAGTGCTCTTTGAACCAGGAAACGAAACCGAACTGGCTCAAACGCTATCCAAATTGTTGCTTGATGATGAGCGGCGATTGGACCTCAGTTGTACTGGTCAGCAATTTATTCACCAGCATCGCAATGCCTCGGTTATGGCTGCATCAACGTCTGAGATTATTAAAAAATTTCTTGCGTGATGATGGAATCACGGTGTAGCTGCGGATTGGCAATGGGTTTAGTCGGACGCTTAGGGTAGATGGTCGCAGTCCCTCAGCGGTTATTGGTGACTGGTGGTGTTCCACGCTGGCCTCTGGTAGAGGTGAGCCACATTGCAAGCAATAGGCAGACCGTGATTGAGAAAATCCGCCCCAGCCATGTTGAGAGGGAGAGTCCGATCAAGCACAGTGCTAAACCTAGGTAAGAGGTTGGTTTGCCGTTGGTTTTGAGAAACCCATAATTCCACATCAGGATCCCGAGAATCCCGTTGACATTGCTATAAAGAGAAAAAAATGACCCAACGATGCATAAGATTCCGAGGACAACGCTTCCAACCGCTACTCCCCTACCTACCATGTCTTCTGTTTTAAACCCTGTGGGGGCGGGCGTCGGACTAAGGTTGTAGTTGTCGGGAGCAGCGAGTTCAGCAACGACGACTTCGCTTTGAACCGAAGTTTCATTCACTAATTCCGCCATTACAATAACTTCGTCCGATTCTGAAGCGTCCTCTGAAGATGGAGAGAACTCCTCCTCCCGCGGTGCTTCGTTGTCAATCGGTTCGTTATTGGGCGTCGAATTCATTTCGTTGGGTGGGTTTTCTTCAGCACTCATATTTACGACAATACTTTCCTTACTGGACACACGGAGTTTACACTCGATTGACTGAAAAGCCAAGAATGGCGCCGTTAGATCGACTTGGTGCCGCGGTGTAATCTATCAAATTAGATTCACAATTTAGCGACGAATCCCGACTCTCTGTGTCCCCATTGAATTTTGTTAAGACTAAAGAATATGACACGATTTATAACCCACTTTGAAAGTGCAATTGATCCCTCGGTTTCGTTACCAGCTGACTGTGAGCAGACGATGCATGAAAATCGTCCCCTCTGGTCTCGTTACGACCTTGAGGGCGTACGGGGCAGTATGACAAAGTCTGCACTCTTAGAGCGTCCGCGAGACATGTGGCGGTATCGCGAACTATTACCAATTGGAGATGAAATTGAGCCAGTCTCGTTGAACAAATCGATGAGTCCGGTGATTGAGTGTCCCACCTTTGCTAAGCAGATGGGAATGCAGCACGTTTGGATTAAAGATGAATCTCAATTGCCTACCTGCAGTTTTAAATGCCGTGGGATGTCGTTAGCGACGACGATGGCCAAGCACTTTGGACAAACCCGGATTGCGATGGCAAGTAATGGTAACGCCGGTGGTGCGATGGGCATGTATGCGGCTCGCGCTGGAATGCAGTGTGTTTGCTTTATGCCTCATGACACGCCGATTGTAAATCAGACGGAGTGTTATTTTAGTGGTGCGAAGTTGTTTGTTACCAATGGATTGATTGATGAATCGGGAAAGCGGATTCGTGAAGGACACAACCATGGACTCTGGTTTGACATTTCCACACTGAAGGAACCCTATCGGCTAGAGGGAAAGAAAACGATGGGATTGGAGCTGGCTGAGCAGTTCAATTGGGAGCTGCCGGATGTCATTCTATATCCAACTGGTGGCGGGACCGCATTGATTGCAATGTGGAAAGCTTTTGAAGAACTCCGTGAGATGGGTTTTCTGACCAGCGAGACAATGCCACGAATGTATGCGATTCAATCAGACGGTTGCCAGCCGATGGTTACCGCGTTTGAAGCGGGGGAGCGATTTGCCAAACGGCACGAGAACGCCCACACGATCGCTTCAGGCATGCGCGTGCCTGCTGCCTTGGGAGACTTCATGGTCCTTGATACAGTCCGGGCCAGTGGTGGTGCTGCGATTTCCGTTGAAGAGACGCGACTAATTGAATGGCAGAAAAAAGTCTCGTCGGCGGAAGGAATTATTATCTGTCCGGAGGCGGCCACCTGTATTGGCGGCTTGGAAAAGTTAATTGAGCAAAAACAGGTGGCACGCGACGAACGGGTGGTTATTTTTAACACCGCCGCGGGTCAGAAGTACTTTGGAAAAGGCGACCCCCTCGATGTGCCATCCATTGATTTATCTCAGGCTACGGATTGGGATGCGTTTGAGCAGGATTATTTGTTGAAATGATTGGCTGTATCAGGTAGTTGGTTGACGCCTTGTTACCCGCGCTGCGTAATTTAGTGTTTGGCTGCTCTAAACCACTTGCTTGATTTATTTTTGTGAAACCCTGATTGATGGCAAAACGGAAACCCGAAATTCGAATCCGGAGTTTTGGGATTTATTCGAATTGGGATTCGAAGTCAAAAGTCCTCCCCAAAATCGAACAGTTCACAACAGAAGTACCGGCTGATCTTGGGATTGAGTTCGGGTTTATTGTGAATATTAAAGGGGCAAAAAATTGGGAGCTGGATTACTGTATCGATCATCCGGGGATCTTGGATTCGCAAGGCCTGCGTCGTGCACCTTTTGACGGGTCCGTTTTCGTGAAGACCAACGACTGGGATTTTTACCTTGGAGATACAATCTGGGAACCGATTGCAGACAAGTTGGGGCCTTGGCGAATGACGATGGAATTGAACGGCGTTGTTATTGGTGAGAAAGTATTCAATGTAATTCTTCATCGCGAACCTGATTAGTCTCGCTGGATTGGAACTTTCGCCCTCCCCTGTCTTGGATTTGTTAAACTAACGAGCGATTGAAAGTCGTCAGTTCTATTTTCATCTTTACTGAGCGAAGCACGTATGGCCGATTCAGAAAAAAAAACTGAGAAAAAACTCTATCTTCTCGACGCAATGGCTTTGATTTATCGAGCACATTTTGCGCTGATTCGATCCCCTCGATTCACCTCGTCTGGAGTTTGCACTTCGGCTGTTTTTGGTGTGGCCAACACAGTTTTTGATATTATTTCTAAATACGAGCCAACTCATTTAGCGGTCGCCTTTGATACCCGTGAACCAACGTTTCGTCACGAAGCGTTTCCCGAATACAAAGCACAACGAGACGCCTTGCCGGAAGATATTGCAATTCAGTTTCCCTGGGTCGACCGACTCTTTGAGGCGATGAATATCACAATGATTCGCAAGCCTGGATTCGAAGCGGATGACATTATCGGAACGTTGTCAGTGGAGGCGGAGGCGGCTGGATTTGAAACATTTATGGTGACCCCGGATAAGGATTATACGCAACTGGTTTCGGATCATGTCACTATGTTTAAACCGGGGCGTCAGGGGGGAAGTCCGGAGATGCTGGGGGTGCAGGAAGTCCTCGATAAATGGAAAATTGAACGAGTGGATCAAGTCGTTGATATTCTTGGACTGATGGGAGATGCCAGCGATAACATCCCCGGCGTACCCGGTATTGGGCCAAAAACTGCTCAGAAGCTAATCGCCAAATTCGGTTCGATGGAATCGCTACTGGAGAATACTGATCAGTTAAAAGGTAAGCAGAAAGAGCGAATTGAGGAGAATAAAGACCAGGCGATTCTCTCCAAAGAGTTGGTTACGATTTGCCTGGACGTACCTCATGATGTTGTTTTAGACGATTTGAAATGGTCTGGTTTTGATAAAGCAAAACTGAAAGAGCTCTTTGGAGAACTTGAGTTTGATACTCTTGGCAAACGAATGTTGGGCAAGTCGTTCTCTGCCGCGCCAGCGAGGCAGGCGGCGATTAGGGATAAGCGTGAGAAGGAGATTCAGGCGACGCTATTTGATGATCCGGCGGTGGAAGAAAAAACACTTGCTGATGTTCCTCACCAATACACCACGATCAAGACGAAAAAGGAAAGAGCTGAATTAATTGAAACGCTTATGAATCAAAAGCGTTTTTGTTTTGATACCGAGACAACGGGCCTTGATCCGCGAACGGCTACTCCCTTGGGAATTGCATTTTCGTTCAAAAAGCACCATGCCTATTATGTTGTGATCCCCGAGTCTGAGGAAATGTCAGAAGCCGTTTTGGAAGAGTTTCGTGCTGTTTTTGAAAATGAGTCGATTGTAAAAATCGGCCACAATCTTAAATACGATGTAAGTCTTTTGAAATGGCGGGGCATCGAGGTTCATGGCGAGTTGATCGACACCATGTTGGTCCACTCGATGAAAGAGCCGGAGATGAAACACGGGCTTGATTATCTTGCCACGATCTACCTTGGCTACCGCCCAATCCCGACCAGTGACTTGATTGGCAAGAAAGGGGAAGAGCAACGGAATATGCGGGATGTTCCTCTCGAAATCGTTGCTGAGTACGCCTGTGAAGATGCTGATGTTACGCTTCAAGTCGCCGACGCACTCGGCCCCGAGGTGGAGGCTCGAGGCGTAGCCAAGGTTTGTTATGAGGTTGAATGTCCATTGATACCAGTGTTGGTCGAGATGGAATATCAGGGGATTCGATTAGATTCGGAGGCTTTGAATAAATATTCCGTTGTCCTTGCTACGGAGATTGAGGAATTACAAACTAAGATTTTTGACGAAGCGGGGCGGGAATTTAATATTGCTTCGCCCAAGCAACTTGGAGTCGTCCTCTACGACGAATTGAAATTAGTTGATAATCCGAAAAAAACCGCGACTGGGCAGTATTCTACGAAGGAATCTGAATTGCTGCGGCTAGCGCCAAAACATGAAATCGTTGCGAACGTTTTGGAATTTCGAAGCGCCCAAAAACTAAAATCTGTCTATGTCGATCAATTGCCGGATGCAGTCGAACCCAAGACGGGCAAGCTCCATACTCATTACAGTCAAACGTGGACGTCCACTGGCAGAATGCAGTCTAATAATCCAAACCTCCAGACGATTCCTGTTCGCAAGGAGCGAGGGCGTGAAATTCGAGCCGCCTTCGTGCCAAGAGATTCGGATTATTTGATTCTAGCTGCAGATTATTCCCAGATCGAATTACGTATTATGGCGGCCTTGAGTCAGGATCCGACGATGCTCGATGCGTTCCGGACGGGAACCGATATTCACTCGGTCACTGCGGCTCAGGTCTATAAAGTACCCATCGAAGAAGTCGACCGGGAGATGCGTGCCAAGGCAAAGATGGTGAATTTTGGAATACTCTATGGGATCTCTGCATTTGGGTTGCAGCAGCGACTTAATATTCCACGCGCCGAAGCCAATTCATTAATCAATAATTATTACGAAAAATATCCGGGTGTTCGTGAGTACTTTGATCGGACGATTCGGTTTGCAGAAGAGAATGAATTTGTGAAAACTCAAATGGGTCGTCGCCGTCAACTTCGTGATATTAATTCTCGAAATAAAACATTGAAAAATGCCTCCGAGCGACTTGCGATGAACAGTCCCATTCAGGGGACGGCGGCAGACATGCTAAAGCTGGCGATGATTAAAGTACATCACGCACTGCGTGACGGGGAATTTAAAACCAAGATGTTACTGACCGTTCACGATGAATTAGTGTTCGATATGTATCGCGATGAAGCGGAGACGGTGATGCCAGTCATCGAATCGTGTATGAAGACGGCTCTTGAAATCGACGTCCCGATCGAAGTTGAAATGGGAACTGGTGAGAACTGGCTTGAAGCTCATTGAGTGCAAGTTTTTTGGATTCCATTTGGCCTATTTGCCGAGGAATTTCAGCCAAGACATGCGGTCTTTCTTGTTTGGTTTTCCTTCATCGTCTTCAAGGTCGCCGGATAGCTTTTCGGCGAGCTCGCAAATTGATTGAGTAATCGCAGCATTCTTGGCGTTTTCCAGCAACGGCACACCGTTGTTTCTGCATTCGGAAATAACCGGGTAGTTGTTGGGGATTCTCCAGAAAATGTCTCGATCAATCGTCTCTTCTGCTTTCGTCGAGCTGATCTGCATTTTATCGAGGCCCACCCGATTTACGACAATGCGAATTTTATCATTGACGTCGTCGTAGGTTTCCAATGACGAGAGGAGCCGCACCACATTTCGGAGGCAAGGCAGATCAAGCTGGGTCAGAAGTACGATGCTGTTTGCACTTTCTAGTGCTGTGATGTCGAGTCGGCTGTATGATTTTGAGAGATCAATGATTAGGTGCGTGAATGATGCCTTAAGCAATCCGATCACTCGTTTCAAATCTTCGTTAGAAATCGAAGACATATCCTCGATTTGCACGGGCCGCGGAAGTAAATACACTCCAGATTCGTGCTTCGTCAGTGATTTTCTCAAAAGTGCAAGATCGAGCCGTGAGATGTTTTGAGCAACATCGAGTAACGTATAGTCTGGGATCATGTCTAGAAATACATCGGCGTCACCGAGTGCGAGATCGAGATCGATAAGTACGACGCTTCGTTCTGGATTGGTGGCCAACGCAACTGCAAGGTTGACAGCGATTGATGTGTTGCCCACACCTCCCGAGGCTCCAGCGACGGCGATAATATTCCCAGCGTTACTCCGCTGTTTGCCATCTGTGTTGGCGGCAACCCGGTCAAGGGCACCGACGAGTTCGTCGATTTGAATTGGGGAGTTGAGGAATTCTCTCGCTCCGGATCGCATTGCACGGAGGATCATCTGTCCATCGGTGCGGTTGCTAACGACAATGATACCAATGGAGGGGTGTGTTTTTGAAATTGCTTCAACTAGCTGCATCGCTTTTTGTTCGTCGGAATCAATGTCAATGATCGCGATTTCCGGTGTCGTTTGGGAGACAATTTCAGCGAAGAACTCGTAACGAGAACAATCTGCCTCAAGCCAGATTTGATCCATGCCAATGAGGTAGCGTTTCAAATTTTCTCGAGTTGTTTCGTCTGGATCGCAAATCGAGATGCGTAGCGTACCGCTCATCTGTTATCCGTGTGTTTAGATTGCCGTGGTTCGTTTGTGTTTTGCCGGTCGCGAGTTGTTGCGATGCGAGTTAAATATTTGCTAACTTTTTAGCTTAGCGGATTTTCGTTTTGAAGGGCCATTTGAAAAATGACTTTGATTCACGTTCTGGCTGGGTTTTAGGGCTTGCGTCTATGGAACCGGTTGTTCGGTTTGGACTGGTTTTGAATTGGAACGGAGAGTTGTTTGTCGGTTGCGATTGAGTAGCCGCTCCGGGGGTTGTGAAGGGGAAATTTCCTCGTCCCCGATTACTACCGAAACTGTCATCAATTGGGCAGTCGTCCTCACATCTTGGAACTTCGGTGTAGCCGTTGATATATAATTCACGATCTGACGGACGCGTTGTGAGCCTTCCGGGACCGTACTCTGGAAGTTGGTCTGATTCCACTTCGCTGATGAAATTTGGAGTTAATAAAAAGACCAATTCGGTTTCATTAGATTTATCGGTAACGGAGCGAAAAGCGGGCCCAAACCAAGGGTTGTGCATCAGCTTGGGAATCCCTCGGACTTCCGTTTCGTCTTTCTCGCGATAGTCTCCTGCGAGAGCTAGAGTGTGACCCGCTTTCATTTTTACACCGGTGTTAACCCGCCGCACGCGAAACCCAGGAACGCCAGAGTCACCGGCGAGGTCTGCAGCGACCTCCGAGACTTCTGCTCTGATTTCAAGCGTTAGCTGGCCTTGTCCGTGAATGATTGGAACAACGTCTAGTTTGGTGCCAAAGGGGCGGTACTCGATTGAGTTGGTTCCCAGTCCGCTGGCGACCTGAATGGCAATCTCACCACCTGAAAGGAATTCGGCAGGACGGCCGTTTTGGGCGACCAAGACGGGTTGATCCAATAACTTAGCGAGGTTGTTACTCTCCAGAGCTTCGATGAAAGCGTTGAATCGATTTCCATCGTTGAGAACACCGAAAGCAAAGTTTGCTGAAGTTCCTGTACTGCCTCCTGTAGAGACATCCTGAATCAACTGAGCCACGCTCGAGACAACATTAAATTCTTCACCGAGGTAAGCCCAGTCAACACCAAGCTGACGAAGTTTACCGCGGGCGACCTCGTAAACTTTTACTTTGATCGCAATGTTTTGCGTGCCGTTGACTTGAAGTTCATTGATGACATTGGTCGGGAAGTAGTCTCTTGCAACTTTGAGAATGTTTTCCACCTGGTCGGCCCGAGCGACGTTCCCTGTCAAGATGATGCTTGACTTCAGAGGGTTAACGCTGACTTGAGAGTCCGGGAAAATTTTCGCAATCGCGCCCTCCACTTCTCGTACATCAATTGAGACCTCGATGTTAATCATTTCGAGATTCTTATCAGGGTCACTGACCGTGAGGGTCGACATCCCAGGTTTGAGTGCGCTCACTAGGATGGTGTTGGGTGTCACTGGCGTGGCTCCAATCACCTCTGGATTCTCAACCATCAACTCGGGAATGTTGTATTCGAATTGAAGGCGTTGGCTCGAACCCTCCACCATCTGAATCGTCTTCACATCTTGGCGGATTTGGTAATTCAAGCCTACCTGTGCCTGCATCGTGCCTGGTATTCCAAGTAAAGCAGCTGCAATTAGGGCAAAAACAATGCGAAATTGAGTTGAAAGACGCTTGTTCATCCATGAATCCTTGCGTTGGGCGGATCGGCTTGTGTAATTCGAAACGAAGTGAGTCTTACCGGAGTCATCCTTGACGTCTGCAGCCGGTGGAATGTTCCCATCCGACTGCCCAGCGGTTTTTTAGTGTTAAAACCAGACAAAGTCCTACGTTACATATAGCTAATTCGAACCTATTCACCCTGATATTGATCTTCTTCCAAATTGCGATCAATTTCGTTAGAGCCGTCAGAGTCAGCCTCATCGTCGTCATTTGTGTCATCGGAATTGACAGGTACGATCGGGGCCATATTGATATCAGGAATGGTGCTTTGTGGTAGCAGTCCTGGAGTGAAGGTGTAATTTTCCGGTGAATTACCGCTCCAAATAGTCATTGAAGGGGGAATCTGTTCCTCGTTCAGCACGTCGCTCTCGGCGACCGTGACAATGTTTTCATTAGACTGAGTATCCTCTTCGTCTTCATCGATGAGATCCCATCCCATGATCTGGTCGAGACTCTCGATGTCGTCGTCGTTGGTTGCTTCTTCGCCACGGAGAGTAAGTTTGATTTGAGCTGTCTTTAAGACATAGTAAATCGCCTCTGCCTGTTCTTCGGTGGCCAAAACGCCAACAACTGCTGAATTAGTGCCAGCAGTTGGGCTGTCTTCTCGAGTTTCCACTGATTTCATGCTGTTGTTGATGCTGAAAACCTGAAGGCCTCGCAAGAATGTCTTAGAGGTCTGGTTAATTCGGTTAGCATTCTTTTTGTCTCGTTTTGCAAACAGTCCGATTACGTCGACTTTGTCGCCTGGGCTAAGCAGGCCGCCAAACAGATCATCCGAAGGTACTTTGATTGCAACGACTTTCATATCGCTTGGAATTGAAAGCGAAGCAACAGATTTTTCATTGACGATCACCGACAAATTGATCGGCATTCCTTTTCCAAGGCGGTTGCGGTTGACCATGTCCTCGACATCTTCAAGGCTTGTTGCCGCGTCATCGGGAATGATGTTCAGTGGCCAATTTTCAATTTTGACGTTTTCTTCTGTTAAACGCGTGTTGGGATCTAAGTCAACGGCAGCCACGATAACGGGGCCCATTGCTTTCTCTGGTTCGGCGTTGGCTGATTTCTGACCTAGAACTTGGCTGATGCCGATCGCGGCAACGAGACCAAAGCCCATCGATAGAACCATTAGCATGAATGACTTAGATTTCATAGGATTAACCTCAACAACAGCGTTTTAGGGTTGTTTGCCAATCACTTCGATTGGCTTTAGTAAAAATCGCTTCGGTCTGGCAATGCAATCGACAACCCGTCCTTGAAACTCATCTCTTCAGAATCAAAAATTCGATCCGAGGGACTGCTCGCTTGCATTGCACTGTACAAGCAGCCCTTTTCCGATTAATTCGGTTCTCATTCGATTTCAGTCCAAAAAAAGCAGGACAGGTCTAATTGAAATCAAATCCGGCAGAATCGGAACAATGCGTAGGTCTTAGATGAGGTATCCCATCCAGGCAAAATACAATACGGTTCCGATTGCTAAGGGAATACCGTAGGGCAGCAAACGCATTGAACTTTTTCGTTCGGTTGCAATTTCAGCAAGCGCTTCAGGATCTCGAATTGTTGTGATTTCATTGAGAATGAAAAAGAACTGATTGAAATGCTTTCTTCCTTCCCCTGCGGCAATCACCATGATTACGGCGAGGATGGCACCTACAATTGCGGAAACGCAAAAAGCGTAAAAAGTAATCGTGCAGTGAACCCAGGCTCCAATTGCAGCCATCATCTTCACATCGCCAGCTCCCATTCCACCGACGGCGTAGGCCGGAAGAAGCGTCGCGATTCCGACAGCGGTGCCAGCGAGGCTCCACATCAGGCCGATATACCAGCCCTGCCCGTCCATGCTGTAAAACATGGCACTGTAAATCCATCCGCTGATAATCATCGGAAAGGTAATTTTGTTGGGAACTCGAAGCTCCTTGCCGTCGATGTACGCGGCAATGATCGCAAAAATACTGACGGCCCAATAAACCCAGTTATCGGCCATGGTAACTAGAATCTCTTCCATAACAAAAACTCCTGCACTCTGTGTTGTGTTGTGTTGGTTCGCGAGAGAAAAACTCATTTTTTCTCGGGTTGACGGTCTCGGTTTCCAAAACCGATAGGTCGGGCGATCGCGTGGTCGTTGCGTTTAAAATCTGAGCGTGAATAAATAGCTCAGGAAAACTGCAGTCAAAGTGCAAAAGTAGCATGCAAGCTCGACGGCCTGCTCGAACGTTCCAATTGTAACGAACCATTC
Source organism: uncultured Pirellulaceae bacterium (assembly GCA_938083195.1). GTDB lineage: Bacteria > Planctomycetota > Planctomycetia > Pirellulales > Pirellulaceae > Mariniblastus. The sequence continues at coordinate 55,254 of CALKCK010000009.1, read as the reverse complement.
CATTTGATTTTCTCGATCCAAATAGAGGTCTTGAATGAAATCCGTTCTAAACTGATACCTTATCCTTGATGCGGTTTTAACGTGGAAAAAGCCCCTGAGCTCGAAGAGCTGAGGGGCTAATGATTTAGCAAAGTCTACCTAATGGCAGACCCCAAACTAGTTCGACGGCAAACCGCTGATCTGTGAACCAATGTTTTGGAACGCTGTGTTTGCAGCTGTACCAACAGCTTGAATCGCTGTTAGGCAAACAATAACGATCAAAGCAAGCATGATGGCGTACTCAACTGCTGTTGGGCCATCTTCCGACTTCATGAACTTTTCGATTTTGTTGATAAACTTCTTCATCTTGTCTTTCCTCCGACGGATTTGACGTGCCCTTGTGGGCGTCTGAACCAAATGGTTCTAAAAAAATTAAAAAGGGCCGGGCTGACCAAGTGGATGAGCACTTGTCCTGCTGATGTCAGCTGTCCCACGATATCAAGTTGCTTTCTTCAAAAGCGTGCAGGATCGCCGTTTCGATTACTCGAATTGGCGTGAATTGGGAGAACAAAAAGCTCGTTCTCTCAACTCACTAGAAACCTAAGTCACGACTAGATTTAGTCAAACTTTAAGGGTTAAATAAAAACGAATTATTTCGTTGAGGCTGCGGGTTAGGGTCGGATTAAACCGGGATTGCCGCGACTCGCGCTGAGTATCCGTTACAAACGATGCAGACGTAATGAAATGGGAGCAGATGCGTGTTGAAAAAAAACAGCATGAAAAGAAAAGAATCCGTTCGTTAATTTTCCACCTCGTTCAACCAGAGGGGACGAACTTGGTTTTCATCCGAGATCGGTCCGCAGCGAGAGGAGTCAGTTCGCTGTTAATTGTTTCTTAGCTCATTCGGCTGTCGAGCTGCTTTTTTCGTCGACGGTAATATTTTAAGCCCGAGAAAAAGAAACAGCCTGCGGAAACAAAGGCAAACAAAGGCATGGCGATTGAGCTAAAGACCACCATCGTGATGGCAGTCATGAATAGTGTGATCGCTTGGATATAGAAAGATCCAGACAAAATGCCGGCTTTGATTAAAAAGACCATTCCTGCAAACACCGCTAACAGGGGGGCCATGCTCAGGCGTTCGAGGTCGAAGTGGACCTCGAGAGGGAAAATGAAGGCGACGCAGCACATCGCTCCAGCCCAAACATGGGCGATTTGACGTTCGACGAAAGTGACAGGTCCCATTCGGCGTCGAACGAACCAAAATACGACCGCCCAAGCTCCCAGGCCAAAAGTCCACATTACTCCGTAGGCCCAAGGGGAATCGACTCCGTAGAGTTGGAGGGCATAAGTTGCCATGCAGGCAACAAACAAGACCATGCTATGCCATATCCAGATAAGGCCCCAATTTTCAAGAATGACGGCGTGATGCGTTTCCCGAAAGACGTTGCCGATGATTTGGCCAAACTTTCCTTCGCTCGCGGCGACGGATTCGTTATTTAGAAATGCCCGTAAATCGTTCCGCAAGTCCGTTGCGCTGCCGTATCGAAGATCTTGCGGTTTTTGCAAACATTGCATCGCAATGTTCTCGAGTCGACGATCGACACGTCGGTTGAGCACACGCGGCGCGACCGGATCTTGTTCGAGAACCATTAATACTGTTTCGACCGGTGTTGAGCCCATGAAGGGTGGGTGTCCGGTTAGTAAATGGTAAAGCACGGCTCCTAGACTGTAGACGTCACTGGTGATCCCAACTTCCCCGCGGGCTCCGGTTGCTTGTTCAGGGGACATGTACGATGGAGTCCCCAAGATGGCTCCGGTTCGGGTCAAGCTGGTACGTCCGTCAGCTTCTTTGGCTAATCCAAAGTCTGCAACGTAAGCCGTCCAGTCATCGTCGAGCATGATGTTGGAGGGTTTGAGGTCCCGGTGTAATATTCCGTTTTGGTGGGCGAAGCTAATCGCATCACTAATTTCGTTCATGATCTTTGCCGCCCGCTGAGGTGGGAGGGGACCACGAGATAATCGCTCTGACAGGGACTGACCGGTGATCAGCTTCATGCAAAAGAAACTGCGTCCCTGGTGTTCTCCAATTTCGTAGATTGGAATGATGTTGGGGTGATTAAGTCGCGACGCAGCATCCGCCTCGGCTGAGAATCGCTGGCGATCCGTATCATTGGCAAAGTCGCCTTTGAGGATCATCTTGATCGCGACCAGTTCACCGTTACTGAATCGGGAAGCGCGATAAACGATTCCCATACCACCTCTGCCAATTTCCTCCTCGAGGCGATAATCGCCAAAATCGCAAGGAAGTTCAAGTTGAGGGATTTGTAATTCACGCGTGGCTGAAGAGAACTGGCTCTGTTCTTTCGCCGCAGCTTCGGCGACGATGATCGTGCCCCAAAGTTCTCGAAGATCTGTCTCAAATTCCGGATTCTTCAGGCAAGCTTCTTCTAGGCTTACCTGCTTTCCCTGATTAGCTTGATCCGCTAATTCAGTGACGAGCACTGCGAGTCTCATCTCGGCTTCGTCGTCCTGATTTTCCTGGTACTTCTGAGTCACGAAATTCTGGTTTGGAAATGACTAAGGTTCGATGGAGTTTTGGCCGTCTTGCATAACCGATTTTAATCTTCGAATCGCACGTAAGTAACGCATGCTCGCGGCTGGCTCGGAAAGTTCTAAGATTTGACCAATCTCTTGGTTGGTCAGGTGTTCATAATGACGCATGACAATAATTTCACAATCTTTTTGATCGAGTTGTGAAATGGAGGCCTCCACTTTTTTGGCCATCTCTCGCTGCAAAGCTGCAGCGGCCGGCGTCAGTCTCGAGTCGCCAAGAATGGAAGCCAACTGGATCGAAGATTTGTCGTAACCTCGGGGAGCACAGAGTTGCTGCTCCCGATCCACCGAACGTTTCGCAGAAACACGATGCCGGCGGTGGGCATCAATTATTCGGTCTTTGGCAATTTGGCGAAGCCAGAGATGAAACGGCATGATGGGATCAGCAAGGTAACGATCTAGTCGTCGGTTTGCTTCAATCAGTACATCTTGAACGACATCGCTAACATCAATTCGTTTTTGAATTTTGTTATCTAATCGCATCCGAATCAATTGCCGAAGCGAATTCCGATGGCGGTCCATCAAGTGATTCACTGCGGACGCATCGCCATCCTTCGCTCTTACGATTAACTGTTCGGTTTGGGGTTTGTCTGGCCACATCGAGCCCATTATGTACGAAAAAGCGATTTGCGGTATGCGATTCGATCAATTCGGGAGATTATCTTCAAAACAAATATTGCTTGGGTGCGATTGCAGCGACGAGAGTCGGTCACTAGGTCAGTTAAACAATGGGTTCTGGGGGATATATGGTGCTCGAATTAGCTTTTGTTCTTCCAAGTGAAAAATGGCCAACTCAGGGGGGAGTGTAAGTCGACTCACTTAAGTAGTCATTCTTGAGATGGCTTTGATAAACGTGTTGATTTGTACTTGGTTGTTATAAAGGTGGTGAGAGACACGGACATACCAGCGTTCTTTGAACAGAATGATCATGACTTCGATTCCAATCTGTTCCCAAAGTTGTTTCTGTAGACCACTCCAATCTCCGGGAGGGAGTGGGACATGGGTCATTGCTCCGTACCATCCGGCACTTCGGTCGCCGATGGGTTGAGTGTGGAATAGATCACGTAAGCAATTCTCGGTGTAGCTTGCCAACCAGCATGCTCGATTGCGAAAATTATTCAGACCGATGTCTTGAATCCATCCAATAGCCTGCGGCACTGAAAGAAATGGGCTCGGGTCACGGGAGCCGATCCAGGTGAATTCTTCGTCCCAAGTTTCGGGAATTGCAGGTAATAAACGACCCCAGCTTTTTACCGGGGGCTGAATCGTATTTTGGAAGCGGGGGTGTACGTAGAGAAATCCACTGCCTAAGGGGGCGCACAACCACTTGTGTAAACTAGCAGTATAGAAATCACATTTGAGATTCTCGACTGATAGTTCAACGTGTGCCGGGGCGTGAGGGCCATCAACGCAGACTGCGACGCCTTGGGCGTGGAAAGCGCCACAGATTTCTTCGATCGGCATAATCAAAGCAGTCGCGGAGGTGATATGGCTAACCACCACCAAGCGAGTCTTGTTCGTGGCAGCCTGAATTAAGCAGTCGACGATTTGATCTTTGGACTCAAACGAATCGGGGAGTGTTGCAGATACCAGTTTCGCCCCTGATCTATCGCAAGCACGTTGCCAGATTCGGTGAACAGCTCCATATTCGTGGTCGTTGATAAGAACTTCATCACCGGGATTCAGGGAAAAGCTGTTGGCCACGATGTTCATGGCATAAGTTGCGTTGTCAATAAGAACGAGATTGGCTGGGTTAGTGCCAATGAATTCTGCAATGGATGTTCGTGCCTCAAAGAGAGCACTCTCCATTTGCCGAAGATAAAAATCCATTGGCTGTTCATCGAGTCGGTCAATCCAGCTTCGTCGGTTATAACGAACCAAATTTGGCTGCAAGCCAAAGGAGCCATGATTTAAATAGATGGTGTCGCTTCGTAATTTCCAATTGGCTGCCAGATCAGACCAGTCGCGATCATTCGAAGGATCCCGCATTGGGATTGGGTTGGGAGTGTTCATTCTGATATTTGAACCTTTGTCGGCAGAGGGTCAATGGATTGCTGCGAGAATTTGTAAGCTCGGAATTGGTAAAATACGGAATTGGTAAAATTCATTTAAATGGATTTGCCTGCTTCGACCGACAATGCAAAAAAAAGCTGCTGACCGAAAAGGGACAGCAGCTTAAAGTTGTTTGGGTTGTTCGCTGATTCTGATCTTAATTTCGAATCAACTGACTGTTCCGTACTAGACAGTCACCAACGCTCCTTTAACAGTTTTGATAATTTCTGCCGCCACTTTGTAGGGATCGGCGTTGGATGCAGGTCGACGATCTTCCAGCCAGCCTTTCCAGCCATTGGTAACGGTACCAACGGGGATGCGAATCGATGCGCCGCGATCTGAGACGCCATAACTAAACTGGTTGATCGACTGGGTTTCATGTTTGCCAGTGAGGCGCTGGTCATTATCCGCACCGTAAACTGCAATGTGCTCACTGACGCGTGGCTCAAATGCCTTGCAAACTTGATCGTAAACGGATTGGTCGCCACATTCTCGGAGTGTTGAGTTCGAGAAGTTGGCGTGCATCCCGGAACCGTTCCAGTCGGTGTCGCCCAGAGGCTTGGGGTGATACTCGATAGCGAGTCCATATTTTTCGCCGATTCGTTCAAGTAGATAGCGGGCTACCCAAATTTGATCACCCGCTTGTTTTGCCCCTTTGGCAAAACACTGGAATTCCCATTGGCCAGCGGCAACTTCGGCGTTGATTCCTTCAACATTGATTCCGGCATCTAAGCAGACATCGAGGTGTTCTTCAATCATGTGGCGACCGTGAGCATTCTTGGCACCGACCGAGCAGTAATACGGTCCCTGCGGCCCCGGGTAACCCCCTGTTGGGAATCCAGGAGGGCTGTTGGTTTCGGTATCCCAAAGGAAATATTCTTGTTCAAAGCCGAACCAGAAATCGTTGTCGTCGTCTTCGATGGTCGCTCGGCCATTGGAGTCATGGGGCGTTCCATCCGCGTTTAAGACTTCGCACATTACGAGGAAGCCACTGAATCGCTCAGGATCAGGGAAGATAGCAACAGGTTTGAGAAGGCAATCAGACGCTCCGCCTTCTGCCTGCTCTGTCGAACTGCCATCGAAGCACCACTCTGGGCAGTCTTCCAGTTCGCCACTGAAATCAGCGACAATTTTTGTTTTGCTGCGAAGACTCTGGGTTGGCTTATAGCCGTCAAGCCAGATGTACTCAAGTTTCGATTTGCTCATTCTGGTGTTAGCTCCATAATCTCTTGATTCATTGGTCGGATCACCTCGACATCGTTCCCATGATGAGGAGGAAGTGATCATCGTTAGATGTGATCTGGGCGAAGGTCAGTAGTTTGCGTGTTAAACGCAATTATCTGGAATCCTGCACCGACCGAGGCTCAGGCAGGGGAGATCTTAACAATTAAAAATCTCTATTTATAGTACCGAAATCAACTCTGGCTCGGCTTTGGGCTCCAGAACCTTCTCGAAATTAAATGATCGCTGCTTGAATTCGAGGCAGGGATTGGGCATTATCTGTGCAGGTGGAAATGGTCTCTGGAGGTGAGGGAACCGAAATAGTCGTTTTATGGCAGGTTCTTGGTCACTGAGACAATCTTTATGATTGTGGCACGAGGATTGCTTTTAGAGATCTGGCTAAAATTTTTGAAATGTCAGTTTTAAGAAAAGAAACTGAGGCCATCAAAAAAAAGAAATTTTATTTCCCGTCTTGGTCGGGATCATTTTTTTTCAATGCGTGAAAGGTCAGATTTTGACTCCCAAAGAAGTAATCGCTTTTTGTCGATCAGCGAACGTAAAGGCGATTGATTTGCGTTTTGTCGATTTTTTAGGTCATTGGGGACACACGACTATTCCTGTCAGTGCGTTCTCAGAGTCGATTTTTGAGAATGGACTTGGCTTCGATGGTTCGAGCGTACGCGGTTGGCAACAAGTCGACGAAAGCGACATGTTACTCATACCACGACCGGAAACGAATTTCATTGATCCCTTCGCTACATTACCGACTTTAAATCTGATATGCGATGTTGTCGATCCAATCACCCATGAGAATTACAGTCGAGATCCACGCTTCGTCGCGCGCAAAGCGGCCAGTTATTTGAACAGCACGGGGATAGCGGACACGGCTTGTTTTGGCCCGGAGGCCGAGTTTTTCATTTTTGATAACGTCCGATTCGATCAAAGGCCAGATGCTGCGTTTTACCACTTAGATAGCGTTGAGGCTCAGTGGAATCGTGGTCGAGAAGAGAATCCAAATTTAGGTTACAAGATTCGTCATCAACAAGGTTATCTCCCCTGCCCTCCCGCCGATCAGATGGTAAATCTACGAACGGAGATGATGCAGACGCTGATTGACTGCGGATTAGAGGTCGAGTGTCAGCATCATGAAGTTGGAACCGCAGGTCAATCCGAGATCGATCTAAAATTTGGTCCCCTGGTTCAGATGGCAGATCGCATGATGATGTACAAGTACATCGTGAAGAACGTTGCGTTTCGTCACAACAAAACAGCGACATTTATGCCAAAGCCAATTTTCGGTGATGCGGGTTCTGGTATGCATACCCACCTCTCTTTTTGGAAAGACGGTTGTCCGTTATTCGGCGGCGATGGTTACGCAGGGCTGAGCCAGATGGGGATGCATGCCATCGGTGGAATATTGAAACATGCTCCTGCACTTTTGGCGTTAACCAACCCGACGACAAATAGTTACAAGCGACTGGTGCCTGGTTACGAAGCTCCAGTCAATCTTGCTTACTCTCAACGAAACCGTTCGGCGGCATGTCGAATTCCAATGTACAGCAATGATCCGGCGAGCAAGCGAATTGAGTTTCGCTGTCCCGATGGCGGGTGTAATCCGTATTTCGCGTTTGCCGCAATTACAATGGCTGCCATTGATGGAATTGAAAACAAGCTAGACCCTGGGGATCCTTTGGACAAGGATATTTATGACTTGCCTCCAGAGGAGTCAAGGAATGTTCCTAAAACGCCACGGTCGTTAGAAGAGTCAATCAACGCATTGCAGATGGACCATGATTTCCTTTTGCGGGGCGATGTGTTTACGAAGGATGTGATTGACACCTGGATTGCGTTTAAGATAAGGAACGAAATTGAAGCGATTCGTTTCCGGCCACACCCTTATGAATTTTGCATGTATTTTGACTGTTAAATTATTTCGGTTTGGTTTTTTACAACCGGTGCTGTGAGGTGTCGCTGGATGTGCCCGCAGTTCGTTCTCGCTTTATTAGGAAGCAAAGATGAAAAAAGTACTTATTTTGTGCACCGGAAATTCCTGCCGTTCGCAAATGGCTCAGGCGATTTGGCAGAATGCTGGGAATTCAGAATGGGTTGCCGTTTCAGCTGGTTCGCGTCCCTCCGGTTACGTGCATCCTTTGGCTTTGAAATCGATCGAGGAACTAGGGCTTTCGGTGGATGGCCTTGAAAGTAAATCGGTTGAATTGTTTGTCGGTGATCAAATTGATTTGGCAGTTACGGTTTGCGATCATGCAAAAGAGGCTTGCCCGGTGCTTCCTGGGGTTGCTCGGACGGTCCATTGGCCATTTGAAGACCCCGCGGATGTGACTGGCACGGATGACGAAAAGATCATTCAGTTCCGAAAGATTCGCGATCAAATTAAAAATAGAATCGAAGATTTTTTGAACTGCGAAGCAGGCGGACTCTGATTGCTAAACCTCTGAAAGTAACAGTCACTTCCTCTGCTTGGCAAGATTTACCGTTTTCGAGAATTGACTTGACAGAGGCCTGAGTTACTAGGTTTTTTAATAACTATCATTTGGCGACTATTGAACTGGGATTGTTTTGAAGAAGGAAGAACCAATTTTTTCTAAGTCAACACAGCGAGATTGTCTGCAGTTGATCGAGATGGCGATTCTCGAAGACATTAATGCTACGGATTTGGCATCGGGCGTGGATTGCACGACCGCCGCGATTGTTCCCGGTTCAGCCCACGCAACGGCGGCTTTTGTTAGTCGCAGCGATGGAATTATTTGCGGCGTCGAAGTCGTGAAGCTTGCCCTCCAGCATTGGGCGCCGAATGTCGAATTGACTGTGAATATTGACGATGGTGAGCGAGTCGATGCGGGGCAGACCATCGGTGGAATGAGTGGTCTGGCCCATGATATTTTAACCATGGAGCGTACCTGTTTGAATTTTATGTGCCGCCTCTCGGGCATCAGTTCGTTGACGCATCAATTTGTTGATAGAATCAGTGAAACTTCCGCGTGTGTCCTAGATACTCGCAAAACGACACCGGGTTGGAGAAGGCTGGAGAAATACGCGGTGGCCTGTGGCGGTGGGGAAAATCATCGCATGGGACTCTATGATGCAATCATGATTAAAGACAATCATTTGGCGTTTTTTCGGACTCAGGTACGCGAGGAAGACGAGGTGATTCCCGTCGCGATTCGAAATGCGAAAAGTTGGATCGATGCACACGCAAATGTATTACCTAATGGCGAGGCAACTGTTCTGCAGTTAGAAGTGGATACGCTCGAGCAGCTTCGCGTTGCTTTAAAAACGGATTGCGACATCGTCTTGCTGGATAATATGAGTAGCGAGCAGTTAAGAGAGGCTGTCGAAATTCGCAACCAAATATCTCCCGAGATTATGTTGGAAGCATCTGGGGGCGTCAATTTGGACACAATCGTTAAAATCGCCAAAACTGGTGTAGAGCGAATTAGCGTTGGGGCGGTGACGCACTCAGCTACCAATTTCGATATTGGACTCGATTGGGAGATGGCGAAATAACCTCGTTTTTTCATGGTTCAACTGAATGACCGCCCGAGGTTGTTTCGGAAATTTCAAGCCAATTTGATTTTCGCTATTTTGACTCCAGCGCGTTTTGGGGACTGCTTGTCGAGCCCTCCAAAGGATGAAGGCAACGAGCGTGGGAGATTCTTTTTTTATTTCACGCTTTTCATGGTATCGAGAAGATTCCCGCTTTGACATTCCGAGAATGCAACCTAACTTTTAATGAGCTTGTTTGAGCTGGGGAGCATTAAGCAAGCTTTTGGCGGTAAGGGTTGGCGGGATGCCAAAAGGGGCCTTACCGCCATTTTTATGCGCTGATGGTTTTTCAGCGATTCTAGTAAATCAGAAGCACGGCGGACTTAGATATTCGCCGTCGTTGCTTGCCACCGCGGCGTTTCTATGGCTGCAATTGCCAGCCCAATTAAACAGAACGTTACTGAGAATAATAATAAGTTCGAGAGAAATGTGATCCCGAGTAACATCGCTATTGCGATCATGCCACCGTACTTAGGCTTAAGCAACCATAGAAACGAGCAAGCCGTTTCCGAGATTACGATTACCCGCGAGTAGAGTGTTGCAACATTTCGAAGCGATTCAGGGTCGAGTTGGTTTCGAAGCAGATTGAAAAACCAAAAATCGCGATGGCTAAAGTAGATCTCATAGATCACCTCTCCCGACCAGTAGCCAGGGGTCCACTTCCCCGCAGCGCCGCCGAGAAAAACCAGAGAAATGATGAGTAGGCTAAACCTTTGAGACTTTTTAATGAGCTCTTCGGGGGGCTCATTAATCTTTAGCGTGTACCAAACGCACCAGAGGGAAACCCACAGGCAAGTCACAAATGTGACATCATTGTAGCTTCCTTGGTGAATGCAGAGGCCGAACATACACCCCAGCGTTGTCAACGCCTGGGTGCGTAAAAGTAAGACGCTACGCGTGAATAAGGCAATGATTCCAAAGGCAATTGGAGCTAGGTAGAGTCCGGCTAAAACATAGTTGTTGGTGAAGAATGATGGGAAAAATGAGTCGGAAAGTTCCAGTTGAGCGTAGCTTTGAAAAATCGGAATGAAATAAGCGTACTTCCAGATCATCGAGGCAAGAATCGTCAGCGTAACCACGCGGTAGATGGGGAGCACGAGTGACAATTGATCGAGGTCAAGCTCGCCATTCTGGACAGCCTCGACGGATCGTGGAGATTCTTGTGCGGTGGGATGGTTAGTCACGTAAGGGCTCCAGTCGAGTGACTCCAAATTGGCTGTCTGAAATTGGAGAAAGACGATAAGCCGATTTGTGTTCGACATCGCGATAGCGCGAGCTTAGGTAGTAGTAGCGGGTCTCGGATTGCTGTTTGAGGATCCAGCGAGTTTTCCCAAAGGTAAAAGCTCGCGTTGGAAAGTGATTGATTTGTTCTGTTTCAATATTCTTGAGATCCGCCAACAGAGTCGCCGGGGCTCCCGTACTTGGGTTTGAGGTTTTGTTGTCTCTGGTCGCTTGATTTAATTCGCTTTGAGTAATCGGCTTGGGACTGATCCACACCCTGTTTTCGAAGTTGTACATGGAGGGAATGGGTTGTTGGGCCGCCCAAATCGAAAAACTAGAGGAGTCTAAATGAAACCGAGCCAAAAATGTTTTCTGGACGGTTTGGCTAAAGGGCAGCAATACGATCCAGAAGGCTGCCAAGGTGATTGCCGCCAGCAGCATGCCCGAGGCCAGGTCGCGAGAGGTCCAGATTGACTTAATTAACGTTTTCATTGACTTAACGTTTTCATTGACGCGGTCCAATATCAACTAGGCCATGGCTTCGGATCATGACTTGATTTGAATCACCGTAAGTTTCGTGGGGACACAAAAGCTTTCAGGAGGGGAGTTCGTGACCCGATTAAAAGTAGTGGTCAGTTCTTTGAGAATCGGCACTCTCTCGGGATTCGAAGTCAAAAAAATAACGAAAACAGGGGTGAAATCTCGAATTGGAGCAGGAATAAACAAATCAGCAGGGTGGTACGGCAGCCGGCTTTAAAAATATTTCTAAATTTTTCAAATATCCCAACTGCACGGGCGAATTACCTTCAACGGCGATCAGGCTTGTTAGCCCAGATGTTTAGTAACGAACGCCGGTTCATCCAACAAAAGATCAGGAGAGCGGAATATGTTTAAAAAATTGACCATTGGGGTCGCGGGTATTGTTGTGATTGGCGGATTGCTGTTCGGTGGGAAGTTAATCCCCTACGCAAAAACGGCGGTAACCAAGGTCAGGACAGCAGCTCAGGATCAAGTCCCGGTCGCTTACCAGTTAGATGCCGCCAAAATCCAGCTCGATGAAATCGGGCCGGAAATACATGGCATGGTTCACAAAATTTCCAAAGAGCAAGTCAAAGTGAAACGGCTGGCGGCAGATCTTAAGTCGCATGAGCAAATGCTGAAAAAAAGTTACGACGAAATGATGGCACTTCGCTCACATGTTGAATCTGGCGGTCAGGTCTATGTGGATACGCGAGGGAAGGCTCATGATTTACCACGTGTAAAACAAGATTTAAGGCATCGGTTTACCCTTTATCAAACTGCCGAAAAGACATTTGAGAAGAAGGGCGAGATTTTAAATCTACGCAAGGATTCTTTAGCAGCTGCCCACTTGAAACTAGGCGAAGCTAAATCGCAACAACGTGAACTGGAACTGCAAATTGAAAATTTAACCGCTCGTAATCGTATGAACGAGGTCATCGCGACCGCGACTCAGATTAAGCTCGATAACAGCCAATTGTCAAAGACGCGTGAGATGTTGGACGACATCGATGCTCGGATTTCAGCGGATGAGGAGTATTACAACATCGCTCCTAAGTACTTTGGGCAGATTCCCGTAAATGATGATTCGGTCATTCCAAGTTCGGATGTGCTGAACGATATGGATGCCTACTTCGAAGCAAAAGAATCAGGCAGCGGTGACGTTTCTGGCGAATCGACCGAAGCGGACTTGGTGGTTAACTAACTCGCCAGGGGTTGGATGTCTCAGTTAGTTCAATTGTTAATCAATGAAAGCGGGGCAGCAGGTTTACTAGCCAGCTGTCCCGTTTTTTAATTGTGGTTTAAGTCTCGCTCGGGAGACAGCCTTTATTGAAGTGGGACTTATGACGTGGAATTTAAAAACTAAGTTTGCCGAGCAGGCGCTCCAATGTGGCGACCTCGATCAGGCAGTACGTCATTTTGAGCTTGGCCAAATACACCATGAAAACAAGAAGCTCACTCTGGCGCGAAGCCTCGCTGACGCCTTACTGGAACGGGCGAAAGTATCTGTGTCGATGGGGCAGTTTTGCGTGGCCTGGAAAGATCTCGACGAGGTCTCAAAATTCAATGTAGAGGCATTGGGAGCAGAGACTCGCAAATGGAAGAATCAGTTAATTGAACTGACAATCGAATCTGCGGATGCCTCGCTTGTGCGTGGTGAGCCTATTTACGCTTTAAATTGCATCGAAGTGCTTGGGCAACGTCGGGTAATGGATTGGCGGCTTGACAATATCAGAATGGTTTCTGAGTGTTTGAATTCGGCAAACCGTTTCGCGGCAAAAGGTCAATTTAAAAAGTCTGTTGCTGAATTGGAAAAGGCAAAAATCGCTCGCCCAGATTTGCCTTTTTTAGACAGTCGGATTTCAGCTTTCAAGATTCGGCAACGGCAGATGAAAAAACACGTTACTAACCTCGAAGCATATGCGCTTCAATGTAAATGGGGAGATGTCAGTCTAAGTTGCAAGCAGATTCTGCATATTGCTCCGACCAACCAAATTGCTTTTGAAGCAAGGCAAGAGTGCAGCGCACGTCTTAAGAAAAAAACCAGAAGGCAGATGGACTCGACAAAGGTGAATTCTTCTGCAGCGAAAAGTGATCGCGTAGTCAATACTCACCGGGGTTCGAGGGCTGGGAAAAGAAATGCGGTTGTCGAGAGAAGTATGTCCGATAGGATAAGACCCATGGTCAATCGAACTTCTGGCAATAAATTTCTTCTTTGGGTAGACGGCGTCGGCGGTTACCTCGTTTGTGGTGATCGTGTCAATTCATTGGGACAAGCCATCGATAGTGCGAGAGTGGACATTGGCATTCAGGGTAATTTGCGGAGTCACCATGCCAATCTTGAGCGAGTCGACGGGGGGCATCTCTTGGAGCCCATTGGTAATATTTCAATCGACGGTATCGAGTTGGATTCAAAAGTTGTTTTGAAAGATGGGCAGACCCTGGCTTTCGAAGGCGGAGTCGAACTATCCTACTCGCAAACACATGCTTTAAGTAAAACGGCACGACTTAATTTTGTTTCTCGCCACCGATCTGTACCTTGGGCCGACGCGGTAATTCTCCCTGTGACTTCGATTATTTTAGGTCCAAATCGATCTAATCATGTTTGCTGTCCAACCTGGAGCGAGAACCTTATGTTGTTTGAGAGATCGGGGCAGTGGTTTTGCCGGTCGCAGCAGGCGATGGAGGTAGATGGAAAATTGGTGAACGCAGAGACTGCGATTGAGCTAAATTCCCGAATTGTTGGTGATGATTTTTCTCTAACACTTGAGCCAGTTTAGTTCTTTGGTAAATGATTGGGTGGCCAATACGTTCTGGATTGGCGGCGGTGATGTTTGTGGAGTGACCGGAAGTTTGGAAATCGGTTGGTTTTTCGGGTGAGAGCCAGCTGGTGAACACAATAATTGCCAAACCCGATGGAAACCTAGACAAACAGGCCGTGTTGCGGCTAGGCTAGAAAAGCAGTGAAATTTAATTGCTAGATCAAAGCAGCCAGCCGGTATGGTTGGGAGGCGATGAATGAAGTTTACTTATCCCAGCGGAGCGACTCCGCTTGAAGGATACACCATCAAGCGCGGGATCGGCATCGGCGGGTTTGGCGAGGTTTATTTTGCGTTAAATGATGCAGGAAAAGAGGTCGCGCTAAAGAAGATCCAGCGTAATTTGGATATTGAGTTGAGGGGCGTGCGCCAATGCTTAAATATGAAGCACGTTAACTTGATCTCTCTATGGGATATCCGAACCACAGGAGAAGGCGAGAGTTGGGTCGTGATGGAATACGTTCCCGGTCCATCGTTGCGGGATGTGCTAGAGGCGAATCAAAATGGACTGACTGATGCGGATATTAAATCTTGGTTTGCTTCAATTGCTTCGGGGGTATCCTATCTTCATGAGAACGGAATTGTACACCGCGATTTAAAGCCAGGTAATATCTTTTGTGACTTGCATGAGCAGGTGATCAAAATTGGAGATTATGGCCTGTCCAAGTATATTTCCTGTAGCCGACGTTCGGGGCAAACTGAATCGGTGGGTACCTTTCATTACATGGCTCCCGAGATTGGTAAAGGCGTTTATGGGAAGGAAATAGATCTCTATGCTCTAGGGATTATCCTGTACGAATTGACGACTGGATTAGTCCCTTTTGACGGCGAAAGTGCTCAAGAGATTATCATGAAACATCTGACGGCAGAGCCGGATGTTTCTGTGGTGCCTTCTCGTTTTCGAATGGTAATATCTAAATCGTTACGCAAAGATCCTGAAGATCGATATCGTAGTATCTCTGAGATGGCAGCGGACCTGCCTTGGCCGGATGTAGCTCGGCGGAGTGATTCGATTGTTTCGCAGCATTCTATCGGTTCAATCGTCAAACCTGATTCGGCTAAAGCAAATCGTCAATCAACAAAGCCAAATCGAACACAATCTACGGAGTTGATCGATAAGTTGCCGACCGCAATTATTGATAACATTCGGCATGCCGGTACGAAAGAAACTGTATTTTCTGTCGCGAATAAGTCGGAATTAAAGACAGCCGCGACTCTCGAGTCCAGCGTGTTAGGCAATGGAATTGACAACAGTCGGGGAGATGAGCCGATTGCGGCGGTGCTTCATACAGGATTAGCAAGATTGACGTTATGGTGGGAAACCGCCAATTTTTCAACGCCGATCAAGATGGTGATGTTGATCATCGCTGGGATTGTCCTGATCCAAAACTCTCAGTGGCTCTTGCCGTTGATGTTGTCTGCGGGTGGTCTTTATTTTGGCTACTATTTGGTGCGATATTCGCTTGCGAAAAAACTGGGCCAGTCGCCGCGTTGGCTTATGCATATTCGACAACTCGAAGAAGTCCCCCCGCTTCGCCAGTGGTTGCTAGGACGCCCCGCGTTAGATCGGTTAACCGAACTGATCGGTTCGATGCTAATCGCGGCCTTCAGTTGTACTGTCCTAAATTTACTTGGCTTTGCGGTGGTTACGGGAGTTCTTGACGGTGGGCCGTGGGATTCATCGATCGAGAATTGGGCGAATTACACCTGGTTGACTTTGGTGAGTGTTGTGGGCTGTTGGGCGATCTTATTGGTTACTAAACGCTGGGATTGGCGGCCAGCGAAATCGCGATGGCGTTATTTGGAAATGATGGGGCTGGGGATGGCATTAGGTCTGGCCGCATTCTTTACGGCCAGCTGGTTTTATATCGATTTGACATCCTTGTCGCTGGAGACGTCCCGCCCTTTTTCTAAAGGGTGGAATTTAATGCCGAGCGTGGGTCCCTTGGCCGCTTATATGTTTTTTTTCACCTGCTTCCTTGGAGGAATCCGTTGGTGGCGGCAGTGTGACCCTATTCGCAAGACCCGGCTAAGTATCGCTGCAATTTTAATCTGTATGATTTGGGGCGTGTTACTAAGTTACCTTTTGCCAATTCCCTTTACTGCAGTTTGTATTTGGGCAGTCGTGATTTCATTTTCCGTGCAACTATCAGCTCCTTGGTTGGATACGCGAAAACGAATGGAAATTTGTAATTTGCAAAATGTTGAGTCAAACAATTGACGGGTTGCCTCGAGGTGGATTTGAAACTGGATTAATTTCAATCGGAAATAATTTGACAACCCTATTACTTAAAAACAGGAATCCCCAAAAAGATTTGTCTTCGGGCAAGCTTTTGCGCTCGGTGAGAATCTCGGTCTCGGTTTGCATGCTGTTCAGTCTGGCGTGGGCCAGTTCAGCAATTGCTGTTGAGCCGATAAAACGCGCAAGTCCAATCTCGGGCGAGACTCTTAGTTTGCAAGCGTCCGAGCAGGGTGGGGATCCCGTTAGTTCTGAGAGCAAAGCAGAGTTGGAAACCCGCCAATTAATTCGAGATCGCATCGTTGGCTTGGCAATCGTCTTCTTTGGCTTACTGTCGCTACTTGGTTTGTCATTTATTTATTTGCGGTTAGACCATGCAACGCGAGGGTTTCATTCTGGTCGATTGCAATTGTTGGGTGTGTTTTTAGGGTTGATTATTGTGGGAATCTGCTATTTTTTCTTGAATCAGATTGTGCTTTCGAGTCCGTGATTCGCGCCGATGAGTTGACTGGGTAAGTGGCTTTGAGTAACGCGGACTTCAAACCGGAGCAGGAAGAACATGTTGGAACTTATTGCAGAGGGAGTTGACGTTGGTTCTCGATGGCGGCGACGAATCCCAACGCGGGAGATTTTCGTTGGGCGGGCAACAGAGTCTTATCGTGTTCCGTGGGATAGTCAAATCTCTCGTGTCCACATCTCCCTATGTTTGGCGGGAGATAAGGTCCGCATTCAAAAGCTGAAAAGTTCTTCGAATCCAGTTTTTTACGACGGTAAGTCCGAGGATTGTTTTGAATTGGGAGCAGGCGAGCATTTTGTCATTGGCAAAACTCAATTTACGATTGCAGTTGAAGAAGCATTTGGATCTTTAGACGCTCCCGACCCGATTAGTCAAAAAACGTTTACTGCTGATTATTTGCGAAAAGTCTCGTTTCGAGATGTTGATCGGCGGATCGATGTTCTAAGTCGGTTGCCAACAGTCATTGCGACGGCGTCCGACAATGAGAATTTATTGATTCAAATCGTTAACACGCTAATGCAGGGTATTGCGACGGCATCGACGGTCGGAATCGTGAGGGTTCAAGATCCAGCGGCAGGGCATTCTTTCGATTCGGTAGTAGATTCAGCCGATACAGGTTCAGCCGATACCCAAAGGCTGATTGATTCAGAAATTGAGATTATGCAATGGGATCGCCGTGACACGAGTTCTGGTGGATTTCAGCCGAGTGAAACGCTTGTTAAACAAGCGCTGAAAGCGAATGAGTCGGTTTTGCATATTTGGAGCCATGGCAAAGGCGGGAAATCAAAGTACACAATCGACTATGAAAACGATTGGGCTTTTGTGTCTCCGATTTCAAGTGCGGCAACGCCCGGTTGGGGAGTCTATGTTGCTGGCAAGGAGCGTGGTGATCGCGATTCCAGTTTAAGTTCCGTTTCTCAGGAATTAGATTTCCAGGGTGACCTTAAATTTTGTGAGCTGGTTGGATCTTCGCTTAAAAATTTGTTGCTAGTAAAGAAACTTGAGCGGCAGGAGGCGAGCCTGCGGACGTTCTTTTCTCCCGTGGTAATGAAGGCTATCTCGGTTTTGGATTCGGAAGAGGTGTTGCAGCCACGAGAGTGTGATTTGTCGGTTTTGTTTTGTGATTTGAGGGGTTTTTCGAAAACATCCGAGGAATTATCGGATGATTTACTCGAACTTTTAGCGCGAGTCAGCGAGGCTTTGGGGATTACAACATCAAACATCTTAGATTTTGGAGGAGTTATCGGGGACTTTCATGGAGATTCGGCCATGGGGTTTTGGGGGTGGCCTATTCCACCAACGGGTAGCGAACAAAATGCCGTATCTGCCGTTAAAGCGGCGGTGTCGATCCATCAACACGTCGATAACCACGCTCGGCTAAGCGAAGTAGGCCGAACCAAGCGCGATGGTCGTAGCTTTCAGTTCGGGATCGGCGTAGCCTCGGGCGAGTCCGTTGCGGGGAAAATTGGCACGCGTGATCAAGTAAAAGTGACTGCCTTTGGTCCGGTCGTTAACTTAGCCTCTCGGCTTGAGGGGATGACGAAATGGCTCCATTCCAAGATTCTAATCGATGCGTTTACGCTTGAGGCATTAAAGACGGATCCTGAGTTTTTTGATGAAATTGTGGTGCGTGGGATGGGGAATTTTCAGCCATTTGGAATGGAGGGTTCGTTCGACGTTTTTCAAGTTTGCGCGGCAAATGAACTTCCCGTTGAGGATTTAGCTCATTCGAAGCGGCTATTGAATTCGTTTCAAGCGGGCGAGTGGATGCGATTGGAAACGGAATTAGCTATACTGGACCCGGAAGATTCATTGAGAAGGTTTTTAGAGAAGGTTATTGGTCAGTATCAAGGTAAGCCTCCCGAGGGATGGCGAGGCACTATTCAAATGCAGACCAAATAACGACAGTGCTGACTGGTCGTTTGAAAGCTTGGTGGTGTTGTAACTCAACGCGACAGGGCTGATTTTTAAATAGCGCAGTAATATAGTTTGAGTTTGATTTCCTTATTTCGGTTGCAACATGGCATCTTCTGAAATTCAGCTTCCAGACAAGAATGCGAGTCTTGATACGAAAACTTCGGGAGACTTTTTTTTTAAGAGTCAGCACCAAGGTCCCATCTCTGAAATGCCGGTCCTGCGGAGATCGTTATTGTTTTGCGAAATGACGTTGGCGAGTTAT
Source organism: uncultured Pirellulaceae bacterium (assembly GCA_938083195.1). Lineage (GTDB taxonomy): Bacteria > Planctomycetota > Planctomycetia > Pirellulales > Pirellulaceae > Mariniblastus. The sequence goes on along the minus strand of CALKCK010000009.1, from coordinate 36,331 downwards.
CTTCCTCTTCAAGATGCTAATTCGATCGCGGGAAAACTAGGATTTACCGACGGGAAGGTCATTCGCGGCGGTGCTATTGATGTTTTCTGGTTTCAAAATGAATTCGATGCGGTGATGGTCTTCCGAGGAAAAGAGATCAGGGAGTTAGATCAGGCGATTGAGCTCCAAACCCTGCCTTCCACGATGGCGGAGACGACTGGTTGGGTAATCAGTGATTTTAAAGCCATGGCAGACGGGATCTGGCCTGCTATTGAAGCGGAGCTGGAGTCGAATGATCGTAATCTCTGGTTTTGCGGACATTCTTTGGGGGCGGCGGCGGCCACTCTCTGTGCATCCCGTTGCGTGCTTTCGTTTATAAAATCCCAGCCGAATGAACTTCATACATTTGGATGTCCACGAGTTGCCAGTCGGCAATATCTTAAGCATGTAAACTTAAAACATTTTCGGTGGGTTAATTATCAAGATCCCGTGCCGCAGATTCCCGAGATGCGATCAGGTTTCGATCACGAAGGCATTGAAATGTGTGTTGATCGATTCGGCCGCCTTGCAAACCCGCGCGGTGTGAGAAGGTTTTTCAGACGTTTGATGACAAGAGCTTCTGAATTAGGAAATCCAAATTGGATGTCGATAAGCCCACATTTAGCCCCTTCGTATGTGGATGCTGTATTCGATATTGTCCGAAGTGAGGAAGCTAAATCTAACAGTCCATGGAATACGACTAGCTTTTAAGTTAAAGCCGGACTTGGCTTGCTTTGTTCTCTGGTTTGTGTCCTATCTGCCAGAAAACGCTGAATGGCTTACTAGTGGTTGTGCTATAATCCGCAGTGCGAAAAGGTCTCAATATCAATCATTTTTGAATGAGCGTGTTATGTCATTGCGAGTTAGATGCCCTCAGGGATGCATCATGCATGCGTCGATGATTCGCAGTGGCAAGATTGTGCGATGCCCCGAATGTAAAACCATGATTCGTATCCCCGAAATTTCAGATTCCGAGAGGAACAGTGGGCAACCTGTTGAATGTCGAGCGGAGATTTATGAAGGGTTTGATGGTGACGAGTCCAACCTGGAAGGCTCACTGTCAAAGGACGCTAGTGAGTCTCGCCTGCCGGTTGCAAAACCAAGGCAGCAGCATCATTCGTCCGAGACCAAGCATGAAATACCCTCTGTTTCAGTCAAATTGACGGGGGAGCCTTTAACAACTCGACTGAGCTCGCCTCCAGCAAAGAGAGCAGTAGACGAGAGAACTCATTTGAAACCAGGAAAGGTCGCAGATCTTGAGGCGGCTCGAGGGGCGATTCACCTTGCAAACCGCGACATATCGATTGTGAGTGCAATTAAAGGAAATTCTTCTGAGGCGAGTGATAAACAGAATTGGGAAGAGCGATTAACGCGGGCAAACACGGATCGTTTTTTTTTAGCAAAGTTATTTGCTGCTGGATTGATTCTCGTTGCTGGATTGAATCTGATTCCCGTCCTAACGCAATTGATATCATGGGGCGATTTATCCCAAGTAAATGAACTTCCCAACTGGTTTTTCTTGCAAGTGGCAATCAGTCTTTTGAATTTGATGTATGCCATTTTTCTCTTTCAAATCAACGATTGGTCGGCGATGCGAGCCGTCTCAGTGTTAATGTTAGTCATTGCATTTATTTACGGTGTTTGCTGTACCGGATTACTATTAGGTGGAAATGAAGGAAGCTTGGTAATGTTTCTTGAGATTTCTTCAGCCAGAGTCAGGCAGGCGGCAAGTGGCTTTGCCGTAATGTTATGTCTCGCGACGTTAATGAGTTATTGGGCTGCGAAAGAGGCCTCCAATTGGCAGAGGGCGGAGCAGGTGCTGAAACAGATCCTCGCGAAGTAGGTGCATTGAGTGGGAGGAGCGGGCCACGCCGAGCCTGTAAAAACGAATCAGATATTGTCGATTGTTGTATTTCAAAAATGATAGATCCTAATCCTATGCAAAGAGTGACTTAAATGAGCTCGTCCTTGAAAAAACCAAAGTGGCTGATTTTGGTGCCAACTTCGATGGAGTACGAGTTTGTAGTTGAGCATATTTCCCATCCTGAGGCGGTGGTTGAAATATGTGGATTTGGGCCAATTGTCGCCGCCGCCAAGGCGATGGAATTAATTACGCAGTATCAACCGAGTAACGTGTTATTGGTTGGAATTGCAGGTGCATATGATCCTGAAATCTTGACAGGAACGGCGGTTATCGGGAGTGAAGTCGCGTGCTTTGGGATTGGTGCGGGGAGCGTAGCAGACTATCAAACCGCAGGTGAGATGGGGTGGATGCAATGGCGCGGTACTGGCGAACAGGATCTGATCGGTGACGTTTTGCCTCTCGCGAATTTTGATAATCATCAGTGTCAAATTCTAACGGTTTGTGCGGCTTCCAATACGAGTCGTGACCTAGACCATAGGCGACGCCGTTTCCCGAATGCTGCGGTAGAAGAAATGGAAGGGTTTGCAGTAGCCACTGCGGCAAAAATTTGCGGGGTTCCATTTTATTTGGTGCGAGGAATCTCCAATCGGGCGGGTGATCGGGACAAGTGTAATTGGAAAATACCCGAGGCGCTTCACGCAGCAACCAGTCTTCTGATGGATTGTCTCAAGCGTTAAACGCTTCCCTGTTTTTTTGGTATAGCGTCCAAGTATTTGTCCAGCAATATTGTTTTGTTAATGCGAATGAAGACTAGTCTTAAACGGCAAAGATGATGCAAAATTTAACTAAAATACGATTGGCCATTTCGACTTGTCCCAATGACACTTTTGCGTTTCATGGAATACTCAACCGCAAAGTTGATTTACTTGGTCTGGATTTTCAGATTGAATTGCTAGATATACAGCAATTAAACGAAGGTCTTTTCCAAGATCGGTTTGATGTCGCGAAAGCTAGTTTTCATGCCGCCGCGATTCTCTCAGACCGGACGTTTGTTTTGCCATCGGGGTCGGCATTAGGTTTCGGGGTCGGTCCGTTGCTCTTGTCGGCGAAAGAGGGGGATTCACCGGGGAATGCCTTAGCCAACTTGGAGTTCACTCGTACGCTATGTCCGGGAGAATTCACAACCGCTGCTATGTTGTTCCAGCTTTTTTACGGAGAGGCTATTGAGGCCGGGAAAACGCGTGTCGAACACCAAGTATTCTCTGATATTATGCCCTCATTAAAAGAAAGAGCTGCAGATTTTGGAGTTTGCATTCACGAAGGAAGGTTTACTTGGGCGGACGAGGGGCTTTTTTTAGTGGAGGATCTTGGCACCCGCTGGGAAATAGAGACTGGTGTTCCTCTTCCCCTCGGAGGGATTTTGGCTCGTCGAGGTTTAGCAGAAGAGACGTTAGCTCGCATTCAAAGTGTTATTCGATCATCGGTGGTTTACGGATTGGAGCATCGTGATGAGACGTTACCGACGATGCGAGAATTTGCTCAAGAATTTGATGATGAAGTCTTGATGGCTCATGTGGAGCTATATGTAAATGATTGGACCGTTGATCTTGGATCCGAGGGCCGCAAAGCGCTGTCAGTTTTATCTAAAAAAGCAATCGAACAGAGGATCATACCTGCATCGCAGTCAGCGATAGAAGTTTACCAGGCGAGAATCAATCGGAATCTGTAAAGTCGATTCTTTTGTGTTACCCGCCAAAATATCGCTAAGAGATTCGAAGGCGTTATTTTTTTATGGAATCTGATTTTCTCATTTCAAATAAGTTCGCAAAAATAAAGCGGCTCAAACTACCGAACCAACTAGGAATGCGACTGCGGAAGAGATATGAGAAAATGCCAAGTCCTATTAGTAATAGAAAAAATGTGGAGTTGGATGGGATGAAGTTTTCCAAAACCAGGTAGACGAACATCAAACCGGTGATCACCGCTTGGCATACGGCAAGCACGACGAGAATTCGGAGCTTCTGATCTATTTTTTCGAGTCTCGTGTCATCGCTTTCATTCGCCATAGGTGACTTGAATCCGCTGTTAGTTTGTTGAAAAAAATCGCGTGTTAACTTATGTCTCGTAGCAGCGAGTCATTCCTGAATTTATTGACGGCGTTCATCATTGCAGTCATGGATTGATATCGGTCGTTTGGGTTTTTTTCCAGCGCTTTCAAACAGATTGCTTCGAGCGTTTGAGGAATAACACGGTGGGGTGCTGCAGTTCTCGGCGGCGTCGGAGATTTGTTCACAATGTTATCGAATGTCTTTCCAATATCTGCCCCTCGAAACGGTTCCTGCTGCGCCATCATTTCATACATAACGATGCCTAAACTAAAAATGTCCGTTCGCTCGTCGACCATCCGATTGCCGGTGACTTGTTCAGGCGACATGTATAGCGGCGTGCCTCCACGCTGACCTTTCGTACCTTCGCCACCGTCGTTAGGCATCCCCCAAACTTTTGCAGCGCCCCAGTCAATCAGGGTAACTTCACCGAACATTCCGACAATGATGTTTTCCGGTTTAATGTCTCTGTGAATTACGCCCCTGGTGTGGGCATAAGCGATCGCATCGCCAACATTCGTCAAGATACCCAACAGATGATTAAGGTCAAAATTGGTTTCATACGGTGGTTCACGTCTGGCGAGACCAACGATGATTTCAAAGAGTGTTTTCCCTTCGATTTTTTTCATTGCAAAAAACCAATGGCCAGTATCGTCCTGTCCCAATTCGTACATGGGGACCGTCGCCGGATGTTGCAGTTGTGCTGTGATTCGGGCTTCGCGAATTAAGCGTCGAAGTTCAACATCATCATCAAAAAATTCCTCTCGAAGCATCTTTAGGACAACTCGTCTTCCGAGATTGGTGTCCTTGCAGGAAACAAGTCGGGCTTTTCCACCTGTACTTAACTCACGAAAGTGAGTGTACTTTTTAAAGGCGTTAGATATCAATTTTGGCGGTTCAACTTCAATATCCGAAACGAAAACCATTGAAATCCGGCTGTCACCGTATTCACTTGGCCGATCGCCGTATTCACTTGTGTTGTTAGGGGTATTCATAGCTTGGGAGATTCTTTCCCATGTCGTGGGGCTTGCTCATTAATCTTTGATTCTACACCTGATAGGTTCTACTGCGAGCGGTCGGACTGAAGAGCCTCTTGAATTGCGGGGAATATTTTTTCTGGTCTTTTCCATTTGCCCCAATCAGCGCGAAGGACTTTCATTTCTGGCGTCACCCGACCGTCTCGGATCCAGTTTTTTAGCGTTTCAAAATGAACTGGCCCATATTCTTTTTTCTCTGCCGAGCGCACGACCCACCAGTCGTGCGGAGGTTCTGTGCTCCAAGTGTTCGCTTCATCGTTTAGGCGACATCGTGGGCCAGTGACCGAAGGACGAGTCGGACGGAGGAAGGGTTTGGGATCGCCTAGAAAACCAGGTCTTTTCAGTTGGCGGTCTGCCAGCCAAGCGAGAGCGTTCTTAATTTCTTTGTCGTTTGGGCGAAGCTTTGAAAGTTTGCGGAAATCTCGCTGGGCTTTGTTCCACTTTTCGTTGTGAACATTAGCGATCGCCCGCGCGTAGCGAGTTGCGACAAGGTGATTGGTGTCAGCACGCATCAATTCTAAAACGAAGGTGAAATCTGAGATGGCCGGCGAATTGCGTCCCATTTGATAAAAGATTTTTCCGCGGGCAAACATGATCTCCGCGATTTCTCGAGGGAGTGTGAAACGATGAATCGCCTTTGTTAGGCTTATTAATGATTTTTCTATTTTCCCCTGCATCGCTAATGCTGCGGCGCGTCCTGAATAGGCTTTGGCGAGTTGATCATTTTGATGTAAAGCGAATTCAAAATCCTCAAGTGCAAGTTGCGGTTGATCGATTTTTAGATACGCCTGTCCTCTTTGCAGAACCGGTTCAACCCGATTGGGTGCTAAATCAATTGCACGGGAAAAATTGCCAATGGCAGTATGATGGTTTTGAAGGTGTGAATTGCAAATGCCACTTCTTCGATGAACATTTGGGTTATCGGGATCGAGTGAAATGGAATTCGAAAACGCGCGGACAGATTTATCGAATTCCCCGGATTGCTGGTAAATTTCACCAAGTAACACGTAGTTTTGTGAAGCGACCGGGTTGAGGCGGGTCGCTTTGAGTAAATCAGACTTGGCCTCTTCAATTTTGCCGAGCAAGTTGTGGGAAACAGCGCGATCGAATCGCAACTGTGATTGTGTTTCTAATGAAAGGTCTTTAGTTTTCAACGCCGCCGTTAGATCGACGATGGCAGATTCATAATTTTCCTGTTGATTGGAGATCTGTGCACGGCAAAGTTTTGCAGAAATACTACTCGGATCCGATTCCAAAACCAGGTTGCAGTCTGCGGTAGCTTTGTCAGGCAAATCGCACAGTTGATTGGATAATGCGCGTTGCAACAAGAGTTCAGAATCCAATTCCGACTCATTCAAGATTTTGTCGTCGAAAAATTGGCAACTCTTTTCGGCGATTGCTTTTGCAGTTTGAGTAAGCTTGCGCGGAGGAGGAATTCGGACGGAGAGCGAGTTCTGCAAAGCGTCGTTGACTGATTTCCAATCACTGCCGGCCTGATGGATCTCTGCGATTTGTAACCAAGAAGTTGGGTTAGACGGATTTAGAGACACGGAATGTTCTAAATCTTCGAGTGCTGATTGTGGTTTCTGCAGTGATCGAAAAAGCTGAGCTCGCTGTTTTAGGAAATCAGACTTTTTCAAATGGTCGTTCTCGAGGTCGATCGCTTGGGTAAGCGCAGAGATTGCATTTTCAGGGGAAGATTGAGCTTGGTGAATTCTGGCAAGTAATGCAAATGATTGGGGGTGAGAGCCATTGCTGCGGATGGAGGCCTCGCAGTCTTGGGACGCATTAGAGTAATCGTCGGCAGCGAGGAAGGCACGACTCCGAATCAGATACGCTTCGTCGTCGCGACCAAGGTCGAGTCTAAGGGCTCGCTTTAGTCGCCTTTGAGCGAGATCAAGGCGCTTTTCTTTAACCGCTAGTTCCGCAGATTTAAGGAGTACTGGTAAATCAGCTCGACACTGCTGAAGATGTTTTTTAAAGTCCTTTAAGGCGAGGGTATTACAATCGATTGCAGCCAAACATTCGCCGCGCTCGCGAAACACGTTACTGCCTTTGGGTTTATTTTGAATCAAGGTCGTAAGTATTTTGATCGCCAATTCGAATTCGCCAATCGAACGAAGCAACTTGCATACGGTAAGGTTCGTATTTGGATTCTCACCGGCTAATGACATTAGCGCCCGAATGTCATTTCTCGCGGCCTCGATGTTATCTTCGCGGAAGTTCAACATTGCGAGAATCTTTAATGCATAGGCTTGGCATTCTTGATCCCCTTTTAAAGCCGCATCGCACAAGTCTCGAACATCGTATTCTCCGAGGAAAATGTATTTTAGTTCAGCTAAGCCCATGGAGGCGTTGGGGTGTCCCGGACTTTTTTTAATTGCGAGATGGAAATCTCGTCTTGCTTTTTCGAATTGTTGTGCCTTGAAATAAACCCAGCCTCGATCAAAAAAGAGATCAGCAGTATCGTGCCCTTCTTGAATCTTTGCTCGATAGTAGGCGCTTGCGCTCTTGGAGTAAGTAGTAATTAAAGACTGGTATTGTTCATCGTCATTGGCCGCGATTTTGTCGGCATGGTTGAGATCATCGAATGCTGCCGGCCACTTGTTTTGCTCGCCGCGAGCTGCGGCTCGCCAAGCGTAAGTTTGTGGCTCTTCCCAGCCGAGATCAATGGCGAGTGTGCAGTCAATTTCAGCGTGTGAGAAATCTAGGTTTTTTAGGTGAGCGTAGCCACGGAGAGAATAGCATTCGCCACTATTCTCAACCGGCAAGTCGATGATTGCACGATTAAGATAAGTCAAGGATGCTTCGAGGTCGCCGAGTTCGATAAATTCAAGAGCTCGCTGGGTCGCTTCATTAATTTGTGAATCACTCTCATCTTGAGATGCTGAGTGAGTGTCATCAAAAAGGGAGGGAGCTTTGCTGGGTTGAGGACGCTGCTGATTGGCGGCCGTTATTTTTCGTCTGGATTTTTTTGTGATCTGAATTGTCTCTTCGATCGTCTCTTCAGATTCGAATTTTCCCAATGTGCCGTCTGCGTCAATATTTATGCGAAAATCAGAGGGTTGATGCTCAGGAACCAGGCTCCAATCACAGTTGTCGCAACTGACCGCAAAATCGGTGATTTTACTGCTACATTGCGGGCATTGGTTGATCATTTGCTGCTGCTATTGGAGTTTACTGAGTTGTTTTATTGGGGGGATTCCCCCGTTTGTCGAGAAAATCGTGCAGCTGGCCTTTTGCGGCAGCTAATGCTTCCCACTGGTTATCCCTTATTATCGGCGTGAGATGCTGAAGCGTCAAATTGGTCTCAGTTCGGTACGTGAGAATCAACGTTTTACCGACTTTTTGGTTAGGGAAGTAGGCTCCGAAGGACTACCAATCCTCAATAACGTTGGAATGCTTGCGGAGAGTAGGAAATCGTACTCAAAACGACAACCAGATCCGCCCAGACGTCATTTCACCGAGTAGAGTCAATTATGCTGAATTTGCAGTAACTTTTTAGTTTATTCGGTGTTAAAAGGTTATCGAATTCGGTCAAATGTCCCGGAGACGCAACCCCAGTGATCTGGAGGTTGAGTTTCCAAGGGACCAGCTTTTTTGGATGTTAGCCAGTCGGAGTTAGACAATGATGTTTCAAGATTTGAAAATAGTTCGCGGAATCGTTCGGCTGAACCTTGTTCTGGTTGCCCTGTTCGCATGCTCCGCGATCGCTTCGGCACAAGACTTCAATTTAGCTGAGTATTTGAAACGGAAGGACGTTAATTCAAATGGCAAACTTGAGCCAAGCGAGATGTCTAAAAACACGAGTTCTTATTTAGTTAAAAACGGATTCAACCCTGAGAAAGCGGTTTCGATAAGTAAGATTCTGTCGAAGCTCAGCAAAGATAAGAGTAATAAAGAGAAGGCTGATAAAAAGCAGAATCGGGATCGCAAGGTTCCCGGATTTGGTGTCGAAAGAGAAGGTTCTGAATCTGGCGTAGCACGCTTTGGAGCATCATCCAGCGAGGTTAAAGGGAGTGCTGCTAAGCCGGTGACTTACAGCGAGAGTGTCAAGCGTCAAGTGGATTCGACTCTTGGTAGGTACGATCGTAACAAAGACGGCAGTCTCGACAAAGAAGAGATGGGTAGAGCACGTTGGGGCAGTCCGACTCCGCAAGAAAGTGACACCAACAAAGATGGACGACTCTCCCGAAGCGAGCTTTCTAATCGTTACGCATCGCGCGAATCTGCCTACAGTCGGTCTTCGGGTTCACGTGGATCCAGCTCATCCAGCTCTCGGGACTCTTCCAGAAGTTCAAGCTCTAAAACCAGTTCGTCATCTTCGTGGCGACCTAGCTCGACACGAGGCTCGAGTAGTTCATCGAAAGAATCTAGCACTTCGAAAAAACCAGCATCTTCTTCAAGTAGTTCAGATTCAAGAGCGAAGTACGAGAAATACGCGGCAAGCTTGATCGGACAGTACGATGAAAACAAGGATGGCAAGCTGAGCAGCGAGGAAACCAAGAAAATGCGTCGACCTCCAGTTGGGGCCGATCAAAATAAAGACGGCTTTATCACGAAATCCGAGCTGTTCGATAGTTTGAGCGGTGCGAATAAGCCTGCCTCCAAGTCCTCTAGCTCGGCTGATTCTCGCAAAAGCACCAGCAGCGATAGTAGTTCAAGATCTTCGCGTTGGGGTAGTTCATCAGGTCGATCTTCATCTTCATCTTCGAGAAGCAGTTCCGGCTCTTCGCGTGATTTTGAGAAATTTGATAAGAACGAAGATCGCCAAGTTCAGATGCACGAGTATTCGGCTAAGTGGGACGATAAGACCGTCAAGGAATTTTATGAAAAAGACAAAAATCGCGATGGCGTAATCACTCTTAAAGAGTGGGCTTCCAAGTAAAAGACAGATGGTTGCCGAGGCATTTGACGGCCATCCATTTCACGGGGACTTTTTATCGGTTGACCCATGAAAAAAAAACAGCGTGCCCTGCAGGCCGTCGAGCCTGGAGAAGAAAATCTACTGGACCGTTTACGGCTTGTCTTGTGGAGTGATCATCAAGGATTAGTCGCAACGCTGTTGTTGGTTGTGCTTCTGGCAGCGTCTGTTTATTTCGCTGCTCAGTGGAATGCAAGCAAAGGTCTTGTCGATATTGATGAAGTAGCGGACTTACCGTTTTTGTTTCAGGTTGATTTGAACACGGCTAATGTGGGCGAATTGACGTTGTTGCCTGGAGTCGGTCCGAAATTAGGTCAGTCGATTCTTGTCCAGCGCGAGAAACTTGGTCGCTTTGAACGCCATGCAGAACTACTCATGGTGCCTGGGATTGGGGAAAAGAAGTACCAATCCATCCGCCCATTTCTGTCTCCCTTGGAGAATCCTTAATCGTTGGAGCAAACTAATTACCCTTGCCAGGATTGTTTTTCAGATCCCTGACAGAAATTGTTAATTGTGGCCGTTTCTTGGTGAAGCCTAGCCGTGTCGAGATTTGCCAATAAGATATAAGTTTAGGACTTGTGGGAATTCGTCGTTAATTATGTTTAAACTTACCTCGCCATTTGAACCTGGTGGTGACCAACCGCAAGCAATTAAGACGCTGGTTGAGCAAATCAAAGCTGCTAAAAAGCATCAAATGTTGATGGGTGTTACGGGGTCGGGCAAGACGTTTACGATGGCGAACGTCATTCAACAAATTCAAAAGCCAACCCTTGTGATTTCTCACAATAAGACTTTGGCGGCTCAGCTCTACTCCGAGTTCAAAGATTTTTTTCCGCATAACGCCGTTCACTATTTCGTCAGCTATTACGACTATTACCAGCCGGAAGCCTATATTCCCCAACGCGATATTTATATCGAAAAAGATGCCTCGATCAACGAGGATATTGATCGGCTCAGGCTTGCCACGACCAGTTCGCTCGTCAGCCGAAAAGACGTCATTATCATCGCAAGTGTCTCGAGTATTTATGGACTTGGATCACCCGAGGATTATCGAACTATGATGGTCGCGCTCAAGGTTGGCGATGCGATCGATCGGGATAAGATGCTCGCCAAATTTATAGATATTCAGTATAAGCGAAATGATATTTCGTTTGAACGTTCCACCTTTCGTGTCCGGGGAGACAGTGTAGAAATTTGGCCGTCTTACGAGGAGTTTGCTTATCGGATTGAATTTTGGGGCGATGACATCGAGCAAATTTCCGTGATCAATCCTCTCACTGGTGAGTCGATATCTTCTGAGTCGGAGATTTATATTTACCCTGCGAAGCACTTCGTGACTTCCGAATCGAGAATTGCCGATGCGGTTAAGTTGATTCGAATGGAACTTAAAGAGCAGCTTGATTTTTTTCAGAAAGAGGGGAAGCTGCTCGAAGCTCAGCGATTGAATGCGCGGACTCGATTTGATATCGAGATGATGGAACATGTTGGTCATTGCCCAGGAATTGAAAACTACAGTCGCCATTTGGCGGGACGTGAAGCAGGGGAGGAGCCTGAAACGCTGTACAACTTTTTCCCGGACGACTTTTTGTTATTCGTAGATGAATCTCATGTAACCTGCTCGCAAGTCAGGGCGATGTACGCCGGCGACCGCAGTCGCAAGGAGACGCTGGTAGCCCATGGTTTCCGATTGCCCAGTGCTATGGACAATCGGCCGCTCAAATTTGAAGAATGGGAAAAACGATTGAATCAAGCCGTGTATGTATCGGCAACGCCTTCGGATTACGAACTTGAAAAGACAGGTGGCGAGGTGGTCGAGCAGATCATTAGACCAACGGGTTTGTTGGATCCGGTCGTCGAGGTGGTGCCTGCGAGCGGACAGGTGGCTCACTTGTTGGAGCAAGTAAAGGAGCGGCGTGATCTGGGGGATCGCGTTTTAGTAACTGCGTTAACTAAGCGACTGGCAGAAGATCTGTCTTCGTATTTTTGCGAAAATGGAATTTCAAGTAAATGGCTTCATAGTGAATTGGACGCATTTGAGCGAGTCGAATTGTTGCGAGATCTACGGCTCGGTCGGTTTCAGTGTCTCGTTGGGGTTAACTTGTTGCGAGAGGGACTTGATTTGCCAGAGGTGAGTCTGGTGGCGATTCTGGATGCGGATAAGCAAGGATTTTTGAGAAGTGAAACATCACTTGTCCAGACGATTGGCCGTTCGGCTCGAAATGCGAATGCCAAGGTCATCCTGTACGGCGACAAAGTCACCGAAGCGATGAAAAATGCGATCTACGAAACTGGAAGAAGGCGGGCGATACAAGAAGCTTATAATAAAGAGCATGGCATAACGCCCAAAACGATTTTTAAAGAGATTTCGTCAGGGATTGGAGCCGATCTTAAGAATCGGCGTGAAGCCAATGACGCAGCAATGAAAACCGAAGACACGGTTTACATTACCGAGGAATACATTAACGATTTGCAAACTGAGATGCTGCAGGCCGCCGAAGATCTCGAATTTGAGCGAGCTGGAATATTGAGAGATCGGATTAGCCAGCTTCAGGAAGCGGTAGGCCAGCCCTTGTCCTCCGTTGACGAGGGGAAGTCCAAGGGGCGGAAGGGACGCCGTCGGAAAAGCTCAAAGGTTCCCAGACCCCGAAAGAAGCCGACTTGATAGAAGCCGTCTTGATAGAAGCCGTCTTGATAGAAGCCGTCTTGATAGAAGCCGTCTTGATAGATTCCGTCTTGATAGATTTTCACAGGGTAGACTGTCGAAGGCTTTCCACTTGCTAAGAAGCAATTTCATTGAGGACAGCGAGTAGGTCGAGCGAGACTGGCCGATGCGAGGCATAGGTTTTTTCAAATGGAACTGAAACACAGCGGTCGTCACGGGTACCGATCATCACACCGGTTTCTCCGGCGAGTATTGCCTTAACCGCTCCATGGCCCATTTGGGTTGCGCGTCTGCGATCTTCTGGTGTGGGGCTGCCTCCCCGCTGAAGATGTCCGAGTACGATCGTCCGGGTTTGAAACGGGCAATCATGCTGTTTTAGTTGCGTGTTAATCAGTTCCGCTCCTCCTTTTTCATCTCCTTCGGCGATGACCATAATCGCCATTGTTCGTCCTTGTTCTTTCAGCCGGTTAAGGTGCGAGACGATCTCTGTAAAATTGGTATCTGTTTCTGGAATCGCAACGACATCCGCCCCCGCCGCCATTGCGGTGTAGAGTGCGATGTAGCCACTGTGTCGTCCCATGACTTCGACGAGGAACATGCGGTCGTGGCTGGATGCTGTGTCGCGTATCTTGTCGACCGCCTCGACAGCCGTTTGAACCGCCGTCGAAAAGCCAATGGTGTAGTCGGTTCCCATGAGGTCGTTATCGATTGTGCCGGGGCAGCCAACGATTTGTCCATTCCAGTGTTTACTTAAGGCAGAGGCGCCGTTAAACGTTCCATCGCCGCCAATGGGAATGATTGCATCAATTTGGTGCTTTCTGAGGATGTCTGCGGCAGCACGCTGTCCTGTGTCGGTTCGGAACTCTTCACTGCGACTGCTGCGGAGATGGGCTCCACCGTGAGCTGCCCAGGTGGTTACGCGATAAGGGGTCAGGTGGCGTTGGCCATCGGAATCCACAAAGAACTCCTCGTGGATCATTCCGTGGTAGCCTCGCATAATGCCTACGACCTCGTGGTCATTATCTGCTGCGGTTCGTACGACGGACCGGACGCAAGCATTCATTCCCGGGGCATCGCCGCCACTGCAAAATACGCCAATTCTCATTGTTTCGTCCCTAAAAAGCGGATCAGTCTGCTAATAAGTTATCTAAATATGGACAGAATCAACAGATCAAGGCTGGAAAGGCCTGTGAAATAAGGGGCGATTGGCCGATGCGGCATTATTCGGGCAAGAATTCCCATCATCGAACCGATAATCGACTACATCGAGGCTTTCAAACACGTAAATTACCGAGTTATTAGCCCTTGAAGCTCCGTTCCTCGTCAAGTACAATTCGTGGCTACGCTCAGCTTAAGTTTTTCAATCAAAAGCCCTGTCCGGCAAATATCCGGCTCAATTGTTCATAGAAGTATTACTGATGACCATCGACAAAAGTTTGAAGATTAAGGCCGGTTCGGCAAAAACTCGTAACGTTCTTACTCGGCCCGAGCGGCTCAAGAAGTTGATCGCCGACGATCGCTGGAATGAAGGCGACAAAGTTTATGGCATGCCTAAGGTGCGTGTTGCCAAGATTGCGATGAAGAAGAAAAAGAAGGTTAAGGAAGAAGACGAAGAGTAATCCTGACCTGAGGAATAACATCGAATAGCGTCTGCACTCAAGCAGACGCTTTTTTCGTGCGCTGACCGGGGTGGAACTCTTATGCTGCCCGGCGTGATTGGTCGGGATTGAGATCGATTCGGTCTATCTCGTGAGTCCCTTTGTAAACACAAATTTGAGACTCAGTGATATCCCAGTCGGCTTGAAACGATCCCAGCGCAAACCTAACACCGCAAAATTTTTCACCGCGAAACAGGTAGACTTCCTGGCAGTTTTCGGGTGCTTCCCGAGCAAAGCGGGCCAATCGTGGGTGAGTCATTTCTCTTGCACGAAGGATCCGTTGGGGCAGTGATTCGTTTGATTCCTGAGTCACGTTTAAACCAGGGGATAGAGAATATATCCAATTGCGGCGCCCATTGGCGTCCAATAAGGTTATCGTCGTATATCCTTAGGTTCGTCCGCAGTTGCGAACGCAATCGTTAAACTCCACTCCGGATTGCCCAGCTTCCGGCGAGAGCCACTGATTCTGTACATGCGGTCTCCGAATTTTCTCCAATCAGCAAGAGATCTAACTTGTGATTTGAAATCACCATTAGCGAAATCACCATTAGCGAAATCTAGAGTGGGGCAGAAGATAGCTTGGTGAAAACATGGACGTAATCGACGTCAAATTTTTGAGACCAGAGGGTTGATCCATCGGGGGCGTCTTAATTTATTTTCAAACTTTTGATGAGTTCCGTAATGGCTGCTAGACAATCTGAGTCAAGTTGCCAGCCCATCGCTCCAGCTGTCTCCTTGATTTGCCACGCTCTTTTTCCACCGCAAAGCGAGGATGTAATTCCAGGTTGGTGGGTGGTCCAATTAACCACGATTTGGGCAACCGAGTATCCTGTTTTTTTTGCGATCTGATCGAGTCCATCAAGCAGTTGTTGAGCCGACTCAAACGGTTGGCCTTGAAAAATGGAATAGTCTAGGCGTTTATCTTCTGCTGCGAATTGATGCCCGCGTCGAATTTTTCCAGCGAGTAGGCCTTTCATCAACGGCCAGTAATTAATTACGGAAATTTCATTGGAAAGACACCATGGAATAATATCTGAGCAAATATCTTGTTGCAGCATATTAAAAGGAGGTTGGATTGCCGCAATCGGGCAAACATCATTGAACGCTTTTATTTCGGAGAGGCTCAGGTTTGAGACTCCGGCAGCGCGAATTTTTCCAGATTCGATTAGTTTGTTAAAAGCTGTAGCAGAGTCACTTACAGAAACATTGGGGTCAGGTGCATGAAGATAGTAAAGGTCGATTGTATCGAGCTTCATCCGATCGAGGCTTTGCTCACACTGAGCGATTAGCGTCTCTGGCCGACCGTCGTAATGCCTGACAATATTTTGGTCCCAATGGATTCCTCCTTTGGAGGCAATCACAAGTTGTCCACGATCTTCAGCGATCGCTCTTCCAATCAGTCTTTCACTCTCGCCATTGGCACCGTAGCAATGCGCTGTGTCTATGAAATTAATACCTGACTCAAAAGCTGTCTTAATGGTCTTCAGTGAATCGGCGTCATTTACGCCAAGGCTGGTCATGCCTGCGATTGGCCAGGCACCAAAAGCGACTGGCGAAACATAAATACCAGAGGTACCAATTTGTCGGAGGCCAGATTTGGAAGTTGAACTTGGCATGGGGGCAGATCAAGGGTTTGTGCAATCCAATAAAAAAACCCAAGACTGTGATGAGACACAGCCTTGGGCTCTTAGTTCACTCAAAGTGACCCCTACGGGACTCGAACCCGTGTTGCCGGCGTGAAAGGCCGGAGTCCTAGACCACTAGACGAAGGGGCCGTTATCGTGATGCCACCAGTATCGGCAGAACCGCGAAGGAACTAAAGTAATCTGTAGGTTTACTTTTCGTCAAGGGCAAGCAACCGAGTTGCTGGGCATTTCCTGGAATTTAAAAGGAGTGCCGGTTTTTCTCGGGTTTTTACTCAAGAATACGGCTGCAATTCCTTCAAAATAATTCGAAAAAATGGCGCAAATTTCTCTGAGATTCTAGAGAAAAAATGATTAAGAATGCGACCGCATTGTGAAGACGGTCGAAACTGGTGAGAGCGGGCGTGTCACTCGATCTCGGCGGCCGGTTCGCCCAATTCCATGTTCTCTTTTTCAGCCCGTTTAATCGCGTCGTAGACTTCTCTACGATGGACTGGAATCTCTTTGGGGGCCTCGACGCCGAGGCGTACTTTGTCGCCACGAATTTCTACAATAACGATCGTGATGTCGTCATTGATGACGATGCTTTCGTTTTTCTTCCTAGAGAGAACTAACATTCCCGCATTCCTTTGTATTTGAGATTGATCCCATCCAAATCAGGGGACCAAACTGCGCGTTTTTTAACTCCGACGGTGAGATTGAACATGAAAATAGGGACTAACCTCACTTTTTACTCTACGCGGTGCCTAAGGATAGTCAACAAAAACTAAAGCCCTTTTTAGTGGTTTTGGGTCAAAACCATCTTCTAATCATGTTTTGCCTCCGTGTACTGTCGATTTTTAGGAATTTGCACGCAAGTGAGATTATTATTTGCCACCATTCGACACCTAATTTGGCATCGTTCCCCTTCTATTTTGATTGTTTTTAATGATCGAACGTCGGTGCAATTGTGTGTTATCCGACACAAGCGGCCATTTCATCGCGCCCGTATTTAGGCAAACGGGAGGCGGAGGAGTGTTAGTGCTGAACGAAATTACTGGCCCTCAGCCTAAATTTACAGCATCCAATATCCAGAATTAATCGCTGAGCTATAATGAAATTATAAGCGAGCCCACCGGGCAATATTTCCTCGTCATTTGTAACAGCAGTTTAGGCTGAATCCGGATGAAGACAGCATCCTCAAAAAATAAGAATTTCACCATTCGAACAGCGAATTTGACGCTGCCTTTAGTCAAGATGATCGTTCAAGATATCGTTGTGCTTTCGAAAGAGGTCAGCGAAACGAGGGAGCGGCTTGACTACCTTGTTGGAGGGCGTGGTGGAGGTGCTCAGGATGACGACTACGCAAAAGAGTTAGAGTCGATTGAGCAGACAAATGAACTCAAATCAGACAGGCTTGATAAATTTGTTAACGAGCTGACTCAGCTCGAGCTTGGTGCCGCCCAAGTCAGCGAAGGGTTTGTTGACTTCCCGGCAATGAGGGAGGGTGAGGCTGTCTGTCTGTGTTGGCATTTAGGTGATAAAGAAGTGATGTACTGGCATCCTGCTGATGAGGACTGTCCACTGCGTCGCCCCGTGGATTTACCCTTGATCCGCCAATCTGGCGATCGAAGTTTTTCCAATTCGTAGGCTCTGTCCACTTTAAGCGGCAGCGTTCGCAACGCTTTCAGGTTCGATCATGTTGTTTGACACTCACGCCCATCTCGAAGATGAGCAATTGCTCCCAATCTTAGGGCAAGTGCTCGAAAATGCCTCGTCTGCTGGTTTAGTGGGAATCACGGCCATCGGTACGACTGCAATGACTAGCCGAAAGTGTTCGGAACTTGCCCGGGAATATCCTCAGATCCACTCGGCGGTCGGTATCCACCCTAATCATTGCCAGGATGCAACGGAACGTGATTGGCAAGAAATTATTGAACTCGCAACCCAGCCAGAGGTGGTTGCGATTGGAGAAACTGGTTTAGATCGCTATTGGGACTACTGTCCAATCGAAAGGCAAAGAATCTGGTTTGCCAAACACATTGAGCTCTCCTTTGAAACAGAAAAACCCCTCGTAATTCACATGCGAGAATGCGAATCGGATATTCTCGCAATGCTTGATGAGCACCAACGCGATGGCAGAGTGATTGGAATTATGCATTCCTTTGCGGGGTCGTGGGAAACCGCTCAGCATTGTCTTGATTTAGGAATGTACATTAGTTTCGCGGGTATGGTGACTTTTAAAAAGTCGGACGAACTCAGGGGGATTGCTGCTCGAATTCCCGACGATCGAATCCTAGTCGAAACTGATGCGCCTTACCTGACACCTCATCCCCATCGTAGTAAGCGGCCTAATCAACCCGCTATGGTTTGCCACACAGCCACTTGTCTGGCTGACGTGCGAGGCGTCGACCTCGATTTATTTTCTGAGATGACTACGGCCAATGCGAAGCGCGTCTTCAATTTGGATGCTTCGTAATTGAGATAGTTCGCTGGAATTTTTAGCGCACCGATTCTGCCGCGACTCATTCGTTTCAAGGATAGAAATTGCAGCTTGAGAAATGGGTTAATCAGGCTCTGTTGTTTCCCTCAACTGAACCTTTCGTAACCAACGTGATCGAGATTCATCAAGAGGATGTCGGGAGCATCTGCCGGGGACGTCTTTTGAAGTGAAGCGGGAGAAACATGCTTGAATTAAAAGTAATGCCAAGCAGCGACGAATTGCTCTTTCCTCGTCTCCGCTCCTGAACGCTTAGCAAGACGCTGTGAATTTTACAAAGCCGAAGTTGGTGGCATGAACTTAGAGTAATTCCACGGGAGCAAACTCCCGTGGATAGCCACGCCCGCTGTGGTGGACGAGAAGTGCTTTTTTGGGGAGCTACCGCGATTCTTCCGTTGCCAACACTGGTTCCGTGCAACAGAGCCGAATGCCGGTCTGAGAAAAGGAAACGAAGAAACGGTGACTGATCTCAACTGGTGGAAGAAATCAGAGTTCACCGATTAGCTTGGGAGAATTAGCTTGGGAGAATTAGGGCTGTTAAGACCCACATTTGACCCGCACCGGTTGCCGCCATGATCATCCCCAGAAGAATCAGATAGGGGACTAGGTCGCTGTCAATTTTCGGAATTTTCACTGTTTGCTACCGCGTAATCTAAAACTTAAAAGTAGTTATTCAAGCAGACCCGCATGATTTCTCATGACGAGGTGGCTATCAATTTTTTGGACAAGATCGAACGCCACGCTGACGGCGATCAAGAGGCCTGTTCCACCGTAGAAACTGGCAACCATATAATCGACACCAAGTAATTCCGAGATGATTGTCGGAACAACGGCAATTAACGCCAGGAATCCTGCACCGACGTAAGTGATTCGTTCGATTACTTTCTCAAGATAATCCTCTGTTCGGCGTCCAGGACGATAACCTGGAATGAACGTTCCGTTGTCTTTCATGTTGTCCGAAATTTCTTTCGGATTGAACGTGATCGCTGTCCAGAAGTAACAGAAGAAGTAAATCATCCCAATATAAACCAGGTTATAGACCATCGAGGTTGGATCTCCGAGAAGTCCTCCGAGGCTCAAAGAGATACCACTGAAAAATCCATCTCCTGCACCGAAGTAGCTGAAGATAAACGGCGGAATCATCAAGAGGCTTTGCGCGAAGATAATCGGCATCACACCCGCTTGGTTAACACGCAAAGGCATGTACTGTCTTGTTCCACCGTAGACGCGTCTTCCTCGAACGTGTTTCGCACTCTGCGTTGGAATACGACGTTGTCCGAGGGTTACGAAAACGACTCCGACAACCACGCCAACGAACATCATCACCAACATGATGATCTTTTCCAAACCGATCCCAGAATTGAAACCGTTCAATTCGAAGGTCGCGTTGTTCAACAGGCTCATCAAAGCACTCGGCATCATTGCGACAATACCGGCCATGATCAGGAGGCTAATCCCGTTTCCGATGCCATACTCGTCGATTTGCTCGCCGAGCCACATCAGGAACACACTTCCACTGGTCATGATTAAGATCGCGGTCAACTGCCAGCCCAACGTCAACTTACCCGTGTTCGCCACTTCAAAGGCTTCGTTGGTCATATTCTGCGCGCCGGTTCCCGAGGGGTCGGCCATGATCACAAACCAGAGATATCCTGCACTTTGAATAAGGCAAAGGACAACGGTTAGATAACGGGTGTACTCATTGATTTTTTTGCGTCCAGCTTCGCCCTCTTTCTTAAGTTCTTCGAGAGGCTTGTAGACGGTGCCCATCAGCTGCAAAATAATCGATGCAGAGATGTAGGGCATGATACCAAGACCGAAGATTGTGGCCTGGTTTAATTGGCTGCCGCTGAAGACCGAGACTTTGGCTAAAAATTTAGTCAGGTCACCGCTCATGTTCTTGGCGAATTCAGATACGGCTTCCTGGTCGATCATTGGCAGCGGAATCTGCCATCCGATTCGATAAACCGCGAGCAGGGCCAAGGTAAACAGGACCTTGTTCCGGAGTTCCGGAATCGTAAAAATGAGACGGAGCTTCTCTAACATAGTTTCGTGTTCCTGACGATCCTTCTACAGTTTGCCCGACGGCGAATTTGCCAAAGCAACCAACGATCGGGTTGCTCCGAATCACTTATTCGTGGCAGATCTCATTTTATTCTTAACGACAGCCTTCTTTTTTGGAAGCTCAACCGCAGTTCCACCGGCTTTTTCGATTTTTTCTTTGGCCGAGGCACTAAATCGATGGGCATGTACGGTTAATTTCTTCGTGATCTCGCCCTTGCCCAAGACTTTTAGCTCTTCGTAGCGGTAATTGACAAGGTCTTTTTCGCGGAGGCTATCTGGAGTGACTTCTTCACCAGCGGAGAAATTGGATTCCAACTCTCCGATGTTGACTTCACCAACTTCGACTGCCCACTTGTTGTTAAATCCGCGCTTTGGAATTCGTCGAATCATTGGCATCGCACCACCTTGAAAGGTTGGGTGTTGCGAGTGTCCAGCGCGAGATCGTTGACCTTTGTGGCCACGCCCGGAAGTTTTTCCAAGACCAGAACCGGTACCCCGGCCAATCCTCTTGCGCTTTTTGAACTTTTGAATGCCTTCGTGTACGTCGTTTATATTCACAGTTGGACTCCTCGCAGACGCTCTACGTCGTCCTTTGTTCGTGCATGTTGAAGAGCTTCAATCGTGGCTTTGACAAGCGTCACTGGATTGTTGCTCCCGAAGCTCTTGGTCAAAATGTTCTTTACACCGGCAGCTTCGCAAACGGCGCGAACCGCTGAGCCGGCGATAATACCGGTACCAGGACCGGCTGGTAGGAGCACAACGCGAGCGGCTCCAAAACGACCGTCAATCCGGTGTGGAATTGATCCATCGATCATGTTGACAGTAACCAGTGATCTCGAAGCTTGCTTGTTTGCTTTTTCAACGCTTGGCTGAACTTCGTTAGCTTTGCCGTAGCCCCAGCCAACTTTGCCTTTGCCATCGCCACAGACAACCATGGCCGCAAAACTGAATCGGCGACCACCTTTGACTACGGCAGCACAGCGTTTGATTTTTACCGTTCTCTCGATCAAACCGGAGCTAGGCTTGTCCTGATCTTTCCGGTTGTCTTTTCGGTTGCCTTTAGCCACTTTCTACCTCGATGTTTTCATAATGAATCTGCCTAAGCGAGACTCATTCTAACAGTTCGTATTTGATTTCTTGTTTAAATTCTACCCGCAACATGCTGTTTTAAACCAGCGGGAGCAGACCAAATGTCCGGTGGCTGCTCCGTTATTTAACTCACTAAAACTTCAATCCACCTTCGCGTGCTGCGTTGGCGAGTTCTGCTACACGGCCGTGAAACTTGTAAGGTCCGCGGTCGAAACAGGCTTCTGTAACTCCGGCTGCGATGGCTCGTTCGGCGATTGCTGCACCGATAATCTTTGCAGCTTCGCAGTTTCCGCCATAACCAATTTGTTCGGCGAGGGTTTTATCTCGTGTACTTGCTGAAGCGAGTGTCTTTCCGGCATCGTCGTCAATCAGTTGACAATACAGGTGTTTGTTACTGCGGCGGACACTCAACCGAGGGCAAGTGGCATCACCACGCAGTTTCTTGCGCACACGATTTGTGCGACGCCAACGCTGCTTGTTAACTAGTTTTTGTTTTCTCACCGAACTATCTCGCTTTAATTTTATTTCCAACCGAAAAACCGCCCAAACCCACCCGGTAATCCATTTACCGGAATCCTCGGTTACTGGGCTGATTTACCCGCTTTAAGTTTCACATGTTCGCCAACGTATCGAATCCCTTTCCCTTTGTAGGGCTCAGGTTTTCGCAGTGAGCGAACCTCTGCGGCGAATTGGCCGACTTTTTGTTTATCACAACCCTTAACATCCACGTGTGTCTGATCAGGACAGGTGACGTCGAGGCCATCGGGGATGTCCTTAACGAGCTCATTGGCTAGGCCAACGCGTAGTTTCAGTTGTTTGCCAGCGATCTGGCAAACGTAACCAACGCCTTGTAGCTCAAGTTTTTTCTCGTAGCCGTCTTTGACGCCGAGAATCATGTTTTGCAATAAAGCCCGGGTAAGTCCGTGAAACGCTCGTGAATTTTTATCGTTTCGCCCACGCGAAACTTTCACGATGCCTTCTTCCACGACAACTGAAACTTCCGGTCGATGCCGGTAGCTCAATTTGCCTTTGGGGCCTTCAATATCAATGTTTCCATCGGTCACGCTGACGGTAACACCGTCGACGATTGAGATAGGTTTATTGCCAATTCTTGACATGGATCTTTTCCAACAATTTGTTTTTTGTATCAGAACCGCCGAATCATCAGCGAGTTCTGGGCCAGATTCGGACGGGTTTCCCCGTTTGAATTCGGCTGACTCATTTCTGGTCAGGCGAACCTCTTACCAGACTTCACACAACACTTCGCCACCCACTTTTTGCTGGCGGGCTTCTCGGTCACTCATCACACCTTTGCTGGTGCTGAGGATCGAAATACCTAAGCCATTCAAGACCGGTCGCAAATCGCGTGCACTGGAGTAGACCCGGCAACCGGGTTTACTGACACGTTTTACGTGGCGAATTACTTTTTCGCCGCTTGGTCCATATTTTAAATCAATCTGTAGTTGGCCAACTGGTTCGCCTTCTTCGGCTTTCCAGTCCCATATGAAGCCCTCTCGTTTGAGCACTTCTGCCACACCACTTTTGACCTTGGAAATTGGCATTTCCACGTTGGGCCGTTCCACGCTCACCGCGTTGCGGATGCGAGTAAGCATGTCGGCAATTGGGTCAGTCATCATAGTCGCTTGTTTCCCTTAACTTGCCTTTACCAACTTGCCTTGCGAAGACCTGGGATAACTCCCTGATCAGCAAGGTTGCGAAAGCAGATTCGACACACGCCAAATTTGCGATAAACCGCTCGGGGGCGGCCACACAATTTACACCGTCGCTCACGGCGAACCGGGTACTTCGGTCGAGACGCTTTAGCGATCTTCGATTTTCTTGCCACAACAAAAGCCTGTAAAAAATTCTGTTTAAGTACGTTTGATTGAGTCTTTTGACTCGATCACCTATTCTTATCGAACCCAACGCGGGTTCTAAATCTATCGTCGTATCTAGTCTTTTTTGCTGGAATCCTTAAACGGCATTCCAAACATCCGAAGCAACTCACGTCCTTCTTCGTCGCTTTGGGTCGACGTCACAAATACAATGTTCATCCCTTGTTTCCGGGTAAATTTATCCGGGTTCAATTCTGGAAAAACTCCGTACTCATTCAAGCCCAGGCTGTAGTTGCCACGGCCATCAAACGCCTTCTCACTAATTCCTCGAAAGTCACGAACTCGAGGCAGCGCCAATGACAATAGGCGATCCATGAATTCGAACATTCGGTCTCCACGCAACGTGACTTTACAACCGATCGCTTGACCTTCGCGGAGGCGAAAATTAGCAATCGACTTTCGAGCCTTTGTGATCACTGGTTTTTGGCCAGCGATTAACGTCATGGCCGCGTTTGCATCGGCGAGTTCTTTTTTGTCTTGTGTTGCTGAACCGACACCCATGTTGATCACGATTTTTTCCATTCGTGGCAACGAAAGTGCGTTCGCTCTTCCGAATTTAGTCTTCAATTCAGGAAGAATAGTTTCTTTGTATTGTTCTCTTAGTCGAGCCATGATTTTTGCTTTTTCTGGTGAGCCGTTGATAATTCCAACCGCTATTCGTTTGTTTGTCTCTATTTTCTCGTTGGCCTAATTAGATAACTTCATTAGCCAGGCTGACGATCTTCATGTAATTCTTGTCGCGAAGTTCTCGGGCAACCGCACCGAAAATACGCGTTCCACGTGGGTTCTTATCTTTGTCGATGATCACTGCAGCATTACTGTCAAACTTGATGTAGCTGCCGTCTTCCCGACGAGTCCCCTTTTTGCACCGAACGATGACCGCACGAACGATTGCCTTTTTCTTGATATCGCTACCAGGAATAACACTCTTGACACTGCAAACGATTACGTCACCGAGTCCGGCGGTTCGGCGACGCGAACCTCCGAGAACTTTGATGCACATAATCTCTCGTGCACCTGTGTTATCAGCGACCGCAAGTCTAGTTTCTGCTTGAATCATGATTCGTCAATGTGTAAAGGTGATTTGTATCTATCGTTGTTCGCATCGTGAGCCGGTTTTACTCGGCTGCTGTTTCCGCTGTGTTCTCAGAGGCATCAGCACTACCGTCTCCAGCTGCTTCTTTCAGTTTACGGGCAGCCTTCATAGCTGTGACGTCAACTTCGTTGCTCTTCTCAATTACGCTTACCAAAGCCCAACGCTTCTTTTTAGAGAGTGGCGCCGATTCAATGATCTGAACCGTATCGCCTTCTTTGGACTCATTGTTCTCATCGTGAACGTAACAAGTTGTACGATCGCGATAGATCTTGCCGTATTTGGGGTGCCGAACCAGGCGCGCAATCTGAACGACTCGCGTCTTGTCCATTTTGTCGCTTTTGACGCGACCGGTTAAAATTCGTTTCGGCATTTGTTATTCCAGTTTCTTCTTACTCTAAATGATTTCGTTTTCGCATTCAGTTCGTCAACGGACTAGGCTTCGCTAGTTGAAGCGGCCTTGGCTGCTTCGATCTCTCGTTGTCTCTGGATCGTTTTGATCTGAGCAACCAGTTTGCGATTCCGTTTCAGTTCCGATGGAACATCCAAGCGATCGGTTTGTGCCTTAATTCGCAACTGAAACAAATCTTTGCACGCCTCTTTGAGGACGGCTGCCATTTGCTCGTTACTCATTTCCCGTAGTTCTGATAGGGTCGCCATGATCAGTTCGCTCTTCAGTTCGCTTTACGTAGTTGTTGTTCTTCTACTGTCTTCCGTTCCGAGACGTGCACCATCGCACGGCCCGCGTCGACCGATGGTTAGATCGGTCGGCGTTTTACCATCCGTACGCGGAATGGCATTTTGTGTGCCAAACGAGCGAAGCAAATTTTTGCCTGCTGTTCGGTTACACCACTTAATTCGTACAAAACGGTTCCGGGCTTAATTGTGGCGACCCAATACTCAGGCTCACCCTTACCCTTACCCATCCTGGTTTCCAACGGAGTCGACGTAATCGACCGGTGTGGGAACACACGAATGTATAGTTTTCCAATTCCGCGAATATATTGTTGGGCCGCGATACGACCCGCTTCGATAGTCTGTGCCTTCAGCCAGCCTGGATCAAGCGACTGGAGACCGTAGTCACCAAAGATAACGGTATTCCCTCGAGTAGCGTTACCTTTTATATGACCTCTTTGGACCTTTCGATGCTTGACCCGTTTTGGCATCTGAGCCATCGACTTCGTCTCCGTAATTACCTTGGTTAATCCAAACTTGAACTCCGATGTGCCCTTGAGCAGTCAACGCTTCGCTGAAACCATAACTGATTTTAGCGCGAATTGTACTCAAAGGAATCGAACCGCTAATGTGTTTCTCTCGGCGGGCCATCTCTGCACCACCTAAACGCCCGGCCAACTGAACCTTGATGCCTTTGGCACCCGCATCCATTGACTCTTCTGCAGCCCGCTTCATCGTTCGGCGGAAACTGGCTCGACGTTGTAATTGTTCTGAAATCTTTTCGGCTACAAGCTGAGCTTGTAAGTCGGGGCGACCAATCTCTTCGACTTTCAAATTAATGCGACGACCAATTAGGTTTTGCATTTCATTCTGAAGCCGTTCTACTTCCTGCCCCTTTTTACCGATGATCAAACCAGGACGAGCGACAAACAAAGTGACTTTCACTTCATCTCGTGTTCGCTCAATCTCAACTCGATCGATTCCTGCTGCTTTGTAATTCTGCGTTGGGTGCTTTTGCACAAAATCGCGAATCTTTTTGTCTTCTACCAAGAGCGTCGCAAATTCGGCTTTGGGAGCATACCATCGGCTTTTCCAGCCTTCCATGACCCCGGTTCGAAACGCGATTGGATTTACTTTTTGACCCATCAGTGACTCACTAAACGACAGTTGTTATTGTTTTGTTTTTATACTTCGTCGATGCCAACACGAATGTGTGACATCCGCTTTTTAATCATGAACGACATACCTCGAGCACGCGGTCGCATTCGCTTGAACATCGGCCCTCCGTCGATACATACCTCGGAGATAAACAGATTGTGCTCTTCGACGATCTGCCCAGGGTTCTGACTTGGATCCTGAGCATTCGCTAAAGCACTCTTGATAACCTTCTCAAGCATTCGAGCTCCACGTTGAGGCTGGTACTTAAGAATGTCCAAAGCTTCGTCCACGAATTTCCCACGAACCAAATCGGCCAGAGGTCGAACTTTTCGTGCGCTAATTCGTGCGTAACGATGTTGTGATTGAAATGCCATTTTTATGTCTGCGTCTAAATCGTGCTTGTTTTAATTTAAAGCCGGCCGCTGCTAACGAGTCGCAATTGGCGACTAGCGTTTCTTGCCGCCACCGTGCCCCTTAAATGTTCGCGAAGGAGCGAACTCACCGAATTTGTGTCCAACCATGTCTTCGGTCATCAAAACCTTGACATGCTTTCGCCCGTCGTGGATCAGAAAAGTGTATCCGATAAATTCCGGAATTACAGTGCAAGCTCGGGCCCATGTCTTGATGGGTTCTTTTGAGCCAGCGGCTTCCGCCTTTTGAACTTTTCGGTAAACCTTTTCGTCAACGAAAGGGCCTTTTTTCTGTGATCTACTCATAATGTTTTGTGTTCTTGTGGTTAGCGGCCGAATTCATTTTATTCGTTTGACCGGTGTGCCTAAACGCGATTTCTATTTAACTTTCAACTGACCGTAACGCCTCGACTTACGCCGCCGGACGATAGAAGCATTCGATGCTTTTGCCTTCTGACGCGTCCGTCCACCTTTGGCGGGTACGCCCGATGGACTTACTGGGTGACGGCCACCTTTTGTGCGTCCTTCACCACCACCGTGAGGGTGATCAACTGGGTTCATTGCGGTACCGCGAACGTGCGGTCGACGTCCAAGCCAGCGTGAACGGCCGGCTTTTCCGAGAACAACTGAACCGTGCTCAGAGTGACCAACTTTTCCGATCGTAGCTCGACACGTTGCCGGAACTCGACGAATTTCGCCACTTGGTAATGAGATCTGTGCCCACTTTGCTTCGCGAGCCATCAAAGTAGCTCCCACGCCAGCACTGCGACAAAGAATGCCGCCCTGACCGGGTCGCATTTCGATATTGTGAATCGACGTTGCCAGGGGAATGTTTTTTAGTGGCAGGCAATTTCCAACGGTTGGAGGTGAATCCGCACCGCTCAGGACGACGTTGCCGACCTCAAGCCCCTCGGGGGCAATAATGTATCGCTTTTCGCCGTCGACGTAGTAAATCAACGCGATGTAAGCACTGCGATTAGGGTCGTACTGAATCGAATTAACGACACCCTTTACGCCATCTTTGTCACGCTTAAAGTCGATGATTCGGTAACGACGCTTGTGGCCTCCGCCTCGATGCCGAGCGGTAATGATCCCCTGGTTATTACGACCAGCAGTCTTCACGACTGGGCGTAGCAGGCTTTTCTCTGGTTTGGCGTTCTTGGTTAGCTCTTTAAAGTCACTAACGCTTGCGTCACGCCGTCCAGCGGAGGTTGGTTTGTATTTTCTGATTGCCATTGCAATGTTCCGTATAGTTTATGTCTGCGTTGCTTATCCGAATCGCCATTCGATATTTAGGAATCCTAGGATCCCTGAACCAATTCCAGATTGGTCTAAAAGAAGTCGATTTTGTCCTCTGGGTGCAGAGTAACAATTGCCTTCTTCCAGTCTTTAGTTCGTCCAAACCGGAACTTATACCGACGTGGCTTGCCCTTTCGGACCTGCGTCGAAATCCCGGTTACTCTGACTTCAAAAAGCTTTTGAATGGCATTCTTGATGTCTGTTTTCGTGGCCAACGGATTGACCTTGAAAGTGTACTGATTTAGCTCCGTCGACTGATACATCGCCTTTTCGGTGACGGTCGGCTTCAGGATGACCTGATGTGGTTCCAAAACCAACTTCTTGGGAAGCGCCGGTTTTCGATTTCGCTTGGTAATTACTTTGCCCATCGTTGATTAACCCTTCGCCTCAGCCGTTGCCGAACTTGTTTTTTCTTTTAGTTGATCCATGGCTTCCTTCGTTACCAGCACCCGGTGCGGCTTAAGGATGGCCAGTGCATTAAGGTCGCTCACAGGCAAAACCTCAACACGCTGCACGTTGCGAGCACTCTTGTATACCATCGGAGCGTGCTCCGCGGTGGTAATCAACGTGCTCTTACCTTCGAGCCCCATCGTTTTCAGCATTCCGGCGATCGCACTTGTTTTCGGTGCGTCCATCGAAAGACCGTCGAGCACGACGACTTGCTCATCTTGAATTTTTCCAGCCATCGCCATGCGTGTTGCAAGCCGAACTGCCTTTCGCGGCAGTCGATAGGAGTAATCCCGGTTGCGAATCGCAAAGGCATGTCCACCACCGCGACGAATGTTCGACCGGCGACTTCCAGCACGGGCGTTACCCGTTCCCTTTTGGCGATACATCTTCTTTTTATTACCAGCCACTTCAGCGCGACTTTTGGTCTTGTGAGAACCTTGCCGGGCACTGGCTTGGTACATCACGACCACGTCGTGCAACAATTGCTTGTTGATCGAAGATGCAATTTCTGTCGGATCGATCTCGTACTTGCCGATTTCTTTTCCGCTACTGTCGTATACAGGCAAACTAGCCATGATTGATGTCAACCTACTTCTTGTTTGTCTCTTGAATTACCAGATAGCCACCGTTTGGCCCGGGGACTGCACCTTTGATAAGTAGCAGATTGTTTTCGGCATCGATTTTGTGAAGTCCAAGATTACGAACAGTAACCCGTGCAGCACCGTAGTGCCCGGCCATTCGCTTCCCCTTAAACGTGCGACTCGGCCACGCGCTCATGCCGGTACCACCAGCGTGGCGATGACACTTCTTTACACCGTGCGTTGCTCGTTGACCGCTGAAATTATGACGCTTCATAACACCCGCGAATCCACGACCTTTGCTGACACCAATGACGTCCACTCGAGCAACTTCCTCAAGCACTCCAACGCCGATGTCCTGACCGACTTCGACACCCTCAGTCTCACCACGCAACTCGCGGATGAACTTCTTCGGCTCGCAGTCAGCTTTTGCAGGCGACTCAACGCCCTTCGCAGCCAGAGTGCTGCTTCGCTTTGATTTAATGTCTGCCACGTGGCCACGCTCAGAACGTGCAGCCTGGCTTTGACGGGATCGGCGATCCTTGGCCGGACGTTTCTTGTCTTCAAAACCCAACTGAACGGCTGAATAACCATCTCTTTCATCTGTACGCAGCTGAAGCACCTTGCAGGGCCCCGCTTCGACAACTGTGACCGGCGTCGCTACCCCTGTTTCGGGATCGAACACCTGCGTCATCCCGACCTTACGGCCGAGTATGCCTTTCGTCATGACTATTCGCCTTATTTATTCAATTGGACTTGCCGCCGAAGAAGCCTAACCAGCAAACGCGATTAGCTTATCCCCGCGACTTCCGTACCATATGTTCTTTACTTGATTATAAAATAGATCCCGCGATCTACTTCGTCGACGCCTTGATCTTGATCTCAACGCCCGCGGGCAAACTCAATTTGTTCAATGCTTCGATTGTCTTGGCAGTCGCCTGGACAATATCGATCAAACGCTTGTGCGTTCGTATCTCATACTGCTGACGAGCCTTCTTGTTTACAAAGGGCCCTGACAGCACTGTATAACGCTCAATCCTTGTCGGAAGCGGAATCGGCCCGTGAACCTCTGAATGAGTTCGCTTGGCAGTTTCGACGATCTCCGCAGCACTCTGATCTAGAATCGAGTGATCGTATGCTTCCATACGGATTCGAATTACTTCATGAATACCAGCCACTCAGTTCGTCTCCCAACAATTGTTAGTCCTTCACAACAACAGACCAACGCGGTCATAAATGCGTACCGAAGGCGACTCCGGTTTTTTTTCCGGATGCGTTTTCGGTGTGAAGATTGGTTTTCCCACAGAACTTGCGGGAAAACCGAAGAATTTATGCTCTCGCGGTTCTATCGTCAACCGCAAATGAACAAAATACCTCGAAGAATTATATCCTCGCTCAACCTCAAGAAAAAATCGCCGACGGAAGTGGGCTTAATCTCTAAAAATCGAGGAATTGCAATGTGTCATCGTACTCGAAACGGTCTGAAATGTAGGGGATAATCTCGGAATTTCAAAAAAGTCCAATTTCGGTGCTAATTTGTCTTCATCGGGTCTGTTTTCGCGCTAAAATTTCCTGTTCCGCAGAGGGCATCGCAATATTTGGGTGGGTTGTTGTTTTGAGAGCCAGGCTTTGTTGCGGGCTTTTGTTTGGCTTAAGGCGGAGGGGGAATGGGCTGGCCTGGGGGCTTGCGGTCTCTGGGGTGTGCTCGTGGAACGCTTGGTTCGGAGTTTGCTGGCAAGGAGGCGGAGGGTTCAAGTTGCCCCTTCCGGTAGTTGCCCCTTACAATACTGCGAGCGGATAGCGTGTTTATTTCGGAGTATCTTGCTTAGCCAGTGGTGGTTTTTGTTGAGTTTTGAGTATTTGTTTCGGGTAATTTTAAAAGCGGGTTCGATCTGCAGCGGCAGATTTCAAGGCCTAGAGAGAAGAGGGTGTTGGTTTGGTAGTTTACGTCCAAGTTTTTTTCTTGATCCTGATGCCGTTGGTGTTGGCTGGTTCAGGTTTTGCGCAGACGTTGGGTGGAAGAAACTCATATCGGCCCGTCCAATTACCAGTGGTTTCCTTTTTTAACGTAAGGACTGCCGTTAGCGTTCCTGACGGCGGGACAATGGTATTGGGTGGTGTTTCGCGATATTCCGAATCCAGCACTAGTCGTGGCATTCCTGGTTTAAGGGGCCCCGTTTTTCAAAATCGGGCGACAGGCTATTCGGCTCAGAGCAGTCGTGCGTCGGTTAAGACCACGATTATATCGACTCGTGAAATCGATGAGGTTTTAGCGATTGAGGGTGCTCGTCGCGCGTTGATTTACCAGCGTAGCGATCCTAACGGCAGTTTTGAGGTTCAAAGAAAAGCGGACTTCATCTCACGGAATATCGGGCGCGTTCGCAAGTAATGATTCAAATTGAAAACCTCAAATTTCAATATCCTCGCACCGAGTTTATGCTGCGCTTGCCGCGGTTAGTTGTGGAGTCAGGGCAGCGGGTCGCGGTCGTGGGTCCAAGTGGTTGCGGGAAGACGACTTTACTTAATTTGATTTCTGGAATTGCTCTGCCGCTTGAGGGCGCCGTGATGGTGTGTGGTGAAGAGGTCTCTGCGATGTCTGATGCGTCGCGAAGAAATTTTCGGATTGCGAAAATTGGAATGGTGTTTCAGCAATTTGAATTGGTGGAATATCTTGATGTTTTGAGTAATATCCTTTTGCCATTTTCCATTAATTCAACGCTGTCGGAATCTTCCGAAACGCGTTGCCGGGCGATAGAGTTTGCCGAGGCGATGGGTCTGAAGGAGAAGTTGGCTCGCCGACCCGCTCAGCTTTCCCAGGGCGAGCAGCAACGCGTTGCAATTTGTCGGGCTTTGATTACGGAGCCGGGGGTTGTTTTGGCGGACGAGCCGACGGGCAATCTCGATCCGAAAAATAAGCGTCGCATTTTGGATTTGATTTTTCAGCTTGCCGAAAAAAACAATCAAACGTTAATCGTTGTGACGCATGATATGGGGATTCTCGATGGGTTTGATCGGGTTATCGATTTTGAAAAAATGCGATTCTCAAATGTCGACGAAGAGAGTTCAGGTGCTGTTCGCGGCGCAGTCGGAGAGCAGGCATGATCGGTCCCTTGAGGTTGGCTTGGAGGTACGTCCTTTTTCATAAAGCCAAGTCGTTGATTTTAATTGCATGTATTGTGCTCACAACAATTTTGCCAGTCGCGGTCAAACTCTTGGTGTGGCAGTTTGACCAAAAGATTGTCGCGCGAGCAGCGAGTACGCCAAGTATTGTCGGGGCGAAGGGAAGTTCGCTCGATTTGGTGTTAAGTGCATTGTATTTTAAGCAGGGAGGCGTTGAGCCTGTCCCTTACTCCGAAGTTGAGCGAGCACGGGGCGATGGATTGGCTACTGCCATCCCCCTCCATTGCATGTTCACTGCCATGGATTATCCCGTCGTTGGGACTTCGCTTGAATATTTCGATTATCGAGAACTCGAGGTTCTTGACGGCACTCTGTTTGTTTCGCTGGGCGATTGTGTTGTTGGGCACAAGGTTGCGGAAATGCTGTCCGTGGCCGTGGGTGATCAGTTGATTTCAGATCGAGCCAACGTTTTAGATTTAGCCGGGCAGTCGCCGTTGAAGTTAAATGTTGTAGGGGTTTTGGACGCGTCCCGCACCCCGGATGATTGGGCGGTATTTGTCGATTTGAAAACTGCGTGGGTTATTCAGGGATTGGGGCACGGACATCAAGATTTAAACAAGGTGTCCCCAGAAAGTCCGGTCTTAATTGCGAGCGAGTCCGGTAGGATTATTGCGAACCGCGGTGTCGTGTCTTACATCGAAATCACTGATGAAAATGTTGATTCATTTCACTTTCACGGAGACACGGATGAGTTTCCTGTGACCGCGGTTTTGGTCTCTGCCAGTGGCTTCAAAGAAGAGACAATTTTACAAGGACGTTACGAGTCGAGCGACAGTGAAGTGCAGTTTGTTCGTCCAGAAATTGTGGTCCGCGATCTGATGACAATCGTCTTTCAGGTAAACCGATTTTTTAATGCGAATGCGATTTTGATTGGCGGTTCGACGGCGATGTTGTTGGTGCTCGTTGTACTCCTATCGTTGCGATTAAGAAAGCGTGAAATGCAGACGATGTTCCGTTTGGGTTGTTCGAGAGGCACGATCGTGTGGCTTCAGGTAGGGGAGATGGGAATCATATTTGGGTTTGCGATGGTTTTTGTGCTGCTTGGGTCTACTTGGGTGTGGATGGTGTCGGGTGATATTGTGGAGGGGTTGTTAGTGAATAGCCGGTAGTGAGGTTGGTGGAATTCTCTGTCCTTGAAGAGATTTTTACCTTTCGCCCTTCACTTTTGGCGGTTCTTGCAGGGGTAAGTGCGGTTTGGTTGTCGTTTGTACGGATAAGTAGCGATGTCGGGTTCCAGGTAGGAGCTATTCGTAGATTCGGCTGAGGATTAGGGTTCTTGATTTTGACAAAGAATGGGAGCCTCCTACAATACCGGAGGGTCTTTCCGGTGGGAGCCTTGTTGTTGAGTTTCCAGTGAGTGTTTACAGCGAATCGTTCTCGAATTTTAAATGGCAGACTTTGACCCCTATCTTAAGTGGCTTGGAATTCGAGAGAGTTCTCGGCCAATCAACCATTATCGCTTGCTCGGACTTGATTTGTTTGAGGATGATGCGGATGTAATCGCGATGGCGGCGGATCGCCAAATGTCTCATATTCGAACCTATCAAGGGGGGCCAAATGGAGATTTGTCGCAGCAGATACTCAACGAGTTAGCACGTGCTCGCCGGTGCTTGTTGATGGCGGAGAAGAAGCGGGAGTACGATGAGGAACTTCGAATTGCTCAGGCTCCTTCGGTACCATTGGCGGAAGTTGCCGTTCCTCCAGCGATGCCCCCCGCGTTAGGCCAGTCAGCGCTGAATGCTGCAGATGGCGTTCCGATTCCAGTCGTCGCCCCTGCCGTCATTCCCGGTTCCCGTGAAATAAGATCGGCGGTTCCTTTTTCAGGCGAGGGGGGGGATGCGTTTGATATTCAAGCGGGCGCCCATTCTCTGGCCGATGCGAAGAAGAAAGAATTTAAGAAGTTGCTTTTGATGGGGTTTGCCTGGTTGTCTGGTGGCGTTGCTGCGGTGGGAGTTGCTGCGGCGCTGCTCAGTTCTGGAATTTTGGGGACACAGCAGGGCGAGGATCCTTCTGGGGACGATGTTGGGCGAGAGCTTCCCGTTGTAGAGGCCCCGTTGCCTGCGTTGCCAGAGTTGCCCTTGGACGAGGTAGACCCTCTTCAGGTGGATCCGCTTCAAGTAGATTCAATGGAAGGCAAGGTTGGGTCGGATGAAGTTGTCGCGAGTACCGACAGCGATGTGGTCAAACCGTCGGGCGATTCTTCTGATTCTTCGCCTGCAGTGGAGCCAGCGAAATCACAGTACACGCTAAAGAATCTGACTGGCTACCCTAAACAGGTTCCAAGTTTGATGGGGGTGTTTGGCGAGGCGAAGCGATGCATTATCGAGAAGAAAATTTCACTGTTGGGGAATCCGCCACTCAGTTCAGAGGAAGTGATTAAAGTCATCCCCGACGGGGGAGCGATTGTGATTGGGTTGTCCTTGGCGGTTGACAAGAAGCGTGGCGTTTTCTCGATTTCTCCTGTTTACCATACGGGATTTCGAGCGTTTGCTGGGGATGCGTTTGGTCGGGGCGGCACCGATCCCTTGGCTTCTGTGACGGAGGAGCCCGTGCTGTTTCTGGCTAAGCCTGGCTATGCGTTAAGTGGAGTTGAGCTGTCGGGGCCAGTTCCGTTTCAGGGTTGCCGTGTAAATTTCATGAAGATTTCTGGTAACACCCTAGACCCTAAGGACACATATTTCAGTGAGTGGGTTGGGGAGGAATCAAAGGTGAAGCAGGCGGTTGACAACCCTCAGGGTTTGCCAGTTGTCGGGTTGTCAGTGAGTTTTGATCCGTCGGGATCGCTTTCAAGATTAAGTCTGTTTGCGATGGATGAAAGTGCGAAACCGATTCCGGAAAATACTGGTTCGTCGCTCGCTGGTAATGAGCTTCCCGGGTTTTTCGAGGGGGAGTCTGAGATGTCAGCGTCGGACCGGCCAGATGCAAAACTGGAAGGCGATGAAGCGGTCGAACCCATTGTGAAGTTGTTGCCACCCGATAGTCGAACGAGAGCGAAAGCAGAAAAGAAGATTGCGGGGTTGTTGCAGTCGATTGAAAACGGGGCAAGGACTGCATCTGACCGAAGGTCGGCCGCGAAGGAGTTAATTGAGGATGCCGTTACCGAAGAAGATTTTGTGGTTCGGTATATTTTGTGGATGAAGGCGGTAGAGTTGGGGGAAGATTCAGGCGACGCCATTACGGTTGTCGATGCTATGCGTCTACTCGATCAATATTATGAGATCGATTTCTGGAAGGAGGCGCTCGATTCGCTCGATTCGGCTGCCCGAAATGTTTCCAGGCAGACGGTACAGGATTTTAAGAGGACGACTGATGCTTTAATTCGCGAAGCGGAAGAGCAAGGGCGTTACGAGATTGCTGTCAAGTATTTGTCGTTTGCGATTCGCCAGTCAAAAAAAGTGAAGGATTCTGAATCCTTGGACGAATATCAGGCAATCGAAAAACGGGTGAAAAAGTTTAGGGACTTGTCGACGAGTAACCAGAAGGCACTCGCGGTTCTTGTCTCCAATCCGGAGGATCCGCTGGCGAACCTCAATCGTGGTGATTTCGTATTCGTTATTGAAGATGATTTTGAAAATGCAATTCCGTATTGGCAGAATTCGGAGGATGTGAAATTACTCTCGATGTTGGATCTGCATGCAGAGCTGGGGAGTAAAAATCGCGAAGAAATACTGCCTCTCGCAGATGCACTGGCGAAATTAGGGGAGGCCGCAAGGAGTCCTCGCGACCTAAAGTTTCTCGCTCGGGCGTTGGCAATTTATAAAAAATCAGTGCGTAGTTTGTCAGGGCTTGAAAAGCAGAGTGTCAATCAGAAAATCGATGCGATAAAGAACAAGCTCGAAAACAAATAGTCCCCGCAAACTTGATCGGCTCTCGTGTCTCATGTTGGAAAAAAATAAAGATAAGAATGCCATTCGCCCAAGGCTGGTTTTACTGGTTTGGCTGCTGGGCAGTTTGGCCTTCGTTGGTTGTGTTCAGGATGCCGAGAAAGCTTCTGGGACAGTTGGCGAAAATTTGGATAGTGATTTCCGAGTGGTCGCCGTTAGCTATCCT
>CALKCK010000008.1 GCA_938083195.1 uncultured Pirellulaceae bacterium | reverse complement strand
AAAACTCGATGTACCCTACTACGCATTTCACGATCGTGATGTTGCCCCCGAAGGTGACTCGCTCCGTGAATCAAACGCAAATTTTGACGCGGTCGCCGATGTTCTCGAAGCAGAACAAAACCGTAGTGGTGTCAAATTATTGTGGGGCACCGCCAACATGTTTTCTCACCCGCGATTTATGCATGGTGCAGCAACGACCTGCAATCTAGATGTTTACACCTACGCCGCCGCCCAAGTCAAAAAAGCAATGGAAGTTACCCATCGACTCGGTGGAGAGAACTATGTTTTTTGGGGCGGTCGAGAAGGCTATCAAAGTATCTACAACACTGACATGAAACGGGAACTTGATCACCTTGGCCAGTTCTTTCACATGGCCGTTGACTATGCAAAAGAAATTGGATTCACAGGCCAATTTTTAATCGAACCCAAACCAAAAGAGCCAACCAAGCATCAGTACGATTCTGACGCCGCAGCCTGCCTCAATTTCCTGCGGAACTACGATTTGATGGATCACTTTAAACTTAACATTGAAACCAATCACGCAACACTCGCGGGGCATTCCATGATGCACGAACTCGAGTATGCAGGAATGCAGGGAGCGCTTGGTTCAATTGACGCCAATACTGGCGACTTGCTTCTTGGCTGGGATACCGATCAATTTCCAACTGATTATTACTTGACCACACAAACCATGCTGGTCTTGCTTAAATATGGCCTCGCTCCGGGCGGTGTTAACTTTGATGCCAAGGTACGTCGCGAGAGCTTTGAACCGGTCGATCTATTTTACGCACATATCGGAGGGATGGATGCATTCGCTCGCGGTCTAAAAATTGCGGCAGCGATCCGTGCCGATAAAGCAATCGACTCCATTGTGACCGATCGCTATCAAAGCTGGGATTCCGAACTCGGCCAAAAAATTGAAAGTGGCCAGGTCGGCCTAGCCGACTTAGAGGCCCTAATGCTCGAAAAAGGTGAGGCCAGTGGCAATCAAAGCGGACGCCAAGAATTGCTTGAAAACATCGTCAATCGATATCTCGACCAGGCTTAAGTGGAACCATTAGATTCCTTGAAATTTACAATAGAGGACGATTTCAGGCGATCATCAGGGTATAAATTAAGGTGAGCGTGAATTCTGTTTTCACGCTCGCCTTTTTCTTTAAACGAGTTCTAGCTTATGAAATCCCCCCGACTTTCAAAAATGCGAATCACCTTAACGCCCCTCTTAATCGCACTGATCACCTGTTGGGCACCAGCAAGTTCACTCCACGCTGAAGACCTCGCTGTTACTGAACCACCCAACATTATTCTCGTTTTTATTGACGACATGGGCTGGGGCGACTTCTCATGCTTTGGCAATCAAGCGGTCGAAACTCAGAACATTGATCGACTTGCGAAAGAAGGAATTCGGTTCGAACAATTTTATGTTAACTCTCCCATCTGTTCTCCATCGCGTGTTGCAATTTCAACTGGACAGTATCCAGCTCGCTGGAAAATCACTTCTTACCTCGCCAACCGCCAACTGAATCAACGGAGGGGGATGGATCAATGGCTTAACCCCAATGCGCCAATGCTCGCAAGGTTCCTGCAGGACTCTGGTTACTCGACCGGGCATTTTGGCAAGTGGCACATGGGCGGCCAACGCGATGTCGGTGAGGCACCACTGATTTCCAAATACGGATTTGATCAATCACTGACAAATTTCGAAGGCCTAGGCCCTAGAGTTCTCGCTTTAAAAGACGCCTACAACGGCAAGAAAGTAACAGCCCACACACTTGGTTCCGACAAACTCGGTGATCCATCTGAAATCACCTATGTCGACCGATCCTTGGTAACGCAATCGTTTACACAGTCCGCGTTGCAATTTATTAAAAAATCTGAATCTGAAAAAAAACCGTTCTACATCAACCTTTGGCCAGATGATGTCCATTCTCCGTTCTTCCCTCCCGAAGCAAGACGCAGCGACGGTTCCAAACGAGCTCTTTACCACGGTGTTCTCGATACGATGGATGAACAGCTGGGCGTTCTTTTTGACTACGTTAGAGACAGT
The DNA here is from genome assembly GCA_938083195.1 of uncultured Pirellulaceae bacterium. Classification (GTDB taxonomy): domain Bacteria; phylum Planctomycetota; class Planctomycetia; order Pirellulales; family Pirellulaceae; genus Mariniblastus. The sequence goes on along the minus strand of CALKCK010000008.1, from coordinate 56,239 downwards.
CCCAACCTGCAAAACAATACTCTCATTTTAGTTTGTAGTGACAACGGACCGGAACAAGGTGCTGGTTCGGCAGGTCCATTCCGCGGATTTAAAACCCATCTATTCGAAGGCGGCATTCGCAGTTCACTGATTGCCTGGGCTCCCGGACTGATAAATCAAAAAAAAGCAGGAACGGTGAATACCGATTCATGGTTTTCGGCGATGGACCTCGTGCCTTCGATTTTATCACTTGCAAATATCAAAACAGACACAGCCTTTGACGGTCAACGACTCGACTCGATCATTCTTGGAAATACAAATGATTCACGTAATGCACCTCTCTTTTTTCGTCGACCACCGGATCGAGATTCCTTTTACGGGATATCTGACTGCCCTGACCTAGCCGTTCGAGAGGGAGACTGGAAACTACTATGTGAATACGATGGAACTCAAGCGAAATTGTACAACCTTAAATTGGATCGAGGAGAGACGAACGATGTCGCCTCCGACCACCCCGACCTGACTCGTCGCTTAACAGCTTCTGTCGTTCAGTGGCATCAATCCATGCCTCAGGATGCAGGAGCAACATTTGATGCCAAACCCCGAAAACGCCAATCCAAGAATCCGTAAAACAAACGTTCAGACAGAATGCAATTTCCACAATCAAATAACTGAATCCAACCATCGAGAGCCCGAGCATGCAAATCACGCGAGGAAGCCAAATTCAATTCATCCCGGCATCCCATGAAAACCCCGACGATCCCGGAGTTTTAAAACGCGTGCTGGCGACCAAGAAAGATTTATTCCGTGGCCAGGTGATGATGGTTAACTGGTCATTGCTACCCGATGGTAAATCTTTCGAACCTCATTACCATGAAGATATGCAAGAGGTCTTTGTGATCTTGAATGGCGAGGTCACAATGACGGTGGACGATCAAGCCCATGAACTTAGTCGCGGTGACGCGATCTTGATTGATCCCCACGAAATCCACCGCATGAGCAATCAATGCGGCGAATCAGTAGAGTACATTGTGTTTGGCGTCTCGACCGAACAGGATGGAAAAACGGTTGTGGTGCAATAAACCAATTTTTAAAAATCAGATCGCTTCTCACAATACCACTGAGGAAAAACCAGATGACCTTGCCAAAAACTCAGATGCACATAGTTCGCCATTCAGTTTTACTTTCGGCGGCATGCTGCATTCTCCTCGGTGGTTGTGCTGATCCTCCTGCCTCAGAAACCGGTTCAAAAACAGGGATCATCGGAAAAAAGAATCAAGACATTGGCGAATTCAAACCTGAAGACGGTGAGAAAATTGCAGACTTGCAAGTGAAGCCCTCTGCCAACCCCTACGCATCGGTCGGTGCCTATGGATTTGCGGTTTCAGAAATTTCGAAAATTGCGGTTAACCAGGCGATGCAGCTTTTCAAAGCAGAACACGGGCGGATGCCGAAAGACTACGATGAATTCATGTCTCAAATCATTAAGCGAAACAACATCCAGTTGCCAGTGCTACCTGGCAACCGCCGTTATCAGTACGATCCGGTAAAATTTGAACTCGTGGTTGTCGAAGCGGAAAAAGCAGATAAGTAATTTTCATTTACTTTCTGACCAGAACAATCATTTTGAATGCCCAAAGGACCCTGACTTGTCATCTGTTAATGAACCTTCCTCAGGCACTCGGCCTTCTGACACAATTCTTGGCTCGACTCTCATTTGCGAAAACCAAACCCAGTTCAACCTCTGGGCTCCTGATTGCCAATCGATCAATGTGGAAATCATTGACCGCCAAGGCGAAATCGAAAAAATTCGCAATCGCTACCCCATGCAACCGGATGAAAGAGGCTTCTTCAGTAATACAATTTCCGATTGCGGTGCTGGCACGCTCTATCGCTTCCAACTCGATAATGGGATGGGTCGCCCTGACCCTCGATCAAAACATCAACCCTACGGCGTGCATGGGCCATCAGCTGTAGTTGATTCGCATCAGTTTCAATGGACGGATCAAAACTGGACTGGAATTGAGAAGAAACATCTTGTCATTTACGAATTACACCTAGGCTCGTTCACATCACCAGGGACATACCTTGCTGCGATTGAGCGATTAGATGACTTGGTGGAATTAGGCATCTCCGCCGTCGAATTCCTTCCTCTAGCTCAATGCCCAGGGAACTGGAATTGGGGCTATGACGGCGTCAATTACTTTGCCCCGAGCAACAACTTTGGGACGCCCGATGAACTGAAATGCCTTGTCAATGCTTGCCATAATCGCGGTTTGGCCGTGATCAATGATGTGGTCTACAACCACGTCGGCCCCGAAGGAAACTATTTAGCAGAATTCGCGCCCTACCGATCGCCAAAATATAATACGCCGTGGGGAGATGCACTTAATTTTGAACAATCCGAAGTGCGTCAATTTGTGCTCGATAACGTCTCTTATTGGATTGATGAATTCCATTTTGACGGTCTGCGACTCGATGCAGTGCATTACATGTTTGACGATCAAGAAGATCACATCCTCGCGGAAATTCGAGATTCTTTTCGAAAAATCGAATCTGCACAAACTCGTCGCACCCATCTCATCGGCGAATCAAATATTTACGATACAGATTTAATCAACCCACTGCCCAACGGTGATCCCAACTACGATGCGATCTGGTCGGATTGCCTGATGCACTCGATCTATAAACATGGAAACCCTTCGGTACGCCTCACCGACCGTCATTACGAAAAAAATGATATCGCCGAAGCGGTTGAACATGCTTATGTTTTCAGCACTCCCCAAGCAATGCGTGTCACCGAGACGATTAGAAAAAAACAAAACCCCTCAGGCGACCGCGGCTACATTGAGTCGCTCATCATCGCGTTACAAACGCACGATAGCGTCGGGAACCATCCCCATGGCAAAAGACTCCACCAACTAACCTCACCTCAATACCAGCGATCCGCCGCAGGCTTGGTTCTGCTTTATCCATCGATTCCGATGATTTTCATGGGGGAAGAGTGGTCCACCGATTCGCCCTTCCCATTTTTCGCAGATTTTGAAGACCCTCGCTTACGAAAATCCGTCGACCAAGGGCGGCAGAATGAGTACCCACACCACAACTGGGATGGGTCTCCCCTGCCCTCCGACCCGACTGCCTTTTCCAGCACCAAGTCTCAACCGGATGACCTCAAGCAAGAGACGCATCGCTGGTATCAGAAATTATTGTCGTTGCGAAAACAAATGATTCAAGAAGGAGTATTGAAGGCCAAAAATTTATCGACTTACTCCGACTTAGAGAACTCAATTTTTAAATTGATCTACAAAACCACCGAAGGTTCATTGCATATTTGCTCTCGATTAGCGGGCCTGCAAGCCGCGCCGCTTCCATTAGAAATCTTAGACGCGAGTGAGATCTTATTCGACTCAAACTACAAATCGAGTCAACCAAACGAACTCAGCGGTTCACAGTGCCTCATTTGGAGGTCAAAGACCTAGCTCCTCCACCGTCTCAATCCGGGACAAAGCATGTCAAAAACACGAGACTGCCACTCATTAGCAAGCTAAGTTGCTCACTTCAACCCATCTCCGGAACGGCCATTGTAGACTGGCTCATTACGATCTCGAAAACGCTGGAACACGACTTCCGCTTCTTCGGCCAGCACGTTTTCGATAACTTCTATTCCCCTCGATTCCAACTCTTGCTGCCAATTGGGGTGCACTGCTCCTTCGTCAAACCCAGTCAATGATTCAATCCGTTCACCCGAAGCTCCAATCACCAAACTTCGAACCCCCGACCAAGGCAGCGCTCCGCAGCACATGGCGCACGGCCTTCCGTTGACGACAATTTGATAGTCCGGCATTTCCGGACCACCCAAATCAAATGTTGAGAGTTTTTTCTGAGCCAGCGAAATGGCAACAATTTCAGCATGAGCCGAAGAATTATTGGAAGGCACCACCCGGTTGACTCCAATCCCTATCACTTCTCCCGAATTCTTTTCAAAAATCCCGGCAGCAAAAGGGCCACCGGTTTTTTTGTCCAAATTGATCTCGGCAAATCGGATTACCGTCCGCATTCGCTGTTCGCATTCAGGAATGAACTTAGGCAGCAATTGATTTTCCTCAATAGCCCATTGCGGGAGCGAAACCTCAAAATTCATCATGCCCATTCATGCCATTAAATTATCAACCGTAAACTTAGTTCAAGCTTGCAAGTGCCTGATTGAGTGTCGAACTAGGACACATTGCCTCCGAAGCTGTCGCTGGGTTGGGGAAATAATATCCACCGATATCCACCGCTTGGCCTTGAACCGAATTCAATTCCTCAACAATGACTGCTTCATTTTCCAAAAGCAGCTTCGCAAACGGTGCAAACTTTTCTTGCAGCTCATTATCCTCCGTCTGCTGGGCCAACGCCTCGGCCCAATAGAGAGCCAGATAGAAATGACTTCCACGGTTATCAATCTCGTTTACCTTTCGAGACGGCGACCGGCCTTCATGAAGCAGTTTTTCTGTAGCCTGATCAAGTGCAGTGGCAAGACTTCGAGCTCGTTGATTACCCTGAGTGCCCGCAAGATGCTCTAACGAAACTGCTAACGCGAGAAACTCGCCTAGCGAATCCCATCGCAAGTGATTTTCAGCATTGAATTGCTGGACATGCTTGGGGGCCGAACCACCAGCACCCGTTTCAAACAATCCTCCACCGTTCATAAGTGGAACAATCGATAACATTTTGGCACTGGTGCCTAATTCGAGAATCGGAAATAGATCGGTCAAGTAATCTCGCAACACATTCCCAGTCACTGAGATCGTATTTTCACCCGCATGACAACGCTTCAATGTGTAGCGAGTCGCTTCCACTGGAGACATGACGTGAATCTCCAGACCCTCGGTATCGTGATCACCAAGATAAGTCTTTACCTTACTGATGAGTTGCGAATCATGGGCTCGATTGGAATCTAGCCAAAACACCGCAGGCCAACTGGTCGCACGAGCACGTGAAACAGCCAGTTTCACCCAATCCTGAATAGGAGCATCCTTTACCTGACACATCCGCCAAATATCCCCTGCCTCTACATGGTGCTCTAAAACAACCTCACCTGATTCCGTCAGTACGCGAACCGAACCTGCCTCGCCAATCTCAAATGTCTTGTCATGAGAACCGTATTCCTCGGCCTTTTGTGCCATTAATCCGACGTTGGGAACCGTGCCCATCGTCGTTGGATCGAAGGCGCCATTTTGCTTACAGAACTCGATCGTCTCTGAATACAGTCCCGCATAACTGCTGTCTGGAATAATTGCTTTAGTATCCTGCAACTGACCATCGGCATTCCACATCTGTCCGGAACTTCGAATCATTGCGGGCATCGAAGCATCAATGATAACGTCACTTGGGACATGCAAATTAGTGATTCCGTGATCAGAATTTACCATCGCCAAATCGGGGCCGTTTTCGTAGGCCAACGCAATATCTGATTCTATCTCTGCTCGCTTTTCGTCAGGAAGAGATTTAATTTCAGCAAGAAGATTTCCAAGACCGTTGTTCACGTTCACGCCGCACTCACTGAGCGAATCATGGTGCTTTGCAAAAACATCCTGGAAGAAAACTTTGACAGCATGTCCAAAAATCAGGGGATCGGACACTTTCATCATGGTGGCTTTCATGTGAAGCGACAAAAGAACACCCTGCTCTTTTGCTTCGGCAATTTCAGCCGCCAAGAAAGTCTTGAGCTTCGCAACATTCATTGCCGTCGCATCAACAATCTCACCAGCCAAAACTGGAACCGCATCCTTTAAAATGCTGACGTTGCCATCGGCAGTCACTAGCTCAATTCGCAAATTACCAGCCGTTTCAATTGTTGTCGATTTTTCATTCGAGCAAAAATCACCCTCGCCCATTGTGGCAACATGTGTCTGAGAATCAGCCTTCCACGCGCCCATCGAGTGTGGATTTTTTTTGGCGTACTGTTTTACAGCATTAGGCGCTCGACGATCCGAATTGCCCTCTCGTAAAACTGGATTAACCGCACTTCCGAGAACCTTGGCATACCTGGCTCGCAAAGCTTTATCTTCATCTGTCTTCAATTCATCAGGATACTCAGGAAGCTCATATCCCCGAGCCTGGAGTTCGGCAATGGTCTCTTTGAGCTGAGGCACCGAAGCACTAATGTTTGGAAGCTTAATGATGTTGGCATCAGGCTCTTTCACAAGCATCCCCAACTCTGCAAGGTCATCAGCAATGACCTGCTCACCTGTCAAATATTCTGGAAACGATGCAATCACCCGACCTGCTAACGAAATATCTCGAGTTTCTACCTCGATGTCACAAATGTTTGCAAACGCTTGAACAATGGGAAGCAAAGATTTAGTCGCCAGCGCGGGGGCTTCGTCGGTCAGAGTATAGATAATTTTAGATTTTGACATGGCTCTTCTTGGTAAGGATGAACTTCGGATACGCTCATTGTCTTTTAACCGGTCAGTTTTTCTAGTGGGGTTCCAAGACACCCAAGCCCTGTTTTTTCGAACCAGCAGACCCAATACTGCATTCGCCAACAACAAGTCATTCCCTCAGAAACCCTCCATCGCACCAGAACGGATACAATCTTGCTTCTGAATCGAATCGAACAACCCCCTACCGAACCGCCAAAACAGCGTTCCAAGCGAAAACACCAAGCTGATCGCAAAGAAATTTATTCCTATTTCTCGCCCCGTGGCCCCCTCCACCTCTCAGGCCGTTTACAAAATTCCCTGTGAAAACCCGATTCTGAGTCCTACTCCATGCGTTCTCCAGACGGAACCGATGTCAAATAAGGGTGATTGGATATATTGGCTAGTCAATTTTCCCTCGTTGTCAGCGAGAATGATTGAATCCAACAGCACGCTAAAGGAGGAAAATCCTCTGTTAGCCCATTATCACCGACTGCCTCCCAAGCAATGATTCAATTTTCATTGCCCACCGAATGGCATTCAGCCGCTGACTGAACTTCGCCAAACACCCTAAAGTTTGGAAGAAAATTGATTTGCGTAAAGAGTGAATTTATTTGTATTGACTCCCAAGCTCGCTTAAAATCTAGCCCGTTACGTTGGTCGAAATTGGCGATTACGGCTCGTCAATAATGTTTGATTTCAATGAGCGGAAAAGAGTTCCAATCCACACAAAATGTGGTTACAGGATTCCAATTCAAAGCTCATCGAAATAAACGTTAGCGATCAATAAAGTCTGTGTTTTGTTTGGGGAGTGGCGGAAATGCCGCAAGGTACGATAAAGAAGTTAACGGATAAGGGTTTTGGTTTCATTGAGGGGGAGCGAGGAGATATTTTTTTCCACCACTCTTCATTAGAAGAAACGACTTACGAAAATCTTCGCGAAGGTCAGAAAGTAGAATACTCTGAAGGACAGGGGCCTAAAGGTCCTCGAGCTGAGAGTGTTCGCGTGGTCGATTAATCGAGCATCAATCATAAAGAAAACAGGATCCACGCAAGGCAAGTGCTTTTCGTGGATCCTGTTTTATTTTCAGGATCAATTTCAGAATCAATAGAGCGCATTCAGTCGCGTCGATGGAATTTTTTGCCGCCATCGTTTTCTTAATTCGCCAAAGGTTGATCTCGCTCTCTCGAAATTGCTAGCCGTTTCTTCGGCTTGAGCCAGCAAGCGCTAAATTTCAACCATTTGGGCTGAGCATGACGGCCAATGCTCTCACAACGCCTTGAATTCGCTCTAGTCTTACTTAGCTAAATAAGCCATAGATAAGTTTAGCCCGTGGCCGATTGTCGAATATCTCACCAAACTCGTAATCCTGATTTTCTATCCCCCCAATCGAAATGCCTTTCATTCGACAAACTCCAATTCGACAACAATCACCCGCGCGGCATCGATTGCATTGGCTAGTCTTCCAGTGCACTCTCGTAATCCTTGCTTTTGTCTCAACTCAAGCTCAAGCCAAACAGACTACTCCAGCAGTTTCTAATCCGACTGCTCAAGTTTCTAATCGAACTCCGAATTCAACCCAAACTGATGCAGGAGAAAAGATAGACCAACTCCTGACTCGACTCGTTCTTGAAAACATTCCCCACGAATTTGAAGACACAAAAGATTGGGGGAGACAGGTCGAGCGCTGGGACGGCATTAAATTTCGACGCGAAGGACTGAAAATAGAAACTAAGCGTCGAAAGAAATTAGTGAACGATGGAACTTGGACACGTTACTCCGTCCAACTTCGCGACCCCAAAGAAAAGTTCTCAATCCAAATTAAGAATATGCGGGAGCCGGCAGAAAATAAATTCGCTTTGGAAGTTCATTTTGTTTCCGAACTCAGCCTGAAGGTTCGGCATTCTAAATGGCTACGCGGCGTTCAATTATTCAGCGTCAGCGCCGAAGGTTTTGCAAGTTTGCGACTAGTCGTCTCGGTGGATCTTGAAATAAAGCCCGTCTCATTCAAACTTCCACCTGACTTCGTTGTTTCTCCAGTCGTCAAAAAAGCCGACATAGTATTAGACGAATTCCGCATTGACAGGATTGGAAAACTAGGTGGTGAAGTCAGCCAACAAATTACGAAAGCCATTCGCTCCGAACTCGAAGAGAAAATTGAAAAGAAGGAACCAAAATTAGTCCTGCGTATGAATAAGGAAATCGATAAAAACAGAGATGACTTACGCATCTCGATCGCCGATTCGATTCATGCCAAATGGTTTACGACGGCTCAAGAATTCTTATCTCCAGCCGAGCAAAAACCTCTTGCCGATTAGCCGACCTTCCACTGAGCTTGCTGCCTCAGCACAAATATTAAATCGTGTTATAGTAGTGATGCAGAATGTCTCTAATAATTGGAGGCTTGACCTCGATTATTGACGACACCTTCAGACTTCTCTCAACCCTAGCCTTTCGAAATACCATGAAATCTTCCCCGTCTATCGCACTGTTTATCACTGCCATCGCCGCATTGGGTTTGAGCACTGGGTGCGGTTCAAAAACCGCTCAGCCTGAATCGCCAACAATTGCATCGACAGAATCGGAACTCTTGAGCGTGACTTTTTTTGTCGACGGCATGGTCTGAGGGGTTGCCTGAACTTCAGATGTTGAAAAACAACTGAAACAACTACCGGGTGTAGTTGAAGCAACCACTGACATGCAGCAACAAACCGCAACTGCCATTTACGACCCCAAGCTATTTCATCCCGATCACGCAATCGAATCGATTACTGGCCAGTTTGAGCTATCCATCTACGAGGGCGGATTCGAATAACTTAGTTCGCAGGCAATTGTCCGCCTCCTACTACTTCCAGAAAACGGGCTGCGTCCAGGCCTGCTCTTTTTGATTTTTGAAGGAAGGGTTCGGATGTGGACGATCAGAAGTGACAACGGCGCGAACGAAAAGCTCGTTACCGGCTAGTGTGTAACTTGGATTTTCACCTTCCACCGTTTTTAAAACGACACCAACATCATCGGAATAGACTTTTGTGGCGCGAATTGGTTTTCCTGAACTATCCAACCTCGCTGTCGCCTCTTTGTTGTAGTCCTTCCGTGTACCAATAAACTGAGTTGTAAACTTAACCCCTGATACTGGTTTGATCTTAATACGAAGCTGCTGTTTACCTGAACTTGCAGCGGCTTCGACTGAATCAAGGGTAACACCGCTGGAACTGTAAAAATCACCGCGATTCATTGAATCAATCAGTTTGGCAGTGTTCAATTCATTTGCTTTTACCATAATCCAGCCTCTGCCCGTCGTGGCGTCACGGTTGGCTTGATTATGGTAATGATGACTATCGTCGGTCGCCAACCCGTAGATCGGATCTGAATTCAACTGGTCAATCCGAATCGTGTTGGCTATGTCCCACATTTTTTCGGTACCCGGTCGAGTCGCATCGCCCAAATGATTGACCGACGGATGCCCATTATAAAGCTCGAAAAAACGCTCGTTCGTCACGGCTGCCAACTCTTCTGCGGTGACCGCCCAACCAAAATTAGGGTGGTTGAGGTGAACCATAATTGGCTCCCCGTTTTTCTTTGCCTGCTCTTGTGCTGCGCGTAAATTGTTGTTGATTGCCTCAACGGGCGTAGCTCCACCAAGCGGTGAAATCAAGGAACTTAAGTTCATCGCATTCATATGAATGGGACGCCCCTCCGCTCGATCACTGATTTCCTCAGCCTCAATCAACAAGAAACCATTCTTCGCTTCAAACTTATCCCGAAACTCATCGAGTCCCCGCAAGCGGACCTGCTTCGTTGACTCCGGTTTTTTTTCTGTTTTAACCTCCCGCTGGACTACCCAATCCTCACCATAGGCTGACAAGTATTTTCGCATGGCCTCTTTTCCAGCCCTTTGTTCAATGGTCGCTAGATTCATCCATCGCTCGCCTTCACTTAGAATATTGTGATCGGTCAAAGCCAGGAAATGATAACCCGTGTCCGAGTACCATTTGCAGATCATTTCCGGAAAATCATTTCCATCACTCCAAAGCGAATGGGTATGAAGATTTCCCCGCCAGTATTTGGGGGTCGCCAGTTCTTGACCATCAACCCAATTAAAGCCCGCAAAAACATTAAGACAAACAACTCCGATAACGCTCCATTTAAAAACCCGTCTTCCCACGGAGCGGCAAACTTTAGTTGCTAACTCTTTAACTGCTATCTGTAACGGCAAAACTTGAATCACAATTGCTCTCCAGAAACCATATTATTTCAAATAGCGCATTCTCAATGATGAAAATAACACCAGCCAACCAAGACGCTATTTTCATTTCATTGATGCCGAACGCCACTGACGCACATCCTTCCACACGAGTTGGCGGGATCGAAGATAAGCCCAGTTGAGGCCAAACGCAAGTTTATGCAGACATTTCCCCTCAGTTTTCCAGCGAGGATTTTGGCATTCGGTTTGCTACCCTACCCTCCCGCCCTTGTAAAATTAATTAAGCAGAGGGCCAATCTAATCTGGCATTAAATCACAATCGCCAAAAATCTCGACAAAACAAGAGCCACTCTCGATTTTCGCTCTCACCTTTCTCTTTACCAATATGCTTGTCGATTGAATTCACTTCCGTCAAAATGAACCTAATCGTCAATCAGAAATTTGTCTTCAAAAACCGAACGCATGAAATCAAACTTAATTTTTTGTTTCGCCTGTCTTTTCAGTTTCAGTTTTGCTTGTGAGGAACTAATGGCTCAGTCATCCAGTTACAAATTACCTCCGCAAGCAGTGGTCGATATCATCGACACACCTTCCGCACCGGGAGTCAGCTTTAGTCCAAACCGGGAGTGGATGCTGCTCGTCGATCGCGATGCAATGCCGGACATTGAGGACGTCTCACGACGCATGCTGGCTTTGGCAGGGATGAGAATTGATCCAACATCCAATGGCCCCTTTCAAACCAGTTTCAATCGGGGAATAACGCTCGTCAAACGCGACAACCTAGTGAAAAACAACAATTCATCTATCAGAATCGAACTTTCGGATGACGTAAAAATCTCGCGAATCAATTGGTCTCATAATTCGAAATACTTCTCCTTTGCCGTCGTCACCGACCAAGGACAACAACTCTGGGTTGCCGCGGTCGACGATCCTACACCTCGCTTACTGACCAATCGACTTAACACCATCATGGCAGGCCCGCGATGGTTACCTAACGGAAAACAAATGCTGTGTCTTTTGGTTCCGGAAAATCACGGCGATGAACCGGCACCCGCAAAAGTTACCGTCGGCCCCAACATTCAGGAATCTTACGGACAGACATCACCCACTCGAACCTATCAGGACTTACTCCAAAACGCACACGACGAAGCCTTATTTGAATACTACGCAACCACACAATTGTCTCTTGTCGGAGTGGATGGTTCGGTCCAGCCAATCGGATCGCCAACAATGTACACAAGCATGTCGCCTTCTCCGAGCGGCGATTTTGTGCTCACAACAAACCTCAAGAAACCCTTCAGCTACCTGATGACCTATCGAAGTTTCCCAAGAAACATCACGGTACAAAAAATAAATCCAGCCGCATCCGGACCCAATTCTTTCGTCGTTGCCGATATACCAATGGATGAAAACATTCCTATTGAGGGAGTTCGCACGGGACCTCGAAATGTCACTTGGAAATCGAGCACCGAAGCAACGCTGATATGGAACGAAGCTCTCGACGGTGGTGACCCTAGCGTTGAAACCCCATTTCGGGATGCCTACATGACCCTTGCAGCACCATTCAATGATTCCCCACTAGAACTGTTGAAAGTGCAGCATCGAGCTTTTGGCATTTCTTTTTTCGCAGATCCATCAATGGTAACAACCACCGAATATGACCGGGATCGACGGTGGGTACGAACCCTATTACACGATCTGAAACTTCCCGATGCGACTCCCAAAGCCTTAACCGACCGCAGCATCCGTGACCGCTATGGAGATCCAGGCAGTGTCGTAGGTGTCCTCGATGCCACAGGACACACCATCGCAAGACAAGATGGTGACTGGATTTATCGAACAGGTGCAGGCGCTTCCCCCAAAGGCAACCTTCCATTCATTGATCGCCAAAATCTCAAAACCCTTGAAACCGAACGACTCTGGCGGTGCGCCGAAGGCAGTTACGACTCGGTCGTGGCGATCGTAAAAAGTAGTGACTCCGATAAACCAATTATCATTACAAACAGTGAAACCCCAACGACGCCTCCCAACTATTTCCAACGCGACCTCAACAACCAATCCAACATCGCACTCACCTCTTTCCCCGACCCAACACCACAAATTCGGGGAATTAAGAAACAACTAGTGAAATACGAGCGATCCGATGGAGTCCCACTCTCAGCAACACTCTACTTGCCGGCCAATTACAAACAGGGGACACGATTGCCATTACTGGTTTGGGCTTACCCTCGTGAATTTAGTGATGCCAAAACTGCGGCGCAAATTTCCGGCAGCCCGTCTCAGTTTACCCGGATGCGAAGCATTTCGCATTTAACTTTGCTAACTCAGGGCTATGCCATCATGGATGCTGCGACCATGCCCGTGATTGGCGATCCAGAAACCATGAACGACACCTTCATCGAGCAAATCGTTGATGCAGCCAAAGCAGCGATCGACAAAGCGGTCGAACTCGGAGTCGCCGACCCCAATCGCACTTGCGTTGGAGGACATAGCTATGGAGCATTCATGACAGCTAACCTGATGGCCCACTCAGACTTATTCAACGCGGGAGTCGCCCGCAGCGGCGCTTACAATCGCACGCTCACGCCTTTCGGGTTTCAATCTGAGCGCCGACCTTACTGGCAAGCCAAAGGGATCTACCACTCCATTTCTCCCTTTTTGCATGCCGACAAAATCAATGAGCCTCTCCTTTTAATTCACGGAGAAAATGACAACAACAGCGGCACCTTTCCCATTCAATCGAAGCGAATGTATCAAGCGATTAAGGGAAATGGAGGCACGGTTCGGTTGTGCATGCTACCGCACGAATCCCACGGATACCGGGCAAGACAATCGGTTTTACACACGCAGGCTGAAATGATTGAATGGCTTAACAAATACGTGAAAAATGCAAAACCTGAAAACAGCAAATAAATTGTCGTAAGATCTCAACGCGGAACCGTCGTTGGGTCGGAATGGTTCGCATGGCCTTCGTCTTAAGCTGCACTGCCTCGCCGACGACGAAGACACAGAGCCACGCTCGCAAAGCCAAGAAAACTCAGAGTACCCGGCTCAGGAACCGCTGAAAGAACAAACAAGCCATTTTGGCGGTCGCTGACCAGAATGCTGCCACTCGTAAAATACGGGTAAACCGACCAGGCACCATTGAAAGTAACATCGTCGTCGGCTCCATAGGTGTCAAAATATCCCCACTCTTCGAGGTCAACCGAAGCGGCATCATTGATTTTGAGAACACGCAAACCACTCGTGTAATTTGCCTGAAAAATATAATCACCTTTGACATATAGGTTATGGTCAATGGTTGTTTTCTCGCCAGAGTGAAATCCGAGATAAACTGGATTTTCTAAATCAGAGACATCCCAAACACGTGTTCGAGTATTCATGGGATCATCCGAACGATACTCGTCCAGTTCATCATCCATGAAAAAGAACTGCTGGTCTTCTGACAACCAACCCTGATGAGAGTACTCGGCCCCGGAATAACCGACTCGGGACAACTGTGTCATATTCGACTTGTCGGTGACGTTAACGATCGTCAGCGTATCCTCATTCGAATTAAACGCAATTTCCTGCCCAACATAATTCGAATCTGGACCAATATAACTGACAACTTGAGTGTCGTGCGTGTATCCATCAGCTGAAAAATTACCTGCAAACGTTGGCATCACTCCACCTGTCCCACCATTTAGATCCAACACATGGAGACCGCCCCGCGCGACGTTCGGTGAACCGACAACGTAGGCGTAACCAGTATCTTCATTGATATGAATGTTGTGGGCTTCTTCAAACGCAGTGTACACACCGGCCGCTGAAAAATAAGTTGGAGATTCGGTACTGGAAGGAGACGCCGTGAGCAACTGCGTTAAATCAAAAACCTGCATTCCATGGGCACCATTATTGTCCGAAACAATATACGCCTGCTCGTTGTAAACCTTGACGTCCCTCCAAGCCTTGTTGCCAGTACCCGCGGTTGTCTTCAACGAACCAAGATATACCGGTGCGTTTGGATCGGTCACTTCAATGAAAGAGGTGCGATTGGTTAAACCCATGAGTGCGAACTCACGCCCCGAAGAAGCATCGGTCCAACCCCAAATATCGTTTCCAATGACATTGGAAGCTCCCAGACTTCCAATCTCGTTTAGATAGAGGTGACTGAGAAGATTGATGTTTTTGGAATCGTAACCGTCAGTAAAACTATTGGTGCCAAAACCATAGTTTGCCCCTGCTGACCCGTTGATTCCCTTACCGTCATTGTCGTCATGAGCAAATAGAGTGCCGCCACTAATAGCGATTACTAACATGACACCCCAATATGAGTGCAAACTCAAACGCATTTCATTCTCCGTAAAACCCCGACTTCTCAGGCTTGAAGTCTAGTCCGAGTTAATCGGAATAACAAGAAATTTCGTTATAAACAGTCAGCTTGATCTTCCTGCCGGCCAGGTCGCCCCTCGAGTAAAGTCCCTTTCTCACTTGAAAATCAGCTTTTTCACCAATGGAACTAGCCAATTGGAACTAGATAAAGAATTTACGACCAAAAGAAGAAGTAATTGAAGCCAACTCAATTAAACTGGCGTTCCAACGAGTAATGGAATAACTCATCAGATCTTTAGCTGGACGACGAATCAAATGAAAAACATAACAATCGCATTGGTCGTCGCTTTATGGGCTATTTATCCCGGAGACTTTGTTTCCGCCGATATCGTAAAATTCATTGCCACAGGTACTGCGGGCGAAGGTCTCCTTGCAGGTAACATCGCGCCTCCAACGAGTGAACCTGGGACTGGAGGCATCGGCGCGACGGGAATTACCTACGACACAGTCGAAGGAATTTTTCATGTCGATCTCAAATGGGGATCTGACAATGGTTTCATTGATTTGAGCAGTGACGTACTAAAACTGCACCTTCACGGCCCGACTACAGACGCTGGCAATGACGCTTTTGGACAAACCGCACCTCTCTTGGTAAACATGACCACCAATGGTTCTTTCAACGCGTCGCGAACCTCAGGAGGAATCAACGGCAACTTCTTTTTAGATAGCGCTGGCTCAGACGCACTACTCGCAGGACGAACCTACATCAATGTGCATCTCTCAGACACGGACACCGGCGTGATCCGAGGTTACCTTCAAGCCGTCCCCGAACCAGGTTCGTTAACCGCATTAGCGTTCGTCTCAGGACTAACGATTCTCCGGCGCCGACGACGAAGAATTTCGAATTAATCCGTCAACGGAGCCCGGCATTCTCGTTGCCGCGTTTTTGAAACCGACGATGCAATCGACCGAATCCACGCCCCCTTAAGAGTCCCCGTCTTTCGGGAGACGTTTGAGTGAATCAAGTTCATTTTTTCGTTTCTCAATCATTCCAAACATCACCAAAATCGCAATTCCAGTTCCAATACCAAACGCCCACCAAGGCCAAACATGCCCCAGAGCTTGCTGTGCATGGGCTACCATACTCAGCATCGACATGAATAAGAACAGGGTTCCAAAGTAAAGAAACGCTTTTGTTTGCAGCACAATCCCTGCCATAATCCCAGCCAAAGATAGCACCGCAAGAATGATTGGCGGAGCCAGATTCGCGCCGATCCCCGATATGAAAATCTCCATTGTCGAGCTGATATAGATCACGGCGACACAGAGGTAACGAATGCTTTCTACCTGGCTCTTTGGCATCTTTTTCGAGCACAGTTGAGCCGCAATCAAAGTTGAAATCGCTGGCGGAATCAACCAAAGCTGGGGATTCTCGTCCAACGAAAACCCATACCGGGCAAAGAAAACCCACAACGCGAAATTCCCAAAAACAACCCCCAGCCCAGCACTCAAAAAAGATTGATTAATTACGCTTATCATGACATAAACCAAGCCCACCATGAAACACACCATCGCTTCATCCGCAGCGGAGTCGACCGCAAATAGTGCCAACACAATCACAACTGGGAAAATCGAAACCGTATTAAACAGTGGGGTCGATAACACCTGTAGTTTACGTTTTTTGAGCAACTCTGCTAAACCAACACCACCAAAACAAATCGCCATAGTGATATAAGGCCAGTACTCCCGCAGGCCAAACTCAAGCAACCATGGCATGCTTAATGTGAGATGAAGCATGAGGAGTGCAACGCAAACCTCGGCCGCATAGACATAGCCCATCCTGCCTTCCAGCGTCAGAGAAAAAGGATCTTGCTTAGGCCTGACTGCGATGGTCAATAAGCCCACGATCATAGCGCCAACTACAATTGCGACGACAATACTCTCTGCCGGCAACAACTGGGCGGACCCTCCATTGAAGGCAAGAAAGTACTCCTCGCTAAGCACCAACATTAAAGTGATGACTGCCAATCCACAGGTTACAACTGACATGGTCTTTAATGATTCGAGCCAAGTGTCTCCCTCGCGAACCCATCGCGTCACCAAAAACCCGTAAACAAACATGGCCGCTGACAAGACGATGAGAATACGCACCATCGCATGGCTGAAGGGCGAATACATTTGGCCTGGTGACAAGTCTGCCAAAGCGAGAAAGATCACCCCGATTGTAACCAAAGCAATCGATAACTTTTGCAAATACTGCCGACTGGTTTGATTCGCCTGAACCCCCGCAGCAATTGCCAGAGAAAAGGGAGTAAAGACCGCGAGATAACGGACTGACCGCTCGCCAAACGTGCCAATGATCCAAAACGAAATACAAAACAACAAGCTTCCGAACACA
This sequence comes from uncultured Pirellulaceae bacterium, assembly GCA_938083195.1. Classification (GTDB taxonomy): domain Bacteria; phylum Planctomycetota; class Planctomycetia; order Pirellulales; family Pirellulaceae; genus Mariniblastus. The sequence goes on along the minus strand of CALKCK010000008.1, from coordinate 38,933 downwards.
AAGTTACAAAAGGGTAACTCTTTCGCTAAAGAATTCTCCAGTTGGGTTGACTGGACTGAATCGTTGGAAGCTAACAAATTCAATATTGTCGCCCGTTTAAACCACACTATTGACCAAAATGTGACCAGTAAACTACCCAAGAGCAACTGAAAGGAAACGGCAGGAACAGGCAACGAATCACTTCGAATAAATGCAGCAATGGTCAATCCAACTGCGATCGAAAACAAATAAAACACCGTCGTTTGAAATGCAGTTCGATCATTCCAAATCGAAGTCAAAGCCAAACCGAAAAAACCAAGTAACGTCAGACAACCCAGCGGGTTATCTAACCAACCACTGCCCACACCAAAAATTACGCTCGACAAGAAACAGATTAAGCTGGCGAACATGATCCAAGCCAACCCGCCAATTATGACAAAACTTGGCATGATCAAAAAATAACTAGGAAACGCAATCTTCTTGCGCTGAAACAGATAGTAACCCGTCCAAAGAATTGCCAACATAATCGACGTAAAGGCCACTAAATTAATAAATGCCGCATCCGCTGTTAACCAAATTTTCGCATGATCACCGACGTAAACTGCCACTCCAATTAACGCAATCGCCAGAGAAGCAAGACCGTTAGGGCCAAATCGCAACAACCATCCTGCTTGAGTAATACAGAGCGACAATAAACCAATCGCACCGAGATAACTGCAATAAACCACAGGAAGGTACACATCGCCCCAAACGCCCTTCAAGATAAAAGTCATCGCGAAGGCCGCGGTGAAATAGAGGGGCATTGCAAGAGTAAGCTGTCGCTCTTGCAGATTTTTCTTCCTCCCATTTGCATCGTCTTCCAGATCACGAACACCCCGCACTAAAAAACAAACTTGAGTCACGTGGATTGCCACAAAACCAAAACTGATTACGCGAAATGCAACCCACGGATCGAGCGAGAGATGTCGATCAAGCAGCGCCGCGAATAGGCCAAGAGCAATCGCTCCCATCAACCCGAGAACCCAAAGTGTTGTCGCAGCACCAAACTTTTTAATTTCTGCATTCTTATAAACAAAATACACCAGCACGCCAAACAACAACCAAGCGACAACTCCTCCCCAATCACCAATGCGATTATTCCACAGACCACTATTCTCAGGCTTGAGGAAAACATTCAGAACAAAGGCACCGACAAGACAAGAAATCAAAAAACCATTTAACAAAACATGAATTTTAATTTGGCTGATCCGACCGCCGTGAGTGATCCAGCCACCGCTGTGAGCATTTCTCAAGTTCACATCAATTCGGCTCCGCAAGAAATACCAAACCACTCCATAGACAGTCATTCCAATCGACACGGCTATTAGTAGATTGACAAATCGAGTGGACGCTAGTCCGAAGTCATCTGCAAATGCAATCAGAACGATTGCCAATAAAATTAAATACTGAAAGACCAATGAACCAATGGTCGCAAGTAAAGGGCGGGCTTCACTGACTGCATAGATCAGGAACGTCGAAACAACCAAAAGAATTGGAACGCCATATGACACCTCCGGCATTAAATTAGCGAACAACGAACCATCAACGGGTTCCGAAAGAGATGTTTGAGCAACGATCAGTTTGTAAAACACAATCGTCGAAATCCACAGAACAGCCAAGGTTCCCACTGTGAGTGAGAAATTAATCAGCGCTCGACCGCTGGCTTTCCCAAAAAATGATCTCCCGGATAATGACAACGCACTCCGCATCGACGCCCATCTCGGCAGCAAAGGTCTTCGGACAGCTAGCAATGCGGCCATCGACACCCCACCCACTGCCAACAGCCACCGCACCGCCGAAGCCACTGAATCGGTCTCAATGAAATTCACCGACACCAATGCCCATCCAAGAAACCAGAGGATGATCGCAAAAAAACCGCCGATCGGTTGTGGGCGAAGGACGAGCCCAACGACTACGGCAAATGCCGCGGTACCGATGGCTCCGAATAACCAAGTAAAGTTCTCTCCCCCCTGCCATATTGGCGCTTCCAAGCTCGTACCAAGTTCTTGGCCTATTCCAAAAACAATTCCATCGAGTGCCATGACCGTGATCAAAACAATCAAGCTGTACAACAGGAAATCAACAACGCTCGAATTATTCTTACCAAGCCACTGCCAAGACGACCAACGTGCAACCCCTGTCGTCACAACCATCCAAATGACACAGTAAACAATCATTCCAGTCGAGATCGCAAACCAATAGTCCGTCGTCTCGTTGACAGGAAAGCCATCCCAAGAAGAACCAAATTCATTGAGGAAAATAAAAACCGACAAAACTCCCCCTGCAAAAACAGAGATCGAAGCTGACGACAATAAATTAGAACCAATACGACGAAGGACTAAACAAATCGCAAACCAATTCAGGAATGCCACCAAAGCAAACCCCGTCCCCCTAACTTCCACACTAAACTGCATCAGAGCGGCAGCTCCAATAGAATAAAGCAGCACACAAATACCGGCGAAGCACAACCATGTTTCGACGGTCCCGTTTGACGTTTCTGAACGGAGAAGCAAAGGCATTGCCCAAGACAATACAGTTAGTGAAACAGAGACTAGAACTGCGATAATGAGCCAAGGAAGCACAGGCGCTGCGAACGCGATTGGAACCATACGTTCGAATGCAAGATCCCAGATTACCAAATGCACAATCGCACCCAGCCACAATAACGCACTTACAATCGGCAACTGCCATTTTTCAGCCAACTCGCTATCGTTAGCTCGAAAAGCAACCGCCAGTAATCCAATCGCAGCCAACATCAAAAGCCCGCTAGCGACACCAGTATCGAAACCGTTTTCGCGATGGATTGCACTGGCAACCAAAGCAAACACAAGCCCCACCGAAAAGACTCCGGCACCCGTCAACCAACCCCGTTTAATAAAGTTGGGATCGGAGTTACTGGAAAAGAGTCGTTTCAAAGCGACATTGGCAACACCAACACAGGCACCAAGAAACAGCAATAGCAGACCCGTCACTCCATTGACAATCTGATTCATAAATACTTGCAGCGGAACTGCTTCTTCCCATGGGAATGTTCCGAAAAACAAATTAATTCCGACAACGGCGGAGGCTGCGAACAAAGCGTAAACAACGGGCAACCACTCAGGAGTTTGATCCTTAACAATGATCACCAAGAATCCGATGGCCACTAAAAGCGAAGTCAAGAGAAAAATCGTTGGATTGGACAAAGCACCAGCGAGGAAAATAACCAGTAAGAGAACACCCAATACTTTTACCGAAAGACCGTACAAGGGAACCGATTCGTTGTCGCTGGCATGCACCTGGGCACACCGTTGAAGAGTCGCCGCATGCATCTGGGCACCAAATCGAAACATCGTCAAAAAGATAATGGAGAGAACTGGTGCAAACGCCAAAATTCTTTCTAGGTTCATCTCAGATCGAAAAACACCAATAGAGAGAGCAGATATCGCGGAAGCGGTTGCGATCCCAAAAAACAACCACAATCGATTTTCGGAACTAATTGTCCAGTGTTGGCGGTTCCACTGGCGACTGTCAAATGCACAGGAACCAATTAGAAAGCAAACCAAAATTGGCAGTGTTAAGAGAGGTGTAAATACAATCGACCAATTGAGGTCGATCGTACGATTTAAAAATAGCGTGCCTAAACCACAACCGAGGACGGCAACGACCATCGGTGCGTTACCACGACGCAAGAGGGCCTTGCTCGAGTACCAAGTGATGAATGAAAAAACGCTGACGCCAGTAATGACTGCCACCCAAAACCACGGATCTCCCAAAGGCCGAAGATCTGACAATACGCAAGCCATCACAAAGTTGATTGGCACCAACAACAAACCAATCACGAGCGTCCCGCGACTAGTATTGCGTAGCTTCCATTTTTTCAGCGTATAAATGCCAGCGCCATGAATTGCCGCAGTAATCAACATAAACAATAATGCCGAGAAATAGGGAATCGTATTCTCGAGTGTTTCACGAAGACTCACGACCAACCCAACCGCACTCAAGACAATCATGATCCCGCTGGCAAGCTCGCCCCAACGCATATTCTTTTCTTGCATAAACGCAGACATCACTTCCGAAAATGTCTTGCGAGGTTCGCGCGGCGCTGGGTCAGGCAAATCCCAAGGCGCCGGTTTTGCAATTTTCTTGGCCGACCCTTTGGAAGCGACCGACGCCAAATTCACCGGTGTATTTTTCTTTGAAACGAGCGGGGCATCTGATAACGAATTGGGGACCAGTGACGGTCTAGGAATCGCAGGAGTATTAGCCGCGGCAACCGTCGATTCATCGGCTAAGTCTGCAGTCACGATGACGTCTTTGAATTCCTTTTCTGCAGCCTTTTCTGCGGCCTTTTCGGCGATCAAGCGCTTATCTTCAGGCTTCCAACCAGAAACTGGCTTAGAGGGCTGGGAAACACCGTGGGGGAGAGATGCCGCGCGCCCTGCTGACGGCTTCCCCGTCAACTTGAGCCCCTTCCTGTTAGTTTCACGAAGAAGCCCTGTAATTAGCTGAAATTGCTTAACACTGATTTCTCCGGACCAACGAAGGTATTCAGCAACTCGTTTAGCAGCCGCTAAATCGCGAGTAAAACCTTCAACTTTTCCACTCCCTGAATTGCTCTCACTTGAATTGCTCTCATTTGAGTTGCTCGATCCACCTCTAAAAACGTACATAAAAGCAAGAATATGAACCAAAATTAACCAGCAAGCTAAAAGCAGATATTCCATAAGGTCATGTTCCTAAGTGACATCGTCAGTGCTGAGGTGCAATCAAGACAAGAGAACTATCGTTCAACAAACCATGCGTTACAACGATATTCCAACTAGCAACTCAAAGAATCTAAGTCGAAACAAATTTTTTACACGCGCTTTACCTGGGCCTTACTTTGTAACCGCAGACAATAGCCAAAGGAACATTGGGGAACAAAAAGAAGCCTTGGGCAAACACGCGCACCGCATTTAGTCGATCACGTTTGCAGGTTTTTTGGGGGGCGTCGGCTTGGCGGGAGTTACGACAGGCGGCGTCTTCGATGCCACGACTGGCTTAGGAGGAGGCCCAAGCCGAATGCCTTGAAGTACACTGGTATATTTCCAACCGGTCGGTTGAGGCAGCCATCCAACCGCCAACTCTAATGCCTCTGCTTTAGCTCGAGCGCTCATGTAGACATCGTAACTATCCCCACACACCCAAAACTCTAGGTAGTAGCGAGACGAATCAAGTGCTGCCAGGTCCTTATTAAATCGAGTACCCTTACGATCTATATCACGCACAGAAGCTCCTCCACGCTCAAGCGGAGTGAAGGAGATTCGCGGTCTTCCATCCGGATGTTTCGTTACCTCCAATTCAACATTCTTATTTCGAATGGGGGGTCTCGAAAAGTCTTTAATGAATCGATCCGGATCAATCCCCTTCACCGGATCAATTCGCAATCTGCTTTTGAGGCCCTTGGCTTTCTCATTAGCGATTTTTTGCAGCGTCACAAAGTCATTAAATGGGTAAATTCGATTGTTGTAACAAATGAATCGAAAAGGAATTAACCCTGGGGGCGCTGGACGAGGATCTGGCAATCGCATCTCCCGTCCCGGCAACACTTCTCGCTCCGGCGTTTGGTCCAGCTTGGCCTTTAAGCTCGCCACTTCCTCCAGTGAATTTTTGATTTTTGCTTCAATCTCTTTTCGCTTTACCTTTTCCGATTCCGCCTGCTCGATGACTGTCTCAACCGAGAGGTTTTTCTTCTTTAAATTAGCAAGATCAAGCAACTCTTGGCTATGTTTCTTTTTGAGTTGCTCAAGTTCTAGGCTAACTTTTGCCTCATCCTGGTTGACGTCCTTTTTTAGTTGAGCGACTTCTGATTTCAATTGCTCTCGCGTTTCCTCAAGCGTAACCAATTTACTTTTTTTGGCCTCAAATTCTTCAGGATCAACTTTGATTGATTCTGTGATTCTACTAACCGCATCCCCCACGCCCAACTGAGTAACTACCAACACAATGACCAAAATGCCCACGACGTTCGTCATGGTATCAAGGAGCGAATCCATCGCACCTTCGTCCTCATTTCCATTCTTTCGACGCATGGTTATTTCCCTCGAAAAAACTGAAGATTGATTCGACCCTGACCCAAGACTGGCAATTTACCGTTTTCTACTCCAAGCGAATCGGCAAACCTCTTCGCCCGTCGATAAACGGAAACGCCATCATCACGGACCAAAAAAATTACCTTTCCGCCTGCGGTTCCAGCGACCTCGTTTAACAACTTTAGAAGCTCTTTATTGGTCTCGATCGCGTTGACTCGAACGCGAATAGGTTGAGCAAGATGGTGCAGCACTAACTCGTTAGACGTGCATTCAATAAATCGCGGAACTACGCCAACACCACTTCCACCAGGAAGCACAGAAAACTCCCCTTCTTCAGGAGGAAGGCCTCGGTTGGCCAACTCTTTTTTAAACTGAGCAATCTGTTCAAGATAACCGTTCAAATCTGCAGTCAACACCTCGAGCGGTTCCTGCTTCAGTTCGGTCGCTGCCGGGTCGAGTTTTGCTTTCAACTGGCTTTCCTCTTCTTGGGCAACCAGGAATAACTCCTGCGTTGCCGTATTCTCTCGCCTTAGCTGCAGAAGCTCGCGTTGCTTTTTTGCCGCTTCATTTTTTCCAGCTTCCGCCTGAATTTGCTTTGTTAAGTCACTGATTTCCATCCCGCTCCTAGCAAGATCCGCTTCCAGTTTTTCATAGGCTTCCGCGGCGACCACCGCCTCTGTATCCATCTGTGACAGCGCCAAAGTCGAGATCATCAAAGTCAAAACACCAATGATGCAAGCCAGAATACTGAGGAACGGAAAGAGCGAAACATCGTTATCACCACTCTCTTGACGCCTTCCCATATCCCCCTCCTCTCGTACCCATATTAAATTAAGCTAAAAATTCCAAGCTAATGTTTTCTCTCTAGCGTTTTCCACCAAACAAACCACGTCGCTTCCCTGGAACTTGCTGAACAATCACTTGTTGCCCACCCAGTTTTTCAAGTACACCGCTCAACTCGGCAAGCCCTCGCTCCAAACCGGAAAAATGCTTCTGCAGTGCCTTCCCTGACTGCAACGCCTCAATCTGAAGCTTACTTGTATTGGCTGAAATGGCGGTAAACGATTTCTGAAGCTCACGAGAAGCTTGATTCATCTCGGTTACCTGCTTATTCCATTGATCGTGATAAACACTCATCGCCGCCGAAAATACATCGCGGATAACATTCGGGTCGACACCACTGGTTCCCATTCCTCCACGCTGCGCTCCACCTTCCCGGCGGTCGTTAAGCCGTTTGAGGAGATTTTCATTGCAGTACTCATCGACCCAAGTGATTAGATCTTCTTCGCTTTTTTGTAATGCCGAACATGGAACTTTCACCATTAAACTCAAAACCAAAGCGAGCAACGTCGTGTCAAATGCAGTCCCAAGCCCAGCAAAAACATTATTCAATGCACCCTTGATTGCCGACACGTCCGAAGCGTTCTCAAGACTGCCGGCAAGCCCAGCAATCGCCGTACTTACGCCAATCACGGTTCCAATGAATCCCATGATTGGCAATGCCCAAATAAACACTTTGACCAGCGTGTAACTCCCTAACACATTATTGGCATCAATGTCTGATTGAGAGCCAAGCATCGTGACAGTTTCCGAAGTACTTTTACGAACACGAAAATGCTCTATGCCACGCACTACACGGTTAATGAGAAAACTCTGCCCATCCACCGGAAGTCTCGCGATGTGATCGAGAAAGCGATCGAGAGTATCAAATGTGATTTCCTCGGAAAGCTCTATCGGCAGTACGTCGAGAAGCATCGCACGTCTTTGCACCTGCAGCTTGCGCCATTTTAAGAATAAAATTGAAAATGACCAAAACGTCAAAAGCACCGTAACGTAAGGTACCCAACCGCGATCCCAAAATAACTCAGTCCACTTAAACTTATGAATTGGGATTAGAATCGCATAAAACAAAAGAGTCGCGCCAGTCCCAATTAATCCACTCAGAACCATGCCGACATTCGTGCTGTCCCCAATGGAATGGGAATTCCTTGGCGACTTGTTGACTGAAGCCGTCTGAGCGGGTGAAGCCGAATTTGTTTTTTTTCGCTTGGTGTCGATCTGAATTCCACCCCGCTCCGCCGCTGCTCCAAGGGAAGGTGGTTGATTTTCGCGACCCGCAAGCGTGGGAATTTGAATTGTCTTTTTACAGTGCGGGCAGCCACACTTACGACCGCTCAATTCTTCACGTACCGTTAACTTGTTACCGCAACTGGGACACAAAATTTGCAAATACATTCGGCTCTTTCATCTTTAAGTCACAGCTTTCCATTCCGATCCCAATCAGATGCAATGAGCTATGAATCAACAGCCCCCTTGATCCATCAACTCCCAATCTAGTGAGTGGATGAATCAAAGAACGCGGTGGAGTTAGTGAGGTTTAAGCGATCAGAGGGTCGCCTAGAATTTAACATAGATTTCAACGAGCATCTTGCTTGGCTCAAGCGCTCAGATACGCATCCTGCACAAGACAATCATGACTAAAGTACCGAAAAAACTGAAAATATGGCCAAACCAGTCCAAGAGGCGCACGAAACTGAAGCCTACCCGGACGGTCTTCGAACCCTCCGACACCCACGCTCCCCAACAGCACCAATGACTTGCAACGGGAATGACGCAAGACAAAAAGACTACCCAACTCGCTCACATCGAACATAAAAAGTGCTATCACTTTTAAATCACGACATATGCCGACCTGATCGACGTCAACTGCATACCCCTCCCAATTGAATGGAAAATCTATCCCTTAACCGCCTGCAAAGGGGCGAGGAGTTCATTTTGAGATCGCAAATTCACCGAATCTTCGACCCAGCGAAAAACCTCAGTGCATCTTTCCCTGAGTACTAAACAACCATCGGGATAAAAATTTCACCCGATCACATGGCTTGATGTTGTTTCAAAACCGCAAATTAATGTATTAAGTCATATAGTGAACGCATTCGCCGCGTTTCGCTTGTCAACGTTCAAGCCGCTTTGACCAACCGCTCAGACAGTGGATGGAGTGCGACTGCTTGGTTCCATTGAACCGAACCAGGTTCGAAGGCAGCACCTTGAATCTTGATTACCAAATACAGAGTCTGTTGAGTCCTGCGTCTCACCAAAATTTCAGCTGCTATGAATCATCAATCGACCAACACAAATTTACCCCCGGATGGCGGGCAAAATTTAACACCAAGTCAAACCTCTTCGAACTTACCGATTGTCGAAATCCCAGACGAACCCCAAGTCGAGGATGCGCGCACGCCATCTACCAATAACGCCGGCTCACCCGAGATTGGTGAATCGGGAGCACCGCAAGATTTGGTCAACTGGGGGCTGCAAAAATTTGCCGATCAACCCATCGTCATGACTTCGTCATTCGGTATGGAGGGTTGTGCCCTGATGGACATGTGTTCCAAAGCGATTAAGGAATACCAATTACCCAAACTCCAAATTGCCTGCATCGACACTGGTTTCTTTTTCCCTGAAACAAAACAGCTTCGCCATAAATTAATCGAGCGATATTCCAACCTTGAATTCTTGACTTGGGAAACTTCCGTTTCGATCGAACAGCAACGAGAAATGTACGGCGACATGCTTTGGAAAAACAACCCGAACATGTGCTGCAATATTCGCAAAGTAAAACCAATGCGGGAAAACATTGTGAATTATCGATTGTGGATCACTGCACTGCGACGAACACAAACCAAAGAACGTTCTGACATTCCAGTCCTTGCATGGGACTGGCGTTACGAATTAATGAAATTTTGCCCGCTTGCTACTTGGACGCGCGCACAGGTATGGGATTACATCCAAGAAAATGAAGTGCCATTTAACCAGTTGCATTTGCAAAACTATCCAAGCGTAAGCTGCTTTCATTGCACCCGAGCAGTACCGGGTTCAAGCCCTGAATCAGAAGTCCGAAAAGGGCGCTGGGCAGAATCCGACAAAGACGAATGCGGGTTGCATTTCTCGATTTAATTTTGCGAACTGGGTGCAACCACAGAGCACTCGCTATTCCTCCCTGAATAAACGACATCATGGCTAAAGAAAAAACCGATCCGACTAAAGTAGAAATTGCAAAACAAAACAGTCAACTCTTGCGAGGAAGTATCGATGAAACACTTCGCAACCCGGAATTGGACTGTTTCAAAGAAGACGATCTACAACTGCTTAAATTTCATGGCTCTTACCAACAAGATGATCGTGACCTGCGGAAATCCCGGCGGGCCGAGGGACTGGGAAAAGCTTATAGCTATATGCTGCGGGTCGTTTTACCAGCGGGACAACTGACCCCAGGGCAGTACATCGACCTCGATCGCATGGCAGACGAGTTTGCCAATCACTCCATTCGGCTCACCACCCGTCAGGCCGTTCAATTTCATGGCGTTATCAAAGGGGATCTCAGGGAAACCATTCGTCAGATTAACGAATCGCTCATGACGACGCTGGCAGCCTGCGGCGATGTTTGTCGAAACGTAATGGCAACAGCGGCTCCGATTAAAGATGATGTTCATACGAAAATCCGTGAAACCGCTCATGCAGTCGCCGCCGAACTCAAACCGGCAACGCAAGCCTACCACGAAATTTGGGTCGAAGGGGAACGGCAATTAACGTCGCAGGCAACAACGCCAGAAATAGAACCGCTCTACGGTGAAACCTATTTACCCAGAAAATACAAAGTCGGTGTTACGATTCAGGGTGACAATCAAATCGACATTTATTCGTATGACACCGGACTCATTGGCGTCCTCGAAAACGACAAACTCGTCGGCTGGAATGTGGTGGCCGGAGGAGGACTCGGAATGAGCCATGGTCGCCCCAATACATTCGCTCAAATTGCAGAAAACATAGGATTTATTGCCATCAAAGACGGCGTCGCGGCAACGCGAGTCATTGCGACAATCTATCGCGATTATGGTAACCGGTTTGATCGAAAACAAGCACGGCTCAAATACCTGATTGATAAAATGGGAGTTGATAAGTTCCGGCAGGAATTTGTTGATCGCTGTGAGTTTGAAGTCCATCCATTTCGCGCGATTCCAGAAATTAAAATTCAGGACTGGATGGGAAAACACGAACAAGGGGACGGCAAGTTTTTCTATGGGGTGTTTGTCGAAAATGGCAGAATCAAAGATACCGATGACGTAAAACTGCGCACCGCCTTTCTGAAAATCATCAAAACTCTGAACTGTTCGACGACGTTGACGCCACAGCAAAGCATTATTTTTAATGACCTCGATGAATCCCAAGTCGAGCAACTGGAGTCCATTTTAACAGAACATAACGTTCCATTACTGCACGATCTATCGAATGCCCGACGCTATTCCATGGCCTGTCCGTCGATGCCGACCTGCGGTTTAGCCGTTGCCGAATCAGAACGAATCATGCCGGATTTCATCACCGAAGTTGAAAACACTCTCGCAGAATTAGGCCTCGCAGACACCCAACTCACCATTCGAATGACGGGATGTCCCAATGGTTGCGCTCGTCCCTACACCGCCGACATCGCCTTAGTCGGTCGACGCCCGGGGGTCTATCATTTGTTTGTCGGTGGGCGCTTGGCGGGTGATCGCATGGCAGATTTATACGCTGCCGATGTAAAAATCGAAGCCATTCTTGAGACATTAATGCCGCTGCTAATTAAGTTCGCTGCCGATCGTACGCCCGGTGAAGGACTCGGTGACTTCTATCAGCGTGTTCTCGAGCGAACCGATTCGCGAAAACGCGTAACCGGCAAAGAAATCCCAACGTTCGACGATGTTCAGCCCAAGCTTATTCAGATCGGAGCCTAAGATGCCACCGCGCCTTTGCTCAATCATACTTGCTGCGCACGGATCGACAGCAACGGAACACTGCAACGATCCGCTGCATGAGATGGCCGCCAACCTTCTCAAGCGACAGGGAGAAAAATCCGCGAACTGGCCTAACCTTTGGATAGAAAAAATCACGCCAGCCTTTCTTCAAGGCGAACCCCAAATGACGCGGGTTCTCGAATCCCTCCCGGAAGGCGATGTCATTGTGATCCCCGTAATGACCAGTGACGGTTACTATCTTCGAAAGCTACCGGAAAAATTCGCCAGCAATCAAAACGCCGGGAAATTCAAATTTCACCTCAGCTCCGTCTTTGGAATGCACGCAATTATTGCTGATGAAATGAAATCGCTGGTAGCGCACCATCTGACCAGTTTAAATTTGAAACCGGAAGAGACTACGGTGGTCGTGATCGGCCATGGCACGCGCCGAAATAAAACAAGTGGAGAATCAACCTATCTTCTAACCAAGACACTGACCAACCAATTCCCCCGACTAAACTGTGTGACTGGATTTCTCGATCAGGATCCGACCGCCACGCAAATCGCCGCAGAGATACAAACCCCCAACACTATCATCTTACCGTTTCTCATCAGCCGCGGCCCGCATACGACCGAGGATGTCCCGCAAGCTTTTCATTTGCCAACAGGCCCCGAGCTCCTATTTCCATGCATTCAGCAGTCGGACTCGGGAATTAAGATTTATGAAAAACCACTTGCGATGTACACACAAGCCGTGGACATCTGCATTGCCTTGGCTGACGAAGCATTGAACGCTAACCAACCGGTGAAATTAATTTCCCAAGGAGAATTGAGCCTATGATTTTTCGTCGAGGATCCGTTCATCTTGTCGGCGCCGGCCCCGGCGACCCAGAATTAATTACCGTCCGTGGAATGCGCCTGATTGAGCAAGCAGACGTCATCATTCACGACCGCCTCATCCCTCATGAAGTTTTAAATTGGTGCCACGATCGTGCAACACTCATCGATGTTGGAAAATACCCTGACCACCATCGAATTTCACAATCTGAAATCAACCAACTATTAATCCAACACGCTCTCAAGAATCAACTGGTTGTCCGACTTAAAGGGGGCGACCCCTTTGTTTTTGGACGCGGCCAGGAAGAATTTGAAGCCTGCCGGGAGTCAGGAATTGCCTGCCATATTGTTCCGGGAGTGAGCAGCGCCATTGCAGGACCAGCAGCAGCCGGAATTCCAGTAACAACACGTGGAATCGCTAGGTCGTTTACTGTTGTTACAGGGCAAACCGCACCCGAGCTTGGGTTTCACAACCTCGACTTTCAGGCCTTGGCTAACTCCGATACCGTCATCTTAATGATGGCTCGAAAAAATCTGCGCAGCATTACTCAACAACTTATCGAAGCGGGCCGTTCACCCAACACCCCCGCAGCCTGCATCGAACGTGCAACCTATTCAGACCAGCGAGTAACCTGCGCGACTCTGTCTGAAATTGCCTCCCAAGCCGACCTGCTCGACATGAAAAACCCCATGATCACTGTGATTGGTGAAGTCGCGGCAATGGTCGACCAGGAACAAGTCGAGTGGCCTGAGGAAATCCAACAACACTTCTATGCGATTGAATTTGGCGAATAGACCAATCTCCGTAATGCGTGAGTCGGGCCTCTCCTTTAATCCAGATTCTTACTGGCCTACAGGATCATTGGACTACAAGAAGTCATCAAAACTCAAAGGTCCACTCTCACAGAGGAACTTGAGGCGACCCAACGATTGGGGGCTTAATTAGCCATCTCAAACGGAAAGAAGGCTCGTCGACATCCCCTCGGATTCTATGGTATTTTAACCTGACGTAACAATAATTCAGAGGCACCATGCATCTCTGTAACATGATTCGCTCTAATATGAATCTCTGTAAAGACGATAATCAAGACGATAATCAAGACCAGTATCTTTTCGGATCCTCGCCATGAATATAAAAATCAACGTTGTTTTTCTCGTTGGCTGTAGCGCAGTTCTCGCACTTTCGTTATCCAATGCAGATGATTGGCCGCGTTTCCGAGGTCTCAATGGCCACGCGGCTTCCTCAGATAATGCTCCTGCCGAGTGGACAGAATCCGAGAACATTGCCTGGAAATCAAAGATCCCCGGACGCGGATCTTCCAGTCCCATTATCGTCGGCGACCAAATCTTTCTAACTTCCTACACTGGCTACGGACAATCGGACGATGATTCTGGCGAAAAAACTGAACTTCGACTCAATACACTTTGTTTCGACCGGGGAAGTGGCAAACTAATTTGGAACCATTCCATTGAAGCGAGCGCTGACGAACAAACACTGGCGAACCCTGCCAGTCGCAATGGTAAGAAAAAACAGGTTGCTGGACACGGGTACGCATCCAGCACTCCTGTCAGCGATGGCGAATCCGTATTTGCTTTTTTTGGAGCATCGGGCGCCGTTGCCTATGACTTAAAAGGAAATCAACTCTGGCAAAACGACGAACTAGGATTCAAAACGGTCGGCTTTGGCTCTGCCTCGTCTCCTGTCGTTTATGGCGATTTACTTTATATCAACGCGAGCATCGAGAGCGATACACTTTGGGCCCTCGATAAGAGAACTGGCAAAGTTGTTTGGAAGAATGACAACATAATTAAATGCTGGTCGTGCCCATGCCTTGCCAAAAATGAGAAGGGAGAAACCGAACTCGTCATTAACCAAAAATTCAAAGTCTTGGGTCTAAATCCTTTGACCGGTGAGCAGCTCTGGTCCTGCGATGGAATCGAAGACTACGTCGTCCCAACGCCAATTGCCTATAACGGGATCGTCTATTGCCTTGGCGGGCGAAGCAACAAAGCAATGGCAATTAAACTCGGCGGTAAAGGAGATGTCACCCAATCACATCGACTTTGGATGACCAATGTTGGCGCCAACGTCACTTCCCCTGTCCTGCATGACGGCCATCTTTACTGGGCCAGCGACAAAGGGATCGCGAATTGCATGGATGCGAGCAACGGAGAACCTGTCTATCGAGAACGAATGCCAACCAAAGCACGTGTCTACGCTTCCATCGTCCGCGGGGGGGACAAACTATACCTGACAACCCGCGACAGCGGGGTCTGGGTACTCGCTGCAGAGCCAAAATTCACGCCAATTGCCCTTAACCAAATTGAATCCGACGAAAATATGTTCAATGCAAGCCCGGCGATCCACAACGGCCAAATCCTACTGCGAAGCAATGATTTCCTGTATTGCATAGGTAAACAATGACCTCTTGGTCAAATTAATTTGGCGAGAACGAAGCCACGCCACGATGCTTACCTGCCCAAGCGGATGATTCGCGGTAAACTAAAGATTCGCGGTTAACTATCAGCGGTAACTTCTTCTTTGAACAGGGCAGGATTCATGTTGCGACCCTCGGCTCGTGTGGCAAATTTTATTTTTCATTTTGCCTCCTTAAATTTTGTTTCGCTAAAATTTGCTTCTCTAGCAAAGGGGGCGGCGGTTGGCTTTTTCTTGGCCGTCTTGATCACGGCCAGACCTCTGCCCACATTGGGACAGACTACAGACCTCCTTCAAGACCGACGATTCGATGCCTTGACTTGGGTTCAGAACTCAGCTGAATATCGAATGCTGACGGAACAAACGTTTCGCTTGGCACTTCACCCGTTGATCACTGCGCTCGACGACGCGACGATCACTGCCGATGAAGCGCAGCTTACGGCAGGGGATTTTGCCGACAAGCCACCCGCCATCATTCTCGATTGTGACGAAACCGTTCTGGATAACTCAGCCTACAACGCTCGCAACATTCTGAAAAAAGAGAGCTACTCAACCGAAACTTGGAATGCATGGTGCCTTGAAGTACAGGCGGAGGCAATTCCCGGTTCGCTGGAATTCGTGACCCGCGCAAAAGCCCTTGGCGCTGACATTTTTTTTATCACGAATCGTCGCGACGTGGTAAAAAATGCGACCGTCGAAAATTTAAAAAAACTTGGGTTCCCTGCTACAGCGGAAAACGTTTTGACGAAAAACAAAGAACTCGGCCGGGGAGATGATAAAATTTCTCGCAGAGCAATGGTCGCCAAAAACCACAGAATTGTCATGCTCATTGGAGACAGCATGAGCGATCTTTGTAGTGGGCTGAATGTCACTGAGACCATCCAACGCAATCAAACAGGAAATCAAAAATTCCAACAACTGGGGTCCCGTTGGATCATGCTACCCAACCCCGTTTACGGCGGTTGGCAGCAGGCACTACCTGGGGATAAACACGCGTTAAAACTAAAATCAAAAACTAAGTAATCGTCCAGCACGCAATCAGCTTGTAACCACCGTGACATTAATTCTCTAATCGCTCATCCCCCATACGAGATTCGCCATGAATCAAAAAACCGCCCTGCTGATTGGGCTTCTGTTTACCATCACAATTCAAGTCCAAGCGCAGAGTCGTAAGATTTTGTTCGAGGAGGTTAAAGCAAGACCTGCCGCAACGACCGGGCAATGGGTCATCGGCAACAAGAATATGATCGTTGATAGTAATTCTCAAATCGCTTCGGCGGCAGAAATTAAAACTGGCTCACTGGCTGTGACCGAGTACTTTGAGGTGGGCGATAAAAATTATGTCACGCGAATGCAACCCTATCCAATCCAGGCCTCAGAAATAAATGACGGCCCCTATGTCAATTGGCTCGACCCTCAAACCGCCGAAATTATCACAATGGTGAACGGGAAAGTAACTCGGCAACAAATCGAAAAACTTACTGAACCTCGTGTCATTAAACAACTGACACCTCGAGTTCAATCGTTAATGCTTGACCCCGCCCCGCCCTCCCCTCCGAAATCAGAGTGGGAGCAACCAAGTCGCCTGATGGCCATCAGTGATCTCGAGGGGAACTATCTAAATGCAGTTCGTTTCTTGGAAAACAATAAGGTCATCGATGAACAGGGACACTGGATTTGGGGAGAGGGACATCTTGTATTGGTTGGCGACCTTGTCGATCGGGGGCAATCTGTCACCGAGTTAATGTGGTTGATTCACCGTCTGGAACAGGAAGCGATCGCGGCCGGCGGCCAAGTCCATTATGTTCTCGGCAATCATGAAGCGATGGTGATGGGCGGAGACTTAAGATACATCCACCCCAAATATCTTTTCACCTCTACACGAATCGGTGTCGCATACGATCAGCTTCACGGCCCGAACACCGAAATTGGCCGGTGGTGGCGTTCGAAAAATGGTGTTACGCGCGTTGGCGACCTGCTATTTGTACACGGCGGCTACTCTCCCAAACTGGACGCCGCAAAAATTGAGATCCAACAATTAAACCGCCTGATTCGCGAAGGCCTGCCTCCACGCAAATCGGTCGGCGCGACTCCTGCGACAAATCCTGTAGGCGACATGCATGGCCCCTTCTGGTATCGGGGTTACTTCCCGAAACATGCCGCAGCATGGGATGGCCTGGCAACGCCCGACCAACTCAAGCAAATCCTGAACCGGCACAACGCAAAGCACGTGGTCATTGGGCATACAGTTGTTGATCAAGTCGGCCCCATCGATGATTCTGGATTCGTACTTGGAATCGATGTGAAATGGGCAGATTCGAAAAAATGCGAAGGACTCCTTCAAGAGAACGGAATTCTCTACCGAGTACTCATCAATGGACAGCGTCAGAGACTTTTCCCTGACAATGCGAAGTAGTTTGCTACCTATTTCCCCCTAGACTGATGAAGAATTCAGCGATTCACGCTGTTTGTCTATCGGCGACTGCTGCCGTCTCGCGGTCGATTAAAGTACAATCAATGGGATCACCTGTTTTTAAGGAAGCCCCATGTTGTTCTTGTACTCACCTCGATTCGTTTTGATCGCACTTTGTGCTATCCATTTCACTACACTCGACTTGAGGGCGCAGACACAGTCAGGTTCCTCCCTCCAGCCAACAACTAGCCAACAGCGTATTGCTGAATCAAAAATCACAGACGCATCGATACGTGCCGACGTAGAATTTCTCGCCGACGACCTTCTCGAAGGCCGAGGTCCGGGGACGCGCGGCGATCGCTTGGCTCAAAAGTATATCATTTCTCAATTTAGACAGATGGGACTCAAGCCTGCCGGCCAAGATGGCCAGTGGACTCAAGAAGTTCCTCTAATGGGCGTTACAACTCGCCCCCCCTCAACGCTTAACTTCAGGAAATCCAACCAATCCCTGTCATTGAAAAACAAAGATGATTATATCGTCACGTGTGGAACGGGCGTTGAACAAGCAGTTATCAAAGATGCGGAAGTTGTTTTCGTTGGCTATGGAATTCAGGCACCCGAATATGGCTGGGACGATTTCAAAGGGATCGACGTCAAAGGTAAAATTTTATTGTGCCTCAACAACGACCCCGCTGATGTTCCAGAGATATTTGCCGGCAGGACGCGACTGTATTACGGACGCTGGGACTACAAGTACGCCAAAGCAGCAGAACTAGGCGCGGCTGGAATGTTAATTATTCACACCACTCCCTCCGCCGGTTACCCCTATCAAGTCGTGCAAACGTCATGGACTGGTGAGCAAATGGCTCTCGGTGGCAAGCAAGTGGGTCGAGCCTTGCTCGAAGGCTGGTTGACTGAAAACGCAGCCGAAAAATTAGTATCCTTTGCCGGTCATCAATTGAACGAGTTAACTCAATCCGCCCAATCCAAAAATTTTCAGCCAGTACCACTAAATACAAACTTGTCCATGAAAATGGATTGCCGAGTTCGCTCTCGAAGTTCCGCCAATGTGCTTGGTTTGCTACCTGGCAGCGACCCCGAACTAAGCAAGCAATGGATTGTTTACACCGCGCACCACGATCACATTGGAATGACCGAAGCACGCGATGAAAAGGTCGACAACATTTACAACGGGGCGGTCGACAATGCCTCGGGCGTAGGATCAATGCTGGCCATCGCCCGCGCCATGGCCGCATTACCAAAATCTGACCGCCCGCGACGGTCGATTCTATTTGCTTCGGTGGCCGCCGAAGAACAAGGGCTTCTCGGATCTGCCTACCTCGCCCAAAATCCACCCATCCCCGCTGGGCGTCTGGCCGCTGTCATTAATATTGATGGAATTAACATTCTTGGGGCAACCGAGGACGTCGTCGTGATTGGACGTGGCAAATCTGACATGGATAAAATCGTGGAACGGATATCGAAATGGCAAAAACGAGTCGTCGTCGGAGATCAATTCCCTGATCGCGGTTATTATTATCGCTCCGATCAGTTCAGCCTTGCGAAAATTGGTGTTCCCGGCGTTTATCTAAGCTCCGGAGTTCACGTCATTGGTAAGCCGGACGGATGGGGAAAAGAACAACTGCGAAAATGGACAGAAAACATCTACCACCAGACGAGTGACGAATACAGCGACCAATGGAACCTTTCAGGGGCCGTCGAGGACGCCAAGTTAATGTTCTACACTGGACTTCAAGCGGCAAACCAAGATTCGCTGCCGGCCTGGAATGCGGGGGACGAATTCGAAGCCGCACGACTTGAAGCTTTAAAACAGCTTTCCAAGTGAACAACTCCTACATTTTTAAATTAAACCCATCCTTTGGATAAAACCAATTCTGAAATGTCGGAAACGACATTAAACCCATTGAAACCTTATGGCAACGACCGAATTTAAAGAAACCGTAACTTCCGAACTCGAAGGCCGAATCGACCTAATGGTTCGCAGCCTGATCGATTTGCCAAGAAGCAAATTAAACCTCCTGTTCGACCACGGGTGCGTTTCCCTCAACGGGTCTATCTGCAAAAACCCCGCAACCCGTGTTAATGCTGGTGACGCAATCATCGTCAACTATGACGCCCAACAAGGCTATGCCAAAAAGAAGCGGCCTTGGAGCGATCGGACTTTTACAATCATTCATGAAGATGATGATCTCCTTGTCATTAACAAAGCCTCCGGAGTGCTAACGGTTCCCACAAATAAAGAGGAGCCAAATACTTTACTCGAACGAGTCACCGCGTATTTAGATCGCAAAAAGAAAAACCATGAAGCCTATCTGATTCATCGACTCGACCGCGGAATGAGTGGCACGATGGTTTTCGGCAAGACACCGAAATCAGCAAAACATTTACGGACTCAATTCGATCAGGACCAAGCTCGCCGAATCGTGTTTGCAATCGTCAATGGAGAATTAGAATCTGAATCCGGTGTTTTTGAATCGCAACTCGACACACACAGCAACCTCAGTCGTTATTCCACATTGGAAAAAGGAAAAGGACAACGTGCAGTGACTCGCTACAAGGTCACCCAGCAATTAGAGGAGGCGACCGCAGTAGAACTTGAACTGGTCACCGCTCGTCGCCATCAAGCGCGCGTTCACTTATGTGAATCTGGACATCACATTCTTGGCGACACCCGCTATCGACAAGAGCGCTATCCCCATGAAAAATGGGAGAAAAAGAGATTGGCAATGCATAGCGTTGAAATTTCATTCATCCATCCAACAACGCTGAAACTGGTTACCTTTAAATCTCCACTACCTATGACACTTCGTAAATTCATTCGTGGCAGCAGAAAAAAATAGCGTTGCGATGCTATTCCACCAAACTGATATCCAACCGCCTGTCAGGAAATCAGTGGTAAACGTAGAATGGGGCGGCGGCGGTAGTTCTTTTTTGATTAGTTGATTTGAAAGATGCTATTTTGGATTCTCAGGAGATCCTTGGACAAGACGGTTTAATTGCCAAACGACTGCCAAACTACGAGGAGCGTCGACAGCAACTCGAGATGGCCGATGCCGTCGCAGAGGCAATTCGCGCCAAACAGCATTTGATTGTCGAAGCGGGAACAGGAGTAGGAAAGAGCTTTGGCTACCTCGTTCCCGCGATTCTTTCATTGCAAGAGAATCAGGAAAGTAAAGATGGTGGCAAGCGCAGGATCGTCGTCTCAACCCACACCATCAGCCTGCAAGAACAGCTAATTCAAAAAGATGTTCCACTTCTAAACAGCATCATTCCGCTTGAGTTTTCTGCGGTGCTTGCCAAGGGACGTGGTAATTACATAAGCCTGCGTCGACTCAAACAGGCGCTCAAACGGAGCGACAACCTATTTTCTACCGATGAACAGATTGCTCAAGTTCAAGATCTTCGCGAATGGGCAGTGACGACCACCGATGGCTCACGAGCCGATCTCGATCTAAAGGTCCTTCCGAGTGTGTGGGACGAAGTCAAAAGCGACAGTGGAAACTGCCTAGGGAGAAAGTGTCCCAGCTACGCAGACTGCCACTACTTCAAGGCCAGAAAAAGACTGCAGAATGCCGACATCCTAATCGTTAATCATGCTCTCTTTTTTAGCGACCTTTCCCTGCGAAGGCTTGGAGTCAACATTCTTCCCGATTACGACACCGTTATTCTCGATGAAGCTCATACGATTCAAGATGTTGCCAGTGACCATCTTGGGCTCGGCATCACGTTAGGACAAATCGACTACACGCTTTCGAAACTCTATAACGAAAGCACTAACAAAGGTCTGTTGGTGCATCACAATCTTAAGGCCGGACAGCAGTCGGTTGTCCAATGCCGAATTCGCGCCGAAGATCTGTTTGGAGATATCCTTGCCTGGGTTGCTCGCACCCAAACTTCCAACGCCCGCAATACGACGACTCGCGTCCAGGAATCTGGAATCGTGAGCAATCCACTCTCCCCGGCTTTGGACAAATTAAGCCAACTGGTTCGGCAATTTGGTGAGAACATGAAAGACGCTGCGGAAAAGCAGGACTTCACCTCTCAAGCTGATCGCCTTACCGCACTTTCGACATCCCTCGAAGCGTGGAGACTCCAAGAAATGGAAGGAGGAGTTTATTGGATTGAATCGGGAATGAATCGATATGGAAAACAAAAAGTTAAATTGATGGCGGCGCCGATCGATATTGGACCCGCCTTAAGAGAGAATCTATTTAACAAAACCGATTGCTGCATTCTAACCAGTGCCACCCTGGCCATCGGTGACCAATCGTTTGATTTTTTCCGAAATCGAATTGGACTCACACAATCGAAATCAGCGCAACTGGGCAGCCCGTTTAATTATAGCGAACAGGCAAGATTAATCTTAGTTTCAAACATGGCCAGTCCTGCAGAGCATCGTGATACGCACGAACGACAGTGCATCGACGCAATCAAACAGTACGTTTCCCGAACAGATGGTCATGCCTTCGTTTTATTTACCAGTTACGACTTCCTCAATCGTGCTGTACGAGACTTAACTCCTTGGCTAAGCGAAAAAGATTTTGGACTTTACGTGCAAGGGGGAGGCGTTTCAAGAACGCAATTGCTTGAGCAATTCAAATCCAAACCTCGGGGTGTCCTCTTTGGAACCGATAGTTTCTGGCAGGGAGTCGATGTCCAGGGAGACGCGCTTCAAAACGTGATCATCACCAAGCTACCCTTCAGTGTCCCCGATCAACCGCTTCTGCAAGCTCGACTAGAAGCCATTAAAAAATCGGGCGGAAATCCATTCAATGATTACCAATTGCCCGAGGCAATCATAAAATTCAAACAAGGCTTCGGACGCCTCATTCGAAGTAAAACCGATTCTGGAATCGTTGTTGTCCTTGACCCAAGAATTAAAACAAAATCCTATGGTCGTATTTTTCTTGGCTCTCTCCCAGAATGCCAAGTCGAATACGATACAATCTAGCTTCCCTTCCGAATAGAATTGTATCCCTTGCGGGCTACATTCAATTCGTTTGGTCGCTAAAATCGACATATCTGGGGCGTTCGAGCTTTCATCACGTGCGGCTCAAAAATTGCCGATAATCCTGCTGCCTACTTTTTTTTCGTTTGAAACCAGCGAGTTCGACCGTGGCTGAAAGATCAAAATACCAACAGAATATTATCCGGAATTATTACGATAACCGGGAAAACATTTCGCTCCAGCGGGCGCAAGAAATTGTCACCGAGCTGTACCTCTCGGAAGGAAAAAAGAGAGAGAAGTACTGGAAAAGTCTTGAAGGACACTTGCTCAAGCTAGACGTCAAACAACAGACGATTGATCATTTGGTTGCTCAGAATGACCCAATGCAGGTTGCGAAACTGGTCGAAAAACTAGGCAAACAATAACAACTCGATTCAACGAAGATGTCCTCTGAAACAAAGGCCTAAACCATGCTCTCTGAGGAACAAACCACTAGACTTCGACCGCAAATCATCTCCCTCCAGTCCATCGCAGGGGCGATGATTGTCGCCTCGACACTGGCAGCTTCGGTGATTGCAATGATCGCCAACTGGGATGAAATCGGCGACCCCCTTTCCATGCTGCCATTAATCGGAGCAGTTTTTGGGTTGTTGATGATCGGTAGTGGCATTGTATTCCCCCTCGTCTTTGCTGGAGAATTTGCGACCGGTGAATCCGAGGAAAAACAGATAAAGTCCGCCGTGCACTCGGTAAGCGTTGAATATCTTGTTCGCTTTTCACTCGTCGAAGCCGCTCTCTTTACAAACCTGCTTGTGCTCATGCTCGACCTCCACACCGTAACCTTGGGAATCGTCGGATTCGCAATGGTCACGTTTCTATTTCTCTTCCCGTTCCAATCAAAATTCGTTAGTTCGGTCGAGAAACGCATACAATAGCGCGGCTCTCAAAAACGCCCGGCCTCTACTAGCCCGCAATCGCGACTGCCTGAGGTAGTTGCATCTCCACCACGCTCATTCCGTACGGCTTCAGCTCTCCCCGCATAACTTTCACGTCGGATGGAGCAGAGATCCCAAGGCGAACTGTGTTGCCTTTGATCTGTAAAACTTCCACGGTGATACCACCGTCGATTAAAACTTTTTCATTCTGCTTGCGACTTAAAACTAACATTTTATTCTCCTTAACTTATCGGCCAGGGGGGATCAAACGATTTGGGTAGCACAGTTGGCCAATGTGCTTCGTTGATAAGTATCTGCGAACTCTGTGACACCTCAGGTCACTCCATCAATCGTTTTCCTAAAAAATAATTTTGTCGCCCGCTTGGGTAACCGTAGGTTGCTGCAAATCTTTAAACTTACTTACGCAAAACAAACTGTATTTCGATTAATTTCTTGTTCGCTTTGTCATAAAATGGCCAAAAACTCCAATTTATGCCTGAACTGCTAGCAAGTACTTCCAGCAAATTGCGGCTCGCCCTTCCAAGCACCTTCACTAACCGAGAGTGCCAATTGGCCTTCTATAGTCCTGCAATTTCGATCCTGCTACACTCCGACGCGATTTCTCAAACCGGAACCACGGCAAACTAATGCACGGATTTATTAAACAATTAATCACCCAATGGGGGGCCGGACTGGCAGCTCTTTGTTTGCTCACTCCCCTTGCTCTAGGCGATTCAGATTTGCCCCGGGAGCAACTTCCTAAGTCCTGGAAATCAGACGCCGAGCTCACGGACGTTTTTTTTCTTAACACTCGTCTAGGTTGGGCAGTCGGTGCTCAGGGGACGATCGTCCGGACTTCTGATGGAGGGGAGACTTGGATTCAAATATCGCAACGCGTCAATCTGAGTGTCAGCAATCTCTCGCTTGATCAAAAGCTCCGCAACATGCGTCAGGGCATTCAAACTCGAGCCACGGGTCGAGCCAATGGGCAATCGATCAATCCGATCAGTTGTCGATTCGAATCGGTATTTTTTGCGGATGAAAAAAACGGTTGGATCGCAGGCGGCTACAGTGTGCCCTACATCAATCGATCCAAAGCCATCGTTATGAGAACTCGGGATGGAGGAATCACCTGGAACTCGGTCGAGCATTTAGTCGCTCCTCGATTCCAGCAAATTCGATTTGCAGATGCATTGAATGGTTGGGCGGTCGGCGAGGCCGGCAATCTATTTCAATCTGGCATTTTTTACACATCAGATGGGGGCCAGTCGTGGTCGAGCCAAACCTCAAAAAAGATTCACTCTTGGCTCGCCGTTGAGCGGACAAATGATGGCTTGGTCACCATTAATGAAGCTGGCCAACTAGGCACACTTCGTCCCAATCAATATGAGCAATCGGTGGTAATCAGCGAGAAAATCCCGACTTTATCTCAGGTTCGAATGGTCAATAATGAGACTGGCTGGGCAGTCGGCGAATCCGGCACGCTGCTGAATACAACCAATGGTGGAAAATCCTGGACGCAAATCAATCTTCCACCAGGAGCATCGGAGATCGATCTTGAAACCATTTCAGTAGTCGGAAATCAAATTTGGTTTGCCGGCGATCCTGGGACGGTTATATATTCGATGGATACAGAAACAGGACAAACGACATCGTACCGAACCCCCATTCGGATGCGTATCAATCAGTTACGTTTTTTGGATCGCTTACACGGTTGGGCAGTCGGTGGCGGAGGGGCAATTATCGCCACTACCGACGGTGGGCAAAACTGGCATGTTCAAAGAGGTAACCAACAACGCGTTGCAATCCTCTGCGTTAGCCTAGATGACCAATCTCTCCCATTGGAATTACTGGCAAAGTATTCGATTGAAGAAAACCAGACCGCAGCCGCCTTAGTCGTTCTAAAAACAAACCATCAAAATCAGGACCTTACCCAAGCCACCGAACGGCTCGGCAGCAGCCTCCTCCATTCACTGGGAGTTTCAGCAGAAGTCGATCTGAGCTCGGCAACAACACGTGAAAAGATCGTACAAAAACTGACGCGAGTGATTCGAACCATGCAGCCCAACGTCGTTGTGCTGAATTCAACCCAACCGACAACTCGTCGAATGAATCAGCTATCCGCTGAGCTGTTTTCACTTGTCAACTCTGCGATTACTCAAGCCGGCAGCGAGCGAAGTTTTCCAGTTCAAATCACGGAATTGGGTTTGAAAACGTGGAAAGTCGATCGGTTCGCATTCGAGGATCCAGCGGGAGACTTCACCATTGATGCGACTCGTCTACTTCCCCGAGCAGGCGTTTTAATCGAAGACCAAATCGCACTTAGCCGAGCACTCTTGGGAAAATCCGTAACCAGCGACCGTGTGCTGCGTTATCGGGTCAATCACCTAAGTCAACGCGAAAGAATGCAAGCTGGAAACCTTCTCTCGGGACTCGACAAACGAAAAATAGCGTCGCCGAGAAACATGACAGACGCCAAACGCGGGAACCTAAACATGATCCAGCAAGCGAACGCGAAACAACGAAAAGTAGAAGAATTCGTTCGCTTTGAATCGGTCTCACCTCGCGATTTACTAATTTGGCGACAACAGATCCAAGCGTTTACGATGCCCATGGATAAGGGAATTGCCGGGGTGTGGTTAATGCAACTCGCTGAACGCTATTTGGAGGTTGGAAAAACCGAACTCGCTGCCCAAACCAATACACTTCTCGTCAACCACTGGGCGGATCATGCCTTTGCACCTGCCGCGATGAATTGGCTGGCTAAATATTACAGCAGTGAAGAATTCGCTCAAATTGAATACCGGAATAAAATCAAAAACGGCGAACTAACCGACCATGGAACGCTGACCGAAGCCCAACGACTAAAAGAAAGTTACCAGCCGCGCACTCAGCAACAATTTGCTAACGGCAGCTCCCAAATTAAATGGCTTCCAAGTGATGCCATGTTAAAATCTAAAGAAAAAAAGTCACCCCCCAAAGACGAGGAATCGGAGGCGCAAGAGACCATCACGCCTGCGCCGATTCGACCAGCTTTCTTTGATCAACGCCTGCAAATTGCAAGTAAAATTTTAAATCAAATGAAACAGCGCGACCCCGAATTCGCTGCCGGCCCGCAATATAAATTTATGGAAACTCACATCTCTCGGCGGCTCAATGGAGCCTTGACCAATGAGGGCCGATATAAATCACTCGCACAACTCGGGGACGCAGAAAAAGTGGGAATTTCGATTGCCGCCCAACGCGAATTGGCACTCAGTCCGCAACTAGCAACTTCCTCGCCTCGCCTAAAAACTGGCGTCTGCCGCTTTACAGATAAACCACCCAAACTCGACGGCAAACTCGACGAACCCTTTTGGCAGAACGGTTTCCAAAAACACGATGCCTGGCAAATGCCTCGCTCAACCGCTAATAGCGGATCGAAATCTTCGCTCGATCTTGCCATGTTTGCTTACGATGATAAATATTTTTACGCTGGTTTTCAGTGTCAAAAAATCGCAGGCCAATCTTACAAAACTCCAAACCAATCGAGACCGCGAGATGCGGATCTGACCCACCGAGATCGGATCGAATTCTCAATTGACGTCGATCGAGACTACCTCTCCCAAAACTGCTTCGTGATTGACCATCGTGGCTGGGTGAAAGAAAGCTGTTCGGGCAGCCTTGGGTGGAATCCAAACTGGTTTGTCAGCCAGTCAGAAGACGAAGCAACTTGGACGATTGAAGTCGCCATTCCATTAAGCTGCTTAGTTCCCGAAAAAATCGCGGCGAACGAGACCGTCTGGGCACTCAAAATTGCCCGTCGCGGTTACGAGGCGACCAACCTATGGCACGACTCCACGACCCAACCTTTTGCTTCATCGTTACCCTCGCCAATGGGGATCAGAAATACGCTTCAGGCTCGCCCTAACGATTTTGAGTTGCTTAAATTCATTAGTCAAACACCCGAAACTGTAACCAAACTAACCCTTGGAAACTGACGATTATAAAAATTTATCAATCGTTTCCACGTAGATTTAACCCCGCAAAACATGATTCAGTCCCGATCGCGAACTATAGTAGGCCTAGGGGTTTACCTAGGTATCAGCCATGACGAAACAACCAGAACCGAATCGGACTGCCATGCCGACTAACGATTCTGCAATGATGTCATCCAGCAATACGCCTCCGGTTTCCGGCAGGCCCTCCAAACTCGTGACCGTAGCACCTCGAAATCGCGCTTCTCAAGAGCCGACCGATATGGTGAATTCGATCCCGACGCTTCATCTAAAAACGAACCCTCGCAAATCTCAGTCACGCGGCCCACAAACGCTGGAGACGTTTTTAAATTCCCATCGGCCTCCGCTCAATCTCGCGCTGCCTCAAGTCAATCTGTCCGACGAGGCTGAAGTCTCCGAGGATAGTTCGATACGCGGGCGAATTGAAAATCACCGCAATCCACTGTCGTCCGTACTCATCAGCATGGCGCTTCACCTCTCCCTGTTTTTAGCGCTCGCCTGGTTCGTGTTAGCGATGGACAAGCCGGTCACAACGATTAGCTTGGTAGCAACTCCGGATGCCAATCCCGTTTTGGAAAATTTGAATCAGGCTGATCTACAGTTGGTTGAAATAGAAGTCCCGATCGATAACCAATCACCGATGGAAATGCTTGCCGATGCGACAGCTATGGAGGATTCCATCAACGCTGACGATCTACCGATCGTCTCTCCGAGTATTGCCAACCCAGCGATCAATCCTAACCAAGCGGAAAATAATCCAGCGAACGAAGTTGGAAAACTTCCAACGGGGGGTGGACTGGAGGGACGGGCGACGGATGCCAGAGCAAGACTTGCGGCCCTCCGGGGAGGCACGCTCGCAAGCGAAGCTGCCGTCGAAGAAGGCTTAAGATGGATTATTAATCATCAACGCGAAGACGGCAGTTGGAGGTTCCTTCACGACCAACAAAGCTGCCGCGGAAAATGCAAAGATGAAGGGACAACCGAGGCATCGACCGCAGCAACCGGACTGGCGTTGATGTCGTTGCTGGGAGCAGGCTACACCCATCGAACGGGGCCCTATCAACAAGAAATTCAAAAGGGCCTTCAGTATTTACGCTCAAAAATGAGAATCACCGCGCGAGGAGGCAGCCTCACGTCTGGTAGTAAGGGCATGTATGCCCATGCGATTGCCACCATCGCGTTAAGCGAAGCCAGTACTATGACCGGAGATAGCGGACTGGGCAAAGTCGCCGATCTCGCGAGACAGTATATCGAAACCGCACAACATAAAGCGGGTGGATGGCGATATGACCCTGGATCGCCAGGAGATATGACGGTCACCGGGTGGCAAATCATGGCCTTAAAAAGCTGCCAACTTTCTGGCTCGCGACTCGGTGAACTAACCATGATTCAAGCGGAACAATTTGTCGACTCACTCGCAACCTCCAATGGTCGGTTTGGATACAACACCGATGACTCATTGGAAAATTCGGCAACCACGACCGCGATCGGCGTGCTTTCAAAAATGTATCTCGGTGCCGGAATAAACGCCGGCTCACTCGAACAAGCAACGCGATTCTTATCTGACCACGGACCATCCAAAAACAACGTTTATTTCAACTACTACGCCACTCAGGTGCTGCACCATCGCAGCGATCCCCGTTGGAAAAATTGGAATGATTCCATGAGAGAACATCTTGTCACCAGCCAAGACCAAAGCGATACCCACCAAGCGGGAAGCTGGTATTTCTCCGACCCGCACGGCAAGGTCGGCGGGCGCCTGTATACGACCGCAATGGCAGTCATGATTCTTGAAGTTTATTACCGTTATTTACCACTTTACGAGAATGACGCGGTTCAGATTAATCGCTAAACTAACCTCTGGTAAACGACGTCACTGTCTGATTCAACAATCCACCAACACTGGTTCTCGCGTTCCTTTCGATTATGAACCCTGTCATTCCCGTTCTCGATTTAATGATTAGCCAGGTCGTCTTAGCGGCTCAGGGGGATCGAGAAACTTACCGGCCAGTTCACTCAAAGTTGACCCACAGCAGTCAACCGATTGACGTTGCAAAAGCAATCTTCAATCAAACAGGATGCGACGTTCTCTACCTCGCTGACATCGACAGCTTTAACGGAGCCAATCCCAATTGGAATGTCTATAATGATCTATTGAACGCAGGATTTGGACTCTGGATCGACGCTGATTGGGTGAGCGGCGATCACTATCAGCAAATCATCGAGAAAATACCACAGCGGGAACGATTGAAAATAATTCTCTCGTCGGAAACACTCGCCAATTTCACTGATATGGACTTACTCACGAAACTGATTGAATTGAACATTGCACCAATTTTCAGCCTCGATAAAAAAGCGGGTAAGTTATTCACGCAACCTGGAAATCTCGCCAATGCGACTTCACTCGAATTAATCCAACATGCTTTCACAAAAGGTGTTCGAGAATTAATTCTGCTCGATCTAGAATCGGTTGGAACAATGGCAGGATGCGGCAATTCTGAAAACGAACTCGGCCCTCTAATTCAAGAAATAAAACAAGAGCTACCCGACATCAAGATAATTTCAGGGGGCGGAGTGCGGCACGCCAACGACATTCAATCGCTACTCGAACTTGGCTGCGAACATGTCCTTGTCGCTTCCGCCATTCACCAGTGTCAGCTTACACCGGATGATATCTCTGACCTCACCACCCACGGGCAAACAACCCAGGCTTTCACATCCTAATTGCTCTAAACCATGGTAAGCCCCAGCTTCAATCGCACCACGACTTTGCAGACCACGACTTTGCAGACCACGACTCCACAGCGACGTCTCACTTTGCAATCGCCTCAAGGCCTCGAAGCTGCTAGCAGACAACGTGCTTAAAATGCCAGCAATTCAAATCGTTAATTTTACATTTGCGACCAAGATTTGGATTGATTTAAAAACCGGTAATCTTTACAAACCACGTTGCAAAAGTTGCGTGCCGAGAAGAACGTAAAAAAAGCAAAAGGCGACGAACTCGGGGTTTTACCTGATTCTACTACTCAGCTTTTTTTTAACATTCAAAAATTGAGTTTGGCATGAAGCTTGCAAGGTATATTTAAACGACTCGCGGCAATCTCGCTGCATTTCAATCATACTTGCCGGTGAAGGATCACCTAGGCTTACAATCAACCAAATACGTTTCGTCAGTCAGGGAGGACGAGTTTTGAAATCGAACATTTACAAATTGGCACTAATTACGGCATTCGCATTCACGCTACCGTTGACCGGTGGTGTCGCTCAAGCCCAAGAATCCGGTATCGTTGCAATTTTAGACGTCGCTGCCGTTTTCCAAAGGAATCTGGAATTCAAAACCCGGATGGCAGAAATTAAAAAAGAGGCAACCGCCCTAAAAGAACAAATCACTGCTCAACAGAAAACCATTCAAGCAAATGCGCAAGCCATCAGTGCATTGCCAAATGGGGCTGATCGGTATGAACAAGAAGCTCAACTCGAACAAACGCAGACACAGTTGAAAACTTTTGCACGACAGCAGGAAACGGATCTTCTCAATCGCGAAGCTCAGATTTACTACGTCACCTATCAAAAATTGCAATCGGTGGTGAAAGCGGTCGCGGAGGCCAATGGAATCGTTCTCGTCTTGCGATTCGACAGCTCTCCAGTCGATGGAAATAACCGGCCTGAGGTCATCAAAGCTGTGAATCGATCAGTGGTTTACAACAGTCAATTGGATCTCACCACCTTAGTTGCAGGGCAAATGGGACCTCAAGTTGCCGACGGTAATCAGGGAACACAACTCAAGTAATCGTTGAGTCAGCCTTACTGGAAGGCTGACCCCGATGATTTTCTAAGAGATTTTCCAAAAGCGGCTTGTTCCAACGAGCCGCTTTTTTTATTGCAATCAAGCGCTGATGCTTTCCAGCCAAACTGCCTAAATCACCTGATTTGGTTTTTTGCAATTAAAAATGTTAGCAAATTGATGAACGCGTGATTCACGAAAATGGCACAAACGCATCTCGCTTGTCATCCCATAAATTCATGCTAAAACCAGAACTCGTGTCCCAGGCTTCCATCATCCAGCGCGCCACCCACACACCAAATGAACGTTATAGTTTTTGAAGATTCGGGCGTCGAAAATCTGTATCCCGTTACGACTGGCCGCCCCGCTTACGCCATCACTTGCGCGAGTCTTCGCTTAATCGATTTCTTAAAATTGCTGAATTCGAGAATGGTTGGAATCGTCCGACCTTTCCTTGAACGAATTCAAATGCTGGACTTCCCTGAATTGGAGCAATCACTCGACCTCTCCCAACGATGGACACTCATCGTCAACGCCCGACTCGCTCCGACGGTAAGAAATTGGGAGAAAATCTGTGCGTTAAGAGAGTCGTCAAATCAATTACTTCCAGAAGGTATTCTGATTCGCGTTGGCTGGGCAACCGCCGCTGCCATTGTTCCAACCAGCACACTGCAAGATCATCCGCGAGCCAGTTGGTCTGAAATTATTGAATCGCTCGGCAGTCGCCCCAATTGTGAAATTACAGAGGACGATCTGTCATTACTCGATTACCCACACGAAATCATCAATCAAAACATTCAATCTTTCCAAGGCAATCTTGCCCACCGAATCTCTCATGGTAATTATACCGAAAAATATGAGAATGTTTTTGTCGCCGATGGCGTTCAGATAGTCGACCCGGTTTTGTTTGACTCAAAACCAGGTCCAATTGTCATCGACTCGGACGTTAAAATTGGACCATTTTGTTTTATTAGAGGGCCAGTTTATGTTGGCCCAAGAACCCGAATCAGTGAGCACGCCTCAATCAAAGATTGTGTCTCCATTTCCCATACCTGTAAAATTGGGGGAGAAGTCGAGAGTACGATTCTCGAGGCATACACCAACAAACAGCATCATGGTTTTCTTGGCCATAGCTACATCGGCAGTTGGATCAACCTCGGAGCAGGCACCTGCAACAGTGACTTGAAAAATACATACGGCATGGTCAATATGCAGTACGGATCCGAAAAGGTCGCATCGGGGATGCAATTCATCGGTTGTATTATGGGTGACTATGCGAAAACCGCGATCAACACGAGCATCTTTACCGGCAAGACAATCGGCACCGCGAGTATGGTATATGGATTCGCTACGACTAACGTGCCGAGCTTCGTAAATTACGCTCGCACCTTTGATAAAGTTGGAAACCTACCTCCCGAAGTCATTGTGACCACTCAGAAACGCATGTTCTCCCGGCGAAATGTGACTCAGCGACCCTGCGATATCGAATTAATTCTCGACATGTACCGGAATACGCAACATGAACGCCCCGACGGTCTTTCCAATGAGCCAATCTCACTGTAAGCCGCCCCTCCCTCAGGAATCCACGGAAACCAGTACAATCTAATTTCAGCCTGTTTGGCGCTAACCGTCTTCAAAACGCTCAATCTGCGAACAGTTTTTCAATCTGGACTGTCTCACGAGCGGCTGCGAACTTATCATGATAACATCTAATTTCCATTCCAGAATAATTTCATATCCCCATGTCGCTTTCCCAACTGTTTGAAAAGAAACAAGTCACTTCGTATGAGTTGTTTCCACCCAAAACACCCGCCGGCGAAAAAAGCCTTCGTCGACATGTCGAACAACTGATGCAGTTTTCTCCGGATTTTATCACCTGCACCTACGGAGCCGGGGGATCAACACAAGGCAAGACGCTCGACATCATTGAAGAGGTTAAAAACTTATACAACATCCCTGTCGCATCTCACCTGACACTTGTGGGAAGTAGTGTGGATGATTTAAGGGCCTACCTCGAACAAGCCCGAGCGAGATCGGTTGACTATATCGTCGCCCTGCGAGGTGATCCTCCTCAGGGCGAAACTGAATTTCAAGCAACTGCGGGCGGCTATCGATACGCCAATGAATTAGTCGATCTGATCAATGCCGAATTTAACGACCTGGGCGTACTGGTCGCTGGCTATCCAGAAAAACATCGAGAAGCGCCAAGCCTCGACGTTGACCTTGACAATCTAAAACGAAAAGTCGATGCCGGAGCGCACGCAATCGTCACTCAACTCTTTTACAACAACGACGATTTTTTTCGTTTTCGAGATCTCTGTGAACAAAAAGGAATTGATATTCCTATTGTTCCAGGCTTGTTACCTGTCACCAGTCTCAAACAAATCCAACGCATCTCGTCACTTTGCGGAGCCAAACTTCCAGCCTCGTTTGTTCAGGAACTCGAAGCCAATCCGGAAGCGGATGATCAATTCAAAATCGGCGTGGCTCAGGCAATCCAACAAACGCAAGAACTCATCGATGCAGATGTCGCTGGACTGCATTTTTATGTTCTTAACAAATCTGACGCGACGGTCCAAATCATGTCCGCGATCAACCGCACTTCCCCAAGTGACTAAACCGGCATTCAAGAGTACACAACATCGGCTTTGAGATATTCAATCCATCCAATTGAGACGGAGTTCGTTCATGCCTTCATCATTTCCTCCAACAGCAACGTCTGGGTCACCCCGTTTGGCAACACCGGGACTGTCGATCACCATTCTGCTAGTAACGGCATGTCTATGGCCTCTGACCGTCGTCGGGCAAACAGGAACTGAATTTCGACCGCCACAGGAAGTCGATGGCACCCGCCCCAATTCACTGACCCCCTCACAACCATCGGTCTCTCCACCGACTGCCGCAGCAGCGCAGCAGCAAACAGAGAAAATATTTAAGCAACTCGTTCAAGAACTAAACAACCTTATCCCCGGCAACCCAACGTCTAACCCCGAGCAGCAAAAGGTTATCGGTGATGCGGTCAAAGCGTTCCAAGCGCGAGACGCGAAATTAGTCATTGAGTTAATGACGGCACAAGCTCTTTCTGATCCAAACTTTCCTCCAGCGGATGTAATGCTCGCCGGCCTTAGCTTCGCAATCCAAGATCCAAAGTCTGGGCGAGTTTTGTTAGAACGTGCTGCCCTCCAGCATCCTGACAAACCAGCGGTTTATTCAACCTTTGCCAGATTGGCAATTAATGAAAACCGGTCGACCGATGCACTGGCATTACTGGACAAACTCGAACGGGTGACTAAAAGCGCCAAACTATCGCCCGCCGCAGCCGCTTTTTACGAAGCACAATACCTCGATGGGGCGACCGATATCGCCATGCGACAACGACGTTTTACAGATGCCCGACGTTACCTCACCAGACTAAGAGAACTGCGTCCCGGAAACCCTAAAGCGTTAATGGTCTCCGCTGAATTAGAGTTTAATGAAAAAAATCTCGAGCAAAGCCTGCTCTTTTTGAAACAACTACAAACCGCCCTGCCTCAAACACGCCCTCCTGAAATTATCGTCGCAAACTGGTTTCAGCGATCCGGAAAATTCGATACCGCCAAGGTCTGGATCCAAGCAGCAGCAGAAACTTACGCCGACAGTCCCCAAGTCCAACTAGAAGTTGCCAGTTGGGCTGTCAACGAAGAACAATTTCCAATGGCAAATTCAGCCATTAAAAAAGCAGACATCGCCGGCGAAACGCCCCAGTCACTATCCCTCAAAGCAAAAATTGCCTTTGCAGGAGAATCGTATGGCGTCGCCGAATCGCACTACGGAGAGCTTTACAAACGATTTCCAAACAACTTCGATGCCTCTAACATGTACGCCCTTTGTTTAATTGAGAGTGAGGATCCAGCAAAACGGAAAATGGCACTCGAAATTGCCAACAGAAACATTCGCGCTCTGCCCAACAACGTCGTTGCTCAAGCAGCTCGTGGTTACGTTCTCTTGCGAGAGGGAAAAACGGAACAAGCGAAAACGGCAATTGGAAGGGCGATCCAGCAACAAAATGCTTCTCCCGAAATTAGATTTTTTGCCGCTTCGGTTTTAAATGCGATGAATGAAAAAGAAAAATCTAAAACTACTTTAGAGCAGGCATTGAAGTACCGCGGACTCTTTCTCTATCGCGCTAGAGCGAAAAAAATGCTCCAACAACTCGCAGACTAACTCAAACCCAAAAATGCGAAAACGTAGTTCTTCGATGCAAAGCGTTTCCCACTAGCTCGGAGTCGCATCCATGGAAGAAAAGTCACCCCTCATCCTTGCCTGTAAAATCAGGACACAGGTGGGCGCGTGAGTAATTTCGCCGGAGTTGACTCGCTCAACCGCTTCCGACAAAGGCATGATAACTGTTTCAATAAGTTCAGTGCCTTCGGGGTTACTGGTAGTTTTCGTTAATCCACGCGCAATATAGGTCTTCGTTGGCGAAACAACGATGGTCGTAAATGGATCGACCGAACCGACCGGCTCCCAACATTCGGCAATCAATCCTAATTCCTCTGCCAACTCTCGCTTGGCCGTCGCGTCTGCCTGCTCACCCGTGTCGATTCCGCCAGAAACGGCCTCCAGCGAATAACGACCTACGCCGTAGTGAAATTCCCGAGTCAAATAGACATTATTTTCTTCATCGATTGCTAAAACGCAAACGCCAGGTTTCATCAGCACAACAACGTGCTGGCCATCGTTACCGTCAGGTCGAATGACTTGGTCTACCCGCACGTGAACGAAAGGGTCGACGTAAACATCGTTTGAATCTTTAATAAACCATGGACCGTGTTGGGACATGTAGCACCCAGAGATTAAAAATAAATTTTCACAAACCAAAACCCAACAAGGGCGATCTTAAATTTCTGTTCTTTATTTTATCGAATAAATAGCATGCTATCGCAAAGACCAATGTCCGCATTGATCCCCTTGGCCACAGATCCGAAATCCTTCCCCATTTTCAAGGATTTGATTTTCCTTGCCTTCGCCTTCGATCACCATAAAATATTGATCGTGCCAAATGCGGAGACTGGTGTAAAACGCTGAAAGGAAATGCTTTAAAAGAATGACACTCAGATTTGAGTTTATTCTACAACGCGATTTGATTGTACACAGAATTGTACACTGCCACTGAAAGCGTCAAACTTAGATTCCACCTTCTCCAACTTGTCCGTCAGATTGGCAATTACGATCCTAAGTTATGAGCGAGGGAAGAGATGAGCACTTGGATATCAGAAACTGAATTTCGCCAGAGCGGTGCAGAAGCTGCCGGCATCACAATCAATGTCCCATTTTTGAAAGAGATAAAAACGGATTACGGATTTCGTGAACTCCTTAATAACGTTTATCACGAGATTATGCACGCGGTTGGAAACCGCTCAAAACGTTTCGCCTCCGATTCTGGAAACTTTGCTCAACAGGTCGCCGAACGACTCTCCGACCTTCGTGACGAAATGGAAACGTATTTTGCCTTGGAAGAATGCTACGGGTACTTCCAGCATGCAGCTCTGCAAAACCCTAATGTCAGCCGAAACGCTTCAAGCCTTCAGCAAGACCATGAAACGTTATTCCTTCAGTTGAGCGAAATCATCGAGACCACTTGGCAAGTCGTCTATCGAGAATCGTCCCCTCAAGTCCAGTTTCAGCAAATTGCCGAATCCTTTGATCGCTTTTGCAAAGATCTCGCCCATCACGAACAGGCGGAAATGGAATTGATGATGAGGCTTTGCAATGAGGACTTCGGGGTCGGTGATTAACGGCCCTTGGCAATCATCGGCTCCACTGGTTCAACAGAGCTAAGTGATTGCCGACTGCCGTGTTTTAACCAAGGCGGTCATGTAGTCGATCGACAGCCTGCATTAACTGACGCCATTGATGAAAGATTTCTTCGGTTTCAAGTTCGCCAGCATCATCGTGGCCAAAACCGCGCTCACTCACTGAAATCGTTTCGTCAAATTGAGCCAACCCCTCAAGCATTGCCTCGTAAGGAACCGCCTGTGGGACGTCCTGGAGGTGGATGTCGGAAATTGGTAAATCAAATGGGCTTACGTCGCTGTCGAGAATCGCATCTTCGTAATCACAGATCTTCTCGTCCATGATGCGATGCATTGCCCAGAGGGCCGCGCCTTCGACGTCGCATGCGCCAACTACGTAACAAACATTGCCCGATTGAATATAATATTTTGCCATCACTTGGAGTCTCCGAGAAATGCATTTTCTGTCTTGCATTTCTCCTATCGCGAGTTCTTTGACACGTTGGGTCTAGAATACTCACAATTTATTAATTGGTGTCTAACAGGAAACTCAATCCATGAGCCTCCTCGATCGCGGATGCACTCCTTTGTGACGCGTGTAGGAAACTTACCACCCAAATCCACCGACGCCACCAAACTGCTGAAAAACAAAGCGGATTCCAGCACTGACCGTCCGATTGTTCCAACTGTATTGCCTAGATAAATGGGACAACAACGAGGGTTATTTTTTCGAAACAGGTAGTAGAAATCCAGCAAAAATTTTGTTTCCACATAGCAATTAGAAATTTTCAACGAAATTTAAAAATTAGCTTGCCATTCTTTAAAACACTATTTTCCAGCCAGCCAAACTCAACATCCAAACTCAACTTAGTAGCCTCACTCAGCCGTCTCTTCACCAAGCAAATCGAACACACGCTTTGAGGACTGGCAAAACGCATCAATTGATTTGCTAAGCGAACTGACTATTGCTCAAGCCATGATTTCTGAAATTGTTCCGCTGCTGTCGGAGAATTTCGAAACGGGAACCTTCAATGCGTTTAGCAGCGTAAGGTAGAGGTTTGACAGTGGCGGGGTCTGTTTACCAAAATCGTGAACCGCCCCCTGTTTGAGACCAAGTTTTTCGCCTCCCACCAACATTAAAGGATAATCGGTATTAACGTGCGTCTGGCTGTTGCTGCTGCCATAGAGCACGATCGTGTTATCGAGCATCGTGCCTCCGGCCTCGGGAGTATCCGCCAGTTTCGTGATGAACTCAGCCAGCAGGTCTGCCTGGAACTTGTCGTACTTTCCAAGTTTAACCAGATGCTCACCTCCTTGTACCGCGTTATGGGCCAGCAAATGGTGGGTGACACCAAGACCCAAAGCGATCGGAATGTTGTCCCACTTGCTGCTGTTCATGCTCTGCAGCATATAGGTCGCATAACGGGTGGAATCTGTCTTGAAGGCCAGATAGATCAGGTTATACATCGTGCGGATGAAAGCAGCCGGATCTTGCACGGAAGCATTCAATGCCAGTTCCTCGGTGGAGACTTTTGGCTTGGCGGTTGTCGCCCAGCGTTCCATACGCTCGATCTCTTTCTCCACATCTCGCAATGCCTGCATGTAGTGCTCCAGCTTCTGCGAGTCGTCGCGTCCAAGTTTACGTTTAAGCTCGCGGTAAGATTCCAGCACCCGATCGACACGGCGCTGATCCCGACTCAAACGTCGCCGTTGGTTTTCCTGCAAGGCCCGGTCGGAATTAAACATTGCGTCATACAATCCTCGCAGATTATTCGTCGCTGGGATGCCGCGTCCAAATTGATTGTACGAAAGCGTATTCGAGCGGCCTTCGCCACCCAAACCTCCCTCATTGCCAAGCACGAGACTCGGATAGCGTGTCTTGTGGCCATGCAGCGCTGCGGCGATTTGATCAATCGACGGGCTTTTCACGGCAGCGGCAGGATT
>CALKCK010000007.1 GCA_938083195.1 uncultured Pirellulaceae bacterium | reverse complement strand
GGAAAAGGGATGGAACCTATAATTTATCGCGGTTTAAAATTTGCGTTCTTCGCAGGCTTTCGATGAGCCGGTTCGTGTCAGGATTGCTGCGTTGTTTTTTGCATTCAGGGTGTCGCAACCGTTTATCCAATGATTGGATCTTTTTTTGATCGAGGGTGCATCAAGGTTAGGCTCAATCGATTGGGGATTGTCTGTTTCAAAACGAGACACCTTGGTTAAGGCCGATAGCTAAGATTTTTATGATGGCGATGTCAAGATTATTAAAACGTCGATGTTCGAGCGATTGTCTGAGAAGTCGACTGTCCGGTTAGTAAAATTCTTGCAACATGGTTTACGAAGACAATTTGTGTTCTTGATTTTTGCGAATTGAAGGTAACAATGCTCTTGGGCGGTCGGCAACACTTCCGGCATTAAGGCGCATAAATATGGATGTCGAACGATTAGACGGACCGGGCATCGCAATCAAACCCCAGATTCATGCGTGTAGCTTCGAGGAAGACAACCGTCAGGACGGGCAACGCCAAGGTAGTGCTGCAAGTTCTTCGCCGTCGGGGTTAGCGACTCTCGCTACAATTAAACCCCGAATGAGAATCCAGCGGGATTCGATTTCTATCAGGAACGCTGGGTCAACTAACAACTCTGGTTCCATTGCTGATTCTGGTTCCATTGTTAACTCTGGTTCAATTGTTAACTCTGGATCAACTCCAAAATCAGTTTCACGCTTGGGCGTCCAAGAATTCGATTTGTTTCAATTTCCCAATTCGTTGTTGAGGAGCGGTTTTCGCGGAATGCCTTCTTGGTTGTGGAGTACGATTTTACATCTCATTTTTTTGTTGATCTTGGCCTGGTTTACGCTAAATGAACCAGTTGCACAGGAAAGGATTGTCCTCGATGTATCTGAAAGTTCTGAGTCGTTTGTCATTGAGATGACGGACTTTGAGTTGGAAGATGTTGTAACGGAAGAGGCGGTTGGGTTTGAGATGAATGAAGTTGGTAAGATGGAGTTCGAAGCTCCAGATCTTTCAACTGCGCTGATGGAGAATGCGCCATTAGAATTTGCGGAACTTGATCTTTCGTCGCTGGATGAATTGGGAGGTGTAGATGGAGAAGAAATTGGGGGAGAGTTGGCAAGCACGAATGGTTCGTCGAAGGCGAAATTCTTTGGGATTAGGTCGTATGGGAAAAAGTTCGTGTTCGTGATCGACTGTTCCGGTAGCATGAAAGGAAGTCGGTGGCGGCGAGCCGTAACTGAGCTTCGAGAAGCAATCAACGGTTTAGAAGAAGACCAAGAGTTTTTAGTTTTGTTATATAATACGCAAACCAAGGTCATGCTCGACGCCAATCTTCAGTCGGCTGGAATGTCGGTAGCTACCGCTGATAACAAACGGCGAATGCTTTATTGGTTGAAAAAACAAGTTCCCAACGGCTCCACCTTTCCAGGTCCCGCCGTGTATGCTGCCCTTAAACTCAGGCCAGATGCAATATTTTTGTTGTCCGACGGTTTGCTGAAGGACAATACAGTCAATTGGTTAAAACAATGGAATGCCCCGACACCTGTCGATGGTAATTACGATACAGGCAACGTCATACCAATGAACACAATCTCATTGGATGATCAGGGCGAATGGGTTATGCGTACAATTGCCAACCAAAACGGCGGGGTGTTTGTATCCGCCCGCTAGTTAATGTTCATTTTGATGCTCAAGTCGCTTGCCTTAAGGCTAGACGCGGTTTTTCACCTCCTTTTATTAGCATTGACTTGGTTTCGGTTTCACGAAGCGTTGGGATGCATCGTGTAAGCCGGTCGGGGAAAAATGCTGTTGGATTGAGCCACGGTGAATTAGCTTGATAAAGGCAACATTTGAAATCGCTTAACTTTTAGAATTGACCCACCCTAATTGCCAATTGCGTGATAAAGTCATTTGATATCTGTTCTTTTGACACCGTGAGTCATTGGTTGAGCTCCATCATATAGCCTCAGTGTGAACAAAACTTAGGTCAGTGACCTTGGCGTGGGCATCTTCGTCCCAAGTACGCGAATCGCTCGGCCGCCCGCTGCAGGAATAAGAAAATCCGTAAGCCTTCTAAGTTTCGAATCAATCGAATTATTTCATTAGTACCGCACTTTCCGGATACATTTGACATTCATAATGCGTGCGGCCAAAATATTCCAGTGATGCGGTTAAATTATCCTGAACCGTACGAAAAGAGATTTTGTTGGTCGGGCATTAACGTTGAGAAAATTAGATTGTGCGACTGCCATAGAATCTACTGTAAGCGAACGACTAATTAAAGAAAACAAAGAATGAAATGTACCCTGAGAACTAACATCAGTTTTTTTACGACGATTGCGTTGTTACTAACCTTCACAATTGCCAATGGCCAGGAACAGTCGGCGGCCGATCGGGGCGGTCCGATTAAAGTATTTATTCTTTCCGGGCAGTCCAATATGGTGGGCGCGGGACAGGTTATTGGAGGCGGTGGTAGATGGGGCGATCAGTTTATTGATCCCGTTGTCTCTGTTTACGAAGGACCTTATGACGCGAAATGTGACTACGACTCTTTGACACCGTTAGAGACATTAAAGTTGACCAAATTCGGTGGTACCGAACCGACGCCCTATCCTGGAGGTGGGACGCAGGTCACTCGCGGTTTTATTCAGGTTAAAAAGACAGGCGTCTATCAGTTCAGACCGGGATATGGAGGATCGATGCGGAACATTATGGAGGTGGATGGGAAGGAGGTCCACCGGCAAGAGGGATCTGAGAAAGCCGTTCGTTCGGAGATCAAACTTACCGCTGGGAACAAGGTGCCATTCAAAATTACGTATTTAACAAAAGACGCGAATGGACTGGGTTGGATCAATCAAATGGACGTTCCAGGAACACTTTCAACCCTTGTAAATCACCAGGGTCTGTATCCGTATCTGGCAAATTCAAAGGGGCAATGGATCGCCCGAGATGATGTTTGGTACAAGGGAGTTGTGACGGCGACCGGGAGTCATTGGTTGGGTGTTGAGTCAGGTAGAATTGGACCCGAACTTGGGTTTGGCCATGTTGTTGGTGATTATGAATCAGAACCGGTTTTGTTGTTAAAAACATCTCAGGGAAATCGATCGCTGTCTTGGGACTTTCTTCCACCGGGAAGCAAGAGATTCGAGCATGGTGGCAAGGTCTACGCGGCTTACAAAGAATCCCCTCTGTCTTGGGAAAAGGGGGCGACACCGGAGCCAATCGGATGGTATGCCGGAAAGCAATACGATGATTGTTTCAACGCTGCCAAGGACGTTCTCGGGAATTTTGATGAGCAGTTTCCGCATTGGAAGGGGCGCGGATATGAGATTGTTGGCTTTGGTTGGTGGCAAGGAGACAAAGACCGCTACAACGAGGCCCACGCTCTTCAATACGAGAAAAATCTCGTTCATTTAATTCGAACCTTGCGAGCCGAATTCAATGCACCTCTGGCAAAATTCGTGGTTGCGACGCTTGGACAGACGTCTAAAGAGAATGCGGAGGGAAACGAGAAATTGATACTCGATGCACAACTAAGTGTTGCCGGAAACACAGGGAAGTATCCAGAATTCAAAGGTAACGTCGCCACTGTCTATACACATCCACTTAGTCAGGGCGGTGCGTCTAATAGCCATTACAATGGAAATGCTCAGACCTACATGGACGTGGGAACGGCGATGGGCGAAGCGATGGTTGAACTTTTGACAAAAGAAACCAGAGATTAGTCTTTTTACAAAGGTCAATCGTTTGTTACGGGGGTCGATAGAAATCGAGACGGATCATTGGAAGCCGGATTCCTACCAGATGCTGCACCAGTTATGGCGTTGCTACGTTTTTGCAATGGCCTGTCTTGCCACATCCACCTTAAGTACCAGAACTATTGCTCAAGCGTAAATCGCCCATTAATTTATCACTTGCGCTCAACCTAATTCTTTTATTGATCAGCGCGGATTACCTATCATGAAAACAGGTTGGATTCAAACAGCAGTTTTATTTGCCTTTCTCGTATGTTTTTCGATAGGTTGGGGCGATGAACCTTTAACGCAACCAGCGGTTCGCGCTCCAATAAAGTTGCCAGGTTTAGTAGTTGATTTTAAAAAACAATGCGTCGATCTTGAAGCTTCGGTTTGTCTTGATCATGGATTTCTTGAACTGATCGCCTGTGTAAAGGGAAGTAAAGAACATGAATCCATTGTTTCTGTCGTTGGTCGCCCAATGCATATTCACACGGCGTTGTTGTTACTTAATTTAGACAATGGCAATCCGGCAATGCGAAAGCAAGTGGGTGAGGAAGAGCGTTGGGTCGACATTCCGCCGCGAGGTGATCGAGTCGAGGTGTTTTTTGTTTGGAAAGATTCGCATGGTAAAACAGTTGAACGGCCGGTGCGCGACTTCGTGAGTCACCACGATGGACAAACTGACCCGTTCAGCGTAACTAACACTCCTCCCCTGCCCCAATCT
This sequence comes from uncultured Pirellulaceae bacterium, assembly GCA_938083195.1. Taxonomy (GTDB): domain Bacteria; phylum Planctomycetota; class Planctomycetia; order Pirellulales; family Pirellulaceae; genus Mariniblastus. The sequence goes on along the minus strand of CALKCK010000007.1, from coordinate 215,711 downwards.
CAGAAAACGGAAGCTCAAGAATTCCCTGATTCGTTTGTGTTTTCTGGGTCGATTCTTCGTGACAACGGTTCAGGGCCACGCACCTATCTGGCGGACATTAGTGGGCACGTGCTTTCGATTGCGTCTTTCGGAGATGAGTTGTTGTGTTTGCCAAATGTTGAGAGTAATCGTAACGCGACATTAACTTGGCAAGTGAATCCAAAGCATTTGCCAAAAGTTGGGACGAAAATCACGCTACGTCTCCGTCCAAAAACGAAACAAAAGACTGGATTTAAGAAATGATTTTACGTATTGCTCTGATGATTGTTTTGCTGCCGATAGGAATTGTTTCCAGTCAAGATGCTTCGTTTTACAACCGGTCTGAGTTATTTTCGACCCGTCCAAGTGAGACCAAATCGGTACAAGAGATAAAGCGCTTTGGTCCCGTAGGTGTAGGTCTGGAACTTCACCAACCGGTATTTGTTTTAAAAATAAAGAGCATTGAGAAAGGGTCTCCAGCGGAAAAAACAGGAAGACTAAAATCTGGTCAGGTGATTGAAACAATCAATGGCCAGAAACTTGCGAACATTGATCCCCGAATTCAGTTAGGCGGGATCCTAGCTGCGGCAGAAGCAGGTGATGGGCGGATAGAATTTGCGATTCAAGGTGAACCGACACCGGTCGTCGTGCAGGTGCCTGTCCTTGGCGCATACAGCGAGACTTGGCCATTACACTGCGAAAAATCGGATAAAATCGTTCGTCAAGTTGCGGACTATTTGACTCGACCTGATTCGACAGAAGGTCTTGGCGGAATTGGTATGCTGTTTTTGTTGTCGACAGGCGAACAACAGGACTTGGAATTTGTTCGCAAATGGGCACGCGCTGCTCCTGCACATTCGTACCCTTGGTACGTCGGCTACGGTGGTATTCCGCTTGCTGAATGTTACCTGAGGACGGGTGATCCGGAGATTTTGGTGAACATCCAAAAATGGGTCGATAGCGCGGCCAAAACTCAACATAATGATGCCTGGGCTGGTCGCGGATCAGCGTTAACTGGATATGGTGCCGGTCATCTTAACGCGGCCGGGACCCATGTACTGACGTTTTTATTATTAGCCAAAGAGTGTGGCGTTAAGGTTCCTGAGCAGACGCTAAATGGCGCGTTGAGGCATTTTTATCGTTACGCGGGTCGGGGAAATAATCCTTACGGCGATGATCGTCCGTTTACTGGCTTTGTCGATAACGGCAAGAACGGTAAACTTGCCATCGCAATGGCTGCCGCCGCAGCGCTTACACCACAGGGGGAGGATTCGGTTTACGCGCGGGCGCGAGACGTATGTGCGATGCAAAGCTTCTACACCACGACCTTCATGTTGCACGGTCATACAGGCGGGGGTATTGGTGAAATTTGGCGCAGTGCTGCGATGGGGCTGTTATATGAAAAAAAGCCAAATCAATATCGCGAGTTTATGGATAACCGCCAGTGGCATTATGATCTTTCACGGCGTTTCGATGGGTCGTTTGGCATTCTTGGCGGTTCAGGGTACGACAAAGAACTTTGGGGAGTTGCGTTTCCATTAGCCTATACCATGCCTCGAAAAAATCTTCGCATCAGTGGCGCGCCTCGAACAAAATTTTCGAAACCATTTTTACTTCCCGAGCAGCCGTGGGGAACGGATGCAGATGATGAGTTCCTGTCGCTTGAATCGGTGGTAGATAATTTAGGAAAAAAGCAGGATCTTTCTGGGGAGACGTTGGAAAGCGATTCGAGCCTGCCTTTCCTTCGCCAGTTTCACGGTGGGGAACAGCCGAGTGACGATGTAATTCGGAAATACATGTTTCATCCAGATTTTTGCATTCGTAATATTGCCGCTTTTAAAGTGTTAGGCGTCAATTGTGGTTACATTGGTAAAAAAACCGCTGGTGGACCGATTCGACCTGTTTTGTTGATGGAGTTCTTGAAACATGAGGATCCGCGGGTTCGTCGAGCTATGTTTGGTGCTGTTTTGGAACAGCCAGATTCGTTGACTCCAGAAATTTTTGAATTAGCGGTGGAGGCGGTTAGAAATCCCAATGAGTCTTGGTTCATTAAAGATGCAGCTATCCGTTTGATTGGATCAGGTTCGGTGGAGCAGATTGTACCTTTGGTAGATCTCCTGTTGCCCTACGTTCAGCACGAGGAGGCCTGGCTTCGAAACGCTGCATTGACGGCACTAACACCGGTAGCGGCAGACGCAAGGTGTTATGAGCGGGTGCTACCTGTGATGGGAGAGTTGGTGAGAAATAATCAACGAGTTTCTGTGACGCATGGCTTTGCTCCGGCCATTCGTGCACGGATAAAGAATGCCGCCCCCGCGGTCCAACGGCTCGCTACCGAAACGCTGAAAGAGACGTACACAGGTTATGCAGGAATGAAAACGAGTCCTGAGGGACAAAATCTCAGGCCCACCTATGACTATCATCTCGAGGCAATTGCCGCTTCCTTGGCAGACGTACCCGGTGGTTATGATGTTCTTTATCAGATTGCTCGTGAAAAGTACCCGGATGAAATTCTACCTTATAAGGAAATTTTCCTTGCCGCGGACTCCAGTCAGTTTGGTCCCAAGCTTAAGCAAGCGTTGAACCCCATCATAATGAAGGAACTCATCCCAGAATTTGTTGGTAAAAATCGAAAGAAGCTGATTCCGTTGGCTGCTAATCAGGTAGTTGTTGAGTGGCCCGGTGGTCGAGGGGAGCCGATCGATGAATTGGTAGCACTTTATCAGAGGGCGGGGCACGACCAATTTGGTTGGAACATGTTTGTAGATTTACGCAATGTGGAATGGTCTTACCACAGTTTCGATCCAATTCCGTCAGAACAAGTGCCGTTTGACCAACTTGTCAGTCGCTACCGAGCAGTCACACTTCCTGGTGGCATGGAGAACTGGTCCGATCCCGATTTTGACTTGGCTAGTGCGGGCTGGAAAAAAGGAAACAGTCCGTTCGGCACCTACAATGGCGAAATACCGTCTCATCCAATTACGAAATGTTCCGACGGTTGTACTGGACCGGGTTGTTACGGCGCGACAAAAATAAATACTCTGTGGGAAAAAGAAGTCCTCATGCTCCGCGGAACCTTCAAAATTCCGCCTATCAAAGAGGGCCATCGTTATCGGTTGCGAGTCAATACAGGGGAGCACGTGGGGGCCGGCGGTGGACATGTAATTTTTATCAACGGTAAAAAATTGATTGAGGCCAAACAGGGTGGTGGCCGCGGTTCTGGTGGGCGTCCCAAGGGTGCTCTTATCACGGAAGAATTTTGGGATGATTTTAGGCAGGGGGAGGTGACCATCGCTGTGAAAACTTTCATCCGTTACAACGACAAGTACAGTACCTTGCCCTCAAGCCGCTTACCTCAAGGTAAAATTAGCTTGCATCTAGACGAACAGAAGTTACCGCCGATGGGCGATGACCTCGTATTTCAGTCTGCGAAGGTTGTGCCAATGATGTCATCGAACTGGCAGGAAAAACAAGATCCGGAAATCGCTGAAAATGATCCGAACGAGAATTTGTTTCGATATAGTGGGTCGTTCGTCGCTAACAAAATTGTCATGGGAAATTGGAAGCTGATTGCCGAGGTTCCCAGAATGAGTGAATTTGATCCAGCGAAAAAGCCACAATCCGTTAGGAATTCGCCGTTTTCAACCATTGAATTTCAGGTTGGCGGCGCGACGAGCGAGCCCACTTGGGCTTGGTCGAACGAAACGCTGATGGATCTTAACCGCTATCAGGCGCTCAAGATGGAAGTGAAAAAGGTTGGTAAAACTGACTTCTTGTTTGTAGAATCAGGTGGTTTTAGTAAACGAAATAAACCTGAGTGGAGATCTAAATGGTATGTTTTAGAAAAGGTTTCCCGTTAATTTTCTCAGTGGAGAATTGTTGACACGGGCATCCAAATTTACATGCCGGTAAGAACGATATTAGACAGCAGTGTTGCGGTTCACTTCATAAGTTTGTTTTGCCAATCATTTCGTTTGTGATTGGTAATACCTACTATTATCAATGATGTTTTAAATTGGGAGGCCAGACGATGTCGATGGAAGAATTGGCTGCGATTTTGGGTTGGTGCACGGTAGTAAATTTTGTATTTTTGGTCCTGACAATGATCGTCCTGGTTTTGGTTAAAAAACCAGTCCAAGGAATTCATTCCAGAGTTTCCGGATTGTCAATTGACGAACTCAACCGGCTCTACTTTCAATACATGGGTCGGTTTAAAACGCTGTGGATTGTGTTTAATTTGACACCCTATCTCGCGATTCGCGTGTTTATTCTTTAGTCCTTTGGCAAGCTAAATTAAAAGAGCTTAGTGGAAACGAAGGGTGGCGTCCGGTAATGTCCCGCTCGGTAGCTATTATCGCTTGGGTGGTCCTTCTGTTTTCTTGACGGAGCGGGGGTAAGATTTGCTTTCAATGCACGTTGACGGGTATCTATAAAACTCAAATGCTTTGTCAAAGTGAGCCGGTTGGAATTTGACAGTGGGATCGATGCAGTCCAAAAAACCGCCAGCGTTTTTTCACATTTAAACTTAGTGGATAAGTTTAATAACTTCAGTCTGACAATCAAAACAAGATCTAGAGTACGGGTTTTTCGTGAGAGCAAATTTTCTACTTTTCGTTGTCATTGTTATTTGCATGGCGAACGCACCGACTGGCGTGGCACAGCAGAAGTTTGATGCCTGGTCAGACGGAGCCACTGAAAATCGTCTAAAAAGTATTTACGAATCGGCAGAATATTCACCCAGACGTTTTTCTCCAGAGTGGTGGTCTAATAGTGAAGGCTATTCTGTGGATGAGCGGGATGCCAAGAGCCGTAAGGTAGTTAAGGCTCACTATCGAGCCCAAACGGGGGCTCGAGTAGACTCCCCGCCCGTTCGTAAGGTAAGTCGACCGAGAAGCCGCATCTCACCTGATGGCAGCCACCAAATAGAATATATAGAAGGAAATTTGTTTGTTAAAAATCGAGCTACCGCACAACAGATTCAACTGACCAACCGTCAATCTGGCCGAGACATTGGTTTTCGCGAACCTCGATGGAGTTTTGATGGAAAACATATTTCCTTCATCGAGTCCGATCAAACCGACGTCCGGAAGCGGTCGATGTTAATCCCCAGCGATCCATCCTATCCTGGCGTTCGGGAGCAGCGATTTGCTAGGGTTGGCGAAGACATCGGTTCCTTAAGAGTAGGGATCGTCGATCGAAGTGGTCAAAACCTACAATGGTTGCCAATTGAAACTCCCGAAGAGGGGTATTATTTGGGAATGGTTGAATGGGCCGGTAGCACAAATGAGTTGTTGATAGAGCGGCTAAGTCGTGCTCGGGATAAGCGTGAATTTTTCCTTGCTTCGACCGATGGAAAGATGAAACGAGTTTTCGTGGAATCAGATCCGGCATGGGTAGTCGCAAGCCAGGCTAGGAATTCAGGACTGGAATGGATTCGGGATGGGAAGGAGTTCATCGTCATCAGCGAAAAAGACGGCTGGCGCCACGCTTATTTGTACAACCGGGAGGGAAAAGAAATTGCGTTGTTAACGCCTGGAGACTACGACATTATTGAACGGTCAACTGTCGACGAATCGGGCGGTTGGTATTACTTTTACGCTTCCCCTAAGAATGGCACGGAAAGGTACCTTTACCGTGTACCGTTAGATGGAACGGGGACGCTTGAACGGATAACCCCAAAAGATCAACCGGGCACGCACACTTATAAATTTTCTCCAAACCGAAAGTATGCGTTTCACACTTATTCGTCGTTTGATAAACCGCCAATTGTCGAACTCGTTGACATCTCTAATCACCGCCTTATTAAAACGTTAGAAAAACATACCCAGCTTCATAAAAGAGCAGCGTCCGTGATTTCTCGGCCAACAGATTTTATTCAGTTGGACATTGGAAACGACATTACGATGGATGCGTGGATGATAAAGCCGCGCCAATTTGATGAAGCTAAAAAATATCCAGTTTTCATTTATGTATACGGTGAGCCACACGCTCAGACAGTGTTGAACGAGTGGGGTGCTGGGCAGAGTCATTTTCTCCGTGTCGTTGCAGACCTTGGATACCTAGTAGTTTCGATCGATAATCGGGGAACTCCAGCTCCCAAAGGTGCGGCTTGGCGGCGTTCGGTATTTGGAAGTCTTGGACCAATTTCAACCGAGGATCAGGTCAAGGGTTTGAGAGAATTGGGACGATCGAGGTCTTATGTCGACCTTTCGCGGGTTGGTATTTGGGGGTGGAGTGGCGGTGGTTCAAACACGCTCAATGCTCTGTTTCGAAATCCAAAGGATTACCATGTTGGCATTGCAGTGGTGCCCAAGCCACAACCCCATTTATACAATGCCTGGTTCCAAGAAATTTATATGGGTACGAGAGAATCTAACCGAGATGGGTATCAACAATCGGCTCCTATAAACTTCGCGGAAGGTTTGCAGGGTAAGCTATTAATTGTGACTGGTTCGGGGGAGACGAACACGCATATTCAAATCATCGAAGGTTTGATTGATCGTTTAATCTTGCTCGGCAAAAAATTTGACTACATGGTGTATCCCAATCGCAACCACGGTCTCCGGGAAGGGGCTGGAACGTTAGTGCATGTAAGAATGTTGATTATCCGTTACCTGTTGGAAAACCTTACGCCCGGTCCTCGATGATTGGAGATTACTTTGTCTCGAGGTGGTTAGGCAGGAATTGATCAGGCATCACACGGCTAGGTGCGATTCGTGTTGCGATAACAAATAAAAATACAATATTTTTGATTGATTGATTGTCTGGTAGGCCGCTAGTTTCGGCAGTCAACAAAAGTATGTAAGCAACCCAATTGAAAAGAATTCACTCACTATGTTTTCTCGAATTTCCCTTTTATTCCTTAGCTTGATTGTCGTTGGATTTTTCTGTCCAGCACAATCGTACGCTCAGAAGCAGCCTAACGTTTTATTCCTTGCTGTTGATGACATGAACGACTGGATCGGGTGCATGGGAACGATTCCCCATGCGATCACGCCCAATATGGATCGACTGGCGGCGCGCGGTGTAACTTTTACAAATGCACATACGGCCGGAGTATTTTGCGCTCCCAGCCGAGCTGCAATCTTCTCTGGACAGTATGCATCGACGACCGGTTGTTATACGAGCCCCAATTATTTTGTTGGGCATCCTGAAATCGATGCCCTGCAAATGAGTTTTGCAAAAAAGGGGTATACAACACTTGGCGCGGGTAAGCTGTTTCACCACCCGGAAGGTGCGATTGACCAGCGAGGTTGGACTGAGTTTTTTCTAAGAAATGATATTCAGCGAATCAGTGGTTGGCCACTTGATTCATGGAGTCGTGAAACGCCGGTGCCGCAACCTTTTCCGGCAAGTGTTTACAATCGGGATCAGGAATTTAAAGCAGGTCTTTTTTTAGAATGGGGACCCGTGCCAGATGACAGAGAAGAAGAGATAGCGGATACGATCCGAGCTAACTGGGCGGCAAGGCAATTAGGAAAGGATCACGAAAAACCATTCTTTCTCGCTTGCGGGTTGTACGCTCCGCATTTTCCGAACTATTGTCCTCAAAAGTATTTTGATCTGTACGATGTTAAAAACATAGATCTCCCTCCAATGCGAGAAAACGATCTGGACGACCTTCCGGCAAAAACTCGAAAACAGCGGAAAAATCGGAAACGGCTTCATCATGATCGTTTAGTGGAAATGGGCGCAGTCGATGACGCAATTCATGGCTATCTTGCCTGCATAAGTTACGCTGACGCGATGCTCGGTCGTGTGCTCGACGCGCTTGAGAGAAGCCCTTACGCGAATAATACAATCGTCGTAATTTGGAGTGATCATGGTTATCACCATGGGGAGAAAGGCCAATGGGGAAAACACACTCTCTGGGAACGAACCTCTAATGTTCCCTTCATCTGGGCCGGGCCGGGTGTAAAAAAGGGCAGTAAGACGGATGTGACCGTCAGTCTGATTGATATGTTCCCTACGCTGGTGGAGATGTGCGATCTTCCCAAACCTAATCAGGAACTCGAGGGAACTTCGCTTGCAACAACGCTGGCAAACCCGATGGATGCCAAAGACCGGAATGTTTTTTTGCCGTACATGAATCCTGGGGAGTATGCAGTGATTAATCGCGATTGGCGATATATACGTTATGGAGAGGATGGTGAGGAGCTTTACGACCTCCTCGCGGATCCAAACGAGTGGAACAATTTAGCATCTCAAACAGGAAACAAAAAAGTGAAACGTCAGCTTCGTGAAACAGCACCTGACGTTTTCGCCGCTCCCGAACAAAAACTCAATGTGCGGAAGGACTTAGTGATTGAAGGTAAAACGTTTCGATGGGAGAAAGGAAAAGGGAACTACAAACCTATTCCAAAATATCGCCCTTACAGCACTGACTTCAAAACGACTCCGAATACAAAAGTCGATAAGTCTAAGAAGAAATAGTAAAAGGCGCGGGCAGTTGAGCGCTTGCGATCGACAAAAACGTCGGCAGACGACCTTAAAACAGATTCGCGGCCTGCCAATAAAAATCTGAATTTTTGACTCGTATCGATATTATTTTTTTGTGGGGAAGCGGATGAAACGTTCTTGGAAAAGTGGCTTATTAATAGTGCTTTTTTGGTTAATTTATCTGCCATCTTTAGGATTCGCTGAGCGTCCTAACGTCCTGCTCATTGTGTGTGACGATCTCAACACTCATGTGTCTACATCGGGTTACCCTCACATTAACACACCGGCATTCGATGAACTGGCCGCGGCAGGGATGACCTTCCGCAGAGCCTACTGCCAGTATCCTGTGTGTGGCCCTTCACGAGCATCTTTTTTACACGGCCTGTATCCGCAGTCGACTGGAGTGTTGGATAATAAGTCTGACATTCGCCAAGTTCGCGCTGGAACGGTGTCGATGCCCCAATGTTTTAAAGAGGCTGGTTACTGGACCGGTTCCGTTGGTAAGGTGTTCCATAATGAAAAAGTCGATCCAGGCGATTTAGCGTGGGACGAGGTTTTACGATTTGATAATGACGAATTGCCAATGGTGACACCGATTCGAGAGAAGTTTGAGGCTGAAAATGGCTCAGTGAGTGACGGGAAATCGCGGCGAGAATGGCGCCAATTCTATCCAACGATTGCGTCTCAAACCCGCGGGCAAGCGCCGGGGTATGGACCAACTGGATTGAGGGACGATCAGCACAAGGATGGCAAAAATGTATTGCAGGTTAAGAAGTGGCTTGATGATGAAGTAAATGGAGAACAACCATTTTTTATCGCTTGCGGACTACAAAAACCCCACGTTCCCTTTTTAGCACCGGAAAAGTATTTCTCAATGTATCCCAAAGCCGGTTTGAAATTCACACCGGCTTCCCTCGAATTTTGGAAGACTGTCCCAAAACTTGCGCAGACTAAACGTTATGGCGGGTTCGGTTTTGAATTTGGCGTCGAGAACGATGATCTCCGCCGTGATTATATGCAAGCTTACCACGCATGTATTTCGTTTATCGATGCTCAGGTTCTGCTTATGTTGGAAGCCCTAAAATCAAGCGGTCACTGGGAGGATACCATTGTGATTCTCACATCCGATCATGGTTATTTGTTGGGTGAGAAATTCATGTGGGGCAAAGTCATGTTATTTGAGACTTGTGATCGAGTTCCATTGATAATCCGCGTGCCCGAATCAATCGAAAGGGGTGCAACGACTGCGGGTTCCACGTCTACAGGTCTTGTCGAACTAGTTGACTTGTACCCGACGCTTACGGATCTGTGTGGTGTTCCGCGACCCCAGGAGCTGCAAGGTCGGAGCTTGACGCCAATGCTCGGTGAGCCCAATTCGAAGGGAAAGGATTTCGCGTACACCGTAGTTTCCCGTGGAAAGGATCTGGGCCGCGCTATCCGGACACAACGTTACCGTTATACCTCGTGGTCCACGGGGGAGGAATTATACGACCTTAAAAACGATCCTTTTGAAGAAACCAACCTGGCGAATTCTGAGAATACCAGAGCGTTGATCGAAAAAATGCGAGAGTGCCTGGCTCGCCTTGAAATCAAGGCCACCGCTAAAAAGCGATAGCCATCGTGACATAAATGGAAAATTATTCCCCGGATACTCTGGCGATATTTAGATACTTCAGGCGCCTAAGGAAACACAAATTTATGTTTCTAATTGATGATATTTTTAGGTTTTTATTCCTGTTCCTTTTAATTGACTCGATAGCCTTAACCGCTGTTAAATTAATAACAATGGATTTTTACTTTGTGGCGAGCATGGCAGTTATTCTGTAACATTGAAGACTCGCTTAGCGCGGTGAAATTTCTTTAAATATCATAGAAGTCTTAACGGACACGGCTTTTAAACCTTGCGTGGAATCCGTAAACGTCGATTCAACTTCGAGTCGCGTTTATTTTCAACCTTAGGAAATGTTAAACATGAAGTTTTTGCTTAGTATTACGATCGCCTTGTTGTGGGCGCTGCCCGTTCTTGCTGATCACGGAATTGAAACCAAAGGGTTTAACGGGCTTTATATGGGGCATAGTTTTTTCAGGCCGAGTGCCGAACAGCTTGATAAGATCATGTCAGATTCCGAGACAATCAATCATCGCCAGGTCACCGTCTTTGCTGGTGGAGCAAACGGATCACCAGGGAGGCTTTGGCAAAACACAAAAAAGCGTTTAGAAGCACAAAAGCATCTGGATACTAAAAAGATTGATCTGGTGGTGATGACATATTTTTCTCCGTTGGATAGTTCCGTACAGGATTATAGTCAGTGGATTGATTACGCGATTTCTCAAAATCCGAAAACGACATTCATGGTGACGATCCCGTGGGGAAAGCAGCTTTACAAAGCTACTGCCAATCAAATTGATATCTTGAAAAAGACAAGTATTGGATTCAATAAAACGGTAATTCAAGAACTTAGAGAGAAATACCCTGACAATAGAATTCTATTTTGTCCTTACGGGCTAGGAACGTACGAATTGGTTGAGCGATTCCGGGCGGGTGAATTGCCTGGTGTGAAGCATGTTTTGAACAGCAATCGATGGAAAAGGAAACAGCCTGAATCAAAACACGAGCAACTATTAAATGATGAACTTGGGCACCCAAGCGAATTGGTTGCGAAGCTTGGTGCTCTCCTCTGGTTTCAAACTCTCTACGAATATGATTTGCAAACATTGAAACCACAGAAGGTTTCCGGATTACCAAAAATAAACCTCAATGAAATTGCTCTGGCGGTTGGGAAGAAAATTCAACCACTCAATGCAGTTTACGAAAAGGAAAAGGTCAAGTGAGAGGTTAGGTAAGGGGTTGGGTGATTTTTCCGCGCTCAAAGTGCCTTAATATGTTTTTCCCACCATGCCATTTGGAATTTAACGCTACCGATTCCTGTGAATGGCAATTGCTCCAGGTTTAGTTGCTGGTTAAGTGGCCTTGGTGTTGGTCACGCCGGTGTGTTACGAATCGATGATCGATTCGGCTGCGGAGTCGTATGAAATTTCGGCGAGACATCCGCGGGGGAAACCTTTATGTATTAGGGTCGCTCCTATTTGCCACGATTAGATTTTGTCCCCAATTTTGCTGTGTCAGCTGATCTTGGAATAGACTCCTGAAGAAGTGAAACAGAAGTATTCCAATCGTTGGGAAGCCAATGAGACAGAGATTCTTTGTCTTTTAACTTGTGGAACGAACCCTTGCCCTGTTGCGGGTGCCGAGGACATGATTCGGTTTTGATGGATTGCCAGTTTTGTTGGAACAGGTTTTGAATGGTCATCTGCAACTGTTGATAAGTTGTTGCAAGTGTTTCTTGGGGTGTGTCGAACTGAACTTCCTGTTGAACAATAATGTCTCCAGTATCAATTCCAGCATCTAAGTAATGAATGGAAACTCCTTTTGGCGTGTCATCGACGAAGCTCCAGAGATTAGGATCAGCGCCTTTGTTCCATGGAAGGTAAGAAATGTGTAGATTAATTGCTCGGCTCGGCAATTGATCCAATATGTTCTTATGAATTATGTAACGGTAACCATAACTAATAAGAAAAATGATGTTTTCTGTTTTGATAAGTGTTGATTCGATATTATCGGCGGTGTGAATGACTGACTCGCCGATGCTTTTCAGCCATTTCAATGAGGGCGAATTATCATCACCCAGAAATAAGATATTTCCATCATTGGATTGGTTCATGAGTTGGTTTCTAAATATTAGCCATGATTGTTTTTTTCACAGCTTTCTGATTTAAATTTGAGGATGAATTACACCGTTGTAAAAAGGGTGCTCCTCGCCGAGCCTTCGGTAAATGGCTTCGTCGTCACCAGATAAAATGCCATCAAACGTGTCGCGAAAAGCTAATAGAGATTTGGATTCACTTGCAGTCTGCTGTGGTGTTTGCGAGGTGATTGCCCCGACGACCTCAATCGTGTAATTATTGCCGTATATGAAGTTAAATATCTCACGTGTTCGGTCGACATGGTAATCGCTTGTTACGATCAGAAATTTATTCCAGCTAGAGTTTGATGCAACTATCTGTTTTGAGAATATGGCATCGCCAACAGTGTCTCTCGATTCATTTGCTTTGAGAATAGAGTTGGCCGGTACTTGCTCGCTTGCAATCGCATATTGGTACATAGCCTCAGAGATTTGAATTTCTGAATCATCCCGATAGGCCCATCCGCACGTGATGAGAAAAGGGACGCTGTATCGAAAGAAGTGATCTATCGCAACATCCATTCGAGCCGTTGATTCTCCATTGAGTACTCCCTCTTTGGTCATTAAGTTTCCGAGAACAATGATGGCAGAATAAGTCACCTTCACTTCATTCTCCATTGCTTTGTTACGAAATAACTTGTTTGAATAGGCAACTTGGTCGGTGCGAAGCTATTGGACGTGGTCGCAGATTGACTTGTGTTGATCGCTGGTTGGTTATAACAGGTCAAGATAAAATTGAGAATAAGAAATGAACTTGTCGGTCACTAAACCAATTCTTGTTGTGTTTTTAGTAGGAATCTATTTATTTTAATTGCTTGCCATCACCGTAGAACTGCTGGCTCTAGAAGTTTGGAAAGGAAGTCCAGTTCGGAGCCTAACGGCGTAAGGAATTTCAGATGGTGGAGTTTCCAAAATTGTTGAGCGATGGATGGAGAAGGCCGATTCCAAAATAAGGATTGGTTTTTTTATGAAAATTAAGCCGGCAAAGGATGCCAAAACGGATGATCACGCCTTAATCGAGAAGAGGCCCTTGGGAAACGTCTCTGTTGCACCGTTCATTCGTTCAAATTTACCCAGCTTAGAGATTTACATATTTTACGAATCCGGGCTCTAACGGATGCTGCTGGATCGTGCTGTGCCTCGTTGAGTATGTCGTTCACTTCAGATTGGAATTGACTGTGTTGATTGGCCAGCACCGCGAGTCCATTGTAGGTCCAAGTGCGTACAAGTTTATTTTCACTGTTTTTTTGGTCTCGAAAGCAGTTACGCAAATAATCGCATTCTTGGGACGAGATTTTTAGTTTGGGGAGTATTTGAAGTATGTGAAGCTTTGCCTCCCAGTGGTTGTTTTTGCATGCGAGCTGAATCAACTCTTTGGTTTGCTTTTGTGAAAATGAGATATTTTGCTCATGGAGGTACTTTAATACCCAGGTGGCAGCGGTCTGTATTCTCGTGTCCTCGCTGCATGAGAGAGCAATCAATTCATCGACGCTTCCATCGCCAGTCAATAAATGTTGGGCAACAGTATGGAGGGATCCAATACGCTTGCCGTCGTATTTTGAGAGTTCACCAATTAAATTCATATTTGAAACGCCGAATAGTTGGATAACTCCTCGATAAAGAACGGCAGTCATGTCCAGAATCTGAATCTGCCGAGTCTCGTGTTGGATCTGCTGGATTGTAAATTATGGAAGAGCGAAAAAAACTTCCAATTGGATCGCTGCGGTGGTTGATTATCGACCACTGGTTGTTCGCAGGTCTAGTGTATTAGTTCTGCTCTTCGGTCGACTCAGATGGCAAACGTAAAACTCCGTTTACTTTAACGTTCCCTTCTTCATCGATGCTTACTTGATCATCAACTTTAAGTACGCCTAATTTTTGTTCGCGAAACTCAAATTGAACCATAGTTTCGTTGACGGCTTTAAGGTCGATAGTCCAGTCATCTCCGATCGTCACACATATGTTGTGTTTTGATTTTGCAGGCTCGACAAAATTGGCTTCGATGTCAGTTGACGTACTGACACCTCCAGCGTTGGCGTGGACTAAGAAATCGATACTTAAAATTCGAGCTGAGAGTATGCCCGATTTATTTTCTATAAAGTCAAAATCTGTTGGTGGTAGAGGGATGTCGACTGGCTTTTGGCAACCAAGCGTTGAGAGGAACAGGCCGAAACATAAAAAATAAAGCACGCTTTTCATGGTGTCTCCAACTGTTAATTTGTATCCGAGGTAGATCGCATAGTTTGTATCCCTATTTTGCGTTATTCGAACGTTAGGTTCATATATTGAGAGAATACATAGATGACGTTGGAATTTTATCGTTGGCGGGTTGAGTAGTAACGTCTGATTGCTTGAAGGGTATCGGCAATTATATATAAATGAAAGAACGCATTTTCGCTTGGTTGATGTTTTGGACAGGTTCCTAGCGTCATTTTACTGATAAAGATCATTTCGGGCTTTCCCTCAATTTAATGAGTTTTTCCACGATCTCCGGATTCTGTTTGGAAAGGTTCGTTTTTTCTCCCGGATCATTTTCGATATTTGCCAAAAACAAACCCTTTTCATTAGTCAATTTCCATTGACCATTTCTAACCGCCCATCGATTTTTTCCCATTTGCCAGTGCAGTGTTTCGTGTGGTGACTTGGCGTCAGGAGATTGAATGACAGGCAATAAGCTTTTACCGTTGAGCGGAACCTTGGGCGGTGCTATTTGGCAGAGTTCAGCTAAAGTAGGCAGCCAGTCGCAACCGTGTGCCATTTGATCCCGAACGACGCCCTCGGGGAGATGTCCCGGCCAAGAGATTACAGCAGGTAGGCGAATCCCACCTTCAAATAGGCTAAATTTCGCACCACGGTAGGGACCTGCACTGCCCCCTCCTCCGTGTGCGCGGACCTCGGTAGAGTGCCCATTGTCTGACTGGTAAATGACGATCGTATTATCACGAATCCCTTCGTCTTCGAGAACTTTCATTAGTTTTTCTAAGCGGGCGTCAAGTGTGGATAGAAACGCGGCATATAAATTCCGAGGGTAAGGCAAATCTTTGTAATGCTCAATCCAATGGTCGTCGCCCTGGTATGGATAGTGCGGAAGGTTAAAAGCAAAATATAAAAAGAATGGCTTGTCCCGTTTTTGCTGTATGAAGCGAGTTGCTTTATCCACCATTAAATCAGGAAAGTACTGGCCTGGCAGTCGTACTCTTTGATTGTTTTCCCAAAGGTCATGTCGATTAGGGCCGTTCCAATAAAAAAAATGTGTGAAATTATCGACGCAGCCCCCCATGTGACCAAAGGAATAATCGAATCCTTGATCTAATGGTTTGCTACCGGGAGTCACATTCAGGTGCCATTTCCCGACGTGTCCGGTGGCGTATCCAGCGGACTTAAACATTTCCGCCATGGTTGTTTCTTGTGCGAAAGGAGCTGGCTTGCCCTTTATCTCCTCAAGGTTCTCAATGTCCTCTCGGGGTGGTCCGCCGGCGTTGCCTTCGAAGCCTACTAGCCAAGGGTATCGCCCCGTTAGCATCCCAGCTCGGCTTGCCGAACAAACGGGCGCCGGTGAGTAAAATTGCGTAAACCTCACACCTCGTTTTGCGAGGCTATCAATTCCAGGCGTCTTCAGGTCGGTCGCGCCGTAACAATTCGCGTCCACCGAACCCTGGTCGTCAGCATAAATCACAATTACGTTCGGTTGTTGCGTCATGCCAGTTGCGTGGGCAACAATTAAACCTAAGTAACAAAACAATAAGCTGGAAATAAACGACTTCAAAACTAACCTCCAATGGGTGCAAAACAGAAAGTCTTGACTAGAAATGGGAGACTTCCTTTATTCATCGTTTTGGTTTGATCAGCTGCGCTAGTTTGGATGAGAACAGTGGCCAGCGACTACAATATTTAGCAGCTGCAACAAAATAGAACAGCTTCGATACAAGCTGTCAAAATTGTCCTGTGGAAAGTTCACTCAATCTGCGCATTGTTTTTGACAAATCAATTAGGAAAACCGCGATTGTGGTTGGTCCAGTATTGGCCGCAGTATTGCACGAGCACCGCGTATTCTGCGTTGGATGAAAAAAATATAGGAGCTGTTGTGTTTTCGGCAGACAATTGCCAGTTCGCAAAGGGGTAATTTCCGGAACCAACTGCATCGCGACCTTAGATAAATCGCATGGAGAGTTTGAATTTGGTCGAAAAATCCAAACTGAACTGTTGAAAATCGAAATCTTGTTTTTAATTGTACCGGCATTGAATACAATCACTGGCAAAGGTTGCCAAATGGTTGAGCCATACGAGCAAAGGCATCTTCGATAGAATTTAACTAATAGAAATGAGTGATTCCAAGATGACTGGATCATTAATTTATGACGGAGTGACTAGGTTGGGCGCCACGCTTTGGAAGGTGTTTTTCATTAGTTTTTTAGTGATCGGTTTGGCAAGCCAGATTGACGCGCAGGTAAGACCGAACGTTTTGTTTATTGTTTCTGAAGACAATAGCGAACAGATTGGATGTTACGGCGAAACTCGCGTCCATACGCCGCACCTAGATCGTTTGGCGGAGACGGGGGTGCGCTACACCCGTGCCTATGTACCGTATTCTGTGTGCTCGCCGTCACGTGCGGCATTTTTGACTGGGCTCTATACTCGTCAAACCGGACACATCGGATTAGCAACCCATAAGTTCGCGATGTACAAAGACTTTAAGACGATGCCAGCCTATTTTAAGGACGCGGGATACTACACGGGGTTTCTTGGAAAGACACACGTGAATCCGGAGCGATTGGTGGAGAATTTTGTTGATCACCGCGCGCTTCGCAATTCGAATTTCAGCAAGACGGTTAGCATTAAAGAGTATGCCAAGGAGGGGCGAATCGTAATGGAAAACGCCATTCAAGCTCAAAAACCATTTTTATTAATCATTAATTATCCAGACGCGCACCGTAAATTTGTCAATACGTCAAAAAATGGATATCCAACGGTTAAGGTCGAAAATGAGATTGAACCGTTTCCTTGGATCCGATCAGACTCGCCTCATCTTAGGCAGGAGCTGAAGAATTATTTCAGTTGCATGAATCGGCTCGATGAAGGGATCGGGATGGTTTTAAAAGATCTCGACAGTTTGAAAGTTCGGAAAAAAACTCTGATCGTCTACATCAGTGACCACGGTGCTGATTTTCCACGCGCGAAAGGAAGCATTTATGAGAGCGGAAGTCGAATCCCAATGATCGTAAATTTTCCTCAGAGTTTTTCCGGGGGAAAGGTGGAAAGGGAAATGGTCTCAACCATTGATATCTTACCGACGATGCTTCAAGAGGCAGGAATTGCAATACCGAAACATCTGCCTGGTTTCCCGCTGCAGGATCTGGACCAAGGCATTCGCGGAGGTCGAAAACATATTCATACGTTTACTACCGGTTCCGCACCGGCGTTACACTACATTCAGTTTGGAATTCGAGATAATCGATTTAAGCTTATTTACAATCCGTACCGCCGCAAAAATTCGCTGGCGGCATCTCGGTACGTCAACAGTAAGTTGACTGAAGATCAGTATTTCGGACCCTTTCTTTTCCCAGACGAGTATGAGCTTTACGATCTGCGAAATGATCCATACGAATTAAAAAACTTAGCGGATTCAGTAGACTACCAGAAGAAGAAAAGCGAATTAATCAACACGATGCGTGAATTTCAACTGGCGATCAAGGATCCGTTTGTAAATCAGAAGAACCTTGACGCATTTGAAAAAGAACAATTGGTTCACCAGAAAATTAATTATCGTAAAAAAGTTGATTTCAGGTGGCCGCATTTGGAACTGTTTAAAAAAGCTAATTTGAAGAGAGAATAACAATTTCATAAACGAAAGGTTATTTTCTTCCGTTGAGTTTACGGTTCCGTGGGTAGGCTTTGTTTTTAAATTGACTGGCCTTTTGATTTGGAAGGTTTGCTATTCCGTTACCATTGGATTTGATGTTTGCGTCTGAGGTTAAGGGAGATCATTCTGCCGCTCAAACAATGAAACTAGCGTTTGACTTGGTTTGTAAATGAAGACGTCGCTTGGTTACGGCTGATTTTTTGATTTATGTTTGTATCTTTGTGTAAAGAAAGTCTGTTTTACTTGTCTAAACAGTTTCATTTCCTAAGATGCATTTAGTTAACCCTTGTCCAGATTTGTGGGTTGCTGTTCGATTCTCAACTGCTTTTACGTTAGTTGCCCCTCCTATCATTGAGGATGAATTATCATGAGCATCCGCCATGTTGCTTTATCTTTTGTCTGGTTCATTGTTTTTGGTTCAATTCATACTGCATCTGCGCAGAACAATCCGTTCGGAAGTCATCTTGAGAATTATGCCTCTGGAACGCTGTTTCCTGATCAATATTCTCAAGGGCAAATGGATGGATTTGTAAGCGACTATTACGATCAGTGGAAATCGGATTGGTTGCGAACTGATCCAGGTGGTGACGGATACCGCGTTGTGATGGACGGGTCCGGTCGGACCACTTCAGAATCTCAAGGTTACGGGATGATTATCGTTCCGAATATGGCGGGTCACGACACGGCAGCTCAAGAGGTATTTGATGGCCTTTATACTTATTCCCGCGCACACCCTAGCGAAGGTAATTCGCAATTGATGGACTGGGCCCAGCCCGATGCGACTGGAAATCGTAGTGCTTTTGATGGCGATGCGGATATTGCTTACGGTTTATTGTTGGCCGATAAGCAATGGGGAAGTACCGGTAGCATTAATTACGCACAAGAAGCTAAGACGATTATTGAGGCTATCCATACTTCGACCATTGGCCCCGAGAGTGATCTTCCGATGTTGGGTGATTGGGTGATTGCCAATGGGACGGGTTCCTATAATCAATGGTCTACGCGTTCGAGTGATTTTATGAACGGCCATTTCAGAGCGTTTGGCCAAGCAACTGGAAATGAGGCGCAATGGGGGGATGTCATTAAGGCTACGCAAAAGGCAGTGAGTGACATTAATACAGAGTTTGGAACTGGATTGATGCCAGATTTTGTCGTGGTGGATCCTGTTTCCGGTAACGCCTCACCTGCTCCCCCCAATTTTCTTGAGAGCGATCACGATGATGAGTATTGGTATAACGCCGGCCGTACACCATGGCGGTTTGGAGCCGATGCTGTTTTGAATGGCGACGCGATTTCACATGAACATGCACAGCTGCTTTCAGAATTTTTTCAGTCAGCCTCCAATGGAGACCCGAATCAGATTTTAGGAGGCTATGACCTAGATGGAAATCCATTGAACACTTGGAGCGACTTGTTTTTTATTGCACCGGTTGGGGTTGCTGCAATGACTGGTAGTGATGCAGGCGATCAATTGTGGCTGAATAGTATTTTTGACAACGTGAAGGCGTCTCATGTCAATTACTATTCTGACAGTGTAAATCTAAACAGTCTTCTAGTTATGTCGGGAAACGCGCTCAATCCGGTTTCGTTTAACGCAGTACCAGAGCCAGGGAGTTTGTGTTTTCTGTGCTGCGGTGGAGTGCTAGGCGTGATTGGAAGACGTCGTCGCGTGTAAGCGGCACTGGCCTTCCAATGGGGTAATAGATCGAATAGGGCACAAGTTTCGGAGTTTTTAAGTTCGAGTAGGTTTCAATTCCTAATGTGAGGAACTCTCGATGTGGAAGAGCTTGTTATCAATCCGCCATTCCCCGTCCGTCTTAATTAGAAATAACGTATCTAAAAACGTCATACACAAATAGTGTTCTTGTACGTTCGCAATCGCCGTCTTTCCGGCGAAATCAATGGAGAGGATGTCCAGACGGATCGAGCCTACAATTGACTCTCTTTGAAGTTGCTTTGATTGCTGAGCACAGGCAGATCAATCTAGGAGGAGGTGTTTTTTTGATTTGTTTTTATGCTGCGATCCTATTCGATTAATTATTTGATTCACCCTTGATAAAAACATAATGGTTTAGCGTACGGAAGAAACGCGTACGCCGGAAACGGTGAAAATATGGGCATGAGGAAATAGCCCTGCCTATTCGATCCCGTACGCTGGATTGATTCGTTTAAAGCGTTGGTAGCAAATCTTTAATATGAGTGGCACGTTGGTAGCGCTCGAGTTGGCTTGCAACTTCGAATTTAGGCGGAGACCGAGGGGGAAATACGTTTTAGTCGCTGTTTGTTGTCGACGGATGAGCCGTCCCAATCATCGCAAAAACTCGGTTTTTGTCTTATTAAGCTGCAATTCGGCTTAAATTGATTAAAACCCAAAACACGCGACCCAAAAAAATATTTAAATAGTTTGGCACAATCTCGTTTGAAAAATCGCACTTGTTTCCGGATAAGACAAAAGCGAAGGCTTCGAGACCGCGACTTAAAACTTTTAACGGAGATTAAGAAAAAGGGTTTCGCATAGTAAATCGTTTGAAACACAATCGAGATTTGGAGAGAGCAATGGAACAACAAACCTACCGTGCAAATAAGCCATCAAATATGTTCGCAGTGGTATCATGGGCTGCACTAGCAATTGGAGTATTGGGGTACCTGATTGGGCTGTGGAATGTCGAATTGATGTCCATCGGAGAAAAAGGTTTTTATCTAACCATCATATTGTTCGCGTTACACGCCAGTGTGAGTGCTCAAAAAAATGTAAGAGATCAAGCAGAAGGTCTCAGCGTAAATCAAACATTCTTGATGCTTACGTGGGCTGCTGTCATCGCGCCGATAATTCTATTAGTAATGGGACTCTACAACGCTGAATTACCTCTTGCTGATAAGGGTTTCTATGGAATTGCTTTTATTATGAGTATGTTTGCTGCAGTGAGCGTGCAAAAAAATACGCGAGATATTATGCAGTATGAAAAACAAACCAAAGAGGTCGTGAATGATTAGACGCATTGCCTTGAATGCATTGCCTTGAACGCGTCGCTTGAAATTGGGGATGGATCTGGGATTCCAAATGAAAATGGAGTTTTGGATCTATCCCTTTTCTCGTTCTCAGCGATTTCCAGAGATGTAGTTGCTCGCGGGGAAAACTTCCAAATAATCGTTAACTAGGCAGCCGAAATTTGCAACCTGCTTGTTGGCTTGCTTAATAATTAACAATTTGTCGGACGATGCTTTTGTGTTGGTTGATAACTTGCAAGTCCAAGCGTAAGGGGAATGAATGGTTTGCGGCCACTTTGAGTTTTGAGGATAGTAGTACTGAGTAAAAATTGATCACGGGTTGGGAATGTTGCCCGAGCAGATAATCTGAATTAACCAATATTCTGCGTGGATGAGTTGTTCTTATTTGGCTTGGTCAGGTCGGTTTTCAGGGCGACAGGATTCATCCGTTCGAAACTTGAGAAAAACATTGCGTCCGTTAGCTGTTAATCTTTTTGCCACTGCCCAGACCACGGGTATGAGCAATGCCATGGATGCGGCAAAAACGCCGCCTCCAAAAATGGTCCAGTCAAAACGGGCTCTCCCAGATAAGGTTTGAAGGACGCTATAGGCTAAAAGTCCACCCATCCAGGCGATTGAAAATTGCAGCGTTCTCGTTCGTTCCTGTGTAGTTAGGCCAATTTTGGCGAATAACCAGCAAAGGACTGGAAAGAATTGGAGCGAATGAATGACAATGCCGTGCGGAAATTTAGTAACACCGGCGTTTCCAAATTTGGACGGATCCTGACCGGCGAGGACTTGGCTATTTCCATACCAAAGGATGAAGAATCCAATCAGACAGGAAATAATTAGAAAGACCATCCCAGCTCGAATAGCGACTTGGAGGTCACGGGAAGTGTTAAGGTAAATAAACGTCCTCAGCGTGATCAGGATAAGCAAGACTGTTGCAATGACAATCAAAACGGTCATCGCGTATTCCACCAAAGTGTTCAGCAATGAATCGTGATTAAAATGCGAAGCTTGCCCCCGCCACTGTTGCATTGTGATCAGTACGACTTCTAGTACGAGAGCGACTGAAAGAAGTCTCATGAGCCATGAATCGGATTTTACAGGTCGCAATCGGTCGAAAAAGCATCCGATTGAGATCAATGTCAGTCCAGTCGAGATTCCAAATAGAATTGGTTTTCTCCACGAAACCGGACCCTCCCATTCGCCACCAAGTGTTAACCAGATCAATATATGAAAGACACCTAAAATAACCAAAAAGGTACCGCCAAGCCAAAGATCTTGGGCAGCGGAAGACATTGAATTGAAGGTGGAAAACGCCTTGGAAGTTCGACTGGCGAATGGCCGTTTTGACTTGTTCATGCCGATGAAAATCTAAAATTCAAAAGTCGATGGTTAGTACAATGTCCATGAAACTCGCCTCGAGGTGCTGACAACATGTGCCAAGGTTTGGAGGACCGGTTGTCTAGGTTGGTTGAACCGCAGTTTCTCCTGAGTTCAAACTGAATTTACCAATTAAAAGCTCATTCGAATTGTATTTGACTCGTGGTGGAGAGAGTAAGAATAGCCATCAGTCTCATTAGGGAAAGAACCGCAAATCACGAAATAAATCATGTCCGAATGGGTTTCCCTGGGGCAGTTAGATTAAGCCCAAATCTATTCGTTAATAGCGTTCAAACCTTAGTTAAGGTTTCAATTAAGGGACTGCATTTGCTTTAAGACTTACTTCTCCCACTGCCGGTTTGCCTAGTTAAACCGCCCGAAAAATTTGGTATTCTTAAGGGACATCCCAAAAATCAATTATCAACTTACTCCCGTTTGACGGTGCTGCCATACCGTTGATCGAAATTGGAAAACAATCCACCAATACGTTAGATTGCACCCATTGCAGATTTAGATCTGAGAATTAAAGAAGTGAATCTTTTGTGTTCTTTGTGATGAGATTCTTCCCCGCCTCGGAAAGGTTTTGTCGGGAGTTTAGAACCGATTCTAGAGTAGTTGGAGTTGTTTACGTAGTTCCTTAAGCCGTTGTAGTCAAAACTAGGTGCGAGCGTTAAATGAGTAAACTCGAAATTATTATGGGAGCAATAGTAAGGCGCCTCGGGCGTTTTATTGTCAGAATTTATTACCCAAAAATAAAATTCGAAGGAAAGGAACACATGCCTAGGACGGGGCCAGTCTTGGTGTGCGCCAATCATCCCAATTCGTTAGTCGATCCAATACTGGTTGGTATTACCTTGGGACGCCCAGTAAGGTTTATGGCCAAAGCACCGCTCTTCAAAACCCCAGTCTTAGGCTCAGTAATGTCTGGCCTAGGTATGATCCCAACCTATCGCGGAAGTGATGATACTAAACAGGTCCGTCGGAATCTAGAAAGTCTCGATAGCAGTATTCAATTCCTTATTGATGGTCACGCGGTCGGTATTTTTCCGGAAGGGAAATCACATGATGCAGTTCAGGTGGAAATGGTTCGCTCAGGTGTTGCTCGGATTTCCACTAGCGCTGTCGAGCAAGGTGCGGCCGAATTAGTTGTCCTTCCGGTTGGACTGAATTACGCTCACAAGGAACGGTTTGGAAGTGCGGTGTCAGTGCAAATTGGAAAACCGATTAAGGTAAAGGATTGGTTAGAGCACTGCGAGGATGACGGTCGAAAGGCCATTCGTTCGCTCACAAATGAAGTCGCTGCTCGCTTGAAAGCCGTTGTCGTTCACTTAGAGGGGCCCAATTGGGAGCCGTTACTTGACGATCTCGTCGCACTTGTAAATACTGAATCACCGACAAAACCACTGTTGTTGCGCAAACAAATCGCTGACGCAATGAATTATTTTGTTTCCGAGGACCGACCACGTGCTGAAGGGATTGCGGAAGCAATTAGGTTGCACCGTAGGGAGGTCACCGATTGCGGATTAACGTTGGAATCCCTCTTGCTTCAATCGAAGGGGCCGGGCGGGTTTCTTCATGCGATTGGTCGTATCGCTCGTGGACTGTTGGGACTCCTGCCGGCGGTTTTAGGGTTGCTGTTCCATTTAATACCGTTTCTGATTGTAAGACTTATTGCCTCACGAGTAACACCAGCGGGGCGGACCGCTGTCTCGCTGTACCGTTTACTTGCTGGAATGCCCGTTTATCTAGCGTGGTATGTTGGTTCAATTTTCTTTTTTTGGTGGTTGAATGTCCTCTGGCCATGGGGCGTTGTGTCCGTGTTGCTTTTGCCATTTTTGGGAGTGTTCGCGTTAAATTACTGGCCCAATTTAATGAAAGCCTTGCCGACTGTTGGCCGGCAGCTCTTATTGTTGCTTCGGGGGACTCAGTGGAGGTTATTGCGTGATCGCCAAACATCACTGAGAGAGAGGCTGATTTTAATGGAACAGGAGTATCTTAAACGGTCCGAACACTAATTGACCCTTTTTGTACTTCTTGATTCATCAGAATTCATTTTCCGAGTACATTTTCTTTGCTACATTGATCGCAGTTGTCTTATACTGAGTTTCTTCGGTGTGCACAGTTGGATGTCTATGGTCCAAGCCCTCGTGTATTTATTTGCGAACATTTGTTTTGATTTAAATTTCTGATCACGACTGGTTTAATTTTTAATCATCGTTTTCAGGACGAATATCGAAAGGAAATAGCGTGACTGACCAGCTATTTAAAAAAATATTCTTGATGTTCGGGTTGCTGTCAATCTTTTGTTCATCAGGTCTAACGCAAGGCCCGGACGCGGATGGTCTGTTGATGGGTAAGCCGACTGATATCGTTTTCTCGGATGACTTTGAATCGGACTCGGTTTGCGATCGTTGGGGATTCCGTGCTTATTATTCTGTCGAAGATGGGACATTAAAACGGACCTCCTATAAACCGGATGAGGCAGCGCGATCGTTCCTTAAAGATATCGTTTATCGTGATGTGATCATTCGTTTTGACTTTCGATTTGAGGGCGCGACGGAAATACGACTCATGACTGGAGGAGGGGGTGGGTACAATGCGGTTACCCAAATCTTCCCCGAACACTTTCAAGTCAATACTGCCAAACGAAAAAACGAATTTAATCCTTCACAGTTAGGTGATTGCGCTTTTAAATTTAAACGTGGTGTTTGGCACACAATGACGATTGAATTTAATGGCGATGAGGTAGTCTCACACGTGGATGGAGAAAACTTCGTCCTCGGAAGGCATCCAATCGTTAACACGGAACGAACGTATCTAGCCTTTCAAGTTGAGGGCGGGGCAGCTTCATTTGATAACTTTTTCATGTGGAAATCAGAACCTCGGTCAAGTTGGGATTCAGTCCGCACGAAACGGTTATTGGAACAAACGCGACGAGGCTCCGCGTTCAAACGTAATGCCAAGGAAGAATATGATCTTATTTACATGAATTTAAAAGACCGTCTCAGCCGAACAGATTCGGTCTATCGTCAAATCGTCGCCCGTCACGCTGAGATAGAAGGGAAGATGAAAATAGATTTTCCCTCTGCCAATCAGTCTCACAAAGAATTAGCGAAACGCATTGCATCAACCAAGAAAGAAATGAGAAAAGAGAATCCCCGTTTCAAGGAAATGGAACAGAGCTTTAATCGCTCACGCCGAGCGATCAAGGATTACGTCCATTCTATGTTTCCAGAACTTGATGAACTTCCAAAACAAAAATATTATTGGAAGTACGAGGAATGTCTTGTTGAGCTTGCGGACGACGCAAAGCTTTTGAGCCTAATAAAATACGCTGATCAAGCTGAAAAACGTTTGCACGCATCATTTCCTGAGGCGTTCCAGGATATTGAAATCTTGGTTGATGAACGTAAGCTCTCGCAAACTCGTTTGAAATCTAATGAAGATTATCGAGCGCTTAGAAATCAAATCGCCGAATCGAATCGTGCCGTCGAGGCTTATCTATTTAAGCAGGAACCAAGGCTTGCGGAATTGTCAGAGTCAAGGATGGCCATTATTAAATCGAAAAAGTAGGCTCTGGAACATTTTGGTTGAAAGAAAATTAGACGGTTTGCATAAATGATGCGTTCGGTTGCTTTGAATCATTTTTTTATTACTACCCTGTTTTTGATTTGTAAATCAGTCGGCGTTTTTTTGATTGGTTCGTTCTCTCTCGGTGATCTGCTTACATTTATTTAAGTTTTTCCATCTGCTGCTTTTAGTCTCTGAAGCGTGGGAGAAAAATGATTGGCCCTAAATTGTTCTTAGCTTGGATGAGTTTGCTTTAGAGAAATAATATTTCTGCTACAATTGAAAAAGTTTTGGGTTTGGCTTTTGCAACGCGTTTGAGTTGAGCTTGATTCATGAGGTTTTAAGAGACGTCTTCCGTTTATTATTTTAGAGAACATCGTCCATGTATCGAACGATTATTTGTTTAGCGTTATTATTCTCGTGCTGTATCGAAATTTTTGGCATTGTCGGAAATGGTGTATTTGCTCAGGAAAGGGAGAATCCTCAACGTCCGAATATCGTTTTTATATTCTCAGATGATCACGCCGTGAATGCGATATCGGCGTACGGCGGTCCACTGAAAGATGTGGCCCCGACTCCAAATATCGATCGCATCGCGCGGCAGGGCGCTGTGTTTTTAAACTCATTTTGCGCAAACTCAATTTGTGGTCCATCCCGAGCGACGATTCTTTCCGGTAAGCACAGTCATGCGAATGGCTTCATGAGAAATGGAAACAAGTTCGATCCGGGGCAATGGACATTTGCTAAGGAATTGCAAAAGAGCGGCTATTCGACGGCAGTGGTTGGCAAATGGCACCTGAGTTCGAACCCCGTTGGATTCGATTACTGGGAAGTGCTCCCCGGTCAAGGCAATTATTACAATCCTGTTTTTCTTCAGATGGATGGTTCGAAGAAGAAAGTCAATGGCTATGTCACAGACATAACGACGGAAAAAGCAATTGAATGGTTAGATTCCCTAGATAAAACAAAGCCATTTATGTTGATGTGCCAACACAAAGCACCCCATCGAACCTTTTCACCTGCATTGCGTCATTTAGGAACATTTGATGAAGTCAAAATTCCAGAGCCAGAAACGTTGTTTGATGACTACGCGAACCGAAGTCGAACTCTGGCGGGTAATGAGATGGAAATCGACCGCCATTTTGATTGGGCTTATGATGCAAAGGTGAGGAAGAATGAACGTGGCGACGTGAAACTTCCTGCCCCCGATCGTTACGGGACTCCCGAGTATAACCGTATGAATGCTAATCAGCGGGCCGATTGGGACGCTTATTACGGACCGCGAAATAAGGAATTTCTGTCTGAATTTGAAGCTGGGCAAATTAAAGGGAAAGACCTCGTACGTTGGAAATATCGGCGGTACATGCGAAATTACCTAAGTACTGTTAAAGCCGTTGATGAGAGTGTAGGCCGAGTGCTCGACTATCTTGATGCCAATAATCTCTCTGATAATACGGTGGTTATTTATTCGTCGGATCAGGGATTCTATCTTGGTGAACATGGATGGTATGACAAACGCTGGATGTTTGAGGAATCATTCCGGATGCCTTTCGTTATCCGTTGGCCTGGTCATGTCCAGCCGGGAACTCGAGCAAAACAGCTGATTCAAAACATCGATTATGCTCCAACCTTTCTGGAGATCGCCGGCTTGTCACCACCCAACAACTTGCATGGGAAGTCAATGGTTCCTCTTTTCAGCGAAGGCAGTGAATGGAGGAAATCACTTTATTACGCCTACTATGAACTTGGGGAACACGCGGTACCTCAACATTTTGGAGTCCGTACCGACCGGCATAAGCTAATTTATTTTCCTATGAGTACTGAATGGAATCTGTTTGATTTAGAAATTGATCCAAATGAAATGCGTAGTTTACATGCAGAACCTGACTACGAATCTAAGCTTAAAGAACTCAAATCCGAATTAAATCGACTGCGGGTTAAATTTGAGGCTCCGCCCTACCCTCGTCCTAAAGCAAACCCTTAAATGGTATGAATCAAATTGCGTCACATTAGACGCTGTGATAATAAGAAATATGCCACCGCCCGGTGTTCAGCATTCGTTTTCCTTTTTTGAAAATTAGCTCGATTGGATTTAAGCATTCCATCAGCTTGATCCTTCACAATGAAAGAAAAGCGAACAAGCTGTTGAATTTCATTCAGCAAATCACCAGATTCGTAATGTTTTTTTCTAATGATTTGAGTTCAGTAGCGAATAAAGAAAGGTGATTACTCGAGAGAACGTTTGTTGGGAACCGAAAATCACGAACCGCTAAAAAGAATTATCTACCGCTCGTGTCCTAAAAGAAAAATCATTGGTTCAGCCGCCTTGGACATCATTCAATGAGTTTGTGACGAAAGACTATGAAAATTGAATTAATCTGCGAGGGGTGCCAAAGCGTTTTGAACGTCGATTCAATTTACGCTGGAAAGCAGGCAAGGTGTCCGAATTGCCAATGCGTAAATTCAATCCCGAGCAAGGAGAGTGGATTCCATTTGAATCGCGAATCAAGTGCTCACGGGGATGCTCAGAATTTACTGGATTCGAAGTCAAGTGAAATTGAACCGTTTGTTGATAAACGTCAACCGGCAAATCCATATCAAGCCATTACCGACCATCCTCACGCGAACGCGACAAGGCTACCGGGAGCGCAGTCTCAGTCCGGATTGGTTCTTGGAATTATAAGTTTGGTGATGGTCTATTTTGGAATTTTCTTTTGCTGTATTTTTCCCATGGTTGGTTTTGTGTTGGGAGTCGTTGGATTATTGATCTCCCTGAACACACCCTCCGAATATCGTACGATTGGGTTAATCCTTAATTCAATTTCGGTTGGGACTGTATTATTGGGAATAATTATTGGAGTGATCTGGGCGTCATTCTTCCCGTGGAATACCTTTTTGTTGTCAATTTAAATGCCGCATTGAATTAATTGGATTTCGAACTTGAGAGTTGACCACAGCTGACGATCCTATATTAGATTTGAATTAACACCTGCTCAACGCATCCGATAATCTTTGATTTTTCAGTGGAGTTTATTTCATCTCTTCGATCGAAATACACAGCCTAGCGTTCTGGAATGGAAATGGATTTTGTCCAGCGCTCTCCCCATTCGTGCGTTGCCCAATTGTCTTTTGTGTATTTGGAGCGAACGATCAACTCGTCGCGCCTTGTGCCGGGGCGGTCGATTAATTCGACGTAAAGAAATCCATGGCGTACGCCAATCGGGTTCCCAGCATCACTTGGATTGGTTTTTGCAGCGCCCGAATCGTCTGGATTAAAGACGTCAATACCGCCTTCTACGGCCGAACCAAACGTTTCTTGATTCCATTGTATTCGACTTGGCGGCGAGCCGTGTGTATGCCCGTGAAATAGTCCAATTACATTGAATTCTTTAATGGACTCCCAAAATAGTTTGAGGTCCTGAGGGGGCCAGTCGAACGCAGGTCCGTTGGGGTGAAGGTGAAAACTCAAGACAACTGGTCGGCCTGAGGTTCCAACTTTTTCTTTTAAATCAGAGATAAGAAATTCAAGACTGCCCATCGGCGCGTAATGGAATTGATCTCGGCGGTCGGTTCCCTCGCCAACGAACATACCTAAATTAACCAGATGCAACGGCCCCCAGTCCCAACTGTAATGCAATCCATTTTTTGAGAGGTTTGAAATCCCCGGCCGCGATCGATTGCGTTCAATAATGTCTTTAACAATAAAAGTGTCGCCTTGTGGTCCGTCATGATTTCCATGGACTTCATAAACTGGGAAAGGAAGTTTTCCATCCTTTCCCGTTAAACCATAATCAGTTTTATAGCGATTCCATTCAAATTTTTGCATGGCGTTGTAATTTCCGCCGGACTTGTCTGCGCTGTCGATTAAGTCTCCAGTAACCAGCAAGCCACGTAAATTTTTATTGACAGTTCCACCGCCGCTCTCTTTTGGAATTGCTTGCCCCGGTAGCTTTTTAATTAATTCGATAAACCGTTTGTTTGCCTCTTCTGAGTAGGCGTCAAGTTGTGTGGGGTTGGGCGAATTTTCGGCAAGGTATTGTGGATCACCTGTGACGACAAAGGCTTGGCTTTTTTCAATCTTTCTCGGCTTCAGTGTAAATTCGTCAGCTAGCGTTTCATCTATCCGTATGCATTTTCCTTTAAGACGTTTTGGTTCAAACGTCAATACAAACACATGACTTGCCGAGTCGGACATGCCGGGGGGCTGAAGATACCATCGATCTACTTTTGGTGTTCTTTGTGCGACCCCTAATCCCCCTTCGCCAATGTAAACGACACCGGTTGAATCCATGACATTTCCACGAATTGGTAACGTACGCTTAATGTTGTGTCCATCCGCTTCACAAACCAAATCAACGTTGTTTTTTTCGAACGTCGGAACCCAGCTTTGGAGTGCTGCCCCAGGCGCTTTCACTGCAGGGTATGCAGGTCGGTGATACTGCGCGAGGAGCCATCGATTTTTTGGACGCGATTCTTTTAGCTCCCGCTTTAGCCATTGGGCTTGGTCACCCGCTGTGCTGATCTCAGTGTTTAACGTGACGAAACGGACGGTTGGATTGAGATTGATTGCATAGTAATTGTTGTCTTTCTCCTTAAATCCAAATACCTGATTGAAGAGTTCACTTTTGTCATGATTGCCGCGAGCAGGAATTACCGGGAGCATTCGACCATCTTGTCCAATCGTTAATTCATGATCGTCCATCCATCTAATCCACTGCTCCAAGTTTGATCCGTCAGCGACATAATCTCCGCCGTGAGCCAGGGCGATAATGTCATTGGACAACTCCTTATCTGCGAACGATTTCGTTACCAGGTCAGCTATCATCAAGTTCATCTTGCGACGGGCAGTTTGATCCGAGCGAGAGTCTCCGCCATGCAAAAGGCTGAACGAGCGGTCGATGCCGGATGCAGTAATGAAATAATAGGTTTGATTTATTTGACCTTCTGTTGTGATCTGGAACTCATAGGCGGTGTCGGGAGCCAAGCCAACGAGCTTCGCGTGGTGGTAATGCAGTTCGGTTTTATTTGATAGAAAACGACCGTGCGATGCACTGGAGATTGAATAATTCGCATTGGAATTTCGGATGCGAAATCGGACGGCGGAGGCATCGGAGGGTTTGAACGTTGACCAAGAGATAATGGCCTCGGTCGCGGGGTCGGAAGTCCAGCTGACGCG
This sequence comes from uncultured Pirellulaceae bacterium, assembly GCA_938083195.1. Classification (GTDB taxonomy): domain Bacteria; phylum Planctomycetota; class Planctomycetia; order Pirellulales; family Pirellulaceae; genus Mariniblastus. The sequence continues at coordinate 184,528 of CALKCK010000007.1, read as the reverse complement.
AAGGTGTTTGGGTATGGACGGCGGAGTTAATTCTGCAGATCCGGTAGTTGAGGTTGCGATTGGGAATGTCGAGATAGTTATGAGAACTAACGAGAATCTAAATAGTAAGTGAATCATGCACCTATCAACGTTCAGTTAAATTAGTTTTTTAGTCGTGATATTATTCTTGGTAAATCCACAGAGGGATTTACCTCTCAATAGAAAAAATAGGGTTAGGGGCGCTCCGGCATTGGCCGCTCGAATCAATAGTTCGGGCCATGCGTCTAATCCGCCAGCTGTTATGCGGCTAAAAGCTGTCAGTAAACCCCAGGCCGCCATGTAAAGTGCGATCCCCTGCCATCTTAATACAACCATTGAGATCGCCAAGATGATATCGACCCAGCCAATGACAAAAAGAAACGCTTCGGCAGTTTGTTGATTTGATACTATTGTGATACCAAATGGTTTGGAAAGCAAAAGGAAATCTACAAAGGGGCCATATAGCTCAATGGCTTTATAGCCATGGATTGCGAACGTGGTTGAGGTTGCGAACAATAAAATGATGGAAGCCCACTTGTGAGAGCGACTACCGATCGCCAGTCTGTTCGTCATTAAAAAGAAGAGTAATGCGAAAGGTGAGGCAATGCGGACCGCCTCCTCAAGAAGCGTAAATCGGGAAAATAAATCGCCGCGTATCGTTTGCGCAATTGCCATGCTGAGTGTCCAGAGGACGATAAAAGCTAGGGTGACATTATCAAGCGAGCGAAGTCGATTTATCGATTGGTCACTCAATCGTTGTTTCGAAAGATCGTAAAGAATTCCAATTAGTATTATCGAACCGCTGGCTAGTAAACAGCCATAAACTCCTAAGTCATCGATGAATTGCGCAGCATATTCGGGGATTCCGAAATTAAAGAATAAAAGGCCATATACGGGGCTTTCCGTTTCGAAGGTCGCCAAAAGATAACGCCCAGCAATTCCCAGACATTGCAACGCAGTGGTAATACGTAAACACCATATGGCAGTTCGGTAATAGGCGGGAATGATAGACGGATTGTTGTTCAAGCAAACACTGCCGCAAATGGTTAATTTACCTTAAGGACTTAGCCTTTATTATAGCATGCGACTATGTTGTTGAAACTGGATTTATGTCTTGCCGGTAAATTCAATCTGGTACTAGTTTTTTGTTCGGCTGAAGTTGGCGACAGGATTGGCCATCGTTATATAGCTTGGTTTTTAATTGAGTGAAAATGTTTAGCTTAAAAACTACTAAAGAATCTTTCGGGCGAGTACTGTCCTTCGTATTAGTCGCTGGTGGAAATCTTGTTTAATAAAGAACCTTTCTTTTTATCGTTTGTTAATTCTTTATCGACGTTGATTTAGATACTCGATAGGTTTTTGGTAATTCACAACGCCTAATGACCTGCGGCGTCTGGTCGGAACAGTCGAGTGTTTGGGAAAACGGGTTCGCTTCACAGGTTTGGCTTCTATTGATCCACCGCGTTCCCCCTTTTAATCTCCAATTTATTTTTCGAACATCAGCCTGTTTTCAGACCACGCAAAGAAACGTGTCCATTTGGCTTGTTGGGAAATGATAAAAATCGGTGTTTGCAAGCGGTGTAAAGAAAGAGTTGAAATAAAAAAAGTTAGCGAAAAATTAGGGAAAATTTAATTACATTCAATTTAAATCGAATAATTGTTTTGGAATTGCGAATAAGAAAATTGATCTCGAATTGGTTGAGCGAAAAATTCAGAGTGACTTGAGTTTAAGCAAGGGCCCAGAAGAGCTAAAATACAGTTGAGCTATGAAATCGAAATGTTTAGACTCGCGATCTGATTAAATTATTATATAAATTTCGGATTCGTGAAATGTTTGAGTCTGAACTAAACCCAACGTTCGGATTCGTTGTTGTGTGAGCACCACATTCTTATAGACTGAGGTGTCGCCTACGGAATCTATTGATTTTTATTCAGGCAATTTTCATCGAGGTATCAAATGTTGGAAGGCAATTCGCGGACGAAATTTTCGATTCGGCAGATGATGCTACTGGTGTTTTTTCTCGCGTTATTTTCCTTTTTGGCTGCTGCAGCGTATGCCGGTGATCCGTTGGCGTATGGTGTGGTGCTTGCTACGTTCGGCCTTGTCATTCCCGTCTGCTGTATTGTTGTCTTGAGTGGACTGGCTATTTTTGTGTCTCAATGTAAATCGGGTTGGTCGAGGACGCTTGCTGACTCGGAGATTCAAACTGTTGAACTGACTGGTGGCAATAATGATGCTGTTGCTCAAGCCCTTTCAGATACGGATCAAGCGCAGACGACCGAAAGCTCGGAGGGCACCGAATGATGCGATCGATTATTGTTTCAAGTTTTTTCGTTCTTGCGGTTTTCATGGTGCCGGCGAAGATTTGGTCTCAGAATGGGACTGCAACTGGTAATCAATTAAGCCAATACAAAGTAACTGCGTCGCATTTCGGCGTGGGTCATTTTCAAGGAATTCAGCCCTTGAAAGTCACCGTCGCCTTGTTGCCGCCAAAAGCAGCCGCCAGTGATCAAAAGTTTTTGGCGAAGGTAAAAACCTATACGTCGTTTGGATTTTCGTCAGTAACGACGGGTATCTTAAAAATACCGACTGGAAATACTTCTGGCTCAGTCGATCTGATGTTACCCGCTTCCGGTTTCATTCAGAGCGGCACACTGGAGATTCAAAAAGTCGATGCTAGAGGCAAGAGGAACAGCATTCACATCCGTTCTGGAGACCTTCAGATCGACACTTATAATTCGCGATTAAATGATCCGGGGCCAAGAAAGTTACTGATTGGAAAAACGAATACCCCAGAATTTGGAAATTACCAGTTGGTGGACAATCGGAAAGTTTGGGTAACGAACGGGATGTTTTCTAATGGGGACTTTTCGGTGTCAAATGTTTCGGTGACACAGCCGCAGTTGATAGTAAAGGGGCCCGCTGTTTCGTTGAAAAACGCTCGCGGTGCATTTGGTGAGAGGTTGGCGTCGATTAAGGTTGGAAACTTACCTGAGCGCTGGATTGGGTTATCTGGTTTTGATCAGATTTTAATTTCCAGCGATGAATTTAGAGGTTTGGTCGAAAACAATGAAATCCAGCGTAGCAATTTAGAAAAATGGGTTGCTGCCGGAGGTGCGTTAGTCATTTATTCTTGTGGTCCTGATTATCGGGAAACAAACAACCTCTTTAGTTTATTTCTCGGTGAATCTCGTGCTTCTAAATTAGCCTCGGGCGAGTTTCGTTGGGGTGTGCCGTTGAATGTGCCAACGAAGACTAAAGTACACTGTGCTGTGCGGCTCGGAGTGCAGAATGTCTCGGGGGAAAAGGTTCTTCCGTTTAATACCTCGTTGGCTGTTAAACAGGTAGACAATCCCAGCTTGATCGACTCAGGCGAGTTTGGCTTTCTGCCCTATTTGAATGGTTGCATCATCTCGGTAGACGATGACATGACAAATTGGACGGGTGTTGATTGGCGGAGACTTGAAAACTCGATCGTTTTAAATGGGTCTTCCCTTGCGGCTCGGATTGGAGTCGGGACGGGTATCTTCCCGGTGCTTACTATTCCTGGTGTTGGCGAACCGCCGAAAATGCTTTTCAAGATATTGCTGTCGATGTTTCTGTTGATTGCCGGTCCCGTCGCTTTGACAGTTTTTTCAAAAATTGGCAAGCCTCAATTATTACTCATCGTAATTCCATTATTATCCGTCGGTGTTTCTCTTTCGCTTATTGCGTTCGTGTTGTTATCAGATGGATTTAGTAAAACGGCCAGTGTGCGATCGGTTACAACCCTTGATCAGAGAACAGACCTTGCTGTGATCGACAGTAAGGTGGCATATTTCTCGAATTTTACATCGCAAGGGTACAGCTTCTCGCCGGATACATTGATTGGGCTTACCTGTAGGCAGGGCGGATTGGTGAGAAATATTGATCAAACGGAGGGGCAATCACGGATCTATGGCAAGGCACTGCTGGCTAGGACGCTGCATGAGTTATCGACGTTTCAAGCCCGTAGTGTTTCTGAGGGATTGGTTTTTAAGCTAAAGCGGGCAGACGATTCTTCCTTGCCAACGGCGCGAAACGATTTGGGTGCGAAGGTAGTTTTTGCTATCTTTCGAGATAAACACGACGACTATTATCTTCTTGAAAATTTGGAGTCTGGCCTCACCAAAAAGCTGGAAAAAATAGAGCTTGGCGTTGGAGATCGATTATTAAATTACGCAGGAGAATTAATTATAAAAGACAATGGCAAAGATTTTTCGTCCGGGGAACTTCGAAACCGTTATTTACCAATTTCACAAGATGCGGTTGGCTTCGGGGATAACGAAGCGGTGTTCGAAACAGCCAAGTTATCGGCATTGTTATCGCGGCCTAATTCATACGTGGCATTCCTAGAGGAGCTCCCTTTTGTGACCGATGAATTGGACACAGTAAATTATAAAAGTCAAAACCATGTCGTATTGGGGAGATGGTAACATGTCGCAAGCAGCGCAAGCCAAGATCCAATTAGACGGTGTTACACGGGCATTCGGAAACACACTCGCCGTTGACGATGTTTCCTTTCATGTGGATGCCGGAGAGGTTTTGGGATTTATCGGTCCCAATGGAGCGGGAAAGACGACAAGTATGCGAATTCTGTCGACGCTGGATTCGCCAACGGCGGGGGAAGCCTGGGTGGATGGATTTTCGGTCGTTGATGATCCAGATCGGGTTCGCGAGCGGATGGGTTGGATGCCTGATGGGTTTGGTACCTACCCGAATATCAATTGTGAAGAGTATCTTGATTTTTTCGCCAGATCTTACGGATTGCGTGGGAAGAATCGACTTCGCGCTATCAAAAATGTGATGGGCTTCACTCAGCTGAACCAACTGGCTAAGAAGCCGATTTCGGGTCTGTCGAAGGGAATGAAGCAGCGTCTTTGCCTAGGGCGGGCGTTGATTCATAACCCTAAGGTTTTGATTCTGGATGAACCGGCTGCTGGGTTGGATCCGCGAGCTCGAATTGAATTGAGAGAGATGATTCTTGAGCTTGCGGATGAGGGAAAATCTCTTCTCATTAGCAGCCATATTTTAAGCGAGTTGGCAGAGGTTTGTGATCGAGTGGCCATTATTGAAAAGGGAAAATTATTGGCTATTGGTTCTGTCGACAGTTTATTAAAAAGGGAAACTGGGCAAACGATCGGTAAGGGAGTTTCCCAGTTGGAGGTAAAGTTTGTTTCTGAGCAGTCAGATGTACTCCAATGGTTTAACTCTCGGGTTGACGTAGAACTTGTTTCCTCAACAACCAATTCGATCCTATTCAATTTCGAAACATGTCATAAGAAACAAAGTGAATTGCTGGCGGCAATAATTGACGCCAAGATTGAGGTTTTTGAGTTTAGTGAAAAACAAACATCGTTGGAGGATGTTTTCCTCTCAGTAACGCGAGGAGAGGTGCAGTGACTCAAGAACAATCTGCAATAGAAAAGATACGGTTATCAGGAGGTGAAGTTGATTCGGATTTGCTGTTGGATCAGCAAGTATCGAACCTCGACAGGATTCTTGATCCATTGAGTGACTGGTTTAGTTCCATTTTAATAAAAGAGGCGAGGCAAGCGGTAAGGAGCAGACAATTTGTTTGGACTTATATACTGCAGCTTGTTCTGATTGCCGCCTGGACCGCGATCGGGTTTGCTACGCTTCAGGACGAACTTGGGATGGGACTGCTGGTTGGGTATTTCATAATCTTAGGATTTCCTCTTGCCGTAATTATCCCGTTCAGTGGGTACCGCTCGTTAGCGAGAGAATTCGATGATGGTACTATTCGATTGATATCGATTACCACGATGAAACCGAGACAAATAATCCTTGGTAAGTTAGGTAGTGCGTTAATTCAATTGGTAATGTATCTCGCGATAATTGCGCCATGCATTTGTTTTACCTATTTGCTTCAGGGAATTAGTATTTGGACTATTCTGCTGGGGCTATCGGTTAGCGTCGGCGGTTCTATTTTTCTGACCATTTTCGGCTTGTTTTTAGCTGGTTCTTTTCGCTCTCGGAGCCTTGGCGTCGGCGTTTCTGTCGTATTTTCAATTGCCCTTGGCCTTGGTTATCTGCTTTGGATAGCTTTTTGTTTTGAAATTGGCAGAGTGGGTTATTTAGGCGGGTTTGGATCTGACGAGTATCTGGTCACATCCGGATTAATTTTCTTGTTTGGTTCGACAGCTCTTTTATTGCTTGCTTCGGTAGTCGCCCAGATTTCTTTTCCTTCTGATAATCGTTCGACTTTGATACGGATTGTGATTCTGGTTCAGCAGACTCTCTTCTTTAGCTGGGTTTGCCAAATTCTATGTTCAACAGAATTCAGCTTTGAAATACCGACGACGTTGCTTTTAGTTGTTGGCCATTACTGGCTCGTGATGGGGTTCTTAATGTGCGGCGAATCATCGGATCTTTCCAGAAGGGTGCGTCGTGCTTTACCTAGAACGCTCACGGGCCGTCTATTTTTATCTTTGTTTATGCCAGGTTCAGGGCGTGGGTTTTTGTTTGCACTGGCAAACGTATGGGCAGCTTTTTTTATCTTGTTGGTTTTGGCCATTTTTGAAAGGACTTTGTTTGACGGGACATGGCTAGTCGATCGGCAACGGTTTAGCTTCAGAGCTTCAACATTCGCATGGCAAGATTCAGTCGAGGGTATGCTAAATTGTACTGCGTTCGTTTCTTGGTATTTATCATTGGCATTTCTGTTTAACCGTTATTTGTGGAAGCGAATTGGTGGACAAGTGGAGCTAGGTTATGGACCGGTGATAAGCCTTGTGTTTGGCGGGGCGGTTGTCGCATTCGTATCAATCCTGGCTTTTTTGATGGAAGGTGTTTTCATTGAATCAACGCTAGGATCCGCGGTGGCGTCATCATTTAATTGGTACTCCATGAGTCTCACTCCACAATTCGGTTTAACCCTCTTGTTTTGCTTGGTTTTTGGAATCCAAGCTTTGCTTATAACTATTTATGCTGTCTATTTAGCCTCCCAAGACTTTTTACTGGTTGCGGTAGAGACACCTCAACGCGTGCTTGTTGAACGGCAGCCAACCAACAAACGTAGGCTACCCGTCGGCGAGTCAATCGACGAAATATTTGGTGAATTGCCTCGTAAACCATCGGGTAACGAGAATGCCTAATTGGATAAACGAACTTGTTTTGCGCACCGGCTACTTGGATGAATGAACCGTTAGTTGAACTAAATTTTTCAGCCTCAGAAATTGAATTGCTTGTCTCCGGTTTTTACTCCCGGGTCAAGGAAGATGAGTTACTTAGTCCGATGTATCCCCATGACGATTGGGAGGGCGCAGAGGAACGTCTCCGTGATTTTTTAATTTACAGGTTCGGCGGTTCGGACAGGTACATTCAGCGACGTGGGCATCCACGGTTAGGGATGCGGCATGCCCCGTTTTCGATTGGACTTAGCGAACGAGACCGCTGGCTATTATTAATGAATCAGGCGGTGCAAGAACTAGAATTGCCGGACTCGAGGCGAGAAGTCTTGATGGGCTTTTTTGAGCATGTTGCCGAATTTCTGAGAAATCGGTGATGTTCGGGCTTTCCGATTCAAAGCCGCGTAATCTGCCTGATTCAGAGGCCCGTTGTTCGCAGGGTCGGCTGACAAATTTTTGCTTTAACGTATGGAAAATTGAAAGGCAGAGTTCAATTAGTTATAGTTTGAACTTGCATGGTATGGGTGTCGTCTACTATCTGACCGACCCAGATCGAATACACACTAATTTTTAATGGCGCGAACTTGTGAAATATGTTGTCCTAAGCTTCTTGACGGTTGGTTTTATTTTTTCAATTTGTTTGGGAGGAGCGGCTGCTGACGATAACCAAAAGCTGAATGTGCTTTTCATTTCTGCAGACGACATGAATTGCGATCTTAGCGTTTACGGAAATCCACAAGTAAAGACGCCAAATCTTCAGCGCTTGGCTGAAATGGGCGTGAGATTTGATAATGCCTACTGCCAGCAACCTCTTTGCGGGCCAAGTCGAGCCAGCTTAATGACCGGCTTACGGCCTGACACTCTTGATATGCACACGCTAAAGCATGAGCTCAGGGAGAAAAATCCTAAGGTTGTCACGCTCGGGCAAATGTTTCGCGATCAAGGATATTTTTCAGCCCGAGCGGGAAAAATTTATCATTACGGAAATCCGAGCATGATCGGAACTGATGGAAACGATGATCCTCAGACTTGGGATCAACGGTTTAACCCGGTGGGCATCGATCGATCCCAGCAGGAGAAGATTACTCGCTATGGTGCAGGTCGACAAAACGATAAAAATCTGGGTATCAGTATGGCTTGGTGGGATCCCATCAGTCGCGACGAAGACCATACGGACGGGATGGTTGCGTCAAAGATTGTCGAATTGATAAAGCAAAAAAAAGGGGAGCCATTTTTTCTGGCGGCGGGCTTTTTTAATCCTCACTGTCCTTACGTTGCACCTAAGAAATACTTCGACTTATATCCCTTGGAATCAATTGAGATGCCTGACCTGGAGGCGGCCAAAAAGGATTTAGAGGACGTTCCAACCATGGCGGTAGTTCGTGATAAAAAGAATTGGCCGTATTATTTTAAAGATGTTTCGGTTGAGGAGGCTCGTAAATGCAAACAAGCCTATTACGCCACAATCTCATTTGTGGACGCGCAGGTAGGGCGATTGCTCGACGCGTTGGAAGAAGCTGATTTAATGGAAAAGACAGTGATCGTGTTTTGGTCCGATCATGGTTATTTTCTTGGTGAAAAAGGCCTGTGGTATAAGAGAAAAGCATTTGAAAGATCGGCCAGAATGCCATTGATTATTGCCGCACCAGGTTTGTCTAAAGATGTAGCCACTCAAAAGCCGGTAGAGTTACTTGATCTCTACCCGACTCTAGCAGAGTTATGTGGATTAGATGCGCCAAGGAATTTAGAAGGAGCTTCGTTAAGGCCTTTGCTTGCCGATCCCAAAACTAAAACTTGGATTAAACCTGCGGTCACGCAAGTGTGGCACAACCGCAAAAGCTGGGGATACTCTCTGCGTACGGAGCGTTATCGTTACACTGAATGGCTGCAAGGAAAGGCTGGTCGTGAACTTTATGACCACGCTAATGATCCAGAGGAAATTAACAATCTGGCTGATCAAGACCAGCACGCGGTCCTTATTGCTGCGTTGAGCAAACAGTTGCAGCCCTTCGTTCGATTAAAACTAGAGAAGCGACCTAAGTAGTTTATCGTTTTGGAAAAGACGTAACTAGAAAACGTTCCGCTCGTCCTTATCTTGTTGACGGATATGAAGTCGATGGTTTGGGGTAGTACGATTGCAGTGGCCATCCTGTAAGAGTTGCAATGGTTTGGCAACTTCAATGCAGTGACGCTTGGTTTGAGAGTTGTTTCTTTAAATACCAAATAGAATTTTGGCCGAGCGGATCTGAAAATAAACACCTTTGGAAAGAATTTATGTCTCAATATGACGTGATCGTCATCGGGTCGGGCATTGGTGGACTTAGTGCCGCACTGACTGCTGCTCGGGCGGGTAAAAGCGTGCTTGTGCTCGAAGCGGAGCGGCAATACGGCGGTTTTATCAATCCGTTTGCTCGGAAAAAGTTCTGGTTTGATACTGGCATTCATTACGTTGGAGAGATGGGAAAGGGAAGGTCGCTTCATCGGCAATTTGAAAACCTAGGTTTGCTTGACGATTTGAAATTTCGAGAATTGAACCCTGAGGGATTTGATCGTTACGTCTTTCCAGATTATGAAATTCGACTTGGGAACTCTCTAGATGATTTTCACAATCAGTTGTCCAAGGATTTTCCATCTGAGCGAGTGGCGTTAAATAGGTTTTTTAAACGATTTAAAGAAATCGATGGAAGTTTAAGAGACTTACAGAACCGAAAAAGTCTTTGGGCAACTATTGCGCTGCTTCCGAAAATCCCGCAATTACTTCGATACAAGGGGCTCACTTATAAGCAGTTGCTTGATCAGTTCTTTACTGACCCTAGATTGAAGGCCGCGCTTTCAGGTCCTGGAGGTGATATTGGTCTGCCGCCTGGTAGTGCTGCGGCACTGGTTATGATTGGAATTATCGCCCACTTCTCGAGGGGCGCGTATTATCCGATTGGCGGCTCAAAAAAAGTTCGCGATACGTATGTCGATCATCTGAAGAAACATGGGGCGACCTTGAGAAGGAGGACTCCCGTTGATTCGATTATCTTAAAGGGTGGGAAAGCGAGCGGCGTACGTACGGCTAATGGTGAAACCTTCAATGCGTCTGTTGTAATTTCCAATGCCAGTGCGCTGCATACATTGCGAGATATGGTTGGTTATTCGAACTTGAAAAAGAAATCGGTTCAAAAGATAAAGAAAGCCCGGTATTCGATTGGTTCGGTTTGTGTGTTCGTGGGCACGAGCCAGCAGCCCACCGAGTTTGGTTTGGATGATGCGAATATTTGGAATTATCCGTCATATGACATCGATGCGCTTTACCAGCCAGTTTTGGAAGGGCGACAAATGGAGGAATTGGCTTTTTTCCTGAGCGTTCCCACATTAAAAGATCCTTACTCTAACCACGCGTTGCAGGGGAAACATACGGTCGAGTTAATCACGTTTGCACCTTGGAAAGCCTTCGAACCGTGGGATGAACAGCCCGTTTTAAAACGAGATTCCGACTATATGAAGTTGAAAAATGAAGTAGGAATGCGGCTTCTAAATGCGGCTGAAAAGTATATTCCAGGTTTGGCGGCAAATGCGGAAGTGATTGAGATTTCCTCGCCATTGACTAATAAATCGTTTGCTAACACTCCAGATGGAAGCATCTACGGAATGGATCATATTCCTGGCCAAATTGGATCTGGGAGATGGGGAATCCAGTCGCCCATCGATGGTTTGTTGCTCTGTGGGGCGGATTCTATGGGTGGAGGAATTGCTCCCTGTGTTACGTCCGGAACTGCAGCTGGAAACCTTTCGCTAAAAATGATTGATAAACGTTAACGGTCTGGTGTTTGTTACGAATCTTTTGTTGGCAGATTTTGATTAAGTTTGCCATTTCGCGGACGGATCACTCCCTGAGATTGGTTCGGTCAGACCTCCAAGGATCTAATTGAAATTAGTTTTCGACTAATCGTCGCCGGCACTGAAATTGCAAGTTTCTAAAATCGAATGTGAAGTTTTCTTCATTGCGGTTTTTGTCAAACTGATCTTCTGAATTGAGAGAAATGTTTTCCCATAAAAAACCTGATTTGTTAGATGAAATTTTGGTCGGGATTAATTTATTGAAGTATTGTTCTGATGTAATATCTCCGCCTTCGCTTTTCGGGAATTGCATTCCTAATCAGTACTCACTCTGCAAACGTACGTCGTGTCCACAGACTCAAAAATCAAAAACCATTCGCGTTCTGTCTTGCTTAATGAGTTCGCAATTAAAATGGTGTCCGTGATCAATGCACGTGATTTGGCGTGGTTTGTCACGCGGCAAATCGTCGGTAGTCTCGGGTATGACGACTGTGTCATTTACTTTTTTCGTGACCAAGGGAAATGTCTAAATCAAGTTGCGGCTATTGGAGTTAAGAATTCAGGGAATGATGAAATACGCAATCCTTTGACGATTCAGATAGGGGTTGGGGTAACGGGACAAGTTGCACTAACGAAAAAAACGATGCTGGTTCTGGATCTAAGGCTCCATCGGAATTACGTCCGGGATATTGAACAAGTACTTTCGGAGCTATGCGTTCCGATAATGTTCGGTGATCGACTTTATGGAGTTCTCGATAGCGAGTCCAAATTAGTCGGTGGATTTGATCAAGAAGATAGGGAAATCTTCGAAACGGTTTCCAGATTGATTGCTTCCAAGCTTGCCTTGATAGAACAAACGGAGCTCAACAATGAGTACGCCACGGAGTTAGAGCAGAAAGTGGCGGTGCGCACTCGAGAGCTTAAGATCGCAAATGAAAAGCTGGAATGGCTAGTATCTGTCGATTCGTTGACGGGAATTTTCAACCGAAGGCGACTGGATGAAACATTAGAAATTGAGGTTGAAAGATCTAGTCGATATGGTGAATCGCTTTCAATTATATTATTTGATATTGATCACTTTAAAACGGTAAACGACACATGGGGACACCAAGTTGGGGACGAGGTGATTGCAGGTGTTGCGAGGATCGCAAAAGAGTTGACTAGAAAGTCGGATGTTGTTGGTCGTTGGGGTGGGGAAGAGTTTTTGATCATCGCACCTCAAACAAAATTAGCGGGTGCTGAGGCTTTTGCTGAAAAATTACGTGGCGCCCTCGAAGACGTGAGATTTCCTAGCGGAATAGGAATTACCGCAAGTTTTGGCATCGCCAGACTTCAGTATAATGAACCGGTAACGCTCTTGCTGAACCGTGCTGATCAAGCCCTGTACCGAGCCAAACGTCTAGGTCGAAATCATATTGAGACCGGCGCTGAGTTTGGATACTCCTGTAAAGAAGAATAGCATCACGTAACGCTCTCTCCCCTTCACCGAGTAACTCGTTTAAAAGTCTCTGATGTCGCACGCCGCGCACGCCAATATGTTTCGAAGGTCTATTGTCAATAGATTTCAGACAAACGGAAACGAATCGTCCCTGTAGAGTTAACGACACGGTTCTCTAACGCATGGCCGTATGGGTTGAAAACCTACCGAGGACTAGTGTTTGTTTCTAGCAGTTAAACGATAAAGTGATATTGAAATTGATTGAATTACTTTTTCTTAATCACTACGTTTCGGAACCAGACGGGGTGACCGTGGTACTGAAATCCAATATTTCCCGAACGTGGTAACTTTTTAAGTGCTGTTTTAAACTTGTTTTTAGTTCCGTCCGGATTTAGTTTAGGAGTGGTCCACTTATCGAGATTAGCATTTAAGACATTTTTGCCATTAAGAACGACCTTGATTTTTGGTCCGTTGCAACTGATTGTCATTTTATTCCATTCGCCATCGGGTTTCCCTGCCGACTCGGTGGGTGATTGTGCATCGTACAAAGAACCGACAATGTGCTTGCCGCTGTAAAGCCCGTGCGATGCGACTTGAATTTCAAATCCACCTTGAACTGGGTTTTTAGGATCTGTTCGAAAAAAGATCCCGCTGTTGCATTTCTCGGAAGTCTTATAATCGAGCGAAAGTTCAAAATTTTCATATGGCTTCTCGGTCCAGATATAGCCGCCCGGTTTTTCCGATGGATGAAGAACGCCATCGTCGATTTTCCATGCTCCTGATTTAGCAACGTTCCAGCCTTTTAATCCATTGGCAAGTAGATTAATTCCGTCTTCGGTCGGTTGATAGGCACTAGTAAACAAGAGTGAAATTAAGAGGCAGAGCGTGCTTTTCATAGGAAAGATCTTGTTAATATTTGAGGTTGATTTACTGCTTAACGCCGTAGTTAATTGTGGCTGGTCACGTCGAGGAAAGATCTGCTGCCGGATCTGTTTATGAGACGCAAATTGCCTGATAGATTAAATTTGAAACTCCCAAGGGTGGTAAGTCAAGTTTATCTATTGGTTATGCCGCGAAAACTCCGCGTAAAATTCGATCTGGACGAAAATTCAATGGACTATTAAACCACCTCCTGGTTTGATTAGTCCGCAGAATCGCGGAAACCATCACCTGAAAGATTTTCCAGCGATGGTTAGCAACACAGCTTCTGTTGTCTGTGATGCGAGATTAAGAATTTATAGGGTTGTCTCGAGGATTTTTCTTGGGGCGATTAAAAAGGGCGAAGAGATTTTGCGTAAACAAATCTGCGTTAGCATCGTCAATTGACTGAGCTGGACAAATCGGCTCCCGATTTGAATTTTGATTGTGCCTTATGCGTTGCCTCTTTTTCATTTGATTTGCTTTGATCTCCCTCTCTGAATTCCTCAGCTAGTCTCGAAACTGTCAACGTCCTATTTCCGTCATCAGTCGAACTCTCGGTTTTTCCACTCCAGACCGGCAGTAACCCGTTTAAAATATCAATGATTTCGAACGTACATCCAGTAGTCGGGCCAGTGCAGATTTCTGCAAACTGTTGGAGTAGCCCAATCATATCGGAATCGTTGCTAATAAATCCAAACCCTTTGCTGTTATTAAAAAATTTGACGGTTCCATTGCCGCGACTAGTTTGGGTTTCTGCGTTGGCCTTCGCATCGGTCTTATTCTGCTGATTGGCATTAAGTGGAGTGAGCGAACAGATCAATAAGCAGGCTAGACTAAAAACGACGATGCGGTTCATAATTAAAAATTCTCTGTAGTTGGAGGTAGTTCTATCTTGACCCTCAATCAGTATGCAAAGCGTGTGCCATTGGAAAACGTAGTCATCCGATCGAGATTAAGTTCGATTCGCTCTCATTTTGCGATGATCGTCTCAATTTGATACGAGTCAATTAAGCGACGGCGTTTTGGAGGTTCGCTTCCACGACGGCATAGATGTCCACCAAGAGAGGGGGTTTTAAAGCCGGGTTTCGTTTTGATTCAATTTTATTAGAAGTCTCTCATTGAATTTTATGAATTCCAATTATTCTAAACCGTAGCGAAAATTCTGGTTCGCTAGTACGGATTGTCATTCAGTTAAAAATTTAGCGGGATATAGATTTTGTGAATCCAATTAAATTGAGTTGCTACGTTGCACGAAACCTAAAGTATTCCGGAAAGGTTATTTGGCGTTCGTTTTTGGGTGAGTGCCATTCTTGGCGAGCGAAGGCAAACGATCTTCGCTGTGATCGCAACCTGGGAATCCGAACGGTAGGCGGTTCTGAATCCAAAAATTCACTGGGCTCAGAAGGTGATGGAATTAAATATCTAGGCCAGGACTACGCTAGTCTTGAATCTATGATTGATCATTTAGGCCTAGGTGCTGAAGACGTTTTCCTTGACCTCGGTTGTGGGAAAGGACGTGTGATATGTCGTGTCGGTATGGAACCCATTAAGAAATCAGTTGGTGTTGAATTGCGAGAAGATCTGGTTGACATCGCGAATGATAACGCAACACTTCTAAAAGGACGTAAGACCGAGGTCGAGGTGGTCCGAGGGGATGCCTGTGATTACGATTTTAGCGACGTGACCGTAGTTTTTATGTATGAGCCATTTGGTTGGAAAACACTTCGGCGAGTGTTGGCAAATATCGAAGAGAGCGTGAGGTCAAATCCCCGTCGAGTAAGAGTTCTATTTTCGAGAACCGAACAGTTTGGCGTCGTTCTAGATATGTGTGACTGGTTAGTTCCAGTTGGCGCGATTGGACATACGGGAATTTTGGAATGGAAGACTTCCGAATTATGATACGAATTCTGAAGTAAAACCGGAACGACTGAATAGGCTGACAAGTATCCGTTTATTCTCCGCATCGGGTCGTTGAAGTATTTGATTCTACAGCCTTTCTTTCATATTCTTTTAACACCATGTTTGCATGGACAAAGGTTCCGACTCAATTGCAGTCAATAATCTACTTCTTTGACGTTTGAGCCTTCCGCTTTGCAACTTATGCGGATGTCTGTCGACACGCTAGTAATTGGTTTGCTGACCCACAACAAAACGGCTAAAAGACACAGCGATTTAATCAGTTTGAACTGATCGCTTCTGAATGATGCAAGAAACTCGCTAATCGAAATTCCTTGACTCGCGGTGCCATCTGATTTTCCAAGACATTCATGCGTGTATTGATGAATTGATTAAGATTTTAGCGAAGGTGCGATCCATTCGGGTAACGGATTAATTAGAGTGTTCTTTTAATTGAAGTGTTCTTATCTGCTTTTTAAGGGAATCATGCTCGAGGCAGGGCTGGGATTGTAAAGAAGGGTGCAATTTGAAAATACTTATCAATACAAACGTTTTCGGATTTAATATGTAACGGTCAGGCAAGGCAGTGCGTAGAATTAGCCGTTTGTGAAAACGCAATTAACAAAAATGTTTAATTTGTATCAATGAATAAAGGTGGAGGTAAATGAGGTGGCGAAATTTACTGGACGGTTAACTCTCGTGCCAATAGAATCAAAAGCCTGGCGTTAGGAAGGTCGTTACCTCCACTGGATTTTATTGTGTTCTCGGTTCGGATGAGCCCTTCAATTGAATGTGGTAGTTTTTGCGGATTCTAAATAAGTTGGTTCCGTGAAATTTAATCAGCAATCCGTGACCTGTCTCTAATTGGTTGCATTTTCAATCGTTAAAAAATTCTTTTTCCATCGAACTTGTAGGAATATTAACAAAATCAACTATTCGAAATCGATTTAAAAGACTTTAACGTGTTCATATTTTGATTAGAATTTAAACTCTTGAAATAGGGATACTGGGCCAAGGGTGTTCAGCGTCCTCTCATCAGTCAGTATGTTAACTAGCTAAATCCCACTTAAAGCAATTTCGGATTATTCCACGATGAGCTCACTCTACGATACCGATATTAAAGCCGCATCGTCGAACCATTCTTCGGAATTTAGCGACGACCATTATTCTCAGCTTAAACAAATTGCTAATGGACTGATTCGCCGTGAAATGACCAGCACGTTAACCGCTACCGGGTTGGTTCACGAATGGTTTTTAAAATCGATGAAATCTCGATTCGACAGTGCTGAGGTATCGGAAGAGGTTTCCGAATCGCCCCAGTTCCGCTTTGCCTCTCGAAATATGAAGCAGATTCTAATTGACCGCGCCCGATCCCGAATTTCTCGAAAAAAATCTGAAAAAAATGCGTTCCATAGTTTGGTAGACGATTCGACCTTGCAAAGAATTCACGAGGCTGAAAAATTTATTGTCGCATTGGAGGAGGCTGTTTTGTTGTTGGAGGACTCGATGCCGGAAAATGCGGAACTCGTGCGTTTGCGGGTGTTTGAGGGGAAGTCCATCGAAGATGCTGCGGAGATGTTGTCAATGGCGAGAGCCACGGCCTTTCGGAAATGGTCGTTTTGCAAAGTCTGGTTAGCTAGTCGGCTGGACTACCCAGTTTGACATCAGCTAAAGAATAAATGTCTGAAAGCCGCTTGATCTCAAATTATTTGTATTTTTTTGAGATTATCAACAGCGGATCTACGCATTAATTCTGAGAAAAGGATAGCGCGAATTTAAGTGTTGCGTTTCTCGAATAACAGACGATCAATCGACTGATTTCCGTCGGAAAATCTGTTTAACAGTTATTTATTCGGTTTGACGAGATTGGAAACATGGATTCTACGTACTTTAGGCGGCTTGAGGCCGCATTCAATTGCGTAGAAGATGCGAGTAGCGATGCGGAGCGCCAGCAAATCCTCGTTGCATTCAATTGCAGCGACCCAGATCTCGTAGACGAACTCTCGACACTGGTTACTCTTAAAAACGAGAGAGTTAATAACCGCAGTCAGGAATCGGAAAAAAATCTTTTCGATTTGCTGCTGACCACCTTGGGCGAAGGGAGCCGTAAGGATTCGACTGCGAGCCTTCTTGATTTCCTTTCGGAAACGCATGGGTCTTCTTCAGAAAATACCATTGCCAGTCTGAGGGGATTTTCGTTTCAAAAACTGATAGCCACGGGGCCGACTGGTTTTGTTTTTGAGGGATTCGACGAAAATTTGCGTCGAAGGGTTGCGATTAAAGTTCTCGCTCCGTCGATCGCAAGTGATCCTGGGGCTAGAGAGAGATTTTTAAGCGAGGCTAGGCTGGCGACGTCGATAAACCATCAAAACGTTATTGATGTGTATCATGTCTCCGCTGATCAAGATTCGACGATTGTTTTTTTTGTGATGGAGTGGTACGACGGCGAGTCGCTTCAACATTGGCTCGGCACCAACGGTCTTGACAAAGAATCACTTTCTTTTCGGTTTTCAATTTTTCAGGAACTTGCAATCGGCCTAAGTGCTATTCATGAAGCTGGAATCATTCATCGTGATCTAAAACCTGGAAACGTAATGATCAGGCAGAGTGGATTCACTCTTAAAATTCTTGATTTTGGCATAGCGATTAGTTCACTTTCAGATAGTCCAACGATTCCACTTGCAGGAACACCTTTGTACATGGCTCCAGAGCAGATGGCAGGGAAACCCTTGACGCAAAGGACTGATTTGTTTGCACTCGCAGAAATTGCCTGCGTTCTATTGGCTGGATATCACCCCTTTGATGCGAGCGATCTAAAAGACTTAACGAATAAGCTAGAAACAGGGCCAGAGGCCTTGAGAGCCGACTCATTAATTGCGCCAGAATTAAAGAAGGTATTGCTTAAGGGGCTTTCGCAGGATCCAAGTGGGCGTTTTGAGGACGCACTAAGTTTTAGAATTGCCGTAGCGCAGGCGTTGCCTGAATTCTCCAATCGAGTTGGCGGAAAACCGGTTAGTTCAGTGGTTAATTCTATTGAAATGAAAACCATTACTAAAAAGGGTAAGCTTCGCGAACTAATCTCGGGGCTTTCGATTCCTGTGAGCTTTGCAATTGGTTCTTTGTTTCTGCTTGGTTCTGCATATTTACTTTGGAATAATGCCGGGTCGGACTTGGATATTAAAACACCGGCGATCGCTGAAGTTGTTCAAAGACAAAAAGGTAAATGGAAGGATGAGGGGCTTTTTGAAAATTATGAGGGTGTAAGTTTTCGAGAAATTGCCGTCGGTGAATCTTCTCGTGATCAAAAAGACCAATTCGCCAAAGAGTATCCTGAACTTTCCAAAAATCTTGGCTGGTCAAATTATGATCCTGATGACCGTTGGCTTGTTATGGAGGATCTAGTTTCAGTCGAACTCTATCGGCGTGTTATGGGGATGGAGGAGGGTGAAGCGTTCGGCGGCGACCCGATATCTAATATTGATTACTCAGATGTAAAGGATTTTTGCAGAAGGTTGTCTGAAAACTGTCCGGATGGCCTTTCGTATGCGCCGGTTTCAAAGAATCAGTTGTGTTATGCAATGTTCGGCAAGCATTATTTCATTGATGGACTATCGATAGAGGAGCTGACGTCAAACTTCCAACGGATGAGCAATGGGCAGTTACCCGACAGCCAAAACATGCCTACTCGTTCGTATATCAGCGGTTGTTTCGGCCAGTATTGGGAATGGACGGACGGTGCCACGATAAAAGCGGCTAATCCAAACGGGGTGGTCAGCTATAGGGAACGAATTGAAACACCGAATGAGCGTTCTTATCAAATTATGGGAGGAGGTCAGTCGGATATCTTCGTCCACCGTTTTAATATGGCGTCGGGGATGAATGACTTTTATTACGACAGTGACAATCTTCAACAAGCTTTGGAAGAAGATGGCCAAACGGCTTACCTGCACCCGATCGTCTCCGGTCGTCCCGGTTGGGTCTCTTACCGATATCGGTTTCCGAAAGGAATTAGGCAGGCGCACATTGGAAATTGTATAGACCTTTTGCGAGAGGATAGCCAAGGCGGAATAAAAGTTCGATTTCGGAATACAGAGTCCGCATCCAAGTTGGATGACTGTAATTGGATTTCGGTGTACGATGGTGCGGCCTCAAAGACTGAGCCATTTTCTCGTGATCAAATTAAACCGTTCCGAGTTGACGTTAGTGAACTGCTCGCCGGTGCAATTGAGGTGGAAATTAAATATTGGGTTCAATCACCGCAGGAGCCTACTTTCTATGAGCAGCTCGCTAGGACTGTTGATACCCGGAGTTTGACCAAACGAAGGATGGAGTTTGGGGTAACGTCAGAAGGTCGCCTCGAATCAATGCGGCAGTTCTCCACGGTGCCTGCATCTTACCGCCATCCGTTACTTTCATTTAGAGTAATGGCCAAGTGCAAGGAATCAGAAACGAATTGAAAAATCTGGTTATTATTAAACTCTTTTTGTTCGAAGTGGTGGTGTATCGCGGTACCACAAACTAATGAAAATTGGAATTAAGACGACGATTGCCCATTGGTAGGCCGAGAGTCCGCCAGCTAATTCGATTTCGGGCCGCAAGAATTCTGTGAGAAAACGGAAGGCAAAATACGAGAGGAAATAAACTTTAATTAACTGACCTTTGAGAATTCCGTTTTTCAGCATCCCGTACAAAATAAATGCCATCAACAGATGGAAAATTGCTTCATAAATTTGATTAGGGTGGCGATTGAGTTGGTCGACTCTTGGAAATACCACGCCCCACGGGAGTTTGGTCTCAACGCCATAGCAGCAACCTCCAAAGAAGCAGCCAAGTCGCCCGACGCCAATCGCCACTGCGACCGGAACTGCGAAAGAATCTCCTGTTTTGGTTTTAATTCCACGCATCCATTTGCCTAGCTCCACACCGAAATAGCCTCCCACAAGCCCTAGTAAGACCGTTTTTCCGCTAAACAAAATGGTACCTGCATTGTGGAGAACGTCCTCTGATAAAACAATGAAGGGTAATTTGGCAAAGATGATTGCTGAACAGAAGCCCGAGAGCACAATGAAAATTTTATCAGGGACTGATAGTTGAATTCGATCAGCGGTGTATTTTGAGGTAGAGGTCGACGCAATAATTCCAGCGATGCAGCCGAGCAAAGTAAACAGTGGGTAATACATTGGCAGGTAGAACGTTTGTTTAGACGTGTTGGCTGTGTCTGTCGCAGGCAAATTTCAGTGAGGCATGGAATGGCGAAATGCCACGCCTGAAGGGATCAAAGGCAGTGTCAGTTAATGTGTACTAGCGGAGGCTTAGGCTGTTCATTGAGTTTTGGAAGTGGAATTTGGCCACCGCGATAGAGAACATTGTACGCCGAGAACGGAATGATGTGACCCGAAGGAAGAATATGATGAACGCACGATTTCATCAATTGTCGAATGTCAAAGTTGTAGGCGTCCATAAAGGAAGTGGTCGTTATTCGCAGCATGTGTTCGGGTTCTAATTCCATGGTTAGGGCACTGTTCAAAAATTCCTTGGCCAGGGAGACAGTGTTGGAATCTGATTGAGACAATGCTGAGCCCGAGTTGCGGGTTTGTAGGTGCTGGGCAAACAGTCCTAATGCGCTATCTATTTGGGTACCGCTTGCATTTGCTAGTCCGCAGCCAAATGAGTCAAGCACCGTCGAAATTAGTTCTTTCGCTCTCGGTCGATCAAAAGTAATCCGTCCAGACAATAAATCAATATGTTTCTCAATGTCGATGAATCGAGCAAGCGGAGTAAATTCTAAGTCCGGATTAAAGCGACGATAGGTATAGGCGAGGGTATGCCCGTTGGGGTGAGCGCACGGCAGCGGAGAGAAATCGGATGCTTTCCACTTACCGTTGGTTTGTGTCTCAAGTCCATGAAGAATATCCGGAAACGTGATTCGCTTTTCCAATTCATCAGGTAGAAAATAACGGCCAGTGTAAGTCGTTGGCTGAAAACTCACGCCCGTTATCCAGGGTCGTTGGATAGCGAATTCAGTGATGGCGCCAATTTCCTGATCGTTGATCCCAGCCTGCAACGTGCAAACAAGTGTCGTTCGGATTCCCAGTTCTCCAAGCCGTTCGATCGCCTTAAGTTTGGTATCTACCAGCGAAACGCCACGCAGGGCCTCTGTTTGAATGTCTTCGAATGAATCGAATTGGAAATAGACTTCGCATCGCGTACGAAAAGAAGCAAGAAACTCTCCAAATTTAGGATCTTTCGCAATTCGCAAACCATTCGTGTTAATCATTACGATATCGATAGGCTGATCGCATGCGTATTGAAAAATGGTTTCAAAATCAGGATGGATGGTTGGCTCACCTCCCGAAAGTTGCAATATTTCTGGCTGAGTTTCAACCTCAACGAGGCGGTCTATTGCATGTTTGCATTGTTCAACGGTTAAGTGGGTGCCGCCCGGGCCACTGCCAGCGAAACAGATAGGGCATTCAAGGTTGCAATGGGAGGTGATTTCTAGCAGACCGATGCAGGTGTGTTGCTCGTGTTCGCTACAGATTCCGCAGTCATAGGGGCATCCCAGTTTCGGTTCAATTCCAAACCTAGTCGGCTGTTTGCCGGGCAAGGTAAATTCGTTCCGATCAAAATGACTTGCGTCGCTACAGACAAAATCTTCTCGGAATCCATGTTCTGGGCATAATTTTCTAAAATATACACGATTGTCTTTCGTGATAATCTTGGCATCCACCAGCGCTAAACATTGAGGACAAAGACTTTTGGTCGTTCCCAGGAAGTTGTGGCCACGGTATTGGTGTAATTGCATTGATTGAGATCCACGTCCGCAAGGTTTAGGCAAAGCGAGTCTAGGGTTTATTTTTTGGGTTTATTGGAATTGGCAATCAAGCTCCTGCCGCCGAAATACAAAACGGCAGTCATCGTTAGCAGGCCGACTCCTGCGGATATTGCCAACGGATTATCTACTAATCCTATGGTTCCGAAGCAAGTAAAGAAAAATGCCGTGCAACCCAGAATTGGTGAAATTACGATTAAACAAAACCAGCCCAGGGCTTGGAAAAGCGGATTAAAGGGCTTCTGCCTTGGAGATTCATTGGTGGGGCCGTTGTCGACTTCGTTTCCAGCAGCGTACGGGTTGAGAGGCGGGTCTTTGTCTAATTTGTTGGGATCAGGCATCGCGTCTATCGGTTAAGCGTTTGAATTTAAAAATATCGCCATTAAAAATGCAATCGGTATTAACAAGCACAGCAGGCTCATCAACCTCAATCTTGCTAACAATAAATTCGTTGTTAGTTTAAATTGATGCAGAGCATTTAAATGCTTGTTAGTCGCGTGGTGACGCAAAGATTGTACCCCAATGCGTTCTTCGTCGTTGGACTCAAACTGAAAAAAACAAGGCATTGGCAAGATGGAATAGCGAATGAAGGTCTTGTTGTTTTTAGGCGCAGGTGCAGCATCTGTCGAGCCAAATTTGAAATAGTGTTTTCACTTGTGTGCATTAAAACTTTGCAGGTAAAACCCGCCCAATTTAAATCTGCCCTCTTGGGCGATTCGCTCAATCGCTACCTTGTTGATTCAGCCCGGCCAAACTGATTGAATTGAGCTAAAATTAGTCGTTGCGGAAGTCGATTTCCATTAGGAAGCCAATATTTATTGGAAAGCTGGATTTTGTCAAAAATCGCCACCCGTCGAACTGTTTTTTTGCCGATTTCATAGATGTACTTTGCGTTTAAATGATGGTTAGACATGTCGAATATTAAGACACTATTTGAGGAATCGGTTCAGAAACATCATGCTGGTGATCTGACCGGAGCTGCGGTCGGGTATGCTGCGGTATTGAAAGAAGACTCCCGTCATTCGGATGCTTGGCATTTTGCGGGTCTGATTGCTCATCAAATGGGCAATTCCAATGACGCGTTGCAGCAGATTAAATACGCCATCGAAATTGATCCGGCCAATCCCGAGTATTATTCGAATCTGGCTTCTATTTTTAATTCGATGAAGGAACAAGAATCTGCGTTGGTCTCTGCCGAAAAGGCGATCGAACTTTCCCCAGAATTCGCCCCAGCCTTTTTCCAAAAGGGAATCTCGCTTGGGAAGCAGAATAAAATCAGCGAAGCATTGGTCAGCTTTTATGAAGCTTCCAAGTTTGGATTTTCAGAAGTTCAAGTTCTCAATGAGACTTCGAGGCTTAAGCAATTTCAGGGAGATTTTTTAGGAGCAATTGAGGATATCCGGCGTGCATTGGCAATTGATGCAGACAATCCGCAAGCCTATTTTCAATTGTCACAGTTTGTCAATCTTGGAGAATATCAGTTTACTGATCTTCAATTAAGCTCTTTGCGTGCGTTCTTGGAAATGCCCGAATTGAGTTTAGTGGCATCGAATCGGCTCAATGTTGCTATGGCTGTCCATTTGGAGAAGGAAAAGGAATTTGCCAACGCCTTTGAACACTATTCCCGTGCTGCCGATGCAACGCATGCGTTGGGTAAGGCACAGGGACTTCAGTTCGATAGTGATCAAAGCCAAACGGTGATTGATGATTTGATCGAGTTTTTCACATCAGAGACGATCCAAAAGTTTGCTGAAAATGGTAACCCGAGCGCGGCACCTGTGTTTATCGTTGGCATGCCGCGGAGTGGCACGACGTTGGTTCAACAAATGCTTTCCCGCCATTCTGAAGTTGAGGCCGTGGGTGAACTTGAATCCCTAGGGGATTTAGTTTCATCTCGGTTTGGTGATGCAAGCCAGGTTCGCTTGCAAGAAATGTTTAAGACGTTGGATGATTTTTGGATTCGGGCCAGTGCTCAAGGCTATATTGATCAGCTAACTCGATATACCAGTTTTGATGATTTAGGTGAGGGTGGTGGTGCTGATTTTTCAAAGCGATTTATTGATAAAATGCCGGCGAACTATTTCCATATTGGTTTCATTGCCATGATGTTTCCCAATGCCCGCATAATAAATTGCAGACGGGATCCGCGAGATGTTTGCCTCTCATGTTATTTTCAATCATTTAGTGACGAAAAGCTTCAATTTAATACATCGCAATTTGAATATCTTGCGACGGTCTATCGAAATTATTCGCGGTTGATGAATCATTGGCGGTCGGTTGCCCCTGCGGCTGTGTTTGATGTGTCTTATGAAAATCTTACTGAATCGCCGGAGGATGTGATTAAACCCGTCGTCGAGCATCTTGGTTTGGAATGGGAGAGCAGTGTCCTTGAGTTCCACAATAGCGATCCTGTGGTGAGTACGGCCAGTTCGGTGCAGGTTCGAAGACCGATCTACAAAACATCTCGGAATAAATGGAAACGTTACGAGTCGCAATTGGGAGAGTTCTTCAATTTGATTGCGCCTGAAATCGAGGATTTTGAAGCCAGGTCTTGATAGTCTCGACGTTCGTTTGCAAGCTAAGAATGCTTGGCGCTATGAGGTTTTGTTGGTTTGTCCACTTAATCGCATGAATTTCGGTGGTTGGGTGTAAGTTGGATCGCTGTAATATGAACTTGATTTAGAAAAGTTGCGAACGCGGTTTGGGTTGTATTACACTGTAAAGAGTCGTCAGCTCGAATTGGCTATTGTTTTTACGTTAAGAAGTTTTTGGAACCAACTGATATGATTGCAAATCAACAAAGCGGGAATCGTAAATCACGCCGTGACTTTATAAAAACGAGTGGTGTTCTTGCCGCTGGCAGTAGTTTTCTGATCTCTGGTACCAAGGCATCGGGAAATATCATTGGCGCGAATGAGCGAGTGAGAATGGCAGTCGCCGGGCTTAACGGTCGAGGTGGAGCACACATTGGCGGCTGGGGTGGACAGAAAAATGTTGAGGTTGTTTCGCTGATTGACCCAGACCAAAAAGTTTTGGGGAAAAAGCTTGAAAAGCTAAGCGGCGCGAAAGGTTTTGCTGATGTTCGTGTCGCACTCGAGGATAAAAACCTGGACGGCATCTCGATCGCCACCCCTAACCATTGGCACTCGCTGATGACGATCTGGGCGGCGCAAGCGGGCAAGCACGTATACGTTGAAAAACCAATGAGTCATGACATTGCCGAAGGCAGAGTCGTCGTGGAAGCGCAGAAAAAATATAACGTGGTCATTCAACACGGTACCCAACGAAGAAGCTCATCGGGAATTGCAGGTTTGCATGAAGCTTTAGAGTCTGGCGATTTGCCACGGTTAAAAATCGCTTATGGTTATTGTTGTAAGCCACGTGGTGGGATTGGTGTGAAACAGGCAGCCTCAGCGCCTCAAAATCTTAATTGGGATCTGTGGAAGGGGCCTGCCGTTATTGATGAGTACCATCAAAATTATGTCCATTACAATTGGCATTGGTTTTGGAAGACTGGTAACGGCGATCTCAACAATCAAGGGACCCATCAATTAGATGTCGCTAGATGGGCGATCGACAGCGATCAATCTCATCCGATTCGAGTGATGGCTATTGGTGGACGGTTTCAATGGAACGATCAAGGTGAAACGCCCAATACAATGTTTGGAATCGCTGAATATCCAAATGGACAGTACGTTTTATTCAATGTTCGAAACGTCAATTATAAGGGTTACAAAAACCAAGTCTTCAATGAGTATTACCTTGAGGACGGAAGCGTCATTACAGGTGAAAATAAATATAAAATTCGGCGACCCGGGAAAAAGGCTGAAGATCTTGCAGTCAAACCCGGAAAGGTAACACCGGGTGGTAATTGGGGTAGCTTCATTTCAGCGGTCCGTGCAGGTGATCCCAACATGGCAAACGGAAATGCTCTCGATGCCCATTACGGTTGTGTAATGGGGCACCTCATTAACAATTCTTACCGACTTGGAAAACAAGTTCCTTTCAATGAAAAGGCAGTCTCCTTTGGAGACAACAAAGACGCTGCGGACCACTTTTTGAAGTTACACGAGATCATGCAGGGAGGGGTTGGGATTCCGAAAGATAAGGCCGAGTATACAGTTGGCCCTTGGCTTACCTTCGATTCAAGAACCGAACGGCACATTGGAGACCACGCAGAGGAAGCGAATGCACTTCTTAAAGATCAAAATCGTGCTGGTTTTCAAGTTCCAGAATTAAGCAATATCTAATTTCCAGGTTGCCCTGTTAGAACATTCGGATCTAAATTCATTCTCTCGAAAAATACGCCTGCCTATCCTAGTTATGTCTTCGTATAACAGAAACCGTTTATGTTCCAAAATGCCATGCGTCATTAAAGGTCTTAGGCGGGGATCAACGTCTGATGAGGAAATGATTCTCAATTTACCAAAACATAAATTCTGGACAGGTTGCAAATTGTGAGCGACTTAGTTTCAGTAGTTGAGAATCTTTTGAACTGATGCGTTTGTGAAAACAATCGGTAATCCTGTTTGCGTTCCCGTATATTGTATTTTCCTGGTTTCTTTGTGGAAAATCTAGGTAGACCTATTTTGACTGCCTTGAAAAATAGCAATTTCATTTACATTCAGCTTGTTGAATTTTATAGAATGCTTTGATCCGTAAGATGTTTGCGACATAGCAAAAACAATTTGGACTGTGATCGCGAATTTTTACCGCCTACTGAAAATGTTTAGTTGCGATAGTGGTGCCACCCACCTGGGTTGAAAAACGCTAACTCAATAGAAAAATTGGTTGCCAATGAATTATTATCGAATCGCGCTCGCCTTGCTTGTTTTTCCTTGGATTGGATTGGGTGTCGGGTTTTGTGATGAAGCGAAACCTCATGCCGTTTTCGTAATAGGCACACGGCACTACAGTCCAGAACGGTCGATGCCAGTTTTGGCGTCCCAATTAGAAGAACTTGGCTTTAAAACGACAATTTTAAAAGGCGAGGGGAACCCTGAGAGAAATCCAAACGGGATTGATGGTTTGGAGGCTTTAGAGACTGCTGATGTGGCGATATTTTTTGTTCGGTTTTTGACCCTCCCGGAGGGGCAATTAAAATTCATTGATCGATATTTAAAATCAGGGAAACCGATTGTGGGTTTTCGGACCTCCTCGCACGCGTTTGCCTACCCTAACGGGAGCGAACACTTTCACTGGAATGATGGCTTTGGACTCAAAGCGCTGGGGGTAAAATATGAAACACACCTTACAGGCAAAACGACAGTCTCATTAAACGACGCAGGCAAAAAGCATCCGCTTTTGTCCGGAATTAATTTTAAAAAACCCCGCCTCGCTGCCGGAACGCTTTACCTTACAACTCCCCCTCCGGGCGCTACTGTTTTGTTGAACGGAGTGGGGAACTCCGAAAAGATTGGTACTGTAAGGAATGCGTTTGGAACTCACGAGCTTGCCCAAACCATGAAAGAGCCCGTAGCTTGGGTTTTCGAAAACGAATTTGGTGGGCGAGTATTTGGGACTTCTCTTGGTCATTGGGAGACCTTTAATGATGCTGGATTCGTTCGGCTATTTTTAAATAGTATCTGTTGGTCGGTTGGCGTAAAGATTCCGTTACGGGATGAATTCAAAGTAGTTACTTTGGCTTCCTATGAACAACAATCGCAAAAGGCAAAAAGCGGAAAGAGTGCTCAATCAAAAGATGCTAAATCCAGGAAAACTAATAATCCGCGCCCACCCGAAGATCCGGAGTATAAAAAATACGGCATTTATGCCAATACAGCGCCTCGTGCGAAAACAGTTTCTCCGACCACTACGAGTCTTCCGATTGAGCTCGCGCCTTCCACTCGAATTGCACTTGTCGGAAACACCTTGTTTGAGAGGTCTCAGAACTATGGTTATTTCGAGACCTTGCTAAATCAGGCTTATCCAGAACACCAACTGATCGTCAGAAACTTAAGCTGGTCTGCCGATACGGCAACCATTCAGCCTCGGCCGAGTAATTTTGCCGATCAAGATCAGCATCTCACTCATGAAAAAGCGGATGTGATTTTTGTTGCTTACGGGTTTAACGAATCGTTTGAGGGGCGGGCGGGACTATCGAAATTTCGAGAGGAATTAAGGAACTACCTTAAGCGTCTTCGTTCGAAGGCGTTCAACGGGACGTCGGCTCCGAAACTTGTTCTCGTTTCTCCCATCGCTTGTGAAAATGTTCCAGGCGTCGCCGCAGCAGATTTGAATAATGAAAACCTTACCGAGTACGTTGCTGCAATGAAAGAAACGGCGGCCGAGCTTGAGATTGGTTTTGTCGACGTGTTCGGCGATACACTTATTGCGGCCAGCTCAAGCGAAAATGAAATCACTTCCAACGGTGTGCATCTAAACGAACGTGGGTATGAAATTTTTGGCCGAGCGTTACTTCGCGGAGCGTTTCAGAAAGCCCCGACGATCGTCAATGAAGATTTAAGAAAAACCATAATCGATAAAAATCGACAGTATTTTCGACGCTATCGACCTCTCAACACCTTTTATTATACCGGCGGCCGAAATAAGTCATATGGTTATCTTGATTTCTTGCCCGCAATGAAGAATTTCGATTTGCTCGTTGAGAACCGGGAACGTCGGGCTTGGGCGTTGGCGGCTGGTAAAAAAGTGCCTGCCACAATTGATGATTCCAATATTCCGCCGCTACCGGTGACCAAGACAAGCCGGGGTGCTAACCGATGGATGTCTGCGGCTGACGAACGGAAAGCCTTTAAGGTCGATCCGCGGTTCGAGCTCAATTTGTTCGCTAGCGAAGAAGATTTTCCCGATATCGCCGCCCCGATTCAAATGCGGTGGGATAGTCGAGGGCGGTTATGGGTGAGTTGCTCAACGACTTACCCGCACGTTTACCCCGGCAATGAACCGAACGATAAACTAGTTATTCTCGAAGACGTTGACGGAGATGGAAAAGCGGATAAATCATCCGTGTTTGCTGACAATCTAGACATTCCGCTTTCCTTTGAATTTGGTGATGGAGGTGTTTATGTCTCGGAGAGTCCACAATTAACTTTTCTGAAGGATACTGACGGCGACGGAAAAGCGGATCAACGAAAGATCTTATTATCTGGGTTTGGCACGGAGGACTCCCATCACGCGTTACATGATTTCATTTGGACTCCAGACGGAGACATCATTTTTCGAGAGTCGGTCTTTCATCATTCGCAGGTCGAGACACCGTATGGACCGGTGCGGCAGCAAAACAGTGGATGGTTTCGGTTTGATCCCAGCTCGCATCGCCTGACAAGTTTCGGAAGCTATTCTAGCACTAATCCGTGGGGAGTGACGTTTGACGACTGGGGGCAACATATGGCGAGTCATCCTGTCTATGCTGCGGCATTTCATTCGCTTGATCCCCCCTACCCCACTCAGCATGCAAAACCGGCTGGCCTGCAGGCCTACTCTGGAACCTGTGGGCAAGAATTTGTAGATTTCAGTACGTTTCCTGATGAGCTAAGCGGTCATTTTATCAAGGCCAGGTACAAGCCGACGAATCGAATTGAAATTCTAAAATGGAAAGAAACCCCTTTTGGATTTAAAGAAGAGTACGTCAGTGATCTAATTTTTTCATCCAATTTAAGTTTCATACCGGTCGATTTACGATTCGGCCCTCGAGGGGCAATGTACATTTGCGATTGGTACAACCCCGTCAAAGGGCATGCTCAGTATTCCCTGCGTGATGAAAGGCGCGATCGTCATTCGGGTCGGATTTGGCGAATCACCGCAAAGGGTAAGCCGGTCCTCCCGATGCCAACCATCTATGATGCTCCTCTTGACTCGCTTCTTGATTTGTTGAAGCGGCCAGAGTTTCGCGTTCGTTACCTAGCCAAACAAGAGTTGAGAAGTAGGCTCCCTAATGAAGTTGTCAACGCGCTTGATAAATGGGTCTCCAATCTAGATTCTGAAGACCCTCGTTTTCGGCACCATCAACTAGAGGCGCTCTGGTGTTATCGAAGTGTCCACGCCAATGGACGGGGATTACCTCCGTCATCTGATCGAACTGAGATTTCGCGTGTGATATTGCGGGACCTATTGACTTGTGAACTGCATTTAGCCAGAGCGGCCGCCGTTGAGCAATTGAGGTATTGGCATGAGGAGTTGGATGACGCTTATGAATTGCTTTCTAATGCCGCCAATGACCCGAGCTCGATCGTTCGAATGCAGGCTGCAATCTGCTGTAGCTATGTCGGTACCAGCGAGGCACTAGAAATCTTACTTCAAACGCTAAACTTGCCGGCGGAAAAGCATGTTGCCTATGCAATCCAATCAGCTCTAAATTCTCACACAATGCAGCAGCATTGGAAGGGAAACCCCAACTATTCAATTGATCAAATCATGAAGCGTCTCGAACGAACCCGAGAATTAAAAGAACCGACTCCCAGTGCACAGCAGGCTCAATTTGATACGCAGAAAAATCTAAACACGGTTAATATTTCATGTATTCCAGAGCGGATGCTTTTTAGTGTTACGCAAATTATTGCTAAGACTGGTCAGCCAATGAAAGTTATTTTCACCAATCCAGACGCGACCGATCACAATATCGTGTTTGTAAAACCGGGTGCTTTGGAAGAAGTTGGAATGGCTGCCAATGAAATGGCTCGTGATGCAAAATATGCAAATTCGAATTTTATTCCTCAGGGAAAAACTAATCTAATTGTAACAGCCTCACCCATGATTGGACCGACGAGAAAGGCACTGGTGCATGTCATGCGATTCGATGCACCGGTGGAACCCGGCATTTATCCGTTTGTTTGTACATTCCCAGGCCATTGGGTGATCATGAAAGGAGATCTTGTTGTTGTGAATGAACTTGCGGACGCCGATGCAATGATTGCAGCAGCGAAGCCAAAGATTGTTAAGAAATGGTCGATGGAAGAATTTTCAGAAATCCCCAAAAGGGATGTCGATGATGCGGTGGTGATGCGAGGCATGCAGAGTTTCGTCAAGGCGAGATGTAATCAGTGCCATGTTGTTTCCGGACACGGGGTAAATCTTGGCCCAGACCTTACTAAAATCTCAGAACGAATGTCGGGCAAAAAGTTACTACAACAGATTATCGAACCGTCTCTGGAATTGAATAAACAATTTCAAAATCACCAATTTATTTTATTGGATGGAACCGTCGTTTCGGGGGTGATTATCGACGAGACTGCTAAGCAATATAAAATTGCGAGTAATCTTCTCAACCCCAAAGACGTAAAGCGAATCGATAAGGATCAAATTGATGAACAAATACCGTCCAGGATTTCAGCAATGCCAAGCGGAATGTTAGATGTGCTTACGCGAGACGAAATCCTAGACTTGTTAAGCTTTCTCGAATCGGGTGGCCACAAGGCAAATGCCCATAGTGCTGACGGCCATTAAACAATCTAAAACTGGCTTTTTGGCAAGTGGATTCAGGCTTGCCAAAAGGTAGTTGATGCTCGGGAAGTGGTTAAAATTCCTCTAAAGGAATCTAGTCGCAGAAATTGATTGACATGAAATCATTTTGCTGTGGCATTCGATTCCTGAGAAAGGCCTTCGAGATAGCTAACAAGGCTGGCCAAATCGTAAAGCGTATTTTTCTCTAGTATATTGTCTGGCATCGAAGAGAGTTTTGATTCTTTTCGCGAATCAATTTCTTCTTTGTTGAAAGCAAACTCTTTGCCTTCCTGATCTCGAAGTACGACTTGATCGGCAGACTCCTCGGTTACGTATCCGCTCACCAGTCGGCCATCGAGGTCGAGTATAATGTTGGTTTTGAATCCTTGGGCAATTGATTGGTTTGGCATTAAAATCGCCATTGCTAATTCGTGGGGTCGATATGTCTTGGTAATATTTCCGAGATAAGGGCCCTTTTGTTTCTCCGTTGTTTTTGTGGTGTGACAGGCAATGCAATTTGATTTTATGAAAATTGTCTCGCCATGGCCGCGATCGCCTGAGATCTGCATGGCTTGATCGACCGCGGATTTCGCGTCTAGTGAGCCAAGCTTTGCAGATCGATCGACGAGCATGGTAAGGTTTAATGTCTTGGCCGCCGTTTTTGCAGATTGAGCGAGTTCTTGACTGTCTGATTTGAGTGAAGTCAGGATGAAATCATCGATTGAATGGTTTTTTAAATAGGTTGCTGCGGAAACCATTCTGCATTGCGATAGTGGGTTCAAACATTGACGCCGAATGACGTCACTGCAAATGGTTTTATTTTCCGTGTTTAGGTTCTTCTGGGTCGCTAGTGTCAGCAAGGCGCAATCCGCCCAAAAGCCAGGTTTTCCAGTTTGCAACGAACTGTCTGCAAAATATTGCAAATTCGATTTAAACAGGTTGGATCTGAAAAACTGATCGCGAGTCTGATTGATATATTGGCGTGGATGCTTGGGTTCATTGAGAATGTCGAGAGCGCAAAAAATGATCGGAATGGTTTTGGGATCGTTTGTTTTCGTCAGTAGGGAAACAACATCTTTTAGTGTGGTGAGAGGAACGTTGGGGCCAACCGAGGAGATCAGAAATTGGATTGACGCTGGCGTAAGTTTTTTTGCATTAACTAAAATTGAGACGGCTGGCTCAGTCAGTTCCCGATTAGACGTAGCGAGTGTTACGATTTGATCGATGGAATCCGTTAGATTAACTCGGTTTTTCGCCAGTTCGTTCATCAAATAAGCGGCCACGTTTGCATTGCGCGTCTGCAATTCTCCCATTAAGAGTCGGTGAATGTTTTCGGTTTCTTCCCATTTGACCGGTTGGTAATAAGGTCCGCGAGTGTCTGGGCGTGTGCCCCACGATTGCCCTTCCCACTCTGCTTCCTTGAAATATAATCGGCACAAGGTTTTTAGAATTAATTTTTTGTGTTGTTCATTAGGCTGCGTTAGTCGTTGTTCTAGTTGCCTCACGGTTGTGGATTGATGCATCATCCCCAGTGCGCGGTAAAAGTTGCTGAGATCTTTTTCCGAATCAAGTTGCGAGAGGGTAAGGTCTAATAGATTACGCTTGGCGGTTTCACGGATAGCTACGTGTTGGATCGTTGGATCCCTGTGACTCATTGCAGAAATAACTCTCTGCGAATCGCTGTTGTTTTGGATTTGATGAACAGTTCGACGAGGGGAATTCCAAGTCGCGATACCCCGATCCATCAGTTTTTGGCTTGCGGGATTCTTTCTTCGCATGAGCTCACGTTGAGCGGCCAATCGGCGGCGATGGCTTGGTGAGTCGAAAAGTTGGACCAGTTGTTTGGGTGATAGCGTTTCAAAGTCGGGAAGCGGTTTCGGTACATAATTTTTTGGCTTAACTTGTACGATGTAGCCAACTTGCGGTCCGACCCACTTAAATGTCGCACCTTTCCAGCTGGAGCAATACAGCCGACTCATTCCGTCTACGTCACAATCGGTAGGGCGGGGAAGTTTTACGAATGCCTTGGGCTTCTCGGTCTCTTTGAACGTCGCACCCGTCGGTGAAACGCTGTGGTGATAGATGCCGCCCGTTCCCCAGTCGGCAGTAAACGGTGCGTGATTCCATTGGCCAAATCCTGGTTCATCTACGTATGCGGCACCACAACCGGACCCACCGCCGTAATCGGCGAGGGGCGGAATACACTCCTCGGGAAAATTTTTATAGAGTCGAGGGTATCCATGATCGTCACCTCCGGTGAAATGGTGGAAGCGAACATCCCACCCCCCTCCATCATTTGTATTGTCTCTGGCAAATAAATCCATCTCCGGGCTCACCGCGACTTCGAGAATATTTCGCGTCCCAGTAGAATAAAGTTCCAATTCAGTTCCATCGGGTCGAACCCGTATCACACCGCCACCGCGGTGGGTCAATGTAGTTCCATCGGTTCCCTTGGCGTTCATAAATCCAAAGTCACCACCTGCAATGTAAAGATACCCATCGACGCCAAGACTCAACCCGTTGGTGGTATGGTCTGCGGGTCGTTTGTCGTAACCAAAGGCAATATTGCTTACAAGAATGTTCTGTCGATCGGCAACGCCGTCGTTATCTTCGTCAATAAATTCGGATAAATGCGGAGGATGAACGAGGTAAAGGCGATCGTGATCCCAAATCAACCCGCGGGGTGCGTCGACTTCACAAAAAATTTTTGTTTCATCGGCGCGGCCATCCCCGTCCGTATCCTTGAGGCGAATAACTCGTCCACGCTGCGGATCCCTTCCAAGTGATCCATTGCCATCGGAGCTGACGTATAGTGTCCCATCGGGTGCGGCAGCAACGAATACAGGGTAATTGACAGCGGGGGGGCGGCGAAAATAGTTGCTTCGAATCCCTCCGGAATTGTTACCTCTTTTAGAATGGCAGCTTCCTCTTGCGGCGTCAAAGGAACCATTTTGGCAGGAGCGTTCCCTTGTTTCTGGTATGGGTCGAGTTTGGGTGCGGGGGTAGGTTCTAAGGCAGGTTTGAAATCTTTATCCGCGGGCCAGATGTTTTTTAACTGCGGACCAGTTAATTTAATCTCTCGGATACTGCACCAGCCACCGGTCTGGCAACCCAGGCCTTCAATTCTAATTTTCTTTGTTGGTTGAAATTCGCTAGGAAGTGGTTGGGGTTTGGTGATAGCTTTCTCGTTTTTGGAATGATCCAAAGCGATTACCATTTTTCCGTTGATTTCGGTAAGCACGCGGTACTGGTAGGCGGAGTTCCGTTCCCAATCAATTTTGATTTGCTTAACAGTTTGTGGCTTTTGGAATTCCAATTCAATCCATTGTGGATAACTGCCGTTGGATGCGCACCACCGAGAGTCGTTTTGTTGGTCAATGCAGTGGGCAGGATCGTGGCCAGGCTGGACGGATGATGAAGTTACCGAGACAAGCGTTGGGTTCTTTGGTGGCTTAGCCGGCTTTTTTTTTGTTTTTGGTTCTTCAGCATTCTTCTTTTCAACGAACGTAATTTCGTTTTTCCCTGTGAACGGGTTCGCCGACTCTGGAATGTCTTTTTTGCAGGACCACAATATTCCGCGGGTGACTAAATCGAGATAGCGGTCATCCGCAACTCCAGCGTTGTAATGGCCAATTGACATACTGAAACTACGAGTCCCTTTGATCTCATTGCTCCAGATAACAATCGCGTTTTGTTCGTTGGTTTTGCCTTTACGCTCAAATCTTTGAGTGCCCATTGCAATGGGTTTTGCACCATACAGTTTTGCATTGTTGTAGAGTTCATCTTTCTCAATAGTCCAATCCTTCATCCCCTGAACAACTGGATGGTCCTTGTCGACGAATTTAACGTCAATTGGTTCGTGAGGTCCATGTCCAGTCGATTGAAGTCCGAGATGTTTGAACCAAAGGTCAGTCCCATTGCGGAAGCTATGCATCGCGCAATGCAGGTGAACCGCGGGCGTTTTCTCATGTACCTTTAATATTCGTTCGAGAACTTCAACATTCGTATTTCTAGCGGCGCACTCGTCGTGGATGATAACATCATATCCGTTTGCCCAATTGACATTGTCATACACCGTTAAAGGCGGGTTGGTGGATTTATCGTCAGTCCACCAAACGTCTACACGAATATTGGCCCGTGCTTGTATCCCGTTTGAAAGAATTTTGTGTTGTTCGGTATAGTCGTGGCAGCACCCGCCGCAAATTAATAGTGCTCTTAAAGGTTTTTCTGTGCTGGCGTTTTCACCGGTGGATTTTACTTGGGAAAATAAAACCTGCGGTAGCAAGAACGCGGCAGCGAAAATGGTGATAAACTTAAGCATGCGTATGTCCGTTGGGAAGTTTGATAATCCCTCTCATTGTGCTGGTTTTTCAAACGAAAATCCAGCCGATTTGTATTTTGAATTCAAAATAAGAAAACTGCAAACTCTAACGCAATAAACTTGTGTTTCGCTGTATCCTTAAACCGGATGCTGGGCCGGTTATAAATTGTGATTGGAAAAAAATGAGTTTCGGTAGCGTCAAACTCTCATCCTGTTGATTTTTTACACAAACAAGTGGTGGTTTTGCAAACTATGCAAAGCAATCTGAGATATGATTAAGCCATGAAAAAAATCATAATGATCTTGAGTGTCGGATTTGCAGTTCTAGCGTTTTTGATTTTTAAATCGGGCTCGACGGCGGCGGATGAAATTTCTTATTCCCGCGATGTGCGGCCAATTCTGGCTGCTAAATGTTTCAATTGTCACGGTTTTGATTCAGGCAGTCGTCAGGGAGACCTGCGATTGGACGTCCGAAACTCGGCTGAGCATGTCCTTTCTAATTCTGATGGAACAGTGCTGTTATTGGAGCGTTTGAGATCCGGAGATCCTGACATGCGCATGCCTCCTCCTGAAAGTAAGTTGTCGCTGTCGAAGGAAGAGATCAAGGTCATTAGTCAATGGATATCTCAGGGCGCTCCTTACGAACAACACTGGGCGTTTCAACCTCCGGTGAGGCCAAAAGTACCGGTCGTGGATTCTGCAGGTATCCGGAATCCAATTGACAATTTCATTCAGTCACGCCTGATTACCCAAAGGATGACCAAATCAAAAGAGGCCGATGCGACGACGTTGGTTCGGCGACTCTCCCAGGATCTCCATGGACTGCCACCGACAGCTGATTTAGTGGATGGCTTCTGCAGGCAAGCGAACGACGAATCATATTCGGACCTCGTTGACCGATTGATGGCATCGGACAGATACGGTGAGCACATGGCCGTCCCGTGGTTGGATGCTGCGAGGTACGCCGATACTGATGGTTATCAAAACGATCGATATCGTTACATGCATGTTTGGCGTGATTGGGTAATTCATTCATTGAATGAGAACATGCCGTATGATCAGTTTGTGTTGGAGCAGGTTGCGGGAGATATGATTCCCGATGCCACGCTAAAACAACAAATTGCCACAGGTTTCTGTCGAAACCATCGGATTAACTCCGAAGATGGCTCGATTCCTGAGGAATGGCACGTCGAGAATGTAGTAGATCGAATCGATACGATTGGAACAGCGATTCTTGGATTAACCGTCGGATGCGCACGGTGTCACGATCATAAATTCGATCCAATTTCTGCGAAAGAATACTACCAACTATTTGCTTTTTTCAACAATGTTCCCGAGTGGGGTGTCGGCCCTAATAACGGCAACAGTCCACCGTTTGTCGAAGTGCCGAAATCCTGGCCAAATCTATCCCCGCAAGAGAATATTGCGATTTTGCCGGAACCAGTGATGCTGCATAACGCTAGAAAAGGCCAAATGGGTAATGGTCTCAAAAGGCCGCAGGCTGGGAACAAGCAAACTGTAATGGTTATGCATGAGATGAAAGAACCTCGACCGACCTATCTTCTGAAGCGAGGCGAGTTTGATTCTCCCGAAAAGTCAGAAGTTCTTGTTCCCGGTGTGCCGCAAGCACTGCTTTCAAAGAACAGTCGCGATCCTCGCACCCGGTTGGAATTTGCCCAATGGCTGGTTGGCCCAAACAATCCACTGACGGCACGCGTTGCAGTGAATCGCGTTTGGCAACAGATCTTTGGGTTAGGTTTGGTCAAGACAAGCGAAAATTTTGGGACGCAAGGTGAGTTGCCGAGCCACCCCGATTTACTTGACTGGCTGGCGGTTGAGCTAATTGAAAGTGGATGGAATATACAACATATTCAAAAGTTGATTTTTCAAAGTTCGACTTACAGACAGTCATCCGAGATCACCGCTGAATTAATGCGGCTAGATCCGCAAAATAAGTTCCTTGCAAGGGCTCCGCGATATCGTTTGCACGCGTTCGCATTACGCGACTCGTTATTGGCCAGTAGTGGGCTCTTGGTTGAAAAAATTGGTGGCGTACCGGTGAAACCGTACATGCCCCCGAAGATTTGGCGATCCATATCAAATAACTCTTACAAGCAGGGGACGGGTGACGACCTATATCGCCGAAGTGTTTATACCTTTTGGCGTCGAACCATTCCGCCGCCAATGATGGTGAACTTTAACTCCGCTGACCGAGAAGTTTGCAATGTCCGCAAAGATCGCACCAACACACCTCTGCAGGCGTTAACGCAAATGAATAACGTCGCCTTCGTCGAAGCGGCTCGTTTCTTAGCAGAAAGAATGTTGGCTCACTCAGACGATCCGCAAACAGCGATTGAATTTGGTTTTAAGGAATTGGTCACTCGTCCTCCTGCGAAATCGGAGATTGATTTGTTATTAGCGGCGTATCAAGAATTTGAGATTAATTACCGGTCGAAACCAAAGGCTGCTAAGGAGCTGCTGTCTGTAGGACAGAGGAAAAGAGACTTGGCGTTGGATCTTACAAACCACGCTGCAATGACGATGGTCGCATCTTTACTAATGAATTTAGACGAGGCGGTAACCCGAGAATGAATTCCAATAAAGTTGAACTGACGGAACGATACCAGTCATTGATCAATCGCCGATTTTTCCTAGGAAAGGCTGGCGTCGGATTGGCGGCCCTCAATGGGCTGATGGGATTGAAAAGTAAATCATTAGCTTCTGAATCATTTACCAATACACCTGAACTGGAAACGCCCCATTTTTTTCCAAAAGCTAAGCGTGTGATCTATTTATTTCAATCTGGGGGCCCCTCCCAGATTGATTTATTTGATCCGAAACCAGAGTTGATGGAGCGGTTTGGAGAGGAAGTGCCAAAGTCGATTTATCCGGATGAACGGAAGACGACGATGAGCAATGCACAAAGTAAATTTGCCACCTCGCCGAGTGCATTTAAATTTAATCGTTGCGGGAATTCTGGATTGGAGCTGAGTGAGCTATTGCCAAATGTTAGTCAATTGGCTGACGACATGTGTGTGATTCGTTCTATGCACACACAGGCTATCAATCACGATCCAGCAATCACGATGATGCAATCAGGCTCTCAAATTCCAGGTAGGCCGAGTATGGGCGCCTGGTTAAGTTACGGACTTGGATCTGAAACGGAAAACCTACCAACTTTTGTTGCGATGAGTTCCCGAGGTTCAGGCAAGGGTGGACAGCCTATTTATGATCGTCTTTGGGGCAGCGGGTTTCTACCCTCGGTTCATCAGGGTGTAAAATTTCGGAACCAGGGTTCACCTGTTTTGGATATTTATGATCCTGCGGGAGTCGATTCCAACGTTCGGCGAACGATGCTCAATTACCTCGGAAAATTGAACGAGCTTAAATTTCAAAGTTCCGGCGATGCAGAGATTCAAACTCGAATCGCTCAATATGAACTCGCAGGTAAAATGCAGGCGTCTGTGCCAGAATTGCTTGATTTCTCACAAGAGACAAAGACTTCGATGGAAATGTACGGCAAGGACGTACGAAGGCAGGGTTCTTACGCGTTCAATTGCCTAGTTGCTCGACGATTGGCGGAACGAGGCGTTCGGTTTATCCAGTTGTTCCATCAAGGGTGGGATCAACATGCTAATTTACCAACTCAAATCCGACGGCAGTGTAACGACACCGATCAACCGACGGCAGCGTTAATACAGGATTTAAAATTGCGGGGAATGTTCGACGACACCCTGATTGTCTGGGCTGGCGAGTTCGGTCGAACCGTTTACTCTCAGGGAGCACTCACGCAAAAGAATTATGGTCGAGACCATCATGGGAATTGTTTTTCGGTTTGGTTGGCGGGGGCCGGGATCCGAGGAGGAATGAGCTATGGTGCTACCGATGATTACAGCGTGAATGTGGTGGAGAATAAGCTCGAGCCGCATGATTTGAATGCCACTATTTTGCATCAAATGGGAATCGACCATACTCGACTGACGTATCCATTCCAGGGGCGGGACTATCGTTTAACCGATGTCCATGGCAAGGTGGTACGGGATATCTTAAGCTGAATTAACTAACGCAGGGCTCGACGGCTCGGCAGGAGGTTACCACTCATTAGCCCGCACGTTTAAAGTATCCATCATTGGCTTGCGATGACTCGTGTGAATAGAAATTCACTGAATTAGGGTGATCGTGTTTGGGCTTTCGCGTGAAGAGCCAACCGGTAAACAGGATGAAAAACCCGGCAAAGACAGAGGCTACTGCGAGTGTTTGTTTTGCTTCGTTGATTGCCAGAATTAACAGTCCCTCACCATAGAGAGCTGCTTCTTCGGTTCGTTTTTTCGATAGCTGATCAACAGACGCGAGTGTTTTGTCAAGCTGCTGTTTGAGATCTTCGGTAGCGATTACTCTTTCTTGATTAACCGATTCCAATACGATTCTTCGTTCCTGCTGGAGCTGATCAATGGTATTTAATCGCATTGCTTCGATTTGAGCAACCGTTTTTTCACGCTGTTCATTAATTGCGATTTCGATAGATTGGCGTTCGTGATCAACTAAAGCAGGTAATTGTTCTACGGTTTGGGAGATCGCCTGAGCTGCTAGTGTGGTTTGTTTAAGATTGGCGAGCGAATCAGTTAACGGACTCATCTCAATTACATCAAGCGAAAGAAGTTCGGCTTGCCATCGAGCCTGCTTGGGAAGAAATTCCGCGTATAGACGGACGAGTCCTTGCAATTCATCTACATTACTTTCCAATCGGCCAAGCACCTCCATCGTCTCATGGGATTTTTCCTTGACCGCTGCGATATAATGAGACGTGGCGGATTCACGGTCGAATTGAAGATTGTCGATTGGGAAATTGGCTGCGAAATCTGCGGCAAACGACTCGCCAAGTTCTATGTTGTCATTTAACTTGGGAAGATCCTTGCCGATAGTTTTTTGAATCTTCAATAGACGGTCATTGAATTTGCCGTGTCCATTAAGCTGGGCGAGGGAGAACGAACCAAAAAGTGCGTTACTTTCTCTATCAAAAAGATCATCAGTCTGTTTTACAAGGATCCATAGATCAAGGAATGCACCCATCGGATCCTTGCGAGCTGATGCCCGAAATGTTGCATTAATACCGTTGATCTTCCAAAGAAGTGCATTTCGACGGACATGAGTTGATGGAGCCTGGGCTAATATCTGATCGCTAGTTTGCTCAATGTGGCTCGCATAACGCAATGTAAAATCGTCGATAAGAACCCGCAACTTGTTTGACGAAAGCAGATCCTCTCCGCCAGAGTCCTCGAGGAATCCACGTTCCTGTACTGCTAAATGACAACCACTTTGAGATAAAGCGATCCCAATGAAAAAGGTTGCTAGCAGTGTTTTCAAGTTCGAGGAAATCATGTTCGGTAACTACCAAAACCAGGTACCTCTTACAAGGTCAATCAAATCGCCGTTAAGAAGCTAAGGTCAATCAATTTGGGATATCGCGGTAGACGTTGTGATTTTGTATTGAAGCGAGTGGTAACCAAGCTGAGGCGATCTATTGGAAATCAATCTGGGATACCCTCTGATTCTGGTTTCGAAAATTTAGTTGCAAAACCGAATTGCAATCTGAATCGCCATGGAGAGTGCGAGCCATGAGACGGAAAGGCTCAGAATGACAAATTTGAATCATAATGAGACGAATCAGGGTTCCGAGCTGGGGTACGAAATCAAGTTAGGGTAATTTTTTTCATCGGTGTAGGTTTTTATTTTTTTAAAAAAGTAACGAAACCCGATAGAAATCAAATTCTCATCATTTATTTTTAGCCTTTTGATTTTGCAGACTACTTTTGGCTCGCCATATGCAAATAGAGATTGGTAAAGCACGCATTGCATTGTCGTTAATTGCCTTAGGGAAGAACTGACGGTGCAAGCGAACTTTCAAATGGTTCAAAACGATCGCTTGAAGGTTAGTACAGATCTAAGCCCTATTGCTATGGAAAGTGATTATGACGATGAAGAAAATTTCTCAAAGAGACCCGTTACTGACATGCCGAACCGCCATATGTTTTGGTCTTGCGTGCTGTTTCCTGTTTTTAGGATCTCCAACGAATTCTCTTGGCGACGACCATCACTCAAAAAAGAAGTCACTTGATCGGCGTTTGATTCAGAAATTGCGACGCAATGATGTTCACGCCATCGACCTTGGCCCGACAGCTTCGACTGAAATGGTCGAGTTAGGGCAAGCACTATTCTTTGATCCAATTTTGAGTGGCAATCGAGACACGGCGTGCAGTACCTGTCATTTCCCATCTGCTGGCACAGGTGACCAATTATCCCTGGGCGTTGGTACGGGGACTACCACTCCAAGCAAGGTGAGTTTCTTTCGAGAGAAGGGAGAAGGGCGGAGTTTTATTCCACGGAATGCTCCAGAATTGTTCAACAAAGGTTCGGTGCTTTGGGAATCTCAGTTTTGGGACAGTCGAGTCGCTACGGCCTATGGCTCCATTTCCTCGCCTGCTGGTGAAGATCTGCCTCTCGGATTAGCTACTCCTCTGGCTGTTCAAGCCATGTTCCCTGTTACCAGTGGCGATGAGATGCGGGGATCCACGGCTGACTTTCTCGATCCACACAAAGATAATGAAATCGCTGACCCCGCGCTCGATGGCGACCTACCGGGAATCTGGAATGCCCTGATGAATCGACTGGAACAAATTGAAGGTTATGCAGACCCCGTTGATGGCTTATTTGTAAAAGCTTATGGAGAGGTGCCTGCTAATCTTGGTTTTGAAAGTGCAGCGACGGCGCTTGCAGCATTTGAATCAACCGCCTACAGCTACGACGATAGTCCGTTTGACGAATACTTGAAAGGGAACCGTGATGCGATGACAGAAGCTCAAAAGCGTGGAGCACTGTTATTCTATGGGAAATTACAATGCTCAAGCTGCCATTCAGGTACTTTGTTGACGGATCAAAAACATTACAACTTGGCGATCCCCCAATTTGGCGAAGGCAAAGATGAATCTGGGTTGGATCTTGGAAGATACTTAGTAACTGGAAATGAAGAAGATCGTTTTAAATTTCGTGTGCCCGGCTTACGAAATGTTACGCACACCGCACCCTATATGCACAATGGCGCCTACTATAATTTAGCGGACGCGATCGCTCATCACCTTGACCCAGCTCGAAGCCTAATGAATTACGACGCAGACGAGCAGTTAATTCAGGGCGCGGAGCTTGCTGATACCATCATCAAAGAACGCTCCGTCTTGCGAGATTTAATTAAGACGGCAGATGTCAAGCGGAAGAAAATTAAGCCTGCGGAAATGTCAGATCTTTTGGAGTTCATGCAAGCTCTCACTGCACCCAATATTGAAATCCGACTGGAGTCAACGATTCCATCGAGCGTCCCGAGCGGATTACCGATTGATCATTTTGGGGAATAGCCCGACCTATTAGTTCCTCGTCAAAAGCTGGAAGCGTAGGGTAACCGACTGAATTCAGCCAATCTGCCAACTCTTTTTGACGTCTGATTTAATAACGGCTACAGATAATAACCGCAATC
This sequence comes from uncultured Pirellulaceae bacterium, assembly GCA_938083195.1. Lineage (GTDB taxonomy): Bacteria > Planctomycetota > Planctomycetia > Pirellulales > Pirellulaceae > Mariniblastus. Next base: position 141,180 of record CALKCK010000007.1, on the reverse strand, counting down.
GTAAAGACTCTGATGTTCGCATAGTTTCGGACACGGAGTCTTTTTTGATTCCTTTCGAACTGCGAATTAATTGGCAACTAGGTTACAATAGGGGTTAGTCCGCTGCCAACTGTTCGATGAAAGTCTGTAATGAGTAAAAAGATCCACCTGCCCGATATCGTATTCGTATTTTTGTTGCCAGGTTTTTTGATGGTTTTTTTACAAATGGAAACGGTCGCCCAGGAAGCGGCTGGAGTTAACACATTAGAACCGGTGCGTGTTTTCATTCTCGCTGGTCAGTCCAACATGGAAGGCGCTGGCATTATTGGCGGCGGAGCTAATCAACGGAATGATGGGAAGGGTACTCTCGACTTTCTCGTAAAGAAGAGTGCCACACGGCAAAACTATCAGCACACTATGGATTCAGCCGGTAATTGGCGAGTTCGGAGTGATGTTTGGATTTGGTACCTCGGCCGTAAAGGTGGGCTTACCGTTGGATATGGGGCGAAGAAGGATCGTATCGGTCCTGAGTTTCAATTTGGACACTCCGTTGGGACTGCCTTCGATGAGCCAGTTTTGCTAATCAAAGTTGCGTGGGGCGGAAAAAGTCTTGCTAAAGATTTTCGCCCACCCAGCAGCGGCGGAGAGGTTGGCAGCTATTATCTCGAAATGTTGAAGCATATCGAATCAGTTTTAAATAACCTTTCAAGTGATTTTCCAGAACTCGCAAACCGCAAGTGTGTCTTAAGTGGTTTTGGATGGCACCAAGGGTGGAACGACGGTTGTAGCAAAGATCAGACTGCTGAGTATGAGGCGAATCTCGTCAATTTTATCAAAGACGTGCGCCATGATTTGAATGCTCCAAAACTGCCATTTGTGATTGCGAATAGCGGCTTTGCCGGTTGGGATCAAAAAGTCGACCGGAGACTAGGTATTATGAAGGCTCAAGCCAATGCTGCGAAGCGTCCCGAATTTAGCGGCAACGTAAAATGTATTGAGACTCGCGATTTTTACCGTGCCGAAGATGTCTCTCCATCACGCCAACGTTATCACTGGAATGGCAATGCTGAAACCTATTGCCTCATTGGAGAATCGATGGCGACCGCCATGGTTCAAATGGTTAAATAGATCAACCGATTTCTAAGGATTGCTGTTCGGAGCGCGGAACTTATAATTTAAGCGTTCTAGTCGACGCGCGGCATCGAAGGAAATCCTTAAGTACGACCGCCAAATACAATGGGCAATTGGAGTGATAATTTGACGAACGATCCACGTCGTAAATTTTATTTGATCGTGAATCCATTTGGTGGGAAAAAGCAGGGGCTTGCCATTCTGGAAAGTATCAAGCCGGTGTTTGAAGCGGCCTTCATTGAGCTTGAAATAATATACACCACACACCCACGACATGCCTATGAGCTTGCGAATACTCTTTCGTTTTCCGAAATTGAAGGCCTGGTAGTGATCGGGGGCGATGGAACCATTCATGAGGTCGTCAATGGAATGATGGATCGGCCAGATCAAGCAACGTTTCCACTTGGTCTGATTCCCGGCGGTTCCGGGAACTCTTTTTTAACAGACTTGGAACTACTGGACCCGTTGAAGGCTGCTGAAGCAATCGTTAAAGGCCAACGTCGTTCAATTGATGTTGCAAAAGTGACTTTAAGCGACCAAGTCGTGTTTGCCTTCAATATTATCGGTTGGGGATTAGTGGCTGATGTAAATGTGCGAGCCGAACGGTTTCGTTGGATGGGGCCAATTCGTTATACAGTTGCAAGTCTCGTTGAATTGGTACGCGCGAAAAGAAGAGCTGGCAGCCTTAGATTTGATGATCGCGAATTAAACGATCCGTTCTGTTTCGTTTTGGCGTGCAACACCATGCATACGGGAAAGCGAATGAAAATGGCTCCGCGTGCAACTCTTGATGACGGTTTGATTGATTTGGTGGTCGTTAAACACGGCCCAGGTATCTTCAAGATGTTGTCTCTGTTTTCTAAATTGTATGACGGAAATTACATTAACGATCCCGCGGTCGAATATTACCAAGTCAAAGGATTCGAATTAAATCCTGAAATCGCCGGTCCGCTAAATATTGACGGGGAGCTATTTGGTATTACACCTGCTCAAGTGGTGATGAAACCTTTGGCTTTTGAAGTTTATGGCGAATCGAGTGTTTAACCATTGCAGGCAAATAGCTAGAGGTTGAACCCAGTAGAATTATTAACCTTTCGGGCTCATTATTGGTTGGATGTTCGGTGGGGAATTATTTTTCTCCCTTTTACGTTGTTTGGTTTGTCAGCAAATAGACCGATTGGGTGCATTGTTTGCGTAGTCAACATTCTCGCACCAAGCCATTGGCCCATAGCCTGTGCTCCGATTTGGCTTTTTTGGGCAGAGACAGAGTCGTGAAATGAAATCGAGAATGGAGTAGGGCATTACCACCCGACAAAGCCTCGCAGCGTACTGCCTTCAGATTCTTTCCTTAAGTACAACACGTCAACAGCGCCAGCAGACCATCGGGATAACAGCTGCGAAGTGAGATGGCGGCGCATCGGAACAAGCGAGTTCATGTTCAGCAACCGTTGTCTGGAGATGAAGATTGCGTCTCTGCCTTTTTGTGACCAGCGAGGACTCGTATCAAATTGAGAGGCCCATCGCAGAATGAACGCGAATCGCAGTTAACCTCGTTGGGATCAACACGTTTTGCATATTGATTGAGGCTCACGAAAGAACCATCTCCAACTCAAGAGGATATTGAAATGAATCGCATCATCATTTTTTGTTTAGGCTGCTTTTTGATCTGTTCGCTCACTCCCCACACTGCCACCGCTAAGGATAAGATTGACACCGAGGAAGACGCAGATACACAAACTAGTCGGGGCCATGGAACCGTCATGTTTTTTAACAACAGCCCGGGGTTTGTATTTAACAACAACGATTAAGAGATGGATGTGCTAAGAGAAAAAGTTGCAGCAAATTGTGGTTGCCCGGTTACTGGGTGCACTTTTGGAATCAAGGATAATCTGAAGAATGTCTTTACCGGCACGTACGGAAACGAAATGACCACGAACGCTCTAGTTAGAAAACGGCCTACAATTTAAGCGTAAGGCTCGTTGCCATTTTCTTTACTTAAACGCTTCAAGCGATTGAGTTTTGAAAGGGATTTAAGTTTTTTCTCTGGTTCTGCAGAGGTAATGGGCTGTCTTGCATATTAAGAATGGGACGCAATCAGCGAGTCTGGCGTCCTGATTACACAACTTAATTAGAACTATTTGGTCAGAACCTTATCAAAGTATTCGCCATCGTTAACCATTCTCGGATCCTTAGTTTCTCTCAATGTACCCAGTAATTTGTTTTTAAGACTGTTCTTAAGCGAGTGGTATTCACGATGCGACGCGACGTTATTCAATTGATGCGGGTCAACCTTGAGGTCGTACAGCTCCTCCATTGGTCGTTTGCCGTAAGCGTTGTCAAAAAAGGGTTTTACGTCAGGGTTTTTCCTGTTGGTAACGATCCATGCCTTTGTGGGCCCTGCATCTTCGTCAGCCAGTGTGCAAAATGTATTGTTCGTGAGGCGGTCGAGCGTCGGGGGAGTATTGCCATCATTTAGGTTTCTTGGATCACCCAATGGAAACCGATCGGGCTTAAAATTGATAATGTATAAATAATCTTTGTTGCGAATTGCCCTTTGTGGATAAGGAAGGTTTCCAGCACGAGCAGTTGCGACGTGTCGTTCCCGTCCGGTAAAGACTTCCGTTCGTGCTGGGTCGACCAGACCGGAGGCTTGCGACTTTAGAGTCGGCCAAAGAGATTGCGCGGTCATCACACTTGGGATGCTGACGTTCGCGGCCGCTAAAAAGGTAGGAGCGAGATCGGGAAGTGTTGTGAAATCCTGAACGATCCGCCCACCATTAATCCCGGGCCCAGCGATACAAAGGGGGACTCGAGTTCCAAAATCGTACAGATTGCATTTGCCGTGTGGAAAACCAGCAGGTCCATGGTCGCCCGAGACTACAATAATTGTGTTGTCGTAGACACCCGCAGTTTTTAGTTCGTCGATGAGGGCACCGAGTGCAGTGTCAAAAGCCGCCGCTTCACCGAGGTAATCTGCGAAATCCTCTCGAACCTCGGCGACATCGGGCAAGAATTTAGGTAATTTGCCTTTTAAACCATCGGGATCAATATTCCAAATGCGCTTGCCGGATCCCTTGATCCATTTTCTGTGCACATTAGTGGGGCCAAACCAATAGGCGAATGGTTTGCCCTCTTTGTCCTTGAGCATGCTTTGAAAATTTGTACGAACTTGATTAATTAGGAATTGCTTCGCCTCTTTGGCGGTTTTTCCAGATTCCACTGCTTTGGTCACGTATTGTGAAAATCCATTAAATTGTCTACCCCCGTCTGAGTATTTGTTTTCGTTGGAACCAAATGGGGCGTTGATCGGCTTTCCGGGTGACCAGACCTTAAATGTATAACCGATGTGGTAGCCATCTGCTTTTAAAAGTAACGGCCAGGATGGGATATTATCATCCCAGACTGCACCTTGCAGAATTGCGCCTCGACCGGTCCGCCAAAAATGCTGGCCCGACAAGATTGAGCTGCGGCAAGGCGTGCAGGATGGTGCGTTGACAAAGGCGTTAGTAAATAGAACCCCCTCCCTTGAAAGCCGATCAAAGTTGGGTGTTTGGGCAATGTCATTTTCAGTACCGGGACCATCGACTTCAGAGTAAATACCAGCGTGTCGCCCCCAATCGTCTGCAAACGCAAACACGATATTGGGACGTTGGTCTGCAAAAGCGTTGCTGCAAGCTCCACTTAACAACAGGATCGTAGTTGCTAGTAATACGTTCTTCATCGTTTGCACCCAAATAATTCAGACGGAATATTATCGACTTGACTTCAAACTATCACTCAGAATTAAACGAGGCAAGCATTTTGGATTAATTATGGCGAGCTTTGAAGTTTGGGGTTACACTTAGAATTAACGCGTAAAAACTAGGCGGAAAAACATCAACCGGATGGTCTCTCAGGAATCTAAATTATATGCTTCATGTTCAGTCACGATTAAATATTTCGTTTGCTATTTTAGTTTTTGCCTTTCTTGTTGGACGGGCGTCTGTCTCGGCCCAAACCGATCCTCGTCCTAACATCGTTTTCTTTTTCGCGGATGATCAACGAAATGATACGCTTGGTTGCGCTGGTCATCCGATTGTAAAAACGCCCAACATTGATGGCTTGGCTAAACAGGGGGTTTTGTTTAAGAATTGCCTTGTTAGCCATTCAATTTGCTGGGTTAGCCGAACGACCATCCTGTCCGGTTTGACCGCTCGCAGTTTTGGCAGCGATTCGGTGGCTGATATGGCAAAGCAAAGCGCAGTCGAGACTTTGTATTCGGATATTCTTAGGAAAGCAGGATACCGGACAGGGTATTACGGCAAGTGGCATGCGAAGATGCCTCGAGGTTATCGGCCCAATGAGCATTTTGACGAGTTCGAGAAGATTGGACGTAATCCATTTTTTAAAAAAATGCCGGATGGTTCGACAAGGCATGAAACGCAAGTGATTGTCGACCGTGGTATTGATTTCATTAAGAATCGGCCGGATGACAAACCGTTTGCTCTGAACATGTGGTTCAATGCGTCCCATGCAGAGGACGGCGACAAACGACCCGGGATCGGGCATTTCCCATGGCCACGTGCGGTCGACGGAATGTACGACAATATTCAGGTTCCTCCGCCGCGACTCAATGATCCAGATGTTTTTGACTCTCAGCCAAATTTTTTGAAGCAATCAATTAATCGCGAGCGATTTTTTTGGCGTTGGGATACTCCAGAAAAATATCAAACCAACATCCGTGCTTATTATCGAATGATTTCAGGGATCGATCACGCGATGGGGCGGTTCTTAGAGGTGTTGAAGGCGGAGGGGTTGGACAAAAATACAATTATCATTTATTCAGCCGATAACGGTTACTACCTGGGTGATCGCGGTTTTGCAGGGAAATGGTCGCATTACGAGCAATCACTTCGGGTTCCATTGATTATTTATGATCCCCGGCAACCAGATGAAAATCGTGGGCGGATCGTCACACAGACTGCACTCAATCTCGATTTTCCACCTACGTTTTTGGAATGGGCGGGTGCCGAAGTGCCGGAGCGTTATCAAGGCAAAAGTCTGGTGCCACTAGTAAACGGGGAAACAAATCAGGATTGGCGTTCGGACAGTTTCCACGAACACCTCGCGGTTCGAACACGGCAGCCTGCATTCGAAGGCATTCGTGAAGGCCGGTACAAATACGTAAGATACTTTGACGAAACTCCCGCCTATGAATTTCTGCACGACCTGAAAAATGACCCAGACGAGTTGGTTAATTTGGCAGGCGACCCGAAATACAAGGACGAATTAATTCGATTGCGAACTCGTTGCCAACAACGTGTCAATGAATTGGGGGGACCCGTGGTCCCGCTCGAGGCAGGACCTGGATCAAAAAAATAACTGAATTTTATTCTTGAGTAAAACTACCTTCGCGAATCGAGTCGATCTCAATCGTAGTGTTTTTGTCTCCAGAGAAATTCAATTTAATTGACTTCAGCTCGGAGTGGTTTTTCCATAGAGCATCCAGTGGAATCTTAACGGATTGATATTCCTTTGCCTTTTTCAGTTGAATAGTCCCTGTTAATTTTGTCTGGTTAGCAAAAGCCGTTAATGAGAGATCATTGCTCGTTCGAATGGTGACAATCAATGAACGGTTGTTGTCTGGCGTTGCCTTTAAATCCTGCCGTGTAATGGAACCCGTCCCTGTAATAAGATCGAATTCCAAAAATCCCTGGCTACCGCAAATGTTGGTGAGTCTGCCATATGGTTTCCAACCTTCGTTTTGCCAGCCGCCGCAATTAAATTCGAATTGGAGTTTCCCATCAGCTGGATTACGTTGGTTTAATTGCTCCCAGTCGTCAGAAATGCCATCGCCATCCTGGTCTTTGCGTATAGATTCATATTCGGAGTTGACTCCCCTGCCCCATTTTTCATTGTCGGCCATTCTCAGTTCAACAGCGGGTTCATTTCCAGCTCCAGTATCGCCATTGTCTAACCAACGGTTCAATAATTTTCGGTGTCGTTTCAATTCTTTTTCGTATTGAGCGTCGTCGACTAGATTTACTAATTGAGCCGGATCGTTCACGACATCATAAAGCTCTTCTGCCGGTCTTTCCCCGAAGTAAATCTTGGCCAACTTGGGGTCCAATGTTCCCTTGGCGTATCCATTTCGCAAATCTTGTACAAAGATTCTGGAATCTCGGTATTGTGGTTGCAGGAGGACGCGATCAAGCATGAAATTTCTTGTGTACCGGAATCGATCGGTACGAATGCTCCGAATACGATCGATGGTTTGATCGCATCGGTCGCGGGCGGTGGCTACGAATTCTCGAGGTATGAATTTTTCAGAAAATAAATTCTGACCCTCCATCCAGCTTGGTTGCTTGATTCCAGCCCATGCGAGTGTAGTTGCTGAAAGATCGAGCATGGAAACAAGATCGTCTCGAACAGACGGCGCAGGCACCCACGGGTCTGGGCCAGTAATAATAAAGGGAACATGTGACCCACCTTCGGTTGGCTGCTGCTTATGACGAACTAAATTATTAGCACCGTGGTCGGAGAAATAGACAACAATGGTCGAGTCGATTAAATCATCATCTGCTAGACGGGAGAGAATTTTGCCGATTACTCCATCGTCCATCCTGGCTGAATCAAAATGTTCGGCGACAACCTCACGGTAGATATCATTTTGCGGGTAATCACCAGGAATGGTAACGGAATCGCGATCGGTTTTGTTTTGGAACTTTGTGGTGTTGATTTTACCCCCTTTGAGCTGGATTTGACCAAAGAAGGGTTTTCCTTTCGGTGCGACTCTCCAGGGAGTTAATCGCTGTACCTTTGGGATTTCTGAAAATAGACCTGCATGCTCAAAGTTGTAGTCAGTTTTGCCAACGTTGAAACAAAAATAGCCCTCTGCTTTCATCAGATCAACGATTGTGCACATGCCGTCGGGAAGCGACCGCGAGGCATCACCGCGACCTGATCTGTGTTCGTGCGCGCCGAACCTGATTTGGTTTGCCCCGGTGATCATGGCGGATCGGCAAATTGAACAAACCGGTGCAGGGACATACGCGCGTGAAAACCTGACGCCGGTAGACGCCATTTGGTCGATCGTCGGCGTTTGTCCTTTTTGGATGTCATAACCATAGCACCCCAGCCAAGGAGAGAGATCCTCTTGAAACAGCCACAAGATGTTCGGTTGCTTTACAGATTCGTTTGCCTGTGACTTAAGCGGAAATATGGCGAGAAAAGCTAATGCTATATAAATGTTTAACTGAAGTTTAATCATGAGTTGCCTCGTTCTATACACGATGTGTTTAGGAATCTGATAACGGGTTTCGGATAAAAAGTGAGCGGCGAACCGATATGGAAAGCTGATTTCTGCATCCGATTTGGTTTAATGCTGGGCTTCATGTTTGTGACCGCCCTCAAACATCTTATGTTTTGGATCCGCATTAGATAAAACATAGGCGATCAAATCGATGATTTCCTCGCGAGAGAGCTTGTCCATCATTCCTGCTGGCATTTGACTTTGTTTGGCTCTTTTTCGGGCATCGATTTCATCCTGATTGATGACCGTAATTTGATCTTTTGCAAGCGGATCAACGACAATTTTCACGACGTCATCGGTCTCTTCCATAATCATCCCGGTGATTGTCTTACCCGTGTCCATCAAGAAGATATTTGAAGCAAATTTTTCGTCGATGTCTTTAGAGGGTTCTAAAATCGACCGAAGGATATGGCTGGCAGTTCGTTTCTCGTCTGACAATTTGGAAAGGTCAGGCCCGAAGTTTTGGCCTTGCCCATCAAATTGATGGCAAGCAATGCAATTCGCTGCTCGGAACGAAGCTTGACCAACCTCATGGGAGCGTCCCATGAGCATGTCGAGATCGCCAATAATGTCTTCATATTTCCACTCCTGGCCTCTTGAGCTGGTTTGCAGGAGTGCGTCTTTGACTTCGAGGTCGAGTTGGTCGAGGTATTCCGATTGAGCGGTGACATAGTCACTAAATTTGGGAACCACATAGAGTGCGCCATACATTCGGCGCCAGTGTCCTGGGTAGGTGCAAACATACGGGTAAACTCCCGGTTCTGTGGGCACAATGAAGCTGATCGCCTGTTCTTCTCCAGGTTGTAGGAGTCGGCTACCTATGAGAACTTTACTTGAATCAGGGATGTAATGTCGGGCCATGGCATCGGCATCCCGGCCGGTTGATTCTGCAAGTTCCCCTACTTCGGCAAGCGCACCTGGTTGGGTGACAGCGAAATTATGCGGCATTGAGTCAGTATTACTAAACCGAAACTCAACAGGTTTTCCCGCCTCTACGACTATAATCTCTTTGTCGTAAATCATTCGGTGCGGAATGGTTCCAATTGCAATCACACGAACGTCAAGGTTTATGAGTCGTTTTTCAATATTAGCTTGGTCTAATGCAGAGAGTTTAAGACCGAGTTTTCGGGCCATCTCCATTGCGTTGTTTGCAGATGCGGACGTCCTTTGGTTAATCGGTAGTGTACTCAGGTAGCCGATAATATTATTAACCAACGGTTTTATATCGGCGACATTCCAGCTATCGGCGGACAGTTGCCTAAGTGCATTGATTGCGGCTGGTTGAAATTCGCCGGAAGCGATTAAACGATTGAGGACTGCAAACTTTTCTGCATCCCGCCCTGGAATGGAAACGAGAGCCCGAATCGCGACCTCTCGAAGCGTTTCACCTCCGCCAATATACAAACGATCCGCGGAGATTGGTTTTCGTTGAATTCCAGGTCCACTCCATTCCACTTTCAAACCATCGGCGCCGCCAGAATCAAAATAATTAATTCGAATTGGATGCAGGCCAGTGGGCAACGAAATTGTACCGGACTTAGTGTCCATCCCGTGTGGGCCGTCGTTATTGATAAGTTCTTCCCCGTTGACGTAGAGTCTGGAACCGTCATCGGAAGTAAGAAAGAAGGTGTAATTCCCAGTTTTTGGAACGTCAATAAGTGAATTGAAAATATTAGTGAACGCGTCTCGGGGTTGCCCCTGGGGAATGAACACTCCAAAGTTGGCAACCTCCCCTGATAATTGTGGCTTTCGCTGGTCGACAGTTGCGGAGGTTGCATCCGCGGCATGCGGGGTCATGTATCCCGCGCTTACGCCGTTCTTCAGTCCTCCCGTCGCCGATTCGACGCCCAATTGTTGCGGCAATTCAAAGACCAGTGGACTAACTTTGTCAAAGAGACTGCCGCGGGCACTGGCGTTAACCGACGGAACGGCGTCCAAGAAATCCTTTAATCGTTTTTTCGATTTCGTGGCTGCCAAGAAAGCATCGCCCGGCCCGGAGGCAGCAACCCAGGATGCGTAGCCAAGGCGTTTGATTTGAGAAGTTGATCCGTTGACCGCCAAGTCCTCAACTTCGGTTTGGATCAATTTAAGGTCTTCGACTGGTTGGGCAGCTAACAATTTGCCAAGTCCAACTACATTGCCTTTAGGGTTCCCTTGTTCCTGATTGATCAAATCGACGATTAGTTTAGTTTTCGGCTGTCGAGTAATTTTAGATAATGAATTAACTGAATTCTCCATCATGCCAGGTTTTGAATCGACATGGGAAAGAATGGCTCGATAGACCTCTTCGCTAGGTTTCAGACGAACCAGATCGTTCGGTTTACCCGTTGCCAAAACATAAGCGCGGGCGCTCGGTGAGAGCGATTTACCCGTGGCAAGCATCTGACGAATCATTTGTTCGATGTTCAGTTGAGACTTTGCGTATTTCAGCACGGTATCCAGTTCTGGATCGATCTCTTTGGTGTTTGCTTCGAAAACAGCCTCGGCACCGACAAGTCCCCCAAGATCGACGGCCGCTTTGACGGCTTCTGCTCGGACGAGCGCCGATGGATCGCGAGCCGCAGTCATCAAAATTGGTTCCCAGCCTTCGGCCATTCCACTCCAATGTCCAAGTGTCCGGATGGAAGCGGCTCGAACTCGACCGTCTTCTGCTTGAAAGACCCGTTTTAGCAAATCTAAGTTAGGTAATCTTTGTTCTTCCAGTACCCATAGGCATTCCAAAAGGGCTTGAGCCTCGTCGCGCTGCGGCGAATTCTTACGAGGGTCGAGCTGTTTAGAGAATGCGGCAATTTTCGATTTAACTTGATCCCTGTCTCGTCCGCTGAGCTCCAGTCTGGCTCTGTAGCGAGTTGAAGTTTCTTGTGAGAAAAAGTTTTCACAGACTTCTGTAATCGATTTACCACTCATTTTCGGAGCCTTCACTAAAGGGCGTCCTTCATAGGTGACTCGGTAAACTCGCCCATGGGAGTGATCGCGATTAGGGTCGCGCATGTTATGCTGCATATGCCCGATCAGGGCATTGTGCCAGTCGGTGATGTACAAAGCACCGTCGCCGCCCACTTCCATATCACTAGGTCGAAAATTTGGATCCGCCGAAGAAACGATTGGTGTCACTTCTACGGCCGTAATGTCAGCGCCGTTGTAATTAACTTTATGTTGTGCCACACCCAGAAACCCAATCGCATTACTGATTAAAAAATTTCCCTCATGTTCTGGTGGAAAGTGACTGCTCGATAAAATCCCAGTTGCTGGAACTGGCCGAACCCTTTTTTTAAACCACTTTTTATTGCCGATACCTTTACCAATGTTAACGTAGCTTCCGGTGCCGCCGGTTCCATCATTGGCAAATTGATAACCCCATTGATCGAATACATCGCCATGAGGGTTGGGGCCAATTGGGAAATGAAATTCAAATTCAAATGTGCGGGGATTAAACCGATGAACGCCCGACGCACCGGAGCGAAAAGTCTTGGTAGGTGTTTCAAAATTCGCGACATTGAAAATACCGCGAGAGAAATAAAGCCAGCCATCAGCGCCTACGATCAATGCGTTGGCTGAGTGGTGTGTGTCGGCACTTGAGATTCCTTGAAGCATGCGAATCTTTACATCTGCCTGGTCATCACCATTGGTGTCTTTTAAGAACCAGATTTCGGGAGGTGCAGCGACTAACATGCCGCCACCCCAAAACTCAAAACCGGTGACCGAATTTAGACCGTCTGCGAAGACAATGCTTTCATCGGCCACGCCGTCTTGATCGTTGTCTGGAAGAATCAGGATGCAGTCTTTCCTTGGTTGGCTAGGATTCCAATGTGGGTAGGACTCCCAACATGCGACAAACAAACGACTGTCGGCGTCGAAGGACATTTGAACGGGGTTAATTAAGCGAGGAAACATTTCTTCCGATGCGAATAAATTGACTTTCATCTTTGGATGAATCGTCATTTTTTCGATCGCTTCCTTCCCGCCAAGATAGGGCCATGCTCCTTTGTCGAGAGGGCCAATTTTATTTGGACGGACTGATAAATCAGTCGGGAGTTTTTCGGGCGAGGGTCGTTGAGTGCCTTGTGCGATGGACAGAATAATTTTGTCGCGGTTGTTCGTCATTACATCGAACATTTCCATCTCACGCATCATCACGTCAGCATTAGACTGATCGAACCAAGCGAGTTTGGATCTGCCACCGAAGACGTTGTATCCATCCACGACGCGATAACGACTGAACCAGTGGTAGTTCTTGTCAGATATTGCGGCATGCAACTCAGCAATGGCTTTGTCAGAGGGTATTGATTTTGCTGGAGACAGTAGTGGCGCTATTGCTTTGGCTAGTTCTTTGTTACCGTGATCTGTGAGGTGAATTCCGTTCATGGTCAGCGGAACATCGGAATCCTGGTAAAGCTGTTTACTAACGGTGAACAAATCGTAAAAGGGAACATTCTTTTCAACACAAATTCGTTTCATTGCCTTGGAATAGAGTTCTAAATTGACATTGTTAGCCTTGCCATCGGGAAGGTGAGGGCTGTTTAAATCCTCATGTGCGATGGGTGAAAAGAACGCGAGCCGCGGTGCGGTCTTGCCATTAAATTTTTGGGCCAACATTTGGTCGATTGATTGGGCTAGGTCGGATTCGAATTGAGGGAGTCCAGATTCGCCTCGCATCGATTCGTTATAGCCAAAAAAGCAAAAGATAACGGTTGCGTTACACTTCGTAAGCCACTGATCGGGTGAACCGAAATTAGCCGAGCGAGGTCGGGTTTTGATCTCATCCGCTGAAAAACCAAGGTTGCGGAACTTGATGTTTTTGTCAGAGTTTGCTTGAGTCAAATAGGTTTCGAGCCAAGGGTAGTGCTGCATCCGATCAGCAAGCGTATTTCCGATAAAGCAAATATTGTCGGACGGCAGGAATTCGAATTCGGACTGGGCCTGAGTTGTGGACGCCAAACCCGCGACCAGCACCGCAAAAAAAGTCATAAGGGTTAAGCGAAATCGGGTCGAATATGGGCGGGCAGCGAACTTCATCAGTATTACCTCAGAGAATCGAGTGGTCTTCGAACGTTTGATTTTAGCCAAATCAGGGGCGAAATGCACTGTTGACCCAGCGAGATCTAGGCAAAGTTAAAGAAATCATTTTTTCAAGCCCCGAGACCAATTGAGACTTATTGGGAACGGTAGTTAGAGCTGTGTAGAAAGAGTGGCATTTAATAAGACGACAAGACTAGGTTGTCGTCTTATGAAACCCGAACACAATTTATGCTGTGTTGCGGAATCGATTCATACAAAACAACTGAGGGAAGGTATGAAAGCGGCTAAAGTAAGCTGTTAATCTCACATGGGTTGCGAAATCTAACTGAAACGTTTGAAGAAATGGACGAGGCGAATCGGTTTTAGGAATTCCTTTAAATTTCTCCGTTTAACGAGCAGAGGCAATCTTTAGTTCTACCAAATAGTCTTTCAGTTCTTTCATTGGGCGAGAAATCGCCACACGTCCGGATCTTACAAACTCAAGAATGCCGTAGGGCTCGAGTTCCTTGAATAGTTGAGTGGTGGCTTCTCTGCGTCCTGTTTTCTGGATGACGGTAAAGTGTTCCTCAACGGAGAGTATCCTTGCATGGTGTCGATCCACTACGTCGAGCGCGGGACTGCCATCAGTCATCGCTTCAGCTCGAATCTTATAAAGTGCGATTTCACGGAAAATTATTTCTTCATTCGAATACCAAAACGCCTTTTGAATGTCGACTTGTTTTTCAAGTGCGTGTACTAATTTGTCCGCATCCGCCGGGGTGATTTCTACGACGATTGTGTAGCGGTGAATTCCAGGGACTTCACTTTCGGATGCAGTCAAGCTTTCGATGTTAATTTTTCGTCGTGTAAAGCTAGTGGTTACGCGATGGAGCAAACCAGCTTTGTTTTCGCTGAAAACGGCTATCGTTATTTGTTGGGGCATATTTGAGTCAAAAGAATGGGTGTAGATGTTTGGGGTCAAGAACGAGGCGTTTGCGATGGGAGGTTATTCAAGTCGGATCTCTGAAACACCTGCGCCCGAGGGAACCATTGGAAACACATTGTTCTCTTTTCCGACCATGACCTCGAGGAAATAAGCTCCATCGTGGTCGAGCATAGTCTCAATGGCCTGATCTAAATCTGCTCGTTCGTCAATTCGTTTGGATTCGATCTTGTAAGCTTCGGCAATCTTTTGGAAATCGGGGTTTACCATTTCAGTCGCCGAGTACCGTTTGTCAAAGAACAATTGTTGCCATTGACGCACCATTCCAAGGAATTCGTTATTGAGTAAGACAATTTTGACGTGGACATCGGTCTGCAGAATAACGCCGAGTTCTTCGATGGTCATTTGGATGCCACCGTCACCGACAACCGCGATCACTTGGCGATCGGGGGCTCCGAGTTTGGCTCCGATCGCAGCGGGGAGTCCAAAGCCCATGGTTCCCAGTCCGCCGGACGTGATGTTGCTTTTGGTTTGTTTAAATTCTGCGTACCGACAAGCGACCATTTGATGCTGGCCTACGTCTGTGACAATGATTGCTTCGCCGTGGGTATGTTTGTTTAGATTTTTGATGACCTCTCCCATGGTCATCATTCCCTCGGTTGGACTGCACTCATTTTGAATAACCTTGTCGAATTCCATGGCATCGCATTCTTTGAATTTCTGATGCCATGCTTCATGAGAATTAGAATTTACTAGGGGTGTCAGAAGCCCGAGAACTTCTTTGGCGTCCCCCACAAGGGCGACGTCCGTTTTGACATTTTTGTCAATTTCTGCGCGGTCAATTTCGAGATGGATAACCTTTGCTTGCTTAGCAAATTTTTCAAGATTTCCTGTAACTCGATCATCAAAACGCATGCCAATGGCGATCATCACATCACATTCATTAATCATGACGTTGGGGCCGTAGTTGCCATGCATACCCAGCATTCCAACATTGAGTGGGTGGTCAGTGTTCATGGCTGATAACCCCATGATGGTCCAGGCTGCTGGGATTCCAGCTTTCTCGACGAAGGCTTTTAGTTCGTCTTCGGCTTCCGATAGAATCACGCCTTGCCCAAATAGAATGTAAGGTCGTTTTGCTGAATTGATTAAATCTGCGGCTTCCTGGAGTTCGTTTCGGCCGACGTCAGGGCGGGCAACGTAGGTTTTTACGACTTCACATCGTTCGTATTGATAGTCGAGCTCTCCAAATTGTGCGTTTTTGGTGATGTCGATTACGACCGGTCCGGGGCGACCCGATTTGGCAACGTAAAATGCTTTGGCGAATACTTCAGGGATTTCCGACGCTTCCGTAATTTGAAAGCTCCATTTTGTAATGGGAATGGTGATTCCCATCACGTCCGTTTCCTGAAAAGCATCCGATCCCAGAAGGTGTTTGGGAACCTGGCCGGTAATACAGACCATTGGCGTGGAATCGATCATGGCGTCCGCGATCCCAGTAATGAGATTCGTCGCCCCTGGTCCCGATGTTGCAATACAGGCGCCAACACGCCCAGACGATCGAGCGTAGCCCTGTGCCGCGTGTGTTGCTCCTTGTTCGTGGCGTACAAGGACGTGGTGAATTTGATCGCTATATTTGTATAACTCGTCGTAGACGGGCATGATCGCCCCCCCAGGGTAGCCAAAAACTAAATCTACGCCCTCTTCTAGGAGGCAACGTACGACTGCCTCGGAGCCGGAGATTCGATTTGAGGGCGTAGACGTTCCGGTGGAATCTGGCTTCGTTGTGGTTGACATAGCTTGCAATTGATCGAGAGTGAAATGGGCTCAGCAAAAAATCCATTATATGAATTCTTCCTTGATCTTTGCATAACAATATCCATGAGAACAGTAACCGTTAATTTGTAGAACTTGAGTTGCCTCAAAACATGTTAGGGGATGCGTATTCCCGTTAAGATAACCTTGGGGCATCCAGTCTGGCAAAGATGCGGTTGTGGAATGGCGAGACGTACCCACGCGACATTGTTTGAAAAAAATAAAAATGAAAAAAGTTTGCTGATTTCATTTAAAATTGAATGAGAAACATCCCTTGTTTGAATTTTTGCGATCGCTAACGGCAATAAAAAAAGCCTGACCAAGGTCAGGCTTAGTGTATCTAAAATTTCTTGAAAATCTGGTTTATCAGCCGGCGGCGAATGCTAGCGGTTCCTCTTTCGTCTTTTAACGGCTAACCCGACCATTCCTACCAAGAGGATTGAGAGTGAACCCGGTTCGGGTACCGCAGTCGTAAAATTAACAAGCTTTACGTTTTCTGCCCAAGCAACTCCGCTGCTGTTTCCTGTTTGTTTGTATTTTACGGACGCGCGAATGGCTGTGACATTATCTGGGATGGTGCTCGTTACGGTTTCAAAAAACAGATATTCGTCTCTTTTGGATTCGGTGGTAAGGAACGCGGATTGGACGGTGCCACTTAGGAACGGTCCAAGAACAAAGGCAATTTCGAAATAGGCTTCATTTCCGCCGGAGAGTGCATTCGAGGATTGGTGGGCAAGTAATCCTTGAAGTGAAATTTCATCACCGATGGAAAAGTCGGTGCCGTCTACTGCAATTTCTTGATAGGCTTCTGAGAAGCTCGTCGTCGAGCCGCCTAAGAAGTTTCCGGTTATTCTAAGGGTTTCATTGCCTTCGATCGGTACATCAATTCCCGGGGCGGCAGCGTCCTGATTCGCGTTGTTGGGAGCGGTTCCATACAGCCAACCTGCTTGAGCACCGTTTAATTCAAAATCGCCATCAATCAGAATGTCTGCGTCTACATTAGTTCCGTGAATCAAGAGCAGGCAGAGGCATAAGATGAGTGAAGAAAAGCACTTATTCATGATGGGTCTCAGCGCAAATAGGGAATTGCTTAGGTAGGAGATAGGTGAAAGAAACATTGGTTCCTTCCCTATCGCGGTTATTATGAAAACGACCTATCCCGGTGTCAATTTTTTCATCGCGAAAAACCCGAATAAAACGAGATTTTTAAATGTCACCCCAAAATGATTACTCAAACCAGTTGGCGAGAAGGTCCAAAACTTGGGGTTTACACTAGCAATCGGCAGGTTTTTACCAATCTGATTCTTGTTCCTGGTTTGCGGGCCCTATTTTACCTTTGACTGAGTCCAATAATTTTACGGGATTGTGGATGACACCCGCTTTAATAACGTGGGATATCTTTCGTGTATTTCGAATGTTCTCGAGCGGGTTCGCTTTGAGGATGACTAAATCACCTGACTTATTCTTCTCAATTGATCCATGATCTTTGTCGATCTTGAGAGCCCTGGCACCATTGATGGTCGCAATCTTCAATGTTTCACTTGGAGAGATTCCAGACCGAACCAGGATATCCATTTCGCGGTGAATCCCAAATCCGGGCAAGTGATTTCCGTTACTGACGTGATCAGTACCAAGTGTGATTAACCCGCCGGCGGCATGGAACGGTCCGATGGTGGTTTGTTTAACTCGATAGATTCGTTGATAAATCTCCATGCCTTTGGGTGGATCCGTTTTTTTGACCAATTCCTGCATGTGGGGTGTGAATAGTTCATTTTCATTGAACCAATATTGATACTCTTCGTGTGTCTCTGGTGTGGTCTCCCCAAGGTATCCGTAGGCAGTGAGAGTGGCGTCAAAGTAAACTTCGTTATCGATGAAATGTTTAACGATTCGATGGTAGGCGGGCGTACCTGGTTGGAGATTTTGCAACGATTGATAGGCAGACTGAGAATTGGGTAATCCATCACCACCAAGAAAATGTTCAATTCGATCAATTCCCATATCGATAGCATCTTTTGGATTGACACTGTTACGGTAACCGGAGTCAAGATGACCAGTGACGGTCAAGTTATGTTTATGTGCTTGATCAATCAAGGTTCGTAACGAATCGGGGTCAATCGATTTAGCTTTGAAGCCGCCTACTCCACGGTCTGCCCAAAAGTCAACTTCATCTCTAATTTCTTGTTCTGGTTTCTTGCCTCGCCAGCCAGGCCTTGCTCGACCAAAATAGGGGCCGCTGTTTACTAATCGAGGCCCAATTTGTTCTCCATTCTCTATTCGTTTTCGAAGGGACATCATGCCTTGAGGATCAAATTCTCCGCATGAAAAGGTTACCGTCGCACCATTGGCAAGATAAACCAGCGGCATAAATTCGAATTCCTCACGCCGCTTTTTAATTAAGCGAACATTATAGTGAGCGTGACAATCAATCAGGCCCGGTAAAATAAAGTCGTCATCGCCTAAAATTAACGTTTTCTTAGCATTGAAACTTTCCGGTTTCTTGCCCACGGCAGCGAACCGCCCTTTCGAAATAGCGATGGAAATATTTGGTTCAAATTTTCCAGAATCGACATCGAAAAAATGGCCGCCAACAATGACTGTGTCCACCTTCAATTGAGCCTTAAGTGGGCAACAGACATGGATGATGACAATGAAACTCAACCAAAAAGCAAATCTGGCGTACATTTTCTCTCCAAGAAAAGGGCGACTACAATTGGGTCAGAATCGAAATATTTGGACAAACGGGTAGACGTGAGAAGGAATTGTGAATTAATTACTCACTGAGGTTAATCACTTTTCTCCCACGAATGATTCGGGATAGCAAGTCACATGGAAGAATGATCGTGAAGTCATATTTTTCTTTTCAGATTAGTATTATTTCTTACGGCGAAAAGTTATCCTATTGAACTCGCTCAGTTTCTCACGGAGATGTTTTTATGTGGATTAGGTTTTGTTTGATTTTGTTATTCGTCCTTACCTCGGCGAAATTTACAACCGCGCAAGAAACGGACGATGGAAAATTTGCCACGCTTTTTGATGGAAAAACCACCGAGGGTTGGCATAACCCTTTTGACTGGGGTGACGTTTCGGTTGTGGACGGAGAGATTCATTTGGTCGCTCAGAAAAAATTCTTCCTGATGTCGAATGACGAATATGGCGACTACATTTTCGAAGGCGAGATGCATTTACCAGAGGGAAAATCCAATTCAGGATTTATGGTTCGTGGGCAAGAATCCAAAAACCGAGTTTTCGGTTATCAATGTGAGGTGGATCCCTCTGAGCGAAAGTGGTCCGGTGGTCTCTACGACGAAGGTCGGAGGAAATGGCTAAATCCACTTAAGGATCAACCTGAGGCTCAAGATGCGTTAAAGAAATCGAATTGGAATAAATACCGTATTGTTTGCGAGGGGGATCATCTTGAGTTTTGGGTTAACGGAGTTAAGACAACAGATTATTATGATCCGGTTGATTTGACAGGGAAAATTGGGCTTCAACACCATGGTGAAAAGGATCAACTCTATCGGTTTAAAAACCTTAAAGTCATCAAGCGTGGTCGACACCGATGGGTTCCAATATTTGACGGTACATCACTCGATGGGTGGAATGCGACTGGTGGTGGGAATTGGGAAATTAAGAACGGTGTTCTGCTTGGTACGAGTACAAAGGCTGAGTCAAAACACGGCTTGTTGACCAGCGACAAATCTTATGGGGATTTTACCGCAAAAATTACCTATCGCATCGGTGAGGGAAACAGTGGGTTTTATTTTCACAGCGAGCCAAAAAAGTCTGGGGTTGGCATCAACGGCATCCAAGCAGAGCTTGAGAATTCAGATCTCATGGGTGGGCTGTATGAGACCGGCGGACGCGGATGGTTAGTCAAACCGCTGCACTATTTTCCAACCTTTGCCGAGGATCGTCAGGCAATTCGAAAAAAGCAATGGAAAAAAGCTTGGGACTCGGATGGTTGGATGACCATGGTAGTCTCCGCGCATGGCGATCGAATTGTGACCCATGTCAATGATATTTTGGCGAGTGATATTGTTGATACCAAGGGGAAAAAAACGGGCAGATTTGCAGTCCAACTTCATGGTAATCAAGACATGAAGGTTGAAGTAAAATCTATCGAATTGCTAACGAAAGAAAATTAAAACAATCGGCTGAACATGTTTTCTTTTGCAAAGTGTTCAGGTGTTACGAAGGTCTTACGATGATGTTGCCGACTAAGTTTTTATATTTTGACAAATCGGACGCGCGTCGTTTTAGTTTCCGGCGATGTTTATTGCTGATAGCTCTGGTTTCGGTGGTTAATATTGGATGCTCAAAGGCACCAGAGGGAGACCAGTTTACCCATTTGTGGAGTCCCCAGGGAACCCACATTTGGAGCCATCTAGGTGTCGAGTTAATTCAGGTGGATGCAAAAGTAATTACACCACCTGACTTTTTTTTGATTCGGGAACTTCAACCTGATATGAAAGTAAAGCTTGTCGGTGAGATTGTCATTCGCTACGACGGAGAATCGCTATTCATTAACGATCGAGTGGTATCCGAGGAGAACGTTTTGATCGAAAAAGATGGTCGACTGATTTCTAACGCCTATATCAAAACCGATTGAAATTCGAGTTGCCTAAAATCGAGTTGCCTTTTGGCGAATTGCCTCAGTTCGTTGCCGCAAAGTTGTAATCTTCCTCACTGACGACTAGGGTTCGATGCAAAAGCTGACTGCCGTTCCCAAGCGTGGTCCGCAAATGGCTGTTTCGGGCAATTCGTTTTTATGCTTTTTTCGCCATAATTTGTTCTTGTGTTACCCCAAGATGACCGATTTGAGCACTTCAGAAATTATGTTTCTTGTGTCCAGTTTTCGAAGTTTAGTATACTTTGAATTGTGCTTAATCAAAGAAAGCCGTTAACATAGAAACGTGGCCGGTTTTGCCGGTGCATATTTCAAGGCTTCCAACAATACGAACATTGCCAATGAATTGCCGGAAAATCTATCGACTTTTGACATTGTTGATTTTAAGTTTTCCTATAACTGCCTCATTCGGACAGGCGTCTTCGGATGCATTGCACGACGAGGAGCGCGAAAAGCATTTTACACTCGTTGTTCTTCCAATCTTTCAGCAACGCTGCGTCGCTTGTCATGGAAATGACCCAGCGGACATCAAAGGTGATTTTGACATCTCCAGCATGGAAGGAATCATGAACGGGGGTGAATCTGGAACAGCGGCAATTGAACGTGGAAATTCAAAACACAGTCTGATGATGGAAGCGATCCGGTGGGATGGTTTGGAAATGCCGCCCAAAGAGAACGACCGCCTCACCAAAGCGGAGATTGCTGCAATTAGTGACTGGATCGATGAAGGCGCGGTTTGGCCGGACTCGGAGAGACAGAAATCGATTCTTTCGATGAACTCTGAAAAGGGTGAGGCGTTTGGCAAAGCAATATTGACCAGCGGTGGCTTGTCGCAAGACTGGGACAATCGGAGATACAAGGCTGCAGATGTTTGGGCGTTTGAGCCAATTGTTAAACCGGAGGTTCCCGTAACTGGTGTTGAGTTTGAAACTGAGATCGATGCATTTGTTGATTCAAACATCGCGAAGGCGAATTTGACTCCGACGGGAATTGCTTCTCCAGCCGTTTTGGTTCGACGTGCCTATTACGATCTGCTTGGTTTACCGCCCTCAATTGAGGAAACGGAATCTTTTGTACGTGCCTATGAAAAAGATCCAACAGATAGTTGGAATCAGTTGATTGATAAATTGCTGGCCAGTCCTCATTACGGGGAACGATGGGGGCAACATTGGTTGGACGTTGTTCGGTACGCCGATACGAGTGGTTTTTCTAACGACTTTGAGCGGTCCAATGCTTGGCGTTATCGTGACTACGTAATTCGCTCCTTTAACGAAGACCTACCCTACGATCAGTTCATAATCCAGCAAATTGCAGGGGATGAACTTGCCTCAGAAGAAAGCGAAAGCCATGACATTGCGTCTCGGTTTACAATGCCTGAAGGGCGTGTCTCAACTGGGTTTCTAAGGATGGGTCCGTGGGAACATACCGCTATGACACCTGAGAAAGTTAGTCGCCAGATCTACCTTGACGACTTGACCAATGCAGTCGGCGAAACATTTCTTTCGACTCCTTTAAAATGTTGCAAATGTCATGACCATAAATTTGATCCAATTCCAACTCGAGATTACTACCGGGTGTACGCCGCGTTTTCGACTACTCAGCCTGCGGAAATGAAGGCAGAGTTTCTAGATAAAGAGAACCGAACCGGTTTTTTCGAACAAAAATTACATGTTGAAACGATGTTGGATCATGCCACGACCAAAATGAATGGCTTGTATGCAAAGCGTGAAACTGCTGCAAAGAATTGGTTTAAGGAACAAGGGCGTGAAGCTGATTACGCTCCGTTTAACCAGCGGCGAAAGGAGTCTTTCGTAGGCGAAAAGCCAAGAAGGTTTATTGGCCTGTCGATTGCAGAGGAGGGCGAACTGAAAGTTCGTGAACAGGATGTGCGAATATGGACTCGACGGATGGAACGGTTTCAGCCATTGGCGCAGTCGGTTTATAACGGGGGCGACTATTTGCATCCATCGCAAAAATTGCGGGAGCCTGCAAATAACTTTCAGCGTTCCAAAGTCAAGCCAATTGTGAACTCAAAAATCTTGGACGGTGGCAGCGTGTACTCTCCATCGATTGAAGTGACGCCAGGGGTGCTCAGTGCGATCGGATTAAGCGCGGGGCCAACCGCCACTGAAAAAGACCCTTATGCGTTGTCTGAGTCGGTGAATGGGCGTCGACTGGGTTTAGCTCGGTGGATTGCTGATTCGCAAAATTCACTTGCAGTCAGATCGATCGTAAATCGGGTTTGGAGCCTTCACTTTGGGAAAGGGATTGCGGGGAATCCGAATAATTTGGGGGTGTCTGGTAAAGCGCCCACCCATCCCCTGCTGTTGGAACACTTGTCTGCCGAGTTCGTAGCCAATGGATCTTCTTTAAAATGGTTAAATAAAGAAATCATGTTGAGTAAAGCTTATCGGAGAGCGAGCTCTCATCCTAATTACGCGAATGTAAATCGATTAGATCCAAACAATCAGCTTTTGACTCATTTTACTCCTCGTCGCCTAACGGCTGAAGAACTCCGGGACACAATGCTCGTGCTAAGTGATGAAATTAATTTGAAGATTGGTGGGCTCTCCATCCGCCCCGAGATCAATCTTGAGGTGGCGTTGTCTCCTAGGATGATCCAATTTTCGCTTGCTCCCGGCTATCAACCCGATTCAACACCGAACGAGCGAAACCGGCGAAGCGTTTATATACACCGGATCCGTGGGATGTCGGATCCACTTTTGGAAGTATTTGACAAACCAAATTCGAGTGAATCTTGTGAGATGCGTGATTCGGCGAGTGTTACTCCACAGGTTTTTACGCTTCTCAACAGCGATGTTGTAACAAAGAGATCAATCGCGATGGCGTTGCGTTTGCAAGGAGAGAACGAATCGGTGGAAGGGCGAATTGAGTTAGGTTATCAACGTGCTCTCGCTAAAACTCCCTCGAAAGCGATGATTCAACGTTTGGTATCCCATTATCAACAGATGGTTACTTATCACAGGGATCATCCACCGGAGGAGGATATTCTTCCTACAAAGATTACTCGCCGTTTAGTCGAAGAATTTTCGGGCGACGCATTTGAGTACGAAGAGCGACTCGACGTTTATGAGAATTATCGGCCGGATAAACAAGCAAGTGATGTGGACGCTGAGACCCGTGCTTTGGCGGATGTGTGTCTTTTGTTTTTGAACAGCAATGAGTTCATGTTCGTTTACTAAGTCGACGTTTAAGAATTATCAAAATTGAGATGATGGAATTTAATGAGTGTTTATCAGAGTGAATTGAATCGTCGCAGTTTTATGTACGGGCTTGGTGCGTCTTTGGGGTCTGTGGCGTTGACGGGGATGATGGGCAATGAAACGGCTGCCGATGGCTTACCGGGGACGGAAAGGGACGGCCAAAAACCACATCATTTACCAAGGGCGAAATCCGTGATTATGTTATTCATGGAAGGAGCACCTTCTCACATAGAAACATTTGATCCGAAACCCAAGCTGAGTGAACTTCATTTGAAAAAGTTTGTGAGTGACAACGAGCGATTTTCGGGGATGACGCGCGGGAATCGGTTTTACGTAGGAAGTCCATATAAGTTTCGCAAAGCTGGGCAATCGGGAATCGACATGTGCGAACACTTTGCCCATATGTCAAAAGCCGAGGTGGCGGACGAGTTGTGTGTTTATCGCGGGTGTCAGGCTGAATCCGTCAATCATCCGGCCGCATTATTTCATATGAATACGGGCAGTCGTTTTGGTGGCGATCCGGCTATCGGTTCCTGGGTAAATTATGGCCTTGGATCGGTGAATGAAAATTTACCCGGGTATGTTGTGATGACGGAATTGGCTGCGCCACAGGGCGGGTCTGGGAATTGGTCGAGCGGTTTTCTTCCCTCGAAATATCAGGCTACGAGGCTGCGTTCGTCAGGTTCTCCAATTCTGGATCTGAATCCACCAAAATGGAAGACTCGCGACCACCAACGTAGAAACTTAGACATGCTTTCGGAGATAAACCGTGAGTCAGTTAAAAACCATCCGCAACATCGGGAACTGGAGTCCCGGATGGACAACTACGAATTGGCTTTCCGTATGCAGATGGAAGTGCCGGATCTGGTGGATCTGAGCCGTGAGTCTGAGAATACGCTGGAGATGTATGGATTGAATCAGGAGTCCACGGCAGAATTTGGAAGAAAATGTTTGCTGGCGCGTCGGTTGGTCGAGAATGGTGTCAGGTTCGTTCAGATATTCGCTGGAGGTTGGGATTCTCATGACTTCATCGAACGTGCTCATAAGAAACGGATTCAGTCGGTTGACCAACCGATTGCTGCGCTAATTAAGGATCTCAAGGCACGCGGAATGTTGGACGATACTTTGGTGGTCTGGACTGGCGAGTTTGGACGCACGCCAGACAATACGGTTCGTGGTGGTCAGACGGCGATTGGGAGAGACCACAATTCCCAAGCCATGAACATGTTTTTTGCAGGAGGCGGCGTGAAGAAGGGGACCGTCGTCGGTGCGACCGATGAGATTGGCGGGAAAGCGGTCGAAGTCGTCCATCCTATTCGAGATGTTCACTGTACGATGCTTGATCTATTGGGACTCGACGACAACAAATTGACATATTTCCATGGTGGTCGTTACAAACAGTTGTCTCAATTTGGCGGTGAAGTGATCAAAGAGATCATTGCCTGATTCGTTATTATGTGGTTAAAGCGGTTGTCGCGGCACCGCATTCAATTGCAAACGTAGATTTGTGCCAGTTGAAGGCTATCGAGATAGCGTTGATTTCTGATGGGAAACGGTGAAATGTTTAAAACTGCGACTTTTGTTTTGATGGCTGTTGTTTGTTTGATAAATATCGATCAGTCAGCTTTAGGTCAGAATCAGCCCAACATTATATTTATCCTTGCCGACGATTTAGGTTGGGGCGATATTGGAGTTCTGCATCAAAATTCATCGACACACCCGCGCCGTCACAAGACGCCTTATTTAGATCAAATGGCAAGGGACGGTTTGCTGATGCCACAGCATTATTGCCCTGCTCCAGTTTGTGCGCCAAGCCGAGCTTCTTTCCTGATGGGCGTGCATCAAGGCCATGCATCGGTCCGTAACAATCAGTTTGATAAAG
The DNA here is from genome assembly GCA_938083195.1 of uncultured Pirellulaceae bacterium. Lineage (GTDB taxonomy): Bacteria > Planctomycetota > Planctomycetia > Pirellulales > Pirellulaceae > Mariniblastus. The sequence goes on along the minus strand of CALKCK010000007.1, from coordinate 115,287 downwards.
CTCTGAATGATAACCATACGGTGGCGACTGTTTTAAAAGATGCTGGGTATAAGACTGCTTTGATAGGCAAGTACGGTTTGCAAGGCGAAGGTAAAGATTCCAAGTCATGGGAGGCTTACCCAACCAAGCGTGGTTTTGATGAGTTTTTTGGTTATGTTGCGCATGGAGATGGTCATGTTCACTACCCAAGTCATCCGTGGCCGATAGGAAATTCGGAGTCACATCGGGTAGGTAAACCAGTTTGGTGGAACGATCGAGAAGTCTCTGGGGATCTCGCTCGGTGTTATACGACGGACTTATTTACAGCCCGATCTAAGCAGTGGATCATTGAACATCGCGAATCAAAGCCGGATCAACCGTTTTTTCTTTATCTGGCGTTCGATACTCCCCATGCCGCATTGCAGGTTCCCACCAGCGCTTATCCGGAGGGCTTGGGGTTAGATGGTGGTGTTCGCTGGATTGGCGAGCCGGGGAGGATGATCAATACCGCCTTGGGAACGATTGATTCTTACCGCCACCCAGATTACGTCGGCAAGGGATGGTCGGACGTTCAGGAACGATTCGCCACGATGGTTCGAAGAATCGACGATTGTGTGGGAGACATTTTAGTGACGCTGAACGATCTCAATATCTCGGAAAATACGTTGGTTGTCTTTACGAGTGATAACGGACCTCACGACAAAACCTATATTCAAGGCCAGCAGTTTGAGGCGAGTGATTTTCAATCGTACGGGCCTTTTGATGGCACCAAGCGAGATACCTGGGAAGGCGGAATTCGGATGCCAACTATCGCGTGGTGGCCTGAGACAATTCCCAAAAGCTCAGTGCATTTAAAGCCGACGCAATTCCATGATTGGATGGCAACCTTCGCCGAAATTGCAGGAGTGCTGCCACCTGCAAGAACCGATGGAGTTTCTATGATGAATTCGTTAAAAGGCAGTCGAGATCGAAAGCCAAGTCGTGTTTATGTTGAGTATGAACACAGGGGAAAGACAAAATCATATTCGACATTTCTTAAATCGCGAGCAGGGACAAAGAGGGGGCAAATGCAAGTGATTCACCTCGACGGATACAAAGGCATTCGGACAAATATCAAATCGCATGCCGATCCTTTCGAAATTTACCATTTGGAATCAGACCTTGGAGAGCGGAAGAATTTGGCAAACACGGGAGGCAAATTCGCCGAGCTTGAACAGCGGATGCGTGACCAAGTCCTTCGCCTTCGAGTAGCCGATAGCTCCGCGCCGCGGCCATACGACTCTGAATTCATTCCCGGATTCGAGAAGTCCGATGAATTGAAAACACGGGGCGATCTAAGTGTTAAAGGGAAATTTAAGTACGTGCCAGATTTATCCGCCAGTTCAATCGAAGAAACCATTGATCCAGATGCTAAAGGAATTGTACTAAAAGGAAAACAGACGACTTTCTCTGCGAATCTAAAGTGTCCCAAGGGAGGCGCCGTGATGGCGTCTCGAACGGTGCAAGTCACGCAGTCTGGTCGTTATAAAATTTCCCTTCAATCCAAGGCAAAGGTATTTATTCGATTGCATGAAGCCGCAATTATTGATGCTGATTTCCACCGCGAACACGGGCAGGATTCTTTCGAGGTGGAGCTTAATCTTGGGAAGGGTTTTCATCCCTTGTTGATTACAGGTTTGCCGGGAGAGGAAGACGAATTGGCGGTCACCCTTCATTTCAAAAGAGTTGGCGAGAACGCTAAGTAGCCCCTTGTTTTGAGATCGAATGGCTAGCTTATAAAACAGGTCCGAGGCAATCGCTCGGAATCATTTTCGAGATGATTTTTCAAGAATCTCTTTTTTGTCCGCCCAAGTTTGTTTTCGATCGAACAGGTCTTTGTACTGACGATAAACTGGCCGAACCGCGTTTTCATTGATTTCATATAAGTGTTGGTCGTAAAGTTTCCTCATCTTATTAAGGGATTCCAAATTCGATTCATCCAGAGCAGCATTGGTTAATTCATTGGCATCTCGATTCATATCAAACAACTCTTCGGTGGAAGACATGTCGTTCTCCTGCGAGTACCAGTAAAGATATTTCCAAGAGTTCGTAACCACTCCGAATGAGTGAGCGGTCTTAGGCCCCCAGAAGTTCATCAGCGAGAGACTTTCTCGAACTGGTTTTGTTGGTGTTTGAAGGAGAGGAACAAGACTGACGCCGTCGATATTTTCGGGCGCCGAAAGTCCAGCAAAATGAAGCATCGTCGGTGAGAGGTCGATGCTTCCAGTCAGCGAGCGGCATCGGAGTCCCTTGCCAGAATTTGGATGCCGGGGGTCAAAAATGATCAAAGGGACGCGAGTTGATTCGTCGTAGGGAATGACTTTGGATCCGTAACCGTGGGAGCCGCACAGAAACCCATTGTCGGAAGTGAAAATAATGATGGTGTTATCTGCAATCCCCTGTTTCTTAAGTTCCTCTCGGATCATGCCAACCGCCACATCCACACCGAAAATCTGTTGGTTGTATTTTCTCATGACTGCGTCATAGTCATTGGAATATCCCCACTCTTCAAAACGGGTATATTGGCGGCCCGTTTTACTTTGCTCAGCGAGGTGTTTCCCTTTTTCGCGTCCGTAGTTTTTTGGCTTGGAAAAATGAACGCCCTCGTAAACGGCATCAAATAATGAGTCGGGCTGGACGGGACGATGAGAAGCCTTGAAGCTAATCGAGAGGCAAAAAGGAAGGTTGTCGTTAACAGATTGTTTAATAAAGTCCTTCGAAAACTCAGCATACGACAACGTAGAATGGGGATGTCCTTTGGCGTATTTTGCCATCGATTTGTTTCGTGCGGTTGCGTAATTCGTTTGACCAGGGCCTCCTCCCCAGAGATCGAAGTCTTGGCTTGGCAGTTTTTTTTCACCTTCGATTACGATTCCAAATTTTCCAGCAAATGCGGTGCGATACCCCGCGTTCTTAAACAAAATTGGATAGCTGGTTTCCCATAGTTGGCGCGTTAAATTTCCATTCACAAAATTGCAGCCGGTCCGAAATTCATAAAGACCCGTGAAAATATTGGCGCGACTGGCCATGCAGATTGCGGTTGTGACGTAGTGACGGTCAAAAATCATCCCCTCACTCGCGAGCTGATCTAAGTTTGGTGTTTTGACGTCATCGTTCCCATAACAGCCCATCGTGATGGTCGACTGGTCATCTGTCAGAAGAAAGATGACGTTGGGTTTTTCATTCGGGTTTTGTTTTTGAGAGAGAGCTTTTTGCGAGAAGGTAAAACCAACGAAGTTTAGTTGTAACGATAATGCGAGAATTAAGACTAGATGTGGCTTCAACATATTTACTCGAGTGTAAAAGGGGTCCGATTTAACAAATCTATTGCAAAGTTTTTATGGTTTCCAACTCTGGAAGATCTTAACCTAAGGGTTGTGAAAAGTGAAGCAATTGGTAGTTCCGGGGAGATTCCCCCCTCGTTCGAATCTTGCTTGTAACTGTGAATGAGAATCTCGGGTGCCTTAGGTATTTAAAAAACAGTTTTTAAATGACAAGGTGATTTTGATGCGTTGGAGCAGAGTTGATGGGTACGAAATTAATTGAACGTGGAATCACTCGATACGACATCGAGGAGCAGGGAACCTTTGGGTACATGATTCGAATTTCCCGGGTTGGCAAATACACGAATGAATTTTTTTCAGATAAGAAATATTGTGGTAAAAGAAAAGCACTGGCAGCATCTCGCGCGAGATACCGCGAGTTGGTTGCGCAATTGCCGCCACCCAAGACAACAAAAGGTGTTCGAACACACCGCAACCAAAGCGGCGTAGTGGGCGTTCATCTTTCGGTTTGCGAATCTACCTATGGTAAGCTTTACTCAAGCTATTGTGCATCTTGGAAAACGAAAGATGGCTCTCGCAGAAAAATCAGTTTTTCGTTTAAAAAATATACGAAAAAAAAAGCTTGGGAGTTAGCCTGTATAGCGAGGGAATTGGAGACCGTAGACCGATCTAAAATTGAGCGGAGCCAACGGTCTCGTTCTCAAAAGAAATCTCCTCGCTTGCAAAGTGGTACGTCAATCAATGGCTCAAAGAGCCTTTCCAAAAAACCTGCTAAGAAAAAATCTTCTTCGAATTCGAGAAAACGCTCTTTAAAATCATAAGCTTTCCTTGGGTTAGCAGCCGTTTGCTGCATCCGTTAATCGTTTTAAGTCACTTCAAAAGTGATGCAAATTTGGTTGGGCGTACTCAAAAGTGCCCGTCTAAATATTGCACTCCCGGATTTGACTTGTTCTAACCCGTTCCGTTTGTAAACCAAATTGCCGAACGGAGTTTTCCTGTGGTCAGTTATCCCCTCTTGGTGTAAACCCTGCTAGAATTTGCGAACGCGATTACTTAATTGTTGCGAGTTGTTTCACTTTCGTCTTGTGATCGCTTGTATTGTTCCAAATTTAGTGAGAGATAAAGTGGTACGATTTACGATCTTTTTGATTAGCTTGTTTTTCGGTCTTTCTAATTGTGGTGCAGTGTTGGTTCAGGACCAAGGACCAATAGACGCTACTACCCAGACGGAGTTGGTGGCACCCGTTGAGTCGGCGGATGAAGCCCATGCGCCAGACGACAAGAGTTCTGGCATTGTCGAAATTGACGTGCACGAATCCGAGCCATTTTTCACAAACGATGCCGTAATTTTTGGCATTCTGATGGTCATGTTGGGGTTTATTTTTTGGACTTCAAGCTTAGAAGCGCGTCCGGTAAAATTGTTCTATAAAGTAATTCCAATGTTATTGGTTTGTTACTTTCTTCCTTCGCTTTTGACGTTTTTTAACCTCGTCGATCATCATGATTCCAAACTCTATTACGTAGCAACGAGGTTTCTGCTGCCCGCGACGCTGGTTCTGCTAACACTGAGCATCGATCTTAAAGAAATATACGCGCTCGGTCCTAAGGCTCTGATCATGTTTCTTACCGGATCGGTGGGCGTGGTTTTGGGTGGCCCATTGGCTGTATTGGCGGTGGCTTGGATTTACCCCGAGATTGTTGGCGTAGATGGCCCTGCTGCAGTTTGGCGGGGGCTAAGTACGGTCGCTGGAAGTTGGATTGGCGGAGGCGCAAATCAGGCGGCGATGCAAGTAGTATTTATGACCCCCGAGGCGGATGCAGGTACCGAGGTGTCGGGTCAGCTGGAAGACCTCTACAGCGTGATGGTTGCGGTGGATGTGATTGTGGCGGAAGTCTGGATGTTCTTTTTGTTGATGGGTGTTGGATTTTCCAAGGATATTGATCGCATTTTTAAAGCAGATTCGTCCAGCATTGAGCGCCTAAAGACAAAGATGGAGAGTTTTAGCGACCGTGTGACTCGGACTCCGACGACTACTGATTTTATGGTGATTGGAGCGATTGGGTTTGGCGCAACTGCGTTTGCCCATTTTACGGGTGCTTATATCGCAGAGAGTGTACAGGCCACCATTACGAGTGCTCAGGTGATGATAGACGGTCCCGATGGTAATCTTGTTGTCGGTGAAAACCCTTACGGATTTCTAAAGGATCTTGGTTTGGCGAGTTCTTTTTTCTGGCTAATTGTGCTTGCGACGGCGGTAGGTATTGGACTGTCTTTCACTCCGTTTAGAAATTATGAAGGAGCGGGCGCATCCAAGTTGGGGACGGTTTTTATCTTCATACTCGTTGCCGTGATTGGAATGGGGATGGATATTCGGGCACTTGCTGATCACCCCGGTTTCTTTTTGATTGGGGGAATCTGGATGGCAATCCATGTCGGATTGATGTTCTTCGTGGGCTGGCTAATTCGCGCACCCTATTTCTTTTTGGCTGTAGGTAGTAAAGCAAACATTGGCGGCGCGGCGAGTGCTCCGGTGGTAGCCGCTGCCTTTCACCCTGCCCTTGCACCAGTAGGCGTTCTGTTAGCGGTCTTGGGCTACGCTCTAGGAACCTATGGAGCCATGTTGTGCGCTTGGATGATGCAGAGCGTCACGCCGATGGCCAATTGAAAATTGACAGGGTAGCTGAGAGCAATGTCCGAACTCCCCGCCATTTGAAAATTAGGGCATGGGCGAGGTGTGTTGAAGATATAGAAGGAAGCTGTATAAAACGACAACACCTACAATGCAAGATCCTGTATTGAGCAAAAACTTTGCGGTTTTTACTTTCTTAATTGCGACAATTTGGGCAATGACGCAGACGACGGTAACGACCAGTAATTTGAACCCAATCGCACCGTTGAAATCGAACTTTTCGATAAAAAAGTCGGCGATCGGATTGGTTTCGACCGCTCCCTCAACTTTGTAAAGTAAACGATGGGTCATGAAAATGTCCAAACAATTGATCAAGATAAAGATCGTAGTTTGGTTTTGCAGAGGAAGTTGACCAGTAAACAAATTTCTCCAGCCGTGGTTGGGATGCCCCTCTGCATTCTTGTTGGTATTCTTGGGTTTGGGCACTCTACTTTCCCTTCAAATCGTTATTTGATTTAGCTTCAGGTGTCTTGCTTCGTTTTATTACTTCAAAGGGGTTTTCAGATTTGGCTGGATTTGACAGTTCATCGAAAGAATCTTTGACTTGTTGAAACGCCCAACTGTCCCCACCTTTGTCGGGATGGTGTTTTTGCGATTTAACGCGATCGCCTCGGCGAATTTCCTGTGGTGTTGGGGCGTCGCCAATTCCTAATAACTTTCGTGCATCCGTAGCTGGATTGTACTGTGGAAACTTATGGCAAAAAGACGCCCGGGGACCTTGTCCGTTCAAATTTATCGAAATCACGCGAAAATGAGGGTATATTTTTTCATTAGCCGAGTCAATTTTAAATTTCAGTCTCTTGAACTGGTCAAAATTGAGCGGTCAGTATTTTGGAGGAAACCCAGCAGGCTGGAGACGGCCAAACCAAGGGCGCGAGTTTTTGCGGTAAAATCCTCAATAACTTCTGTTTGACCTTCATGAACACTACCGATACAGTTTGAGGTTGTGTCCGTCGGAATCGGTGTATTAATGAAAAAACAAAAACGCGGTTTTTCTCTGATTGAGTTGTTGGTGGTGATTGCAATCATAGCAATTTTGATCGCTATGTTTTTACCGGCTGTTCAAAACGTGCGAGAAGCTGCCAGGCGAACAAGTTGTAGTTCCAATTTAATGCAGCTCGGTTTGGCGAATCAAAGCTTCAACACCGCGAACAGCCATTTTCCAAATGGCTGGAATGGCGAAACGGGATGGGGATCAATCAGTTTTCTTCTGCCGTTTTTTGAACAAGGGAATCTTTATTCAGAGATTGATTTTTCTACCTTTACTGACGCCGTTGAGAATCGGTCTCTGATTCAACAGAGGCTCCCACTTTTGTTTTGCCCAAGTTCTGGCAACCGTTCCACCTCGTTTCAACTCGAAGGACTTGACGGAATGATTGACGTTGGCCGGACACACTATGTTGGATGCATTGGTTCGACGGTCAGGCAAGAAGATATGGGTGATGGGCAGCTTTGCCCTTCAGCTGATTTGTTAAACTCCATCGGCTTCATTGACGGCATGTTCTACGAGAATAGCACGACACCTCTTCGAGATGTTCGCGATGGACTTTCTAATACTATTTTAATGGGTGAGCGTAGTGCCAACGTGTTCGATTCCCAGTGGCCGGGGATCATTGATGGTTCAGAACATACTGGGTGGCGAGTGGTAGGGTGGACTGGCGAGCCTCCGAATAATCCTCCTCGGCGTGATCCTATTGTTATTATTAATGATGACGGCAGCGAGGAGATCCTGGAAATCCACTTCCATGGGTTCGCGCAATTTAATAGTATGCACGGAGGTGGGGTAACAACCTTTGCATTTGTTGACGGATCCGTTCGATTCATTAGCGAAGACATTGATCCGCGAGTTTTTAAAGCAATGGGTACGATCAAAAATGGCGACCAGGCGACTGAATAGCTTTGGAAAAGTCTTAGTCTGAATCACTTCAAATAAAAAACGAGCTTTCACTAATCTGCGAAAGCTCGTTTTTTTGTAAATTATCTCGATGTGATGCAAATCTACATATTGATCTCGAACCCTTTACGGTAGGGCCTCGCGAGGAAAGAGTTCGCGAGTTCATCTCCAACGATTTGTTCGTTTTGGTCATCCCATTTCAGGCTCCGTCCTAAGCGGGCAGAGATGCCGGCCAGGTGGCACACGTTGAGCATTTCCATATGTGAATGGACGTCTGAAATGGGCTCCTTTTGTTCACGATGGCAATACAAAAAGTTCGCCCAATGAGCCCGCCGCTCATTCTGCTCCATGGGAAGGCCTTTATAAACGTTCTGAATTGCGTTCTCGGGCAATGGATTTTGATCAAGGGCTTTGACCGGCGCTCCATCGAGTTTCCCCCGGCTAACGAAAATCCGTCCTTTTTCTCCCTCAATCAAAACTCCGTTTCGACCATCACTCTTGATAATCATCTCAACATCCCCGGGGTATTTAACGGAGAAGGAAAAATTAGAGGCAGTATTGTACCGGTCTCGCTGAACCGGGAATCCATCTTTAAATTCGACGGGGTGTTTAGACTCACCAGAGATGGAAATAGGCCCTGCGGTTTGACCATTCGATTTTAGCGCCCAGTTGGCGATGTCGACATGATGGGCGCCCCAGTCGGTCAATTTCCCTCCAGAATATTCGTACCACCAACGGAATTCATAATGGCAATTAGTGTTGCCCCGCCGTTTTTTGCCTGACGCATCAGGACGGTTTAAATAGCCAACTTGTGGAGCAGGGCCAAGCCAGCGATCCCAATCGAGTCCTGCGGGTATTTCTGCGGACGGGATGGCATCACATTGAGGAGCCCCACCGATACAGCATTCCAACCGCTTAATTTTACCGAGCCGACCATCCGCTACGATGGCGATCGCTTTGGTGAACAAATTAAAAGTACTTCTCTGTTGAGTTCCAACTTGGACAATGCGGCCTGTCTCCTTTTGTACCTTGCGAATCAGTTTCCCTTCATCAATCGTCAAAGTAAGCGGTTTCTCGCAATAAATATCTTTTCCGGCATACATTGCTTCGATGAGAGGTTTGGTGTGCCAGTGGTCGGGCGTCGCTATATGCACGACTTTAATATCGTCACGATCTAAGATCTTTTGATAGTCTTTGTAGGTGTCCGCCTTGCCTTGACTGAGCGATTGATTGGTCGAATCGCGGCGTGATTGGTCGACATCAGCAATTGCGACCACGTCCACCCATGCTTTGGCCGCTCGCATATTTCCATTCCCCATTCCACCGGCACCGATGAGTCCAATTGGGATGCGGTCATTTTTTTCCTGGGTGACTGCTGCAAGTGTATTTGTTTGTGAGTAGACGCAGGGGAGTGATAAGCTCGCACCGGCTGCTGCGGACTTTTTGAGAAAATCACGACGATGATTGGTTTTCTTCTGCATTAATGATGATCCGAAAAAAGGAAGAATGTTCTGAGTTAGTGTGCCGGGTGTTAAAACGAAGAAAGGTCAATCCGGCCGTTTTACGATGGTTTGTCTATCAAAAAAAAGAAATGGGTACTAAATCTTTGCCTAAGATTATCAGGGATTCGCCGGGTGATCCAACTCAATGGGGAAGGATTGTTTGCGTTATATCGACTGGATAATGCGGATTAAATTAGATTTCCCCCGAAAACCAGTGCGATTTGCAGCTTATTTGATAGCGTCGCGTAAGGTTAAGAAATCTTAGTTGAAGAATAAGTTAATCAAGTGTATTATTCCCAACGGCTTAACGAGTTTTTCTCAGTACCTAGCATGCACCGATTTTTCAAAATCCTACTCGCAATCATTGTTGTCAGCTGCCCAATTAGGTGTCAGCTGGGATGGAGTGAATGTTGTGGTGATTCTAATTCGTCGGTTCCAGCTGAGTGTTGTTGTGGCGACACTGGACTTGAGATGCCAGCCTTTCCTGAAGAAGACACCGAAGAACGGTGTGGTTGCATCTGTAGCGGAGCGACGATGCCTAATGCAGCCGATTTGTTTTATCAAACATCGGTTCCGTTTGAATTTGAGTTGGTTCCTTTTTTGACGGTGAGCTTTCTGTCGGCGACCAACGATTTGGGGTACTGCTTGTGTTCGTCAAATGTTTTTGAACCGGTTTGTGCGCGCAATCATGGTCGCAATCTGCGCTGCCTCCACGGCTCTTTCATCATCTAGCAAAGCTAATTGCATTTTCAATGCGATAACGTTTGTTTCTTGGCATTAATTCATGCCGCTAATTTGATGATCTTTAGAGTGATCGGTAATCATGTTTTTTCGACCTTTGCCATGGGAATATGGTGTTCGAAATCTATTCCGACGACCACTACGAACCTTCCTTACCTTTCTTGGACTGACCACGGTCGTGTTGCTTGTCCTTGTAGTGGTTGGATTTATTCGTGGGCTCGAGAAGTCGTTGTCCGTCAGTGGCGATAGTCGCACTGCCCTCGTTTTTTCATTGGGCATGGGGGAGAACTTGGAGTACTCATCGATACCAATGCGAACCAATGATTTGGTGCCATCGAGTATCCAGGGGATCCAAGAAAGGTATGGGGCGAAATATGTCTCACCGGAACTTTACTTGGGCACCCAGGTTGGAATCCCACAAGAGGGGCGAGATGGATTCCGGGAAACACTCGGATTGGTGAGAGGGGTCACTCCGAAGGCGTGCTTGGTTCGTCAACAATTCCAAATTGAAAAAGGCCGCTGGCCCGAAGCGGGAGAAATCATTATTGGAAGGCTTGCCGCGACAAAACTAGGGGCAACTGCAGAGGAAATTTCTGTTGGAGACACAATTCAATTGGAGAGTCGTGACTGGAAAATTGTTGGTGTATTTTCGTGTGGTGGTGCTGCCTTTGAATCAGAAGTTTGGTGCCGTTTAGATGAACTGCAACAGGCAATGAAGCGACAGGACCTAAGTATCGTTGCTCTTACTTTGGAGCCAAATGCGGATTTTGCTGAATTAGATTTATTTTGCAAACAGCGATTGGATTTAGAACTTCAAACGATGCCTGAGTCGGAGTATTACGCTGGTTTACAAAGAGACTATGAGCCGATCCGATGGCTCGCTTGGTTGGTTGTTTTGCTGGTCGCTGGAGCGGGTGTGTTTGCCGGCCTAAACACTATGTACGGTTCTGTGGTGGGTAGGATTTCAGAGTTGTCGATGTTGCGAACCATTGGTTTTGTTCGGCGGGCAATAATTGTAAGTCTTATCCAGGAAGCGGTTTTACTTTCATTGGCGGCCAGTTTAAGTGCCTCAGTCATTGCACTGCTTTTGGTCAACGGGTCCGCTGTTCGGTTTACGATGGGTGCTTTTCAATTGCAAATTGATAGTACTTCGATTTTGATTGGCTGTGGCGTGGGATTACTACTTGGATTTTTAGGTGCAATCCCGCCTGCTATTCGTGCGTTAAAAATGCCCATCGTGGATGGGCTTCGAGCTGTTTAAGGAGAAATAAAATGAAGAAGTCTATTTATTTGATGTTGGTTTCAATGGTCGCTATTTCAGTTTTCGGTTGTGCTGATTCAACCAAAATGACACCGGCGGTTAGTTCAGTAAAAGTTGATGCTACGCCTTATCTATTATCAACCGAACCGGCGGGTGGTTTGGATGTGATTGCTGCTAGAGAATCGGCGAAAGATGAAGAATCTATCGTTGTCGTTGGCCGCGTTGGTGGCGGATTGAACCCCTGGGTCGAGTCCCTGGCAGCGTTTCAGATCGTCGATCCATCCATATTAGCTTGCAGTGATGAGACGCCTGAAGGCGAAACATGCAGTTGCAAAACGCCTTGGGATTATTGCTGTGAGACCGATAAATTGCCGACCGCGATGGCTTTGGTCCGTTTCGAAGATGAACAAGGTAAAGTTGTGGCAGAGGATGCGAGGAAACTATTTAACGTCAAAGAACTTCAGACCGTCGTTGTCAAGGGAATCGCTAAACGAGACGAAGTTGGGAACCTCACCATCATTGCCGATGGAATTTATGTGCGTAATTAAAGGTTATTGAGCGAGCATGAATTGTTTTGATTGAGTTTTTTTGGGTTTGAAGGTATGACACAAGTCGATTTATCACAGTTAGCAGTCGATCGTCCGGCGCCGACCAAACCGTCCAGTCGCAAAGGGCAATGGGTTGGTCGTTATGCTTTCCCGGCGGTATTAATCGGTGGGTTCGCCGTCTTAGTTTTTTGGTGTTCTCAGGAGTTTTTATTTCCGCCGCGGCAAGTTCAGGTGGTTCCTGTTTTCGCGACTCAGGCCCAAATTCGAACGGAGGGAGCCGAGCTTTTCAAAGCCGCTGGCTGGATTGAGCCTCGACCTACTGCAATTCGGGTCGCCGCGCTGGCGACAGGTGTAATTGAAGAACTGCTCGTTGTCGAAGACCAACTGGTAAAAAAAGGTGAGCCTGTTGCAGAACTCATCAAAGAAGATGCAATTCTCATCCATGATGGTGCGGTCGCGAATCGCGAATTGGCAGAAGCGGAATTGGAGCGTAACAAAGCAGCCTGTGCTGCGGCGAAAACACGGTTCGAACAACCGGTTCATCTTGAAGCTAAACTGGCGGCGGCGGATGCGGACTTGGCAAAAATCAATACGTCCCTTACGAATCTACCCTTTGAAACCCAGCGGGCCGACTCGGAATTAAAATTTGCTCAAGGCGATTTCGAACGAATGCGGAAGGCGGCGGCGTCGGTTTCCGAGCGAGAAATCGATCGTTCTCAGGCAGATTTTGAAACGGCGAAAGCTCATCTTTCTGAGCTTCTTGACCGGAAGCGGTCACTCGAGAAAGAGGTGTTTTCAGTTCGACAGAAAAGGGATGCAATTAACATCCAATTGCAATTATTGGTCGATGAAACCAAAGAGAAGGATGAAACGCTTGCGATGGTGGATGCTGCGGAGGCGAAGTTAAAACAAATGTCTGTTGCGGAATCGGAGGCTCAGTTACGGCTTCAGAGGATGACCATTCGAGCCCCCGTTGATGGCCGCGTCTATCGGTTGGTCGGCTTGCCCGGAGCGAGGGTGGGATCTGGAGTAATGACGGCGATGCAAGGTCATGACGGAAGTAGTGTCATCACAATGTATCAGCCTGAGAGCCTGCAAATTCGCGTAGACGTTCGCTTCGAAGATATACCAAAAGTAAGTCTTGGACAGTCGGTGGCAATTTCCAATCCAGCGATGAGGGAGCCAATTCGCGGCACGGTCTTGTTTATCAGTTCCGAGGCAGATATCCAAAAAAACACGCTCCAAGTAAAAGTTGCTATCGATAGTCCACCAGGCTTTTTTAAACCTGAGATGTTGGTGGATGTTACTTTTTTAGCGCCTAAACAAGTGGTCGATCAGGACGCGTCTCAACAGGAATTGTCATTGTTGATTTCGGAAAATTTGATTTTTAGTGAGAATGGTAATTCTTTTGTGTGGGTTGCCAACCAGGCAAGGGGCGTTGCTGAAAAGACGGAAATTGAACTGGGTAAACGCGGGAATGATGAAATGGTTGAAATTCTAAGCGGCTTAGATATTGGAAGTCGCTTAATTAGTGGCGCAGTGGATGGATTAGAAAACGGCGATCGCATTAAGGTTACGGGTGAGGCTGTATCGGATTAATTGAATTTGGCTGGGCGAGTTTCCGAGTTCGATTCGGATTCTGTTTGGAATTAAAAACTATTTTGTAGACAAATAGGTTGATATTATGGCACTGGTTGAAATAAGTAACGTGACAAAACATTATCACAAAGGTGGGGAGACCATCAAACCACTGGATGGTGTGTCGCTTGATATTGAAAAGGGAGAATTTGTTTCTCTCATGGGATCTAGTGGGACTGGAAAGTCGACGTTGCTAAATGTGATTGCGAGCATTGATCGACCCGATGAAGGGTCGGTTAAAATTGACGGAGTAGAAATTGCTCATTTGTCGCGTACGCGTCTGGCAAACTGGAGAGCCGCGAACATTGGCTATATTTTTCAAACGCATAATTTGATTCCGGTGCTGACTGCTTATGAGAATATTGAGATGCCACTTTTGTTACTTCCGTTGAGTCGCGCAGAGCGTCGAAAGCGTATCGAAGTTGCCTTGGCTGCTGTTGACTTGCTCGATCGAGCGGACCATTACCCCCGCCAAATGTCGGGTGGGCAAGAGCAACGTGCTGGTATTGCCAGAGCGATTGTGGCCAACCCCAAGGTGGTCGTCGCAGACGAACCGACGGGTGACCTTGATCCGGTCACCTCCGATCAAATTCTTGGTTTGCTCAAACGACTTAATAAGGAATTGGACACTACATTGTTGATGGTGACCCACGATGCCGAAGCGGCTGTAATTGCGGACCGTCAATTTAAACTGGTTAACGGGAAATTAGTCGAGGAAGGAGTTGCAGTCTGATGATAAAGCTCATTCCATACATTTTTAAGACGCTTTGGCGGCATCGTTCGAGAACAATTTTGACGGTCAGCGGATCAGCTGTTGCTTTGTTTGTGTTTTGTTTTGTCGGTAGTGTGCAAGAAGGCATGAATGATTTGCAGAGTCGGCAGGCAGGAAAAAGGTCGTTAATTACGTTTCAAGCTAACAAGTTTTGTCCTGCTACTAGCCACCTTCCGCAGGATTATGAGTCCGAAATTGGCAAGATTAACGGGGTCCGTGAAGTAATTCCTGTTCAAGTGTTTACTAACAACTGCCGAGCAAGCCTCGATGTGGTTGTGTTTTACGGCGTACCTCCCCAGAAACTCAGAGTTGCACGCCCTGATTTTGTGATGCGAGAGGGCACCTGGGAAGAATTTCAAAAGAATCAAGATTCGGCCGTGATGGGTGCCGCGGTGGCGAATCGACGGGGCGTTTCGGTGGGAGATAAGTTTTCCATTGGTTCGCTCAGCGTAGTCGTAGCGGGAATCTTTAATGCGGATGACCCTGCTGAAGAAAATTATATCTACTCTCACTTAGATTTTCTTCAGCGAAGCAAGGGCATGAACCTAGTTGGAACGGTTACCCAGCTCGAAGTTCTGTTGAATGAGAATGCTGACGCAGATGAAATTTGTCGAGTGATTGATGATCGTTATTTAACAGGCCCGGTCGAAACCGACACCCGTCCCAAAGGTGTATTTCAGGCAAAGAGTTTAGGCGATTTGACACAGTTAATTGGGATGGCCCATTACCTTGGTCTGGCCTGTGTTGGCTTGGTTGTGGCTTTAGTAGCAACCACGACGGTGATGTCAGTGCAGGATCGCATTAAAGAGCATTCAGTCCTGCAAACTCTCGGTTATTCCGGGTTGAAGGTTTTCCAATTAGTTCTTACAGAGAGCGTTGCACTGGCAATGATGGGAGGCGCATTGGGCGTGATTGTCGCAATGGTGGTCTTGCGACTCAGTAGTTTGTCCGTTGGCGCGGAAGCTGTCACAATTGCATTCACGCCTTCAATTAATCTTGCAGCGACAGGCTTGGTCGTGGCCTTCCTGACCGGTATTTTGGCCGGTGTATTTCCCGCGATTCAGGCTGCACGTGCGGAGATTGTAGAAGGTTTGCGTCAGGTTTAGTTCTACCCTTCTTGAGGAACAAGGTTTTAGAAGGATAAACGTTTTGCTGTCCTTTATTGGCAGCAAGAATTAGTACACAATACTGCTGGTTCAGCTGTTTTGTGCAGACTTGGCCGTCTACGATTTCTAATTGAAGAAAAGAATAATGACTGGATCTATTTTCGTTTTAGCAGAATCAACCTCAGCCAGTGGCATTGAGTTGAGCCAATGGACATGGCTTGGGCTTGCTGCGTTCCTGGTGATTTTAAACGGATTTTTTGTTGCAGCAGAATTTGCTTTGGTGAAGGTTCGGATCAGCCAAATTGACAGGATGGTCGAAGAGAATTTGCCGTTCGCGAAGTCAGCGCATTGGCTGGCTGTTCGGATGGATCATTCTCTTTCTGCGTGCCAACTCGGCATCACAATGGCCTCTTTGGCATTGGGTTATGTAGGAGAACCAGCGTTTGCTGAATTACTAAAACCAATATTTAAGATGGTCGGGGTCAATTCGGATAAGTGGTTGCACTTTTGGGGTTTTGTGGTTTCCTTTTCAGTGATCACCTCCCTGCATTTGGTGATTGGCGAGCAGGCTCCAAAGATTTTCGCGATCCGTCGCCCACAGAATATGGTTCGCTGGTGCGCACCTTTGATGGTGTTTTTCTTTTATCTATTGTTTCCGTTCATGTATGTATTGAATTGGGCGACCGAGGTTTTTCTGAAGCTTGTCGGTTTGACTGGCGGCGGTGGTCATGGCAGTGTTCATACCGAAGATGAAATCAAAGCAGTCCTTCGAGAGTCGTATTTTCATCAACAATTAACGGATTCTGAACACGCTTTATTAAATCGCGTTTTTGAATTTGATGATCTGTTGTGCCGGGAGGTGATGCTGCCTCGTTCGGATATTCAGATCCTTGATATCAATTTGCCAATGAATGAATTGATGGACATTGTTAGGGAAACCAAGCATACTCGCTATCCCGTCTGTGACGGTTCGCTCGACTCATTATTGGGCGTTGTTCACATCAAAGATCTTGTTGCACTCGATGTGCTTCAACCCGGGTTTAACCTTTTTACGATTCTGCGAGAACCAAAAAAAGTTCCCGATGGGATGCCGATTACGTTGGTGTTAAGCACGATTCAAAAATCACGCCAATTGATGACTTTTGTTGTCGATGAATACGGCATTATTGTTGGCGTCTGCACGCTGGAAAATGTGCTCGAGAAAATTGTTGGCCCGGTTGACGACGAGTTCGATTCGGTGACACAACCCCTGATTCAAAAAGTCGGTAACCGAGAGTATCTAGTTCAGGGCAGTGCGCAGATCAAAGATGTCGAAAAGGAAGTCGATATTTCAATTAATAAAGAAGGCATTGATACTGTAGCCGGGATAATAATGGACAAGGGTGGGAAGGTTCCCGAAGTGGGGGATAAGGTCGAATTTGATAAAGCGATCGCTGAAGTGATAGAGGTCAGTCATGATCATGCCGATAAAATTCGATTCGTGTTGAAGGATGATTCAGATAGTTAACCCTAAAATTTTACCCACTATAAATGCCAAGAAGTTTACCAATTGGCTTTAACGCAAATTTGGGAATGTCGATTTAAACGGAGTCTGGAAAATTCGAATACTTATCGTAACACCCGCTAAACGAGGTTCGCTGTTAGGCAACAGCGTTACTGCTGGCAGGTGGCGAGGGGTGTTGTCTGATTTAGGGCACGCCGTGACGGTGGCTGATCGATATCAAGACGGACCGTTCGATTTGTTGATTGCTCTCCACGCTCGCAAAAGCCACCAAGCGGTAGTTCAGTTTCATAAGAACCGCGTTGGAAAACCGATCATCGTGGCTATGACGGGGACGGATTTACATTGTGATCTAGGACGCTCAATCAAGGTTGAGGAATCCCTCAGCTTAGCGGATCGCGTTTTACTCCTAGAGCCGATTGCGGGCAAGAAGTTGGCAGCAGGGCATCAAAAGAAAATTCGGGTAATTTACCAATCCGCTTCTTTAGTGACCCCCCAGCCTCAGCCACTAACTCGCTGGTTTGAGGTAACGGTAATTGGGCATCTTCGTTCAGTAAAAGACCCCTTTCGAACAGCTCATGCGGCGCGTGGCTTGCCTGATGATTCACGTATTCGGATTGTCCAAATCGGTCGGGCACTTAATCCCGCTATGGAGAAAACAGCAAGGTCGATTGCGGATGCGAATCCAAGATATCGGTTTTTGGGAGCGCTGTCTCATTCGGAAACCCAGCGTCGGCTTGCGAGATCTCGTGTTACGGTGCTGAGTTCAAAATCTGAGGGCGGTCCAGCGGTATTATCTGAAGCCATTGTGAACTCAGTTCCGGTACTTGCATCACGGATTGATGCCACCGAGGGAATACTGGGGGAAACGTACAAAGGGATGTTCAATGTTGGCGACACTCGTCGGCTAACGGAACTATTATGGCGTGCAGAAAGCGAGCCATCCTTTCGGCAACAATTAGTCAGAAGCACTCGTTCAATGAAGCAAAAGTTACAGCCTGAGTTTGAAGTCAAGGCGTGGAAAAAGCTCGTCTGTGAATTTGGGTTTTAACCAAAGTGTGATGCCAACCAATAGGCGTTATCGCAGAGTGAGGCTTCGCTAGTCACTTTCTGGCAGCGGGCTCTCTCCATTAAACGGCTCCGACACTCCTTTGATGGATGCTAGAGCGTTAGCCGCGGCACGCTGTTCGGCTTCTTTTTTATTTTTCCCCCACGCAGGGCCAAAAGCCTTTTTATCAACCTTGGCAGACACCTGAAACCATTTGTCATGATCGGGGCCTTGGTTTCCTAGCAGTTGATATTGCGGAGGAAGCCCAAATCGCTTCTGGGAGTACTGTTGAAGTTCAGACTTGTAATTGACGTCCAATCCACCCGTGATCGCAGCGCTCACTTGTTTCTTGATAAATGGGGTGAGGAATTTTTTGACACTGTCGATGCCGGAGTCTAGATAGATTGCGGCGACAATCGATTCGAATGCGTTAGCGAGCAGGGATTTGGGAACCTTCCCCTTGATGCCGATTCCTTTCCCGACGACCAAGAACTCTTCGATATTTAAACATTCGCCAATTTCGGCACACGATTGTCGACTTACTACGTTTGATTTTACTTTGGTCAAATCTCCTTCAAGCCAATCCGGAAAGTTCTTGAATAGGTATTCGCAGACCGCAAAACCAAGAATCGAATCGCCGAGGAATTCAAGCCGTTCGTAGCTGCAGAGTCGTGAATTAGCGACCGAAGCATGGGTGATTGCTTCGAATAAGTATCCTTTTTCGACGAACTCATAGCCGAGGTGTTTTTCGCAACGCTTGACCGCCGCAAGATCTTCCGGGCCAAGCTTAAATTCGCGATATTCAGTCATTGAAGTAGTCAGTGAGCGGAGGTTGAAAAGTGAGAAGAGCGATTGCCTATCGTATGTGTTCCGTGTGGAATGTACGGCAAAATTTCCAATCTTCCTAGAAATAACATCAAATTAGTGCGCTTATTCGCCAAAGTCTAACTATGTGAATATTTAATGAATCTAAAGACACTTAGTTCGGGGTTGAATCCTGAAGATGGTCATTGTTGGATTTCATATTGTCCGCCACCAAGAACGCGAGTTCCATGGCTTGATCATAATTTAACCTTGGATCAACTTGGCTCTTGTAAGCACGTTCAAGGTCAGGTTCCGTCAGTTTGCCGGATCCACCAATACACTCGGTTACATTGTCGCCAGTCAATTCCAAATGAACTCCTCCAAGAATTGATCCTTGTTGTCGATGGATTTGGAAAGCAGATTCCAATTCACTTGCAATTTTATCGAAACTTCGAGTCTTTATGCCAGAATTGGTTGAGAACGTATTGCCGTGCATTGGATCGGAGCAGAACAGCACCTTTTGATTCGCAGTTTGGACGGCGTCGATGATTGGAGGCAAGCAAGCGGCAACGTTGTCGGCGCCGAATCGATGAATGAGAGTGATTCGCCCGGGCTCGTTCTCAGGATTTAAGGCAGCGATGAGTTTGATTAATTCATCGGGTTCAAATTTCGGGCCGACTTTGATGCCGATTGGATTGGAAATCCCTTTCATGTATTCAACGTGTGCACCATCAATATCGCGGGTGCGATATCCAATCCAAGGGAAGTGAGTACTCATGTTGTACCAGCCATCGCGACGTGGAACTCGTCGTGTTTGGGCTTGTTCATAGCTCAAGTGCAACGCTTCGTGAGAAGTGAAGAAGTCGATAATTTTACTTTGTGAGATGGACGTGCCGAGGACAGCTTCCATGAAATTAAGAGAGTTGGTTATTGACTCAATCATCTCGTGGTATTTTCTCGCGCGTGGAGAATCGGTGGCAAACTCGAGATCCCAGTTCTCTGGATGGTGCATGTCGGCAAAACCACCGACGCTAAGCCCACGAATAAAATTTAATGTCAACGCGGCTCGTTCATAACCACGAAGTAAAAGTTCTGGGTCAGCGACTCGGTCGACTTCGGAGAAGCCAGATCGATTAATAATGTCCCCACGATAGACTGGTAGTGTTACTCCGTCTCGCGTTTCTGTTTCACTTGATCGCGGTTTGGCGTATTGACCAGCGATCCTCCCGACTCGAATGACCTTGTTCATAGAACCGAAGATCAAAACAAAGCTCATCTGCATGATGACTTTTAGATTTCGCACGATCGAGTCGGTTTCACAATCATCGAGGCTTTCCGAGCAATCCCCGCCTTGCAGGAGAAACGCGCGGCCTTCGGCAGCTTCTGCGAGTTGGTGTTTGAGGCTTTCAATTTCCCAACTAGTAACAAGGGGAGGCAATTTTGCGAGCCGATGCAAGGTGTCGTCAAGATGCTCTAGGTCGGGATAGACAGGCTGTTGCGTAATGATTTTTTTTCGCCAAGAACTTGGCGACCAGTGATCGGTCATAGGATTTCTGAGGGGTGCGAGTTTATTCTGTGATTCGTAATCTTGCTTAAGTAATTCGATGCTCCTCTCAGGAGCACGTCTCTTTGATAATCGGCGCAACGTTCAACGGCCTGTGATTGAAACTTTGGCTTCTCACCGTTTTGTCGTCAACTTGTTAATAATCTCTTGCAAGACAGCGGTTTTAGTGGTCCAAAAAAGGCAGACAAGAGAATTCTGTTAAGCGTCATCCTATCGTTTGAATTTATTGATTTCACCGTCAGAATAGGTTTTGTCCGTGGAATTTGACACGAAACATGAAATCCGTTCCTAAGTTACGGCGTATAATGACAGTGAGTTGTTCATGAAGCGACGGATTAAGGTTACAATCGACTCGTTAAGCCGGAATCAAATTTTTTTCCTGTTACCGTTTTGAAGGATGCACACAGATGGACTTCTGCCGATTATTGAACCGACAAAATTTCTCGATGTTGAGTTCAGTGATTGCGTTAGCAATATTAAATTTCTTGCCTATCCCAGCTTTCGCGTATCAGGCCGACGGCCAAGACAAGTCGAAAGCACCAGCGGCCAAAGTGTCAGAGTCGGCGACAGTTGATGAGGACGTCGAAAAGTCGTTGAAGGAAGTCCTGGAAGGACATTCGACGCATGGAGAAGCCTTCAACGAGGGCCCGAGGCAAAGCGCGTATTTGATGGGCGGTACTGGAAATGTACATTTTCCTGTCACCACCAAATCGAAAGAAGCGCAAGCATTTATTGAACAGGGTATCGGACAGCTTCATGGATTTTGGTATCTCGAAGCTGAGCGGTCCTTTCGGCAAGCTGCCGCATTAGATGAAGATTGTGCGATGGCATATTGGGGCGCCGCGATGGCCGCCTATTCCAAACGGACTCGGTCGCAGGGTTTCATGTTGGAGGCGGTGGCACGTATTGAGTCTGTATCAGAACGAGAGAAACTCTATATCCAATCGCTGGAGAAGTATTTTTCTGATAAGGAAAAAGACAAAAAGAAGCGGGCGCAAAATTATTTGAAAGATCTTGAAACCATCGTCATTAAGTATCCTGATGACTTGGAGGCGAAAGCATTTGTTGCCCATCGAATTTGGCACAATGCCCGAGAGGGGACTCCTATTAGTAGTTACGTCTCTTTGAATTCGCTAATCGAAGACATCCTAGTTGTGGAGCCTCTGCATCCTGCTCACCATTACATGATTCATCTTTGGGACTACCGACACCCCGAGAATGCCGTACAGGCCGCTGCCAGGTGTGGCGTTGCCGGGCCAAGCATAGCCCACATGTGGCATATGCCCGGGCATATCTACTCTCGACTGAAACGTTATGAAGATGCCGTTTATCAACAGGAGGCCTCTGCTCGTGTCGATCATGCTCACATGATGCGAGATCGGGTGATGCCCGATGAGATCAATAATTTTGCCCATAATAATGAATGGTTAATTCGTAATTTATCGTTTGTGGGGCGAGCCCGCGACGCGATGGATTTGGCGGTCAACATGACCCAATTGCCACGTCATCCCAAATACAACACGTTGTCAAAAAATGGTGGAAGCGCGAGTTACGGCAGGCGTCGATTACTACAGACTTTGCGAGAATTCGAGCTTTACGAAGAGGCGATCCAGTTTTGCCAGTCGAGTGTTTTGACAGTTTCGTCAAATCCGTTGGAGCAACTCAAGACGCTGCGTCTATTAGGTTGCTCAGCAGCAATGGCTGGAAGAGCGGATTTGTTAGCTCAAGCGAAACGAGAGCTTGGTGAGTTGGTAGGATCAGCCGAAACCGAGAAAACTGAGTTAGAGAAACAAATTAAAAAGCTCAATGCGTCCTTGGACCGAGGAGCCGACGCGCCGCCGAGACCCAAAGATAAAAAGTTTGATGAGAAGAAAGCGAAACTCCATTTAAAACAAGCCAAGGATAAAGCTTCTAAAAACAAGCAGAAACTCGATCGTTTAAACAAGTCGCAGAAGGCTATCGAAGGCTATGAATTAGTGGCCAACGAAGAATATGCGGAGGGATTAAAAAAGCTGGAATCTGCCACCGGCGAAGACGTAAGTTGGTTAGGTGAGTTGCAGTTTCTTTCGGGTGAATCGGAAAAGGGCCTTGAGAAAGTCGCGGAACAAGTGAAACGCCGCCCTTCTGAAGTCATCCCACTGGCCCGGCTTGTGTATCTTCAATTCCAGAATGGCGATAACGAACTCGCACAGGAATCTTTGGAGAAGTTAAGGAATACTTCCGGTTCCATGGACCTCGACATTCCATTGTTTAATCGAATATCACCCGTCGCGATGGAACTCGGCATTGGCAAAAGATGGCAAAAGGAAATTGGGCCGGCGGCGGATATAGGGTTTCGTCCGCCTTTGGAGTCACTTGGTCCGTTTCGGTGGTCGCCCTCCCCTGCACCTCAATGGAATCTGACCGACTCGGAAAATAAAACGGTGGGATCTGATGATTTTGTCGGAAAACCTTATATCGCGATTTTCTACCTTGGCCACGGATGCTTACATTGTGCTGAGCAATTGCAGGCGTTTGGCCCAAGGGTTACGGATTTTGAAAAGCGTGGCATTAATATGATTGCGATTAGTACCGACGATCAAAACGGTTTGCTTAAGTCAATTGAAGACGCTGGAACAGGCTCGCCGATCCGCCTTGCTTCGGATGCGAACCAGGAGATATTTCGAAAATTTCGAGCGTTTGACGATTTCGAAAATCAACCATTGCACGGTACGTTCTTGATCGATGGCATGGGTAAGATTCGCTGGCAAGACATTAGTTATCAGCCATTCATGGATCATCAGTTTTTGCTCGATGAAGCGGAGCGCTTGCTCGGTGCAGACACAGCTGTCTCAGAACAGGCGGGGAATGGAACAACCGAAAAACAAGTCTCGCAGAGATAAGGAAACGTTTGCTTGGCTTTTTTTGCGAAATCTGGAGCGAATTCTTCATCAGCGTCTGCTGATTTTTTACGTCCATTAAAAGTGCGGCCCGTTAGTAAATTGCTCATGGGAAAAATTTTCTCTCCACCCCCACCTATTAGTAGCGACTTCAGCAGGCTTTTTAAAAAGTTGCGGGATTGCTTCCAATTGGGGATAGGTTTAAGCGAATAAAGCTTGTAGCTGCTGGTGCTTTTAGTTTTCAGTGGGAATAAGTTTTCAGTGAGAACTCCCCAACAGCTTGAGGCCATCGTTTCTGGTATTTCAAAACCGCGCGCCTAAAAAATTGAGGCTTTTGTAAATGAACAATGTTAGCCAAAGATATGGGGAACCTGCAAAAATGAATCACTTTGAAGGTGATTCTGTGAAAACCAATCGCGGTCACGGGAAACTACTGGAAAGTCACAATTTACTAATGGGTTATGTATTGTGGTTGTTTGGTTTTTTAGGTGCTCATCGTTTCTATTTTGGGCGACCCATTTCTGGAGTGCTTTGGCTATTCACCTTTGGTCTTTTTGGAATCGGTTGGCTCATAGATATTTGCCTCATTCCGGATATGAAACGGACGGCGGAGATTCGATTCCAAAGTGGCTCGCTGGATTACAGTCTCGGCTGGGTCTTATTTATATTCCTGGGGGTGTTTGGAGTGCACCGGTTTTATCTAAACAAAGGGATCACCGGCCTGGTTTTTTTCTTTACCGCTGGATTATTCGGTTTCGGCCTGATTTATGATTTACTGACGCTCAATGACCAAATATCAGACATAAATCACCGACGACTACAGACCTATTAGAGCGGTCAATTGAGTCATTGAGTTTGAGACTGGGCTACTGCTGATCAATTCTATCTTGCAACTTAGATGATCGAGTTTGAAACTGCAGAATTGCAGCGTTGACGTTACCGAGGTGGACTAAATCCACTCGAATGGCTGCTTGGGGAATCCCCAGTGGTTAGCGAGTGCGTCGGCGGCGTCCTCGCGGTCGGTGATTTCTCCCCAACCACCATTGTGAAGATGGGCGTGGGCAAATTCATGGGCAATGATGTAGCACGAAAATTGGTGAGAGCATTGTTCGAGTCGAGGCTTGAGAACAATGCAGCGACTTGTTCCGGTGGGGCCGAGTAAGGGCATCACGACCGTGCGGCCTCTTCCGGGTTCGCAGTCGTCCAAAGAGATTCGAAAATAGGTGTCGGCCAAGAAATTGGCTTTTACATCTTCGGGAAGCGCGTTGAAGACGTACTCGATTTGGCTCGCAATTTTTGGGAATTCAGCGAATGCGGTAAGGTACGCGTCTTTAATCGTTTTAGCCCTCAATTAATGGATCGTTGTTGCCAGATTTAGGTTGAGAAGGTGACGTTGGTCTGCTTGTCAGATGGACGCTCAAAAAACACAACTTGGTCAATGCGTCATGACGTAGGTAACAATGTTGATGCCGAGTGGGTAGGAGACTCGCTCCGAATATGTCTTGAAATATTCTTTGTTCTCCCCTTCTCTCTCCCAGCCATCGCCAATGTCATTGTTGTGGCAAAGCAGTGCCATTAAACGGTCGTTTTTATCAAAAAATCCCCAAAAATGAGGTGCTTCATCGCCTTTAGGGTCGCCGTGCCAATATTCGAAAGTACTTCCCTGATTCCAAGCGAAAATGCTCGGGACCTGCGGGGTTCCTTGAATTTCGTACACGATATTAAAGATCTCATGATCGCGCGACAGTTCCCGTGGCTCGAGCTCGGGAAAGACACGCTTCATTTCACGATAGACATGTTTCCAGCTCTCAGGCGCCCAAAAATCGTCCGCCATCATGAAGCCTCCCTTCAGAAGGTATTTTCTAAGGGAAACCACTTCGGATTCGCTAAGGCTCATTCGGTTTATGTTTGAAAAGTAGATGAACGGATGGTCAAACAGGGTTTGATCGGTAAGCCGAATCACTTTTCCATTGGGATCGACCTTAATGGAAGTCAATTCATGTAGCCGAACTGAAAAATTCCAATCACAATCTGGATAGTCATTGCTCCACTGCCCTCCCCGTCTCGCTCTGCCGGTAGAGTCATATTGTATTCTTACGAATGTAAATACATCGTCTTTGAATTGGCTATCAATCTCCCAGGTTGGATAGGAGGCGCGATCCGACGCCGATCGCTGGCCACGCTGCTGGCGGGAAAAGTCTTGTAGGCCGGCATGGCCTGTCGAGTTATTGGAAACTGGATTGAATTCGCTTCTACCGCCGTTCTTGACCTCGGACTTCTGTGCAGGCACTAGAACTTGGGAACTCGTTGGAACGGTTAAGAGGTGATTCGAAAGGTTGAACGCAATTTGAATGAGGACTGCAAAACCGATCACTACCGTACACCGTGTCCACAGCCTGTTTCGGATTGTGTTTAAGCTGCCGTTGATAGGATTCACAATTTCTCGTTGTTTAAAGATGTTCTGTCAATTTTATACGATTTGCCGCGGAAATCACCGAGCTGTTATTTCTGTTGGTGGCAATTGCGGAAATTTTGAGTTTAACTTGTCAACCGTTCCATAAGCCGGGACGGGTGAAAATTCTAATGAAGTTAGCGCGACGTATCTCAAGCAATGTAACCCCTATCGTTTAGTAATAGTTTCGTCGAGATTCATAATGATTCGAGATACCATCGCAAGTGCTGCCTGTTCTGCGGTTGCGTTTTTTCCGCCAATCACCAGAGGGTCAATCTCGCCATTTTGGAGACGATTTAGCTGCGATTGGTAAAATTGCTTTAATTCTGTTGACTCCAATGGTGTTGGAGGCCTGGTGAGAAACCGTTGGAAGATGAAAGTGATTGCTGCCGCTGTGGTTGGTAACTTTCGTTGGATGACCTCTTTTGCCAATTTCTGGTTTAACTCGATAAACATCGGATCATTAAGAACCGTGAGTGCTTGTAAGGGGGTGTTGCTGCGATTTCGAGTTGCGATACAGGATTCACCCGTTGGTGCATCGAAGACGGTGAAGGCTGCGAACGCGGCGGTTCGTTTTTTGAATGTATAGATGGAACGTCGGTAGCGATCTTCTCCTTGCGACGGATTCCACTTGCCCGAGCCCCACGCCAACTCGGTTACACCTTGTGGTTGCGGGGGTTTAACCCCTGGGCCATACATTTTGGAAGAAAGGGCTCCGGTGGCTAAAAGTGCGATGTCCCTGACCATCTCTCCCGAAACGCGGAACGAAGGGCCTCGCGATAACAATCGGTTTTCAGGATCAAGACTTTCTTTTTCGATTGGAAAAATTGACGATTGCCGATATGTGTTACTCATAACGATGTACCTGACAAGTTCTTTTGTAGACCAATTCATCTCGTTTTTAAAACGAATTGCCAACCAATCAAGTAATTTGGGGTGTGATGGCATTTCGGACTGCAAGCCAAAGTCAGCGTTCGTTTTCATCAATCCGATTCCAAAAATTTGATACCAGACACGATTCACGGCAACTCTTGCCGCAAGCGGATTCGCGTCACTCACTAACCACTGGGCCAGTTCAAGGCGATTGGTTGGATTTGACTGCTCGTTCGCAGCATCGCTAAAAATCGAAAAAATCCCCGGCGAGACTGCTTCTCTGGGAGAAAGGTACTCTCCACGATGATGACGAAAAGTAGGCCGTATGTTGTCTGGCTCTCGTTCGCGAAAAACAAGAGTTTCGACTCGCGGCGGCTTCGATTTTTTTCGTTTATTTAGCTTCTGAGCATCCGCTCCGAAGTCTTTAATGGATTGGGCAAATGCAAGTTGGACGATTCTTATTTCATCTTCGGACAGCCGAGTTTGAAACGAAGAATACTCCTGGGAAGGGAACGATTTCGATTTTGCCAAAATCAGTTCTAAGTCCTCATCGAAACGATTTGCGATAGGCTTTTCTTGATTGGTAAAAGAAAATCGAAAACGACCAAGACTGGCGGTGTAATGTCTTTCGAACAAAAGTCGGATGGTAAGTTTGCCGTTTCCGGGCAGCGGGGCAGTTGGATTGATTACGAGTTTAAGTCGCATCGCTTTGTTTTTGCCGGGGCTCCATCCGGTGGATCCGTCTCCATCAAAGACGTTAATGGCAGCCGTTTTGGGATTTTTGTCTCCGAGTTTCGAGAAATCGTGCGAAGCGCTGCTGAAATCAACCGGCTGCCCGTCCAGTGTTGCCGAAATTTCACTGACGAAAAAATCTCCCTTACGACCTTCATAATAAGTCCTGCCCGGGCCAAGTCCCGGCAGCCGTTCATCGGGAATCGCCTCGAGCCGGATGGCGGTAATGGGTGTTCCGTCGAGTTGAAATGAAACAAAAAACTCATCGCGTTTGGTCGTATCACCCGTTGAAAGAATAGAGCCGTCGTCCAGAGTTTTTAAGAAGGGCAGGTTAGATTCAAGTTCAGCTGGCGTTGCGATCGTCCAGTCAACCGCGTTCGATTGCGATGATTCAATCCAGTTTCTCCATTCCTTATTAAAATTCTCAGCCTCGGTTTTACGTCGATTTTCCAATTTTTTCAGCATCACAGATTCGAGAACCTCGATTTCTGAAATGACCTTCAAGTTTTCGTTGGTTTCCGTGGGGATTCTGAAGTCAGGTTCGTCAGCGTTATTCATCAAAGCCAGAAAGCGATAATAATCGGTATGTGAAATTGGATCATATTTATGGGTGTGGCATTGAGCGCATCCAACGGTAAGCCCTAGCCAAACGGTGCCGGTGGTAGCAACTCGGTCGACCATCGCGAGGTATCGAAATTCAAGCGGATCAATTCCACCTTCTTCATTCAACATTGTGTTGCGGTGAAAGCCGGTAGCAACCAACTGGTCGGGCTGCGGATTGGGGAGCATATCGCCAGCAATTTGATCGACTGTAAATTTATCGAATGGCATGTCGTCGTTAAACGCTTTTATTACCCAGTCGCGATACGGCCAAATAGCACGTGGGCGATCCTTTTCATAGCCATTGGTGTCCGAATAACGGGCCAAATCGAGCCAAGGCTGGGCCCATTTTTCACCAAATCGAGGTGAATTAAGCAATTGATTCACGACTTTTTGGTACGCCTCGGGATCTTTCGAATGAACAAATTGATTCACTTGTTCAATGGTTGGCGGCAGGCCAATTAGATCGAGATAAAGTCGGCGAATTAATGCATAGGGGCCCGCTTCGACGTTGGGGGTAAGCTTGGTTTCCTGGAGTTTCTCTAAAACAAATTCATCAATTTTATTGGCTGCAAATTTCGAGTGAGTTTCAGGAGCGACAGTCGATGAAGGAGGGACAAAAGCCCAATGGCGATCGTATTTGGCTCCAGCAGCGATCCACTTTTTCAAGGTCTCAATTTGGGATTTGTTTAATCCGTTTCCAAATTCTGGTGGAGGCATTAAGTGATCCTGATCGTCCGACGTGATTCTTTCGATCATTCCGCTGCTTGCAGGGTCGCCAGGCACGATTGCTAACGAATCAATCGGGTTTTCTCGCTTGTCAAACCGCAACTCAGATTCCCGATGGGATGCGTCTGGACCATGGCAAGCAAAACAATGCGTTGCGAGGATTGGTCTGACATCTCGATTAAAGTCTTGGGACTTTGCTGAGCTCAGCACTAGGCTTGGAAAGATAACGAAAATCAGAATCTGTGTTATTACTGGAATGCGTCGCGCTGTTAGGGGAGTGCGATGGAACATAATTAGTACGATTCTTTCACAATCAAAAATGTAAACTGAGTCAGGCGAGTTTGGTTTCTGTTGGGTGCACAAAAAGAATCAATCAATTTTGCTTTAGAAAAACCTTACTTGCGTATGAGGTAAGCATAAGGCCAGTTAGGACTACCGGTGTTGGATTATAGTCGGTTTTCATGGTTCTTTCATTGGCAATGGTGGCTCGAAAAATTGAAAGGACGATTTATTGGAAACAGAGAAATCTTTTAAAAATACGGAGCGAATCAGGTGCCGACATGAAATCCGTTGCCAGAGCTGACGCGATAATTAATCAATAGTAAATGGCGATCGTTGATTTACGGGATTGTAGGTAGGAAAACTGAGAAAGAGGTGCTAACGGCGGTGATTTGGGTTTGGTTTGGACGAAACGAATTTCTAATCGTTCATTGACGAAGGGGTGATTTAAATTGAGTCAATGTTCAATAACTCGATTCTCGTTTATTATGGGGAGTCGTAGAGAAAGAGCGTTTTGATAAGGGAACAAGGATGACAAAGGGCGAAACATCAGAGCTTTGGTACAAAGACGGACTGAAATTTACTTGTTCTGGCTGTGGTGATTGCTGTACCGGGGCCCCCGGATTCGTTTGGGTCGATCAATCGGAAATGCAAGCGATCGCTGACTCCTTAAGCATGCCCTTGGAGGACTTTGAGGACCAATACACCCGGAAAATCGGGGCTCGTCGAAGTTTAAAAGAGTTTAGCAACGGTGATTGCGTCTTTTTTGATAATGAAACGAGGCACTGCGAAGTTTATTCTTCTCGTCCACATCAATGTAAAACATGGCCATTTTGGGACAGCAACTTACGAACCCCCGAAGATTGGAAACGTACATGTGAGGAATGCCCCGGCAGCGGCACTGGGAAACTCCATCAGCTTGTCGAAATCGAAGACAGGCGGAAAACCGTAAAGATCTAGCTGATTAGCT
This sequence comes from uncultured Pirellulaceae bacterium, assembly GCA_938083195.1. GTDB lineage: Bacteria > Planctomycetota > Planctomycetia > Pirellulales > Pirellulaceae > Mariniblastus. Next base: position 85,402 of record CALKCK010000007.1, on the reverse strand, counting down.
ATTTTTGTCGCCGGCCAACGCTGTAACTCGGTTTGTTTTACCGGACAGTTTTACGACTTTTCCAGTCGGGGAAGAAAGGCATTTTATTGACTTTAGTGCTTGCTAGTCATACACTTACGGGGTCGGCGATTGTTGAGTCGATGGTCTCGGTGCGGTCGAATTACCGACAAGCCGAATTTCATTTCAATCGCGGCATGACGGTCGGCTGAAAAGCGTACTTGCCTCGTTGATCAAGTGAATTAACGTTCAAACTAAATTAATAACGTCGGATGTGATTAATGACGAAAAAGGAAATCGTTCGCAGAATTTCTGAGGAATTGGGTATCAAGCAGACGGATACCAAGGAAGTGGTGCAACGTACTTTCGATGCGATCATAGAGGCGTTGGCGACGGAGCAACGTGTTGAGTTACGGAATTTCGGCGTTTTTGAAGTAAAAAAGCGAGCTGCGAGAAAGGCCCGGAACCCAAAAACGGGCGAGCAGGTTTTGGTGCCAGCAAGATTTGTTGTCACGTTTAAGCCGGGCAAAGAAATGGAACAGCGTGTCAAAACAATTGAAGAAGATAATCGTTTTAAAGAGTCGGGGTTTATGCCTGATGCAAAAGCGGAATTAGATTCCTTGGTTGAACGGCAGCGACTGCAAGAACCTGGCGATTCAATTATTTGACTCGAGCTCAATTCTCTTGCGCTAACGCGTTATTGACTCGGTTAATCACACCTTTGGCTCGTTGTTGTCCAAAGGTAAACACTCACATTATAGGGCCCAGTGATGGCAAACATTTTTCGGAATCTACCTTCAGTCAACCAGCTACTTGAGAGCCCACAATTGAAGCAGATGGTGCAAACCGTTAATCACAGCGTCGTCGTGGATGGTGTGAGGAGCTTTTTGGATGACCTCCGCGAGCAGGTCAGCACCGAATCAGGTGATGTCTCGATTCCAACCCCCTCGGAAATCGCCGATAAAATCGCAAACTGGTTAAAAACCGAAGAAAAGCCGTATTTAAGACCAGTAATTAATGGAACTGGGATCATCTTGCATACGGGTTTGGGTCGAGCTCCGTTGGCGAAATCAGCGATCGAATCGGTACAACAGATTTCCGAAGGTTATGCCAGCGTAGAGGTGGATGTCCGGACTGGCGAACGAGGTCAGCGAATTAAATCGGTAGAGAAGTTGCTTTGTGAACTCACCGGTGCGGAAGCTGCTGCGGTTGTCAACAATAACGCAGCGGCGACGATGATCGCGCTGTCCGCGATTGCTGAGGGGCGAGAAGTAATCGTCTCCCGTGGGCAATTGATCGAGATCGGAGGCAGCTATCGGTTGCCGGACGTAATGGAATGCAGCGGCGCCAAACTTCGTGAAGTGGGAACCACCAATAAAACCCATCTGTTCGATTATCAGCGAGCCATTAACGAAGAGACAGGCGCTTTATTGAAAGTTCATCCAAGTAATTTCGAGGTGGTTGGATTCACCAAAACTGTTTCGACAAAAGAGATGGTGACGCTTGCCTCTGAGCATGGGTTACCCGTCATAGACGACGTTGGCTCGGGAGCATTGATTGATTTTTCCGAGTTCGGTTTGATGGATGAGCCGGTCGTTTCACAGAGCATTAAAGACGGTGCGGATGTCGTCTTGTTTAGCGGTGACAAGTTGATCGGGGGACCGCAGTGCGGAATCATTATCGGCAAGAAGAAATACATCGATACGATTCTTTCCAACCCGTTAATGAGGGCGATGCGTGTAGACAAAATGACCCTCGCGGCGCTCTCGGCGACGTTGCTGATTTACCGCGATGAAAATCGAGCACGCACGGAAATTCCCATACTTCGAATGCTCTCAATGCCAAAAGAAAACCTTAAATTGCGAGCAGAAAAAGTCGTAATGCAATTGAACCACATGGCTGAATTGGAGCTCTGTGAAGCAGTGGAATCGGATTCGATGTTAGGCGGCGGAAGTTTGCCCACTCAGAAATTATCGACCTGGTGTGTCGCGCTAACACCGAAAAACCAGTCGGTAGATAAGCTCGCGGCGGGGCTTAGAAATAGCGAACCAAGTGTTATTGGCCGAGTTCAAAAAGATCGGTTCTTCTTGGATATGCGAACCGTTCAGCCTTCCCAGGATTCTGGCCTCGTTGATTCAATCGAAGCCTACTGCGGAGAGGTCGACGCGGGGACGGAGTAAAGAATTGGTCGGCGGGAGACTATTGGATGGGATTGATTCGTTTGGTTGTTGAAGAGTTGCCAGTGATCGGCCGAGTTTGGAGCTGAGATTTCGTAGTCAAAAACGGAACGAAGGTTGAACTTTGTGATTGAAAACAAAGGCGTTGCTTTTAAGTGTGATTAAGTCGCGATGAATTGGTGTGGAAAAAACCGTGATTTAAACGTGTTTGCTTTTTTTTTTAAAAATAACCCAATCTGGGCTTGAGCGTTTACCGATACTGCGTATACTTTGCTCCATCACTGACACGGTGATGCCGGAAGTAGCCATGGGTATGGCAATCGACTTTCCAGTCGGTTAGGAATCGTGCCCCGTTTAATTTGGCCTTTCTTAAAATCAAGATTCAGCTGCGGTTGACAGCAACCGACAATTAAGTAGAATCTTCGATTCCCCAAGAGTAGCAAGTTGGTACCGGTTCGGTTTGACGTTGTAGTTCAGAACGAACCGCTCTCAACTTGAGAGTTTTATAGTCGGACAAGTTTTCGGCTGAATGATCTTTGACAATTTGGTTGTGAAGTAGATGGCATCTGAATAATTGGTGTCACATCTGCAGGTTTGTTTCTTAGCGGGGGCAAACTGAATGTGTGACGTAAAGCTAGTTATTCGATACACCACTCTTAAGTAGCGTCGAGTCAGTTGAATCAATCAACGTAAGTTAATTGTTTGGCTGGCTTGTCAAAAGAACCGAAAATGAAGCGATTATCGTTAATCTGGATCTATGTTTGAGACACAGATTTCGATTCACCTTCGGCAAACTTGTTTGTCAGGGAGGGTTGGATATTTGTGGTCAAGCTATTAAGGGTATATGGGGGATGTCTTGGCATTAGAAGGCTATGAAGGGCGTGAAAGTCTGCGAAAAGCTTGGGGTAGTTGACAAACAAGCGTTGATCCCAAGATCCCTGAACCAGCGTGTACTGAATACATAGGTACATTGCAGCGAACCGAGTGAACTGAAACATCTAAGTAACTCGAGGAAGAGAAAGAAAAATCGATTCCGTTAGTAGCGGCGAGCGAAAGCGGAACAGCCCAAACCACTGGGGTTTCCCTGGTGGGGTTGTAGGACTTTGCACATGAGAGTTAGAAAACTTTAGTTAGAAGAACGACTTGGAATGGTCGACCACAGAGGGTGACAGTCCCGTATTTAAAAGCTACAAGTCTCTCGCAGAGCACCTGAGTAGGACCAGTCACGTGAAACCTGGTCTGAATCTACGGGGACCATCCCGTAAGGCTAAATACTCTCTAATGACCGATAGTGAACTCAGTAGCGCGAGTGAAAGATGAAAAGAACCCCGTCTAGGGGAGGGAAAGAACCTGAAACCATATACCTACAAGCGGTTGGAGCACTATGATTTGTTCAGTGTGACAGCGTGCCTTTTGCATAATGATCCGGCGAGTTGTCGTATGCGGCTTGGTTAAGGACTTACGGTCCGGAGCCCGAGGGAAACCGAGTGTTAATAGCGCGAACAATTGTCGTATGCGGCAGACGCGAACCCAGGTGATCTACCCATGAGCAGGTTGAAGCGCGGGTTATACTGCGTGGAGGACCGAACCCACTTAGGTTGAAAACTGAGGGGATGACTTGTGGGGAGGAGTGAAAGTCTAATCAAACCTGGAGATAGCTCGTTCTCTGCGAAATATCTTTTGGGATAGCGTCAGGTAAAATGTGACACGGGGGTAGAGATACTGAATTGGATGAGGGCCCTTCCCGGGGTACCTCACTGAACCAAACTCCGAATACCGTGTTATTTACCCTGGCAGTCAGTCCGTGTGGGATAAGCTGCACGGTCGAAAGGGAAACAACCCAGACCATCGTCTAAGGTCCCGAAGTAATGCTCAGTCACTAAGGAAGTTAGTTTGCTGAGACAGCCAGGATGTTGGCTTAGAAGCAGCCACCATTTAAAAAGTGCGTAACAGCTTACTGGTCGAGCAGGCTTGCGCCGATAATGAACGGGAGTAAGCATTACACCGAAGACATGGGTTTACACTATGTGTAAGCGGTAGCAGAGCGCTGTACAGGAGATACAAGCCCAACGGTAACGATGGGTCTCGGTCTGTACAGGTGATTATGCCGGAATGAGTAACGATAAAACAGGTGAGAATCCTGTTCGCCGAAAGCCTAAGGTTTCCTGGGGAAGGTAAATCCGCCCAGGGTTAGGCAGTACCTTAGTCGAGGCCGAAAGGCGTAGACGATGGATAGCAGGTTAATATTCCTGCCCCAACTTGTGGAGCGATGGAGGGACGGCAACCAGAATACGTGCGGACGAATAGAAATGTCCGTGGAGTTCATTGAGATGGAGGGATTGGAAAATCCACCCTCATAATTCAAGATGTTCGACCAACTGCCTTGAGCGGGATTGCGTTGGAAGGTTGTCCAAGAAAAGCTTCTAAGTGTTGAAGCAAGTTGACTGTACTAAAACTGACACAGGTAGGCGGGTCGAGTAGACTAAGGCGCTCGGGAGAACGGTGGTTAAGGAACTCTGCAAAATGGCCCCGTAAGTTCGCGATAAGGGGTGCCCCTGGCGGTTAACGCTGCTGGGGGCCACAGTAAATCGGCTCCTTCGACTGTTTATCAAAAACACAGGTCTCTGCGAACACGTAAGTGGATGTATAGAGACTGACGCCTGCCCGGTGTTGGTAGGTTAAGGAAGACGGTTAGCCCTCGGGTGAAGCTGGCGACCGAAGCCCCAATAAACGGCGGCCGTAACTATGACGGTCCTAAGGTAGAATTTTCTGCCCTCTGGTCTGGTGACAGATCAGGTTGCACTTTGCTATATGCTGGAACATCTGAGTATCCGACAGTACTCGTTTTCGAATTTCGAAAGCAGTGAAAATCTGTTCGGTGCAGACAATCAGCAGGAAACCATTTTATCATTTAAGATTTATCTTACTTGAGATTGATGGGCTCCTCAGAGACTAAACGCAAAGCATCTCGTTGCTGTGAAGATCAAAGGTTAACTTTCTTTGATTGGCAATTGAGTTGAAGATATAGTCCGAGCTGCATGGCGACATGCAGAGGTTAACAGAAATGTTAGCCCGCCGATCGCAAACCTAAATCTCTGGTTTGCAATGTTCTCTATGAGAACATGCATGTTTCTTAGCTTATTCATTGGGTCTAGTTGTATGACTAGGCCAGCAACAACAAGTGTATTTATATATTTGTTAATGCGGTTTGGATCTTGGCTAGATCCGGTTAGTAGTGCTAAAGCTTTCATGTGACTTCGGTAGTAACATACTGAGCGAAGTTCCTTGTCGGGTAAGTTCCGACCTGCATGAAAGGCGTAACGAGAGGAGCACTGTCTCAACCACCGACCCGGTGAAATTGTAGTCGTGGTGAAGATGCCACGTACCCGCGGTTAGACGGAAAGACCCCGTGAACCTTTACTGTAGGCAGATATTGGGCTGAGTTATGTTTTGTGTAGGATAGGTGGGAGACTTTGATCCCGGCACGCCAGTGTCGGGGGAGTCGTCCTTGAAATACCACCCTGAATATGATTTAGTTCTAACTCTGACCCTTGAATCAGGGCAGAGGACAGTTTCTGTTGGGCAGTTTGACTGGGGCGGTCTCCTCCCAAAGAGTAACGGAGGAGTTCAAAGGTACACTCAGCCTGGTTGGCAATCAGGCGTCGAGCGCAAAGGTAGAAGTGTGCTTAACTGCGAGAGATATAACTCGAGCAGATACGAAAGTAGGACTTAGTGATCCTGTGGTTCCGCATGGAAGGGCCATAGCTCATCAGATAAAAGGTACTCCGGGGATAACAGGCTTATCGCATCCGAGCGTCCATAGCGGCGATGCGGTTTGGCACCTCGATGTCGGCTCATCACATCCTGGGGGTGAAGAAGCTCCCAAGGGTTTGGCTGTTCGCCAATGAAAGTGGTACGTGAGCTGGGTTCAGACCGTCGTGAGACAGGTCGGTCCCTATCTGCCGTGGGCGTACGAAACTTGAGGAGGTTCTTCTTTAGTACGAGAGGATTTGGAAGGACGAATCTCTGGTGTTCCAGTTGTCACGCTAGTGGCATGGCTGGATAGCTATATTCGGAAAAGATAAACGCTGAAAGCATCTAAGCGTGAAGCTCTCTCCAAGATTAGGTTTCGTTGTAGCTTGCTACGAGAGTCCCCTGGAAGACTACCAGGTTGATAGGCCATATGTGTAAGTGCAGTAATGTATTCAGCTAAATGGTACTAACGGACGAAAGCTTGACCACATATATCCAGGTCTCTCATTTTCGGTTGGGTTTAAAACCAATCAAAAACTGATACCAGTTTAGGTCATTTGAAGGTAGGAATTTCCTGCCGACGCTATTTAAGGCGTCAAGGGTCAACGTGGCCCGTATGAGTTGGCAGCCGCCATCCTCATGCAAATCTGGGTCAACATTGACCCACGACACTAGCCATCTATAAAACACAACCAAAAAGACATGATCTTTGTCAGGATCAGGCCACATCGGGTGAATAAGCCGATGTGGTCTCTTCCGGCGAACATATTAAAGTGGTCACACCTGTTCCCATCCCGAACACAGTAGTTAAGCACTTTGAGCCGATGATAGTACTGCAAGTGCGAAAGTAGGTACCGCCGGATCTATTATAAGCCCGTTCACGTGAAAGCGTGAACGGGCTTTTTTTATTGCCATTAGCCTTCACTGGCTTAACTTGATTTCTTGACTTGGATAGCTCCGCACCGTGGTTGACTTGGATTGGATTTAGAAAAATTGCTAAGCGAAAAGGTAAGGACTAATATTGTTGCTATTGAAGGTGTCAAAGTCCTAGGAGAGTTGAGATGAGTAAACGATACTTCAAGATTGAAATTGGAATGCTAATTTGGCTGGTAGGCTTTGTTTTTATTTCCATTGAAATGACCAACGCACAAGAACGCTCTGTCTTGGGGAAAATAGAATTTGAAGATTTAGCTGGAGACGTTTGGGTTTCTGAAGTACCTCCATCATTACTGAGTTTGGGACCGGATGCGGAGGTCACGGTTAAAGTCTGGTTTGATCGTCAATTGCTTGGTGATGGCGTAGCCTATCGAAGGCGAACAAACGAATTTGATTTAATTCCAAGTTCAGTTTTACGTTTGCGGTGCTTGAAAGCGTTGAAACTTGAATCGCAGCGTTCTTTTCTAAAGGCGGGAGATTCGGTCGAACTTCTTCAACGGCAAGGTGTTCTATCGGACGTCCGCCGCCATTGGATTGTTAACGGATTTAGTGCAACGATCTGTCTTTCTGAGATCAAGAAAGTGGAAGAGATTCCTGGGGTTAAGAAGATCTTTGTGGTTCGAAAGGTCAAAACCATAAAATGCGAAAATTTAGTTTCGCGTGATCGCAAAACCAAACCTGACACGTTATTCAATCCAGATCGATGGTTGCATCCGTGGTATACCCGAGCTTTAAAAGCAGACCGGGTTTGGAAGAAGTTGGGCGTTTCTGGAGAAGGAACACTTAACGTCATTCACGATTTCCATTTTGCGAAATCGCCCCAGATGGCTGAATCTCAATCAGCAATTGTTGGATTTAACTTCAACAACGGCACGTCGCAACTTTCGGTTCGCCCTGAACGTGGCTCAAGTCGTGATTTGCACGGATTGATGTGCGCTGCAATTGTCTGCGGCAGGGGTTCGCCAGAATTTGGTTACGAATTCGGCTTAGCACCATCTGGAGAATGGGCAGGGGTAATTGCCCGAGGCGAAATTGAATCTAGTATCGAATGGGCCATTGAAAATGCTGCTGATACCTACAGCATGAGTTTTTCGCTTCCAGGTCTAGGCGAATACCGAAGTCATTGGCGTAAGATGTTAGAGCATGGAACAATTTGTGGACTATGTTTTGTGTCGGGAGCCGGGAATTTCGCGAAAACAGTTAAAACTCCGCTTCAAATGAGGACTCCAGAAGATATTCCAGAGGTCGTATTCGCGGCAGCCGGCGTGCACCGCGATCTTTCAAAAACGAGTTTTTCGAGTCAGGGTCCGGTTCTTTGGCGGACGGAGCACTATCACGAGGGTGAGGTTCAAAAGCCAGAGGTGTGCGCATTTAATCACCGTTTACCACTGTTTTTCCCCGATGGAAAGATCCGAGAATCGGCTATCAATGGCAATTCTTTTGCAGGACCGATGTTTTGTGGATCGATTGCGTTGATGCGATCCGCGGACAAAGAAATTCACCCGTGGCGTATTCGAGAGATAATTACATCTACTGCTACCGACATTGAAGCTCCCGGTTTCGATTCGAGCACGGGACATGGATTAATAAATTGTTACCAAGCCGTGAAAGAGGTTCTTAAGCGAAAGGCAATCCGTGAGGGTTCAGACCTAACGCGTTTTGAGGAAATTTCGGCAGATGATTTATTTGATCCCGATAAATACCGCACCAAACTCTCAACCACCTTAGTCGTCGAAAATTCCTCGCGAGAAACAGAGGGGATTGAGAAAACCAATTTACAGGCAGGTGATATCATTACGGCAGTGAATGGCAAAAAGGTTTCTACGGCAGCGGCCTGGGAGAAAATAATATCTCAAACTCAGAGGAATTTAGTCGATCTTCAAATCATTCGGGAACGCAAACCAATTCAGATTCACGGAAGTTCCGGTCGGTTAAGAGATCACAAAGTCAAAGAAGTCTACGGCGAACCGGTTTTTAAATAGTCGTTTGCTTGTTAGTGTTAACGGCAGAAGTCTCCAGCCGTGGAACGACAATACCGGTGGCGCGTAAAATCAGCAGAAAACCAAAGGGTTGGACTCAATCCAGCCTTAAATTTTGTGCCACCGATTCCTCGCGATATATTTTACGGATAACTAGTTTTGAATAAGCAATCGGAATGTGAAGCTGAAGTGGTCAGGGTTGGCGAAGGAATCGCTGGAAGCGGAGTGTTTGCGTCGATTGCATTCCCTGCGACGGCGGTGATTGGACAGATAAAAGGGGACTTATTTCAAAATGAGCGATTGGAAACAGAATATACTTTCCAGGCCGCCGAAGGTTATCAGTTGGAGCCTCACGCACCTTTTCGCTTTCTAAATCACAGTTGCGATCACAATTGTGAATTTGACTGGATGACAGCGTCTGACTGGAAAGGGGATCCCGAGTCCGTGGATGCAAGGAGTCGCGGCGGACTATATTTATCCGCTTTGCGAAATATTTCGCCCGGCGAGGAACTCACGATTGATTACAACTGGCCTGCTGAGTATGCGATTAAATGCGAATGCGGGGCTAAAAATTGCCGGGGATATGTTGTTTCCATTGACGAGATTGGAAAACTTAAGAGTTTGACGTAGTGTTTCTTCTTTAATACGGTCAAGGTCAATCGAGGAGAATTGAATGAAAGCGGCGTCAATCGCTGAAATTAAAAAGCAACTAGTAAAGCTCGACCAGGGAGAACTGCTCGAGATCGCATTGCGTTTGGCGCGGTTCAAAAAGGAAAATAAAGAGCTCCTGACATACGTTCTCTTCCTCTCTGAAAACGAAGCCGCCTATGGAGGATATTTGTGTGAAGAAATTGAAGAACAATTTCGAGCGAGCCCCAATATGCACAAGAAAACACTCAGAAAAACAATTCGAGTCATGGACAAGTGCTTGAGATTTTCTGGTTCGAAAGAGACGGAACTAACCGTTCGGGTTTACTTTTGCCGTTCCCTAATCTCCAGCGAAACGCCTTTTCGAGACCGCAAGGTGATGTTCAATATGTATGCAGGCCAAATAAAGAAAATTAAAAAGCTAATTGACGCATATCATGAGGATCTCCAGCATGATTATCGCCGAGAGTTCCAAGATTTAGATTTAGGTTGATATTGGTCGTTTTGTTTGTTAATCAATCCCGATTTCCTTAGGCCTCCAGATATTTAAAATCTGACATTCAAAATCAGGGCTAATCTCTTTCCAGTTCGCAGCTTCAAACTGAATTTGTACAATCGCGGCTGTGGGTAAAATTTCCCATCGCCCACTTAACGATTCAACTAAATTCTCCAGGCCTGGATTGTGGCCGACGAACATTAATTTTGAAACGCCAGAATCTTTAATCGCAGCCATTGCATCTAGGTACTCTCGGGCGGGAGCATGATAAAACAATGGTTCAAATTGTGTTGGAATTGGATCGGTTCCGCCGATCGTCTCGCTTAACAAATTCGCAGTGGCTGCAGCGCGTGCAGCCGGGGACGAAATGATCAATTCGGGAGCGCATTGTTGGTCAGCTAGAAATCTGGCCATTTTTGGTGCAACCCGTTTTCCACGTTTGTTCAACGGGCGGTCGAAATCAGGCATGCCGCCCTCGGCCCAGGATGACTTTGCGTGGCGCATCAGGAGCAGCTGTTTCATGGTCGATTCTCAAACTTGGTGCAATTGGCGGTATTTATTGACTATTTCTCAGTGATTCTGACACAAATCCGCCCCTCCCCCGTTGTTTAGGAAGGCGATAGGATAAAATAAGGTGCTTCGTTATCATACGCGAACAGATGAAGCATTGCTTCGAAATACGGGTGATAATTTGAGCCTCCAATCAAACGGTTATCATTCAGTAACGCTCGTGATTGGGTGTGGAATTTTTTAGTAGCTAGTCAAGCGATCGACGTTAATGGATCCTGAACGCGCCAGAATACAAGCCGATTTGAGTGGTTTAATTGAAGGAGAGGTGCATTGCGATGCAACTTTCCTTCAAATGTACGCTAGCGATGCGAGTATCTATGAGATTCCGCCTTTGGGAGTCGTTAGGCCAGCCAGTACAGCCGACGTCGTCGCCTGCGTTCAGTATGCTGCCGAGAATCAAATCTCACTTATACCCCGAGGCGCAGGGAGTAATGTCGCTGGAGCCTGCGTCGGACAAGGGTTAATTCTCGATTTTTCGTATTCCATGCGACAAATTCAAGCGGTTGGAAAAGATACCGTCACAGTTCAACCTGGGGTCGTAATCGGCGATTTAAATCGCCACTTGAAAGCCCATGGTCAGCTGTTTGGCCCTGATCCAGCGACCCGCAATGTCACCACGGTTGGTGGCACTTTGGCGATGAACACCTCTGGAAGTCACTGGGTTAGATATGGAGCACCGCGTGAGACGATCATGCGCCTGCAAATGGTACTGTCGACTGGTGAAGTCGTCGAATTTGATTCACAGGAAAATGCCTCTATCTCGAAAACCTTTCCGAGCCTTCGAGCCCAATTATTAGCTGGACGGGTGCGGAGAGTCATCACTTCCAACGAAGATTTAATTGCCGACAATCGTCCACAGGTAATGCAGAACCAAGCTGGATACAATCTTTTTGATGTCCAGCAGCACGGCCATACCGATTTGACTCGACTCTTGGTTGGGAGTGAGGGTACGCTTGGCATCATAACGGAAGCTACGCTCAAAACGGAACCTATTCCCCGACATCGTGGCGTCGCGCTGTTGTTTTTTCATCGCCTTGATTCTGCGGCATCAGCAGCAGTTGAAATTACAAAAATGGGAGTTTCCGCTTGCGATCTTCTGGATCGCCGGCTTCTGTCGCTCGCACGTGAGACCAATTCTGAGTTTCAGCGTCTACTGCCGGCTGATGCAGAAGCGATGCTACTGGTCGAATATCAAGCGTCCGATGAAGCTCAGTTGCGATCAAAACTTGATCATCTTGTCACTCGAATTCAGCGCCGAAAAAAGCTGGCTTATGAGGTAAGAATCGCAACTCAACAGGATCAACGAGACCTTTTGTGGAGAATTGTACGACGAGTGGTGCCAACGCTCTATCGATTAAGGGGAGACAAGCGGGCGATTCCGTTCGTGGAGGACATTGCAATTCACCCTTCGAAGATTCCAGCGTTTCTTTCTTCGGTTCATAAAGTATTAAATGACAACGAGGTCACGGCATCAATTTTCTGCCATGCACCCCAAGGGACGATTCACATTCGTCCATTCATGAGTCTCTCAGACAGCAGTGAAATTGCCAGAATGCACCGACTGGCCAATCAGCTTTTTGAACAGGTCTTGGAAAACAAAGGAACTGTCAGTGGGATGCATGGAGACGGTTTGAGTCGAACATGGTTTCTCAGACGGCAGTATGGCTCACTGTACAATGTGTTTGCTGACGTCAAACGAATATTTGATCCGGGCAATATACTCAATCCCGGCAAGATTGTGGGGCATCCATTTTCTGGATTGGGTGACAACATCCGGCCGGTCACTGTCAGTTCCAAATTTTTGGGAGTTTCGCCAGAGGAGGGCCAATCGGTTGCGACAACAGCAAATGTCGGAAACGAATCCAGTGAAGAGAAAAATAACCCGCGAGGCTGGATCGGGAAATCGAAAAAAATAAAGCGAGCCAATGCTGGAGCCCTGCCTGTTTTAGAACCAGAATTGAATTGGCAGTTGCCTCAAATTGCCTTGGCCGCGAGGAATTGCAACGGTTGCGGACGTTGTCGCTCCGCCGCTCCCGCCGAAAGGATGTGCCCTGTGTTTCGACTCGCCCCGCGAGAAGAAAGTTCACCACGTGCCAAAGCAAACTTGATGCGAGGTGTTTTAACTGGGCGTCTAGACGAGAAGTTGATGGCGACGGACGAGTTCAAAGAGACGGCTGATCTTTGTATCAATTGTCATCAGTGCCGTTTTGAGTGCCCTGCTGGAGTAGATATTCCCAAGTTAATGGTGGAAGCGAAGGCTCAATATTTTGCCGCCAATGGGTTAAAACTTTCTGACTGGATCTTGATGCGGCTCGACTGGCTTTACGAGATTGCCGGACAAATGCCCACTGTGACCAATCGCCTCCTTCAGAATCGAACCTCGCGTTGGTTCCTCGAGAAAGCTATTGGAATTGCCCAAGGCCGAAAGTTGCCTTTATTTTCACGAACAAGTTTTAATCGCTGGGCAAATCGACAAAAACTGAATCGACCTTCCACTCAACAATCCCGAAAAATTGTTTTCTTTGTTGATGCCTATGTAAACTGGAATGATGTTGAATTGGGCAAGGCGTTCGTTAAGGTCCTAAAACACAATGGAATCGATGTCGTCGTCCCCGGTGGGCAGAATGTATCCGGCATGTCATTGATTTCGGATGGAGCCGTTGTCAGAGCAAAAAAATTAGCCCAAAAAAACGTTGAGTTATTAGCGGAATGGGTCCGGCAAGGATACCAAATCGTGACGACGGAACCGTCCGCAGCGCTCGCATTAAAACATGAGTATTTGAGTTTACTTGATGATCCGGATGCAGTTTTAGTGTCTGAAAATACAAAAGATGCAGCATCTTTCTTGCTGGATTTGCATTCATCGGGTGATTTGGAACTAGATTTCAAACCGATTAATGCTTCGATTGGATATCATTTGCCGTGCCACCAACGGGCTTTAGGAATCGAAGTGCCATCGATGAAATTACTGAAATTAATCCCTGGCCTTCAGGTTGAGTTACTTGAAAAGGGCTGCAGCGGGATGGCAGGAACTTACGGTCTTAAAAAGAAAAATTATTTAAATAGTTTGAAAATGGGATTTGCGTTAATCAACGCGATGCGGAGTACTCACATCATTGCGGGGACCACTGAATGCAGTACCTGCAAAATACAAATGGAACAGGGGACAACCAAGCCGACGGTTCATCCAATCAAAATTCTGGCATTAGCCTACGGACTAATGCCAGAACTCGACAATTTACTGAGTCGGCGTAGTGGGGATTTGGTCATATCATGAAAATTCAAATTAAGCTATTTGCAGCGGCGCGTGAAATTAGCGATCGTGGGGAGATTGAACTTGAGGTTGCCGATGATATTTCAGTTGGCGATTTGAAGAAATTAGTTTCAATGGAATACCCGAAAATGAAAGACTTGATTTTACGTTCAGCTGTTTCGTTAAACCGCGAGTTTTCAACCGACGAATGTGTCGTCCATGTGACCGATGAAATTGCGTTGATCCCGCCAGTCAGTGGGGGCTAATAGCAATGGTTTTGACGAATGAATTTGAGTCCCTTTGAATTGATTTTTATTTTGGCCGTTGGCAACAGGAATGTTGATTAGATGATTTCAATTACTAGTGAGGCAATTGACACGAAAGAAGTCCTCGAATCCGTCAAATCGGATCAAGCGGGTGCGAGCGTTTTGTTTGTTGGTTCAACTCGCCAATTTACCGGCGAAAAAGAGACCGTTCGACTTGAATATGAATGTTACGAAACAATGGCGCTTGAAAAGATTCAGCAGCTTGTCGATCTTGCTCAATCGAAATGGGACATCCAACAATGTTCAGTGGTCCACCGCACGGGACTGGTGGGACTCGGTGAATCAAGTATCGCTGTAGCTGTTAGTACTGGACACCGCAAAGAGAGTTTCGAGGCTGCTGCGTGGTTGGTAGACGAGTTGAAAATTCGCGTGCCAATCTGGAAAAAAGAGATTTGGGCGGATGGGAAAACAGAATGGGTGCATCCTGCCGGAGGCCAGCAACCCAAGCCCGGAACCCTCAATCACTCTCAAGGGGCTTCTTGAACCATGGATAACGACTCGAATCAAGATTCCGATATGCGAGTGAACCCCATCGTGGATTCATACGGAAGGGTACACCGCAGTTTGCGTATCAGCGTTACTGATCGGTGCAACATTCGATGCTTTTATTGCATGCCGGAAAATGTAAAATTTCTTCCCCAAGATAGTATTTTGACTTTTGAGGAAATCCATCGTGTCGTCGAGATTTTGGCGAAGCAGGGTGTTAGCCGAGTGCGACTCACCGGTGGTGAACCGCTGGTTAGATCTGAATTATGGAATTTAGTCAAACTGTTAAAATCCGTTTCGGGCATCGAAGAGATCGCGCTGACCACCAACGGGATCCTACTTAAAGACCAAGCTGAAAAATTGAAGTCTAGTGGGTTGGATCGTATTAATGTTAGCCTGGATTCAATTGATCGAGACAAATTTAAGGAGATCACACGTCGAGATGCACTGGACAAAGTGCTTGCTGGATTAGACGCCGCAATCGACGCAGGATTTACCAATACCCGAATAAACGCGGTCTCGGTAAAGGGAATTTCTGAAACCGAGGTGATCCCCTTGGTTTCATGGGCACAAGAGCAAGGGCTCCATTTAAGGTTTATTGAATTTATGCCCTTGGATGGCGACCAGGCTTGGCAGGATCAACAAGTGTTTAGCGGCACTATGCTGCGGGCAATAATCGAGACTGAATTTGGCGCTCTCGTGCCGGTTGAGCGTGACCGGTCCAGCCAGCCGTCCACGGATTTTCAATTGTCTGAAGGCGGTTCCCATATCGGTTTTATAGATTCAGTGACTGAACCGTTTTGTCAATCGTGCGATCGCATGAGAATCACTGCGGAAGGTAAATTTCGGAATTGTCTATTCTCAACTGAGGAATGGGATCTTAAACAATTGATTCGATCCAACGCGTCCAATGACCAAATTGAACAACGAATCCGTGATGGAATCCAACATAAAAAACTTGGCCATGGATCCGACAGTGGTCGGTTTGTTCGACCCGAACGAGCGATGTACCAAATTGGTGGTTGAGACGCGTAATAAGTTAATCAAGCTAACGTCTTGGGGTGGACTATCTGATTCGGTTAAGTGGTGCAGTTTATCTTGTTGATTCCAACTCGTTCACTCGACCAGCGCTTTAAAACGCCGCAATATGTCATTGAGAATTAATCGAAGCAGTTTCTATTATTAGATCCAAAACTTTGATTGGCTATTTAAATCTAAAGCAGCTTTAACCTGACTGAAATGACTTAATACGGTTGTTGGGCCAATTCGAAGGTAGAGGATTGGGCGTTAGCATCCGGGTTCGTTTCCAGCAGAGTAAACTCTCTATGCCTTTAACTACAGCGTTCTAATTTATAGAAGCAGTTCTGGTTAAAAGCCCTAAAATACCACGCTTTTGAACTCCTCCCCAGCCTATGACGTAGTTCAATAGCGGCGTCTTAATTTTGGTATGCCTGCCGGCTTGCTGGGTGGGGTTAAATTAAACAATTGGTTTTTGTGGGGATGCGGTCAATGTCATCAAAAATCGTTATGGATTCCCTACGATCCTGAGTCGCACAATGTTAACATGTTTGATCCCAAGCGGATAAGTTAATGGGACTGTGTAATTTTAATAAGAATTGGACTGAATCGTGAATGCTGGCAGAGAAACGAGTCGACCTTTGGCGGCCATATTGGTGGTCCTGATGCTCGTCATTCCATTTTGTTTCTATTTTTTCAATGAAGACATCCAGGCTCGCGGGGAGCCGGTGGAAGTAGAGAGGATTCAAGCAAGTTTTGAGCCCTCGGAGATTGAATTTACGCGTGAGTCTTTGTTGCCCAATCCAGAATTTGGTCAATTGTATGCCAATCTAAAACTGCTGCCTTCGACGGATAGTGATTGGATGGATGTGGTTGCAGCGGATTGCCGAACCGGTCTAATCAAACGACTGAGTCACGAAGCAGATGGTAGTTGGCGGGAAACTGTCATTAATCAGGATCGATTGCTCCCCGGTCCCGGTGGCGTTAATCCCGTCGACTTCGATGGCGATGGCGACATTGATTACCTTGTCAGTTGCATCGGTGGAATACAGCCAACCAATGATCTGGTTGGAAGAGTTTGTTTGTTAAAAAACAATGACGGCGTTTTTGAGACAATCGACATATTGAAAAACGTCAGAAGGGTCACGGACGCTCAGCATGGCGATTTTGACAATGATGGTGACTTAGATCTGGTGGTTGCCGTATTCGGTGGACTTTTGCAGGGTCAAATCCTGTATCTCGAAAATGACGGTAATTTGAATTTCACAGACCACGAGCTCATGAATATTTCAGGGGCTATACACGTTCCCGTTGGTGATTTCGATGACGACGGCGATCTCGACTTTGCGGCTTTGGTATCGCAGGAAGAGGAAGAGGTGATTGCGTTTGAGAATCCAGGAGACGGACTAGTCAACGCGAAGCGGCATTGGATTTTTTCTTCTTCGAACTTTGACCTTGGAACCGCAGGAATGGTGTCGACTGATTTGGACCAAGATGGCGATCAGGATTTTCTGGTTGCGCTCGGAGACAACCTGGAGTTGATTAACAACGCTGCCCAACCGTGGCATGGTGTTAAATGGCTGGAGAATAAGGGTAACTGGGAGTTTGAAGCTCATCAGATTGCGTCAGTCGGTGGGATTTATGGAATTGCACCTGCAGATTTTGACGGAGACGGAGATATTGATGTCGCTGCGGTGTCGATGTTTAACGATTGGTCCCAAACCGATGCAGCGAGTGTTGTTTGGCTTGAAAATGATGGTTCGCAAAACTTTAAGACCTGGCAGGTTGCTAGTGAGCCGATTCAATTGTCATGCGTAACTTGCGGTGATGTAAACAATGATGGAACACCTGATATAGTGACGGGCAGTTTTCATTTTCGCCGACCCTACTCAAAGTTTGGCAGCGTAGATGCCTTTCTTAATCCAGCGGAGGTGAAATAGATGAGTCGAGAAGTATCTTTTATTTTGATAGTAATCGCGTTAGAAATCACAGTCTTTGGTTTTCTCTATTTCCAAAAATCCTCCCAGCCAACTCCGCCGAAACCAAATTTGGCAGTAGTTGACTCATTTACAGCGGACGACCTGACGTATTTTAGAGACACGATTAAAGCTCCTGCTGATTGGCATTGGTTGGGCAAAGCTTATATGGCTTCGGGCTATTATGCGGAAGCGACTGCGACCTTTGCTCGCGCAGCCGATTTAATGCCTACTTCGGAAGAGGTTGCGTTTGATTATGGATTTTGCCTATCAAGGGTGGGTCAAATTGAAGATGCAAATGCAGAATTTCAAAGATCCATTGATCTCGGTCACCCCAAATCAGCCGATGCTATGTACTTTATCGGCCGTAATCATTTGCGTAACGAAGACCCAGATAGCGCGGAACAGGCTTTTCGCAGGGCAGTTAAAATTCCGTTGGCGAAATTTGAGTTAGCCAAGATTCTTTATCGCCGTGGCGAACTGGACGAAGCTGAAACTTTGCTTACCGAAGTGGTAAGAGCGGAGAAGGGGACGGTTCAAACTTTTGTTTTAAGATCGCAAATTAAATTGAAGCGAGGTGATAATTTAGGTGCTGAAAAACAAAGTATTGAGGCGGACAGTAAGCGGGTTCGAATTAGATCGCCCTTTGGTGAGCAACGGAAACGCTTGATGGAAAATAGCGCTAAGTTCGGTTTTTATCTAAAAGCCAAGGAAGCAATGGCGAAAGTGGCGCAACATGAAAACAGAGTGGCGAGAACTAAAGTGAAGGCGGTATTGGAGGAAGAATTTGATCTCTCTGTCCACGACTCTTTTATCAAGTTAGATATTTTTGTGGGGCGAGTGAAGGAAGCGATTACTCTCATTGAGCAACGTATAAAGCGGTTCGGCCCAAGCTCAAGTATCATGTTAACCCTTGGAGATGTTTTAAAACTTCAGGGTGAGGATGAGTCAGCGTTGGAGGCGTGGAAAAAAGGAATTGATATTAATAGTGATAAAGCGGCTCGAGATTGTTGCAAAAGAGTAGCGGATTTTTATGGCGGACAGATTGGTAACAAAGATAAGAGTTTGCGGTATCAGGCAATTGGAGCCGAGCTTTATGCCAAAGAGGGAATACTTTTGGAGGAATTCGAACTTGCAAATCAGCAGGCGAGCTTGGCGGTCAAGTTTAACCCAACATCGGCAGAGGCGCATTATTTGCTAGGTCGATCCGAACTAGGCTTGGGCATGACGGTCGCAGCGTCAGAGGCGTTTAATCGATGTCTCGAACTGGAACCAACGCATGGTCGATCTCAGTTATGTTTGAAGACTCTGGGTAAGATTCCAAAAAACTCGGAATAAATTTTTGAAATTGACCTTACGTGTCCTTTGCTGCTGCGAAACTCCTAATATTGAAGCGAAAACATTATCTGGGAGATTTGCGGTGAAAGAGAAAATTCAGAAATCAATCCAAAACTACGATGATCTGGTTGTCACCTTTCGCTATGTTGATTCCAAGGGTAATTGGACACAACGCGTCGTAAGTCCGATCCGTTGGATTGGGAGTGGGAAATTTTTAGGTTTATGCCTGTCTCGTGAGGAGCCTAGGCAATTTGTGATGGATCGCTGCCAACAGTTGGAACTTAAGCCGGCTTGGGATTATGTCATGCCAGTGGCAATGGGTTAAACGTTCAGCTGACGGCGGACATCAATTGCTATCATTGCTAGCGGAGCGGTATGTTCGTCAATCGGATTAATTCGGAACAACACACAGTCGGTTGGCCCTTATCGGTCCGCCGCCTTAGCTGGTGGTTAAGCTCCGTCCTGCTATTTTGTTTAATCCAGGTTGGGTGCCAGAACGATTCCCCCCCATCGGTACAAAGCCGTACTGGATTGAGAAATTCGCCTGAGGGAACTGTGGATGAGGGAACCATCGCGGGAGTGAAAGCGTCTAAAACACCGGTGGTTTCGGACGATTCAGGTCAATTTGACGACCGCTCGGGTCATCGACCATCACTGGGAGCGATAAAGGAACAGGAGAAACCAGCAGCCTCTTCCTCAGTTCAGTTTTTAAATGACCGTGACCCGCTTAAATTACCCGAACTAACCGACGCCCAACTTCATAAAAATTTCACGCTAATTCTTCTGGCTGCACAACCCGATTTGCGAGCTAGAAAGATTCTGAAGCCCTTCAGCAAGTCGATGACTGATCAAGAAAAGAAGCACGCTATTAAATTGATCTTGGCTCAAGACTATAAGTTTTTAAAATTACAAAGGCGGCGATCTGAGATTCTTGAACACGCCAAAAGCGGCGATGATATTGAAAGCGAGCTGAGACGAATCGACTCTGAAATTGTCGCCACATCGATGAAATTACGAAGTACTATTTTGCAATCAGTGCGCAAAGATAAAATTAGGTAATCCGGACTTGGGCAGGGAAACGATGGTTTCCGATTGACCTTATGGTTATTTCTGGCAGTGATTATAGAGAACTTACATGGCCATGTTTTTTAAAAGCAAACTGAAATTCGCTAATCCGACTCGGTTCATGTTTTTCGTCATAATTGGTGCCATGGTCGGAGGTGCTATTTTAGCCCGAGTTGACCGCGTGCTTACCTTTGCGACTCCAGTGGGTGCTACCACGGTACAATCGCCAGCTCTTAATCAGCTTCTTCACCAAGACGTCGACGAATTCGATCGGATTGGAAAGCCATTTCTTGATAATTACTGTCTTGATTGTCACGACGGGGTTGACGGTGAAGGCGGTGTTGACCTCTCAATTTTCCAAACATCGGATGACGTGAATGGGTCACTAAGTCTTTGGGGGAATGTCCTTCGCCAGGTCGAGAGTGGACGAATGCCGCCTGAGGGAAATTCCCGGCCCAGTATCGAAGAAGTTTCGAAATTGAGTGGGTGGTTAATGGATGCCGTGTCGAACCGGTTCCATCCCGAACCGGGGAGTGGTCGGATCCGGCGGCTAAATCGTGCGGAGTACGAAAATACAATTCGCGATCTTTTTCGGGTTCCTAGGTCGTGTTTTAACAATAATTCAAAGATCATCCAGACCAATGATTACTTTCAACCAGCAACTGGCAAAATGCCGCGCCATGTATTGGCAGTGAGTTGTTTTTGGAATTCGCGGGAGCGTTATTCTGATCTGCCAGGCGTCTCGACGCTTCCGGTAGATCCGCCAGTGGAACATGGATTTGCAAACGACCAATCTTCGTTGAGTTTGTCCCCTTTATTGATGGAAAGTTATCTCGAAATATCGAATTCACTCCTAAACAACGATGAATTTGCACAACTCTCTAATCTGTGGCAAGCGATGTTTCTGGCGAAGAACGGAGAGAGTGAAAACGACTCAATCCAGAGAGCCGAGGAACGCCTTGCATCATTCCTTCCAAGGGCCTTTCGGCGCGGTGTTTCCAAAGAAGAAGCGAATGTCTATTTGAATTTATTCCAAGGCGAATTTCATCAAAATAAATCATACACTTCTTCTATGATTACAACGGTTTCTGCGATTCTAATTTCTCCGAACTTTTTGTTCCGGCAAGAGTTTTTACCCGTATCGGATGGTTTAGGGGACAAACCAATTGCAAAGCGGGATTTAGAATTGGAACGCAATTTTAAAATGGCGAATCGCCTATCTTACTTTTTATGGGGCTCAATGCCGGATGATGAGTTGTTTCAGGCAGCGAAAGAGCGCCGCCTGCTAACTAATAAGCAGTTGCGATATCAGGTCAATCGAATGCTCGATGATCCCAAAAGTAAATCGCTGGCCACTGAATTCGGAATGCAATGGCTAAAGGTTCAAGATGTGGCATCGGTATTGCCCGACAAAACGCTCTACCCACAATATTATGTGAAAAGCAATCAACGCCCCCCGCCAGCTATCTCAATGATGATTGAACAGCTGCTGTTTTTCGAATCGGTGATGGTTGAGAATCGTAGGATTACAGAGTTTATTGCTTCCGAATACGCCTATTTGAATCGCCAGTTGATGGATTGGTATGCGGTCGATCCAGAGCAGGTATTAGGTTATTCGCCGCCGATAGATCGGTTTGAAGATTTTTTCAGGATTAAATGGCCCAATGGTCACCGAGGTGGTGTTTTATCTTCTGGTGCCATGTTGATTTCAACCTCGACAACAACAAGAACCAGTCCTGTCTATCGAGGCGCTTGGATTTTAGACGTCATTTACAATTCGCCGCCCCCCCCTGCTCCGGCTGATGTTCCTCCGTTGGAAGCTGCTGCTGGCGAGGTGTCCGTCGACTTAACGGTGAGGGAAAAGTTAGCGAGTCACCGGGAGAATGAAGCTTGCGCAACTTGTCATAACGTAATTGACCCACCTGGTTTCGCCTTTGAGATGTTCGACGCGGTCGGTAAATGGAGGAGTTCTTATGCCAATGGAAAAAAAGTGGATTCCTCTGGCGAGTTGAGAGGCGATGCCTTTGTCGGTTCTGAACGTTTTAAGAACGTGGTGCTTCGCGATAAACCTAGATTTGTTCGGGCGTTTGTTGAGCATACAATGAAATACGCATTGGGTCGTCAATTAGATTTTGTAGACCAGCCTGATATTCGGCAAGTTGCGGACTTGGTGGCTAAGCAGGACTTCAGATTTCGTGCGGTTATTACAGAAGTCGTGCTGAGCGGGCTTTTTCGAAAACACTTGGAAGAAATTGTTGATAACGAATGAAACGCATTAATCGTAGAACCGTTTTGCGTGGACTGGGGGCTGGACTCGCCTTGCCGTGGCTCGAGGCGATGGGGAAGGCTGCGACCTGCGTGAATGCGCCGGGCACTAGCAGCGCAAATCGATTAGCGTTCATGTACATACCTAATGGGGTCATCGGCTCGAAATGGTTTCCAGACTCAGCAGGCGGTGATTTTCAATTTGGCGAAAGTTTGAAACCGCTCGAATCGTTGCGCAGTGATGTGACAGTGATCAGCGGACTAAACCGAACGTATCTCACTGGCGAACCCCATTCTCAAGCTGGTTCGTGTTGGTTAACCAGTGCTAAGCCGAATGAGCGTGTTGATGGCGTAAACGCAATTGATGTAACTTTGGATCAAATCATTGCAAAAACCGCCGGAAAAGCCACGCCCTTTGCTTCGATTGAGTTGAGCTGTAACAGTTTCATTGATAACGTTGAGCCAAAGATCTTTGACTCCATTTCGTGGTACGGACCGGGTTACGATGCCAAATCGCAGAATGATCCTAGGAAGGTTTTCTCTCGACTGTTTGGCGAATCAACGTCGATTAAGAAAAGTATTCTTGACACGGTTCTTGAAGATGCGAATCGTTTGAATCGTTCTCTTGGTAAGAATGATCGGAGGAAGTTAGATGAGTATCTCAATTCGGTTAGATCAGTTGAAAACCGGATTGCTAAACAGAAAGCGTCGAAAGGTTCTATTGGTAAAATTGACTATACAGTCCCTGAGGAACTGCCTTCGAATCGTGGTGAATACATTCGAATGATGGGAGACTTGATGGTGCTTGCGTTTCAAACTGACCAGACTAGGGTTGCGACAATGATGGTCGGACCAGAGCGATGGGAAACGCCTCAATTCTATGAAGGGGTCTTTGAGAAACCTGTGAGCCATCATGTGATGACCCACGATACTAACGAGGACGAGCGAGTTGCAAAAATCGACCGCTTTCACGTACAACAATATGCTTATTTAATTAATAGACTGAAATCAATTCAGGATGGCGAAACTACCTTATTAGATAAGTGCACATTTGTTTTAGGTTCTGGGTTAGGCAATGGAGCTCAACATTCGTATGAACAACTCCCAATCGTCATCGCTGGTAATGGCAACGGCCTACATAATTCAGGGACGCATTTGAAGGCGAACAAGGGGACGCGACTGGCTAACTTATGGTTGAGCCTAGGAAATATGATGGGGCTCGAAATTGACCAATTCGCAGACAGTACTGGCACATTGGATGGGTTCCTAAAGTAAGTAAACCTTCAGGTTACTCGAATAGGTTTGAAGCTGTAGTGGCTATGACAAAATTCCCTGGGCGACACGGGCAGGTTTCACCCCTGTCAATTTCATATCAAGACCCTGAAATGGCACTGTAAATTTTGCATGATTTATGCCGAACAAGTGAAGGATAGTGGCGTGCAAATCCCTCACATGAACGATGTCTTTTACCGCGTGATACCCGAGAGCGTCGGTTTCACCATACGAGCATCCCTTCTTTACTCCCCCGCCTGCGAGCCACATTGAAAACCCTTTGATATGATGGTCTCGCCCTGCACCACCTTTTCCTTGAAACATTGGCGTACGTCCAAATTCTCCGCCCCAAACAACCAGTGTGTCTTCCAACATTCCACGTTGTTTAAGATCCGCCATTAAGGCCCACGTTGCGCGGTCCGTGTGGTCGCAACATACTTTCATGTATTTCTCTAGGCCGCCATGATGATCCCAGCCGCGGTGATAGAGTTGAATGAACCGAACGCCCCGCTCTGCGAGTCTCCTCGCTAATAAGCAGTTGGAACCAAAACTGCCGTCTCCTGGAGTTGCTCCGTACATGTCGAGTACATGCTGTGGCTCGTCGCTTACATCGGTCAATTCAGGAACAGATGTCTGCATGCGGAAGGCCAACTCATAGGCCGCGATGCGTGTGTCGATTTCTGGGTTCCGAATCTTTTGATTTCGAATTGAATCAAGTTCACTGATGGAACGGACAAGGTCACTCTGCTGAAGGCTGCTGATTCCCGGAGGATTCTGTACGTAATGGACTGGATTACCAGCCGAATTAAATTCAACCCCCTGATGGCGACTTGGCAAGAATCCTGCCGACCATTGGCGCGAAGCGATCGGCTGAGGATTTCTCCCACCCACACTCGACATCACAACAAAACCGGGAAGGTTCTCACTTTCATTTCCTAAACCATAGTTGATCCAAGAGCCCATCGAAGGGCGGCCACTGATCGCGGTCCCCGTATTCATAAACGTATGTGCTGGATCGTGATTGATCTGTTCGGTGACCATTGATTTGACGATGCAAATATCGTCAGCCAATTGGGATTGGTAGGGTAGAAAGTCACTGAACTCCAGGCCACTTTTGCCGTGAGGCGTAAATTTCGTAAGCGGCCTTAGGCATTTTAAAGATTGCCCACGAAGTTGCGCAATCGGCTGACCCTTGGTAAAGGATTCTGGCATTGGCTTGCCATCAAGCCGTTCAAGTTCGGGTTTATAATCAAAGGTTTCGAGGTGAGAGGGGCCACCGGCCATGCACAGAAAGATAACCCGTTTAATCTTTGGCGAATGGTGCGGCATAGACAAAGTGTTATTCTCTTTGCCTGATACACCGTTTGCTTGATTCCATTGTCCCAACAGCGTTCCCATCGCAGTTGCACCGAACCCGATACCACCACTTTTAAGAAATGTCCGTCGGTTAAATTGATTAGCTAATTCGTTGGGGTCAATTGGAAGCATCGTTTTTCCAGAGGAAGATCAATGACGGTAAGGCGAGTCAATTGCGGGTTATGAATTCGTTCGTGTTAAGCACGGCTCTCGCAAGGGAAGCCCATGTAGCGAGTGTCGCCTCATCTAGAGTAGACGTTCCTTTTGCTTGGCCAACCGCTAAAAACGCTTTTGCCGTGTCAGGCGAGTTGCTGAAACTTTTTAAATTAGATTGATAGAGAGAAAACAGTAATTCAATTTCTTTTGGGTCAGGTGAACGAGAAAGAGCCAGCTGATAAAGTTGCTCCAAACGCGAGCCAAATTTTGAATTTTTTGACGAATTGAGGGTTCGGTAAGCCAGCATTCGAGCTGCTTCAATAAAAATCGGATCGTTCATAAGCACTAGCGCGGCAGAAGGCGTGTTGGAACTTGGGCGTTCTGCCGTGCACTCCTCTCTCGATGGCGCGTCGAATGCTTTCAAAGTTGGGTGGAGAAACATTCGCTGCCAATGAATATAAACGCTTCTTCTCCATTGATCCCCATTGGCAGAAGGCTGGTATCTGCGTTGTGGAAAGTTAAGGTGCTGATAATATTTCGCAGGCTGGGCAGGTTTAATACTATTTCCCCCTACCGTGCTCAAATCCAGAAGACCGCCTACAGCGAGTGCATTGTCGCGAATCAATTCTGCGGGCAGTCGATACCTGGATTGGTGTGAAAAATATTGATTGTACGGATCGATTTGAGCTGCCAGAGGCGATGGAATGGATGACTGTTGGTAGGAATTACTTGTCACTATTTGACGAATTAGTCGCTTCACATCCCAACCGTTATCTATAAATTCCAAAGCGAGCGCATCGAGAAGTTCCGCGTTATTCGGCGGAAATCCTTGACCACCAAAATCATCAAGTGACCTCGAGACACCGCTACCCATTAGTAGATACCAAAATCGATTCGCAAAAACTCTAGCCGTTAGGCCGCCATTGCCTGAGTCTGTGTTGGTTAACCAATTGGCCAAATCCATTCGAGTAGAACGCCCGGTGGTCTTAATCTCTCCCAGAAAACTCGGAATGGCGGGGGCCACGATCTCTCCCGTTTCATCCATCCAGTCGCCCCGAGCGAGTACGCGAGTCACCCGAGGTGTTGCCAGCGCTTTGGAAATCATCGTCAATCGTCCGCGACTTTCAACATTCGACTTAGCTTTTACAAGTTGTTTTTTGTCCGATTCAACGGATTCAATGTCTACGTTTAATTTTTTTATTTGAGTATCTAAATCTACCTTCGCAGGCAACGGCCGCGGCGGATCGTCTTCGTGAGTGGCAGCTTCGGCGGTTTGGACCTGGTTAAGCTTTGTTTTTTCAGCGAGTGTTCGTTTGAGTGTCTTAAGCTGTTGATTTATCTCGTCCAACTGTTTGCTCACCGAATTTAGTTCAGCGCGATCTGCCTTTGGTAACACCAAAATCTCAGGCGGGCGTTTGGTAGGCAGCGAATTGGTTCCGACTTTGAAATGGGCTTCATCATCAATGTCTGCGAAGAAGGCGGACAGCGAATAAAAATCTTTGATAGTGTAAGGGTCGTACTTGTGATCGTGACATTGCGCGCACCCCACGGTCGCGCCCATCCAAACAAGCGAAACGTTTCGGACTCGGTCGGCCGCGTAGATGGCAGAATACTCACGAGGTTGCAAGCCACCTTCATGGGTGGTTTGGAGTAAACGGTTGTAGCCAGAGGCAATTAATTGCGCCTCATTTGCATTCTCGATCAAGTCGCCAGCAATTTGTTCACGGGTGAACTGGTCAAATGGCAAGTTGGAATTAAAGGCATTAATGACCCAATCTCGGTAGGGAGATATGTTGTGGGGTTGGTCGCCATGATAGCCAACGGTGTCTGCATATCTCACTAGATCGAGCCAGTAAATTGCCATGCGCTCTCCAAAATGAGGAGAGTCGAGCAACTCATCGACCACACGCCCAAACGGATCCGAACTCGTATCACTCAAATACGAACTAATTTGCTCAGGGCTTGGAGGCAGCCCTGTCAAATCAAAATAAATCCGACGCAAGAGTGTCTTTTTATCGGTTGGTGGAGAGGGAGAAAGACCGCCTCTCTTAAGATTTATTGCGACGAGGTCGTCAATCCAGTTGCTTTTATCGGATCGTTTTCGTTGCGAATGAGCTTGAGGCTTAACGTAAGCCCAGAACTCTGACCAATCAGCACCTTGCTGAATCCACTGGGTAAGTGTTTCAATTTCACTGTCTGTCAGAGGCTTATTGGTTTCAGGGGGTGGCATCAACACATCAGCATCAAGGTGAAGAATCCGCTCAAGCAGTTCGCTTTTGCGAGGTGCATTTTTATCTATGACCTGCAGTGCAGAGTCTTCACGATCAAAACGGAGATCTGCCTCTCGCGTTTCTGAATCAGGCCCGTGGCACTGAAAACACTTGTCCGAAAGTATCGGTCGAACATCGCGGATAAAAGAAACTGATTCCTGAGGGCCCTGCCCTAGTGTTATCCCTGATTGAAACGTAACCCACAAAAACCCACACATGAAAATATGGTGGAGCGATTGTCTCTTAATAAATGGAACAGCAAGACCGCGTGCAGAGGCTGCTTTTTGAATTTGGGGATTCATGGAATTGTCTAAGTTGAACTGTTTCGATAACTCGTCGGGATCACCAAGATAATTATTGACAACATCAGAGAGCGCTTGGATATCAACCTTCATTCTAGTGTTAGGAACATATAAAACAAAATCAACTGTTTGCTTCAGGATCTCCCGCATCGCTAGAGTTTTCAGTGGATGTTTCTGTTTTCAAATTTTCTGGCTTCCCGTTAACGATCATTTCCTGTGGTATTTTGGATTCGACCCATCGTACAATTTCATCTGTAATTTTTCGGTCGAACTTTAGATCATCTAAAATAAAGGTTCCTTCCCCATTGGGAACTTGATTTTTAAAATGGACGACACCAATTCCTTTTTTTTCCCATTTCTTTTTGTCGAATCTGTAAATTTGATCCAGAAGAAGTTCGGTCCCGTTGCTTGAACGCAAGCCGTCTTCGGTTGATTCAATCCAAGAATTTCGGCTGGTGAGATACCAAATCACACAGGGGAGGCCAATCGACAATCCGATTACAATGAATGCATATTGCCAATAGATTTTGTTTTGGATCGCAGAGACCGTGTCATCTTTTCTAATTTGTTTAGCACTCCAGTCATTCTCCTTTGCCAACGTCTTCCACTGTGCAACCAAATCAGTCCGATCCAGAGTGGGGTCTGCCTCTATCTCTGCCTGGAGTTTTTGCCACGCATGGGCGCGTGGGAGTTCAGCCGGATAGGCCAGGAATCCGTCGTATGCAGCGTAAACTGCAAACGCACAGCAGATCATGCCGATGGCAAGATACTTGAGTAAGAAAATCCGCTCTGGGTGGGCTCGTAAATTCATTGTCACTTTGTCGAGTTTATTAACTGCAATTGGTAGAAGATGAGTGCTTTATATTTTATCTAAGCACAAACAAATTTGTAGAACTGGAAATAGTTACTGGCAAAATATGGCGTAACTCTGGATCCGTCGCCGGTTTAATCGTGATTTCCCATTTGCCAAGTCGATTTTTGGCGAGAGAGTGGGCTTTTTTAGACTATCGAACCGAAAGTAACGGGGATTTTGCGAATCAATAGTGAACTGGTTGTGAAAATCCGTTATGATGGATCCTGAGGTTTATTTACGAGTTGAGTTAAATAAGGTGTCCGATGGCTGCGACAGAAATTACACGCGAACAATGGGATCGTGAAACTGAAAGACTATGTCCAAGTGCAAGGGCTTATAATGCCTATGTTGAGCTTGAGCAGTTTATCGTCGAGAACACGGATTTAACCTGCACCTACACAAGCGTAACACGCGGGAAATCTGACTACGCTACATTTTACGCTTCTGCAGGGAACCACTGCAGCGTGATTCAAGTTTACAAGGGTCAATGCCAGCTGAATTGGCGAATGAAGCCTAAAATTTCTGGTTTAAACGAAGAAGAACACATTCAAGTCGGCGAAATTTACGAAGAGTTCCGCGCGACACTTACGGGGAAAGAGGGCAAGGGTTGGGAGACCGTTAAAGTCTTGCGACTTGGCGAGGAAACAGTACAAGAAGCTGTGAAAAAACTCGCAGATGGCCTTACCGCGATTATTCTAAAGGACAAAGAAGAAGTCGCGAAGTAACGCTTGATTGATTCATCTAATGAAAAGGGGACGGCTTAATTGTCGTCCCCTTTTTTTGCGCGCGATTTCTTCAGGGGTGCTACCTCTGGTGTCTCTATTAGCAGCGATTAAAATCACTGTTTCAATAGGTTGAGTATTTTTGCTCCAATCGAAATCAATCAGCCTTGCCATCTTAAACTAAACGGAAGCATATCAATGCGAATTGACTCTATTCCAATTGGCACTAATCCACCTGAGGATATAAACGTAATTGTTGAGGTTCCCGTGGGTGGCCAGCCAATTAAATACGAACTCGATAAAGCATCGGGGACAATGTTTGTTGATCGATTCCTTTATACTCCAATGGTATATCCAGGGAATTATGGATTTGTCCCACATACACTTTCGCTCGACGGAGATCCAATCGACGTGCTTGTATGTAATACCAGAGCAATTGTTCCCGGGGCAGTGATGAGTTGTCGGCCGGTAGGTGTTCTCGTGATGAAAGACGATGCTGGTCCGGACGAAAAGATTATTGCGGTGCCAACCAGTAAACTGACTCGGCGCTACGAAAACATCAGGAGCTATTCAGATTTGCCCGAAATTACTATTCAGCAAATTGAACACTTTTTTCAACACTATAAGGATCTCGAGCCAGATAAATGGGTTGAAATCACCAGTGTTGAACAAGTAGATGTGGCAAAAAAGATGATTATGGAAGCGATTGAACGAGATCAAGCGGCATCCTAATCACTCAAATCCGGAACGTTCAGAAAAAGACATTCCTTAGCTTGTACGCAAAAATGGAGAATACTGTGATGGCAACGAACCCAAAAGTCAGCTTAACGGATCTGCCCCGGCGTCAATTTATCGCAGCCAGTGGAGCCGCAATTTGCTCATTATCGACGAGTAAATTGACATGGGCGAATCAGGATTCAGTGAGATCCGAATCCCAGCGTGCAATTCCTCTTGGTTTCGACAATTTCTCTATCAGGGCGTTGAAGTGGAATGCCAGCGAGATTCTCGATTTTGCTGGGAAACAAAAGGTAGATTCCTTGTTACTCTCGGACTTGGATGTTTATGAAAATCACGAAAAAAAGTACCTTCGAGGTTTGGCAATGAAAGCTTCGGATTTGGGCATTATCGTCCATGCTGGGACCGGCAGCATTTGTCCCACGGCGGGACGGTGGAATAATAAATGGGGTTCCGCTGAGGAACATCTCCGGCTCGGGATTCGAATTGCATCGGAGATTGGATCGCCAGTTTTTCGATGTTATTTGGGAGGCGAAAAAGATCGCCGAACAGAGGGAGGGATTCAGAAGCACATTGACCGCACGGTTGGGGTGTTGAAAAAAGTCAAATCCGCTGCGATGGACGCCAATGTAAAAATTGCAGTTGAGAACCATGCCGGTGACATGCAAGCCCGCGAACTGGTCGGATTAATTGAAGCGGCTGGACCGGAATTTGTTGGAGCCACCATTGATAGCGGCAATGCGACGTGGACTCTTGAAGATCCAATTGAAAATCTCAAAATTCTTGGTCCTCACGCAGTGAGTTCCGGAATGCGTGATTCAACTGCCTGGCTGACCGATACTGGCGCGCGAGTTGCCTGGAATGCTGTGGGCGATGGTTTAGTTGATTGGGGAAAGTATACCGAACTCTTTGCGAAGCTTTGTCCAGGTGTGCCTTTTCAGTTGGAAATCATATCCGGCTTTAACAAGCCATTTGATTTTAAAAAGGATGAATTCTGGACGGCTTATCCCGATGTAAAAGCGGTAGATTACGAGGCATTTCTTCGACTTGCGAGGAGAGGTCAGCCAATTGCTGCAGGGCGGGCAAATGAACCCGAATTTCAAGTACAAGAACTGCTAAATAGCCTGAAGTACTGTCGCGATGTTTTAAAAATGGGGAACAATAAGTAGCTAGCAATCGCGACAGCTGTGTTTTGTTAAGATTCGCGTTGACTCAAAGAAAAACAACATCTAATTAAAGATTCGCTACCGACGTTTCCCTGAGTTATTCAAGGTTACTCTAAATGTTTTTAATTAGCCAAGCAATTTTCCGACCGATAGTCTTCCAATCGCTTACCAAGTTGGGCATTTTCGTGTGCTCCGTTGGATTGTCGTTGTTGGTTAATTCGACAACGCTTGTTGCGCAGGAAGAGATCGTCTACGACACTTCAGATCCCTCGCTGGTCATCGAGTACCCGGAAGGAGTCGAAGGGGTGGTTGTCATTGAGGATGAGGGGCAATTTTCGGACATCGTTGATGGGAATTTTATCCAATTAGCGCCTAACTATTCTCGCGAAATGCTTGATTTTCAAAATCGCCAGTCGAACAAAGAGATTCTACTACTTGAGCACTCGTTAAATAGTAACGGCCAGACCAACATGACCCTCGGTGCTCAATTTCGGGCATCAGCGATCTATGGAAAAACAAATGATGCCGGTAAATTTCCCTACCTAGGTCGTTTCCCAACTGATTTTGAAGGTAATTATGCTTCTGATTTCAGGATGTTGCAGGCCAACCTAGCGACGAGTGCAAGTTTTGGTCCAAGAGTCCATGGATATTTCGAGACACTTTTTTCCGACGTGTTCTCTTTTGATAACCCGAAACAAGGTAGCTTTCAGGTTCGTCAGGCCTACGTCGTGTTCGGAGATTTCACAAGATCATCGTGGTACGGTTACATAGGAAAAAAGAATGTTGGCTTTGGCGACATGAGCACTTTAAGTCCATTTTCTCAATCCATTCCGTGGCACTATTTTGGAGGGCTTGGTGAGGGAGCAGGGATCGGTTTTGACAACGGAATTGTTAGCGCAACGGTTGCTGGTCTAAGTGGTGGGCGTGGTGTTCGTGTTATCGATTCAAAATCGACTGGCGATGTCAATAATTTCGCTGCTAATTTACTTCTTAGAATGCCTTTTGCAATGCGAGATGGAGAGTTGAAATTAGGCGGCGGTTACATCCATGGCACCATTTATGATGCTGACGTGGCTGAACATTTAGATCCGACACTTTTTGGTGATCCGAACGGCGCATGGGATGTCAATGCGAGAATGAGAATTAACCGTTTGCACCTTGGTGTTGAGTATGTTCGCACCCTTAACGCTTGGCCGGTGACGGATCATGACGTGATCGCTTACAGCGCGGATGCTGCACTTGATACTTATTTTATGACACTTCCAGCTCGTTGGTCTGTTTCTTGGAGTGAGGGGATTCAAGGGGAGGCAGGGACGCAATCTGAATTTAACCGTCAGCTCGTAATTGGGTATCGTGTTGAACCATCTTGCAATTCGCGAATCAGTCTTGAATATGTTCGTAGTACTGGGTTTGCGCCGCTCATTGGGCTGACGAGTATGAGTAATCGAGACGTCGTCCAGAATTCGGTAGTCTTAGGACTGACCTTTACTCTCTAGCCGACAACGTCGCCGAACCAAAGTGCTGCTTACTTTTCCAGCAATTGCTTATGGTCGTTGGCATTTTCTTGTTGAATCCACGCTTGGATTTGATCTATTGGCTGTATCGCGAAATTGACTTGGAGCTGTGCGTGAACACGGAATCTGAGTTATCATTACGCTTGCATTTTTCCGATCGTTCCATCTATGGGTAAGCTCAGCGTGGGCATCCAATGGCGCGGTTGAGTGGATTGGCGATTGTCGTAAAGGACTTGAACGTGCAGTTTGGTAAACAATTAATCACAACTATTTCTTTATTTGTATTTGTGAATGGGCTTGCTGGCCAAGATAACTGGCCAGAATTTCGCGGACCAAACGGCGATGGCGTCGCTCCTGCGATTTCGTTACCGACGGATCTAGGAGACTCGGCAAACGTATCTTGGGAAATCCCGATTCACGGGAGAGGTTGGTCGTCGCCTGTCATTTGGGGTGAACAAATATGGCTTACCTCCGCCACAGAAGATGGTAAAAAAATGTTTGGCATATGTGTTGACCTTGAAACAGGTAAAGTGATCTATGACAAACTAATTTACGAAAACGAAAGCCCTCGTTTTCGCCACCCTACGAATAGCTATGCAAGTTGCACTCCGGCAATTGAAGCGGGGCGAGTATATCTGCATTTCGGAAGCTATGGCACAGTTTGCCTTGACACCAGTACGGGTAATACAATTTGGAGTCGTGACGATTTTGAATGCGATCATTTCCGCGGCCCAGGTTCTTCGCCTATCCTCTATGGCGATAACTTAATTGTTGCTTACGACGGTTCGGATAAGCAGTACGTAGTGGCGTTAAATAAGGAGACAGGAGAGACTGCGTGGAAAACCGATCGTAATCTAAAGTACGGGACTGAAAACGGAGATTGGAAAAAAGCATATGGCACTGCGAGCGTGTTTGACATTAAAGGTAAACCAACACTGATCTATCCATCCGCCAAAGCGACCGTGGCCTACAATCCGAGTAATGGGGAACCGATGTGGACCGTTTACCACGATGGCATGAATGCGTCGGCCAGGCCTATTCTTACCGAGGATGGCCTCGTTATTTTGACAAACGGGATGGGGCGAATGGATGCTGTGAATCCGCAGGGCACCGGCGATATTACAAAAACCAACATTGACTGGACCATTCGCAAGAATGTCACCCGCCGGCCCTCACCAATCCTAGTCGATGGAAATCTGTTTATGTTCAACGATAAGGGAATTGCGAGCTGCGTTCGCGCGAAGGATGGTGAAATATTGTGGCAAAAAAGAATTGGTGAGACGTTCGCAGCATCACCAATCTTTGATGGTGAACATATTTTTGCATTCGGTGAAAAGGGCCAAGTATTCGCCTTTCAACCGGGTGATACTTATCAAATCATTGGGGAAACTAAACTGGGGGACGGTTTCAAAGCATCTCCAGCGGTGGCAGGAGATCGCTTGATTGTTCGGAGCATCTCAAAACTCTATTGCTTAGAGGGAAAGCTACGAAATTAGCAGGCAAGTCAAATGACTTAACAGAGTGATCAAGCGATTTAGAAATCGAAAGCTAAAGCGAATCCATAATCGAGATCGCTCGATACATTGCCAAGCGGTGGAGTGCTGTCGTAACGATTGAATGCGAAGATTCTAAAGTTAATGTCCCTTTGCCAGTCAATCAGAAATTCGAGCCCAGCATTCGTGTTGACGCGGTATTCTTCGAAGTTTTTGAAGCTGGGATAATAATCGACAGTGCAATAAGTTTTGACGGTATCGGTGATTTTCCGTTCCCAGTCAGCACCAATTTGAAGTTCAGGAATCCAATCGTCAATCACGGCTCCTACTTCCTTCGACGCACCAGCACCCAAACGTGTTGTGAAAAACCTGTCGTCCTCTTTAATGACCTCGTAGGACAGACCTGAATGCAAAGCGATTCGGTAATCATAATTCTTAAATCGATCCCAATTTATCGCGGTTTGGACGAATGTACTCAAGCGTCCTTCTCGTATTTTCCGTTCCTGCCTTGCCTGCCCAAAAAATCGATCCGTTACTGTCGCTATTTGATTCGTACTGTAAAAATAATTGGCTATCAGATCCGTCTTGTTTGTATCCGTCTCGCGGACCCAATTCATTTCTATGTTCATGTCGACGCTTTGACTGTTTCCTGATTTACCGTTGAGTCCGGCAGCAAAGGAACCACTCCAAAGGCTTGGTTCAGCTTCAATAATTATCTCGGGATTTTCAATTTCCGTAGAAGTCTGGCCAAAACATGCGGTAGCAGTTAAAAACAAAAAAGATAAGTGGAAAAGAACGGTAGTGTTTTTCACGGCGATTCCTCAGAAAAGTAGCATCAAATCTGAGATTAGCGGGTTCAAAAATAAGAGACAAGGCTAATTCTTCGAACCGCTGGCGTGTAAGATTTACAAGCAGTGGTTGTTTTATTGGCCGCGTTAATTAGAGAAAAAATAGAAGTGTTAGAAAAACCAATATTTATCGGAATCGCTGGCGCATCGGGTTCGGGAAAAAGTTTATTAGCGTCTCAACTTTGCGATTCCATTGATGAAGCTTTGGGTGATGAGCAAATCAAAATAATTAACGAGGATTGTTATTATCGTTGTCGCGACGGTCTGACATTCGCGGAGCGCGAGGTCGTCAACTATGACCACCCCGATGCACTCGAACACGAATTATTAATCCAGCATCTAACTGATTTGGCACTAGGGAAGAGTGTCGAAGTTCCGCAGTACGACTATTCACAGCATAATCGAAGTCCGCATGTTACAAATTTTAATCCCGCGAACATAATTTTGGTCGAAGGAATACTGATTTTCCACCCTCCAGAACTGCGAGATCTGTTAGACATGAAAATATTCGTTGATGTGGATTTAGACGTTTGCTTATCTCGTCGGCTCGTAAGAGACATCAACGAACGAGGGCGAACTCTTGATTCTGTTTTACAGCAATATCATGAAACCGTGCGACCGATGTTTCACGAGTTTCTCTATCCTGGGAAAAAACACGCGGATCTAATTGTGCCACGCGGCGGCAGAAACAGAATGGCTATCTCCGTCCTTCAAAATTACATCCAATCCATCTTGAAAACCAAACCAAGCGGAACGGACTTGCAATAACCTTTTTGCAAGGTCAAAGTCCATAGAAGCATTTACTTAAAGTCGAACAACATGTCTTTAGACACTCTCAAGCCACGACTAATCGTTGAAACGATTGAAAAATTGAATCAGCGAATTACAGAGCGATTTCCAGAATCGGGGTTAAACAAGGTTTGCGGCCAGTTGTCTTTGATCGCAAAAAACATGGAAGATCGTGCTGAATGGATTGGGAAGCCGGTGATGTGGATTCGCTATTTGACATGGGCGTTTTGTGTCATCATCTTTGTTTGCGCTATTATTCCATTCTTCTACTTCCAATCCGATCTCGACAAACAATTGGACCTTGAGTCAGTTGTCACTCTGATGGAAGCGGGGCTCAATGATGTGGTGTTGATTGGTGCTGCAATCTTTTTCTTGTTGTCTGTCGAGGTGAGATACAAAAGAGCCAGAGCATTGAAAGCCCTCCATGAATTGCGTTCCATCGCCCATGTGATCGACATGCACCAGTTGACCAAGGATCCCCATCGGATTTCACAGACAATTCAGTATTCGAAAACGGGGAAGTCGCCAGAGCTAAAATTAACTCGTTTTGAGCTTAGACGGTATTTAGACTATTGCAGCGAAATGCTTTCTTTAACCGGCAAAGTAGCTGCTGTTTATGTACAAGAATTTGAGG
Source organism: uncultured Pirellulaceae bacterium (assembly GCA_938083195.1). Taxonomy (GTDB): domain Bacteria; phylum Planctomycetota; class Planctomycetia; order Pirellulales; family Pirellulaceae; genus Mariniblastus. Next base: position 49,010 of record CALKCK010000007.1, on the reverse strand, counting down.
ATGGAGTCGCGATGGCATCCGCATCGGAACTGGAAATCCTCACAACTGGCTTGTCTGGTAAGATATGGCAAAAAATATCTATCCTGCACACGTGTGAGATCGAAGAAAAAGAAAAGTAGACCACTACCTCGGGTCGAGCCATGCTGGCAAACGCATATAAAACAGGGTGCCTTGGAAAGACACCCTGTTAGTGATTGGCTGGAAAGTGATTGGCTGGAAAGGCAGTTCTAATTCCCGCCAGGCCTTCTTCCGCCTGGCCCGCTTCGACCAGAAGGACGATTTGTTCGCTGCATGGCCTGCAAAGTGTTTCGATCCTCTATCGGAATTTCTGTTTTCCAAACTTTACCTTCTCTCATGCCTGTTCGGACATGAGTCGAATGGTTTTTGCTCACTTTGCTGACGCCATTTGCATACTCGCTTAGCGCCTTTTCGATTACGCTTGACTCAGTCGTAGGGCTGAACAGTTTTACTAATTTGCCATCCAATCCATAATCACCTGGTTCAATCAAAAGGATTCCCGGTTTCCCCGAATATCCTTGGACTGTTTTGAGCATCGAGGGATCAGTAGTCGTGGAGTAGACAAATTTACCGGCCAAGTCTTCTGAATATGCCAATGGGGCGAGAAGGTTCTGCATAAATTCAGCAGGATTATTACCATCCGCCACACAAACGACCGAGGGCAATCCATCACAAGAACTAACGTTCAAGCCCAAGCGAACGTCCTTCAGTTGAGGAAGAATTGGATCGACCTCAGCATTTGAAGCTTTGTACTTTTTAGCAATTTTATTCATTTCGATAGCAAGGCTACTTGGGGACCGAAAGGCAAAATTTGGACTGCGTCCTGGGCGACAAAGGTTTTGTTTTGTATCCGGTGTCATTAATACAAACACAGTATTTTCAAGATCTCCAGTTCTACCTACGTAGACCGTCCGCAGGAATTCTGCTTCTGCCTCATCTTCATAGGTAGCCAATCGGATACAGACAAAATTTCGCGACGCCTCAATGACTTGGTCGTTAGACAGGAAACTCCTATCCATATTCTGTTTGCCCGGTCACCACATCCCAGGTACTCCGGCGCACTGGGGGGCGGCGGATAACAACATGATTGGCCGGTTAGTTGCCTTGGCGTCGGCAAGCCCGTCTGTGAGCACTCCGTGCCAAGCAATTCCACTTGGAATTTCGGAATTTTGTTGTGCGTAACAACTGCTAACAGAAATCGACGCGGTCAAACATATCAACAGTTGGATTCGCTGGGATGTCTTTAACAAACGGCTGGGAGAAGGGTTCATAACAATCTCTTAAAACTAGAAGTATCCATTTACCATCTATAGATCGAACACGCAGACGTTCGCTTATGCAGACTCATGATATCGAAATTTATTTGAATTATGTAAAAGAACTGTCTGTGAGCGAACGTTTTGGTTTGTGGTCAAGCGTATACGCAAATTCGTGAGGCTTATAGGAGGTACCTTTGAACACACATTGGAGATAGCTGGCTGGTATTTGGGGGGAAATTACTCAGTTCGAAACTAACGAACACTTCACGGTTCGTATTGAAAAAGACAAATATTTTAATGCCGATTAACCGTTATGGGGACTTAACGGTGATTGCAATTCCATTGTTGATTTCGCCGTTTGCTTATTTTTTCCGAAGCGTTTATCACTAAAACTCAGCATTTCCTGACTGACTTCACCAGCAGTGAGGAAATCAAGGAACGGATCTGTATCGATAAGGATAGCATTTTGACCACACCGAAACCGTTTGCCGCGGAAAGTACTCTATATAGCCCTGAATACGAACATGACAGCTGTGGCGTTGGATTTGTAGCTCAAATTGACGGAGTCGCATCGCGGCAGATTGTCGTCGATGCGTGTGGAATTTTATCGAGAATGGAGCACCGCGGAGCGTGCGGCTGCGAACCCGAAACAGGCGATGGCGCGGGAATTCTAACGGGTATTCCCACCAAGTTAGTCGCAAAATTGGCAAAACGAATCGGCTTCTCTACCGATTTTCCCTTTATTGGGGTGGGTAACGTCTTTCTCCCCACCGATGAAGAAGAGCGAGAAAAGTGCAAACTAATCTTCGCTCAAAACACCAATCGTTTTGGTCAAAAATTAATCGCTTGGCGGGAGGTTCCGGTCGATGTTGAGGGGTCTGGAATCGGTCCGACTGCAATTCGCAGCATGCCGACGATTCTTCAAGTCTTCATTGGTGCACAGAACGGAATTAGTCAAGCTGATTTTGAACGCCGTCTTTATCAGATTCGAAAATCAACAACGAAATCGATCCGCTCAAGCGGCATGTATTCATCCGACTTGTTTTATGTATGTTCGCTTTCGTCCCGAATTATTGTTTACAAGGGGATGTTATCAACAGCCCAGCTGCCTGAATTCTTTGTCGATCTCCAGGATGAAGACTACCAAAGTCATCTCGCAATGGTGCACTCTCGTTTTTCCACCAACACATTACCTAACTGGTCCCGAGCCCAACCCCTTCGATGGATGGCTCACAATGGAGAGATTAACACCTTACGAGGTAATAGGAACTGGATTGCGGCTCGGCAAGGCCTTATGGCCAGCGATGTCTTCAACGCTCCATTAAAAACTGTCATGCCCGTTACGGAACAAGGATGCAGTGATTCAGGGGAATTTGACAATGCGATGGAGTTGCTAATGATGGCAGGGCGCGACCTGCCCGAAGTCGTGATGATGATGATCCCAGAGGCCTGGCGAAACCACCAAACGATGCCCGAAGACAAACGGGCATTCTATGAATATCACTCATGCCTCCAAGAACCCTGGGACGGTCCGTCTTCAATATCTTTTACCGACGGTCGAATGATTGGTGCGGTGCTCGATAGGAATGGGCTTCGACCTAGCCGCTATTATGTGACTGATGACAATCGAGTCGTCATGGCCAGCGAAGTTGGCGTCCTTGAGATTGACCCTGCAAAAATCATAAAAAAGGGACGGCTTGAACCGGGAAAGATGTTTTTAGTTGATTTCGAAAACAAACGAATCATTTCAGACGATGAATTAAAAACAGAGATTTCCAATCGACGCCCTTATGCTCAGTGGATGAAAGATCAAAGAATTACATTTGATCAATTGGAAAAGTCCGAACCAATTCCTCCGCTCTCGAAAGCGGAGCGACTGTCTCAGATGAGAGCCTTTGGCTACACCACTGAGACCATGAAATATATGTTATTGCCATTGGTCAAGGTAAAAAAAGATCCTATCCTTTCGATGGGCAACGACGCAGCGTTGGCCTGTTTGAGCGATAAGCCACGCCTGTTGTATGACTATTTCTCGCAACTTTTTGCGCAGGTCACCAATCCTCCGATCGATTCAATTCGCGAAGAGATTGTGATGTCCGTCGAATGCTATATCGGCCCAGAAGGCAATCTTTTAGAGACAACAGAAAAACAGTGCAATCGGTTGCTGCTGGACAATCCAATTCTTGATTTCCAACAAATGGCGGGCATCAAAAACATGGATTACCGAGGTTGGAAATCCCGCACCCTCGATATTACGTTTGACAAAAATGAAGGCTTAGATGGCTTTACAGCGGCTCTAAAACGAATTTGCAAGGAAGCGGAATCTGCAATTTCAGATGGATGTGCGATTCTCATTCTATCTGATCGAGGCATTAGCCCCCAACGTGTGCCGCTAAGTGCATTGCTTGCAACGAGCACAGTTCATCATCACCTAGTCGATAAGGAACTGAGAACGCGAATTGGGATTGCCGTCGAGACCGGTGAGGCAAGGGAGGTTCACCACCATTGTCTTTTGACTGGATTTGGAGCGGATGCGATCCATCCCTATCTCGCTTTAGAAGCCATTATAGACCATCACAAAAACTCGCCGGATTCGGATCTAACGGCAGAGCAGTGCATCGCTTCGTATCGAACTGGCGTCCATAAGGGAATGTTAAAGGTGCTTGCCAAAATGGGTATCTCTACTCTGGCGAGTTACAAAGGGGCAAGAATTTTTGAAGCCATTGGACTTAATTCAGAAGTGATTAAAAAGTCGTTTCCAGGCACTGCCAGCCGAATCGAAGGCGTCGGATTCGATGTGCTGTCGAACGAAGCGCTCCGCAGGCATGAGCTAGGATACACGCCTCAAAAACGAAATTCAGTGCTGCCAGTCGTTGAATTAAAAACAGAAGGATCTGTCCATTGGCGTCAGGATGGAGAAAAACACGCTTGGACCCCGTTGAACATTGCAAACATCCAGCAAGCCGCACGGGCGGGAGACCCAGATGCCTACAAACGATTCTCAACTGCGATTAACCAACAAACTGCCCGCGAATGTCATCTACGTGGATTATTGAAATTCCGCTCCAGAACCTCAATCCCAATCCAACAGGTGGAATCGGCGAAGGAAATCGTCAAACGTTTTTGTACCGGTGCGATGAGTTATGGATCCATTTCAGGTGAAGCGCACGAAACACTCGCCATCGCCATGAATCGATTGGAAGGCAAAAGTAATACCGGCGAGGGAGGTGAAAATTATGATCGGTTTGAACCTGACGCGAACGGAGATTTGCGTCGATCAGCGATCAAACAAGTAGCTTCTGGTAGATTTGGGGTCACTGCATACTATTTGAGTAACGCAGACGAGATTCAAATTAAGATGGCTCAAGGGGCGAAGCCTGGTGAAGGGGGTGAACTTCCCGGGCATAAGGTTAATCAAACCATTGCGGACACTCGGCGCTCCACCCCTGGGGTCACGTTAATTAGTCCGCCGCCCCATCACGATATTTATTCAATTGAGGATTTGGCTCAACTGATTTTTGATCTTAAAAATGCAAACCCTACCGCGAGAATTAGTGTGAAACTAGTCTCGGAAGTTGGCGTTGGGACGATTGCTGCGGGAGTTGCAAAAGCTCACGCAGATAACATTCTTATCTCTGGTTCCGGCGGAGGCACCGGCGCCTCGCCATTGACCAGCATTAAACATGCTGGAATGCCTTGGGAACTTGGTATCGCGGAGACCCATCAGACGCTGGTCATGAATGACCTCCGCAGTCGGACTCGATTGCAAACGGATGGTCAGTTAAAAACAGGTCGTGATGTCGTGATCGCGACGTTACTTGGTGCCGAGGAATACGGATTTGCGACGGCTCCACTAATCACGATGGGTTGTATCATGATGCGGAAGTGTCATTTAAACACTTGTCCGGTCGGAATCGCGACACAGGACACCGAGCTCCGCAAGAAGTTTAAGGGAAAACCTGAGCACGTCGTAAACTATCTATTCATGGTAGCTGAAGAGGCTCGGCAAATCATGGCGGATCTAGGTTTTCGCTCCATCAATGAAATGGTTGGGAGAGTGGACGCACTCGATGTGGATCATGCTGTTGAGCACTGGAAAGCTAAAGGTATTGACCTGTCAAAGCTATTAGCACCAGCGGTTGGATTTCATGATGGCGTCCAAGTTTATTGCACCGTCGATCAAGACCATGCCCTCGATGATGTGCTTGACTGGAAAATTCTTGAGCAAGCACAGAATTCAATCCAAACACGGCAGAGGGTTGAAATCGAATCTGAGATAAAGAATACAGATCGATCAGTTGGAGCTATTCTGAGCCACCATGTTGTGAAAACGCATGGCCCAGATGGACTTCCGGAAAATACAATTTGCATCAACTTCAAAGGCTCGGCTGGACAGAGCCTTGGTGCGTTTTTAGCGGGTGGTATTTCTATTCAAGTTGAAGGGGATGCAAACGACTACGTCGGTAAAGGAATGTCTGGCGGTCGTTTGGTCGTCCGTCCACCCCGATCTGCCACGTTCGCCGCCGAAGACAATATCATCATTGGCAACGTCGCACTTTATGGCGCGACTGCCGGCGAGGCCTATTTTTGCGGGGTTGCCGCAGAACGGTTTGCCGTTCGTAATTCGGGGGCGGTTGCAGTTGTGGAGGGAGTCGGCGATCACGGTTGTGAATACATGACGGGCGGAAGAGTCGTCATTCTTGGGGCAATCGGGCGCAATTTCGCGGCAGGCATGTCCGGAGGCATCGCCTATCTTTACGACCCCGACGATTGCCTTTTAAACAATCTCAATCTTGAATTGGTTGAAATAGATTCGGTTCACAGTCAAGAAGATCGAGACGAATTGCATGAAATGATAAAAAAGCACGCACAATTTACGGAGTCGAATGTCGCCACAGCGATTCTAGAGCAGTGGGACTCTGCTGTTGGCGCATTCAAAAAAATCATTCCCAGCTTGTACCGCAAAATTCTGGAGCAAAAATCGGCTGAATCTTTGGGAAGGTGAAGCTAGGTTTTTTTACCGTTTACAACACGGAAAGGGAGTTCATTAGAGCTATGGGTAAACCAACGGGATTCATTGAATTTGATCGCGTCGATGAAGATCGACGCGATCCGAACACTCGCATTGGCGACTGGAACGAGTTTCTTGTGCAAATTGACGAAGGGGATCTGCAGACACAAGGTGCCCGTTGTATGGATTGCGGCGTGCCCTTTTGCCATACCGGGCAGACGATTGATCGATTGGCAACTGGCTGTCCCGTTAATAATCTGATCCCTGAATGGAACGATTTGGTTTATCGTGGAAAATGGAAAGAAGCGCTGGACCGTCTTCATCTAACCAATAATTTTCCCGAATTTACAGGAAGAGTCTGCCCTGCTCCGTGTGAAGGTTCCTGCGTGCTTGGAATTAACGAGCCCGCTGTGACGATCAAGAGTATCGAACGAAACATAATTGATCGCGGATTTTCGCAAGGGTGGGTCCTGCCTCGAATTCCCCAAGAACGCTCTGGAAAAACCATTGCGGTAATCGGATCGGGCCCCGCAGGCCTTGCGGCGGCTGATAATTTAAATCAACTCGGCCATGAAGTGACTGTATTTGAGCGAGATGATCGCATTGGTGGGTTGCTGATGTACGGGATTCCCAACATGAAGCTCGGCAAAGATGTCGTCGATCGACGATTGGATTTGTTGCGACAGGAAGGTATTCAATTTAAAACCAGTATGGAAGTCGGCGTTACGATTTCCGCGGAGGAGATTCGTTCTCAATTCGACGCCGTCGTGATCTGTGTCGGCTCAACCGCTCCCCGGGATCTCAAAATACCGGGACGATCTACCAACGGCATTCATTTCGCAATGGATTATCTCCGAGGTTCTACGGCGTCGTTACTCGACGGAACGGAAGCAATCATTTCCGCCAAGGATAAAAATGTCGTCGTGATCGGCGGCGGAGATACTGGAACGGACTGCATCGGAACCGCTATTCGCCAGGGGTGTAAAAGTGTCGTCAATTTAGAAATTGTCGATTGCCCGCCTCAATCCCGAGCAGATTCAAATCCCTGGCCACAATGGCCCTTAATTTTCCGCACTGACTATGGACATGCCGAAGCAAAGGCGATTTACGGGCAGGACCCCCGTTCGTTTAATATTGAGACGGTCGAATTCCTTCCAGACGCCGACTGGAACCTGACTGCGTTAAGAACAGTTGAAGTTGATTGGAGTGTCGAGCGACCCGGGGTTGCGCCGTTTTCACCCGTCGCTGGTAGTGAGAAACTAATTGACGCTGATTTAGCGTTTCTGGCACTCGGATTCACAGGACCGGAGCCCGGAATCTCAGAGGCATTCGGTTTGGAAATCGGCCCACGATCGAACATTCTAGCCAACACATCCGATTACGAAACGAGTCAACCCGGTGTCTTTGCGGCCGGTGATTGTCGACGCGGGCAGAGTCTCGTCGTTTGGGCTATCCGAGAAGGCAGGCAAGCCGCCGAGGCGTGCAACCAGTATTTAGAGACTGTTGTCTGAGCCAGATTCGATTCCATTCCCTTCAAGGGAATTCGCATCTTCTCCTGCCTGCAAGTCCCTAGATACGTGTCACAATTGCGTTTTTGTTAATCAACAACAAGTTTCAGATGTTCCGTTAATTTTGCCTGGTGATGACTAACGCAACCAACAACATGACGATGGCGAACCAGTCTCTCAGGTGAATCTTGTGGCTTTGACGATTGAACCTAAGAAAGCCCAATAGGGCTCCCGTTGGACAACCATACTGACAATAGGCCATCGGTATAAAACACGACACAATCATTCCGACTAAGGCAATGCCAATGGTTAGCCATCCAGCGACTCGAAAAGAAAATGCATCAAATGGCTCAATCGAGGCAAGATTGATGTTGAGATGACCGCAAACGGCGAGCAAGACCATCGCGAGTAATGCAGCCGGTATCAACTTCAATGCTTTTCTAACTCGTCTGTTTAGTCGAACTTTTTTAACCCTCGATTTGATAGACAGCTGTTGAATAGCACCAAAAGGGCAAATGTGATCGCAGTAGGTATTGTGTTTTGAAATGACGGGAACAGCCAAAGCGGCGATGCAGAGAAAAACCATGCCAGGCGCGTTTTTAAGCGGCAATCCGTGTTGAGCCCAACCAAAAATCACGGCTTGAGATAAGATTTCTCCGGCGATAAATCCAAGGTAGATAATCAATACCGTTTGAAAGCCGATACGCAAAGTGCGGCGCTTATTTACGCCGGTGAACGACATGCAAATGCCTACCAAACAAAGTAATGCGGTGAGGCACTCCGTCACAATCCAAGTCCAATTGCGGTTTCCGGTCCCTCGATTTTGATGCTTGTACAGATGTTCTGCTGTCGTCTGGATCCCGGAAAATACGTTGAGGCTTGTCATCGTAGCGCCAGAAACACCTTCGTAGTCCTCTTCACGGAACTCGATTAATTCTTCAAGATTTTTACCCTTGAGAAGTTCATCCAGATAAGTATCTTCCTTTACGTACTGAACATAAGGTTCGTTGTCATAGCTGGAGCGAATTAACGAACCAAGAAAGCGGAAGCGTTCATCAAAAGCAATCAGCGTATCGGTCGGACCTTGATAGCCTGAAATTGAATTGGCTGTTGGAGATGTACGCAAATAAAACCCAACGTTCTTCATGGTGCTATCAGAGACTGTACCGAGATTCAACTTTGGGCTGTCAGAACAATCCTCAATAACCAATTCTCGATGTCTCGGATAGAACGGGCTCAATTCAACGCTCTGGACTTGTTCAGGAAACTTGGACAGATTGACCTGGGATCCCGCTCTCGCTCGAACAGCTTGTTTGATCGCGTAACTGGTTAGAGTCGCACCGGAGACTGTATCAATCGCTGGCCAAAGATCCGAAAAACCCCACCTCAGTCCCTTGTAAGACGATAAGAATTTTTTGGATTCCCTCACAGCGTTCACATGTTCGTTTGTATCAGCACTTTCTAAGATTTGGAGATTAAGAATTTTCTGATCCTCAGAGAGAACGATCATCAGATTCGTGGGTCCTAGATATCCGATGGCAGAATTTCCAATGGGAGCCGTCTGGAGAAGAGTTCCAATCCGGTTCCCCTGCGCGGACATGATCTCTCGGGAATCGCTGGATCCATCCCAATCGCCCATCCCCGTCGCCTCAGGGATCGATTTTCGAATGGTCTCCACGCTGATGTCATTTAGAAAAGATGCGTCTGTCTTGTATTCAGCAAGTTCCCGATGCTGCTTTCGAATTAGAATGATAATTCCTACAAACAGTCCGACTCGACACGCATGTACAAACAGAGTACGCCAGCTCGTGCGTTGTTTTTTGGGAATTGCTCCCCCATTAAGAATGGGTAATTGGTGGCTCAAAGTTGGCTCAATTGCGCGATTTGCGACCGTGACCACTCCATATTATCAGATGTCAGTACCGTACTGTGGAATATTACTACCTAGCTAGAGTCCCTTTTTTTTAAAGCTATGCACACGCTCCTTAGACGGGAGCTAACGTGAAATTAAATTTCCGTTCTTCAAACGGAAATTTAAATAAATCGGCACAACAATTTCGCTGATTAGAATCCGTCCTAAAGTAATTAGCATTTTAGAAAGACGAATCTTGCCAACGATCAGTTTGTCGAGAGCCGGCTCAAACCAATAATGTGATGAAAGTCTACCCATCCGAATTCGGCCACGCCTCCATCGGCAAGCGATTGCCTGGGAGGGTGGCCCAGAATTGACGCAAAGTTTTCGTTCATTCGCTTCGAATTACCAAATCGTAATCCGCTCGGCTTCAGGTTTGAAGAGTCCATCGCCCGGTTTAACGTTAAATGCTTTATAAAACGCGCCAATATTGGTGACTGGTCCGTTAGCACGATACTTAGACGGAGAGTGCGAATCGGTCAACAAACGCTTGATCATTTCTTTGTCGCGGTATTTTCTTTGCCACACGCGGCTCCAACCTACGAAAAACAATTGATCGCCATTCCATCCCGCAACAAGCACTTCTGGCTTGCCCTCGTTGGCAATGTTGAATGCTTTGTAAGCAATTGTCAGGCCGGATAGATCGGCGATATTTTCACCAAGCGTCAGATTGCCATTAACATTCTTCCCATTCAAAGGCTCATAAGCAGCATACTGATTAATCAATTGTTGTGTTAGCTTGCTAAAGGCTTCTTGGTCCTTTTCCGACCACCAATTGTTCAAATTTCCATCGCCATCGTATCGACTGCCTTGGTCATCAAAAGCATGACTAATTTCGTGTCCAATTACCGCACCAATTCCTCCGTAATTTAAAGCATCGGGAGCGTCCATGCTAAAGAAGGGAGCCTGCAAAATCGCAGCGGGGAAGACTATTTCATTTTTGGTCGGACTGTAATAAGCATTAACGGTCTGGGGAGTCATCCCCCACTCTTCCCGGTCGATCGGTTGACCAAGGTGGTTAATGTTGCGTTGATGTTCAACGATATTTGACCGAAACACGTTTCCAAAGAGATCGTCTGCGGAAACGGTTAATGCAGAGTAATCACGCCATACGTCAGGATAGCCAATTTTAGTTCCAATTTTTGAGAGCTTGTCCTTTGCTCGCTTTTTCGTTTCGTCAGTCATCCATGAGAGATCATCGATGCTCTGTCCAAAAGAAGTAAGCAGATTGTCGACAAGCGTCTCCATTTTTGCCTTGGCTTCAGGCTTAAAATATTGCTTAACATATAGCTCGCCTACAGCCTCACCGAGTGCGCCGAAATCGCCTGCCCCTGCACCGGCAATTGCATTCACACCGCGTTTCCAGCGAGGTCGCTGGACTGGAATACCGGCAATAGTCTTGTTGTACAATTCAAATCTTGCATCCACAAAAGGCTGCGACAGATAGCCCGCATAACTATCGAGCAATCGGTACTGGAGATAATGCTTCCATGTTTCCATTGGTGTGGACTTAATTATTTCAGTAAGACCAGCGAAGAAACTTGGCGTATTGACGTTGACCATCTCCGGGGTTTCAGTGACGTCGTTTGAATCGAAATAGGCGGCCCAATCAACTGCACCGCCGGTTAGACCCATTAGTTCTTTGAAAGACTGTTTATTATAACGCTTCCTCGCGTCACGAAGTTTAACACGCTCCCATGAGATTTCAGCCAATGAAGTTTCGAGTGCAACGATCTGTTTCGCTGCTTCGTCGCTGTTTTCAATACCAGCTAAATCGAAAAGTGTCTTGATATAGGTAGAAAGCGCTAATTGGACTTTCTTTGAATCTTCGTCATCCTTTAAGTAGTAATCGCGATCTGGCAAGGTCGTACCACTTTGGATTAACTGACAGATATATTGTGTTGCGTCACCTGCATCTTGCGACACGAAGAAACCAACTGGACTCCCGACACCAATTTTACTGAGATGACCAAAATGTTTCCAAATATCGGCTTTGGTATTGAGTGCGCGGATTTTTCCGAGCTCGTCATTGAGGGGTGAATAGCCCTTCGCATTCACGGCGTCTTCATTCATAAAACTGCGATAGAAGTCAGCAATCTTCTGGGCGTTGCTGCCTTGGGGGTGCTCCTGCTTCGCAGCTTCTTCAATAATCTGCCTAATCCGAAGCTGTGATTCATCTGCCAATTTTCCAAATGATCCATAATTTGATTTGTCACTCGGAATCTCGGTGAACTTGAGCCATGAACCATTTACGTGATTAAACAGATCGTCCTGAATACGGACGTCCTTATCGAACGCAGAGGTATCAAGCGTTCCATCGTCATCTTGTGCGAATAGGGTGCTCAACAGTGACAACCAGAAACAAATTACTAACGTCGGTCTCATAATTTACTTTCAATTCATTATGGTTTGCGGAGGGGATCTCGAATTCCAGGCCGTTAAAACCCAGCGGCTTCCATCGCACCTGATTCTAATTTATCACCGATAAATAGAAAGGCGGTAATACTAGTGGACTCGCTCCGGATGATTCCAGTCAGATTTGGACGATCGATCACTCGCAAGGCCGAATTTGCCTAATCGAACAACAATTCAGGGAGAACGTTGTGCAATCCCCCTAAACAAATTGCAACCTAAAAAATTAATTGCAAAACTTGAGCTGCCGGTTTTTGCCAATTTAAACCTTAGCGAATTCAGATGCCTACTCGGAACGCTGCGAGACTTTGTCGATGGCTGCATCGAACGATTCCGGAGAGATGTTAAGCTTTTCAGCAAACTTGCGCATCACTCCAATTTCATCGTTAGAGAGTACCCGATCAGCTGTAGCTACTCTTAGAATGTCTACCATCGATCTGCGTGGATTTTCTTTTAGCACGCGGAATTGCTCTTTGTAAAATTCAGGATCCGACTCTCCACGGAGGACCATGGCTTCGAGGGATGCTCTCCCCACGCCTGCTCTTGCTGCCAACTTATTGATCATCGCCATTTCATCTTCGGTGATCTTGCCATCAATTCCTGCCACGCAACAAGCGGCACGTAAGACTTCAACTTCCTGCATCGGATTCATGAACCGAACTCCCTTGCCAAACAAATAAATCAGATTGAAAAAATCTATCTAAGGATAACAGATTTTATGCGATTTAGTTATTGGATAGAGAATTTCCAATAGGCCGAACCTTGGCATATATTTAGCGGATTAAGGTTGGCGAGGTGTCTGCCACGTTCGTAGGACTTTTTAAACCATTTAACATGCGAAGAATGGGCTCAACATTACTTGCTCTCGCAGGCCAAGTGGTTCGCATGATTGCACCATCCGGAGTCGTGACGCCGCTATCCCACCAAAACCAGCCTCCTGAGATCACCCCGACCACCTCATGTCGCTCGTTAAAAATTGGGCCGCCTGAATCGCCCGGAAGAAGTGGCACGTCTGCAAAAATTTTGTCGGGATTCGACGGAGGAGAAGCGGATGATTTAAACGCTCTCACACAACTGGTCAGGTTGGTACCCCCACCGAGTCCGACTAGCTCAAGCTGGTCTCCCCGCTGAATCGAAACACTCGCCAAACGAGCTTCGCGAATTTCTCGAGGCACCCAGACGCGTATAATAGCAATATCTTTTTCTTCACTATGCCGGACAACGGTACAATCACGAGTTTCAACTCGGTTTCGGTATCTTACTTTCAGCTTACCATTGACAATGTCATTCTTGATAACATGCCAGGCCGTTAGAACATGTCCTACATGCCCTTTTTTGAAAAGTCTGGTTCGATCCGCGGATATCAAAACACCCGTACCAGCTCCAGCTTCGGAAGATATCTCCACGACTGAATCGTGATGTGGACCTGAATCAGACCAATCCCATAAGTCAGTGCCTGACCCCACAGGTTTAATCGAATTTTGCCCCTCGCCGGGGGCGACCGAATCAGACAAACTGGCCATCTTTTGAAGCGGATCTTGGACAGCGGCTGATTTTTCCTGCTCTGACGAATCGCCAGGGGCTAGACAGCACGGAACCGGACAACCAATTCCCTGCCCTACCAATGAAGAAGGCAGAGCGAAAACTAGCGGAGAGAGAATAAAAAGTGCAACAACACCGGTTCGATTCATATTTGCCTTTCAAGGGCAACCACGAACCTGTTTCGACAAACACAATGTGTTCAAATCGAAAACAATCAGGTTATTAATATGCCCCAAGCCAACCAGACGTAACTGTCTTTAGAATCGGTTGCGAGGTTACGCTCGAATTAAACAAAATTGGCTAAACAAAATCGAAGAGGTAATTTGAATAAATAAGAACGTGGATCACTGCCAATTGGAGTCAGAATCGTTGCCGAAGGGATGTAACCGCACCGCTATTCAAAACGCTAGCAGAGGTCAATGGCGACACCGCCGTTTTCCGCAGATGTTTTGCACGCATCCATGACACGTTGTGTCATCAAGGCAGCCTCGCTCCAATGATCATCCGTTTGTCCAGACAAGACGATCTCAGCGAAATTTCGGAAAAGGTGGGTTTCCTGGGAGTTTGTCGCGCTGTTTCCAGATTCCTCGACAACGACTTCTTCACGGTTTTCGACCATGGCAAAATCACAATCGTTCACTATGAATTCTGGCTTGAAGATCGAGAACTTGGCCTCTTTGCCTTCATAGGGCAGGACAAAATCAGGAACATAAACGCTTCCTTCGGTACCTGAAACATGAGCCCATTGTTGATGCCCAGTCAAAAAACTGTTGTAGAACGATGACGTGACCCCATCTTCGAATTGAAGCCCGCATTCAATTTCCATGGGCACGGCATTGGGACTGTCTTCTCGTTTGTATGAAGAAATCATTCGACCATAAACCTGCTTTGGCAATTGGTAGTTCATCGCCCAGAGTGCAAACCGAATGGTGTACCATCCCAAGTCGCCGAGGCAACCAAAAGGCTCCAGCTCACTGTTGGTACGAATGTTTCCCTCGTCAAATTCTTGGTCGCCGAAGAAACTAAACTGAGTCGCAATTCGCTTGATTTTCCCAATTTTTGTGTCGATCGCATCTCTAATCGATTTTAGTCTAGGACCGTGCATGTACATAATACCGTCCATGAATTGAACGTTGTTCTTCCGACAGGCCGCGACCATGTCTTGTAGCTCGGCATAACTCGATGCACAGGGTTTCTCGCACAGAACATGTTTGCCAGCTTCCGCCGCTTTAATCACCCACTCACGCCTCATCCCCGTCGGCAGCGGAATGTAGACTGCGTCAATCTCTGGTGAATCAAGAAGTGCTTGATAGCCCTCAATTGCCTGAGGGGTTGTCTCGAAAGGCGCAGACGCCTGCAGCTGATTAATAAAATTTTCACTACTCGCCAAATTGCGACTGGCGACTGCTGTCAGCGTTCCGTTGCCTGACAGTTTAATCGCTTGCCAATTTTTTTGACCGATGGTTGCTGTGCTCATGATTCCCCAGCGGCACATTTTTGGAACAGATTGAGAATTCATTTTGTTTAACTCCACTTAGTAGATCTAATATTTTTAGGGTTTTCGAAAATTTCAGTTTTTTAAAGATACCGAATTCAACGGTAACAGATCCGAATTGTGTATCTATGCTGTGTTTTGAATTGATTGCAGTCCAAGCCTTGGGTTTTATAACTCGTCCAGCTCAGCTTTAATCGCCGCGACCTGTGCTCGCCGACCTAACGTCGAACTGGTGGCTCTCTTCCAGTCGATTCCAAGAAATTCGGCGAGTTTCAAGGCAATGTGTAAATCAGAAACACCACGGTATTGATTGACGACGTGTTCATTTACGTAGATCGTGTTTCGATCACTATCGAACCCTGATTCGTAATTATCAACTAACTCATCGAACCAGGTTTGTGGAATCCCATGTTTTTTGCACGTCTGTTCATCCCAAATTTGATCGCCAACACAATCAAGCAACAGAAGTTGAGCACTTGTGGAGTTCAATCTCATAGTTGGTGAAGCATTCTCTAGGGTACAAAATCAAAAAAAAGACCACAACAAACTAAACCTTGCTGTGGTCTTCCATTGCGAAATCTATTTGCCATCTTTGCAGTAACGATTGAGCCAATCAAAGAAAATTCGATGCCACAAAACTCCATTTTGAGGTCGCATCACCCAGTGACCTTCTTCGGGGAAATACAGGAATCGAGAGGGTACGTCCTGGACTTGAGCTGCTGTAAACGCCTCCATCCCCTGGGTGACTGGAACACGAAAATCTTTCTGACCATGGATCACCAACAAAGGGGTCGTCCATTCTTTAACAAATCGGTGCGGTGAGAACTTCTGATATTTACTCAAAATTTCTTCATCCTTCCAGTAGGGGCCACCGAGGTCCCAATTCACAAAGAATAACTCTTCGGTGGAACCGTACATCGATTCCAAATTGAAAACTCCACAGTGTGCGATCATTGAACAGAATCGATCGGCACTGTTGCCCATTAGCCAATAAACTGTGTATCCACCAAAGCTCGCGCCAATCGCAGCAACATGTTCTTTATCAATGAACTTCTCAGCCGTCATTGCGTCAGTAGCTGAGAGAATATCTTTCATTGCTTGTCCGCCCCAATCACCGCTAATCTGATCGTTCCATTCCCGACCGAATCCTGGTAGACCACGCCGGTTGGGGGCTACGACTACATAGCCATTGGCAGCCATCAGGTGAAAATTCCACCGATAAGAAAACCACTGGCCAATTTGCCCCTGAGGCCCGCCTTGGCAGTAGGTCAGCATGGGCCATTTTTTGTCCGATTTAGAATCAAAACCGGGAGGATTGATGACCCAGCATTGAATCGATTTACCGTCGGTCGCTTTAACAAATCGTTGTTCGATTGTTGGGAGCTCTAGATTTGCAAAAATCGCATCATTGATTCCCGTCAGTTTGGTAGCTTTCTTTTGGTCAACCGAGTAGATCTCAGCCGGACGAAGCATATTGGTTCGAGAGACGATTAGTTTTTGGTTTCCAGCGTCCGCGGAATTCTGTTCACCAAAAAAGTGCCAGTTGAACCAACCATCGGTTAGTTGTTCTAGCGTTTGCCCTTTGACTGTGATTTCAAATAGCTGTGTTGTACCATCACGCTCAGAATCAAAAATCATGGATTTGGAATCACTTTTCCAAACCGGACCGTTGGCATTTTGATCAAGACCTTTGGTGATTTCTTTCGTAGATCCGCGCTTTCGATTGTAAACCATGATTCGATTGCGATCGGCCTCAAACCCCGCTCTTTCCATCGAACTATAAGCAAGTAGTTTCCCGTTGGGAGAGTAGACTGGGTTGTTGTCATAACCTAGACCCTCTTTGGTGATATTGGTTAACTCTCCTGTTCCATCGGCTGCAATCACGTATACATCGCTATTGGTTGATTCTTCCCACTTATCAACGTCCTTCATGGTGAATGCAATTTCGTTCCCGTCGGGCGACCAACTGAATTGCTCTGTTCCGCCAAATGGAGGAACTGGACAGTCAGCTTTTCGACCGGCCATCAAATCGATTGGCGGTTTCGCAGTTCCATCTTTTCCCAACACACTTACATGCAAATGGGTATAGCGATAATCGTGCCAACCATTCCAATGCCTAAACATTAGCTGGTCAATGATTCTTGCATCAGCTTTTGGGAGGTCGGTGTAGATCTCGTTGGGTTCTTGATCGAGTTTAATGTCGAGTGTGAAGGCAATTTTTTCACCTGTCGGTGCCACTTTAAAATTAGAAATCCCGCCGTCAATCGAAGTTAACTGTTTTAATTCGTGAGTCTTAGACTCCATTGACCAGGCTTGGTTTGAACTGGCAGCGTCATTGGGATTAATTCCTTCAAAAAACAGATGATTGCCAGATCCGTTGTCTATCCAGTCGATTGAGCCAATCGAAGCCCATTTTTCTAACGCGACCACTTTGGTGTTGTCAGCGGTATTCATAATAAAAAGATTGGAACTGCCTTTGTCTTCTGCTAACTCATAACGCCTTACCGTAAAGGCTACCTGAGTCCCGTCTGGAGAGGGAACAGCTTCTCCTAGTCGTCCAAGTTTCCATAATAATTCAGGGGTCATTCTTTTCGCGGGCGACTGGCCCCAGGCGGTGTCATTTGACTCAGCGATCGAGCCGAAAAGAATCGTGACCAACAGTAGCAGTAAAACTTTGGGTGGCAATTTCATTGGAGAACCTGGTTGAAGGGAAAATCAAAGCGATCAGTGGCACTTTACCACGTTCCAACAATATAACGCGATTTAGGCTTTTTTACACCATCTTATTGCCGTCCGTTTCGGAATCTGAGATTCCCCAACTAAGACAAAGATGTGTGGCTTTTAATAATCCAACTAAGTTAGTTTGATATTGAAAAACGAGACCTCGTTTCGCACAAATGTTGGCGATTCGACGTACGGGCTGTTTTTAAAAAGACGGAATCAAATACTTGACGTTCGTACGGCCCCTAAAACACCCAGGGACGAGCCTGTTTAATCACTAGCTTTCCGTCTTTTGTAATTTTAAATTCAATCTCCATCGCAAACGGGGACGTCTGGGTTTTCCCATATAACTTTTCAAAGTTAAAGTGAATCCGCCCCAAAGCTTCCCTCAACTCATTTTGCTGATCAGAATCTAAAAGCGATTTATTAGGTGAATCTGGATTCGATGATCGAATCATCTGCTGACCGTCTCGCTCCCACCACGCAAGAAGTGTTTCTTCCGGCGAGGACTCAGCTGTCGGATTGGTAACCAAATCCTCTCCTGGCTGGAGATTCAGATAATAGTTACCTTCAGTTCCGTATAACACGTCACTGGTAACGGCAACTCCATTGGCTTGCTCCCCTTTAAAATTCGGATGGAACAGGACCCCCATCGCAGTTTGTTTATGGTCAATGAGAAAAAAGGCACGCTCCTCGTAAGCTCGAAAATTCCAAAGACTTGCGAAAACCTGTTTAACAGATTTTGCAAGGTGGCCCTCGCTTGGGTTGTGGGTAAACGAGTCGTAAAGGCCGGCTCCACTAAACCCATCCAGATCTTCATTATTGGTACTTGAACGGCACCGGATTGCCGTCCCCGCAGGAAACTCATTTTGCAATGTCGAAATTTGTTCCATCATCCACGGCGGCATTTCAGCAGAGTTAATCTGATTCCGAAATTTCTCAAGAGCTTCAGCGCGAATTTTCGAATCTGTATTAAATTTATCGTCCTCGGCTAACTCATCAAACGCTTTATAGAGT
Source organism: uncultured Pirellulaceae bacterium (assembly GCA_938083195.1). Classification (GTDB taxonomy): domain Bacteria; phylum Planctomycetota; class Planctomycetia; order Pirellulales; family Pirellulaceae; genus Mariniblastus. The sequence continues at coordinate 30,115 of CALKCK010000007.1, read as the reverse complement.
CCATTGTGCTTCATGAATTCATCGTAAAAATAGAAAGGCATCACAAATCCATCAGGCAAGACCCCTTTCTTCAACTTGAATTTTTTCATTTCCGCAAGGTTGGCTGCCTTGGCCCCGTAACGAGACGCATCAAGGAAATTTGCCTCGTCCAGCGGAATGATTTTAGTCGAACTGAGATCGCGTTTCGGAAACTGCGCTTTTGAAGGACGCAAGGCTTCGAAGTGTTTTTCGATTTCTGAGTCGCTCGCCAACCTGACTCGGTAACCCTGACTCGTGACTTCGTAAAAAATCTCTTTCCCAATTAACGAAGAAATGTCGGATAACTTCCTCGCATCTTTGATGAATGCGTTTGGCACCTTATCCTGAATTGCCCGAAGATTGACATGTGATAATGGCGTTTGTCGTGTTTCAGTAATTACGCCGGCAACCCGCGGCATTTCATTAGGTAGCGTCGGACAAATTAAAATGTCGCGAGGCGAAGATCTCATCTCATTGTCATAGACACGCAGCTTTCCAAATCCACTCGCGATGTTTAGTGGAAGAAAGGATATGTTTTTATAAATGTCCGAATCAAGATAAACCGCAACGCCTCCGTTTTTATATTTGTCTTTCTCCGACTCATATTGCCTTAAATTCCCATTGAGAGGATGGAATGCGACCTTCCCTTCGAGCAAAGGCATTTGAAGAGTCAATATCTTTAATATCCGATCGATATCTTCAAAGGAATACGAGTCGTTTGGCTGGAAATCGATGATATACAACCCTGGAGTCCCATCCGGACTGGTCAGTCGAGGCATATAAGTGATCGCCCCCCGCTCTCGACTATTGATTCCAACGAGTCTCATATAGGGAGGGTGTGCTCGGTGATTCTGGGTGTTCATGAAATAGACTTTGTGATCACGAGGGTCCTCTTTGTCGATGATGAATTTCACAAACTCAAGATTGGCAAGATACGCATCCCTCGAGACTTCTGGTCCCTGGTAGGAAAGTCTCTCAAACAAGTCTCTCGTTTCAATTTTTGCGACACCAAGATCGAATTCAAGATTCTCTGGTTCAATCCGAGGCCCCGTAGGACCGCCTCGTCTCCCCGGTTGAGCATGGACATAATCGCTTGCAATACAACTGGTGCAAATCGCTAAGATAAAAAACAATTCCTTCATAGCCAAGCTTTCTCGAATCAAAAAAGTAATCGCGGAGTCAATGGAAATTAAAACGGGAACTGGAAGTCTTGGGGAAAGCATCATCGAAAGTCAACGTTTGGACATTCATGGTCGGAAACAATTGACTTCGGGATTCCAGCAGGCAGCGATCCCACTCATTATTTATTTTTATTCTTTTTCTTTTTTCGTTCTGGAACCACGATTGGTTTGTCTGAGGACATAATCGGCACCTTAATGTCCGCAAGATCCAATGGCTTTACATTGCGTCGGTGGCCGCCAAATTTGTAGGTCGCAGGTAGGTAGTCCCCAACAAATTCAATGTTCAGTTTATCTGTGATCTTGGACTCCATGCCGATAGACCAAAGACACGCATTAATCATCATTCGCCTGAAATCATCGTCTAAAATATCTTCTGAAGCCCCGTAAGTGGTCGTAAAAACACGTCCATCATTTTTGCCGTCTTGGCTGGAGTATTTGCGAATCCATACTCCAGGGCAAGGTTTTTTGTCTTTCGCCGGATTTGAATCAGGAGACATGTTTTCTAAAGGTTGTGCGTACGCCAACACGACGGAACCATCGACGGGTTCCGTCCAATACCCTCCAGACTGTGCCCATGGGTTCTCGACACCGGTCATGATTGGGTGAGCTTTTGCTTCAGCAGGAATGTCCAATCGTGTAGCCATTACATGATTTTTGCCGTAGTGACCTGACCAAGATTCGCCAAGCACTTGCCTACCGAAACCACGTTGATAGTCATCGCCCTTAAATTGGTAATCGAATTTCGAATACTTTCGCCCCGATGGAATTTTAAAAGCATGAGTGGACGTTCGGAGACCAACGACGGGACCGCCCCGATCGAGATAGTCGACAATTGGCTTCATTTGATCGTCAGGTAAGTTTTTAAACCTCAAGAAAATCACTGCCAAATCGGCCGTTTCCAATGCCTGCGTTCCCGGAAGATTATCCGCCGCAGGGTCAATTTCTCCAGTTTCTGGATCCACGGTAAATAAAACCGTACATTTGAAACCATGATTAATCGCAAGCATCCTAGCTAACGCCGGCAAGGTCTCTTCCGATCGGTATTCGTGGTCGCCTGCAAGAAATACAATATGCTTTCCAGCTCCAAGCCCGGTGGTACCTTCATATATTAACGGCGCGTCATTGACGCCTGATTCCACTGCAAAACAGTCATTAACTAAGCTTGAAATTCCGAAACAAAAAAGGATGGTGAAATGAAATATCGCTGTTCTAAGGGGCCAATCGTGTTTCATGAGATCTCTCAAATTTGTTTCAAAGTAGGTCGTGAACGAGTTTCTATTTTAATGCAGGAATCAAGTGTAACAAACGCGACTGCCAACGTGCCTGATTTAGAATGGAATTGCAACTTTTCCAAGCTTCACTCTAAGAGGATTCACTTCTTTTTACTTTTTCGTTTGGGTGCCTGCCGCTCGTGGGCCTTCCATTCTGTAACCACGCCTTCATCACCTTGAGAGGACATCCAATTCTCGAGTTCTCGCGACAAGCGGTTTATTTCTAACTGGTACGCCGGATCCGAAGCTAAATTATTTAGTTCGAGCGGGTCGGTTTGAATGTCAAAAAACTCAATCTTGGGTCGATAATGATAGGCGTTTACGAGGCGCTTGGCGTCTTTGTCACCAAGGTTCGCCTTTTCCACCATCGACTTGAAATAAACAGACTTTGAGCACGCATTAGTGAACTTTGTTTCGAAATTTAGATTCTTGATCAATTTGTATTTCTTGTCGCGAACTGAGCGAATGGCGTACGCCTCACTCCCATTGATGATTCCACGCGTCGTCATAATTCCGAAAACAAAATCCTTGTGGTTAATTTTGTCTCCCAAGAGCACCGGCAGGAAACTTCTTCCGTCGAGACCGTCAATTTCCTCGGCATTGGCAAGATCGACCAAGGTTGGACAAACGTCTACGTATTCAACTAAGGCGTCACTCATTACGCCTGGCTCGATGTGTCCGGGGAAGCGAACGACCATCGCTGATTGCAAACCACTGTCGTAACAGGTCCATTTTGCAAATGGAAATGAGTTGCCTTGTTCGGATACTACCATCACCAATGTGTTCTCTTCTAATTGATGATGCTTTAGCGAGGCCAAAATACTGCCAACCTCTGAATCAAAATGTGTAACCTCAGCTAGGTAATTGCTGAAATTTTTTCTCAAGATAGGTGTGTCGACAATGTATGGGGGCAATTTAATATCGTCGGGGGGATATCGTGATGCGTCCCCTTCGGTCCATGGCGAATGCGGCGAATTGGAACAGGCAAAAAGACAAAAAGGCGTTTTCGCAGACTTGCACTCCTCAAATAAGTTATCGATCGCAGTTATGTCGGGGAACTTATTCTTACTTTTTGGAAAGTGCTCAAACGGGAAAACTTTAGCCGGATTAAAATGCTTCTTTCCTGTTTGAACAACTCGATAACCGACTGGCTTGAGATAATGCGCGATGCTTTTAATATGGTCATAAGCACGCGTGTGATTAGGGTAGGCGCCGCTTTTGACTGGATATAAGCCTGTATAGATGTTGTGCCGCGTGGGCGAACACATTGGCGCCGCCTGAAAGCAATTGCTAAATTTCATTCCTTCAGTCGAAAGGCGATCAATATTTGGGGTAAATGCCTGCCCCCCATAACACCCAATGTCGCGGAACGTGCAATCATCGGCGATAATGAACACAATATTAGGCGTTTGAAAATTATTCTTCGCTGAAGAATTGATTTGACCATTCGCGTCGTTGATAAAACCAAAACAAATAACGAACAACAACACTGAATAAGTAATTAATATTTGCAAAACTGACACCTCAATTTTTTTTGAAACATCCACAATCTGAAGCCGGCATTCGGCACAAACATCGGAATTTGGCTTTTTTAAAGTTGCGACGACTCTCTTGGACAACAATTTGGGAATTCCAAAATCGTTAAACCATTAATTTATCCAGTTGGCTCTTTAGATTAGCTCCAACCGTTTCTTTTAAATTGAATTTGTTACCGTCCAGCTCGCAGGCCCGAACATAGTTTGTAGACTGTTTTCAGTGAGTTTACAAAAAACAACCAAAGAATTTGCCGCCGGTTTTTCAGCAATATTTTATCCCACCACTCGAATAGCAACAACAGAAAGCTTGTTTCTAAGATCGTTGGTCTGTTTTAAGGGGCTTCCTCTAAAACTGGAAATTCTTGAACGATCGATCAATTCGAGAAATTAATACGGTATCTTAATCACATATGAGACCCTGCAACCTTTGCCGAAAGCCAATTGAAAACGGAGATATGCTCTGTCAAGAATGCAGCTCTATTGAAGTCGATAGATTGGCAGATGAAGCAAAAAAGATTCAAGTAACGCAGCCTGAACACAAAGTAGAAAAAGGCGAACTGATCGCAGATTATTCGTACGCTATTTTGATGGGAATTTTTTGCGTGGTTGTCACCGGGATTTTTGCACTCGTTGGTGCCACGATCAATGGCTCGCAGGGATTTCTGTGGGGCAGTTTACTTGGCGTCCTACTTGGCACGATCGTGTTTTCAGTGGCGATCAGGCTTTAATTTATTAAATCGGAGAGGTAGTTTCTTCCGATATTAGTCATATATTTTTGGATGTTCGGTAATTCGTTAATAAGATGCCGCCCTTTCGGTTATCCAAAGAAAGCTCTGTTTCACTGCCCTAACCAGCGAGTACTTTGAAATCATGAAAACTCTAAAGTTGATTTTGTTAGTTTTGTGTTTTACCTCGACCGTTGCACTTGTCGGGTGTAATCAGGGTTCTGGCGGCTGATGACCGGGCAAAGCTGCTGCCAGTTCGGCCGCATTAAACACAAACGCTGCCCCAGACACCGGATCGACGGACTCGGAATCTCTGAGCGACCAATAATTTATCGTCAAGTAAGTTTGCCATCACGGGCCACTACTTGCAGTCAAACGTACTACCGACCCTCTAATGGCTGACACCTCATTCCGCGATGTGAGCCAATAGAGGAATTTTTTCTGCCGGCGTTTTACGTTTCGGCCTTCTTCAGTACCGCCTGCCGCCTCTTGGCTCGGTGATTCGCCTGGACACGTCCCTTTGGTTGTCTTGCGTCGCTTCCTCGTTATTTCCCTGACCTCACGACTGGTTGATTGGGACTTGGTTTCACGGGAAGGGTTACTACAATCAATGAGTTACTACAGTTAACGCTTAATTCCTCGTTGAAGATCCGGAACGGTGGCTTCTAAAAAGAACGAGGACCGCCTTACCAACAATCGCAATTCGCCTGAATTTTATTGGAGTTTCTAGGATGAGTATGACACGAATTCAACATTTAGCCGGATTGGGATTTCTTACTCTCTTTTTACTCGGATGCGCTGAAGAGATCGAATTGGTTGCGACGCCAGCCCCAAGCCAATTCCAAGCACAACGGCCCGCGCCGTTGGTTGGTGGAAGCGAAGGGGAATGGAAACTCGTTTGGAGCGACGAGTTTGATGGAAACGCACTTGATCTCGAGAAATGGAGTTTTGAAACGGGTCAGCATGGTTGGGGGAACAATGAATGGCAGAACTATACCGAGGGTGACAATGCAACAGTTTCTGATGGCACCTTGAAAATTGTAGCGAAAAAGGTCGGCCCTGGTCAAAAGGCCGGTGACTACACCTCCACCCGATTGAATAGCAAACAGTCCTTTACCTACGGAAAAATCGAAGTCAGCGCAAAAATGCCCGACCACAAGGGCAAGGGACTATGGCCTGCGATTTGGATGCTAGGCGACTCAATTCGCGGCGGAAAATGGCCTGATTGTGGTGAACTCGACATTCTCGAGTACGTGAGTTTCAACGAAGACACCATTCATTGCGCAATTCACACGAAAGCGAATAACCATCGAGATAAGACCCAGTTGGATTTCCATCAAAAGCTCGAGGTAGCAGAGGAGAAATTCAATGTTTATGGACTGATATGGACGGAAGACCAATTGATATTTTATACGGGCAATCCGACCAATGTAAAAATGACGTTTGATCGACCGAAGGACTTTACGCCGGCAAACTGGCCCTTCGATAAGCCCGAGTTCTTACTGATGAATATGGCTGTCGGCGGCGGTTGGGGCGGTAAGGAAGGGGTTGAGGACGAGAAAATATTTCCCGCGACGATGGAAATCGACTATGTTAGAGTTTTCCAAAAATCAAAGTAGTGAATGTCGATTTCACGAGAACTCTCTAACTAGGATGACCTGCGAATGAAGTCTTTCCGTTTGGCCGCATGTTTTATTTCGATTTGTACGCTTTGGACATCTTCGAGTTTTTCAGAAGAATTGAATCAGCCAAATGTGGTTGTCGTCATCACCGACGATCAGGGTTATGGAGATTTGAGTTGCCACGGCAATCCAGTTTTAAAAACCCCAGGAATCGATCAACTCTACGCTGAATCGGTAAGGCTTGTGGATTACCACGTAGCCCCAACTTGTTCGCCAACACGAGCCGCGCTTCAATCAGGTCACTGGACCAATCGCACCGGCGTGTGGCACACGATTATGGGGCGTAGCATGTTGCGGGAGAATGAACCGACCATTGGTGAGGTGTTTTCTGACGCAGGATACGCGACAGGCATGTTCGGCAAATGGCACTTAGGAGACAACTATCCATTTCGACCGGAAGATCGAGGTTACACCGAAGTATTGCGACACGGAGGCGGTGGGGTCGGCCAGACTCCTGATTATTGGGACAACGCCTATTTCGACGGGAGTTATTGGCACAACGGGAAACCAGAAGCCGCCAAAGGATATTGCACCGACGTATTCTTTGACTACGCCAAGAAATTCATCAAGACTCAAAAAGCCGCCAACAAGCCGTTCTTAGCCTACATTTCAACCAACGCACCCCATGGGCCCCTCCACTGCCCCGAGGAATTTTCCAAGCCTTATATAAAAGACCATGGAAACCAAGTTGGAAATTTTTTCGGAATGATTGCCAACATCGATGACAACGTCACAAAATTACGGGCTTTCCTAAAAGACGAAGGCTTAACTGACAACACCATTTTCATTTTTACGACCGACAATGGAACAGCGACTGGAGCTAAAGTTTTTAACGCAGAGATGCGAGGAAAGAAGGGCAGTGAATACGACGGCGGCCACCGCGTTCCCTTTTTCGTACATTGGCCAAACGGCAACATGAAAACGGCGCTGGACGTAGCGCCAATCACACACGCAGTAGATGTGCTCCCAACATTAATGGAACTGTGTGACGTCACTTCTAGCCAAGACAGAAATTTTGATGGAAAGAGCATCGCGAGTTTACTGAGAGGTAAACCAGATCCCAAAACAGATTGGAACAACCGAATCTTGGTTACCGATTCGCAACGTGTGAAGGATCCAAAAATGTGGAAATCCAGTTCTGTCATGACCTCCAAATGGCGGCTCATTAACGGTAAAGAACTGTACGACATTCACTCTGATCCCGGGCAAAAAAATGACCTAGCCAAAGCCTATCCCGCAGAGGTCCGGCGGCTAAGGGATTTTTACCAAGGCTGGTGGGAGGAGATCGAGCCAACCTTTAAAAATGCTACTTCGATTTATCTTGGGCACCCCAAAGCAAACCCCGCCCGCCTAACTAGTCACGACTGGATTACAACCGGCTCCACGCCGTGGAACCAAGGTCATATTCGCAAGGGTGTCGACAATGAAAAATCAACTGGATTTTGGCACGTCAATGTCCATTCGGCTGGCACTTACCAAATTCAATTACGGCGTTGGCCAGCAGAATCTAACCGGGCAATTAATGCCGGCATGAAACCCGGGGCGCCTGTCCCTGGCAGTCGCGCCTTTCGCGAAACACCAGGACGGGAATTTCGCACACTCGACACTGCCCACGTTGAAATGTTTGGTAAACAACATTCCAGCAGCTTCAAGAAAGACGACGTAGAAGCAACCTTTCAAATTAAACTGCCAGCGGGCAAAACAAAGTTGACCGCTTCGTTTACCGGCCCGAATGACCAGTCTGTTGGTGCTTTTTATGCGTACGTTACTCGAGTGGATGACTGACATCAATCTTCGTTGAGTAGCGAAATCATGGCAGCCCCGGTTGAAGGGGTTGCGTGCAAACTAGATATGCAATTCTAAACTGTTTATTTGGGCTTCTGCGTAGATAATAAGCGTTCAATTTCGGATGTTAAAAACTCAATGTTTTTAAACTCCTCGCTCCGCTCATCGAATTCTGCACAGTGTTTTTCAGCTTCTGAAAAATCACCATGCAACATGTACGCAAGCGCGAGCCATCCCTCAATTGCAAGATCTTGATCGTCGTAACCGTAGTTGAGAGGCTCAAGACGATCCGACTCGAGGAGAAACTGGACGGCTTCCTCGTGGTTTCCCAGCTGAAGCTGAATGATTCCTGTGATTAGATTTGTGCGGAAAGATGGAAACGTCGCCTGATATTTCATACATGTTTCAAGCATGCTATTGAGTTCACTCTCAGTAAGATATTTCCGCTGGACGACTTTAAGCATTTTCAAGACTTCCAGTTCGACATTTGCCGAACTTAGAATTTCAACGCCGCGTGCTCCTGCGTTGCTTGAATCTCTAACCGTGATGAGTCCAAATTGGTTGCCTGAAACCAATTTTTTACCGTCATCTGAAAAAGAGACATGTCCAAATTCCACGTTGGTGCCATCCAACAACTCAAACAGGTTTACGCCCGTTTCAATGTCCCAAATCCTCAAGGAAGCGTCATCTCCAGCAGTTATCAACCGCGTGCCATCTTTCGAAAAGGCCAAAGAACCGATTTGTCCGCTGTGTGCCTCATCAACCGAAAGGATCCTCTTCCCAGTCGCGGTATCCCAAACCCACAGCTCGCCTGTATAGGTAGAAGCACCCACGAGATGCCCTTGATCGCTAAAGACCGCTTGCCAAATTTCACTTTTTGAACCGGCGAGCGTTCTGATCACCTTCTTTGTTTTCGCGTCCCAAATTTTGCTGGAATGATCATCGCTGGAAGTCACAATCATTGATCCATCAGACGAATAACTGGCCGACGAAACTTCATCCTCGTGGTCTGACAAAATGGCAATCTGAGACTTCGTCTCTAGATCAAAGATGCGAGCTGAGCCATCGGCACTTGCGGTAATGATATGTTGAGAGTCAGGTGAAAAATTCAAATCCCAAATAGCCGCCTCATGGGCCTGAAATTCGCGCTGAAGGCTAAGGTCTCCGGCTGCCCATATCGAGACCATACCGTCTTCATTCGCCGTTGCAATCACGCTGCCATCGGGCGCATAGGCTGCGCCAATTGCAGGAACATCTAAATTGTCACCCATCGTTTTGATGATTGCGCCGGTCTTGCAGTCCAAGATCGCAATCGTACCGTCTTCACTGACACTGACCAGGCGGTTCCCGTCCGGCGAAAAATCGGCTGCCCAAACAACATGGGAGTTTTGCGGTGACTCCTCGTAAGCGTGTGCATCCACTGAAACAGTATTTGAATTCTTGTCAAATGACCAAATCTTCGCCGTGTGATCTAGCGATGAAGTTAAAATTTCGGAACGATTGGGAAGAAAGATTGCGTTAGTGACTGAGCTCAAATGTCCCTGGAATTGCCGGTTTCGATCACCTTCGAGGTACCATAAGATCGCGGTATTGTCATCAGACCCTGACAATACAAGTTCTTCGTTCTCTGAGAAACAGACACTTCGAACGGCGCCATTATGGCCTGAGAATGATTTAATTAATTTGTCATTCTCTAATTCCCACACCAAAACGGATTGGTCAGAATATCCGCATGTCATTAGCCGGCCGGTTGGCGATAAACTCATCGCCGTTAATTCAGCATTCGAGTGATCATGAGTCGTGTCGAGTCGGTACTTTCCGTTTTCTCTTTTCCATATGTAAATTTTTCCTTCCATCCCAGCGGTAGCTAATAATTCTCCATCGTAGCTAAAGCTAAACAACGCTTCATCCGCGGCAGGGACAGGTAGCGGGTCAACTAATTCAAAATCATTCAGAGAAATAAACTGGTATGGAAGTCTTTTGTCAGAATGTTCTTTTAACGTAAACACGCGACCATTATTTTTAAACGTATCCTTAACATTCATTCCAAACAGCAACAGGTCGGTCCCTGGGCAAAATTCCAACGCACCGATGTCGCTTGCGTAGGGGCCACAAATTTTTTCGATGGTCTGAGTCGCAAGGTCCCAAATATAAATTTTGTTATCCACGTCACCACACGCAAGCCTTGCACCATCAGCAGAAAAACTCAAACAACTTGGTGTTTCTGTTGTTCGAAACTGGCAGATCTTTTTATGGCCATCAACCTGCCACAAATACACACAATTGTCACGCCCCGAAGTCGCCAACCATTTGCCGTCACGGCTAACGGTCGAAGTTTCAACGGCATCAGCATGACCGTAAAGTGTGGTTTGACTTGAATTAAATTCAGACCAGAGATAATCGACCTCCCACCCTCCTTCGCCGTTTTGGCTCAATTGGTTAAGAATATCAATTGCGTCAGTCGCCGCTCCCATTTTCCAATGGTTCCAAGCGAGGTTTAATTGCACTGAAAGCAATCTACTACGCAAGCTTTGCTGTGTATTGTCTAAATCCGAATTCGCCTGTTTCAAAGCAACCGAAGCTCGTTCGCTCTTTTCCGCAGCTAGACGAGCCGTCGCTCCTTCATTCAAAGCCCAAATGTAGGCCATGCTGGTAGCGATGATTCCAATAATTAAAAGTGCGACAAACGAAGAAATGGACGCGACCAAACCTCGATTGCGCCTTACAAATTTTCGAAGTGAATAAATGGTGGAATGAGGCCGAGCTAGAATCTTTTCGTTATTTAAATACCTCGTCAATTCAGCTGCTAACGCATTAGCCGTTTGATAGCGGTGCTTTCGATCTGACTCCAAAGCTTTCATGACGATGCAATCTAAGTCCCCTGAGAGTTGAGACGTCAGCTCGTCCGCTCGGCAATTCCGATTGGCCAAGGCTTCGGCATCATATTCTGATACCGATTGAACTTTCGCGCTTGGCTTGGATGGATTTTTTTCGCGGATAATTTTCAATGCTTCTAGCAATGGCATTTTTTCAAGATCGCCATCATCAAGAGGGGTCACGCCAACTAGAAGCTTATAAATCATGACGCCTAGCGAATATATATCGCTCCGGGTGTCGACATCAACATTCGTCGTCTCAGCCTGCTCCGGACTCATGTATTGAATCGTGCCAACTACTTTACCGATTTCTGTAAAAAAAGTTTTATCGGTCAGGGTTAATTCGTGAACTTGGGATTTGGCCAATCCGAAATCAATTACTTTTGGGACAGGGACTCCATCGTACTCTGTAACCAATACATTGGAATGTTTGAGGTCGCGATGAATGATGCCTTTTTGATGCGCATGTTGAATTGCCCGACAAACAGGAATCATCAACTCAAGTCGCTTGTTCAAATCAAGTTTGCGTTGATCACAATATTTATTCAGCGGAACACCATCTACCAATTCCATCACAAAATAAGGATGCCCATCGAAAGTTGTTCCCGCATCCAAAATTTTCGCGATATTCTGATGATCCATCAAAGCAATTGCTTGTCGCTCAGCTTCAAATCTAGCGTTCGATTTTTTTGAGTTGAACCGGTTGTTAGTCACCTTGAGCGCAACACGCCGTCTCACCGGTTCTTCTTGTTGTGCCAACCAAACAGTCCCCATTCCTCCGGTTCCGATAGGTTCAATTAACCGGTAGTGGTCAATCACCATTTCGGGGGAACGCACAGGTGTGTTCGCTGATTTCAATGCCCCACTTATTGATCCAAAGGAAATGTCTTCGGAAACATCAATGTTGGTGGCATCCAGTTGCATCGCAGCGGTTAAATCACCGGATGCGTTGGTATCAAATTTTGTCTGGCTGAGTAAAACTCGCTCGACCAAAATTGTAAATTCATCACCGAAATCCCGAATATTGTCGGGCGATGAATCCGTCACTGGCCCTCGGCGCAATTGAATATCCAACGCAACTATTCGGGCAATTAACTTGAAATCAGGCGTCTCAATTAGATTGACGAAATTTACAAGGAAGTCAGCGTCGTCATAATCGATCGCCTCGCGATAGCGATTAAGCACATCTTGAATTTCGTCTTCCGATCGCGATTCCATAAGTTTGCAGTCCGGCGACAAAGAAAATAACCTACCCGATAGTTTAACGCCCAATTAAGAATATGCAGGTGACTTCTCAACATTTTAGCCGAGACGCATATTCCCACTAAACGCAACTACATGGCTAGTTTCGGTCTTTCAGGGGAATACTTGAAACCACATCCAAAAAGAGAAGGCGGTTTTTAAGGATTTTAACCAATCCTCCTCCTGGAACGGGAGGTCAGAGTTACCCAGGGGGGTGCAAACCAATCATATTTTTATCCGTGCGAAACCGTAAAGACCTTGGTTCAGCCAGGTATCCAACCTTTGCCCATGCAAAGGTTGTAAATTAACGACGACTTACAATGCGTCTTTAGCGAATATCAAACTGCAATTGGTCCCGCCGAAACCGAATGAATTACTTATTGCATACTTAATTTCGGCTTCCTGCATGGTCTTAACCACGGGTAGATCGCCCACCAGCTCGTCTGGATCTTCGAGGTTAATGTTAGGGGCGATGAATCCATGTTGCATCATCAGAATCGTGAAAATCGCTTCTTGTGATCCGGCAGCTCCAAGTGCATGACCGGTCATCGATTTTGTGGATGAAAATGGAGGAACATTTTCGCCAAACACATTCATCACACCTCGAAGTTCAGACGTGTCGCCCACAGGCGTGGAAGTCCCGTGTAAGTTGAGGTAATCAATGTCACTTGCCTGCAAGCCGGAATCTTTCAACGCCTCAGACATCGCCTGCTGGGCGCCCACGCCATTGGGAACCACCATTTGGTCTCCATCGCAAGATGCCGCTGCACCTGCCACTATTGCATAGATGGTCGCGCCCCGAGCTTTCGCTGCTTCCAATTCTTCGAGAACAAGAATTCCGGCACCGCCTGAAAACACAAATCCGTCACGAGCTTTATCAAGCGGCCGAGATGCACGAGTTGGATCATCATTGAATGCAGAGGAAAGTGCGTTCATTCCGTCAAATGATCCCGCCGCGTAAATATTTACGTCCTCGGAGCCCCCAACAAAGACTCGATTTTGTCGCCCCGAGCGAATCGTATCAAGCCCCAACATGATTGCGTGAGCCGAGGTAGCACAAGCCGAGGTGATGGTATAGGAGTGGCCGTGAATCTGAAAAATACTTCCTAAATTGGCGGATAACGACGAACCCATAATCAGGGGAACATGGTATGCACCGACCTTCGCAGCTCCCCGCTTATCAAGCCGTTGACACATGAAATAGACGTCGGTAATGCTCGCACCGGCACCGGTTCCAACAATGATCCCGGTATCGGGAGATTGAACCTGTTCAGGAGTCAAACCGGAATGTGTAATCGCATCCTTCATTGCCGCGGCCGCAAGTAAGGCTGGTTGGCCAAGGAAGCGACAGACTTTCCTGTCAAATAATTCCTCGAGGCCTTCTGTTGAGATATTTCCAGCAACTTGCGATTTAAACTTGTGTTCAACCCAATGCGGTCGAGTCGAAACGATGCCAGATTTTCCAGCTTTCAATGCCGCCGTGTTGACATCGATCCCATTGCCTAAAGCACTGTTAATGCCGAAACCGGTAACTGCAACTTGTCTATTGCCCATATTTAATTTTATCAATCGGGGACGTACGTCCACCTTTGGTGTTTATCGATTGCGTTTTCACCCGATCTACGAACGGGTCATTTCACTCAAGCCAATAGAATACCAAAACGGATTGAATTGGAAAAACGGGGTTAACCAGTTTTCATGGCGATTCCGGAACTTGGCAAGAAAAAGAACTGGTTCACCGTCGTAATCGCCATCTTTTTAAGTCAAAAAGGCAATTTTTCATACTGTGATCGAGCTAGCTATGTTTCCCATGCAAACTTGTTTCGCAGGAACGCCCTTCTCTTCCCCGAAACAACAAAAAAAATCAGTATCAGTTCGACGTTCCCGCCCAAAATGTGAATCTGCGCAGTTTTCGTCGACCTGAACGATTTTTGGAGTTGCTCGATAGAATGGAAATGGGGGCGAATTTAGACGGTTCTCGAACAAATATTACCTGTCCAGACCACCTCGAATCAGCGTGACCGTGCTGGGGCTGGCGATTTTCTCGACATAAAAATCGATTCGCTCTCGTTCCAACTTTGATTTTGAATCTGGATCTGCATCGACTTCCGCTTGGAACTTCTCAACGACAGCCCCCGCAGCTTTTCTTCCCTCAAGATATCTTGCATTGGCAACCGCTCCATGCTCAGACGCTAGTTGATCACAGCTTGCTAAATCCTGGGGGTCTGGCACACGCGGCGCAGGCACCCAGTTACCACGTTCGGCCAACTCTCTAAGCTTACCAGCCCATTCGAATAGAGATAATTGTTCTTCACTGTAAGTTTCGTCTGCCTTTTCGGGCTTAGGAATATTCGCCAACAACTCGGCAATCTTTGCCGTCCCGATCTTGTAGTGCTTTTTGTAAAAATGAATCCAAATGACCGCCTGGTGGGATACCAAGATATCTGGGTGAGAGAGCCGAATACTCTCTAAAATCTCCAGCGACTCGTTAATCTTCCCAACACGAATCAACAAAATCCCGGCAGCCAGCATTGGATCGGGCTCTCCGCTGGCGAGCCTTTCGGCTGCGAGCGCCTCCGCTCTAATTTCTGGCTCTTTAAAGCCTTTTTGGCCCAGTTTGGAAAGGAGTTCGATTGTTGCCTGCCGCGCCGCATCAGAAAGTCGCGGCGGTGTATCGTCGGGAAGAATCAACTTGGGGCGTTGTGAACGCCCAGACGAGCTCGCCAATTTCTGGACTTGCTCAATAACAAACGTTGTCAATTCAGTCGTCTCAATGTCACTATCGCGTTGCTGATCCGCTTCACCGGCGAACGCGTCTGCCAGTGACAAACCAAACAGACTTCTATTTGCTTTCTCCGTCGACGCTAAGCCACTCTCCCCTTCCCCGCTACTCGACAAGATATAAGTCGATTTTGGATAACCACCACGTTTAGAAGCTTGAATCGAATCGACCATCGATAATCCATTGACTGATTTATCCAAGTCGTTGGTGCTACAGTCAAGCATTAGCAATTTTCGTTTAGCGGTGGAGCCGTCGATTTGGTCGATTAGCCAATCGAGTGCCAAACCAGTGTCTTCCATCTTCGTTTCAACGAATTCTTTAGCTGCTAAATAAGCACGGTCACCCTTGTCTAAATAACCACGGGTCGTGATATAGACGTAGAGTTCATCCTGCGCGCCGAGACGATCGAGTAAGTTCGGAATTTCATTTCTTAAGCGCACGGAACTTTCGTTTTCAAACACCGACACCTGATTCTCTGGAACGGCAAATCGTTCCACCAATGTGGACCGCAACGATTCAAGATCTGCATCGGCGGTACGATTTTCGGTTACCGTACTGGATTCAAAACTCTGATTGCCAATCAGAATAACCCAACGATTTCGATTCGGCATCCGCGTGGCGTCAAGAAAAATAAGCGGCGGTGTCGCTTCGTCCGGCGAGTCATGACTCAATTCAACCGAATCACCAGCGCGAAGATCAGTCAATTTAACTGAGTCCAACCCTAGCTTAATAGAGGTCTCTGGAGTGATCTTGTATTGCTGTTTTTCGGTCGAATCCACACTCTTGACGTCAATCGTGTTGCCCGCATAGTCAATCGATAAGATTCGGCCTAAATCGCCGAAATCGCGATACGCATCAAGATTTTTAATTTTGATGTCGTGGCGAATCTTTACTTGATCTCCCACTTGGACATTAGCCACACTCAATAGTTTTTCATCAATCGAGGCTAGGCCATTCAAGGTAATACTGCACGCCGGGTCAATCGGTAGTGTGATCAATTGTTCGTCGCCACCACCGTCGTCGACGCCGATCGTAATCGTACCATTGGGTGGGTCGAGTTTTCTAATAAGACCTTCGATGGAAACGAGCCGCGTCGCAACTACTTTCAATGCAACCATGCCGGATTCATCATCAGACAGATCGACGATAACCTCATCGCCTTCGGCTAATGCCGAAATGTCTAGGGGTTCGCCGTCTTTTTGAGACTCCTCATTGAGACTAATCTCCGTTTCCTCAATCGAAGCAAGGTCAAAAACTTCGCCTTCGTCCGTCCCCCCCAACACCGAAATTTTCATTTTTCCATTTTCCGCATCAACCGAAGTCAACACCCCCGAATGCGTCTCTGGCCGGAAGGCGAGCACTTCCAAAATCCCAGATGCCGTTTCAGTTCTCGGGCGGGTATGAACCACAATTCGGTCACCTAATTGAAGATCACTGAGTAGGCGTTTCTTTCGATTGATATGAACAGTATCCGCAGGACTCAGTTGATACTCTTCCACGTTCCCCTTCATAAGCTCAAGCACAAATTTTTGATCGATGGGTAGGACATTTTTGACGACGCCTCGCACGGGATCAACGACTTTGGCAACTGGTTTGGGAGGCGGCTCCTGAATAGCCCAAAAGATAACGCCACAAAGCATCAGACTTATACAACAGGCAACCGCCGCTTTAATTCGCCGTTTACGCTTCTTCTTTTTGGCTAATTCATTTGCCTCTGCCTCATCATCACGAATGGCCTCGCCAATTAATTTCGTACCGCCAGTCAAATCATCAATCAGTTCTTTTGCACTCTGGTAACGATCACTTTGTGGCTTTTCAGTTAGTTTTTGAAGAACCTTGGCCAAATCATCGGGCACACCCTCAAGGATCGTTTGTATTGGAGGAAATTTACGATCGGCTGAACAATGCCACATCATCCACGCCATTTGTTTATCGCTACCAAAAGCGATTAAGTCTGGAAAGAGAGAGTCAAATTGAGGTCCAATCATTAACTCAAGCGCGGAAAAACCTAACGAATAGAGATCGCTGGCCGTACCAACTTCGCCAAAATCCTCTGACACCAATTCAGGTGCCATATATTTAGTCGTTCCTTTTAAGAGACTTCCCTCTTCATCGCTCGCCCGCCTTGCCAAACCAAAATCACCTAGCTTGACAACATCTTGGCGACTCAACATTAAGTTTTCCGGCTTAACATCGCCGTGGGTGATTTCATTTTTGTGTAAACATTCCAAGCCGCGGGCAACTTGCAGCAACATCTCACGAATATCTTTCACCGGCATCGGACGGTTACCGTAGATTTGCTTGAGGTTCCCCTTCATAAGCTCAAGCACAAGGCAACCTTTTGATTTCATTAAATCGTAGATTGTCAGAATGTTGGGATGCTCAACATCAACGAGCAACTGAGCTTCTTTCCAATAGCGAGACAACTTTTCCTTGTCATCTAGATACTGCTTACGAACTCGCTTGACCGCGACGCTTCGGCCAAGCTTGGTATCTTCAGCCGAATAAACTTTCGCATACTCACCCTCACCAATAAGGACGAGATTGTCGTAGCGTTTTTTTGATCGATCTTTCGCCATATCATTTTCGAAATCTAAGGGGAGTTTTCACCAGTCAAAGGATTGACCGCGTGCTAATTTCTCTTGGCACGTTTCTTCGCGTCTTTCAACAACAAAGAAACATCCTTCTCAAGTTCGATATCACCAATCGGGCTACCTGTCAGCCCAGCATATTTAGTTAAATCTTCATTGTGGAATCGCAACATTACCTTTTGGTAATAACTCGATTCGGCGGAGAAATCTCCGCGAGAGTACGCCCGCTGTGCTTCCCTCAATTCTCGTTGATAAGGCTGCAGTTCCTGATCTTCACGGACTTGGTAAAACCGGACTACATCAATACGTGCCTCCTCTACCTCTTGTTTTGCCTCTGGGTGCCCCGATTCAATCAGGAATAACATTCCCGCTGAACTGACAAGGCTGAAACAAATCAACAGTCCAATAACAATTGGATTCGATTTAAGCCCCCCCTTCTCAGAAGCCCGTGGCTTTTCCTCGTCAGCGAGCAACAAAGTTGGAAGTTTGCCATCCTTAGTTAGCTTGGGCTCAACCGTCTCTTGCTGGATTATCTTCGCGACGACTGGAGTCTCCACGGTTTCCGCTTGAGCCAGATCCCCTTGAGCAGAAACTGGCGTCGCCGCGTGGGACACTACGTCCGGTTCAACCGCAGCTACAGAGGGAGGGAGTGATTCCACCTTCTTTTTTGTTTTGCGTTTTTTCTTCGGCGGCATCAGCGGTGAATTCGGACGCTCTAACTGGGTCACCGAATCCGAGGTATCAGGGGGATCATGGGAGACACCGGCGGGGAGCGGAATAGCTCTCAACGCTGGCTGCTTAGCTGCTCCAGAGGACTTCTTGTTTCGATTTGATTTTAATTTGCCCATATTCTCATCGGGGACAAATTCCAAATCGCACTTTGGGCATCGAACCGGTCGGCCCTTGAGCTTTTCCGGAACGCCCAGTTTCCCACCGCAATTTGGACAGTTTTCGTTTTTCATAACTCTTGTCTACTTGAGTTTGGCTACAAACTATTAGAGGCTTTCTCCCAATCCTGAGCTAGTCAATGTTAAAACCAAAGATCAAAAAATTCAGTGCAAAGGGGCCGATAATCACGATCACCGTTGCCGCCATTACCAATACGCCAGGCAGCAGCATCTTTACCGCCGCTTCGCCTGCGATGGCTTCGGCACGCTGAGACCGCTTCATTCGCAAGACGTCGGCCTGCGTTCGGAAAACTCCTGATAACGGAGTCCCCAATTGTTCCGCTTGCAACATCGATCCGATAATACTGGTAATTTCATCGTCTTGAAGCCGATCACGCATTGACTCAAACGCCTGCTTCCGCGTTTTGCCGAGATTCATGTCCGTCAGAACTCGTGCAAATTCATGTGATAAGGCGTGCCCACGGTATTCCCCAACCGCTTGCTCAAGCGCGTGAAGAAAGGTAGTTCCAGCTTCCATCAAAAGAGTCATCAAATCTAACATGAACGGCATACGTCTTTTAATGTCTGTGAGACGGATCATTGCTTTGCGTCGTAGGTTCCTTCGCAACAAAATGATAAACACAAAAGTGAAAATCACGCCCATGACAATCCCAAACCCGCCCATCCATTGAACGCAACCAACAATAATGAATGGCGAAATTAACAACCCAATCAACTGTAACTTCGCAAGGTATTCCTCAGGCAACCACGTTCGTGGTAAACCGGCAGCTTGAATCTCCCGGTAAATAGAAGGCAGGAAATCTCGGAAAGCGCCACGGTTCAATTGCGCCAACACTCTAATTACTGGTTGAAATATCCTGTACATCGAGTCATTGCGACGAAGGTCATTAATGCGGCTGACATCGAACCGCCACTCATTGCCTTGCTCAAGGTCTCCTGTTTGCAGAGAACGAGAGACCCACCACGCGAACATAAATACAGAAGCCGCCGTGACCAGAGTCGGCACCGCAGCCGCGGCATCAGCAGCAGCAAGCAATTCAAATTTTGTAGTGTAAAACAAATTCACGTTTTTTATCGTTTGAACAAAGTGTATGTACCAGCGGCTTGATTAAAAATTTGTTGATTCATTATATGTCAGGTGACAGGATCGATCTCGCCCATAACCAAGCTGAGACGTTCAATAACACAGCAATCGACAGCATGATTTGCCCGGGTAACGTCGAAAACAACCGGCCCGTATTTATTGGATCGACAAAATAGTAAACCAGTAAAATGACTGGCGGCGCAATCGCCATATAAGTAGCGGATTTTCGAGCCTGAGCAGTTTCAGATTCGATCTTTCTCTCGAGTCGTTGAAACTCCCGAACCGATTTCGCGATCCGCTCGACCGTTTCGTTAAGCTTTCCACCGCTCTCCCGGCTGGCCAGCATGGCGGCAGCGAACATCGAAAAGTTTTCACTTTGCAATCGCTGCTTCGCTTCGAGCAAAGTCTCTTGCAAAGTTTTTCCCATTGAGTACTGCCCCACCATGTGCTGGAATTCCAACCGAATAGGTTGCGGCGATTGCTCAGCTAAAATTTCTAATGCTTGGGCAAGCGAGAGTCCGGCTCGAATCGCACCGGCCAAAGTCGTCATACTCCCAGCTAACTGGTCCTCAATTTGCAACCGGCGCCGCTCTGCCATTCTTCTCAGCAGATACCAAGGGAGCGGACCCATTAAAGTAATCGCCATGATCGCGAACACTGGATTACCATAGCCGAACCATAATCCGGTAAGGGCAATGACCATTAAATAGATCCAACTCGACAAATAGATGCGAAGCCGCGGTGCGACGATACGCATTGCCTTCAACTTCTTTTGAACATCAGCTTCGATAAAATCGATTACCCGTCCCACCCAATCACGGCTGGCCCATGATGCAACGCCGGCAGCGAGGCCCATCAACGTGCTCAAAAATAGGGTGTCGGTTGTGCTCATGAAAATCTGTGTTGAAATAAAAATTTAAAATGTTGTTGGAAGAACAAATAAGCCGTGTTATGGCAAGAGCTCCGCCGTTGGTGGATTGCCAGTCAGGTTCTTTGCCAGCGGCGGTTTTGCTTCGATGACAGTCGCCCCCGCATGAGGAGTACGGTCTTCGTGGTAAAGAAACCTCAAATCCAAAAGGTTTTTATCGACTAATTGATCCACGAAGGTTGGAAGATGCCCCGTCGGTCGAAGCATGATCCCGTCTCTTGCGTTAAATATATCGGTAACAATCAAATTGCCAGTTTCTTCATCCATCCTCTCCACCTCCGAAATTTGGGTGACCATCCTTCGGCCATCCTGCATTCGCGTAAGCTGAACTACTAAATCGAGGGCGGATGCAATTTGTCGGTGGATCGCTTTAATTGGCAATTCAACTGCCATCAACACCAGTAATTCCAGTCGCTCAATGACCTCATGTGCACTGTTTGCGTGCACAGTCGTCATCGAACCATCATGTCCTGTGTTCATTGCCTGAAGCATATCAAGGGCTTCACCGCCGCGACACTCGCCGACAATTAGGCGATCTGGCCTCATTCGAAGAGCATTTTTAACTAAGTCCCGAGCAGTGTAGGCACCGGTGCCTTCCACATTGGCAGCTCGAGTTTCCAAGGTAACAACATGTTCCTGGTGCATTTTAAGCTCGGCCGTATCTTCGACCGTAACGATTCGTTCTTTGGATGAAATGAAACTACTCATCGCGTTGAGCATGGTGGTTTTTCCACTACCGGTTCCGCCACTGACCAAGATGTTTCGCCGATTCCCAACCGCGGCTCTCAAGAATGCAGCCGCTGAACTGGTAAGACTCTGCTTGTTAATCAACTCTTCAATCGTGAGTCGGTCTTTGGGGAAGCGCCTAATCGTTAGGCAGGGGCCAGAAACAGAAAGTGGTGGAATGATTGCATTGACGCGTGAACCATCTGGCAGACGTGCATCCACCAAAGGTTGGCTTTTATCAATTCGGCGTCCAACCTGGGCGACAATTCGCTCAATCACCGATTCGGTTACGTGATCAGAAATAAAACGGCGACCAGATTTTTCAATCACGCCATCGGTCTCAACGTAAATTTGATCACTGGAGACGACCATAATCTCGGTGATGGTTGGAACACGCAGAAGGTCTTGCAGTGGTCCAAAACCAAACACAGTATCCTTTAAGTCCTTCTTTAACGCCCTAAGAATTACATATTTCCGTAATTCGCCATGCAGAAAACGTTGAAAGGATGGAAACACGGCCTGAGCGTTCTGGTCAACAATCCTGACCTTTTCACTAGTATCCGTTGTGACATCAATCTGTAACTTGTCTTTCAGCATCCGGATTAGATTTTCTAACTCAATCTCACGTTCCGGAATCAGCGTCGCTGGAACATCAAATTCGTTACACGCCAAGGGCGCCAATTTGGCCGAATCCTGACCACCCTCCAAGATGATTTGATTCGTGAGTAAATCACGCAAAACCAAACCAACAACACTGTTTAACAGATCCTCGTTCTCCTCAGAGAAGACCTGCATCTCACGACAGCAGTCTTCAATGTTGTGCTCTAGCAAGAGAATGCTTTTTTGATCTGGCGTGCGAGAGCTTTCCATTCCAACTAGATCAAGCCGCTCTAAAAGTTGTTTGTGTATCTTTTGCTCGAGATTGGCCATCACTTTTCGGACATGGCCATCGAATTCTTCACGGCTAACTTGGGGAAGCGTCTCAAGCTCAAAACTTAACGTGTACGGCCAGATTCTTACTGGCATTCCTGTATCAAACTGAGCGGATTCACCCACTCCAATCTCAGTGTCACCAATCATGCAAACATTCAGGCCAATGTTTTCTAGTTCGAATACATTGTCCTTGCGGCGCACGACTGCGTGAAGGCGAGAGACCAATGGACTTTCCAAAACCAACATATTGGTCTCATCTCTACCGATGGTAACTTCAACATCAACGGGGATTCCATTCTGGTCCTTATCCTCTACCTCGAAGATAGAACGACGACTCTCATTGATTTTGTTAAACCAAATTTTCACGTTGTTTCTTTCCGTTCATTTGACTGGATAGAGGCAAGTTATTTCGCCTTTGGATGAAGCAGAACACCCGCTTTTCGAAAACCTGCCGAATTTACTCTCTGCAATAAACGTTCCGCGTTGGGCTCATACCGATCACCAATTTTCCCAACGGCTATTCCAATCACATTTTCTTGGCCGCTTGACGCGCCAGAAGCGCGAGATACTTGAATGCTTCCCAACCGTCCACCCAACGAAATAATTCGGAAAGGGCCAATCGTCTCAGAGCCGCCGTAGATCATCGGTTGATTTGGCTTCTCTTTGTTACCACCCTCAAAATCCCATTCCGGTTCCTCCGAACCTTCTGGGGGAACGACGGCTGGCAAACTGGATTTCACCGACGGAGCTGCAACATAAAATGAGACCGTATCACCGGGAGAAACTAACGAAGACACAAAAGAACCACCGTCCACTGGGATCCACACCGCATCTTCATTTGGTTTGAGGTTTAATTCCGCTGGCGGCGTCTTTAATTCCTGGAGTAGAATGACATCGCCCGTCTTATATTCGCGAACCGCTTTCAAGCCGATGACTGTAAAACGATCCTCGTAAAGCACTGCAGATTCGTTTAGGAATCCCACTCTTTTTTGTGGAACATCCAGTGGAACTAAGTGCTTTTCTAAGAACGTATCACCCGGCTTCAGGCTAACGTCTTCATCGATTGCAACAAAAGAAACCATTTCAATCTCTTTTGACTTGGTTTCGAGGTAATTCCAATTTAAGACCCCCGCAATCATCGCCAACGAAACGGCAATTAGTAAACCAATTGCGTTATTCATATTTATTTCCCTCTCTCAGAGTCAGTTGAGACCGGCTGGGATTAGCCGGCTTGCCACTCGATTTTTTCATTAGTATTCCAGTTAGTTCTTTTCCCTGAGGCTGCGCCAATTGAATTCGCACTTCCAATGTCTTTTCGCCATCATCCAAAACAACCGAACCATTCCAGCTTGTCTCTGCCTTTTGTATGTTCTGCAACTCGCAATGGTGCACTTGCTCGAAGCGCTGATAAAATTCAATCGCCTTTTCCATGTCACCGCCTGCAAACCCAATCACCGCCCCACCCTTTTTGTCCGACAACGAAATATTTTTGACCGCATCGGTTGGTATCATTCGATCAATCCACTGGCTGCCCTTCTCAATTGCGGAGGTGCCTACAAAGGTCGTCCACTGGTTCTCTCCGGCCGGCATCGCCATTGCCCATACAGTCATTCTTGACGTCAATCCAATTTTCTCTTGTTCGCAGTCATCGCGAATTCCAATTGCGGTTGGAAAACCGGCAAGCATTGGTTGAGAACGCTCGCAGAAAATTCGGTATTGCCCTGCGACTGATTCCACTGGTTCTCTACCGTTTTGATCTTCTATAAATTTCTTTTCCTGAAGCCCAATCTCGCCGAAAGGCCTAATCTTTGTTTGTAATTGTTCACGACAAAGGTTTTCAAGTAAGTCGAAAACGTTTTCAATCTCTCCGGAAAAACGAGACCGACTAAGCTGATATCCAGCATCGCCAAACTCTAAATTACTTTGTTGAAACGTAGGCCAATCCTCAACAATGTCCAATTTATCGACGTTATTTGCAGTTTTTGCTGGAAGAACCGACGAAATAAGCTCGGGGCCAAACGTGACAACGATCGCAATGACTAGACCGGTCGCAATCAAATTACTCGTCCACCGGATTACCTTGCCGAACGACGAGCCCACTAGATTAGCTGTCTCTGTGGAATCCATCGAAGGTGCCCCATCGGACTCAACATCGGTTGAGTCTAATGACTTGGGCTCAGATTGGGTTGGTATTCTGTTTTCCATGTGAATTAACAATTGACTCAAACAAGCCTATTGTTCCCCCGCGCGCGCTTCTAAACGGTCGAGGTAATCCTCTAGTTCTTGAATTTTTCTCTCTAACTCTGCAATCGTTGCTTCCGGAAGGGGTGGTTCAGATTCATTAATCTGCCTGCGATACAATCCGATGGTACTTCTTACCATTGTTTGCGGTAATCTTTCGATTGACCGGAGAAGACCTGCCACACGTTGCTGTCGGACCCAATCAACATCTAATTCGTAGTTCCTGGTGCTAACCCTTGGATGAAAATCTGGCGCACCACCCTGCCAAGCAATAAAGTCAGGATCTTCCTCGAGCGCAATCAGAAGTTGCCGCCGAGGATTGTTCTGAATTGCCGAAACGGCCTGCAACACCGGCGCGGAATCTCTTACATAGTCCAAATCAAGATCATAGATTCGAGGAATCCGCCGCGAAGAATTTGATATTCCCATCTCGGAATGAGTGAAAAAGTCGTCAAGATATTGGTGATTGGTATCGTAAGAAATTTCTCCAAGACGCGGCAACAGTGGTGGACTGCGGCGAATTTGGGCTCCGCTTTGAATTACGTCTCTGCTTATATTTAACAAATTGGCATCGACATTTACTTGAGAAATTGGACCTCGGATGATGGGTGCCTCGGTCACTGAGAATTGAGCTAAATCTTCAAGCTGACCCGCGCCATGACGATCAAAGGTTGCAGACGTTGGCCATTCAGCAGGATAGGCGTTCCAGTGTACCCAGCGGGGGTGTCGGTTTCGCCAGCCAACATTCCGAGCAACTACCTCGGAGCGAATTTTCCAACTCGAAGCATAGCCAAAAGCAACCAAAGCCGCTACGAATCCCATGAGCAGTGGAAGGGTTAACGCCATCTCCACAGGCGCAAGTCCACGCCTTGTTCGCCCTGCTCCTCGGACACGCTTCGGCTCAGATGGACCAATCCGAAATTGGCTTCTTAAAGGATTCCGAAATCTAGTGGGTATTAAGCTGCTGAAATTCTTCAACATTGATCCCTCCTAGGTTTGGGACGTCAACAGGTAAATTTTGGGGCGAGGTTTGCAAAATCTGAGGTATCGCCGGTGCCGTGGCGGGCACCAATCGAGTCACCCAATTTTGGTTCATCAAATCGTGTTTATTCGAAACACGGTGCCGAAACACTCCTTCGGGAAATGCAAACCGCGAGTCATGATATAAACGCCCGCGTGGAATAAACAAACGACTCTGTGCATAAGCAACTTGCACCCCAGGATTCGGGTTGGAAAACAGGCCGGGCATCCGTTCACTCATTGGATCCCAGTAAGAGACGCCCACAAACATATAATCGGTTTCAATTTCCTCTTGAAGGATTAAGTCAGATCGGCGGACCTGGTAGGGCACATTACTGTCTGGATATTCATCTTCGAGCAATTGACGAAGATAGGCTTTTGAGAACCCCCTCCATAAATTCGAATACTGACTCATTTTCGCGTGCTCATCGAAATCACGCAGCATCTGAGAGTTTAAATAATTGAGGTATCGGTTAGCTGCGACCCTTCGTTCAGAAATACCCCTCGAAAAATACTCTGGCTGTCGCTGACTGATGTCGTTAATGGGATCAGCCACAGGCATTTGTGAAAAACCGGTACTGCCAAGCGCTTCGAATTCCACTCCAAGGGTTCGCCACATCCGAGCCCGCATCGGTTGGCCACCGGCCAAGCCTCGATTTGCTGGCCCCAGCCTTGATGCAATCTCGTCCGCTGCCGTGACTGACAATTGAGGCAACGCAATGACTAAGGCTCGCTGGAATTCCGGAATCATTTCGAAATCAAGAATTTGTTCCATTACGGGAAGCAAACTTTCTGAAACCATCGCGTTCTGCTGAGCAAAGGCCGTAATTAAATCCTGTTCCAGTGGAGTCTTCGCGGGTATTCCTTCCGCTAAATCAGAAAATTTTTGGTGAGGGGCGTCGGCAAATTCAGGAGCCATTGAATCCCATTCTGCGAGTATCTCCGGAGTCAACGATTCCGAATTTCTGTCGCGAGCCTCACGCAGGTAAGCTGTCAAAGCAAATACATCACACATCAAATGGTTCGTGAACACCAACGTATTCATTCCACGAGCCAAGACGGTGGAACCAGAAACAGTGGCTGCATCTGCCGCGTTCTGAATCCTCACTTTGCGATCCGCATGCCGCCCCACGTTCATCAACATTCCCAAAACCATGGTCAAGAAGATAAATGCGAACACCGTCACAACACTAATCGAACCGCTTTGGTCGCGATGAATTCGACGAATCAAGCAAGCAATTCCGCGACGGAATCTTCGCTGAACAGCATCGACCATGGAATACTTGCTCATTGGAAAGTCTCCTGCCAATAAGGAAGTTGCGGTTTCTGACCTTCAACTCCCATCGTCGCAAATGCCTTCAACGGCCAAATGAAAACCTCACCCGATTGATCTCTAGAGGGGTTCGTACCGTCAGCAGCGATCGACCCGCCTGTAGGGGCAAAAAATCGAATCGGACCAGGAAGAAGCGGGAGGTTAAAAGTCACTAACGCCGTCAACTCATCCTGCCAACCAATTTCGTTGTCATAATACTCGTCAAAATAAGGAGAAACTCCATAGGCCTCCGGGTATATCGGTTGAAGCGGTGGGTCACGCCATTCAACTCTCTCATCCCGAATTCGCACATTTCGCGGACGGGATCGGTGCCAAAATGTCAACTGAACCTCTGTATTAGGATAGGAGTAGGCGAGTTTGTTTCTAATTCGATCCGAAATCTTTGCGTTAGCCGCAGATCCAGGATCGAGTCCCGAATAAACCTTCTCCATCGCTATCTGCGATCGGTTCCCATATTGATCGAGGGTATAGCCTAGGTTCCGAGACGGAGCGAGCGGCATGCAAGCTAAAGTCGCTGCCTGGCGAATCTCAGAGTACTTGCCATCGAACCATGGCGAAACCAAATACTGTTGCCCTTCTTCAGTGGAATTGATCAGCGTGATTGAGCTAATTCGATTCGCCGTTTCAAATTCAGGATTACCGTTGGCGGGAATCCAAACGGAAGCAGAACGAACTGCAGCAAAAGCCGAATAGTGGACCAGAATGTTCCCAAACATAATTTGGTTGACCTGAACGATCAGCATCAACACCATTACAAAAAACGGCAGGGTTAATACAAAACTAAGGCTCTGAACCGACCCGGATTCATTAGCATGGATCCGCCGTAGTCGAGCGAATTCAAATTTCGCGCCACTGAGGCCTACCAAGACCCGAGCGCCAACAACCGCTACCACCAAGCAAATGGCCCAAGGGGTACAAGATGTTAAAATCGCTTGATTCATCAACCCATTTTCCAAAAATGGTCCGGGACAAGAAGTATAAAATTCGCGTTTCAATTTCCAAGGTTAAAACAAACCGCCAGTTACAACGAGCCAAAGTTCTGATCTATTTCAGTATTGCTTGGCCAATTAAAAAAAATTTCCTCACCTAGGAAAACAACTCGACAGCTTTGAATTTGACTATCAATAACGCGGCCAACGCAGCCGGTGCTAAATAAAGTGGAATCTTTAATTGGCTCTTCTCTTCAGGTGACAAATCATCCCAAACCCCCACGCCAAGCCTACACATTAGTTGTTGCACAATTCGTTTAAACAGTTTGATCAAACCAATTTTCCAAATCAAAATCACGAGCGCCATCGCTCCGCCAATCACAAAGGTCCACAACAAGGTTTCAATCCCGGGTTCCAACCCTAAGAATGCCCCCATCATGGCCAGTAATTTCACGTCCCCCCCGCCGATTTGAAATAGTAAAAAACAAATCAACATAATTCCGCCACAAGCCGCCAAACCGGCCAGCGATTCCCCAAGACCAATCTCAGAAAACACGCCTGAAATCTGCAGCGTCTGCGCCCCAGACAAAATCAATGCAATCACTATTCCACTGTAGGTCGTCCAGTTATAAATCTTCTGCCCGGACACATCGGTCAGGGTCGCAATAACTGTCAAACACAGCAAAACATAGGTCGCAATCATGGACTGGCTTTTTATTGACTGATTATTGACTTTGCGCGTTTATGGATCCATTTTCTAAATCCGTCATGCCTTGCTCAAAGAAAGTCTTAACTCGAGGCCAGGCGACGGTAATTAGAAAAATCAAAATGGGAAGGGCAATGGCACCAATAATCAATATCGTTTCCAGACTGACGCCACCCTTTTCATCGTTGTGGATTCGCGCCAAGAAGCGCCTTACGTCCAACATTCGCTTCATCTCTTTTTCCTTTACTTAAAACATTTAATCGTTGAAATTTCGAATTGCTATCAATTCAAGATTTACATCAATGGTGATCCGATGATCGTAATAGTCATTTCATAGACCAGTTTTATCATTCGAGGTAATAAATAAAACAAGAACCCTGCCAATGGTAAAATGATTCCAAGAACAAGTACCAGATCCAGACTGGCAATCGCAGTTCGATTACAAGTTTGATTCTTTTTGGTTGAGCGTTGATTTAATTTCATTTAATGATTCATCGTCAATAAAATCGGTCGATTGGTTTTTCCTCAGCACCTAAGTTGTTATGTTCGGTCTCTTCCACATGGACTGGGAAGCTTCGATCCTATTAGCCATCCCACTTTCATAAGGTTCTTCGCAAAACTGGGGGATATTCCCCGTGGGGGTCAATTGCATTTCGACACGGTCGGCTGAATCGTTATCGGCAACCGCCCTCAATGGCTTCAAGGTGTACAGTTCGCTGAACTGATATTGTTGATCAGAGGTCAAACGACCGGCTTCTGTGATCGCATGAATTCGACGCCGACCATCCTCATTAGAGCGAGTCAGTTGGACAATCACATCAATTGCTGAGGCGACTTGAGCGCGAGCGACATACACCGGAATTTCCACGTCTGACATCAACGATAAAGTTTCCAAACGAACCATCGCATCCACCGCCGAACTTGCGTGGACCGTTGATAGACTTCCCTCATGTCCACTGATCATCGACTGAATTAAGTCCAACGCTTCACCTGCCCTCACTTCACCAACAATAATGCGATCCGGCCTCATTCTTAATGAAGCGCGGAATAATTCGCGAATGTCCATTTCGGACTGCGTTGACTTGGTGGCCGGTTGAGCCTCGAGATAAAGGCAATGTTCTTGGTGAAGCCGAAGTTCCGAGGTGTCCTCAATCACAATGATTCTCTCGGTCTCAGGAATCGCACGTGAAAGCGCTCCTAACATCGATGTCTTTCCAGTTCCACTCCCACCTGAAATGATTACGTTCTTTCGCAAACGCACACAAATTTCT
Source organism: uncultured Pirellulaceae bacterium (assembly GCA_938083195.1). Lineage (GTDB taxonomy): Bacteria > Planctomycetota > Planctomycetia > Pirellulales > Pirellulaceae > Mariniblastus. The sequence continues at coordinate 348 of CALKCK010000007.1, read as the reverse complement.
AAAAATTCACGTGCTGATTCAGTGAGACTCCCAAATCCAATAAGATCTTCCAGGGTCAAGGGCTCGCTAGAGAATTTTCGAATGGTCAAACAAGTTCCAACCCGTGAACTCGGAGGAATGATTGCATGGACGCGGGAGCCATCGGGAAGCCGAGCGTCGAGCACCGGATGGTCTTCGCTGATTTCGCGACCTACTGATTGAGCGAGGTTGTTAACGGCTGAGCGAAGGGCGTCCTCACTGTGAAAACCAGACACCGTATTTTGAATCTGCCCTTTCCTCTCAATGAAGACCTGTTGATAGCCATTGACCATTATCTCAGTAATCGAAGGGTCGTCGAGAAATTCACCG
>CALKCK010000006.1 GCA_938083195.1 uncultured Pirellulaceae bacterium | reverse complement strand
GTGAAAATTACTAACGTGTTTTCCCGCAGGCCATGCTTTTCAAGTGCTTCAATCAGTTTGCCCACTTGATCGTCGACCGATACGATTGCGCCGGCAAGTGTTCGGCGTTTTCCTTTCGCAGTGGTTCGGGCCATCAGTCGCTCAGGGGCTTCGATACTTGGCGAGTGGACTGCTTCGGGGGACCAGTAAAGGAAGAACGGTTCATCTTTGTGGCGATTTACGTAGTCGACCATCGAGTCACCGTCGTAATCGGTCAACCATACAGTTTCGCCAGCTTTGTTGATGCAAAAGTATTTTGAGGAGTCTTTTTTTGCCGCAAGTTGTTTGATTGCCTTAGGTAACTTGGCAATTTCCTGTTTGGTGTATTTTTTCTTTGGAGGGGTTTTTGCGATTTGGTTGAATCCAACCTGAAGGGGGCCCTGTAATTTAGTTCCAATATCCCACTTGCCGATTTGTCCTGTGGTGTAGCCGTGATCTGCGAGGAATTTTGGAAGTGTTGGTCGATCCTCCGGGATGGGCAGACCTCGTGACATGCCATATTTACCAAACCGTTGCCCATACTGTCCCATGATCATGCTGCAACGACTTGGGCAGCAGGGAGGATTGGTAATGTAAGACGCTGTGCAGCGCACTCCTTCGGTGGCAAGGCGATCGATATGAGGTGTCGGTGTGTCTTTGCAGCCGAAGCAACCTAGGTCACCAAATCCAAGATCGTCGATGTAAATTAAGATGACGTTCGGGGATTTCTGATTTGGTTTAGCTTGAGAAGAATCATTAGATTTTTCCTCTGCCAGAGCTTGTACCGAAAAGGCGATGAGCATGCAAAAGATGAATCGTGAGAGCATTGTCATTGAGGGTGCCTTCAGGTGTGTATTGATTCCGCTAGGTAAGCTTCGCGCGACCAACCTGCCAATGGCCTCGTTCTGGAATACTAATTTCCTGGCTTAAGAATGTAGCCTGGCCGTACAGTAGCCTGCCTTGAAACCGCATTTGGCAATGGTGCTTGACTGATATTTTATTGTGACACATCACCAAGTTTCCAGCTACTTATTTCCCTAAGAAGTTTTGTGGGCGAATTCACTGTGCCATGATTTTCGGAAACGTGTGAATTAGTCTTTCGAGGGAGCGGCTAAATCAAATTCCATTGGTATTTCGCACAAGAAGCTTGCCCCACCAAGGTTATTATTGATTAACGCGATTGTTCCATTGTGGGCATCCACAATTCGTTTGCAGATAGCTAGGCCAAGGCCAGTTCCTTTTGTATTGGTTGTAAAAAACGGTTCAAAGATAAGAGGGATGTTGGAATCTGGAATGCCCGGGCCATTGTCGGCGATAATGATCTGGATGGCCCCTCTTTTGTTTCGAGTATAATCGAGATCGACCATGATTTTGCCATGGTCTGAATCGCAGGCGGTCCAAGCATTTCTAATTACATTCCAGATGACCTGGCCCAATCGAGAACGGTCTGCGAGTATTGCATCCGGAAAGCCATCAGAGACATGAATCGAAAACTCTATTTTGGATTCCTGTTCAGTCGGGGTTTGAGCTGTCGAAACTTGCTGCCAAATTTCACGAATTAAAGATTCGAGATTAACCGGTGATTTCTTGATAACAATCGGGGCGGCGTAATCACGGACTTCATCCAAAAGTGAATTAAGTTCATCTAAGGCGTTTTGAACTTTGTGAACCAACTCCAAACTATCTGGTTGTTCTTTCACATCGAATGCGAGATTCGTTAAACAAGCATGGCTTTTTTGTAACGCGTTGCGACTCTCATGTGCCAAGCCGGCCATCATTTGGCCGATCGCCGCAAGCCGTTCGTTCTGCACCAGTTTTTTCTCAACGGCTTTAACGTCGGAGATATCACGGATGATGCCTGTGAATAATCGCTCGTTTTCGATGTGGATTTCAGTGACGGCGAGATGAATGGGGAAAACAGAACCATCTTTCCGACGGCCAACGACTTCCCGGCCCACCCCAATGATTTTCCGGACACCTGATGCTAAGTAATGCGAGAGATAGTCGTCGTGGTTTTCGTGGTAGGGCGTAGGCATCAACATGTTGACGTTGTTGCCCAGCATGTCTGATTTGGAAAAACCAAACATGTTTTCGGTGCCGGGATTAACGGCGACCATGATCCCCCGTTCATTGATCGTGATGATGGCGTCGACAGCATTGTCCAAGATCGCCGCCAGTTGTTCCTGGTATACCGGATTTGATTTTGGTTCTTGTTTCACGATTCACTGATGGGTTAAAAATAGGAAAACGTCGTTTTTATTTTACAGTACTCGTTTGCGGTTCTGTGTTTAAATGTGGACTGCTGGTTATGAGTTTTCTTGAGGGATAGCAGAGGTGCCTTGGTTCCTTGAATTGTCTTACCGGGAACCATTTCCAACTTTCAACCGCTTCATTCAAAGCGAATTTCAGGTGAAGAGCCCAGGTTTTAGAATGCCATTTTTCGATGCATAAAATGAAAGCTTCGAATAGCGCTTCATTGTGTCTTTGAAAAAGAACTGCATTCCCTTTCGATAATTGAACTCAAAACAGAGAATGGTGGCTCCCAGGTTAGTTATCCAATGTCAAATTTTTCGAGCAACCGGTACAGTGAGCGCCGGTTAATTCCGAGCGCTCTCGCAGTTTTGGTTTTGTTGTAATTACAGCGAGCAAAAGTTTCTTCGACATGCATCCGATTTAGCGTTTCTAAATCAAGTTTAGCGTCAGGGGTCAGGCTCTCATTCGATGAAGCTGACGCAGTTCCCTGGTTGTGTTGCAGGATCGCATGAGGGAGATTTTGCAACTCAATTTTATCTTCTTCGGCAAGCACCTTCGCTCGTTCGATAGCGTTCTGTAGTTGCCGAATATTTCCCGGCCAACTGTATGATTCGAGTCGACACAGGACTTCGTCGCTGATTTGCCAATCTGGTCCGGTGAAAAAGTCTACGAGTAGGGGGATGTCGCTTCTACGATTTCGAAGAGGAGGCACATGAATCCCAAGGACATTGATTCGGTAAAAGAGGTCTTCCCGGAAATTTGTTTGTGCAACTTCTTGCTCGAGATCCCGATTAGTGGCGGCGATAACGCGAACCTCTACTCGTTGCTCAGTCACTGAGCCAACCCGTCTCATTGTGCCATCTTGAAGGACGCGCAACAGTTTGACTTGCAGGCCTGCAGACATTTCTCCAAATTCGTCGATGAACAGTGTGCCGCCGTCTGCCAGTTCAAACAGCCCTTGTTTCATGGCAATGGCGCCGGTGAAGGCACCTTTTTCGTGGCCAAATAATTCACTTTCCAGCAGTTGTTCGGCGAGTGCGGCGCAGTTGACGACAATCAGTGGTTTGTCTGCCAGTGGACTGGCTCGATGTATCGCCCGGGCAACGAGTTCTTTACCAGTCCCGCTTTCTCCCTGAATTAAAACAGGCTTGTCAGAACTGGCCGTTCGCTGGATCAGGCGGACAACTTCCTGCATTTGTTCGGATTGTCCAACCAGATGATGGTCGGGCGCACTTCGACGGATGACCGCTTTTAACTGGCGGTTTTCTTTTTCAAGTTCGTAGGCTTTGCTGGCTCGCACTACAAGTCGTTGAAGCTCTTCTAGTTTTACTGGCTTCGTGACGAAATCGTAGGCTCCTTTTTTCATCGACTCGACCGCATGCTCAATAGTACCACCACCGGTAAGCATAATTACTTTTAGGGAGGGTTCCCGTTTGATGAGTTGTTCGAGAACGGTGATCCCGGATAGTCCCGGCATGTGAATGTCCAGAACAACGACATCAAACTTGCGGTTGGTAGAGACATTAAGAGCTTCTTCTCCATCTTCTGCCTGGTCAACTTTGAATCCTATTCGCTTGAAATAGCTGACTGCTTGATGACGAAAATCATGTTCGTCATCGACAATGAGTAGGTCGATATTAGAGTATTGGTCTGTTTTCATTGAGTTCTCAAGCATCGAGTTTGAAAGTGTGCGGCGATGCCTTCGGGTAATTGTCGAAAAGTGTGATTAGAGGTCGACCCATGATTCAGTTGGTAATTTCGTTGGCACGAAAGATTGTGTCTTGATTCTAGGTGGCACCGGTTCACATTCTAGAGGATGCCGGGTAATCGCCAAAACGATCTTCAGTTTTCTATTGGGAGCCTCTCAGGCAATGAAAGCTGACCCCTTGATTCCCATTTTAAAGGGAATTGAAGCTTCCTCGCTCAGATTGCAAACATTGTGCCAGACTGGATCTATAGAAGATTTAAAGTGCGGCAATCGAAAAGCGTTGATAGAGATGTGCGAACTCGCTCACTTGTGCAGTTCCGCCCGCCGTTCAACCACTTAGGATTGGCTCTAAATTGGCTCTAAATTGGCTCTAAATTTTTGTGGAGTCAGATTGCAGGCGTGTGTGGAGCTTGGATTGAAACCTGTTTCTTTGGGGAATTGCGATTTGGATCTGCGATGGTGACCGATTTTTAAGGTTTTCGGGTTCCAAGGCGGCGTGGCGGTTGCAGGCAAGCCTGTGGTCGACTGATAATCTGACTGATAATTTCGAAGCGTCTTGATGTCTTTTAAAGAGAAAATGAATGTTCGAGTGGTTGGTCGTTTTAAAGGTGATCGGAGTCTTAACCGCTACTCTCTGGTGTCTCTGTTGGTGTCGGGCTTGGTGGCATTCGCGGCAGTATATTGATATTCCAATCAACCTCTCGCCGGAGGAAGGAAATCTAGGCGCATTGCCGCCGCTGTCTGTTTTGATACCAGCCTGTAATGAAGCGGCGAGTATTGAATCGACCGCACTGGGTTTGCTGGAACAAACCTACTCAGACTTACAACTGATTTTGATCAATGATCGTTCGACCGATGAAACGGGTGCAATCATCGATCGCCTGGCCGCCGAAAATGACAAGATCACTGCTATACACATCGAGATGTTACCCGATGGATGGCTGGGCAAGGTTCACGCATTGCACGTGGCGACAGTGCAAGCGGCTGGTGAATGGCTGTTGTATACCGACGCCGATGTTCATTTTGAGCCGAATGCCCTTGTTGAATTAATGCAATTTGCTCAGGCCCATGAGATTGATCACTTAGCCGGCCTCCCCCGAATGAAACCATCGGGTGTTTTGCTTGAAATAGCAATCGCAGCGTTTTACACAAGCTCGATGTTCTTTGTCTCGGCCAAACGGGTTGCCAACGTCGATGATCCTCTAGCGGTCGGTGTCGGTGCGTTAAATTTGGTTCGCGCGAGTGCTCTAAAACAGACGGAGGGTTTTGAGTGGTTAAAAATGGAAACGATTGACGATGTCGGCTTGGGATTGATGATGAAACGTGGCGGCGGACGCGCAATGGTTGCTCGAGCAGGCGAGCAAATTTCTTTGGAGTGGTATCAAAATATAACTGAGATGGCTGGCGGTCTGGAGAAGAACAGTCCAGGACTGACCAAATACAGTCTGGTACGCGCAGCAGGATTGTTAGCAATTTTGCCGGTGACTGTATTTGGATTCGTTTGTACTTTTTATCTTCCGTTAATAAGTCTTGTTGCTGTTTGGGCGGCAACCATCCTGTTTCCGGTTTTATTTATGTCGACATTTTCCCGTCAATCTTCTTTGTCGAGAATGAGCTTCTTTTTGTTTCCGGTCGGCCTCACCATGCTTTGGTTTATTTTTGCTCGAGCGTTACTGCTGCTGTGGAGCAGGGGAGGTGTGCAATGGCGGGGAACGCAATACGGAATAGAGCAATTGAGAAGTGGCCAGCGGCTTGACTTGTGAAGTCAGATTGAAATTTTCAGCGTTCTGTTTTAAGAAAAACACTGCAACTTGTTTCAGTTGAATCCATTGATTGAATTAGAAATTTCAATCGCGCGATCGTCGGTCATCCCGGAAATGAAATCCAGTGTTTGGTGAACCCACCAGGTGAAGGGTTGTGTTGCGTTGGCGGCCAGATAGTCCTGGCTCCAGGCAAGGGATAAACAGCGTTGTGCGATAAATGGCACTGATTTCAAGTCTTGATGTTCTGATAAGGCGTGCGTGGCTTTTCCAAAGGCCTTAAGAATTCGCCCCATGACCTGATAGGATCCGATCTCAACGCGAATTTTTTTCTCAGCTGTAAATATCTTGGTAGTGTTCGCTGTTTTGACCGATTCAATGCATTCTGAGTCTCGCAGCGAGAGTCCCGCTTTGAGGTCATCAATGCGAGAGCCTGACATGATCTCATCGTAATTGGATACGAACACTTCCCAGAATACTTCGATTAATCGACCGATCACTTCAGCGCGAAGTTGCGGAAGATTGGCTTTGTTGTGGTACTCTTTTTTTTGATCGCCGAGCAGACCAAAGTAAAGCTCGCGCGCCTCGCCGGGAGAGATTTCGTTAATTTCAACAGCATCTTCAATGTCGATAACACGATAACAAATGTCATCGGCGGCTTCGGATAAGAAAGACATCGGGTGTCTGATGAATTCATTACCCTTAACGAGCCCCATTTCTCCAAAAACAACTTTTGCAATTTCCTCTTCGCTGGAGAAAAAATTGTATTTGCCAAGCTTTTTTGCTTGAGGGTCTGTGGACGTCCAAGGGTATTTTACCATGGTACCCAAAGAGCAATAAGTAAAGTGAAGGTAGGCGAGCTCTCCAAGGTCTCTCCGCGAGGCAATTCTAAATCCCTGAGCGTTACCTTCGAAAATAAGAACATCGGATTTTAGCCCTTGATCATCGAAGTCTGGTGGAAAGAATTCGGCTGAGTGACTTTCAAGCCATTCTCGAATTGCATATTCTCCAGCGTGTCCAAACGGTGGATTACCAATGTCATGAGCGAGCGAGGCGGCCATGAGGGAAAAAGCGATATCGTACTCATTGATATGATTTGGAAGCTCTCCTCTCTCTTCCAGAAATTGGCCAAGACGTCTTCCAAAAGAACGGGCGACTGATGCGACTTCAAGCGAATGAGTCAGACGATTGTGGATGTGAGCGTTTTGCTCCATCGGATGGACTTGGGTTTTTTTTCCAAGTCGGCGAAATGATGAAGAGTAAATTGCACGATCATAGTCCGTTTCAAACGGGCTTCGGGATTTAACCGAGGCCTTTGGCTTGGTTTCGTATCGCGAGGTGCTTAGTAATGTTTGCCAATCAAGTTTCATAATGTGCTCTGTTGGTTTGCCCTACTCATAATTTAACGGACTCGCGAGTTGATCTATTAGCTTGGCTGGTTGAATCATCTCGTTGAGTTGGTGTCTCCGAAATTCAGGCAGCGTCCCCGTTTCCTCGATTGTGCGGTGGAACGAAGCACGACGCCTTATTCTTGGATTAATTGGCTTGAGCGAGACCGGTGGTGCTGCCGGTCGCATGACTTCACAAGACCCGCCGCAATGTTGCCCCAATGCGGGCGCCGCCCACAGGATCAATGCGAAAATCAAAGGAGTGGTTAATGTTCCAAATTTCATGGGCAACACATTG
>CALKCK010000005.1 GCA_938083195.1 uncultured Pirellulaceae bacterium | reverse complement strand
GGGTATCCCTCTCAGCAACTGATAATCTCAAGAGTGAATTGCGAAACGTATTGGTTGTCTTTTGAAGAGAAATTAAATGTTCGAGTGGTTGGTCGTTTTAAAGGTGATCGGCGTCTTGACGGCTGCTATTTGGTGTCTTAGTTGGTTTCGCGCTTGGTGGCATTCTCGCCAGTATGTCGATATACCAACGAGCGTCTCCAGTGTTGGGGATGATCTGAGCGGATCGCCACCGTTGTCTGTTTTGATACCAGCCTGCAACGAGGCGGCGAGCATTGAATCGACCGCAATGGGTTTGTTGGAACAAACCTACCCGAACCTACAATTGCTATTTATCAATGATCGTTCGACCGATGAGACGGGTGAAATCATTGAGCGCCTCGCCGTACAGAACGAACGGATTACCGCAATTCACATCGAGACTCTGCCCGATGGATGGCTGGGTAAAGTGCATGCGTTACACGTGGCGACGGAACAGGCCATCGGTGAGTGGTTGTTGTATACCGATGCAGATGTTCGTTTTGAGCCGAATGCGCTGGTCGAATTAATGCAGTTCGCTCAGGCCAATGAGATCGATCATTTGGCGGGACTTCCCAGAATGAAGCCGGCAGGTGTTTTGATTGAAATCGCAATCGCGGCGTTTTACACAAGCTCGATGTTCTTTGTTTCGGCCAAACGGGTTGCCAATGTAGATGACCCATTAGCGGTCGGTGTTGGAGCGTTAAATTTGGTTCGCGCAAGTGCTTTTAACCAGACGGAAGGTTTTGAGTGGTTGAAAATGGAAACGATCGACGATGTCGGTTTGGGACTGATGATGAAACGTGGTGGTGGGCGGCCTCTCGTTGCCCGGGCTGGTAAACAAATCTCCTTGCATTGGTATCAAAATATTACGGAGATGGCTGGTGGGCTGGAGAAGAATAGTCCCGGGCTGACAAAATACAGTAAGATTCGCGCGATGGGATTGTTGGCGATATTGCCGGTGACAGTGTTCGGATTTCTTTGTACTTTTTTTCTTCCGACCATCGGCGTTGTTGTTGCCTGGGCAGCGGCTATCTTGTTTCCGCTTTTATTTGTATCAACTTTTTCGCGCCAATCTTCATTGTCACGAATGAGTTTCTTTTTGTTTCCTGTCGGCCTCGCCATGTTGTGGCTTATTTTTGCCCGGGCATTAATGTTGCTGTGGAGCAGAGGCGGTGTGCAGTGGCGCGGCACGCAGTATGGAATCGAACAGTTGAGAAAAGGCCAGCGGCTCGAGTTGTGAGTCTTAAACGAGATTTTCGGCACGTTCTAATTTTACAAACGGTGCAAACTGTTTTAGTTGAATCCGTTGATCGAATTGGAAATTTCAATCGCGCGATCATCCGTCATCCCGGAAATGAAATCCAGTGTTTGATGGATCCACCAAGTGAAGGGTTGGGTAGCGTTTGAGGCCAGGTACTCCTGGCTCCAGGCGAGCGATAAACAGCGTTGTGCGATGAATGGCACAGATTTTAAATCTTGATGCTCTGATAAAGCACGCGTTGCTTTTCCAAATGCTTTGAGAATTCGCCCCATGACTTGGTAGGATCCAATCTCAACGCGAATCTTCTTCTCTGCCGTAAATATCTTTGTCGTATTTGCTTTTTTGACCGATTCAAAACATTGTGAATCTTGCGGTGAGAGTCCGGCTTTAAGATCATCAACGCGCGTGCCTGACATGATTTCATCGTAGTTGTTTACGAAAACTTCCCAGAACGCTTCGATCAATCGGCCGATCACCTCCGCGCGAAGTTGCGGCAGATTTGCATTGTCGTGGTACTCTTTCTTTTGATCACCCAGCAGACCAAAGTAAAGCTCACGAGCCTCGTTGGGAGAGATTTCGTTAATTTCAACAGCATCTTCAATATCGATAACCCGATAACAAATGTCATCGGCGGCTTCGGATAAAAATGACATCGGGTGTCTGATAAATTTATCACCCTCAAGGAGCCCCATCTCTCCAAATACGACCTTGGCAATTTCTTCCTCGCTGGAGAAGAAATTGTATTTGCCGAGATTTTTTGCTTGAGGAGCTGTGGACGTCCAGGGATATTTCACCATGGTTCCCAGAGAGCAATAGGTAAAGTGAAGGTAGGCCAGCTCTCCAAGGTCTCTTCGCGAGGCAATTCTAAATCCCTGAGCATTGCCTTCGAATATAAGAACATCGGCCCTTAGCCCCTGGTCGTCGAAATTTGGAGGGAAGAACTCGTCAGAATGACTTTCAAGCCATTCTCGAATTGCATACTCTCCAGCGTGTCCGAACGGTGGATTGCCAATGTCATGAGCGAGCGAGGCGGCCATGAGTGAAAAAGCGATGTCGTACTCATTGATCGAATCTGGCAGTTCGCCTTTCTCTTCCAGCAATTGACCTAGACGTCTTCCAAAAGAACGAGCTACCGATGCGACCTCAAGTGAATGAGTTAGGCGATTGTGGATGTGAGCGTTTTCCTCCATCGGATGAACTTGGGTTTTTTTTCCAAGTCGCCGAAATGAAGACGAGTAGATTGCACGGTCATAATCCGTTTCAAATGGACTTCGAGATTTGACCGCGTCTTTTGGCTTGGTTTCGTGCCGCGAGGTGCTTAGTAATTTTTGCCATTCAAGTTTCATGTTGCGTCCTGAACTCGCTTGGTCCGGCTCAGCTGATATTTCAAAGGACTGTCGAGATTAATTAGGTTGGATATTCAAACGCTCACATCCAGTTGATGTTGACGAAATCGGGTTCGAGCTTTGGTCCCTTAATTATTTGATGGAACAAACTGGAGCGTGTTATTTCTGCAAGGGTGGAGCATTGACTTCAACCGCACCCGTCATTCCCAATCTCAAAAAAGAAGGTGGATTTTCGAGCGATACAATGACGGCGTAACGTCTAACGTCGTTTGTGAGCCAGAGCGTAGCCTCGGGGACTGTACTGATCTGAACGACTTTACCTTTTAATTCTAAATCACCAGCAGCATCAACCCGGATTACTGCCGATTGACCGACACGAATTCGGCGAATTCGAGACTGATTGACGCTGACCCTTATTTGTAAGTTTTTACTGTCCACCACTTTCATTATCAATTGATTATTAATTACCTTAGCTCCCACTTCGGTTTTTGAACTTCGGGCGGCACGCCCTGCAGATGTGGCCGGGTAAATTACCAATCCATCGATGGGAGAGGGGGCGTTGCAGTCAAAGGCAACCTTTTTCAATTGATCGAGTTTTTCTTGTTGGATGGCAAGAGCAGTTTTTGCAGCGAGCATGTTGGCTTCTCGAACTCTGACTTGGTTTTCGAAAGTTCCAATGCCGATTAATTTTTCATGCTGGGCCTTGGAAAGTGCCAGTTGTAAAGTTGCTAGTTCTTCTTTTTGAAAGTGTTTGTTAAGAAAGATCTTCTTGTCGTTTGCTAATGCAAGCTTGGCTTTCGCCTCAATTATGGCCGCGGTGATCTCCGCTAATTCGTCGTTCCTCTGCTTTGATTCGTTGAGAGATTTTATTTTGTCCGCAGTTTTTTGCAGGCGGCTTAGCCGTCCGTTTCCAAGCTTAATTTCCAGATTGATTTCTTCTTGGCGCAAAGCGAGTTCACCGTCTTTTGCCACGAACCGCCGTAAACCTAAGTTGGCAACCTCCACCGCCCTGTCCGTGATGGCTAATTTGCCATTAAACTCTGTTTTCAGGGAGTCAAGTATCACCTGGGCTTGAGTCAGTTCAGCTTTGACGGTTGCGACAACGATAGATTGTTCTTCGATTTTTTCGCGTACCATCGCGGCGTCGAGTCGAACTAAAGTTTCTCCCTGTTTAACTGTTTTGCCTTCGGCGATGACCGATAAGATGGTTGAAGCCATCGGACTGCGGATTTCGACTACGTTCGCACTTTCAATTTCTCCATATTCGCGAACAGTTTGAGCGACTCGCCGTTCAAGATCCTGGTTTTGTGCGATCGTGAGGTACGGATTGAAGAATATTAAAAGGTAAAGTGCCGTAATTAATTTAGTATTCATATTGCTTGAATTCTTGGAGGTCTTAATGGCTTTGCTGATTTAACGATGGAATGGTCAAGTGCGGTGCGTTATCTCGACGGCTCAATGGAATAGTCGTTTGTCTTGTGGCTTGATGAGAGGAGGCGTTCAATTGTTTCTACCGTCTTATTAACTTGGGTTTTGTCTTCAACAACGCAGCGAACTTCGCTTAGTTCATAAGTTTGCATTTCAATAGAACCGGATTTGCGTTTGACAGAATTGTCCCCAAATCGGGCTTGCATGGTTGTAATTGGGATAAAAACCTTGGGCGATTTTGATAATTTATCTTTGAGGTTAGGCCCATTGGATTCTGTGACGCCCACAATGATAAAGTAATCTTTTTGAATTTTTATGTTTTTGCCAATCGGGTTTCTACCATTGAACATTTGCTGGGCAACATCTTTGGAGATGACGGCAACGTTGTTCATTTTATCTAAATCTTCTTCTGTCAGAAATCGCCCTTTGGCGAGAGGGATATCTTCGATTTTTGCAAGGGAGTCGGCAGTTCCAACGACGGCTAGATCAAGATCTGCATCGCCATAAATAGCGCGTTGATTAAATGCACGGATTGGCACCGCGATGCGAATACCGGGAATGGTATTCTGAATCGAATCAAAGTCTTTGCGGGTGATCCCAAAACGTGCGGGTTGCCAAGTGTTTCCGCCTGCTTTTTGAGGAGGCTGACTGGAAATGACTAAATCAGTTTTTAGGGCCTTTGATTGCTGCCTTGAGAGAAGATGTTGGGGATTGGGATTGGTGTGACTGCCGTCTTCAGCGCCCACGAGGCATGCTGGTAATGAGGATAGAATCCCGGCTAAAAAGACTATCAACAAGATATGCGAGCGACTGCATGTAGGGGAAGGATTTCTCATTTCATGCAATTTCAATAGACGTTTTTGAGCAGATTGATATTAAAAGTTCTCACACAATCTAAATACTGTGGCGATTGAGGAAAAGAGCTAACGGTTGGAAACTGCTTCGACCTTGGGATTCTATTGAATAGGGATTCCGGGTTTTAGTTTTGAATTTCGTAGCGGTCGCGTTTGTCATCCCATTGAAGTTTCCCCAGGTGCTTATCGAGCCAAGTCTCCCAGTCCGTTGTATTCGCCGTGGGGATTAGTTGCCTCAACCGGTTTTCGACTGCATTCACGACCCTTTCTTCGTTAAATGACAATAGGCCTTTTAGGAAGACGAGATTTTTGGATAGGGATTCGTAGCCTTCTGCAGTCCACGGTTGCAATTGCGATTCGATTCTCTGAAGCCGGGAAATAATTTCCGGTGAGTTTGTCTTGTTAAGAACTAACCGAACCTGCGGAAGTGCTAGAAATCCTTTTTCAATGAGAGATTTTTCCGTCGCGTCGCGAGTTTGGCCGTTGGGTGATTCGAGTTCCGTAATAAGACCGGCGATCTGATTCTTAAGCATGTCTCGCTGATTCTCAGGTTGCTGCTCCCATTCCAGTTCAGCAAGTCGATTCTCAAAAGACTTTCGGTTTTCGATCAGGCTTCCAAACGGCAGGCAAAAGCTGATGGTTCGTTTTGTTTTTTTTGTAACCAAGTTGACGTAAAGTCCATTTTGGGAGACAGCTGGATCTTTTTCATAAACGTAGAGGATGTCTTTACATCCACAATTTTCCGGGCAGTCCCCCGTTGCCACCTCTGCCGGTTTTAGCGCTTTCACTAAGTCGATCTGGGTTAATGTTTTTCCTTGTTCGTTACAAAAAATGAACAAAGGTGTCTTTTGAGCCATCCGTCCAGTGCCGTAACGGGGGTGTGATTCGACATAAGGATTGCCCGTCACTAGGAATCCGTTTCCTGCGGGTGAAACAAAGATTCGCCGATAACCAAAAGCAACCAATGGGGGTGACGCCAGGGTCTCCATTAATGGATGCTTGTGGTTTCCATTCTCAGTCCAAATGAAATTATGGAGGTAGGCCCAGTTCTTTTTTTCTTTGCCGGCAACCAGTTGGAATTTCGGGTTGAGCGAGACCGGTGGTGCTGCCGGTCGCATGACTTCACAAGACCCGCCGCAATGTTGCCCCAATGCGGGCGCCGCCCACAGGATCAATGCGAAAATCAAAGGAGTGGTTAATGTTCCAAATTTCATGGGCAACACATTG
>CALKCK010000004.1 GCA_938083195.1 uncultured Pirellulaceae bacterium | reverse complement strand
GCTTTCCGCAAGGAACTTATCGAGCGGAATCCCTTTGATGGCGTTACTATCGGTCACTCAACGAATGATGACCGACGCGTTTTCGTGACTCGCGCAGTAATCGAAAAAGTTTTAGACAAATGTCCAAATTGGCAATGGCGAACGGTTGTTGCCCTGGCACGTTACGGCGGCTTACGATGCTCGTCCGAAATCGCTTTGCTAAAGTGGACCGATATTCATTGGGACCTTGAGCGGTTTACCGTGACCAGCCCCAAAACTAAACGATACGGTAAGGGCGCGCGTGTTGTGCCCATTTTTCCCGAACTTCGGCGTTATCTTGACGAGGCTTACTCGTCTGCCGCGGACGGAGAGACATGGGTTGTCCCGATGCTTGGCGGCAATGCGGAAAAGAATCTTGGTACGACGCTTCGGAAGATCATCAGCCGTGCGGGTGTGAAAGCGTGGCCGAAGCCTTTTCAAAATTGCCGCTCCAGCCGACAGACAGAGTTGGAACAGCAGTACCCGACCTACGTCGTATGTGCGTGGCTGGGCAACACTCCTACAGTCGCTCACAAGCATTACTTGACAGTGACCGACGAACACTTTCAAGCTGCCGCCCAAACTGGGGACTCGCGGGGGATGCGAACGCCCGTTTTGTCTCGCACCGACTCGCATCAGAAGGGTGGGACCATTCATTCGGTTGGGGAAAACGCGAGTTTTTTGGAAGTTGTCGCCGTTCTGGAAAACAACCGAGTAGCGGTGGAGGGATTCGAACCCCCGACACGCGGATTATGATTCCGCTGCTCTAACCAACTGAGCTACACCGCCAAGTTCCTAATTCAAGATTGAATACCGTACCTTTTCGACAATTTACTGACAAGGTGGCTCGTAAATTTTCGAAAAAAAGAACATTTCCTTGGGCTTTATTTGCCAAAAGGACTCCCTCCCGACAGCGCGCCTAATCTCCCTCTGAACATCAACAACATCAAACGGGCCCGATAAACTCTGCTGAAGCTTATTTTCACGTTAAAAACCGTGACGACCAAGGAAGCCAGTCGGGATCGCCCGTTCCTCCAATTCGATCTGGAACCCAACAAAAACTAGCCTCAAATCAGACACCCGCGTTATCCCTCTTTATTTCAAGTCAATCTCCCCGTAACCTTAAGTTTGGCTCATCTCCTGCTTTGGCCATCCGCTTTGGCAGATGCGCTAATCTTCCTTTCTTTGAACTAAATCAAACATATTTTTTTGGACTAAAAATGGGCAAATCCTTTATCCCGACCAACGCCCTTAACATAAGACATTTTATCGTCTGGACCGCTGTGACAATCGGCTGCTTGTTGACCATCAATGGCGAGTTGTTGGCTCAAACTAACGCTACCAGAAACAGTACTAGAAAAATTCGCTTGACGCCCAATGCTCTCACCAAGCAAGCAGGTTCAGCGGTCAACTGGGAACCAGATTTTGATACCGCTGCTCGCAAATCCCAGGAAACCAACAAACCAATATTTTGGTATGTCCCGACATTGAAGGGAACATTCATGGACCGGAAATCGGAAATCGATCGCTATATGCTATCCGGTCCATTCTCTTGGCCAAACATCATTGAGGTCATCAACGAACACTACATCCCAGTTCGCTCTGCTCCCACAAAAAAACAACAAGCCAATTATCAACTGGTTCCCTACAAATTCATCGAACCCGGTTTTTTAATTCTCCAGCCCGATGGAAAGTGCGAAACAAAAATTGATCGCATCACGACCATGCACCCGCAATGGTTCCGTAGCTTGCTAACTCGGTCTTTGGATCAACCACGCCCATTGCCAACACCACCAAAAATGCTCGCAAATGCATGGACGCAGTATAGACTTGGCGACTATGAAGCGGCGGCTCAAACCTGCTCTCTGGCAAACAACGAAGACTCAATGACAGCAAGTAATCGTTGTGAACTTGGATTATTACAGGGAATGGCAGTCTTTCGTTTGGGACGTCACGATGAAGCGAAGGCTATCTGGAAAGCAGTTAGCCAAAAATTTCCCAAAGAACCTCTCGCGTGGAAGGCTGCTGCCGAAGCACAAGGAGCCGGTCCGTTTTATCGAGGTTTCGAGATCCACACAGATTTGCCCAAACAGGCTCTTCTTGCTGGCGAGAAATCTAAAGGGTCGGCAGCGCCCCCCAATACATTCACTGAAACAGAATTATGGAATCAAAGCACTAACTTCTTGCTCGGCATGCAAAACGTATCAGGTGGATTCACGGACAGTGATTATGATTTTGGAGGAACGGACAGCCTACCCAATGTGCATGTCGCCATCACAGCCTTAGCCGGCATGGCAATGCTCGAAGCCTTAAAACGTCCCGACTGTCCAGAACGTCTAAAAAGTCGCCTTCCAACTGCGATCAAACGCGCAGTCGAATTCACAACCGATGACTCTCAGATCAACCCAATCGACCGCGATGAAATCCTTTGGGCCTATGCGTTCCGGTTACGCTTCCTTTCTCGCTGCCTAGAGTTCCCTCAGGTAAAAATTGGAATCTCCAAAGAGGCTCTGCAATCAAGCCAACAGAAGACCGTCCAACTGCTCGAAGGCGTTCAATCTCGAGGAGGAGGTTGGTATCACGAATACAACAATCCGTTCGTTACCGCCACCGCTTTGGTCGCCCTCGAAGAAGCAAACTCCCTAGGTGCCAAAATTGATTCAACTAAAATTGAAAAAGGCCTGCAGTCGCTTCTTTCAGATCGTTTTGCCAACGGAGCGTTTCCCTACAGTAGCGGCCGCAGAAAACGAAACAACGAAGGTACAGAGAAAGATTTTGCCGCCTCTGCTGGTCGGATGCCATTGTGCGAGCTTGGTCTCTTTGTCTGGGACAAATCAAGTGACACCGCACTCAACAACGCGGTCAAAAAATCTCTCGATTTCCATGACAATCTCGACATCGCCTTAAAATACGACGACCATACCTCCACACTCGCCTACGGTGGTTTCTTTTTCTGGTATGACATGCGTGCGAGAAGTGAAACAATCCGCAACCTGAAAGACCGTGAACTCCAAAAACGTTGTGCTGAAATTCAAAAATCGCTGGTCATGAATTTGCCCGAATTGGATGGCTGTTTCGTTGATTCACACGAATTAGGCCGCGTCTATGGCACAGCAATGGCCCTGCTCAGTCTCGCGAATTGCGAATTAGCAGAGCCCGCCCAACCATAATTCCGCAATGGAATGAAGCGTAGAATTCGTTATCAATTTGAGTCTTCGATGGATTCATTTTACCTTGAAAACTAGGCGAGAAACATTGTCACCAATGGAACAGCCGATTCTCGCGTTTCAGCCAACCTAATTCCTGCCAACTCCGAAGCATTAACCTCGCTTAGTTACCTCCTTTCTAGTCGAACGGGTTTCCCATGCACGTTGCCATTAGATGCTTGATTGCTTTTGTCGTACTCGGCGTTGGTAGCGTTGGAGGCGTTGGCAACGCGATGGAGCGGCCGCCCAACATTTTGTTTTTCTTTGTCGACGATATGGGCTGGCAAGACACATCCGTTGAGTTTCACTCCAAGGCGACATTGCTCAATCGTGACTACCGGACGCCCAACATGGAGAAATTGGCGTCGCAAGGATTGCGGTTCACCAATGCCTATGCATGCTCCATCTGCTCACCATCTCGCGTTAGCTTGATGACCGGACAAAATGCAGCTCGACACAAGGTGACTTGCTGGACCCTTCGAAAAGATACCAGTCCAGCCCGTCCTGGAAAGCAATACTCACCTGCAAATTGGAACTTAAACGGATTGCAACCTGCCGGAGATAAAACGCAGCGCAGCGTCGCAGAGGTTTCCCTGCCAGAGCTTTTACGTGCCGGGGGTTATCGCACTATCCATGCAGGCAAAGGACATTTTGGCGCCCAAGGCACACCCGGCGCGAATCCTCTTAATTTGGGGTTTGATGTTAACATTGCCGGTTCCTATATGGGTGGACCGGGGTCGTACCATGGCGACCATAATTTCTCTGCAGCTTGGCGGGGTGGCGGAACAATTTGGGATGTGCCTGGTTTGGACAAATACCATGGCCAGACAATTAACTTGACCGAAGCGATCACCCGTGAAGCAATTCGCGCGGTTGAAAAATCTGTTGCTGATAAAGCCCCCTTCTATCTTTACATGTCACATTACGCAGTGCACGCGCCCTTCGAACCAGATCGGCGTTTCTTGCCAAACTATGAGGATTCGAACTGGAACCAGCACAAGAAAAAATATGCTTCCATGATTGAGAGCATGGATAAATCTCTTGGTGATCTTTTGGAAACAATTGACCGACTTGGGGTCGCCAAGGAAACGATCGTGATCTTTATGTCTGATAATGGATCACCCAGAAACAATCCACGCAATTTGCCATTACGGGGTCATAAAATTTCTGGTTACGAAGGAGGAAACCGTGTTCCGCTGATCGTCAATTGGCCAGGAGTCACTGCAGAAGGCAAACGCAATGCTACTCCAGTAATAATTGAAGATATTTTCCCAACCATACTAGAACTGGCTCGCTTAGACGTCCCCGATAACGATGGGCAAAGCTGGGTGCCAATTCTAGAGGGGAATTCGCCTCCTCCTGAGATTCCTCGTGAACTGCTATGGCATTACCCAAACTTCTATGATCAGCCTCCCTACAGCTCACTGCGACATGGCGACTGGAAGCTTATTTACTGGCACCAGAATCAATCGTTCGAGCTATTTAACTTGGTAACTGACATTGGCGAGACCACTAATGTAGCCCAGGAAAACCCCGACCGTTTGCGAGACATGGCAACACGCCTAGACCAGCAATTAAAAGATAAAAACGCCCAGTTCGCCACAATCAAAGCGACGGGCAAGCCAATCCCTTATCCTTTAGAAGCACTTTCCTCCAGGATAGAAAATTAAACTCAGTTAGGAACATTTCCTCGACAACCGGCAACCTAGCCTAAAAACTGTTGTAAATTAAACTGTCGGTTATTGACTGATCGACTTTTAAACATGCACCTGCGAGGTCGGGAGTGTTTTGAGAACCGACCAGGCTACCAACTAACCGGACTCAATGCTGCCTCAACATTTCATCCGTGTCTTATCCCCTTGAATTGATCTCAATGCGTGGACTTATGGGTAAATCTAAAACCAAAGTTCACAAGTGTCTCGGCTTCTTTTGCTGGCTATTGATTGTTTCATTTGTACTTGTTGATTTTTTCTATTTTGAACTCTGCTCAAGACAATCGTTCCCTCTTGTCTTTCTGACTCATAGCTTTCTGCTGCCACCCCTTATTTTTTTGACAACCATCATGGGTTTCGGCTTTAAGACCATCCGTCGTTTGTTAATCACGACCGCAGTCTTTGCGTTGCTAATTGCGTGCTTTACTCAATGGCCCTTCTTCGCATCTATTCGATTCGCAGTTTCAAAACCTGACTTTGTTAGTTTGTTAAACAGACATGAGACAAAGCAAGCGGTCGAGCTACCAATTGGATCGGGTCGTTTCATGTCAAAGACATTCAAAGTTACCCAAAACGAGTTTGGTTTGACCTCGGCCATGGATGTGGCAACAGTGGAATTGTCTTCAGTCGTACCGACAAGAAATTCCTTAAACCAAAAGGACGTTACTATATTTCCACCGAGCTAAGTGATCATTGGTTTTTCGCCGTTGACGAATAGGAACGTTTCTATCAAACCGTTTGAGCATAATTCCCCTTCCTCCACCCAACTGCGCACTACAATTACTTACCAGTGTTTGGGCTCCGCATTAATTTAAAGGTAGAAAATGATATTCCATGTAATCCTTGGGGTGACGCTGGCAACCATTTTTTTTCAGCTAGTCTGGACAAGGTCTCAGGGTTTCTCAACCAAACGGATTGTTAGCGTCTGCCTGCAAAACATTTTATTTGTCCAATGGGGAGTCGGAGGCATCTTTGTAGCTCTGCCACATATATTCTCTCCTGATTCAATTGCCAATTTTATTGGCTGGCCCGCAGGCAGTCCATTTCAATTAGAACTAGGATTTGCATCGCTTGGGATCGCCATTCTCGGAATCCTCAGCCTTTGGATTCGAGGGAACTTCTGGATCGCACCCGTGGTTGCGCAATCGACTTTTTTACTAGGTGCGGCAGGAATCCATATTCAAGATTTACTCGAACATGGAAATTTTGCAGCGGGCAATGCCGGACCAATTCTCTTTTACGACATCTTTGTTCCGTTGGTCGCCTCAGCCCTCTTGGTCCTTCATCTGAGGTATCAGAAAAGTCCAAGCGAATGAGACGCCGGAGTCGTTTTAACCACCCCTAAACTCTTCACCCGCCCAGCTGGGCAGGGAGCTCATGTAAACTTCCATGCACACTTGGCCATTTGGCTAGAAAAAAGAGCGGAGAGCACGAGATTCGAACTCGCAACCCCTTGCGGGGCACTTCATTTCCAATGAAGCCGCTAGCCATTCGCTTACTCTCCAGGAAGTTCAGAACATCACGAAGTGAGGCCTGACAAGGTCGCATATCTTAGACTATTTTGACGGGTATGCTAAGACGCCTCGACCACTTGAGACACATTTCAACCCAATTTTTTAACTTTGGCAGGGGTTAAAAGACTTGGTACAGGCTATTTTCAATGTATTCCCAAACTTTCTATCGGCGATTCTTCGCTGGGACTCCTTCGAATCGAAGCAGCTTTCTCGTTTCGAAACAAAAATAGTCCAAGCAGCATTAGCGGCGTCCGCATTCCCACGTTCCAAGTCACAAAAAAACGCGCCCCTCCAGTTCGCAGAACCCGTCTGCCTTGACGTAAATCAAGCACCTCACCTATACAATTTTGTATTAGAGTTGCCTAAAAAAACACGACAGCGAATCGTCGCTGCCGTGTTTTCAGAGTTCAAGTCGCCTGGTTGGTTATTTTTGCCCACCAGGAAAGAGGCGAGTGAAACCATTAACGACACCATTGGCAGTAAAGGCATCATTTGGATTCTTACTCAAAGCCAAGAGATTACCGTCAATCAAACCTTCGTGCTGAAAATGATTCATCCCCGCACCTAAAACCGCGCGGACACTTCCGTTGATCTCAGCACTTTCGCCAATTAAGAAGGTGTCATGACCATGAAACCCGCGAAAATAAAGGTTATCACTATGAGTCCCATTGGTAACGACACGATTATCACCGTTTCCTAAAACTAAACTCGAATAATGAGTATTGGCAGTTTCTGAAAACACAACCGAATCAACGCCATGACCGGCGAAGACAAACAGGTTTCGAACGGAGCCATTGAGAAACAATTCGTTCGGCAAATTATGCGAGTGCCCAAGGTCAACCGCAACCGTTCTCACACTCGATTCAGCAGTAAGTCGAATGGTATCCGCATGGTCTCCACCTCGGTAATACAAATTGTTGGTGACTTCACCAGCGACGTTAACAACGTTATTTCCATGCCCCAGATTGACCTGCATGTATCGCGAGCTTGCTCCTTCAGCAAGCCGAACGATGTCATCCTGATGTCCACCAGACACATAAAGACTCTGGGCGACTTGTCCGGCAACATTTACTTCGTTATCGCCTGATTCCATGATCGCGCCAACGAAATTAACATCTGCCATCGGCCCAATAGTTAAAACGTCATCACCGCCACCGCCACGTACCCGAATTCGATTGGCGTCTTCACTGACATTGATTACATCGTTTCCACCATGCATTCTGGAGTACACGATCCTAGTCGTTTCCACATTTACATTTACAGTGTCCACTCCGTGCCCACCGTGATAATCGACCCGCCCAATCGCCTGATCCCCTTGAACATTGAATTCGTTTTCACCTCCACCCAACGCGGCAAAAACACCGTCAACCACCTCGCTGTGTAAATTCACGTTCACTGTATTACTATCACCATTGTGCCGGTCCAGCGACAACCAGATACGATTAACGCCTTCGAATGAACCGAGTGAAACGCTGTCATCGGAAACATCAAAAGTTCCTGTTCCGGTCGCTTCGACACTTACCATTCCGTCCGCGTTGCCGACCACGTGCAACACCCCCAAATGGTTGACGTTTGCAATCGCCGTCAAGCAAAGGCGATCTTCAAGATTCTGATATTCCAGTCGCCGTCGCTTACGTGTTAACAATCCCATTTTCAATTCTTCCTGATGAAAACTATTGTATGAAATACGCATCCGCCATGAACGCGTCTAAGCCTCGCCGTTTAAATTCCGTTGCTCTTAATTCACGAACATCTTAAATTCACAAAACGATCGCACTCACGTTGCTTGCCGCCAGATAAAACCCAAGCATGGATAGCTGATAATCTCGACCGGATTCTCATCCAATCTATTGGGTTTGTCAAATTTTGACGGTAGCCAATTCATCAACCCTGACGGTCTTTCAATTAGCAGTTTTTCAATTAGCAGTTTTTCGATTAGCAGTTTTTCGATTAGCAGTTTTGGCATTCGATGAAATCTAAGGCGCTTGGATCGTTTAGGGTTTTAAAATCTCGAGCTTAAACCTCCGACCGCCAGTTCCTCATTGATTCATTAAACAAGAACATGACACTCCGAACCGTCAACTCTCACGCCTTACACTCCGTGCCATCCGCGCAAGGACTGCAATTCTGGAAAAAATTCGTTATTCACCATTAGTCTCTAGATTCTCTAGCTTGGATTGGAATCCGAACTGGTTTCTCCGGCATTCCCGACGATTCACTGAATTCCGCCAGGCCAGCGGCCTGAGCAACCCAAATGAGTGGCGAAGTATTTCCGCATTCAGCTATTGAAATGACTTGGATTTTCGATGCTCTCCAATTAGCACCTGAATATCGCTTATCGACACCTTGTAAATCGTCTATAGTAAGAAGTGCGATGTTGGCTAAACCGGCAACATGGCGAAGCCAAACAGCAATAAGGATCCGAATTGGGACCTTAAGTTCGTTCAGATGATTTAACTTCAGCGGAAATTGATTTTCATGTCGCGCCTCAACCACTCTACGGTCGCCGAAGACGACACGCGATCGGTTTTCAACTCCAGTTTTCAGCTCGATCCAGTCCCTCCGACTCAAACCTTCACCGCTCCTTCAGCGAATCGCACCAGGGGCCTCGGCCAGTCATCCTTCACGCTGACCACGCTATTTCAGATCATAACCGGGTGCTGCATATTCTTCGCCGTGCTTCAATCATCACCGCTCTTCGCAATTATTGGGACCGTCATCCTGACCCCTGCGATTGTCCGCACGGCCATTGCCTCAGACACTTACTTCAAAAAAGGGATTCGATTTAGCCTTTACCGGCGAGTTCAATATTTTTTCGAATCCACGGGGTTAACCGTCGTATCGCTTTTCTTTTCAGTGGTAGTTTTCGCATTAATTAGCCTTACGTTTGGCCTGCTTTGCGCCATCCTTGCAAACGTCATGGGCGTGACTTCTATGACACGAGACATCGCTTTTGTCGGCACTGTATGCGGAATGATCTGGGGCGGCACTGCTGGCTTGATCGTGCTTGGTCTGTGTATCCGAAAATGGTTCACTGCTGCTGCAGTTGAAGCCCATGAAGAAAGCCCTGCCGAATCCAAAACTGCCAACTGGCGGCTTCCTTTGAAGCTCTTCTAAGAGCCTGAAAAAATTCCTAACGCGGGGCAAAAAAAAAGATCCCTAGATTTCTCTAGGAATCATTTTGTATATTTTCAACTGACCGCACCGTTTACATATCGTTGAGCTTACCACTGATGAGCTTGATAAACTCCTCATTGGTTTTGAATCGCTCTAATTGGCGAGTCAACTGCTCCATCGCTTCCACATGATGCATCGTCGTTAAGGTTCTCCTTAACATTGTGACTGCGCTTAACGTGTCTGGCGACAGCAACAATTCTTCGCGTCTGGTTCCCGATTGTGAAATATCAATCGCTGGCCAGACACGCCGATCCGCCAACTTACGATCGAGTACAAGCTCCATATTTCCCGTCCCTTTAAACTCTTGGAAAATAAGCTCATCCATTCGACTGCCTGTGTCTACCAAGGCAGTACCAACGATGGTTAGAGAACCGCCCTCCTCAAAGGCTCGAGCAGACGAGAACAATTTCTTGGGTATATCCATCGCTTTGATATCTACACCACCAGACATCGTTCGCCCAGTATTCCCGACCCACTTATTAAAGGCTCGAGCCAAGCGGGTAATCGAATCCATCAACAGAAAGACATCCTGACCAGCCTCGGCCAGACGCTTACAACGCTGAATAACCAACTGAGAAAGCCGAACGTGGCTTTCAATATCTTCATCGAGACTACTGGCGATTACCTCTCCATTGACGTTCCGTTTCATATCGGTAACTTCTTCAGGACGTTCGTCAATCAGAAGTACCATGAGTTTGGAGTTTGGATAATTTTCGGCGATACCATGAGCAATATGCTGCAGCATAATCGTCTTTCCACTTCTCGGTGGAGCAACAATCAATGCTCGCTGACCCTTCCCCAGAGGAGTCAAAAGATCCATTACCCGCGTTGTTAGCGGCATGGGGCCAGTCTCTAACTGATACCACGAAACTGGATTGATCGGCGTTAGCTTGTCAAAGCTTTTCACTTCCAAATACGCATCCGGCTCCAACCCATCGACTTCAAGCAGCTCTCGCAAACGAGGCCCTTGTTGGCGGCGAGCCGGTTGGACCATGCCCTTGACCATCACACCGGCACGCAACTCATATTTTTCGATCATCGTTCCGGGAACAAATGGATCGCTCCTCTCACGAGAGTAGTTATTGTCTGAGCTTCTCAAAAAACCGTATCCATTAGGATGAAGTTCCAAGAGACCGATTCCTTCGCTTAGCTCTGCATCATCAAACTCGACTGGTTCATTGCTTCGTTTTTGTCCTCCGCGACGACCTCCCCGAGAATTATTTTTCTGGCCTCGGTAATTGCCGTTGCGATTTCCACCGCCGGAATTACCCCCGGAGTTTCCTCCCGAGTTTCCACCCGAGCGACGGCGTCGACTCGACCGACCGCCTCCTCCTCCTCCTCCTCCTCCGCCGCTATTTCCACCGGAGCGATTATTATTGTTGTTATTATTATTATTGTTATTGTTCGACGAACCTCGACCACGCCCACGATTGCGACCGCCTTCCGAAGAATTCGATCCTCCGTCTCCGTCATTTCCTGAATTCGAAGACGAATCGCTTCGTTCGGAGTTACCTTGTGAAGACTCACCGCTCGACGAAGCCTTTTTAGGCGACCGTCTGGACCGCGATGGTTTAGATTCAGACCGAGCATCGTCACTAGAAGCTGGGGAATCGTTTGCCGATGAACTTTTCGTACCGGAACGAGAACTTTTTTTTGCCATAAAGCACCTAATATTTGTTGTGCCGAAACGGCACCGAATGTCTGTTTAACTGGAGCCCTAAATACTTGTGGCACCTGAAACAGGAAACTTTCTACGGAGTTGAATCAAAAGATTCTGTGAAAAAACGCGACCTCAAGTAACAGAATTTAAGCGGTTACGAGTTCGAGGACGCTTCCTTTGCATGCTCAAATCAGTTCGTGCGATAGAGTTTGCTGCCATCCGAAACAACCAACTCGCTGAACAATGACCAATGTTTCCTCAACCACGTACTCAGGTGGAGCAAACCGGCGACGACTTTGGTTTTTCAAAAGAAAAACCAATCCGAGCCATCACAGTGATACCATCAGCCCTTGTGAGTTCCAAACTCGCATGTTCCCGATTCGACAACGAAAGTCAAAGAGACATGCCAGAGAAAGATACCTGAATCCATCAGGTAAAAGGGTTGAAATAAGTACCCCTGCATTAACCGTGCCCGCTGAAAACAGGCGAAAACTTGATCTGCTCAAAGTGTTGACGAAAGAGTGCATGCTGTCAAGCAGAAATTAAAAAATTACCCAATTTTCCAAGCACCACAGAATGCTGATATATATGCAAAATAAGCAATTTGAGAACTGAAAAACCCAAATAATCGTCAAGGTTTATTAACCTAGCTACCCTTTAATGCCGATTCCGAAGACATGTACCCGTGTTTTAACGATTACGTGTTGGACGTCACATCATGAAAATTAACCTGGTAACTATTATTTGGAAACCAACTCTCTGGATTTCTTCATTTACACGGTTAGTAACTGTTTCCGTTTTGAGTTGCTTATTCTTAATCTGCGCCCCAACTCAAGCACAACAAACGATTCAGTGGGAAACCAAACTCGACCAAGCCCAACAACTTGCTAAACAACAAGATAAATTGGTGCTGCTGCATTTCACTGCCCCCTGGTCTCTTCCTTGTCGGAATTTAGCCAACTTCGTGCACTCCGAATCACGGGTACGCAGCGCGTTTCGGGACAACGTAATTGCAGTAAAAATTGATGTCGACCAACACCCTGAATTAGTCGAGCAATACAAAGTACCGTCCGTTCCCTTTGAAGTCGTCCTAACGGCAGACAAGAAAATCGTCTCCAAGCGAAAAAGCCCAGACAACAGTTCCGCCTATTACAAGATGGCAACTGAATGGGCCGTGCTGCTTAACGATTCCAGCAAAGTCAATCACGCGATGGCCGATCTACAAAGCTTGGACGCCCCTAACAACCAACCATTCCAAAGCCATAAAACGTCGTTCTCTCCTAGTGCCCCAAGCCATTTACCTCCCGCTCCTTCTCCCGAATCAGCCAGACTGAAGCGACGATCTGAGAATTCATTCTTTGCCAAACCTGATTCGATTGGCACTGCATCAACCACCGGCCTTAATCAGCCGGCAGTTAACGAAAATATAACACCAGTTCAGGATAGCGATTCAGCGCTAAAGGCTAAGCCCATCCGTCCAAATACATTTGGCACCGCCTTACCAAACCATCAGGTTCCCGAAAAATCAAGCGCCTTTAGTGGCCCCAATTACAAAAAATTGGCAACCAAAAACCAAGATCAAGGCTTCATCCAAGTACCCACGGGTCAAGTCAAGAAGAACCCCTTCTTCACTCCCTCGGCGAAACAAACAGAACCACTGGCCAGAAACACCGACAAGCCAAAGGCTGAGCGAATCAACCCGCCCGATCTACCTAAATTCAAGCTCCCAGTGTCGCAACCAAAACCACCGACGATTGAATCAAAATTTGCCATCAAACCAAAACCATCGCCTCCCGTTATCAACAAGCGACCTGCTGTTAACCCAAAGCAGCCAAACAATGATTTCCGTGCTCCCAATCCACCTCAAATCGCCAACCGACCACCAGCAAAGACCGTCAAACCAAACACCAACTCATTCAAACCAAAATTGGAAAATCAATTCCAACCTTCCAAGGCTACTTTAAAATCTCCAGCTATTTCCCCAAAACAATTACTTGCTGATTCTACGAATTCCGTAAAAAAAGCCGGAAAAAATCGAAGCAACGGAGTAACTACAGCAAATTATGCATTACGCGGTAAATGCCCCGTCTCGCTCCTTACGCAAGGAAAATGGATCAACGGCAATCCTCAATGGGGATGCGTCCATCGAAATCAAGTTTACATTTTTAGTTCAGAAGTAAACCTGAATAGGTTCAAAGATAACCCAGAAGCCTTTAGTCCAATCTTGGCCGGTTTCGACCCAGTGGTGTTTCATGAAACTGGAAAACTTACAACCGGGCTACTTAACCATGGCGTGTTTATGGGGGAAGCTCCGAATCAAAGAATCATTCTTTTTAGTGACACCCAAACGCGGGCTCGTTTCCAAAAATCACCAGAGCAATTTCTTGAAACGGTACGTCAAGCCATGGAGCAAACGGACTCCATGAATCACTTTCGACGGTAGCCCTTCCCAGCTAAAGGGGCTTAGACCAATCATTGGCGAGTGAACCTTAGGCGACACGTCTTTTGCGATTCGTCTCGATCCGCCGTAGTCGCTGACTTCGCTTGAATTTAGCCAACTCAATTTCAGACATTTTTTCACCAGTGTCCGGGTGAAAGCCAATCAATTCAGCCAACTCAGCCTTGACGGCTGTGGTTAACATGAGATGCATCTCTTGCATCGCTTTGGTCACCGGAGCACCATCCAAAACTCTGTGATCAAATGTCATCAAGACCTTGCTAATCCCCTTCTTGGGAAAAGGGTCAACTCCGAGAGTTGTTGTTGCTGGGCCTAAATGATGTGATGCTCCGTAACAACCTTTATTGCCCGAGATACTCATTCCGAACGTGCCCATATGACTGGCTCGCTTCTTGGGCCACAAATTTGCGAGTGCCCACCAAGCGAAACGTCGGGCAAACCGAGGCGCCTTCGCAAAATTAATTTGGTGCCGAAATTGTTTGATCTCCGCGATCGGAGCCCGTCTGTAATGGTCGAACTCTGCTTGCAACTCAACTAAAGTCTTTTCTTCGGGAGAATTAAATCTCGCAAAAAATAGACGCTCCTCTCCTTCGTATTCCCGTGCAATGGTCATCATACAAACATTTTTGTCGTGCTCGTAAAGATAACTCCAGGGAAAACTGACATACGCGCGACGAAGGGTTGCATCGCGTCTACACACGATGGAATAAGCCTTCATGTAGAGAACGTTCCAAGAGATCTTGGGGCGACTGTGACGACGAAATTTGGCGACCAATCCCGCATCTTGCTCCGCGCCGAATCCAGCCAGCGGAGTTTTGTTTGCAACATGAATAATGTCTTCAACTAACCGACGCCCATTAGAGAGCTTGATTCGTTTTCCCATCGTCCACTACCAGAGATTTCAACCTTGATGCACCGATCTCGCCTTTATCTAGCGAGCAGTCAGATCCATCTGACCAACGATAAATCTTTACATCTCCACGAGAATTCAACAACCTCGCTTTATCCGCAAAAAACCCAGAAGAACAAACCCAGAGCCGCTAGCACTTCAAGCTCTAGACTCGTCTATTGTGAGGTGAAACTATTGAACCAGAACAAACTACCTAGCTGCAGAACAGAAATTCGCCGTTGCAAAAAATTCACCCTAAACCGATTTTACCTCGACGGATTTAAAAACCGTACTAACAACCGCAAAACCGAGTCGTTGGTACAGCCTCAAGGCACCCGTGTTCTTTTCGGTAACCTCCAACGTCACAATCTTAATGCCACTGGCCTGAAAACCTCGAAGCGAATTACGGACAATTGCTGAACCAACTCCCATTCCGCGATGATCTCGCGCGACTCCTATATTCTGAATCGCCCCAACATCCAATTTTTCTCTAAGCCCCTGTACCGTTCCACAGTATTCCAGCCTTCCTGTCTTTGAGTTTCGATGAGTTGCCAACCATGTTGCCCGCGGAACAAACCCTTGTCGATTGCTGATCTCTTTCATGAGACGAAGACATCCGTCAGCGGCACCGAGGCAGGGAAAGACGTTCGCATCCAGCTCGTTTCGAAAACTTCGAAATTTCGCTTCCGCATGGGCGTTCAACAACTCCGGGCGCCAGGGCAAAAGATCGTAGCCCTCAGGCAATGCCGAGTCGTTGAATTGCGCATTTCGCAAATCAAATTGCATTCGATATCGTTTAAAAAACACGACTGGCATTTACTGCAACTCGACTACAAAACCGTTGATGAAGATGTCGCCATTCAAGCGAACCAGACTCACTACTCTCAATTTAAATAGCTGGGTAGCTTTATTTAACCAATCCTAAGCGACAGAAGCAACATGGCAAGTCTCGTCCCGAAACCACGCTCCAAACCAAGCGTCGTTAAACTCCGTTTGTACTCCCACTCAATACTCCCACTCAATACTCCCACTCAATACTCCCACTCAAATTGCCATCACTAACAAACGACGTAGCAAGAGGAAGCATATCCAAAAATAATCGGACGAACTCTTAATCTAAGAACTTGTTAATTTCATCAATACAAGTGACAATAATGTTTCTGGGAGCCCCTTGAACATCTTCACATTAGGCGAGACTTTCAGATTCGTTGTACTTTTAAAGGATTGTCGTGCTCGGCAAATTAATTTTTCTTTTCATTGCAGTTCCCCTCGCTGACCTTACATTGTTGATTGTAATGTCCGCTTACACGGGATGGGCATTTTCAATCGCGGTAGTTGTCGTTTCGGGAATCATTGGAGCGATTCTAGCCAAGCGATCGGTGAATTCCGTTTTCTCGAAAATTAAGAGAAATTTTGCGAGTGGCCAAATTTCACCTGACCTTCTGACTGACGGGGCAATGATACTTTTCGCGGCGGGGTTGTTGCTGACGCCTGGTTTCCTAACGGATGCATTCGGGCTTTCTGTACTTATCCCTCAAAGTCGACGCTGGTACCGTTCTATTCTCGCGAAATGGTTTAAAGAAAGCGTTAACTTCCGCTACGTACAGATGCCAATGCCTTCTAACGAAAACACCGTAGATGGCGACGTCCTCAATAAATCTGACCCAACCACCACCGAAGAGCCTCGGAAGATCCAGTCGGGCGAATTACTGCCCTAACGCGAACCAATCACTCGTTCTAAAAACGTCAGACCATGCTCGCGTTTCTCGGACCACGTTCCTCGGATCATGTTTGGGTAACTTACGTCGGTTCTATTTCCCGACGGAACGTCCCGGGGTTTAATTTACTTCAGGCGCGTTAGGCGACTCAGTATATAGACCTGGTTCATCAATGCCGTCGCCATCCCAATCACCCACGATGGGCTGATCCTGTGAACCACCCATTCGGAAAGTTTGATCGGCTGCATCGACTTCATGATTCCCATTAGAATCAATCATCCATAACCCGCTTCGGTAAATTGCAATTTCTTCAACGCCATTACCATCAAAATCGCCAACCACTGGCAAATCGCCGGAACGACCGTAAGTCACAACGGGATCCTGGCCATCGAACCGTCCGTCACCATTAATGTCCAACTGCCATACGCCGGCCTGAAACGTACCGATGGAACGGATGCCGTTGCCATTCCAATCTCCTGCAAGCGGAATTTCTTCCCCGTCACCCATCCCAAAGACATGGTCAACGACGTCAGCCCGCGGAGCACCAGAGCTGGTCTTCATCATCACACGCGAACCCGCATTTGCGTCTTCGTAGGATGGTGGAATATTTTTTGGATCCGGGGAGGCTCCGTTGTCCGGATTGGGAAGTCCCCACTCCTTTGCAATTGCCTCGCGATCCATTTCCCAAATCGGGCCATAGATCCCTACATCATCTTTACCATCGCCATCCCAGTCGCCAACGATTGGGCGGTCACCAGCTTCACCTAATCGAATCATCAGGTCGGCGTTATCCCACTGTCCGTTGCGGTTGAGATCGATCATCCAATAACCATCTTTGAAAACGCCAAGATCATCACTGCCGTCTCCATTAAAGTCACCCACCACTGGAATGCCTTTGAGCATTCCAAACCTGATCGGCTCCCCGGTATCTAAAATGGTGATTCCCTCGGATGTCGTTTGTGAGAAACTCCAAACCGCTTCCGTCATCTCGAATCTTGTCCAATCTCGATTGCTGATGTAACCCGCCTGTAACAACCGAGGCATGCTGGCCGCTCCATCCTCTGCACCCCGCGGGACGCCCGCATTTATCACACTCAAATGCCAGGTGTAAGGCGTCACTGATGTTTGTGCGTAAAAGAAACCTCTTGATTCATTAACGAATTGAATTGGATTAGAGTCCTGTGCACCCAACAGTCCTGGGATTCCTGCGATTCCCGGACTCGGAGTTACCGGGTTTCCGGGTACCGGCGGATTCAACGGGGGGACGCTAGGGGGAATCACTTGCGATGGTATCGTCTCAACTTCGCAGAAGTCGTAATTCGTCAGTATCTGATCAGCCGTAATAACAATTGCCGAGATCGAATTCTCTCCGGCAAGACCTCCACCTGAGCCCGGCTTAACTCCCCCCTCTTCATAGCTATCTGGTTGAATCTCACGTATTGTGTATTCCCCTGGCAACACATTTTCAAAATGGTACTCGCCCGATGCATTAGTCAACGTCTCTGCGAGTACATTCCCCTGACTGTCCAGCAATTCAATGGCAACATTAGCCAGCGGTATTTCACCAGTACTCGCGTCGTAAACACAATTCCCATTCAGATCGACATGAACTCGACCGGAGATCTCAGAAGGCTTCAATTCACCAAAATTGTAGTGCTCACCCGTAACGCCGCCAAGCAATTGGATATCGACCAGCTTATCATTTTCAGCAAAACCAGAAGGAACTCCTTGGACTTCGCCCACGGAATCGATACCGTCAAGATAGCCAGCGGGTTGGATCTCTTTCACGCAGTAGATCCCTGGAACAAGATCCGAAAAACAATATTGCCCATCTGCGTCAGTAAAGGCGGCGGCGACTACGTTTCCATTCGCATCAGTCAACACGACACGAGTTCCTTCAATTCCCTCTTCACCTGAATTTTGAATTCCATCGTTGTTACGGTCAAAATAAACGGTACCGCATAATTCTGCCGGAATGTTCTCGCAAAAATCGTAATTAGTGGCTTGGTCACCTGAACTCAATTCGATTCCACCGATGAAATCTTCGTCCCCCGCAAAGCCAACCAACTCTCCATCAACCGTTCCAACCATTGCGTCGCCATTGAGATAACCCGATGGTGAAAATTCGCGGACAGAATATTTCCCAGGCTCGAGATCTTCGAACGCGTACCTACCTTGGGAATCGGTTACCGTTCGGGCAACCTCGGTTCCATTACTATCAACTAACACCAATTGAACATTGGCCAGCGGCAGATCCCCTGCAGCGACATCAAATGTACAATCCCCGTTCGCATCTGCGTGAACCTGACCAGAAATCGAAGCTGCTTTCAGCTCGCCAAAATTATAATTTCGACCTCGATCCCCCACCTCCAACTTCACACAGAATTCATCATCCGTTAGATAGTCGCCGCTGGTAATCCCATTGACTTGCCCGATTGAATCTTGGCCATCAGTAAACCCTGCCGGCTGGATCTCTCGAACTATATACTCACCCGGATATAGATTATTAAATTGATACTGCCCATTGGCGTCGGTTCGCGTTTCCGACAACTCATTACCCTGTTTATCAAACAACTGAACCACTACGTTTTCCAAGCGGTCTTCATTTGTTTCAATGACTCCATCATTATTAGCATCGTGCCAAACAATACCGCCAATTTCCGCAGGCCTGATTTCCCCAAAATTATATTCAGCACCACTGGCCTCAGCACATAAGTCAATTTGACTGAATAGATCATTGGCCTGAACGCCAATGACAGCACTGCCCACTGTACCAAGACTATCTTTACCATCGAGGTATCCAGCCAGCGGATCCTGGACACCCGAGTGCTCGTTAATTTCTTGAATCTCATAGATTCCTGGAGGAAGTGCATCTACTTCATAGCGTCCAGAAGCATCCGTTCGAACATAGACCGAACCAAAGTTTGAGAATAGATCGCCTTCGTTGGCTCCACTAGAATCAACGCGGGTCACTTTAATAAGGACGTTCGCAATCCCGGGCTCGCCGGAATCTAAAACACCGTTGTTATTTTCATCTGACCAAACATTTCCGGACAATGTCGCTGGCTTGACTTCCGTAAAATCGTAGCCAGTACTGGACAATCCACCCACTGAAAGATCAATATCCGAAATCACATTCGCGCCCGCGACTCCACCAGAGGTACCAATCGACTCACCAACACTTAAATAACCCTCGGGCTGCGTTTCTACGACTCGATAAACCCCAGGCTCAAGTTTAAGGTCAGCTGAAAATTCATAATTCCCCTGGTCATCAGTAACCGTAGCCGCAACCACTTCGTACTGGCCAGTCATTGAATCTAAGCGTTCGAGGGTCAACCCTACTCCCAAAATCCCAGACGCTGAGTGATCACCATCACAATCAAATTGACCATCCGTTGAGACGTTGCCGGAAATTGAAATTGGTTTTGGAACCAAATCAAATGCTTCGATCACCCCAGCCGTTCGATCCGAGGTCCCACTGGCGTTATCTAAGGCTAACCCAATGGTTTGATCCGCCAGTTCTCCCCCCGTGGAAAACAACTGATTATACTCATCAAAAAATATCCCAGACTGCTGAGGCTGAATGTAGCCATCTTCTAGGGTGGTTATAATCGCAACTGGCTGAGACTCAAAAGTGTAATTGGCATCCTCAAACACAGCCTCAAATAGCGAGCCTTCGAATTCGACGCCCGAAGCAATCTTATCAACTCGAAATCTCTCAACCTCGTCAACATCTAAGGTGAAAGCAAGCACATCGCCTGAAGTAAAATTTTCAGCAGAGACGGTCAATTGCAGTCCATCTGCTGAAACTTCGAAAGACTGAATATCAGCAGCTGTAATACCTTGGCTATTAGTGGCATCAAACTGAAACCCGTGATACCCCCCCGTCCCCGGTAATCCCGGCGCTACGTCGAAGAACATATCACCGTCAGACAGGCCACCGCTCCCGTCTTGATCGCCGTTGATTGAAAATTGCGTCAAAGAAGTAGACTCGGCTCCACCTACAAAGCTGACCTCGAAATGGTCAGGAGTGGTGTCTTGACCCGCATCGCCTTCGAGATACGTCACAGCGGCGACGACGGGATCAGCGGAAAGGACCCGTCTCTGCTCCATGACTTCGAAATAACAGCGACGCAGCAGCACATCTTTGCCGCTGGGAAGCTTGGACGAAACAGACTTATGGCCTGTGAGACGATCGGTGATTTTTTTGATAAGACCCAATTCTCTTACCTCCATGTAAAAGCTTGGTTATTGCGTTGGTTAATTTAAAAGGCAAAAACAACAGTCAAATCAATTTAATATTCGATTCCAACCGTTTTTCTGCGTCTGGCGTTGTAAGGGGCCATTCCCCGGCTGCTTCGTTTTCCAAAGAATGACAAACGTGTCAAAGCTTCCAGAAACGAGTTTTGAATTCTGATAATCGAGACAGGACACCGTTCCAGTGTGTTGAATTAGAGAGCCAAGATGTGCAGGCTTGGGATTATGACTCCAGATGTCTACCTTGTTATCACTTCCGCCGGTCGCGAATAAGTTTGGCCCCAGAACTGCGGCTGCAAATAACTTGGAAAATCCTCGCTCAAAATCTGTTGACCGACTGGGCTCATTCAAATCAGTGATATTTATCATCTGATCATCGCTAACGCTTAAAAGACGTCCATCCTGCATGAACTCAAGAGACCTCACTCGCTGTCGATGAATTTTTTGATCAAAGATCAAACGGCCGTCTCCTAAATTCCAACTGCGAATCACGCCATCCCGACCGCCAACCGAAATACTCTCACCGTCGAGCGAATAGGCGACTGAATGGTTATCCTTGCTCGAGCAATCGAATTCAACAACCAGTTTGCCACTGGCGGAATCGAAGATTCGCAGTTTATCCTCAAACCCAACGGTAGCAATCTGCTTGCCATCGGGTGAGAAGGTCAGGTCAATAATTGCTTTCGGATTGAGAATAGAAAAAAGCGGCTCTGTGAGGCGATCTGAGTTCCAGATGCACAACTTGTGATCATTGCCTGCAGTGGCCAGCAACTTCCCATCCGGAGAAAATTTAACCGCACGAATCCAATCCGAATGACTTTTCAACGGCTCATCAAAAAAACCCCGCTTGTCGGTATCGTAAATTGAAACGACATGATCATCGCCAACAATTGCCAACAAGTTGCCTTTCGCTTGAAGGCTGACTCCGGTCACCACTGGGCGTCGTGAAGTTCCCAGCCTTGGAAGCGGTTCGATGATTTCATATTCCCAATCCAAGGATCGTTTCTCACCACTCTCACGCTCGCGCTCTCGAGCAGGGGCCACTGTGCCGGCCGCAATCGCTGCTAGTGAACCAATAAATTGTCGACGCGGAATCATCAATCTAATCTCCTCGCTTGGAACCAAATCGATCCGTGTACTCGTCAAACCCAATCATCCGTCCCGTCATTTTTTATGACGCGGGTGATCTCACCAAATGGTTTCGATGCTGGAGTTTATATATAGGTAGTCACGGAATTGGCGGACAACTGATCGTCCATCTTCTTTATCGGAAGCCAAACAATGAAACTGAGAATTTATCTCGCCGCGTGTTAAAAACTGCCAAGCTGCGTTAAATAGCGACACATGGGTGAAACAATGGGGAACGACTGGGGGAGCCTTTAACCCACTTTTTAAAAACACGGCGACCGCCCCCCCACTTTTGAGCGAGAGAAGCCAAAGCAACCCATTCAACCGTTAAATTTTAACAGGCGAAGTAAATGCAAAACAATTCTCGCGGTAAGTGGCCGCGGCAGGAGTTGCTCAAAACCACACACCTTCCCTATTTAAGATGAGAACGAGGTGGCCGTACCGATCTGCTTTCAATTCAAGTTTCCAAAAGCAGACCGTGGTGGCGAAATAAAGAATGGACTGTGCACATTCTATTTATTGGTCATCAGATTCACGAAGCTTGGCAAGCACGCTGAAATCCTCAAGCGTACTCGTATCGCCAGTTGCCTCTTTTCCGGCAGCGATATCTCGAAGCAGGCGTCGCATAATTTTCCCACTTCTCGTTTTTGGAACCGCTTCGGTGAAACGAATGTCATCGGGAACCGCTAAGGCGCCAATTTCCTGGCGAACGTGGAGTTTCAATTGTTGTCGAAGGTCATCATCAGCAACCGCATCTTTAACGGTCACGAAGACCGCAATGGCTTGTCCTTTGATATCATGAGGTCGCCCTACCGCTGCACATTCAGCAACATTCGGATGAGAAACCAATGCGCTTTCAACTTCAATCGTGCTCAATCGATGCCCGGAAACATTGATCACGTCATCAATCCTACCCATGATCCAATAGTAATCATCATCGTCGAGACGGGCATTATCACCGGTAAGATAATTCCCTGGATAAGTCTCCCAATACTGCTGTTGAAAACGTTCGTCGTCTCCCCAGATCCCTCGCAACATACCAGGCCATGGTTTCGCAATGCACAACATCCC
This sequence comes from uncultured Pirellulaceae bacterium, assembly GCA_938083195.1. Taxonomy (GTDB): domain Bacteria; phylum Planctomycetota; class Planctomycetia; order Pirellulales; family Pirellulaceae; genus Mariniblastus. The sequence continues at coordinate 235,730 of CALKCK010000004.1, read as the reverse complement.
ACCGTTGTTTTTATCAACCGGATTAAGCGATTCGTCGACAATCACAGGGACAATACCTGGCAACGGCTTGGTACAACTGCCTGGCTTGGTGGACGTCGCACCTGGGAGAGGACTGAGCATGATTCCTCCGGTTTCCGTTTGCCACCAAGTATCTACGATCGGGCATTTACCACCGCCAATTTTTTCATGATACCAAATCCAAGTATCGGGATTGATCCCCTCCCCTACTGTACCGAGCAACCTCAAGCTACTGAGATCATGTTTTTCCACATGCTCGTCGCCCCACTTTACAAAGGCCCGAATCGCCGTTGGCGCCGTATACAGAATTGTCACTTTGTATTTCTCGACTAGTTCCCAAAACCGGTCTTCTGCCGGGAAGTTAGGCGCGCCCTCATACATCAAACACGTCGCGCCATTGGAAAGCGGACCGTAAACGATATATGAGTGCCCGGTAATCCAACCACAATCAGCAGTGCACCAATAGATGTCATCGTCTCGGTGGTCAAATACCCACTCAAACGTTTTCTTTGCCCAGAGATTATAACCAGCGGTAGTATGGCGAATCCCCTTGGGCTTTCCAGTCGATCCACTGGTATAAAGAATAAATGAGGTCGCTTCACTATCTAAAGGCGTCGCAGGGCAATCAGCGGATGCACTTTCATTCAATTCATGCCACCAATGGTCGCGGCCCGAATGCATCTCAACATCGTTCTCACATCGCTTTAGCACGATGCAATGTTCCACAGTAGGGGATTTCTCAAGGGCCTTATTAACTGTTTCTTTGAGCGGGATACACTTCCCCCGACGCCACAATCCGTCTGCCGTCAATTGCACCTTTGCACTCGCATCATTGTTTCGATCAGCAATCGCTTCGGCTGAAAACCCGGCGAAAATGACCGAGTGAATCGCACCGATTCGAACGCAGGCCAACATCGCAATTGCAATTTCAGGAGTCATTGGCATATAGATGGAAACGACATCGCCCACCCCGACGCCTAGTCCCTTGAGCACATTCGAAAACTTACAGACATCGCGATGTAAATCAGCGTAAGTGAGTGTCCTCGTATCCCCCGGTTCGCCTTCCCAAATAATGGCAGGACGATCTCCGCGGCCAGCTTCAATATTCGCATCGAGACAATTAAATGCCATATTGGTTTGGCCGCCAACGAACCATTCAACGTCGGTTCCTGCCCCCTTTAATACCGAGTCGTAGGGTTCAAACCAATGCAATTCCGATTTACCAATCTCGTCCCAAAAGGACTCGGGATCATCTTTAGCGCGGTCGTATAGAGATTGGTATGCCTCCAATGAGCCAATCCTCGCCTTGGCAGAAAATTCCGATGAAGGCGGAAACATGCGATCTTCGTGCATTACATTATCAATTTGACCGGATGCTTCTTCAGACATTAGCTAACTCCCAATTTTGGCCTAGACCGTTTTAAATTATTATGAAACCGCAATTTTAGAACTGTTAAAATACACTGTCAACGAAACCGAATTTGAATCCGCAGAAATTCGTGATTTCCAGAACTTTGCTGATGGATAATCCCGACAGATCAAAGCAATGGGAGCCTAGAAAAACCCCTCACCAGCAGAGCGACACTCCAACGATAATGCTGAAAGCGAAACCAGCAATCATTTCGCGAAGATTTGAGTTGGATCTTTGAACGCTTTAAACTCGAGCGCATTACCGGAAGGATCTAAAAAGAACATCGTCGCCTGCTCGCCAACTTGGCCTTGAAATCGCACATAGGGTTCAATCACAAATTGAACATCCTCCAGCTTTAACCGTTCAGCTAACACTTCCCAGTCTCCCCACCTTAAAACAACGCCAAAATGCGGCACCGGGACATCGTGACCGTCAACTCGATTCTCAATTGGATTACCAGTGGAATCATCTCGTGGTTTTAAATGAGCGACAATCTGATGCCCGAACAGGTCAAAGTCGATCCACCGATCGCTACTTCGCCCTTCACGACAGCCAAGCGTTCCGCCGTAAAAATCACGCGCAGCCAAAAGATCATTGACTGGAAAGGCGAGGTGAAAAGGAGATATTTCCTGAACAAACATTTTTTAACCCAAATTAACGCAAGATAATTTCTGTCTTAACACAACGTACTTCGTTACTTCCAAATCCCGATTCCCATCATCATGATTTGCCAAAACACACGCAGACCCAAAATTGGATTCGTTTTGGATCTACCGAGCTCTCGATTTCGAAAGAGAATTGGATACTCCATCATGGCCACCTCCTGCTTGCTAAGCCGCCACAATATTTCCTCGAGGTAGGCAAAGTCCGTACTTCTGAGTTGCTGCAAATCGATTTTATCAAGCGCACTTGAACGGTAAATCCTAAACGCTCCGCTGTTGTCGTAAGTTTTAAGCTTCAACATCGTTCGAGCAAATTTATTAACCGCACGAGAAGCGAGTCGTCGAATAAATGGCCAACCTTCTGTCCCTCCCCCTGTCACATACCGACTCCCTACAAAGACTCCTATGTCAGCGCAGTCTGAGTGGAGCGATAGCTCGAACATTTCAGCAAGCGATTTTGGATCGTGACTTAAATCTGCGTCCATGGTGGCCACGAGATCGTACCCTTGATCCTTCGCGTATTTGAACCCGGCAACAGCTGCGGTTCCCAACCCAAGCTTTGCACTACGATGCAACACCGAAAGATTTGGGTACTGAGCGGCAGACTGCTCACACCAATTACCCGTCCCGTCGGGCGACGCATCGTCAATGACCAACACATCAGCGTCCGGTAACAACTCCGAAATCTGGAGAACTAAACGGGGTAAATTGTCAATCTCGTTATAAGTCGCAACGACAACGAGCAATCTCGAATTCGACACTGACTCACATAGCCTCGAAGGATAATGAAACGCACCGATCTCAGACCTTGAAATTGGCACCCTTAACTTAGCCGATTGTAACGCACCTGCTCTAGCCCTAACTTCCTCACAGCATTGTTTCGCAAAATTAAACCTTTGAGGGTGTAACTTCCCCACACCTAACCAACTCTCGAAACCAGCGTACTCAAAGCCGTCGAGAATGATTGCAAAACTGGGCTCATGCAGCGTAACCGTCAGGATTGTTCGATTGCCAACGCCAACCATCGATACACATTTCCTGAAGGCCGCGATCGGCAGTCCAGCCCAATTCTAACTTCGCGAGAGATGGATCAGCATAGCAGGCTGCAATGTCTCCAGCTCGACGAGGCAAAACTTCAAATGGAATCTTCCGACCAGAGGCTTCCTCAAAAGCTGCGATAATCTGGAACACGCTGTACCCGATGCCCGTCCCAAGATTGTAGGTAACCACCCCGGGATTTTCACTGAGTTTTTTCACCGCAAGCACGTGGCCGACAGCCAAGTCAACCACATGGATGTAATCTCGAACCCCCGTACCATCGGACGTCTCGTAGTCATCACCAAAGACGCCCAATTTTTCAAGCTTACCGACAGCGACCTGGGATACATACGGAAGAAGATTATTAGGCAGCCCACTAGGATCCTCTCCGATCAATCCGGAAACATGGGCTCCAACGGGATTAAAGTAACGCAACAAGGCGACATTCATTTCTGGAAAAGCTTTTTGCCAGTCTTTGAGCACAAACTCGACCATCAACTTTGTTCGACCATAGGGGTTGGTAACCTCGTGAATCAATGTCTCTGATTCTTCAGTCAACGGGAGAATCTTTGGGATCCCATAAACGGTCGCGCTAGAACTGAACACCAAATCGGTAACCCCATGACTCTGCATTGCCTGGCAGAGATTGATGGTACCCGTCACATTATTTTGATAATACTGAAGGGGCTGGGACACACTTTCACCAACCGCCTTCAAGGCCGCAAAATGAATAACCGTCTCAAACTTGCCCTTCGAAAATACTGCATCCAAGCTGCGGACATCTAAGAGGTCAGCTTCAAAGAACGCAATTTCTTTCCCGGTGAGCGTGCTTACTCGCTGTAATGACTCCTCCGTCGAATTGCTTAAGTTATCAACTACAGTGATTTCGAATCCTGCGTTAAGCAACTCAAGACAAGTGTGACTTCCAATATAGCCCGCTCCACCGGTAACTAAGACTCGCCTCATGTGAGGACCTCTCATAAAGAAAAGTAGTGCATTTCAATGGAACGAAATCAATCAACATCCGTGACGACGCACCCTAAGAGACGGCCGCCGGAAACCCGCAATTCCGAAACCGCAGCTTTTGCTCGGGATTGATTGCTATTTTTTAAGCTGACCAATAAATACGTACCGTCACCAACATCATTCCAAAATTGAGACGACAATTCGCTCGATGCACCAGCTGATACACAAATGAATTGATATTCTTTTTTGAGACCAACCACCAATTGCCTCAACAGAGGCGTGGCGTGTTCCCCTAACTCCTGTCGAGTACCTGCACCCATGAAATCCAAGCCAGTCGCCGAACCGCCAAACACAGTACTTTTCCATGCAACTCCACCGGCAATGATATCGGTAACCCCCGCCTGCCCAGCGACACCGCTGGCAATAGTCAATGCTTGGCCCTTTGTATCTGCGTCAATTAATAAGGCGCGCCCAATCTTTCGCTCCGACAGTGAAGTCGCGACGCGGGCACAAGTTTCATCAATTAGTGAATTAGATTCAGGGCCTGCAAATATTACTAACCCAGGATTGCCAACCGGATAGCGTTCGACAATAGATCGGGCGATTTTCTCAACGGCCTGCTCTTTACTTGTTTTTTTAGCCGGTTCGTCAGCCTGTTTCCGATCGGCCGAATCTCCATCTCCACGCTCCCGCCACTCGTTGGGCGTTTCGGTAAGATCACCACGCGGCTCTCGCTCTAGCGAAATCACAGGAGCTTTCAACGTCATCGCGAGAGGGAGAAACGAATACCCCTCTCCCTCAACGGAAACTGGAGCAGACGCTGCTGCGTCGCGGCCAACCTCAGCTAAGGTTGCTTCGAGATGTTGAATGGAATTCTTTGCGACACCCAATTTCTGGTCTGGAATCGCATCAGCAATGGACTCAGATTTCGCTCGCGTTGGAGGCGCAAGATCAGGTATTAAAACACAAACTGTGCCATCTTCCGTCCGTTGTTTGAACGGGGAAACAACTTCGGCATCGCCTTGACTGGCAAAGGCTCTTGTCTGATGGTGCCCCATCAATTCAGAGGGGGCAGCCATCTCATGGCCTTCCGAGGCAATCAACCACTTTAATCCCATTTCAGTGGTCACGGGAGAATCAACGGCAGTCGATCGAGAATACGATTTCATTTCAGTAATTTATCTAAGAAGGGACTGTGGATAGATTTAGCTATTTTGAGAATTTGAAATATCACGAAGTTGCTCAAACAACTTTTGGTAATCCATTCTCGCCGCTTTACCCGTCGACGTAGGAGCCGTTGGCGGGATCAGTGGCTCCACCACAGGTGGTTTTTCCTCGACTACATCCTCCGATCGGTTGACTACAATGATCGGTTTCTCTTGCTCTTCATCTTTTTCAGGAACCTGAAGTTGAGACTCTGGAAACTGAGACTCCGGAACCTGCTCCCCAGCAGACGGCTTACAAATGCTTGATTCGCCTTGTTGAGCCAAAGCGTTTCTTTGCTCAAGAATTTCATTCAGTATTTGTTGCGACTCATCCAACGCTGCACTTTGATAATTTAAAGCTGCAGCTTCTGCATCAGACGCGACCGGACTTTCGATTGGCGGGTTTTCAGTTACCGATTCCCAAGCTGCAACACTGGAAACCTGATTAACTGAAGAAGAGTCTGCCGAATTGAGTCGGCCCAGTATCTCTTCGGCCTGTTTTCGAATGTCTTTGGAAACAATATCATCCCCGTGAACGTGAAACCCTTTACCATTGGCTTCCTGTGGCTCGGGGGACGCGATCGGTTCTGGATCGACCATGGGTGGATCTGCGGTGGTCGAGGTCCAGTCCGTTCCCATCATAAACTCGTAGCCGCTCGGAACTTCCGGCACAGCAGAAACATCTGAGTCCGTTTGTTGGCTTTGAGTCTCCACTGAGTCGGCACCAATTTTTGGCTCATAATATTCGGTTTCAACAGGTAAGCGCTGCTCGGTCTCAGTCGAGGCCGAGGGCTCAATCCGTGAATCGGCAGCAACTTCTTCAACCGGCGAGCTATCCTCTGGCGTATCCCGTGGAGTTAAATCAGCCAAATCAACCGAACGAATGCTAAGGGAAGCCTGATTTTGCTGGGCGACCATCGGCGCAAAATAGTCTCCCAAGACTTCCTCTTCTGCAAACGACTCTTGAAACGGGTCAATCACCTCTTGGTTTTGGCTCAATCCTTCCATCGTCGATTGCCCATCCCCTCCCTCCACCGCTTCCAACTCACTAGGCTTGGCAACCTCCTCACTGGATTCAGCTTTTTCGTGCTGAAAACTTAACCCATCACCAGATTCCTCTGTCTCATAGATCTCCATTCGCTCGCGTTCAACTTGCTCCAAAATCTGTGCCTGCTCTCGTTCAAGCATATTCAGATTCGAGTCGCCAAACGCGGAATCAAGTTCGCCCCCCATCGGAAGTAAATCACCATCACTGGGTTCGACACCTTCCGGACACGACTCGTAAACTGTTTCTAAATCCTCTGATTGAGAATTTTGAACGGAACCAGATTCCGATTCCGTTGTAAAAATCGCGACGCCAGATTCGTCCTCCTCGTCACCATCGAGCTGGCCAAATTCCAATACACTCCAGTTCTCATCGCCACTCAAATCGCCAGGCTCAGACATGGCCGGCATCTGCGGTTGAAAAGTAGCTGGAATACTCTGCACATCCGCCCACGCTTCTCGCACGCAATCCTCTGTAATGGCAGAAACACCTCGGGTCGCAGCCAACATGAGTGCATGATCGGCAACCTGATTTACAAGTCGTGGATAACCATCGGTCACCTCATGGATAACTCGACAAGCCTCATCAGGAAATAATCCTTCGCCATCCCCACCAACGCGGACGACATGCTCCACTACGTAACGGGTGGTTTCAGTTCGCGACATGGCCTCCAGGTAGCAGCGAGATGCAATTCTTTGGTTTAACGACTCGAGCTTGGCTTCGTTCAGATTCTCTTCGAGTCGGTGACTACCAGCCAACACTAACCGAACCCGCGGCTGCCCCTCGGCAACAAAATTTGTAATCAGCCCCAATTCATCCAACAGACTGGCAGATAAACCATGAGCATCATCGACAAGAAGAACAATGCCAGTCACGCAATTTGGGTTGGGCTTGAGGTAATCCATCAAGGCAAACCGCAACTCAGTTTCCGACAATCCCTGAAAGGGAAGTTGCAACTGATGAAGGATGCTTTGGAGCAGGTCTTTGCGTTCCTGCAACCGAGCACAGGCAAGATTAACCACTCTTACTTGCTCCCGATAATTCGTTTCCAGCATCGCGAGTAAGAGCGTTTTACCTGTACCGGTAGCGCCGACAACCACCACGGGACCGGCCCCACGATCGACATTTAAACGCGTTTGCTCCAACGCACTTTGAATTGCCTCGCCCGCAAAGTAATGCTTTACATACGGAGCAGCGGTAAAAGGACGGGAGTTAAAATTAAATACTTGTTCGTACATCACGAAATCCTGTGGAATCAAATATACAAGTCGTTTACTTACCGGATTAAAATCCGAAAAATATCCTGACAATCATGGAACACCCCACCAATGGGTCTTCGTAAAATGCGGTCCTAACCGCTGGGTTGATCAACACAAATCCTGCAACCACCACTCCAATTCCGAGCAAAATCAAACCGCAAATCACAGAAATACGATTCGCCCAAGGCAAACTGGGGAGCTTTTCTTCAGAGTTAAAGTTCTTAACTTGCCAACGAATCTGGGCGACGACTGGAACCTCTAACCGCTTCGCAATCGAACGAGCATTCTCAAACCCCCGGGATGCGAATGGATCCAATCGCATGGCCACCACCAACCCAAGGCCGAGCGAAAACAACCCCAACAAACCAAACGTCTCCGCACTCGGTGCGACGTTCAAAGGGAGAGTCACCCCCTGACTTGGTTCCGCAACCATCATTGGACTCTTGCCAGAATTTTCCTTTGACTCGATAGCCAATCGCTTAATTAGATTAACTTCCGAATCCGCTTCCTGCTTAATCTCACGAAATATCTCTTTGATCGATGTAAGATCTATTTCGCCGATTAGCTCTTCTGTTTTCGAAATCGCAACAGACTTGTTTCGGCTCGATGCTAACTGAAACGTTCCTGCTGATTTATCCGACGTCTTAGAATTAGACGCCAACTGACCAACACCGGAATCAGCTGAACTTAATTCATTGGTAGCATTGAAAATCTTTTCTTCAGCCTGCTCAAGCATCCAGTTTGCAAGTTCAAATCGCTCATTTTGCTTTTTGCGAATCAACATAACTGCGGACAGCTCGGTCCTTGAACCACGCTGCGGCGTCGATGCACTCTGCAACCTTTCGGAAAATCGTTTCGCCAACAAACTGACAAACTGCAACTCATCGCCAGTGCCGTCACCTTCAATGCATAACTCCAAATCATAACCCAACTCATTTTCACGAAGCGCACATTTTAAACGCTCTCGAATCAGAGCAAAATTATTCGTTTCTAAGGGCGTGGACCTCAACCGTTCCGATCGAGCAACTTTGGAAAGTAATTCAGCCAATCCCGCATCTGTCGTTTCTGACTCGACAATGACTGCAACTCGATTCTCCAGCTCTGCCTTAGTATCGCTCGACTGATTAGTGATCACCCGAACGGAAGCCGTGGATCGGAAACTACTGACGCTCAATGGCCAGGTCAAAACACAAATCAACAAGACACACATTGAGGTCACAACAAAAGCATTGCCACGCTTAAATAATTCAGCGGTTTTCATCGGCGACTTGTTTTTACTGTTTGTTTGCATGAATAATTTCGTTGAGATCAAAGCGCAGTAACACCCATAACGCGGTAACTGGACCTATCATTTGATCGACGAGTAAAACAATCGGTCTTGAGACAGTTTGTAGCGATTATCACGATTAAACCGTCAGCTAGCAGTCTCGACCAAAACTGGACGAAGTGACCATTGAGCCCACTCTCGAATTTTGAATTCAAGTTGGGATTGTGAAACGCTCAGATTGAACCAGCCGACAAAGCCCGGGCAAGTGCTGAAGCTTTCATTCCAAATAGATACCGCCAAAACAACACGCGCAGGGTCGCTCGCCTCATTGTTTTTATTAACAAAAACGCATGGGTTGATGAACCTTGTAAACATTCCGGAGACAGAAGAGGCATTCGATTACGAACGTAAACGAATAAAATTGGAATGGAACCGATCGAGAACGGAATCTGAAGAAAGCTCACTCAACAAAAGCAGAGCAACAAAGATTTTTAGTCGTTAGAGACTGAATCGCGGCCTACCGTCACATCAGCATGATGAACTTCAGATCGCAGGTGGGTTCTTGGCACAGGATCCGGTGCTGGCTCAACCGAAACCAACGTCTCAAATACTCCCTGTTGCACAACCTGATTCGTCTGATTCAGCAATTTACGGTGCCATACGACTTTACCCGCACGCCTACCCGCAGATGCTTTCTCAAGACATTTTGTTTCTACGAAAACCGTATCACCAAAGAAAAGAGGACGGCAGAACTCCCAATTCCGAACGGCCGTGAACGCCAACGTGTTCACCATTGGAAAATGACTGCCTAGCCCAGCAACCCAAGATAATCCGAGCAGACCATGAGCGATCGGCTGGCGATAGTGACTTTTCGAAGCAAAATCGTAATCGACATGCAGGGGGTTGAAATCACCGGTCATCGTCGCGAACTGAATAACGTCCGCCTCGGTAATTGTCCGCCGCGGACTTACCCACACAGAATCAACCAAAATGTCGTCGAAATAGAGTGGAGCGCTCATTCGAATCAACGCGGCCTTTTCGTAAAACAACAGAAATTTTCGGTACGACGACCGAGAACCCATGTTCTTAGGATTCTTAAATCCGTGAACAAAGCCTCGAAAGTCGGGGTGAAAGGATTCGAACCTTCGACCCCCTGGTCCCAAACCAGGTGCGCTAGCCAGACTGCGCTACACCCCGAAGGAACGCGAACAATGATTACTCAGGCTGCTCGCGTCTCACAAGCCACAACTTTACAGATCAAACGCATTTCTTGCAATCGGGTTCCTGCATTCAAAACCTCGGTTTTCCAAAGTATTTGTTCACATTATAGCTGCAAACGGGATTGGAGAGGATGAACTCCTAAGCCGCTCGCTGGCCTACCGACGGTCCCCCGCCTTCAATCGTCGACTTTAGTCGCTCAAATTCCTTGAAACTTGTGTAATGGATGACGATTTTACCCCGCTCTTTAGCACCCTGCTTGATCAGAACTTTTGTCCCCAGTGCTGCCTTTAGCTCTTGCTGCAGAGCCTCAACCTGAAGGTCGCGAGTCCGCTTCCTGCGATCCGCGCGACCGCTATCCGGGTCGTCCTCATCTGAGATTTTATTGGCAACTAGCCGCTCAGTGTCGCGAACGCTTAAGCCTTCAGCGATAATTTTCCCGCAAAACTCCAATTGAGCCGCTTCATCGCCTAACGGCAATAAAGCTCGAGCATGCCCCGCAGAGACTCTGCCCTCCTGCAGTGATGTCTGAATTCGTTGAGGAAGCTCTAACAAACGCATCAAGTTTGCGATCGTGGATCGATCTATTTTCAATCGATTCGCCAAATCTTCCTGAGTGCAAAAATGCTCGTCAATGTATCGACGAAACGAAAGTGCCTTCTCAATCGGATTGAGGTCTTTACGCTGAAGGTTCTCCACAATCGCAAGTTCCGAGACCAACCGGTCATCCGCCTCGCGTAATCGTGCTGGTATCGTTTGCCAATTCGCTTTAATGGCGGCCCGCAAACGCCTTTCACCACTGATTAGCTGATACCGACCGTCAACAACCCTAACCAAAATAGGTTGTAAAATATCATGTTCTTTTAAACTCTCAGCAAGTGAGGCGATCTCAGTCTCGCCAAATACACGCCGAGGCTGAAAAGGATTGTCCTCAACCTCATAGACATTCAAATGGACAATGTCTCCGTCCGGCTTCTCTTCCTCAACAACGGGTGAGGGAACCTGGCTTCCCGGTTGAACAAAGGCCTGACTGATCGAAATGGTCTCCAAAGGCTCGGTATCGCGCGTCGTGTTCAGTAGGTTTTCCAAACCTCGGCCTAATCTTTTTTTCCTAGTCACGCTCCAAAACCTCCATGCATAATTCTATATAAGCCCTAGTCCCTCTTGATCGCGGCGCATACTCAAGAACGCTTAAACCGTGACTCGGTGCCTCGGTCACAGTCGAATCCCTCGGGACTACGGTATCGAAAACAACTTCTCCAAAAAACTCCCGCACCTCCGACTCAACCTCCGCTGTCAATTCCAACGAAGGATCGTACATCGTCAACAAAATACCACCAAAACTCAGCTTCCCAGGACGCGCTTGCATGACTCCTCGAATCACTTCGATCATCTGTGTTAAACCTTCCATTGCGAAATACTCGCACTGAATGGGCATAAACACCTCGCTCGAAGCCGCCAACGCCGTCTGAGTCAAATGCCCCACCGACGGAGGACAGTCGATCAAAACAAAATCATAATGGGACGTCCCTACCTCCAAATGATCCACAAGGATACGGGCTTCATCCGCACCACCACCTGCTAGCACATCGACATCCCGAAAGGATCTCGCCCCCGGTAACAGGCTTAGACCATCAATTTTGGTCGGCACGATACTATTGCGAATCGGCTCGTCCACTACCAAGGGATGACGTTCGACTGGCTTAGATCCGATTCCAGAAGTCGAATTGCATTGCGGATCCATATCGACCAGCAAGGTTTTTTTCCCAGCAAAAGCGAGAGAAGCAGCCAAATTGATCGAGGTCGTCGTTTTACCGACGCCCCCTTTCTGATTAGCTACACACAAGGTTCTCGCCACTGCACGACCTATGGATTTGCGGATTATTTCGCCAGAGGTGAAAAAATACCACCATCGGCGATACGGTGAAATGCCAATCAAATATTGGCCCACCACCCTGCATTCATCCACCGCAATCAGTCGGCTCGTTTCAAACGCTTGCACTCTCAAACGGATTCGAATCTATGACACTAAAATGGCCATACCGGCCACCCGGATCAGCAGCCCCAGCAGCCAACCTCGATCAGCAACAATGGACTAGCCGAACATCCACCGGACCTCAGCCAATGAAGATGATGAGAGTGCTGGAATGGAACAAAATTGGCCAGTTCTATTGATCCGAGACCGAGTTACATCAAACCAAGAGAAGCCGTTTGACATCCTGGGAGCAAAATTAGCTATTTTCTGTAACCAGTACTCTTTGTTTCACGTGAAACTTGCCCCAAACCGGTTCGTTTTACCGAATAGCCAAAACACCCCGAACCGTTTCACGTGAAACCCCTACCCATTCCACCCCAACTAACAGAATGCCTAGGCCAAGCTAGATTTGCGTGCTCTTGGGCAGGCCGGATTAAAATCCGGTGCTACCAGGCACAGCTACCGGTACTAATCGAGCGGATTAATAACCAGGCCACTCAATAGCTTGGGATAGAAATAGGTGCTCTTTGCAGGCATCCGCTCTCCAGACTCACTGATCGACTTGATGTCGGCAACGGTTGCTGGCATCACGAGGCAGGCTAGTTCGAAAAAGGCCCCCGTTCCCTGCTGGCCTGTTGCGTCCCGTTCATCCGCGTCACCGGAATGTAACTGACTGACGACTTCGTCGATTCCATGAACATACCTTGGCGAGGGAAGCTCTCCATACCCCAACAGATGAATCAAGATTAACTCATGCAAGATCGCAACGCCAAGACTCTGCCAACACTCACTTCTCCCCTCAGCCAGCCCCTCCATAGTTTCGACTCCCTCGAGATTCAGGCGTGCTAGCACCCACGTATCATCCTTACGGCAATAAAACGCCATCGTGGATTGCTCACCTTCAACCTGAACTGCCTCCCAGCAATCATTTGCAAGGTCTACACCGGTGCCTACAACCTCACAGTCAAACGACCCATTGAGCTTGTCCATCAACTCCGCCGAGGTCATTGGTTCAACCCCACGAAACAACCGATGGGTTGGCAAAACAACCAGCCCTGGATCGTCCATGCCGACACACATAATCATCGTGTAATCGACGGGGTGGTCGGGCTCTAACTCTTCCCGCTGACGCCTCAAATCTCGAATGGATGTGGCTGTCTCGTAACGATGATGCCCATCAGCAATATAGATCGCCGTTGGCCCCATCAACTGGGCGGCGGCGGCAACCGCATTCGCGTCGGTAACCATCCACAAGTCGTGACGAACCCCCTCATCATCGATCGCCGTAAGTGGCGTTCTGTCTTGGATTGCCAAGTCCAACATAGTCTGTGGGCTACTGTCTTGATTTGAGTATATTCCAAAGATAGGGCTCAAATTACTATTACAGGCTTCCATCAATCGAAAACGATCCTCTTTGACTTTGGAGTGAGTTTTCTCGTGTGGATAGATATTACCTTGCCCAAAGGGTTCGATCCGAACCCGAGCAATAAAGCCTCTTCGAGTGTACTCAACCCCATCCACATCAAAAGTTTGGTGATAGACGTAAATCGCTCCAACACCGTCTACCCTGAGAATTCCGTCGTTCTTCCAATTCTTTAAATGCTCAGCTGCTCGCTCGTACACAGTTTGCTCAGGAAGCAGCTTGTCTCCCTGGTTCAGGATCAGACGCACGACATTAAAGTCATTCTTTTCGTACAGCTCCGCACCAGTCTCCGCACTGATGACATCGTAAGGCGGCGCTACGACTTCCGACAACGACCCAACTTTGCTTAGGTCAAATCTCAAACCGCGAAACGCCTGAATATCAGCCATCTTGTATCCTGTTGTTAACTTCTACCGACCGAGCGACGGACCGTTGATGGCTTCGCCTCTGACCTAGCGTTATGACCGAGTGCCCCGTCAGACTCAAGGGGAGTGCTAGCAGTTCGCACCCAGTAAAAGAACCGAATCATTCAGAAAATTCCTATTTCGCAGGAAATCACGATTGAAATAGTTAGGTAAAATAGAGCTGAGACCAAGGGGTAACCCTTGGTGACTTATTTTCCCCACACACTTTTCATGGCAGGGGCAAGAATAATCGCCGGATCAGATTCCGTGCGAAGAGTTCCATCCAAGTCAAAATCTGGACGCCCCGGAGCTACATCCACCGCTGGATCGAAGGGAGGCAAAAGAATTAATTCTGGAACGACTGCGTGCCCTGGACCGAACTTTGTTTCGATGCCTTCGGGCACGTAAGAAACGAGTTGCAGTCCTTCGGTCAAGGAAATCAAAATTGAGATTTGATCCGCGGCCAGAACCGTCGAACCCGCAATGGGGCGTCCCTTACCTAATTGTGAGTGTTCAATCGCAGAATCGTATTCTGTTCCTAACTCATAGGCGAGATTTTTAATTTTTTCGATATCCCGTTGCTTAATTCGATAACCAGAATCACGATCGACTTTGCGAATCCACGCAGCAGATCGAGACTTAATTTTTGCCACAACTGAAAGCAACTTTCCGTATCTTCTAGTCCCTTTAAAATTAGCTTTTATCTCATCTTTCAATAACTCTGCAGATCGCTCCATTTGCTTTGCAGTCTGTCTCAATTCCCATGAGGAAACCTCTTCGGCACCGTGAGAATTCCTCATCGCGGAAGCGAAAAATACGAGAGGACAAGCGAGAGAAAAAACTAGCAACCGATAATTCAAAAAGAGAGTCTGCATGAGTTTTCTGGTTTCTAATTCAAGTAACATTGCAAGAAAGTGAGCGAATTTCCATTGCCTTACAAGCATTTGAAAACGACTAATTCCGGCTCAATTCTACCTCGAAAACCCGTCCTCACTCCGGTTTTTCCCACAAACTTTGTCGTTATAAAACCGACCCATCCTTATGGGGCCAAAATAAGCGCATAAAAAAACGCCGCTGAATTCTCAGCGGCGTGATTTTCACAAAATTTGCTTATTCCCAAGTGGGAGAATTAATAGCGATAATGCTCTGGCTTGAACGGTCCATCAACGGGAACGTTAATGTAATCGGCCTGCTCTTTGCTCAACGTTGTTAGCTTGACGCCAAGTTGATCAAGGTGCAGTCGAGCTACTTTCTCGTCGAGAATTTTCGGAAGAATGTAGACGTTACCACCGTCGTAGGTCTCGCCTGACAATGTCGGTTTCGACTCTGAGTTGAGGGCGAGATCGATCTGAGCGATTGTCTGATTAGTAAACGACGCGGACATGACGAAACTTGGATGGCCAGTAGCACAGCCCAAATTCAACAATCGGCCTTCCGCCAAGACAAGCACGCTGTGCCCGTCTTCAAAAGTGTACATGTCGTACTGTGGTTTAATGTTGGTTTTCGTTGTCATTGATTCCAACTCAGTCATTTCGATTTCGTTATCGAAGTGTCCGATATTCCCGACAATTGCCTTGTCCTTCATCTTCGCCATATGATCAGCAGTGATGATGTTGAAGTTTCCAGTCGTCGTGATGTAGATATCAGCAAAATCGAGAGTGTCCTCGATGGTCGCAACTTGGTAACCCTCCATCGCCGCTTGCAATGCACAGATCGGGTCGATCTCAGTAACAATTACGCGACAGCCTTGGCCTGCCAATGATTGCACGCAACCTTTTCCTACATCACCGTAGCCGCACACAACCGCCACTTTTCCGGACATCATGACATCAGTTGCCCGGTTAAGGCCGTCGATCAGCGAGTGTCGACAACCGTAAAGATTATCAAACTTACTCTTCGTACATGAATCGTTCACGTTGATGGCGGGGAAGAGGAGTGAACCTTCTTTGGCCATTTCTACAAGACGGTGAACTCCCGTCGTTGTTTCTTCAGAAACGCCGTGGCATCCCGCTGCTACTTTGGTCCAGCGTTGAGCGTTTTGCTCGAGACACCAAGCAAGCGTCTTCAAAACCTCTTTGAACTCAGTATTGTTGGTTGTTTCCGGTCCTGGAACGGATCCGGCTTTTTCGAACTCCACACCTTTGTGGATCAACATCGTCGCGTCACCACCGTCGTCAACGATCTGCGTTGGGCCGAGTCCGTTACCGAAATCAAGAGCCTTCTCTGTACAGGCCCAGTATTCTTCCAAACTCTCGTTTTTCCAAGCAAACACGGGAATTCCAGCAGGTTCTTCAACCGTTCCGTTTTTGCCGACCACAGTGGCGGAGGCGGCATGATCTTGTGTCGAGAAAATGTTGCAGGAAACCCAGCGGACGTCTGCACCCAATTCGACTAAGGTTTCAGCCAACACCGCGGTCTGAACCGTCATGTGCAACGAACCCATGATTCGCTGGCCAGCTAAAGGTTTTTGGCCTCTGAATTCCTCTCGCAATGCCATCAATCCTGGCATCTCTTGTTCGGCGAGGTCAATTTCCTTCCGGCCCCACTCTGCCAGAGATAGGTCGGCGACCTTGTAGTCAATGCCGTTCTTTTGGTCGGGCGTAAAAACATACTGTTCGGACACGGTAGTGCTCATTTGTGCTTCTCAAATTCTAAGGGTCATGTCACTCCGAATGTCGAAGCGACTCAAAAGAAGTCAGGTGGAAGTAAAAAGTTTCCTGACAAAGTTGACCGGGCGTCCTCGCCCGACTCGTTTTAACCGCAGACCATCATATCGGACAACGGTTCCACGGCAACGCGTGAATTTAAACGAGAGGCGCGTTTTCCGAAAAATAGCTGTATTTTTCAGTTTTTCACCCCTCGGAAACGATCTAGTTCATCCCTTGGAATGATTTCATGGCTAGGTGGACGAATTCCTTTACTTTTCTTCGATCTTTTAAACCGGGCGCTGACTCTACCCCACTTGCAACATCCACCGCTGCCAAACCGGATTCTTTAATCGCCGCCTCGACATTGGCAGGAGTAAGCCCACCGGCCAAGACCAGCGGAACCTCAGACTTAAGGTCTGCGATATTGGCAATATCGACCACCTTACCGGTTCCCCCGTATTCGCCCGGCATCGCCGCATCTAACAAAATAACGTCGACGCCAGCTTTTACCCAACTGGCAATTTCTATAGACAGCTTTGCGGTTTGCTCCTTTGATTCTGAAGCGGAGGTTAGTTCTTTCGGTACGCTTCGAATTGCTCGAATTAGAAAACAATGCTGACCGTTTTTAGAAAGTTCTGAACGAATTTCCTTTGCGACCGCCGGCTCCTCATCCCCGTGAAGCTGAATTCCGTCCAAGCCGTGGCGATGCGCCGTCTCCAAGAGTTCTGCCACAGGCATCTCGACAAAGACCCCAACCTTCTTGACGCCTGCGGTCTCACCGCCCGTATCGCCATCTTGCTCTTGATTGTGGCAATCAATCGCTGCCACAATCACAGAGGCCCGATCAGAATCGATAAACCGCTTGCTTTTGGGATAAAAATTGAGCCCGACCGCATCCGCTCCGCATTTACAAGCCCAATACGTATCGTCCACATTGGTGACGCCGCAAATTTTGATTTGAAATGGTAGCATAGGTAAACAATCGTTAGATTTTAGAATCTGTTTCCCGAAAAAATAGCGTTTGGCGCGAGTTCACCGGCAGTTTTCAAGTTCCCGCTCTGCCATGATAACGTTATTCCCCCCCAAGCTAAAACAGACTCACTGGTTTGATCGCAATTTACTTCTGATTCAACAGCACGCGTCACAACGCTTTATTATTTTAGTTCGCCCAGAAAACTCCACCCAGCTATCGCCGTGACTATATCGGATCCAACTTATCCAATTGCCTACAACAACAGCGGTGGACATCCCACGGAGCCTCACCAACCGTTGAGCAAGGATCAACTCCCACTATTAATTACCGGCATCGCTGGCGTTTCCGGGTTCAACGCTTTCCACTATTTCCGAAAGAAATTTGGGAACCAAGTCATTGGCTTGCGAACGCCGAACAATTGGCCATTGAGTGGCGAACAAATTATTGCCTGTAACGTCGAAGACGAAGAAGCATTCCAAAACGTTATCGACAAGTACAAAATACGCACAATCCTCAATTGCGGTGGAAGCTGTGCACTAAAAGCCTGTGAACTTGACCCACAGATGGCCGAACGGGTTAACGTGGATGGAATTCGCAGCCTCCTGAAAGCGATTGAAGGAACCGACATTCAGCTACTCCATTTGTCCATCGATCTTGTTTTTTCTGGAACAGGTAATGGAAACCACGTGGAATCAGACCCGCCCGATCCCGTGACCGTCTACGGTCGCACGATGGTGGATGCAGAACGACTGATCGAATCTCGAAGACCTCAAGCGTGTGTCATGCGGATTTCACTTCCGATGGGGATCAGTTTCAATGGACATGCTGGAGCCATTGATTGGATCCAATCCCGATTCGCAAAAAATAAACCCGCAACTCTTTATTACGACGAGATTAGGACTCCGACTTACGTTGGTTGTCTCAACGAAACCATCGAAGAAGTCCTCGCGCTTCAGCTTGACGGTCTGTTTCACGCAGGCGGCCCTACCCAGCTTTCCCTCTATCAAATCGCCCAAATTGTCAACCGAATCGGTGGCTACGATCCCGACCACTTGTTCGGCTGCCCCCGCATTGATGCGGGCCCGATCCCCCCGCGAGCTGGCAACGTGACCATGAATTCAGACAAACTCGCTCTGGCGCTCGGCCGTCAGCCGTTTCAAAACTGGCCGCTGGACCCCCGGCACGTCCCTGACTCCCGCGAGTGGCACTACGATCGCAGCTTCCATTCCAACAATTCACTGGAGAACATTGAAAATGAGCTCTATAAACGGCCGCAACTCTAGCCACCCCTTGCTTGGATAGCAACGCATCGCCCTAACCCGCTGCTCACTACCCCAACGGTTTTGAAAAGTAATTTTTTACCCACTATTTATTAGCTTCAGATGATTGATTGCGGTCATCGTTCAAGATAAAATTGGGGTTCAAGGTTATTTGAAGCGAGATGAGGATACGAGCCAAAACATACGTCGGCTCGTTGCCAATCATAAGTTTGGTGGAGTGAAGGATGTCGAATCTACACACCTGGAGCATGGGGGCCGGCCGATGGCTTGGTGTACCGGTTCGGATTCACATGCTGTTGATCCTGTTTGTAGTCGCTCTTTTCGGTACTGAATGGAACTACCACCCCGGTGCCACTAGTTTTTTTGCTGGAACCGCAATCGTCACAACCTTGGTCCTTCTGACCAGCCTGTTGCTTCACGAAACCGCACACATTTTTGCCTCGACCAATCTTGGGGGCCGCATTGATTCTATTACCTTGTTTCCTTGGGGTGGAAATGACGAAAGCTCCGTGCCAATGCAATCGCATGCGAAAGCGATCGTCTCTCTCGCGGGGCCGTTCGCAAATTTTGTAATCTTCCTGTTCGGCACTACCCTCTTAGTTCAGTCAGATCAGTCGAGTATATGGAACTTGATCAACCCACTTGCTCCGCATCGATTCACCCTTTCTGAGTGGCAAATCTCTCTGACGGAAATTGTAATATGGGTCAACTTCCAACTTGCTTTTTTCAATCTTTTACCCTGCCACCCATTTGATGGCGTCGCAATTGTTCGTTCCTGGATTTCATCACTCAACCCCGTCGCTTCCAAATTTAGAATGGAGTCAGCAATACGACTCATTGGGAATGCAGTCGCCTTCGCCTTCATTGGA
This sequence comes from uncultured Pirellulaceae bacterium, assembly GCA_938083195.1. Taxonomy (GTDB): domain Bacteria; phylum Planctomycetota; class Planctomycetia; order Pirellulales; family Pirellulaceae; genus Mariniblastus. The sequence goes on along the minus strand of CALKCK010000004.1, from coordinate 216,069 downwards.
TTCGCCTGGTTCTTTCGAGACATCCAAACAGGTCCGATTCAACCGACATGGCTGCTATTTTTATTAACAGGAATCACTCTTCTATTTTCTTCCAATACCGCGATGCAAATAGCACTTCGCAAAACTGCCGAAACTTCATTGCCACAAAATTCAAAAGGGCAAGAAGACCCTGATTCTATCGAGTCTTTTTTCGATTTCCCGGCATACGAAGACGATTCAGCCTACTCGCAGTGGTTATCAGAAAAGCAAGAAGCTCGTCGAGAAGATGAATTTAAAAAAGAGAAAGAGGAAGACGAGAGGGCAGATCAAATTTTGGAAAAACTCCACAATGGAGGCATCTCCAGTCTCCACGCTGAGGAAAAATTGATTCTTGATCGGGTGAGCGAGAGGATCCGCCGACGCCGCCAACAGGGTGTCTAACGTAAAATGCATGTAGCTCAATCCATGATCATTCACACCGAGATCACCGGAGTCTTCATTTGCTCAACCACTAATCATCATAGACGCGTCGATATCGTTGCCTTCGACGCCGCGCTCGGCGAGTTATTTGCTCGCCCTCTACGAACCAATGACCGCCAAGGACCTTGTAGAACACAAGTAGAACAAACGCGCCTCCAATGCCAACGGTAAAGCCTTCGACGCTAATGGGCTTAACTAGCTCAACCGACGTGGAAAAATACTGCAAAATGGCACAGCCAATCAGTGTTCCGCCAATCCCCATCAACACCGTTGCGATTGCGCCACCAGGGTCGCGACCGGGCATCACTGCTTTCGCAATCAACCCAACAACCGTGCCGAACCCAATCCAAGTCAAAGCCAAATTCGCGTACTCTGATAGTTGCGCTAGATCCATTTCACTTCCTTCGTCAAAACGACTTTTCGCTTGAATTCTGGGCGTAGCCCGATTAACAACTGGAGAATACGCCCCAGATGTACCAAATTCTGAACACCAATCTCAAGAGCATTCGATGCGTTTCACGTCGGTAAAATGTGTCGAATCGCTATTCCCATTGTTTGCCCGCTGCATAGGATTGCTCTAAACTACGTTAGTTCGCGATTTACTTAGAAAACCGTAGTTTTATCGGAGTAAGCCAAAGCATGTTTCCGACATTACGATTTGACATCGGCCGACTCGCCCCACTTCTAGTCGGATTCGTGCTCGCACTGTCGACGATAGCAGTTGAGCAATCTAGCGCACAGAACATTAACGTCACCAACCCAGTTACCAGACTTAATGATCGCAGTTATTCTCACTCTGGGATCAACTTTGGATTTGGATTCCCTGGTGGGAATGGTCCCGGTTCTCGAGTCCAAGGCCTCGGTCCGCAGGGAAACCTTAAACCCTGGATTGGCTTCCAATACGGAGGCAACCAAGCGTTCCCAATTTTTGGTGGATACTCACCCAATTCTGGCGCCCGTTTAGACTTTGGAAGGCGAGGCCCCAATGGTGGTTTTTCCTTTGGAATTAATATGGCGAAAGGAAGCACCCGCACGCTATCGTCCGTCGCCCCCAGTCTAACGGTCCAAAATGGATTTGGGGGAACGCTGTTCAATGGCCAAACGAGACCTTTTGTCACAGGCATGGTTCCTATTGTTGGAGGCTACCCCAACAGCAACTTTTCATCGGGTGGACTCGATAACGGTGTGACTCGCGCGTTGAACAGCGGCCAACTCGATCTCCGTCCGGCAAGACGAGAGGCGACACGTGTTCCCTCTGGCCCTGTTTCTTATAGCGATGAGAACAGTTCTGCGATGACAGGAGACCTGAGCGTTTCTGAGATTAAAGTCCAACGCGAAAAACTAAAGCAAGAACGTAATCGAGAAATCAACGCACTGATCTTGGAAGCTAAGAATCTGGAAAAAGAAAATCGTCATGCCGAAGCAAGAGTAAGCTACGGCAAGGCACTCCGGCTCACCAAGGACCCTTCTTTACAGTCTTTGTTAAAACAGACTATTCTGGCCTCGCGGGCTCAATCGAAATTTGCGAAACAAAAACAGCCGTAAAAGATTTTGGCGCACCGCAGGAAACTAGAATTACGCAACCTTTCGCCGACTGACCGCAAGTGATTTGACTCCCACGCGTCGTCTCTTTAGCTGGCGTTATCCTTCGAGCAGGCTCAAGCAAGCCCATGAGTAACAATTTGGAATCACAATTCTCGCAAGCCCACTGCATTGGAAATGACCTTGCTGCTGCACTCCCCGAGGCCGCGTCTCAATTAAAGACGTTTCCGGATCAAGCCATCGACTTACTGTTCGCTTTTGCGGCTGGATACAGCCCGGAAGAATTTGATCAGACCATGCCGACGCTTAAAAAATTAACAGGTGCTAAGAACGTTGTCGGTTGCAGTTGCGAGGCCACCATCGGCGGTGGATTAGAGCTTGAAAACGAAAAGTCTATCTCTCTTTGGGCCGCCAGTTTACCTGAATCAGACATCACTCCTCTACATTTGCAATTTACAAGATCCGGTGGCGAATCGGCCATCACGGGTTGGCCAGACGAATTTTCGGCCGACTGGCCAGAGGACAGTTGCTTAATTGGACTAAACGAGCCCTTTGAGTTTCCAGTCGATTATTTTCTTGAACAGTTCAACGAAGACCGGCCCGGCATGCCTATCGTTGGCGGGATCGCAAGCGGAACTCAGGAACCTCGTGTTTCCAGACTCTTACTAAATGACCAATCGTTCGATTCTGGCTGGGTCGGGGTTAGAATTGCCAACACGCCCATTCGAACCATCGTCTCTCAAGGGTGTCGCCCGATCGGTAAACCGATGGTCATCACGCAAGCCGAACGAAACATTATCCAACAGATTGGGGGGAAACGGGCTCTCGATCGTCTCTCCGAACTATTCCAAACACTTCCGACACGAGAGCAACGGATTTTTCAGAGCGGTCTTCAAATCGGGCGCGTAATTAACGAATACCAAGATTCCTTCGAATACGGCGATTTTTTAATTCGCAACATTACCGGAATCGATAAAGAACACGGTTCGATCTCCATTGGAGACTATGTTCGCCCCGGCCAGACCGTTCAATTTCACATTCGGGACCACGAGTCAGCCTCCGCTGAGCTTACCCAATTATTAAAAAAACAAGCAAACACAGGAACTTCCAAGGCGGCATTATTATTTACGTGCAATGGCCGCGGGCTGAACCTGTTTCAAGATCCCAACCATGACGCTGCGTGCATCCAATCGGTTGCCCCCATCCCACTCGCTGGTTTTTTTGCCGCTGGCGAGGTTGGCCCCGTCGGAAACAAAAATTTTCTGCATGGATTCACAGCTTCCGTTGTGCTATTTGATTAACACGTCAATTAGTCTAAGAACCTTACCCAATGCACTCCGTCCAATTCCGTCATTTCAGAAATCAGACATTTTGAGGTGACACTGCTTTAATCGTTATTTGTTTTTTCAGCGTTGGCTTGCAGTGAACGACAGTATCAAACGCAATCTGATTACGGTAATCAAGTTTTCACTTTCGATCGGTATTCTGTGGTATCTGTTCACAACCGCTCAGAAAGACGATCAATTTGAGAATTTCCTCTCTCAGCCCAAATATTGGGGTTGGGTTGGGCTCGGTTTCATTAGCTGCATTCTGGCAAATCTAATTTCATTTTTAAGATGGCGAGTGATGGTACGCGCACTGGGCATACCGTTCACCTATTTTGATGCAATTCGCATTGGCTTCATCGGTTCCTTCTTTGGATTATTTGCCTTTGGAATAATTGGCAGTGATACGCTTCGTGCTTTCTACGTTACTCGACAGGTCAAAGATCGCATGCCCGAGGCGATCTGTTCGGTGGTCGCGGACCGAGTCGTTGGTCTCATCACGATGTTCTCATTTGCCTCATTAGCGTTCCTGTTTCTCGACTTCGAGGACATCGCCACCGCTCACCCGGGAAAACTGCAAACTCTCAATTACGCTTGCCGAGTAGTTTTAGGAGTGACCGTTATGTGCTTGGTGGGAGTATTCAGCGTGATTCTTGCACCCCACCTCGAGAAAACCAAAACATTCCAATGGCTCCTTCAGTTGCCTCGGATTGGCAAGCTATTCGAAAAATTATCGGACGTCGTCCTTACTTACCGAAGCCAGCCCAAAGCAGTTCTCTTGGCCGTTGTTATGAGCCTCGGTGTTAATCTTTGTTTTGTGATTTCGATTTACTCCCTAGCAATCGGATTAACCAACTCAGCTCCGTCGTTTAGCGACCATTTACTAATCGAGCCAATTTCCATGGTCGCGAATGCAGCACCGCTCCCAGGTGGCCTAGGTGGGATGGAGTTAGCCCTTAAGTTCCTGTACGAGGCTTTTTCATGTGAAACTGGCGTCATCGTAGGATTCGCTTTCCGATTCTCCTTGCTTTGCGTCTCCGCTCTCGGGGCCATCTTTTGGTTTCTAAACCGGAAAAAAGTCAACGATGCGTACCCTTCCGAAGATCGTGATTCTCACCCCGAAATACCAAACTGACCTTGGTTGATTTTGAGTTATGCGTGATTATGAAACGATGACGAGTGCACAACCACTGAATCGCAATGACCAACCTGAAGATGCTCATGTGCCGGCCAAACGAATTTGGCTTCACGCATTATGGTTGACTGGCCTCGGGTTCATATTGCTCCCATACGATTTTTCATTTTATGGCCATCAATTTGAAGATTCGATTCCTGGTGACCTAACTCGCGTCATCACCCTTTCAGAAATTTTCGCTCACGGATTTGGTGTCTTCCTAACGGCGATTGCCATCTGGGTTCTTGCAGCCTCACATCGCCGTGCCATTCCCCGCGTTGTCATCTGTGCCCTTTGGCCCGCAATCAGCGTCCATTTATTAAAACTACTTTTCGCCCGGCGGCGTCCCCTGACCTATCTTCAAGCAGATGGAAATCCGAGATTCCCGGAAACGGTCGACTCCACCTGGCTCGGTTTTTTATCGGACGAACGCGTAAACTTTCCGACTTACGCCATTCAGTCATTCCCTTCAGCACATACTGCGACCGCTTGGGGACTCGCAATTGGCTTAGCCTGGCTCTTCCCTCGCGGCCGCTGGCTATTCTTCTCCCTCGCGTTTCTGGCCTCGATCCAGAGAATCACTTCTATGTCCCATTGGCCAAGCGATGTCTGTTGGGGAGCAGCAATCGCTTTTTTAATGGCGGGAGCCGTCACCCAGAACTGGGGCATTGGCTATCAGCTGAGTAAATTTGAAACAAAGAAGGCCACTGATTTAGATTCAATAACAACTGTCTAAATTGAGCCCTGCAAAAAAAACGGTTTCATCATGCTCAAGATTTGATACGCCCAGCTTACTGGAATAGAATCCAATTCAGCATTTTCAAATCACTGGAAGGCGCCCATGAATCCCGCTTCTTGTAACCGACGACCCTTTTTTTCAACGCGTATGGCAATCAGCCTTTTACTCGGTTTGACGGTTTCTCTGCAGATTGACTCGCCCAATTCGTGCGCCGATGATTCATTGACCGCCACCACAATTCGCAAAGTAAGTGACTTTCGCAAAGATCTAAAAGTCTTCATGAAACTCTCAAAATCCCAGGATTCCTCGACCGAACGCATTGCGATTTACAATCTGTGCCAATTGCATCGAGAAATTGCTCGTTCGCCCCGATTTGATGAAAGTCTACAACTTCAAGGCATGCGTGTCGTGATTGCCAAACGTCTCGCAGCTTACTCAGCCGATTTTAAAAACAGCTTGAAACGCATTGAACGCAAAAAAAAGAAAACCCCTGAAAATCGAGATCTTGATTTACTCCCGCCTGAAGATTCCGAGCAACCTCGGCATCCCAACTCCCAACTAGCCGAGACACGAGACGAAGCATTGAATCAGAGCAATAGTTCACGGACTGGTTTGGCTTCACTAGATGAATCCGCTGACGAAGCCGAACTTGAAAGCTCAATGTGGTCTTCAGCAATCACCAGTTATGATTCGCTCAGTTGTGTAAGTGGAGGGCCAGATCGTTTCTTTTCTTTAATCGGGGGGCACTTAGCCCCCCCCTGGGATCACGGACAGGATTTAGTCGATTTAATAACGACCGTGATTCACCCGAAGGCATGGCGAAACAACGGAGGCAATGCATCCATCCATTACTACCAACCCTCAAGAGTGTTGGTGCTCCACGCCTCTCTCCAAGGACACAACGAAACCACCAACTTACTTGAGAAACTCCGCGGTTCAGCGCAACCTCAATTAAACATAACGGGTGGACAGGGAAGTATTCGAAACTGAAACCCTGCAAGAAAACTCTTAGTCATTCTTCTCCGGTGTTTTCCCTATCGCATCGCCCCAAATCACTTCATAGCGTCCTTGCGAATCGGCAGCTGCACGAGCCATCCCCGCGGTATTAAACCCCATGGCAATATTCCCATCCTTATCAATTGCGATAAGCCCGCCGTCGTTCTTGTTGAGTCGTTGCCGTAAATTGTCATCGACAGCTTCCTGCAATGTTACACCTTTGTATTTCATTTGTGCCGAAACGTCGTAGGCAACCGCATTACGAATGTACTGCTCGCCAATTCCAGTCGCAGACACACCGCAAGTGGCGTTGTCAGCATAAGTTCCAGCACCCACAATCGGACTGTCTCCAATCCTTCCAAACTTTTTGTAAGTCATCCCCCCGGTTGTGGTTCCTGCCGCAAGGTTTCCCTTACCGTCGAGGGCAACGCACCCAACAGTCCCCATTTTCCAGCTAGACTCAATTTTCTCGTCGCCGTTTTTATTGAGCCCCGACATTCTTAACTTGTAACGCTCCCACGACTTTCTCGCGCCAGGCGTATCGAAATAATTCGTCGGCACTAACTCGACTCCCTGTTGCTTGGCAAACACCTCTGCTCCAGATCCCGCAAGAAGCACATGCCGCGTTTCGGTCATCACCAACCGAGCCAATTCAATTGGGTTTTTCACTGTCTTTACACCCGCAACCGCACCGCACGCCTTCGTCTCTCCATCCATGATCGAAGCATCTAATTCGTGCTCGCCCGCAGCATTAAAAACAGCGCCTTTTCCTGCATTGAATTGAGGATCATCCTCTAAGATTCTCAAAACGGACTCTACTGCATCCAATGAAGTGCCACCCGAAGACAATATTGCGACACCCCGATCGAGTGCTTTTGCCAAAGACGCTTTTCGTCGTTTTACCTGCAGGGGAGATGCGTTGGCCGCCGAAGAACCTGCCCCCCCGTGAATCACGATTGAAAACTTCTGTACTTTGTGGGAGGCCTCCCGTTCTTCAGGGGCCTGCCCCCATAGGAATACCGCGGGATTGATCAAAGCAAGAATCAACAATACCTGAAAACAATTATTTCCCATCAACCTAACTCCAATTAACTCGTTTTACGAAATACCGAGCCTGACAATTTACCTTCAATTCGATTTGACTCAGTTTTTACCAACACCCCTCACTGCTTCGCCCCGAATGCATACAGAGCATCAAACGTCCGAATAAATATCTTTCCGTTTGAGATCGCCGGGGACGACGTGATCTCTTCGTCCAATTTGTTTCGAGCCAACACCTCCAACTCTTTCCCCGCTTTGACCACGAAAATGGTCCCCCTTCGCCCGGCAAGATAGATCTTTCCATTCACGGCGACCGGTGTTGCACGCTGTTTATCTGCAGACAAACGCTCACGATAATAACGTTCTCCAGATTGTGCATCGACACACGTCAGATCACCTTTCTCACCCGCTAAATAAACCAACCCCTCATAAATCACAGGAGTCGACACGTCTGGCGTCCCCTTCGGCAATTTCCAATGCAGAGACTTACGTTCCCCGGTCACATCCCCCTGAAGCGGCACACGCAAACCAAGCACTGCTTTCCCCTTGGCCGTTGGCGCGACAATGATTCCATCCGCACAACTTGGCGATGAAACCAGTCGCAAATAATTGTTGTACCCCTCCCCCTTAGGATTGAACCCCCCGCACCGCCAAATCTCAGAACCGTCTTTGAGTGAATGACCGATCACATAATCTGCACCATGAGTAACGAGGTATTCGTATTTCCCATCCCGATAAATAGTCGGTGATGCGTAAGAATGAGTATTTTCAGAAACAGCATCTGTTTTCCTTAAATGCACCCATATCTCATTTCCAGTTTTTGCGTCGAGTGCGATGACTTGTCCCACCGATGTCGTTTTCGTGTCTCGCATATCTCCATGCATCAGTGCCAAATATAAATTGCCGTTATCTAAAACTGGCGTCATAGACATTCCGAACTGAATATTAAATTTCCCATATTCTTTTTGCAAATCTTTGGTCCAGACAGGTTCGCCTTCAACAGTAAAACACTGCAGCATGCCATTGCCCATCATGGTCCAAACATGCTCTCCATCGGTACTCGGTGATGGACTGGCCGCATTCGCACTATCGCGACTCTTAATGTCATTTCCCTCGAGCAGTCGCTTCCACTTCCGTTTGCCGTCCATTCCGATACAAATTAAAACTAGCTCATCTCCCTCAACGCTAGTCGCAAAAACTCGATCACCACAAACAATGGGACTCGAGCCCGCTTTTCCTGGCATTGGAAATCGCCAAAGCATTTGATTTTCTTGATCAAATTCAACGGGAACTGCTGGACCGGCACTCACGCTTCGCAAATCATTACCGCGCCACTGATTCCAATCGTCCGCCCGCACAACTGACGTTGCCAGCAGTCCAACAACGAGCATTGACAACAAACTGGGGCGACTTACGAACTTCATTGAATCCATTGAGTCTTCACCTTAAAATCTGAACAAATTTTACACAAACGAAACTTCAACTCTTGGGAATGAAAGAACTCCCTACATCGACTAGCCTTCGGCAGCACAGTCGTTCCGAAAAATACAAGCCACCTACAGTCTATCAGAAATTAGATTGAAATTCGTATTGGAGTTTGCTTCGCAAGAGAATCTAACTTACTTTGAACGCACAATCCTTTGTGCGGCTCGACACAAGCTTAATTTCGAACAACCTGTTTTCTTCGCACCGGTAACTCATGAAACGCAAGATCACTTCGGTCCCTCAACTGTACCGTAATGTTCGCCGTTGGACTGAAATTGTTTCGGTCATGAGCAAATATGGCCTGGCTGACTGGATGAGCCGCTTTCACATCGACTTCCTGACAGATCGATTGAAAACTCAAGACGGCGCTGCGCAATCACAACTAACGCACAATGCTCGAATTCGAATGACGCTGACTGAACTCGGTCCAACATTTATTAAGTTCGGGCAACTTCTCAGCACACGCCCCGATCTCATTGGATTGGACTTGGCGGTTGAACTGGAAAAGCTACAGTCCGATGCTCCCAAAGATCCGTTCGAAACCACGAAACGAATAATTGAAAACGAACAGGGCATTCCGCTTGAAGATATCTTTATTGAATTTGAGCAAGAGCCTATTGCCTCCGCTTCCATTGGCCAAGTGCATCGAGCAAAACTAGATCCAAAACGCTTTGCTTTTGCCTCTTCCGAGCAAGACAATAAAACGAACCTCACCGAACCGCTCGACGTTGTTGTCAAAGTCCGCCACGAAGGCATTGATCGCATCGTTGAAACCGATCTCGACATTCTCTCTGGACTCGCCCAACTCGCTGAAAAACTTGACGATTTTAAAAATTACCAACCCATCGCTGTGGTTGAAGAAATGTCGCGCACGATGAAGCGCGAGCTTGATTTTGGGCGGGAAGAACGAAATCTAATTCAGTTTCGATCGCTTTTTGAAAAAGACAAAACGGTCGTTATCCCCGAACCAATTTCCGCACTCTGCTCCGCACGCATGATCACGATGCAACATATCTCGGGAACGAGCATCCGAAAAATAAACGACCATTGCCCGGCCGGTATCGATCCAACTTCAGTCGCACAAACTGGAGCCAATCTATATCTAAAGATGATCTTTCACCACGGATTCTTTCACGCTGACCCCCACCCCGGCAACATCATCATTCAAGATGACGGGACCATTGGACTGCTGGATTTTGGGATGGTCGGGAGAATTAGCGAACAACTTCGAGAAGATATCGAAGCCATGCTGGTCGCTATTGTCAATCAAGACGTTTCGATGCTTTCAACCCTAATCAAACGCATTGGGCGGTGCCCTAACAATTTAAATGAGTCTGCATTCTCCAACGAAGTCGCCGATTTCGTTGGACAATATTCGACTCAAATCCTCGCTCAATTCGACATGAGCGGCGCTTTAAATGATTTCATGTCTTTGGTCAGACGATTTGAAATCACGCTGCCCGGTGAAGTCTCATTGCTAATCAAAGTACTAGTTTCACTAGAGGGAACTGGGCGACAGCTCAATCCTGATTTCAGCTTGATGGAAATCATGAAACCCTTCCAACGACTGTTACTTTTGAAACGACTCTCGCCTACCCGTCAGGCAAAAAAGATGAGACGGTTTTACATGGAAGTTGAGCAACTGGTTGATCAGTTACCCAAGCGAATTTCAAGTATCCTCGAACAAGTGCAGTCGGGACAGTTTGATGTCAAACTCGACCACCGCAGGCTTGGCCCCACTGCGAATCGGCTGGTAATGGGATTGATGACAAGCGCCTTATTCCTCGGTTCGTCGTTAATGCTGAGTTATAAAGTCCCACCACTTCTCTTCCCCGACGTAGGTCCAATGGGTTCTCATGACCTTTCAATCTTGGGGCTCGCGGGATGCCTAGCAAGCATCATGATGGGATTCCGGCTGACCTGGGCTATCAGAAAATCTGGCAACCTTGATCAAGCAGAATAATCGCAGGCAACGTTCCGCTCACTCAGCAAGGATTGAGATTGAGAATAAGGTCGAGGGCGGTAACTCAGGAAACAGCTAATTCTTAACTAGGCAGCTTTCTCGAACTGCAAATCTTCATCCGTTTCTTCCGGGAATTCGAGCGTTGCTTCGTCCTCGATTTTCCGCGCGTCAGTAATTTCTTGGATCGCCGCTTCAATCCGTTTGTTTAAATCATCTATTTCATTGATAACGTCGTCTTGTCGCCGCATCATGTCCGCGACCAGCTCGTAGCCTGTCAGAGCCGGACGCTCTTCTTCCACGACCACGACGGCTTCTTCGGTTGACCCAGCCAAGTTGTCAGCGTCGTCCGGGGAATGCAGATTAAATTCAACCGTTTCGTTTGACATCGCGTACATCCATCCGGTAATAGCTGGAACTGGAATCCTGAGTAGGCCCTCCAATCACTCGGAAGTCACCTCTCAAATCCTGATAAAGGTGAGCGTGGATTGCTCACCTTGGTTATTGGCTTCATCGGAAGAAGCGATTCTGGGGCCCCGTCTTTTGATGTGACCGTCAGGTCGTAACGACTGGGCAAAACATAACAACGAGCCTGCGAGTCGAAAAATTACGGAATCGAAGGGGCCCAATTTGAACAATTTAGAGCAATTTCTTGGAAAAAATTGTGGTTTATCGAATTGGCTATAGACAGATCTTCGAAAATGCCGGTAAACTCTTGAGTTTGCGTGACATTTCCGCAAGAGATGGCCGATTAGCGCTTTGTAGGTTCCCCAATGGCTACCTGCGAATAGTAAGAACTTACAAAAGAATGACGGTGAATTTGATGGTTGGTTTGGAGAAAAAATGGTAAAGCTGCTGGTACGTGACAAAGAATCCATTCAGGAAGCTGTCCGAAGATTCAGAAAACTGGTCGAACGTAGTGGGATTAAGAAGGAAATGCGTCGACGAGAATATTACGAAAAACCCAGTGAGACCAATCGTCGTGCGCGTTTGCGTGCGGAAAGACGATCCAAGCGAAACCGCATGTTAGCGAAACGCTAATTGAGCTCATCGAGAATTAAATTACAAAAGCCAAGGCTCAGTCCTTGGCTTTTTTCATGCGCAGTATTGAAACTGCTGTGCCGCTTTCGGCCGAAATAATCGCTTACCCAGCAAACCGTGAAACCGACTTCAAATCACGTACTCTACGGCATTGCGATTAGACTTGGAAAAGTTGGGCTCCCGCAGTGTCCCCATCGGGGCTGGAACAGTACTTTTCTCATGGGACTCAGTGCGAATGTTAATTGGCTTTGCTGCAGAAACTGGCGGACTGGCCTTGGCCCCATGACGTTCGAAATACAAGAACAAAATGGAACATTGGCGCTGTGATAGAAGCCCACACTTTACGATCAACTTCCGTAATGGCTGGCACTTTTCCTGCTGGAATTGCAAAATCTGATCGGCTTCCACCCGGTTCAAAAAATCAAGCTCCATCGCTGACTGGATGAACGTCTTTTCAGCATCGTGCTCGATTTCACCCAGCACTTGAGCGACCTGCTTGATCGTCAAGATGTTCTTTCGCAAGCTAATGGTAGGCAGCGACATGGTTGATTCTTGCTGAATCTTTACCAATCCACAGAATTGCTCGGGCGAGATAACTCGCTGCTCGACAAGATAGATACCAAATTTGAGACTCATACCAAGGCCCGATGGCTACTTTCAAATTTACTGGAAAGACGCTGTATTGTGAATAATCGGTGCGAAAGCCTGAAGATCTTCAACCTGCCTCTCACGCACGATTAACTCGCTAGATTAAGCATAACCCAACGCCCTCCACCCAAATGGGGACAGCGTGATACGCTCTTTGCAGAGAGCTTAGCCCAAGACTGAGAAACTTTAACGATTAATTAAGAAAAAACTCTCGCCCAGAGAAATTTCTCAAACGCCCCTCGCTCCCTCACTAATGTCGATTAACGGCGGAGGCACTCCCCAAAACCGGAGAGTAACTGAGCTACCTAATCCCATTTCTTACCCCAACGAAACTATCAGGTATTAATCCAAGAAACTCTGCTTCGCATGAGCAATTCATGTAGTAGGTTTTTTAAGGCAAACCAATTGATGCAGCTCAAATACGACTCGACCCCAAAAGCAAACTAGGCATGTCAAAACCCGCACCGACTCAAAGAAAACAAAACTACATCGACGCTCAAGTTCAGGGTGCGCTTCTCAAGCGAATTTGCCTGCACTGGGCAGTCTTTTTTGTTGTCGCGGCATTCTCCGTCATCGTACTGCAAACGTTACTTGGAGACCCTGGACTTAGCATTTTCCAACGCCTAAAACTCGAAACTGGCGAGTTTGCCATTATCGGAATCGTCATGATTTCGATGTTTCCCGCCTTCATGCTAGATACCATTCGGTTCAGCAACCGTTTTGTCGGCCCCATCGTTCGCCTTAAATCACATCTTCGACAACTGAGCGAAGGCAAGGTCCAACATTGCCAATTTCGCAATGACGATTTCTGGACAGACATGGCCGACGAATTTAACGGCGCCGCCGCATTCGTGGAGGCCCAGCAAAAAGAAATCGCTCAGCTTCGTGCTAAACTAGCTGCCCAGAATTCAGGAAATCTCATCGGCGACAACCAATAAGTATTTTTGAAAACGAAGCCCTACAGCGTAGAGCATTCCTCCAGCCAAAGAGGCTGTTTGATTTCTCACCTCTTCTGCTTTTGGCTCTCAATAAGTACCGAGCTCCATGCCGTTTAGCGATCCTGGACACCCAAAAGCAGCTGAAACTCCAGTTCTTCGACTCACTTCCCACCCCGTTCGGTTAACGACACTGAACTGAAAAGTGGACGTTTTCGCTTCTGCAGATGAATAGAACGAGGTTTGGTAAATCCAGAAAGCTGGATCGGAAACCGCTTGTTTTACGCAGCCACCCATGACAGGTCACCCATCTTCAACGAAACTTAACGGATCTCGATTAGACTTTTAGAAATTCTCGTCTAAGATGGAATTAGCTTTCCCCACCTAAACCGCCTTCCGGCAACACAACTTTGATCAACTCTTCCAAGAATCGAATGCTAATTGTGCGAATTCTCTCACTCAGCGTCCTCCTTTACGTAGGCCTTTGGATGAACCTGAGTTCGCTTGTTGCAGACGAATACGTGATCGACAGCGAAACAAGCACTCCTCACCTAGTCGGGGACTTCGCTTGCTCTAACTGCCCAGCACCCTCTAAATCCTCTCTGGACCTGATTCAAACCGGTCGTGAGGTAACCGCCGGTGAAATTTGGCAGTTTTACCACGGCCAGGGAATCCATTCGCTCGACCGCCTAACCCTTTGTTTGGATGTAAAGTCAGGCAACCAGTCCGGGACTGCTGGAATTCGTGCTTTGAAATTAACCATACAAGACCCATCGTCAATTGAACACTTCTTAACCGACGTTAGCCTCGGAGATCATTCACTCACAATTCCTGATTACGAGATAGTCGCTTTCAAACCAGAAGCCTATCTTGAGCTAGAACTTGGGTATGATTTCATGAAAAGATTCACAGCCGACAGTCAAGAGAAAGTCTTGGTTGACGTCTCAACCGAAGACGGCAGTCAGTTAAGTGTCATGGTGATTGGCCAAAACAATCTATTTTCATCGAACATAGATCCGATTTCGCTTGGTCTCTTTGCCTTGTTCTGGGTTTTGGTCTTCCTTGCCCTGTATACTTTTACCCAACCCGTAAACAAACGATCTCAAGCCATTGGCATCCTTGGCAGCCTTCCGTCGAGTCAACAAAAGGTCTCGCCCCAATGATTAAGCAGCCGGATGGAACTGCTTGGTATTCATGACCGAACATTGCTGGACTAACTTCTTTGTCTCATCGCTTCATACATCATGACCGATGCGGTAACCGAAACATTCAAACTGTCCGCCTGGCCTCGCATTGGCAATTTCACGGGCGAATAACCTTTCGCGCTCCAACTTTCCGCGAGCCCCTTGGCTTCATTGCCTAAAACCAAGGCAACTTTCCCGGTCAAATCCGAATCATAGAAACTAGAAGCGTTTTCAAGCATCGCTGTGAAAACGCTAAATTCTCGGGCCGATAGCCAATCCTGAATTTCTGGAGTGGTTCCAGATATTAGCGGCATTTGAAAAACGACACCTGTACTCGAACGAATTACATTGGGATGGAAAAAATCAGTCAATGGATCAGCACAAAGAACTGCATCAATTCCGCATGCGTCAGCTGACCTTACAATCGCCCCCAAATTTCCCGGTTTCTCGATTGATTGCAGCACTAAGACCAACGAGAAATCTTTTTGTGACGCAAACTGACTACTGAGCGAATTAAAGGAAGTGTCAGGGCGTTCGGCGGTACCAATCAAAGTACTCGTTCGTGAGCCATAGGCAAGTTTCTCGAACACCTCAGGCACCACAAAAAACAGCTGAACCCCCGAATTCGTTACGCAATTTTTTTCTGATGGTGACAGGGCATCCCAAAGCGTCTCGGTGCAAAATACTTCTTCGAAATGGACTCCTGATTCAATCGCCCGAGAAACTTCGCGATTACCAAACACGATCATGCGGTTTTGAAGTTGACGACCCCGCGAACTATGAAGGCGAATGGCTTTTTTAATTCGCTGATTTTGCAAACTTGTAATTTTCTCAATCAATTGCTTAGCCAATACCTATCAAGATTTATCTGCAACCCATCGAAAACAATTCCCGCTAGGGAGCGATTTATTGTCTCGGGTGCACAGTTCAAGTGCGAAACTACTGCCAGTCCCAGATTCAAATTGAAACTGATTTTCGACCTCTCTCCTCAATTGCCCATGGTCGATCCCAGGGGTGTGGCAACTCAACAAAACCATTTTACACCGTCCTTGTGACAATGCTGAGAGTGATTCAATGAGATGAATCAAATCCCGTTGCAATTTCCACCGCTCTCCTTTCGGACCACGGCCAAAGGACGGCGGATCTGCCACGATGATGTCGTATCTATTGCCTCGCTTTAACTCTCGCCTGACAAAGGTTAAAGCATCTTCAACCATCCATCGAATTGGGGAATCCGCCAAACCCGATGACAGAGCATTCGCCCGAGCCCAACTCACCACACTCTTCGCAGCATCCACGTGCACAACCTGAGCGCCTCGCTTTGCCAGGGATAACGTTGTCGCCCCCGTATAGCCAAACAAATTAATCGCCTTTAATCCAGCCAAATCAGTTGGACATTGCTTAATCCAATCCCAGTTTGCCGACTGCTCAGGAAAAACCCCTACTTGCCCACTTGGAGTTGCCTTGAGCTGCAATTCAAAGTCGCCCGCATCGAACCGCCAATCTGCAGGAGCAGTTCCGTCCCAAATATATTTTTCACCAACCACTCTCCCACGAAGCTGCGATTGCTCCCAAACCAGGCTAGCTGTTTTTCCTCCAGGGGCAGATGGGGTTTCACGACGGACGACTACGCCGCCTATGCACTCTAACTTTTCGTTCCGCCCAAAATCTAGCAACTCATATTGATGGTTCAGCATAACATTTGCGACACCGTGTCTTACCAACAACGGTTGACCTTAATACCAAATCCAGAGCCGGGGAAATGTCTGTTGAAATCGAAAAACTGCTTCCGGCGACACCTTTGTCCCACGTAACACAACGCATTGTAAATGCTTGAGATCATAGAGATTAAGAAGCCCTCGATCGGTCAGGTTCGTTCCCTGAATATCAAGAACTTGGACATTCTTAATTCCTTTCTGTTCCATAATATCATTGTCGCCGAACATTCGATCCCTAATCCTTATCACTCGCCGACCCCGAAGAGCACTGTCATAACGCTCCCACTTCATGAACCGCGCGAAGAATAACAACAAACGCCAGAATGGCTTCTGAAACCACGCTAATTGAGCGACGGGTTTGTGCATGAATTGGCGACACTTAAAGAGCAAACCAAGATAAAAGCAAGTCGAGACCATCGTCAGAAATAGCAAGAGGCCACCAACAACTGGGCCGAATCCCAACCCCATTAAAAACAAAGCTGAGATTCCACCTAACATCACAGCCATCGCGCCAACCAAAAGGTTTCCAGCCAATGCAATGAACTTCACCGACACGCCTTCGCTCATCGTCTGCTGAAGCCAGCGCTGGCAACCAGCAACTTGAATCTCAATATCCGGTAAAGGACAATGAAGTTTCTCAAATTTAGAATCGACAAAAAAACAAACGACACAACGGGCGTTCTCAACTAAGTTTCCGCACTTCTTACAACGC
Organism: uncultured Pirellulaceae bacterium; assembly: GCA_938083195.1. Taxonomy (GTDB): domain Bacteria; phylum Planctomycetota; class Planctomycetia; order Pirellulales; family Pirellulaceae; genus Mariniblastus. The sequence goes on along the minus strand of CALKCK010000004.1, from coordinate 199,110 downwards.
TCTTGCTGATCCGCGACAAGACCCTTGGAAACCTCCTGCGATTTAAAATCCAAAGCCATAATATCGCTTCGACCTGAAACCGAATCGGTCGGTTTTCTACGCCGCTGCTGGCGCCGATCTGTATTCCCGGAAGGCTTGGGCACAACATTACCCGCACCGGTCACGTTCTTAGCACGTTGCCCCGTCGACTTGGATACTGGAGATTGGGTGCCTTTCGATTGGGTGCCTTTCGATTGGGTGCCTTTCGATTGGGTGCCTTTCGATTGGGTACCTTTCGTCTTGGCTACAACACTCCCATCGGCAGATCGACGGCCAGTACTGGACTTCGCCCGTGCGTTGGTCGCTGCGGCCCCCGGTCGCTGCTTGGTCTTTAATACCCCACCATCCTGCGACTTAGGCTTTTCTTCTGATTGGGCCGAGCGTCGCCGTGGTTCGCTTGTTCGACGGGTTTGCTGAGACCGCCGCGGTTGACCAGATCTTTGCTCTCGTGCTTTTAATTTAGCTCTTTCTGGAGTTGCCGACTTTGAAACTTCACGCCCTTGATCGCGACTCGAAGAACTTGCCGACCGAACTTCCCCCGGCAAGGGAATTTCAATTGGCTGGCTGCATTTCGTGCATTCAATGGTTTCGCCAGCTTTTTCGCCAGAGACGATGATTTTCTCGCCACACTCGACATATTTTCCAACAGTTGCGTCGAAGCTGGAAACATTTTCACATTGAATTTCGATGAGCATTGATGGATGGGGTCTCAAACTAGAGTTACATCAAGGCAAAATGGACGAGTATTTTCCGAACCAATTTATACCATCAAAACAATGCATTGTTGACATCCAAATACCATTCCGAAAACGAATTTTCGTAAAATAGACCTGATGGATGGATGTTTACCCAATGTCCGAGCAAAAAGGATGAATAAAAAAGGCACGCTTGGAAAGCGTGCCTCATGAATCGAGGTTCTTAATTGAGTTTCAACCAGACTCTAAACGCGGAAGCTTTCGCGTCTGGTGCTATTAAGCAAACCTACTTTGATCGACCAACCGTTGTCGCTTCAATTATCTGAGCTGAAAATCCAACCTTTGCCTCTGGTTGATCGGGATCACTCGTGACAATCGTTAAATCCTCATCGATTTGGCCAAGCTTCGAAGTGTCCAGAGTGTAAGTCAATACGTGGAGGTTCTTCTCCCCTTCAACTGCCTCAAACCGAATTCGTGAATCTCCGGACTTCACTTCTTTGATTGAGAAAGGCTTAGAAGACTTAAGAATTAATTTTTTCTTAACCGTTTGCCCTTGGTTGATCGTCCCCAACTGTATTGGGGAAACCTCTATGCGTGATTTGACGATCCCCTTCACAGCCACCGGCATTCCGGTGGTGTTAGCATCGTTGGTTACGATCGTTAAGAACTCGTTAAAAGAGCCAGTATCTTGCTTGCCAGAGAGCTTGACAACTAATTCATAAGTCACCCGTCCCCGCGATTGATCTCGCGACACCTCGCGGGCTTCTGCGATCAAATTCGGATTGGTTGATTTAACTTCTAGGATCTTCCATTTTGCATTACCTGCATACAAAACTTTCGCAACTCGGTCTGCCGTTTGAGAGACCATCACTTCATCGAAACTGAATTCACCGGGAGTTAAAACGACGTCTCTTCGAATTGAACCCTTCACAGAAAATTGAATTTCTCCACTCTGGGGCGCTGCTCCTGTTTTCTTGACACTTACGGTGAGTGTTGCTCCGCGATTTCCATAAAAATTAACGGTGTCGAACACGGCAGATAGTTTCCCCGTCTCGCCTGGCTTGACCTGTGAGGTCAAAATTTTCGGCTTTGTACATCCGCAACTGGTCTTAACCCCAGTCAGCATCAGATCGCTACCGGTCGTGTTCACAAACTCAAAGACCTTCTCTTGTCGCGAACCACGGGCGACGATTCCAAAATCATGCGATCGTTCGGAGGCAAGCCCCTGAAAACTGGCCCGCGGGGTCGCCGGTTGACTCGACCGCCGGTAGCGACGCCCCTGCTGAAGTGGGTTCGAGGCGATCCGTGTCGAAACAAAAACCTCTACCCCATGGCCGGCAGAGAATGCTGCTGACGAATCGTACCCAATCACAGAAGATAATTGAGCGGTAGTTTCGACTGAGTCCTGAGCTGGCAAGAGAGTGCCGCTAAAAACGCAAAAACACCCGACTAGACTTGCTGATAGTGACTTGTAAGTAATCATAATGCTCTCCGACGCACTTGGCTCGCGATCGATGGGTTGGAGCAGGGACGATTAGTTTAGCCCAGCCAACTCTTTCCCGTGATCACGTAATTTGATGTGACAGTCCGTTAGCTTACGCGGTGAACTTGACCGAGTCTTAAATTCTACGCTATTTTTCGCCTCATTTGCCTGATATCACTCCGGCAGATAACTGTTAGCGAAACTTTATCAATTATGAAAACTTTGACTTGCCACTGGAATGGCTCGCCAAAGGTAATAACCGTTTAACTCAGCATTGATCCGGAAAGAGACCGAACCCAGAAACAACGAATTACCCGACTAGGACTCGAACCTAGAATGTCTGGACCAAAACCAGATGTGTTGCCATTACACCATCGGGCATCATTCGTTGGTCCTGTTTTAACAAATTTAGCTCTTGATAAAAATAGGGTTTAACCGCTTTCTTGGAGCTATTTTGAGGAGTTTGTCTTCTGAACCACCGCAAAGGCTAATTGCTCTAACTCCATCGCAAGATCTACACCCACCACACTTACGGATTTAGGCAATGTCAACGTGACCGGTGCGAAATTCAAGATTCCCGTTATTCCGGCTTGGATCAGACGTTCCACCGCTTCGTTGGCCGCTTTTGCAGGAACCGCCAATATCGCAAGGCGTATCTCTCTTTCACGAACCAATTCGGGCATCCGATCCAGATGATCTACTGTCAAACCTTCAAAAGATCGCCCCACAATTTCAGGGGAAATATCAAAAGCCAATTTCACCTGAAAGCCCTGCCTCCCAAATCCACGATATCCAAGCAACGCCTGCCCGAGGTTTCCACAACCGATTAAGGCTGCCGGCCAAGTATGGTCAGTTCCAAGGATTTGCCTTATTTCGCCAACCAATTCTTCACAACGGTACCCAATTCCTGGATAACCAAATTGACCAAAATACGCGAAATCCTTTCTTACCTGGGCGTCAGTAACCCCCAACCGACTGCCAAGCTTCGAGGAACTTATCGTCTTTCGCCCGACTCTTAACAACTGTTGAAGTTCGCGCAAATAAAGACTCAGACGGCTAACCACCGCTTTGGGAACACTCGGATCAGGATCTTGCTTTGGACTGGTCACATCAACTGGCTGTTGGACTCGAGTTAGTATCGTCGCTGAGGCATTATGATCTGGATCAAGCAAGCGAATGCCGCTCTATCTTTGCCGTTATCCGAAAAGCGCCCTCCGACTTTATACCCAAAATATAAATGCCTGCTATGGCTTCACGCAAAGAACATCTGCAAACAAACCTAACAACCGCCCTAAATTTCGCGATAAACAAGGCCCGCCAAGCAATTTGCCGCATTCTCATGCCTCCAATCAATTTAAATACCCTTAAATTGCTCTTGGTTTGACCGACTCCTCATTTCAACCCTTTCAATCGCAATTCAGAGACTCAGTTGCCCGGCAGAACCGCCAGCCAAAACTGAGGTTCAAAACCAGTGGAACGCTTTGGAATCAATTAGAGAATCAATTAGATCTGAGAAATTATCACTTTGAGATCCATGTCAGCCAGATTCTTCAATTCAACACACACCGTTTAAACAACCTAACAACGAGGGTTAGTCCAATTACTACGGCTTGAACCTAAAGCCAACCCAACGTGCAAGGCTTCACCCCATTTACTTACTTGACCCATGACGCATTAATTTTCATCGCATTCAGCATAACCCGCAAATGATAGCCACTTTTTCTTCTTTCGGCGACCAACAAACACAACCCAGTTAACCAGTTCGACCCAGACTGCCGAATAAGGGAAGGTCAGGAGGAGCCTTTCGCACTTCACAGATCGGGAACTGTGTCGTTGTCCACCACTGAATCAACACGTCCGAGACAAGTCGTTTCGGGCTCAGAGTGGCGAAAAGAAAGACCGGCATGGTGAGTGTTTCACCAGACCAGATGTCACCTCTAGGTTTTGAAACGTCAGTTTTTTGGAGAAGTTACGATGAAATTGGTAAGAAGTCTGCTGACCTCTGCAGCGTTTGCCGCGGCTATGGTGTCAGCCAGCTTCAGCTGGGGCCAATGTTGTGGTGGCGCGAGCTACAACACAGTTGCCGCAGCTGCACCAGCGAACGGTTGCGGATGCAACTACACAGTGATGAAAACTGTGAAACGCATGGTCAACGAAAAGCAAGAAGTCACTCGTTATCGAACAGTCAATGAGACTGTTTACGACGAAGTGCAAGTTCCGGTAACACGATGTGTTAAAGAGCAGAAAATGCGCACCGAAACTTACACTGTCAAGCGACCTGTTCGCGAGACAACTTACAAGACGGTTAACTACACAGTTAGACGTCCAGTAACTGAGCAGCGTCAGCGTACGGTCAACTACACCGTTAAGCGACCTGTTACAGAAAAACACTCGAAGGAAGTCACGACTTACGTACGTCGTGCTGTCAAGGAAAACAAGCAACGAACTGTTCATTACACAGTACGTAAGCCTGTCACCGAGACAACAATGAAGACCGTTACCACTCACGTTCGCAAAAAAGTTTCTGAAACTAAAATGCGTACGGTCACAAGCATCAAGCGTGTTCCTTACACCGAGATGAAGACCGTTAAAGTTCGTGGTGGACACTTCGAAACTCGTACGGAAGTTATCCCTGGACGATCTTACACAAAGATCAACCGGACTCGTGGTTCTTTCTCTACAGATCCTTGCACTGGCTGCCGCACCTACACACCTGGATGCTGCACCAAGGTTTGCTGCAAGCGACCTGACCGTACGGTTTGCCGTAAGGTTTGGGTTCCTGAATGCACAACTAAGCAAGTTGCTGTATGCAAGTACCGTTGCGAAAAAGTTTGCAAGGAAGTCCCTTACACTGTTTGCAAAACTGTTTGCGAGCCAGTGACTAAGCAAGTTCCATGCACGACAACTCGCTACGTTTGCGAGAAAAAATCTCGGGTTGTTAATTACTGCTGCACAAAAATTGTTTGTGAGCCAGTAACTAAAACTGTCAACTACTGCACCACTAAGATGGTTTGCGAGCCAAAATCACGCGTAGAAACTTACTGCGTACGAAAAATGGTTTGCGAAACTAAGACTAAGAAAGTTCCTGTTTGCACAACCAAAATGGTTTGCGAAACAAAAACTCGCGAAGTCCCTTACTGCGTGACTAAAAAAGTTACCGAGATGAAGACTGTTAAAAAAGCACGTTGCGTTTCAAAGAAAGTTCCTTACACAGTAACTATCTGCGTACCAAAGTGTGTCACCGAAGAAGTTCCTGTTACTGTACGCTGTGCACCTCGCCGCTGCTGCAATAGCTGCGACACTGATGGTGATTGCGATGCAGCAGCTTCATGCGGTTGCGGTTGCAAACTTTTCAACGGCCGAATTCGTAGCCGCCTTCACGGCATGTGTGCTCGAATTCGCGGCTTGTTCGCTGGTTGCGGATGCAAGTCGGCTTGCGGTTGCGAAGCAGCAGCTGAGCCTTGCTGTAGCTAAACAATAAGACTGACCTAGCCCCATGAATTCGTTCATTGGCGTCTAGTCCAGAATTGATAGAAACGACTCGTTCCTCACGGATCGAGTCGTTTTTTTTGTTTGCCCATACTAAAGACGCCCCCGTTACCCACTGGATTCCCTCACCAATTCCCCGGAGCTTAAAAAAAACAGAAAATGCTGAAGTCAATTTGAGTCGTAACTATACTAGACCTCGGTCGAACGAATTGCTGGATTCCCCAATGCCCTACCCAAAGGCTTTTTGAATTGGTTTGACGTATTCAGTGGTTTTGTTAAAACAGGAGCATCCCCAGCTCCGTCAATCTCAGATAGGCGAACATGCACCCTGTTCCTCGAGTCTTCAAGCGATACCTAATCCTGGCTGCAGCGATTGTTTTCGCTCTGGTCTGTGGCATAGAAGGACTGAAAGCCTGGAACGGCCGCGTGACTCCCAAAAGAGTAGCCGCCGGGAAAACACTCTTTGAGCACGAATGGAAAATTGGTGATAGTCTGTGTGGCGGAGGCGATGGACTCGGGCCAGTCTTCAACGCGAGATCTTGTGCTGCCTGTCATTTTCAAGGTGGACTCGGCGGAAGCAGTGACAACCGATTCAACGTAACCTCATTCGAAGTGATTTCGGAAGGCGAACGGATTAAATCGGGAATCGTTCACGCTAATTCTATCTCGCCTCGCCAACGGGAAACAGAAAAGCAAGTCAATGCTCTTTTTCCTGAGACCGTCCAGCGATCGATCGTACAAAATGAGGCCACAATGTCAGATTGTGCGCCAGGTCGTAGCCAAGCAATCGCACGCCAAGTCATCGAGATCGATGACCCAGTTATCTTTCAAAAGCTTAACTCCCCTGCTCTTTTCGGCGTTGGTTTGATTGATAAAATCTCGAACCTCTCGATTAGCCTTCATGGACAAAGGCGTTTCGCCAACGTGATCGCCAAGGAACTAACGGGTGACCTCAGTGGGAACCGTCTGGGAATTGTAAATACGGTAAACCGAAACATCGGAAAATTCGGCTGGAAAGGACAGTTCGCCTCACTGGAAGAATTCGTTGCTTCGGCCTGTGCAATGGAGATTGGTTTGACAAACAAACTGCATTCACAACAACTACCCAAGGAATACCAAGCGGATCCAAATGCCGCCATGGACATGACTCCGGAACAATTGCACGAACTGGTTTGCTTCGTTCGAAGCATCCCTAGGCCTGTACAAGTTATGCCTAAAGAAACCGTGGGAAAATTTAGAGCCGAAAGAGGCCATGTCATTTTTGGGCAAATTGGGTGTATCGACTGCCATATCGAAAACCTCGGCGGGATCGAACAAATCTTTAGCGATTTCCACTTATACAATCTCGAACCGATCCGCCCAGGTGGTTCGAACAGTGGCTACAACGACGGTGAAGCCGAAAAACAATTCGAAGCCGATCGTTCTCAACCGCATCCAGATCAATGGCAAACCCCACCACTTTGGGGAGTTGCCGATTCTGCCCCATACTTTCACGATGGTGAATCGCCAACGCTGCGGGCAGCGATTTTACGGCACCGAGGTCAGGCTAGATCGTCGTCTAGGCAATTCTCGAAGATATCGGCCTATGACCAAGCCTGCCTGCTTGCTTTTCTAAAAACCTTACGCGGCCCACAGTTTACCGCCGCTCCGGTTCCACAGCCTTGATTTCGCTAACTTAACTCCACTAACTTACGTCCGCTTCGACAGGCAAACAAAGCCCTTCGTTTGGCGATCAAAACATCGCACTGGCTAGATTTTCCCAAGCGTCAATCAATAGATTTCCGGCCCGGTCGATTTCCTCTTCCGAAGAATACCACCCGACACAGAACCGGACAGCACCGTCCATCTCCTCGCCCGTCATCCCCATCGCCGACAAGGTCGCCGAAGAGACTAATCCGCTACTGTGGCAAGCCGAACCAGTCGAAGCACAAATCTCAGGAACCCGCTTTAACATCGCCTGACCACTAACTCCAGGGAAAATAACGCTTAACGTATTTGGTAATCGGGCAGCTTTTAATCCGTTCACCAGTAACCCCGGGATTCCATTGACTAAGTGATCATTCAGTCGATTTCTCAACTTAGTCATTGATTCTGATGATTCATCAAGACAGTTGGCCGCCAAATGGGCAGCCTGTCCCATGCCTACAATGTAAGGTGTATTTTCTGTACCACCTCGCATCCCTCGCTCATGCGACGCGCCATGCAACAGCGGTTCAAGGGAAACGCCCTCTCTCACAAACAGAGCACCGATCCCTTTAGGTCCGTAAAACTTATGACAAGCTACTGTCAATAAGTCGACATCAAGCTGGTCAACATAGGTCGGAATCTTACCCACGCTTTGGGACGCATCGGTATGAAGCAATACTCCTTTCCCATGACAAATCTCAGCGATTTGACGAATCGGCTGGATTGTTCCAATCTCATTATTCGCATGCATCACGCTAACAAGTTTAGTCTCTGGCTTAAGCGCAGCTTCAATCGAACTGGGATGCACAAAGCCATGAGCATCACACTCCACAAGCGTTACTCCGTACCCAAGTCTTTCCAAAAACTCAGCCGGTGCAACCACCGCGGGATGTTCGATCGCCGAAATTACCAAATGCGCATCCTTGGGTGCCCATTGCAACATGGTTCCTTTGAGTGCGAGATTATTGCTTTCAGTTCCACCGCCAGTAAATACAATTTCATCACGATCGCAACCCAACAAACCCGCTACTTTTACTCGGGAGTCCTCAATCGCTTCTTTAGCTGCCCGCCCCATCGCGTGGGCACTCGACGGATTCCCATAGTGCCCAGACAAAAATGGGTTCATCGCCTCCACCACACTAGGTGCAATCGGGGTCGTCGCGTTGTAATCCAAATAAATCTGTCGCACTATATGCTCCGAAATAACTTTCAGCCTAAATCAACACCCAATACGCATTTACAATCCAAACAGATCTCGCTGATCGTAAACCAGAATGCATTTCATTGAGATTCCCATGAAATCAAAAAATCCTGCCCAAGCCTGACTCTAAATAATCCGTTGTCGCCAAGAATTGCTTCACGTCTGACCGCTTGGGATTCACTGGAGTCTAATTAAAATGCACTCTAATTGCATCCAATCCGACAGGGGTTGAGCCACTGAATCAACGAAATACCCCCAACTGGATATCCGATTTTAATTGCCATTCCGATCCTATGTATCGTTGCTGTTATAACCCTGCCTTGGTTCTGCAGACCCGCGGCAGCCAACTCAACACAGAATTCAATGCAGATCCAACCGACGACATAAAAAGACACAATGAGTTACACTTGTGATTCACAAAAATCAGTTACAATCTGGTGCGGGCAACGAAAGAAGCCAACCAAATAGCGGTGTACGAGCGAACATTCCCGATTCCCATTGATTCTCTCGAATTCAGGGGCGGGAAATTAATTTTTTACTTTTAAGCTTCAGGATCAAAACATGAAGACGGTTGAATTACTTGCGATTATTACTTCATTGACCGGCGCGTTCTTCTTCAGCAACGCTCCCCACATCAATCAATCTCAAAATAATAGTATTCCACTACCCGTCCAACAGGTAACGAATGACGATGATTTTGAACCGATCGATAACATGCATCACTTCATGGAATACATATGTGAGCCAAGTTATAAAGGCCTGAAACAAGTTATGGCCACCGAACCAGCGGACCGCAAAGCATGGAAAGTATTTAAAAACCATGCACTCGTGTTAGCTGAAACCTCGGCTTTAGTCGCTACCCGTGGTCCGGAAGATGAACTGAAAAACAAAGAATGGATTGCGATCTCTGCCGACGTCTACCGTTCCGGGAAATCACTTTACAAATCATCGGGCAACTATGCTGAAGCTAAAAAGCACTACAGCACCATGCTTGATTCTTGCAACCGCTGCCACACCGTTTTCGCCAAAGGGAAATACCAACTCTCAAAATAATCATTACGTCACCAAAAACGTAAACGATAACTCAGGGCGAGAAACACAACTCACAGGTACACTATGCGCATCAAAGAAATCGGGCTTATCCTCTTTATTCTGTTGAACGCGACTCCCGCAACCTTTGCTCAACTACCCAACATTGTGATCATTCTGGTCGACGACATGGGGTACGGCGACGCTGGGTGTTATAACGCCGAATCTAAAATCCCGACTCCCAACATCGATTCACTGGCCGAGCAGGGACTCCGATTTACCGATGCCCATGCCCCCGGCCCGCTGTGCCACCTTTCACGCTACGGATTAATGACGGGAATCTATCCATTTCGCGCGGACACGAATCAATGGCGCAAACAACCTTCCATCAAAGCAGGACAAACGACAATTGCCTCCCTCTTAAATCAAAACGGATACGAGACAGCCATGGTTGGCAAGTGGCATCTTGGATTCGATGACCAAGGCTATGAGAAACCAATGAACGGTGGCCCGGTCGATGTAGGCTTCGATTCGTTTTTTGGCATTCCCGCGTCGACCGACATTCCCCCCTATTACTACATTCGTGACAGAAAAGTAATTTCCGCTCCCACCCAGACTATTCCAGCCAACCAGTCAGAAGGATGGTCTCCGATCCAAGGTGCTTTTTGGCGAAAAGGAGGAATCTCGCCCAACCTGAACCTCAAGGATGTACTGCCTGATTTCACCAAAGAAGCCGTCGCAGTAATCGAAAATCATGCGCTGCAACAACGAACGGGAAAATCTACTGCTCCACTAATGCTATATCTTGCTTACCCTGCTCCACATACACCTTGGTTACCCAGTCCTGAATTTATTGGAAACAGCGAGGCATCAATGTATGGCGATTTCACCAACATGGTGGATGCCAATATTGGTATTGTTTTGAAAGCACTTGAGAAAAACAGCATGTCCGATGACACGCTAGTGATCTTCACCTCGGATAACGGCCCTGTCTGGTACGAAAAAGATGTGCAGCGCTATCAACATGATTCCTCGGGTGGTCTTCGCGGAATGAAAGCAGATGCCTGGGAGTGTGGACACCGCATGCCATTTTTGGTGCGTTGGCCCGGCACCGTGGCTCCGGGTACCGTCTCTAACCAAACCATTAGCTTCACAGATTTACTGGCGACTTTCGCAGACCTGACGCAACAGCAACTTCCCAATGAAGCGGGTGCAGACAGTTTCAGCTTCCTTCCGGTTCTTCGGGGCGAACAACCAGAAGACCAACCAGTTCATCCCCATTTAGTCGTCGCCGCCGGTCGTAAAGGGTTCACCATTCGCGAAGGTGACTGGAAGTACATTGACATCCTTGGCTCCGGGGGATTTTCTAAACCGAATCGCATTAAACCCCAACCTGGTGGTCCTCAAAACCAACTTTACAATTTGAAAACTGATCCAGGGGAAACCACCAATCTTACGCTTAAGCACCCCGATATCTCGAAACGGCTGAAAAAAACGCTTACACAAATTATCGATTCAGGAAGAAGTCGCCCTCTTGGCAAACCTGAAAACAACTAATCGATTTCAACTGAAACGATCTGTCGGCGTCTTTCCAAGATTTTCACTGCGGCAACCATCGCCATTGCCGCAAACAAACAATAAACCGCCATCACCATCAGTTGAAAATCGAAACCAATCCCCCGGTCGATACACCAACCAGTTATTCCCGGACCAATCGCCGAAGCAAATACCATGGCGGCAACAGCAACCGCTCGAATCGCCCCAAGGTGTGCTGTTCCGTAGGTTTCAGGCCAAATCGTTCCAAAGATTGCGCTCGAAAATCCGTAGGAAATCGCCAGCAGGAACATAAACCCATAGATTGCCAAAGGAGCCTGCCCCCAACTTAAGACCAGGCAGGCAATTCCCAATGGAATCAAAAATACGGGTAAAATTCGCCGAGCGTGATAACGGTCAACCAGTTGCCCAGCAACGAGTGTAAAGAAGACCGTCGTTATTGATAAAACCAAAAATGAAACGGCAAATACGCTCGGTGACCAACCTTTGGATTCCACGATTCTGACCTGATGAAAAAACACCGACGTTCCAATAAACGCCGGAGCGAGAATCCCGAGGCAGAGAATCCAAAAGACGCCGTCCCGAATGACTTCTCCCCGAGTCCAGTCACGCGTCTTATTTTCCAACTTTGATTGGTGCTCAATACTGGGCTGATGCTCAACTCGCATCAACAGTACGATCGTCGGCAAGGCAACAACGACTAACGCCACGGCACAAATTCGCCAGGTGACACGCCAATCATACCACCCTAACAACACCAACACGGTAGCTGGAAATAAAGCTTCACCAATTTGATGCCCCATTGAAGTCAACGAAATCGCGCGACCACGATCAGCATCATACCATCTCCCGATGGCTGTTTGAGAAGTATGAGTCATCATCCCCTGCCCGAATAAGCGCAGAGCGTAAATGACAATTAACAACAGAACCCATGAATTAACAAATGACATCCCCAGACACGCAATCGCAAGTGCACAAATAACACAAAGCGATACTGCAGAGATCGAAAATCGATCGAGTGTTTTCCCTAACCCTATCAATGTCACGGCGCTGGCAAGAGTTCCGGCCATGTAAATCGCACCAAACTCCCCGTCAGACAATTCAAACGACCCTCGAATTTCACCCGAAAAAAGGGATATAAAAAAGGTCTGCCCAAAGCTTGAGAAAAAAGTAAGAAGCAAACCGCCCAGCAGCCAACGGGCGTTCTGGAAGACGAATGAAAAAATACCTTGCATTGATTGTGTCTCTAATGAATCTCACAGGCCTGAGCCACGAATGAATAACCGCATGGAGAACCACAATCGTTGCCAGCTCGTGGGGATGAAAACTCCGGTTTCATCTGGGACCAGATTGGCTTCATCCAATCTGGCTTCATCCAATCTGGATATTTATATTCACAGTCAAATGGAGGCAAAATGTCCATTTTAGATCTAGAAATACAAGGCACCTCGGTAACCATCGCACTATATTAGCCCAATCGCCGGATTAAGATATACCGGTTATATTTTGATCCAAGCGAGCACTACCTTGCATTGCTTTAGCAATCATCCTCAGCCATCAACTAACGAGTAAAGCCTTGTATCGGAAGGAATTTAAAGAACTCGTTACTGTCGCAGTGCCGCTAGTCCTCGCTCAGGTCGCCCAAAATACGATCTCGTTTGTCGACACAATAATGGTGGGGCGACTAGGGAAAGAAGCACTCGCAGGGATTGCGATTGGCAGTACACTTTTTCACTTTATTTTAATCGTCCTCTCAGGCGTCATCATCGGTGTTAGCCCGATTGTCTCTCAGGCGACTGGCGCCAAAGATGACGATCTATGTGGTCGAGCAACACGCCAGGGTCTTTGGATGGGGGTGCTGCTTTTTACCCCGGCTTTTCTACTGTATCGAAACGCATATCCATTACTAATCTGGTTTAACCAAAGCCCTGAAACGGCATTGGCAAGTAGCGAATATTTAAAAGCAATTTCTTGGGGATTGTTACCAGCGCTTTGGATTATGGGATTGAGAGGACTTCTCGAAGGCAAATCTAACACCAAGCCGATCATGATCATCAGCCTTATCGGCGTTGCCCTGAATGTGTTTGCAAACGATGCGCTGATGTTTGGGCATTACGGGCTACCTGCGTTGGGGTTAGTTGGAACGGGATATGCAAGTAGCCTAGTGTACGGCATTGTATTCATTGCCTTGTGCATTTACGTTTCGCACCAATACTCAGATCTTCATATCTTTTCAAAATTGCGCCGCCCAGACTTTACCACACTCAAGGAGGTCGCCCGTGTCGGCGGACCCATTGGGATGACACTTGCATTTGAAGCGGGCATGTTTGGCGCTGCCGCTTTTGCAATGGGAACGATCAGTGAAACCCAATTAGCAGCGCATCAAATCGCTTTACAAACGGCTTCGATTTCGTTCATGATTCCTCTTGGACTCGCCATTGCCACCTCAGTTCGGGTCGGTCAGGCCATTGGCGCCGGTTCGCCTCACCGCGCCGAAATCGCTGGACACGCTGGAATGCTGCTTTGTATCGGTGCCATGAGCATTAGCGGCTTAATTTTCTGGCTGCTGCCGCGCCCCATCATTGGAATGTACATCGACGTTAACGTCGAGGCCAACGCACCGGTCGTCGCCTATGCCATTTCCTTTCTCGCCCTCGCCGCCTTGTTTCAAGTCGTTGATGGACTTCAAGTCGCGGCCTCTGGGTCACTTCGAGGTATCAAAGATACCAAAGCCGCAATGGCGCTAACCCTCGTATCTTACTGGCTAGTCGGTTGCGTCGTCGGAGCCTACCTTTGTTTCGGCGCCAAACTAGAAGGTGTTGGACTTTGGATTGGTATGACCACGGGGTTAGCGACTGCCGCCGTTTTATTAACGCTGCGATTTCAATTTAAAATGAGAGTTCTTAAACTTGAACAAGGACTAACGTCGCCTTCGGAGACCGACGCAAAACTCCTTTAACCTCGCATATTTGCACCAGCCAGACCGTTCTTAATCTACCTTGATGTCGTACATATAGTACGGCAAACGCTTCATCCCCAGCGACTCGTACACTTTTTGAGCCCGTTCGTTGTCGGTCTCAACATACAGCCTGACATATCCAGCTTGCTGCAATCGCGCCTGCTCGAGAACCGTTTGGTAGAGATTTTTAAAAACACCGCGTCCGCGATACTGCTTCTGAACGTACACCGATTGGATATACCAGATATTACTATTCCGCCAGTCGGACCATTCATAAGTAACCATTAAGCTACCGGCCACGTCTCCACCAATCTCCCCCACGAGATAAAATCCCCGCGCAGGATTGGCAAACACCTCATCGACCGCCGGTCGGACGACCTCCAGCTCAAGCTGCTTTTCTTCGGTCTCTTGAGCCATCGCTAACTGAAACTCAGCGATCGTTGCCGCGTCGCTCGGGATTGCATTACGAATCGTGACTGTCATAAATCTATGAAATTTCAAGAAAAAGAAAACGAACTAAAAACAAATCCGCTGGATCGAACCAGCACGAAGTTACTGCAATCGCTGAAGCGACGCAACACGCAGCCTAGATTGATTTGCCTACGGCTTACCACCCCTAACTTGCGTAAACCCCAAAAGACCACTTAGAGATATCGCCCGGTCAATGAGTCAGGATTTTTAGCAACCTGTTCAGGAGCTCCCACGGCCACGACTTGACCACCAGCTAAACCACCCCCGGGACCCATATCAATTATCCAATCGGCACAACGTAAAACATCGATATTGTGCTCGATAACCACCATCGAATTACCTCGATCAATCAATCGATTAATTGCCACCATCAGCAACCGAATATCCTCAAAATGCAATCCAGTTGTTGGTTCATCGAGCACATACAACTGTCCATTCGAACTCGACTTCGACAACTCCGTGGCCAGTTTCACCCGCTGAGCCTCACCGCCAGACAAAGTACTAGACGCTTGCCCAAGCTTGAGATAGCCCAGCCCAACATCTGCAAGGCATTCCAAAATCATCGACAATTTAAAAAATCCTTCGAATCTTAATTTCGCTTGATCAACGGTCAAATCCAAAACGTCCGCAATCGTTAACTCACCAAATCGAACCTGCAACGTCTGCACGTTAAATCGACGACCTTCGCAAGCGTCGCAGGTGACGAATATATCCGGCATGAAATTCATATCCATGCGGCGAATCCCCTGCCCCTGGCAATCCGGACACCAGCCAGCCCGGGTATTAAAACTGAACCTTCCCGGACCGTAACCCAGTCGCTTCGCCGCCTTGGTGGCGGCAAACATTCGACGCAATTCACTCATTAGCCCCGTAAAAGTTGCGGGGCATGCACGGGAGTTCTTACCAATCGGCTTTTGATCGACCATCACCAATCGACTTATTTGGCCAGTTCCTTCAAGACGCTCAAATGGTAATGGCAAATTGCCTCCCTGATCTAGCTCCCGTGAAATTGCGGGAGCAAACGTTTGATTGATCAGCGTGCTTTTCCCACTGCCACTAACACCGGAAATACAACACAGGACTCCCAGTGGAATGTTGACATCGACGGATCTTAGGTTATTGCCCGAAGCGTTAAATAATTGAATGCACTTCTCCGAATTTATTTTCCGCCGATTCGACACGCTACTGATCTCACGTTCGCCGGAAAGGTACTGCGCCGTCAACCCATCTCCTTTTCCAATGACCTCTTCTGCCGTTCCAGAAGCCACGACACGACCGCCACCCGGTCCAGCTCCAGGCCCCATATCGATCACATAATCAGCCGAACGAATCATCGCCTCATCATGCTCGACTACAATGACAGAATTACCCGAATCTTTGAGTTTGGTAATGGCATTGATTAAACGATCATTATCGTGCTGATGCAGCCCGATGGATGGTTCGTCCAAAATAAAACAGGCATTGGTAATTCCAGTTCCAATGGAACTGGCAAGCCGAACTCGCTGATGCTCACCTCCGCTCAGAGTCACCGCAGATCTACCAAGGGTCAAATATCCAATCCCGACTTTTTTCAAAAAATCGAGTCGATGTGCGATCTCGGAAATCAATAGCGACGCAACAACTTCCCGTTCGTCCTCAAAATGAACATCACTAAAAAACTCTTTCAATTCCTCAAGCGACAGTTCCACCAACTCGCCAATGTGCTGACCATTGATCAACACGGACCTCGCTTGCTTCGAAACTCGAGAACCAAGACATTGATGGCAGGCGACGTCTGAAATATACGATTCCAATTCAAACTGCCGCTCCTCCGAAGAGGTCGTAGAAAGTTCTTTTTGGAGCAGAGCCTGAAGGCCTAACCTCTCCTTATCAACAGAATAAAAAAGCTGATTGAATTGCGAAGCATCCAACGACCCTATTACCGTTGTCATCTCACAACCGATTGAAACCAAGAGCGGTTCAATTGCAACCTGCATTTTTTTGAACTTGGGTTTAGTTAAGCCCGTCCAGGGAATCACGGCACCGTCCAATACCGATAGGCGGCGATTAACCACAAGCGTCGGATCAAACTGAAGCAACTGCCCGAGCCCAGAACACTCATCGCATGCTCCAATTGGACTGTTAAAACTAAAACTTCGTGGTTGCACTTCAGAATAGCAAATATCACAATCTGGGCACGAATACCTCGTATTAAAAACAAGGTCTTCCCATGTATCTGAATCAGGCGTCCCATTGCCAGATTTTAAATAGGAACAAACTAAATTCCCTTCACCATTAATTCGAATAGCATTATCAAGCGACTCGAGTAACCGCGACTCAATACCCTCCCTAATAATAATTCGGTCGGTTACGGCTTCGATGTGATAGGCCTGGTCCTCCAGTAGGACTGGGAGTTGATCAATATCGTGAACCACACCATCGACGCGGGCTCGAACCAATCGTTCCCGACGAATCTTTTTTATAGTCTCGCTACTCTGTCCAGACTGCCCCTTTACCAGCGGGGCCAGAATCATCACCTTCGTTCGCTCGGGCAATTCGAGTAATCGATCACGAATCTGCTGAGGCGTTTGCTGTTTAATCGCCTGACTGCATTGATAACAATGAATATCGCCTACGCGAGCAAACAAAAGTCTCAGATAGTCATAAATCTCAGTAATCGTTCCAACGGTACTTCGCCGGTTTGATGAATGATGAGACTGGTCGAGGCAAAGCGTGGGTTGCAGACCAATTATCTGATCCACATCGGCTTTGGGAATCTGATTAAAAAACTGACGTGAAAATATTGACAAACTCTCAACGTACTGACGCTGGCCTTCTGCGTAGAGAGTGTCGAATGCGAGTGAGCTCTTCCCACTGCCACTCAATCCTGTAATTACGACAACCTGGTCGCGAGGAATTTCAACGCTAATATTTTTTAAGTTATGAGTCCGCGCACCGATGATTTGGACCGATTTATCTGACACCGCTCCATCCGCTTCCGCTTCCGCTTTTTGAGAGTTTGTATTTTGCACGTCTTATCAACGAGGACAATATTAATGCCCCTATCTCCGAATTACTAAAGGGCAGTGTTAAACCAGATCGCCAAGATTAGCGACTCACCGTTGGCACACCCAAATCACGGGGGCGAACCAAAAAGAATGCAATAACGGCACCACAGCCAATGCTTACCCATTCGAGCCATCCAAAGGTGGGAGGGTCAATTAAGAACTCGAAAAATGTTGGCGAGTTACTGTAAACCATCCACTGAACCAGCAACCCAGCCACTAACCCCATTAACCCTGAAACTCCCGCGTATAACCAGCCACCCGATCGACAGACCGTACTAAATGCGAGTCCAACTGCTGCCCCCGGCATGATGCCACTGTAATATCCGTAACTCGAGATGATTTTGCAAAACAGCCCGCCAATGATCCCCCCCACAACGCCAGCGAAAACACCGGTAATCAATTGTTTTAGTCTGATGCTATTCATTTCAATTTCCCTTGAATTGTAATCACTAACCGACGCGGCCCGCCGCTGTTGCGATGTTCGCACAGATAAATACCCTGCCACGTACCAAGCATAAGGCGACCGGACTGAATTGGCACTGTCACACTCGCCCCGAAAAGAGAGGCTTTGACGTGAGCCGGCATATCATCCGAGCCTTCGCAAGTGTGAATAAATGGACTTCCCTCGGGGCATAACTGATTCGCAGCGGTCTCCATATCGACCCGAACGTCAGGGTCAGCATTCTCATTAATCGTTAACCCCGCCGAGGTGTGCTGAATGAAAACGTGACAAAGACCGACTTCAAAACGTTGAATCTCAGGAATCGCATCGAGAATCTCGGTAGTGATTAAATGAAACCCGCGAGACCGAGGCGGAAGGGAGACGCAAGTTTGATAATATTCCGACATTCTCGTTAATCGCTTCCTTCTCATTCACAAAGTCCGGACGGTTCTAGGTAAACCACCCCGTGTCGACTGTCCATCTCGTGGAAACTCAGTTTTTTTACTTGCCGTTAATCGCGGCAAAATGTCCCACAAGTGGAACGATAGTGACAACGCTTGAGGGGAACTTAATGGCTTAGATTAACCTGTTCCGCGTTTTAGCCAAAGCCAAGAAGATGCGTAAAATCGTTCATTTTTAACTTCCTGCAGAGGATTGCACCGTTAAATTGATTTAAAGTCACCAAGCGACCCTTAGCTCAGTCGCTTATCCGGCCTCAACAATCGACTAATCGCAGGCCGTTCCCACTCAAGAACCCAACCGAGTCCGGTATTCGACAAAGGCTGTTTTTGACTGATAAAAACATTTTCAAAATTCGAAAACAAATTTCTTGACTTTGATTGCGGCTCGTCAATAATGCCTTCGTTAATTGGTCGTGACCATCCTGATCTCACGAATGGTTCACACCAATTTTTTTTGGAGCCCACTTCACCACGCGAAAACTTTTGCTCACGCCGTCAATTCGGCGACCCGAATTTAATCGCAATCTGTGGCTCATTTCCCTTGAAAAAGATTTTGCCCAACTACAGGTACATACCCATGTCCAACGGTAACAAGAAAGTAAAAAACGTCTTTGAAGCAATCCTTGAGTATGGACACGATGAAGATTTCGTGCCGTTCCAAGGCGAGCAATTCATGGCGACGGATGCTCCTGCGGGATCAGACGAAAAAATTGAGGCGCTTCGACGACGCGTTCTTGAAGGACAACCCCTATGGCACGGCGAAGACCGTGAAGATTACTCAGGATTGACCGGCGCTGTCCGTCCACGAGAGTGATCCAACCGTAGTGCTTGAATCACAAAACTCCAGCCCAAATTGGCTGGAGTTTTTTTTTGGCTTAGCACATTTCTTGGGTTGAGCCCGCTGGATTACCTCAATTGCACAAATGCCCAATCATGCGCCTCATAGAGGCCGCCTGATTACTGCCATTGATTTACCGAAAGTAGTTAGCCGCCCCTCGACAAGGCTTTCCGCTATACTACTCAGTAATTCGATCGAGATAGCCAACCAGTGACTCTGAATTTGATTCAAGCCGTAAGGTAGCTATCGACTTACGATCACAGTCGTTCTGAATTTGGGTCTCCACCAAAGGACAATCGTGAGCGCTTTCATAATTCTTCGCTGCCTCTTGCTCCTGTTCATTGCAAGTACTCTCTGGAGCTTTCAAATAGAAGGGGAATCGCTCAACTTCGCCCCCCCCTTTCCATCTGGCGACACTGACTCAATCGCTCAGATCACAACGATGGCTCAAGCAAGCGATTGGCTTGGCCCCCTTGCCCCCATTGCCATCTCCCCATTTTTTGGGATCACGATCCTAGCCGGAGTGTCTCAGTTTGGCGGGAATTGGGAGCTGCCTAATTCATTCATCAGCGATAACCCTGTGCTCCAAAATCCATATTTATTTTGGACATTCTTGTGTTTGACGATCCTTACATCCGTTCCAAGATTTACAAAAGTCAGCAAGCCATTTGCTCAGGCAATTGACCAATTAGAGACCTATGCCGCAATCATCACCATAATTCTGATTCGCGTATTGACCGTATTCCCCGGTGAACCGACGGGCGTCGACGAAGTCACGGTGGTACACGCCTCGATCTTCACATTCTCCTCGAGTGTTTTATTTTGCCTTTTTGCAACCTTCAACATTGTCGTCATCAACACAATCAAGTTTTTCTTTGAGGTCATGGTCTGGTTAATTCCAATTCCATTTATTGACGGTCTCTTAGAGATAGCCAATAAATTAATATGTGCACTTCTGTTAGCGGTTTACCTTTGGAGCCCGACACTTGCACTGTGCTTGAATTTCTTAATGTTGGCGGCTGGACTATTTGTGTTCCGGTGGATCAACCGAAGAGTCCATTACATCAGAAACATAATCTGGGACCAATTCTGGTGCTTGCTCCGCCCGTCCTATCAAATCCCCAATATTGCCGAACTGATCGTTTTCCCCGACCGCCCTCTGGGGCCCTTTCCCACCAAAGCTCGATTGCACCTGCGCCCGCACGAAACGGGTTGGGAATTAACCCAGCGACGCTTATTCCTTGGTAACAAAACGATCATTTTGCCACGAGACTCCCACCAACTTGAGATCTACGACGCAATTTTAGTCAACCGAATCAAAGTCAATGGATTCCAACAAGCACACCTGTTCTTTTCCAAGCGGTATTCCAGAAATCTCGAAAAACTGTCCGGTTTATTAGGTATCCAGCTTCCTAGAAATACTCTGGAAACCAACACCTTGATTCAATCAACGGAACCTGACGGGGGTCTCAATCTCCCGTAGAAATAGCTTCATCCAGTACATTTTCTGCCACGTAAATCGGCAATCGAGGAGAGCAAGTAACAGCGATAGCAATCGCATCGGAGGGACGCGTATCAATTTCAATAATTTCTCCGTCCCGCTTGATTCGGAGATTTGCGTAGTAGGTCGCGTCTCGTAATTCCGTAATCACGACGCTGTCCAACTCGCCTCCCAGCGAATCGACGACCTCAACGATCAAGTCGTGAGTCAGCGGTCGCGGACGGGAAATATTCTTTACTCGACGATCGATACTCGTTGCTTCAAAAATACCAATTAAAATTGGAAACTCCCGCTCCCCATCGACTTCCCGAAGAAAAACGATCTGGTTCTCGTTAATTTCACTGATAATAATTTTGGCAAGTTGCATCTCAATCGGCATTTCATATCCTTTCAGAATCTCACTCTCCGCAATGACCAAACGGCAGTGATTTATACGCTGCAGTGCGCAGCCAACCCAAAACAAACCTACAAACTGGGCCTCAAACTGTTATAACAAAGATTGGCGTCTAGGTAACATCCCTGCCGATCGCCAACTCGCAACCGCTTTAGTGAACTCTAGACATTGGAATTGGAAAGTAAATGACGAAAGTCGGAATTGCCGGAATTGGTTTCATGGGCTGGATTCACTGGCTCGCTTACAAAGAACTTCCAGGCGTCGAAGTCGTTGCGATTGCCACCCCGGAAGAAGAACGGCGAGCCGGCGACTGGACCGAAATAAAAGGTAATTTTGGGCCCCCGGGAGCCCAAGTTGACCTCGCGGGCGTCAAAACCTACGAAAATCTTCAAGCCATGCTCGAAGATCCTGATCTCGAGCTAGATTTTATCGACATTTGCCTTCCACCCTCGATGCATTGCGAAGCGATTCAAGCTGCTGCCAAAGCGGGGAAGCACGTTTTCTGTGAAAAACCACTCGCACTCAACCTCGAGGATTGCGATACCGCGGTAGCAATCTGTAAAGAACACGATCGCCACCTGATGGTAGGACAAGTGCTTCCGTACTTTACGGAATTTCAATATGCCCGAGAAGTCATCGCTTCGGGAGAATACGGAAAGCTATTAGGTGGAACCTTTAAACGTGTCATTTCTGACCCTCAATGGCTCACAAAATTTTATGACCCCGATGTAATTGGTGGCCCACTCTTCGACCTCCATGTCCATGATGCACATTTCATCCGTCTACTATTTGGAATGCCTGCCGGCGTTTACAGCTGCGGACGTACTCGTGGTGAAGTCGTAGATTATTGCAATTCGATTTTCTCCTTTGATGATGCTGAGTTTGCAGTTACCTGCACCTGTGGAGTAATCAATCAGCAAGGGCGTCCATTTACACATGGCTTTGAAATCCACTTAGAACGCGCCACACTTCAATTTGACTTTCAAGCATTCGTCGATACCCCCGAGAGCATGCCACTCAAAGTACTCACCGAAGACGGGAAAGTTCATCGCCCTGAACTTGGAGATGGAGACCCCGTCTTTGCTTTTAAAAGAGAAATTGAGGAAGTCACGCGAGCAATTGCAGAGAATCGTCCATCGGACATTCTAAACGGGTCTCTCGCGCGGGATGGGATTCAGATTTGTCAAATGCAGTCGGAAGCTGTTAAATCAGGCAAATTCGTTTCCGCTGCGGATGTCCTGAAATGACAAACAACGCAAAACTCGAGGCGAGGCATTTATAATTTTCGGCGAACTCAAAAGTCAGCCAATTCCTTCGCAATTAATTCGAGTCGAATCTTTGCGAAAGATGACATTGGTATCAATCTTCATTCAACTGAACTTCTCTTAACCAAGCATGATCTTGACTTCGATTATTTCGTTGCTTGCCGCTAATTCGTTCTACCGACTCACCAAGCGTGCTTGGGTATTCAACAAAAACGCCACTGAGAAACGACTCATCCTGATTGATCCCCAGCTTTTCAAACATCGCCGGCGTCCGGAACTGACCGCCGCTGGACCAATAAGTTCCCATTGAATTAGCCGTCAACAGGAGAAGTAAATTTTGAACCATTGCCGCGGCTGCAGCGAGATGCTCATCGTCGATCGTGATCTGCTTTGGTAGACCAATCGAATTCTGAACTCCTTCGAGTTGTTGATTTTTCCTACGGAATTGCGGAAGCCACGTGGTGATAATCAACGCGCCGCACGCCGACAACATCGCCGGCAGCTTGTTGGAGGCTTTGACATCCGGGAACCAATCATGAAAGCAACTGGCGATGGTTTGGCAATCTTCATGCCAGATGACATAAACTCGCCAGGGCTCCGCGAGTTCGTCCCGGTCTCGATTATAATGAAATGGCGCCCAACCTGCCGTCTTTATCGACTCGATCACTTTTTGATTGTAGTTCTCGATGTTTTCTTTGGTGAAACAAACAGGCTGGTCAACATCCCCCAGTACTTTAAGCGTCTTACGAGCGCCAATGATCTTAGATAACGCCTGAATATCGTCTTCTGATTGCATTTCGAACTCCACCGCAATTCAAAGGTCTGCTTTAAAAACTGTTTCAAATTTCACACCGACAATCTCGTCCACGTTTCCCAAAATTCATTGTCAGACTACGTTTAAAAAGTAATCTTCGACGCAAGACAAACAAGCCCCCCTCGCTTACGATTGTCTTCAACAAATGCTAGAATCCGTGGCAACGGTTCGTCAGATTTAATACGTCTGCCAAGCAATCAAGCTCAGCTCTCCCATTAGCGGTAAGCCTGGAGCTTCATTGCGGATTGTTACTAGGTTAAATCTTCTTCATTTATGGTACTTTTGGTTAAGGATTTCACGTGAGCAAACATTCCAAATTTCCTCATTCTTGGCAGTTCGCTTGTCGAGCCGCCGTTGCGTTGATAGCCGTTGCGATGATCGGTCAGACGACCGAAGCGCAAGAGCCAAAAAAGATGTTCGAAGTCGAAGGAATCACCGAGTACCGCCTCGATAATGGCGTCAAGCTATTACTGTTCCCCGACAACTCGAAGCCACAGTTTACGATGAACATGACCGTCAACGTCGGATCTCGACACGAAGGCTACGGCGAGTCCGGGATGGCTCACCTTCTTGAACACATGTTGTTTCGGGGAACCGATAAACATCCGGACATTCCGGAATTGCTGAAGAACCGAGGTGTTTTGAACATGAACGGCACCACCTCGATCGACCGAACAAACTACTTTGAAACACTTCCGGCACCCGACGGCGACCCGAAAGTAGCGAACGACAACTTGAAATTCGCCATCGAAATGGAATCCGATCGCTTGATCAACAGTTGGATCAAACCGGAGCATCTTGAAAAAGAGATGACCATTGTGCGAAGTGAGTTTGAGCGCGGCGAAAACAACCCACAAGGCATCTTGATTCAACGAATCATGACCGCTGCGTTCCAATGGCACAATTACGGAAAATCAACCATTGGTAATCGAAGTGACATTATGCGAGTTCCTGCGACCAACCTCCGGGTTTTCTATCGCAAGTATTATCAACCGGACAACATTACACTGGTAATCGCGGGCAAATTCGACAACGACCTCGCGCTTGAGTTAGTCGAGAAGAACTTCGGTTCAATTCCTCGTCCAGAACGGAAGTTACCAAAAACCTATACCGAGGAACCGGCCCAGGACGGTGAACGAACGGTCATCCTGCGACGCTCGGGCGACGTTCAGTTTGTAGGGCTTGGTTATCACATTCCCTCCGCTTCTAGTACCGAGTACGCTTCGGCACAGGTGCTTGCCCGTATTCTTTCTAACCAACCATCGGGACCTCTTTACAAGTCTTTGGTGGAAACCAAGTTAGCAACCAGTGCGGGTGCCTTTGCCCGAATTGGATATGACCCTGGAATCATGCTCGCCTATGCAGAAGCTCCGGTCGACAAAGACCTGCTCAAAGCCAAGGACATTCTCGTTGAGCAGATGGAATCAATCGGCTCAAACGGAGTTTCTGACGAAGACGTAAAAAGAGCTGTGGTTGCAATCTCCAAAGGGAGAGAGCAACAGTTTGCCAACACAGAACGTTTTGCGACAGCATTGAGTGAATGGGAATCCTATGGTGATTGGCGACTGTACTTCCTCCACCGAGACCGACTCGAAGCGGTCACCAAGGCAGACGTACAGGAATTTGCTAAAAAGTATATGATTCAATCAAACCGGACCGTTGGTCTTTTCTTCCCATCCGAGGAAACAGATCGAATTGCCATTGATGCTCAAAACAACGTCAAAAAAATGGTGGCTAACTACAAAGGCCGCGAAGCAATGGCTGCCGGCGAAGCCTTTGACCCTTCGCCTATGAATATTCAAAAGCGAACAACCTTTGGCGAATTGACGTCAGGAATGAAATTCGCATTACTCCCTAAAGAGACTCGAGGAGATCGCGTGACGCTCAGTGGAACCATCCACTACGGCGATGAAAATAGCTTGAAAGGTAAACGGGCAGCGGCTGATTTGCTTCCGCAATTACTCTCTCGTGGAACCAAAGAACTAGGTTTCCAAGAGTACCAAGACGCTTTGAATAATCTTAAAGCAAGCCTTGGATTCAGCGGATCTTTGGGAACCTTGAATTTCAATCTCCAAACCGAACGGAAAAATTTAGTTCCAGCTCTCGCCATCATGCGGCAAGCACTCCGAGAGCCAAAACTGGATCCGAGCGACATGGAGATTATTCAGAGTGAAATGGTGACTGGAATCGAGTCGGGCATGTCCGACCCAATGAGCCTTGCCGTTAATGAATTCTCTCGCCGAATGGATCCACAACCTGCCGACAATGTGCGATACACACCTACGATGGAAGAAGAAGTTAAAAGCTTGAAAGATGTTAATATTGACGATGTACGAAACCTCCAAGAGAAATTCCTCAACGGTCAGTTCGGTGAAATTGCGGTGGTCGGTGATTTTGACCCAACCACAACACTCGCAGAATTAAATAAAGTCTTTGATGGCTGGAAGACAGAAATGCCTTACCAACGAATTGAAGAGCCAGCCAACCTCGATATCAAAGCGGAGCGTGTCAATCTGGACACACCGGATAAGGCCAATGCAATTTACATTGCGGGCGTTGCGACTGATATCAATGAAAACCACCCTGATTATGAAGCAATGCTGATCGGCAACTACATTATGGGGGGCGGACCTTTGTCTTCACGAATCGCAGATAGAGTTCGTAAACAAGACGGGCTTTCTTATACCGCAATGACTCGATTTCAAGCCGACGATCAAGATGAACGCGGGATGTACATGATGTTCTGTATTTCAAATCCAATGAATACTGAAAAAGTCGTCGAGACCGTCAAAGAAGAAGTCGACCGCATGCTTGAGAGTGGCGTCACCGGCGATGAATTGCAAAAGGCAAAAGAAAGCTTTCTTATCAATCGTCGGGGCGGCCGGGCGCGTGACGGACAGCTGGCTGGCGAGCTTCTGTCTAACATGAAAACAGGACGAACCATGGAATTTCAAAATGCAAGCGATGATCGAATCTCTACGCTAACCAAAGAACAGGTCGATGCTGCGATGAAGAAAGTCATCAACCCAGATCGATTGCTGATCATTACAGCGGGAGACTTTAACAAGGCAAAATCGGAATCTAGCGACAAGTAGTTTCCGACGAGATTTAGAACAGGTGACGCTTCGCGCGGGACCACAAAAAAAACAAGCCGCTCACCTGAGCGGCTTGTTTCATTTTAAATTAAATCAACCAAATATTTCGTAAAAC
Organism: uncultured Pirellulaceae bacterium; assembly: GCA_938083195.1. Classification (GTDB taxonomy): domain Bacteria; phylum Planctomycetota; class Planctomycetia; order Pirellulales; family Pirellulaceae; genus Mariniblastus. The sequence goes on along the minus strand of CALKCK010000004.1, from coordinate 172,532 downwards.
TGACCCTTGGGGGTCTCACCCCAAGGATCAACTTTACATGGAAACGCGCGGCAATCGAAGATAACCGTCGTTTTCCAACCATCGGAGTATTCTCTTCAATGTGTTGTATAAACGCAGGCTGCGGATTCCTGTCACAAAAGCTTAGCTCACAAATCAGGAGGAGGTCTTAGATAAAAAGCAAATTTCACTGATTACCAGTGAAGATAACCAGAATGGGGCTTTTCAGGAAAAACCACTAAAACTCTCAATCTGCCCCCAAAAAAACACGGTTCCTCCCTCCTCTCGCCTGTAATTTGTGGCCCGCATGTCCTCCCCCCAAAGAGGGTGGGCATATTCACGAAAACTCGACATTGGTTCCCAATCCAGCTTTTGCTATCTTCCCAGCACGTTCGACGTGACAGCTTTCTGCAGTCAACCGCGTTGAAGCCCCGCAGCAATTCAAGGAAGATGGAAATGTATCGTAAACAGCTTTGGTCAAGCACGCTTTTTTTGATATTGGTAGTCAGTTTTATAAGCTCGCAATTAGGTTGCGTAACTAAAGGACGGGTTAAACATTTCGATTTATTAAGACTAAACCCAAAAGCGCTGACGAACACTTCCACCGCTCTTAATCCAGCACTTTTGAAACCAGAGTTAGCAACGGCAATCGCCCCATCAATCTTTGACGCCAAATTCGAAACTACCAAAGGGGATTTTACGATCACCGTTCATCGGGATTGGGCACCTCATGCTGCCGACCGATTCTATAACATGATCCAAGTTGGATACTTTGAAAGTGATATCGCTATTTTCCGAGCCATGGAAGGATTCATGTTTCAATTCGGAATCCATGGCGACCCTGCAGTCAATGCCGCCTGGCGAAATTCGACATTTCCAGACGACCCCTCAAAAGGAAAAAAGAATACGCCAGGGACACTCTCATTTGCGCAAACGCCACACCCCAACAGTCGTTCCGTACAAATGTTCTGCAACCTTGGACTGAATACAATGCTAGACAGCGAGCAACCTGGTGGAGGTAGCCCATTTGTCCCTTTTGCAGAGATCAAAACTGGTAAATCCGTACTCAAGAAAATAAATACTGAGTATGGCGAAAATCCAAAGAATGAAAATGTTCAAGCGGAATTTAAGAAACAAGGTAACGACTACATTCTAAATCGATTCAAAAATATCGATCTCATTAAATCAGTCACGATTCTCGAACCCGAACGGCAAGTTGACGCAATTGACAATAATGGAAGGGATCAGACACCGCCGGAGACTCACTAACCTAGAAATTTCGTTTGGGTCGAAAATTCAATCGACCATCGAACCAGGATCGCCCGTAGGCAACGTTTTACTATGCGGATTGTAGTCGTCAATATTTGAAACATCGAGCTGCTCGCTAAACCCGTCGTTAGGAACAATCTGAATCTCGCTATGCAAATCAGATTGCTGCGCGAGAACATTGTGATGCCTCGTTAATTCCAAAACTGCAAGGAAAATTCCCACCATTGCTGATTTGTGCATCCCCGCCTCAAACAGATCTGTGAACGACACTCTTTGGTGGGACACAATTCTCGCGTGAATCCGTTTCATGTATATATGAATTGGGGTCTCGTCGTAGGTAATATTAGCCTGAGGAATAGGGCGATTGTCTCTCAATACACGCCCAAAAGCACTCACTAAGTCCCACAGCTCGACCTCGTGAATCGGCTGGTCAGCCATATCGACTTTTTGCGTTGGTAAATCATCCGCAATCCGGGCGTATCGCTTTTGCCACACAACTCCCTGATCCTCCAATAACGAGCTGGCATCCTTAAACCGCTTGAACAACAGCAATCTCTGCACGAGGTCTTTGCGGGGATCGGCTACTTCCGTTTCCTGATCGTCCTCTATCTCGGTTCGGGGAAGCATGGCTCGTGTTTTAAGCTCAATCAATATGCTCGCGACTTCGAGGAAGTCGCCAACCGTATCAATCGAAATTTCTTTCAAGACATCGATGTATTCCAGGTATTTTTCGGTAACGTCGGCCAGCGCGATTTTCGAAATCTCTACCTCGTGCCGACGCACTAGATAAAGCAGGAGATCGACTGGCCCCCGAAAAAAATCGCTTTCAATACTAAAATTCAATCAACCGTTCCTGAAAATCATTTACTCGCGCTTTATGCAATATCAACTTCAAAACGCGTGCCTAAGTTGTTCAACGACGTTCTTACAAGCGAGCGAATACCGATGGCAGACGAACGAATAAAGATCGACTGACTAAGAATAGAATAACCACTTAAGTCAGCTTATGTTTTTTCTATGGGAAATCATATCGGGTGTGCGTTTACAACGACCATGCCAAAATTAATTCGCCTTCAAAAATGATAAGCGTCTAGTTTGTATCGTGGTACCGAATGAAACGAGCGTCCGGCAAAGCTTGCTTGATCGGATTATGTTGGTTGTTTTCTCAAAGCTACCCTATCAAAATAAGCTACGAAAAATACGCATTTTTACATCCCGCAAACAACCTATCCTGCCGATACCTCCTACTGTCAGCCTGATTTGTGACCAGGTTACACCATTCGAAGTGAATTTCGCCGCTCAAAATTAATTAGGGAGGAGAAGTGCCGAGAATGCAACAAGATCCAATTCAGATCAAGAACATTCAGCAATTACGACAATTTGTATCTCATACGTTGTGCCAACAAAACGATTTCGAAGAAGGTATTTTTCAGGTCACCGAGAGAATTCTCACAAGAGGCAACCGACCATGTGGCATTTTCTTTTGCCTACATGGACCGAGAAGCGTCAAACTAACGGCCGTTTGGGAAACCGACAAAAATTCGATTCTGTTTTATGGCTCATCCGGTGAGCGATTTAAAAGAACGGTGCTCGCGATGGCACCTAAAATCCTATCGCAATAGATTTCGCAATCATATTAACACTTAATACCAAGGATACTCGATATGCTCGTTCTTTCCAGGAAGGAAAGTGAAAAGATCATGTTGGGCGACTCGATTGTTTTAACGATCGTCCGAGTCTCGGGAGACCGAGTCCGATTGGGAATTCAAGCACCTTCTGACATGTTAATCCTCAGAAAAGAGCTTGATCCCATGAAGACTGTTGAACCTGAAAACTCGAACGAAAGAAATGAATCGGATCAAAAGAAGGCGGCATGATGCCGGACTCTTATGATTTTTTTGAATCATTTCTGTTGAAACTCCTCGTGTTGCCACAGGATTTTCCATTATAGAAAACGGTAGTTGTGATCCCGCACAACTACCTTTTTTTTTGCGCCGTCCCAGCACTGCGAATGGCCAACCCATCAGCTTTTACAAGCCTTCTCAAAATTTGGTACATTGAAAATCGATTTTTAGAAACGATTTGTCGCAGCCATACCATCCGGGACTTCTTCATGCGAATTTCTTTGATTTTTGCCATCATCGGCATCTTCGGTTTGCCTTTGCTCTGCCCCGTTGAAATGACGCTGTACGGGCAAATCCAAACCGACTCCCCAGAACTGCCCAATACACAGTCCCTGCTGATTCCGCAAACGCCTCCAACTGAAGCGCTCAAAATGTTGTCGCTTCCCAACGGTTTTGAGGCAACTTTGTTTGCGGCGGAACCAGATGTCAACCAACCGATTGCGATGACCACTGACGCCCGCGGGCGTCTCTGGGTAGCAGAATGTAATACGTATTCTGATCGAAAGGAGAATTTCAACACGGATTTAAATGATCGAATTTTAATACTTGAAGACACCAATGCAGATGGAACGTTTGACAAGAAAACAGTCTTCTGGGACCAAGCAAAAAAACTCACTAGTATCGAAGTTGGCTTTGGCGGTGTCTGGCTGACCGCAGCGCCCAACCTCATGTTTATCCCGGATGCCAATCAAGATGATATTCCCGACGCAGAGCCAATCGTTTTGCTAGACGGCTTTGAAGGCGATGTGATTCGGCACAACATTGTCAACGGTCTTCGCTGGGGCCCTGATGGATGGCTCTATGGACGACATGGTATCCAAGCTACCTCTTTTGTTGGTTCTCCGGGGGCCACCGAATCCCAACGCATACCTATGAATTGTGCGATCTGGCGTTTTCATCCCACCGACCGGACCTTTGAAATTGTCGCACAAGGAGGAACGAATCCATGGGGTTTTGATTTTGATGAACATGGAGAAATGTTCATGATCAACACCGTCATTGGACACTTATTTCACATCGTTCCAAACGCCCGTTACCAACGCATGTACGGAGCCCATTTCAATCCACACCTTTACCAATTAATTGACCAAACCGCGGACCATTTTCACTGGGACGTCAGCGAGGAACATTGGGCGGCTGGACGAAATAAAAACATCTCGGATGGCACCGATCAGGCCGGTGGTGGACATGCCCACACTGGCCTGATGATCTACCAAGGCAATCAATGGCCCAAAGCATTTCATAACCAACTGTTTACGGCAAATTTTCACGGGCGACGAGTCAACTCAGATTCCATCCACCGCGCTGGCAATTCCTATGTCGCCCATCATGGAAAAGACTATTTTAAGTCTGCTGACCCCTGGTTTCGAGGGATCGAACTGATCTACGGTCGCGCTGGAGAAGTTTACCTCGCCGATTGGTCGGACATTGGCGAATGCCATGAGAACGACGGAATTCATCGAACTTCTGGGCGGATATTTAGAATTACTTATGGCGACTCAGCCCCTCCCGTCCTCGTAAACGTCGCCGAATCTTCGATTGACCAACTCATTCACAATCTCTCCCACCCCAACGAATGGGTTGTTAGAAAATCGCGACGGCGGCTGCAGGAACTTACTGCCGGAGAAATCAAGAACCCCTCCTCGGTACCTCCTACTTTTGCATTGAATGAACCCATTCTAAAAGATCACCTCTGGATACAAAAATTTCAAAAAGCGTTTCAACTAGCCGGCAATACAAAAACTAAACTGAGAATTATGTGGGCCTACTATTCGTGTTTTCCCAATCAGGAATCTTGGCTTCTCCAACGACTCTCCGAACCAAATGAACACCTGCGCGCGTGGGCTGTGCGTTTACTTACCGATGGCCGAATCTCTATTTCTGACTCAGGACTCGAACGTATTCTCCAGACCGCACAGGAGGATGAGTCTGGACTGGTTCGCCTATACCTAGCCAGCTCAATTCCGCGGTTCGATCCGGATTTTGGGCATCGCCTGACGGCAGAACTTGCCAAAAAATCGCAAGATGCCAGTGATCGAGTGCAACCTAAACTGATTTGGTATGGCTACGAATCCATCGCCAACTTACTTCCCAACCGAGCAGTCGATTTAGCTTTCGATTCGAACATCCCCTTATTGTCGCAAAACATTGCAAGGCGACTCACCTTCAATATTCAATCCGCACCGCAAACCGTTGACAAATTAACGGCTAAACTCCGGAATCAGAGCCCCGAAAAGATAGGCTCGATCCTCCTCGGTATGACAGAAGCCTTGAAGGGCTGGAACCAAGCCCCCGCGCCGCAGCAATGGACGGCAACCAAGTCAGCTTTATCAACCCACAACGATCCAAAAATCAACCGCATGCTGGAAGAACTCGATGTCGTCTTTGGAACCGGCCGAACGATTGATGAATTAAAGAGCATCGCCAATGACGGCAAAAATGATATCGCCACACGCCGTCGAGCCATCATCACCTTGGCTAATTCGCCCAAGGCGCCCGAGCTTTTCAAATTCTTCCGATCGCACCTCAATAACAAGGCTTTCACGACCGTGGTCGTCCAAGCGATGGTCAAATGCGACACGCCCGCCGCTGCGCAGGCGATTCTAAACAGATATCCCCATATGGACCCCGAGGGAAAATCGACGGCAATCAACACCCTCGTCACACGAAAATCTTGGGCCGAAAAATTGCTTCACTCCATCGCGACGCAAAACATTAAAAAATCAGTGATCTCAGCCTCACACGCGCGGCAAATTAGTAACTTTAATGATTCAGCACTCACTTCACTGCTAGAGTCAAACTGGGGATCGATTCGCTCCACCTCCGCGGAGAATGAAGAAAAAATGAATCAACTAAAGACAAAAATAGTCTCAGCACAATTAGCCGACGGCAGCCGGGGGAGGGGAATGAAAATTTACGAAGAACATTGCGCTTCGTGCCATATTATGTTCGGCCGTGGTGGAAAAATTGGTCCGGATCTGACTGGATCTGATCGAAAGAACATCAACTATCTTTTAGAAAACATTCTCGCACCCAATGCCTCTGTCGCACAAAACTACCAAGTAAGTGTGATTGTGCTCGATGACGGTCGATTCCTAAGCGGCGTGATCGTCAATGAAAACCAACGTACTCTTTCACTTCAAACCAAAGACTCGTTGATGACAATTGACCTAACCACGGTTGACGAGCGTCGCGAAACAAAAGATTCATTAATGCCCAGTGGAATCTTAAATCCACTCACAGACTCCGAAGTGATTGATCTCTTCTCCTTCTTAAGTCAATAAACTTAAGCCGACAAAATCTCGTCTAAAGTTCGCAATAAGACGTATCATCGGTTAGCCGACGACATGGATTTCTCCACTCGTGTTCACTTTCAATTAACTCATCGGCTATCTCCGGCCCCCATGTACCAGCGGGATATCCGTAAATTGGAATCGAGGGATCATTCTTCCAAGCATTGAGGATGGGCTCCACAAATTCCCATGTGTATTCAACACTATCACCATGGGCATACAGCGTCGCGTCTCCCCGCATACAGTCCAGCAGTAAACGTTCGTAAGCCTCGGGTACGTCGTTATCCGCCAAGTCGGAATAGTGAAAGTCCATCCCTACATTTTTAACTTTGAACCCGTCGCCTGGGACCTTCATCCCGAAACTCAATAACAATCCTTCATCGGGCTGGATTCTAATGATTAATTGGTTGTGCTCCGAATGCAGGACTTCTTCCTGTCTTCTAAATAACGTCTGCGGAGGCTTATTAAAAGTAATGCAAACTTCCGTCACCTTGGTTGGCAAGCGTTTGCCAGTGCGAGCGTAAAACGGAACGCCAGACCATCGCCAATTGTCTATATAAAACTTTAGTGCCGCATAGGTTTCCGTTTTCGAATCCTCGGACACCCCGTATTCCTCACGGTATCCCTTTACTGGCTCTCCACGCATTTTGGATGCCGTATATTGCCCGCGAATACTATATTTCGAGACTTCTGATTCAGCAATTGGCCGCAACGATTGGAACAGTTTTGTTTTTTCATTTCGAATCGCTACCGCGTCAGGAGAAATCGGCGGCTCCATTGCAACATGCGCCACAACCTGCATCAAATGGTTTTGAAGCATGTCTCTTAGCGCCCCGGAAGTGTCGTAATAACCACCCCGAGAACCAACTCCAATGGGCTCCGCGTTAGTGATTTCAACATGGTGGATATAGTTTCGATTCCACAGCGGTTCAAATACTCCATTAGCAAACCGCGTCACTAACAGGTTTTGAACAGTTTCCTTTCCGAGATAATGATCGATCCGATAGATGTCTTCTTCATCAAAATACTGTTTCAGACTCTTGTTGAGTGACTTTGCAGAAGCAAGATCGGTACCAAAAGGTTTCTCAATAACAAGACGGCGATAGCTTCCTTCGTGGCGATTCAATCCATAATGGGAGAGGAACTTAGGAATTTTGTCATAGAGAACCGGCGGAGTCGAAAGATAGAACATGACATTCCCCGAAGTCTGGAATGTCTCATCAAGAGTTTCCAGCCGCTCCTTGACCAACGCATAGTCATCGACGGAATTAGTATCAATTGGTTGATAAAACAACCGATCTCGAAACTCTGCAACTAATGCTTCACTCTCTGACTCAAGCTCCAGAAATTCATTGTCGAATAAGACCTGCTCTCGAAATGAATTATCGTCGAGCTTGCTGCGACTAACACCGAGGATAGCAAACTTTTTTGGTAGATAGCCACGCTTGTGCAGATCATAAATTGCTGGAATCAATTTGCGTTTGGCTAAATCGCCAGACGCCCCGAAGATGACAAAGATCAATGGCTCAATCGCTTGGTTTGGCTCTTGCATCCAACAACATCCCAATTAATGGTCTAGCTAAAAAAGATCTGGAGGTTTTACGCTGAGGCTGGAAATCTGATCAGCGAGTGGCTCATTAACCTATTAAGGCGATTCAAATAGATCTTGAATTCGGCGAAATTATAGGGCACTAACAAACTACTCGAACGTCTTCGTCGACCGAAGGTCAACAGATTAAGCGTTGTAGGTTGACGATGCTGTTGTCCCACCTCGCCCAGTCCAGTTCGTATGAAAGTACTCGCCGCGCGGTCGATCCGTGCGCTCATAGGTATGGGCGCCGAAATAGTCCCGTTGAGCCTGAAGTAAATTCGCTGGCAAACGCTCGGTTCGATAACCGTCAAAGTAGGCCAGCGCCGCACTAATTGCAGGCATTGGAATCCCAAGAGTAGCAGCCGTGGCCACGACTCGTCGCCATGCAGATTGCGCGTTCTCAACTGCCGATTCAAAGAACGGATCCAATAGTAAATTTGTTAATCCAGCGTCTTTTTCAAACGCATCTCGAATGTTGCCGAGAAAGGCAGAACGAATAATGCATCCACCACGCCACATCAACGCAATCGCACCGTAATTCAGTTCCCAATCCTTTTCATCTGAAATTGCTCTCATTAACTGATAGCCTTGGGCATAAGAAACAATTTTGGAAGCGTACAGAGCTTGTTCAAGATCGTTTACCAATGCCTCGGGGTCGCCATCAAATCTTGAATCTGGTCCTTTGAGAACTTTAGAAGCACTGACTCGCTCTTCTTTTAATGCCGACAGGCAACGAGCAAAGACCGCTTCACCAATTAATGTTAACGGTTGACCAACATCGAGTGCCGAAATTGCAGTCCATTTCCCAGTCCCTTTTTGCCCAGCTTTATCAAGAATTACATCGACTGTTGAATTGCCATCTTCATCGACGTAGCCCAGTATGTCTCGCGTGATTTCAATCAAATAACTATCCAACACGCCGTCATTCCATTTTGAAAATACGTCGTGCATCTGTTGATTTGACATTCCAAGACCATCTTTCATCATCTGATAGGTCTCGCAAATCATCTGCATATCGCCATATTCGATTCCGTTATGAACCATTTTCACGAAATGCCCAGCGCCTCCCCGCCCCACCCACTCACAGCACGGCTCGCCAGCGTCAGTCTTGGCCGCAATTGATTGAAAAATTGGTTTAACGTGTGGCCACGCCGCTGGATTTCCACCAGGCATGATGCTTGGCCCCTTCAACGCGCCTTCCTCCCCTCCGGAAACCCCCGTTCCGATGAAAAGAATTCCACGGGCCGCTAGATCGTCAGTCCGACGGATGCTATCAGGAAATTCACTATTCCCCCCATCGATTAGGATATCTCCTTCGTCGAGATGTGGAAGCAATCCATCGATTACTTTATCCACCGCACCCCCTGCTTTAACCATGATCATCACTCGACGCGGTCGTGCCAATTTGGAACACATCTCCTCTAATGAATGAGCCCCAGCAATCGATTTCCCTGCTGCACGCCCCGCCAGAAATTCATCGACTTTTGAAGTCGTCCGATTGTAAACTACAACGTTGTATCCATTGCTCGCCATGTTGAGAACTAAATTTTCTCCCATAACAGCAAGACCGATCAAACCAATATCCGCGTCAGACAATCGAATTCTCCTTGTTTCACGATGGTTGGAACGGCAACAATCTCATTCGCTGTTGCACATTCTTCCAATCGAAGTATTTCTCAGTTAATAAGTCGGTAGAACTCGTTCCATCCTAGCCCATCTGAACGTTTTCTAACAGCGAGTTGGTTTAGCTGAGACTCGCTTTAACTCCCCCGTAGAACTCCCAAACGTCACCTTTAAAATTCTCCCATTTCTCGAAACTCGTTTTGCCGCATCACCAAACTACGGAGATCAACGGCGACGCTAAACGCGCTTTAACGTTTCCAAAGATCACAACAAGAGTCACGGCCAATTTGCCTTTAATCACACAACAAAGGGAAAATTCGAAATAGATAATGCCATCTGGAGATCTTCTCGATTTATTGATCCGGTAATTCGCCTCATTCAACGGCGGCGTTAATCACCTCAATGAGTTCGAAATTGAACGAATTACAGCTTAAATACCCCCCGAAAAAACCACCTCAATTCAACTTTTGGTGTTAATTCATAAATCAAATTGGAAACCCGTTCTAATTTCGATATGTTATTCGAGAAGAAACCACTACCCAACGGCAGCACTTTCTACCCCCCCGCAAGCTCAATGCCCCTCTTCCCCTCAAACCATTCCTGCCCCTGCGTGTTTGGAATCACAACGGATGCCTGTTTTCAAGGGATCATAAAACATCGAAGCTATTCCCTGCAGTTGAGCCAAATGCTTTTGATCAGTTTGTTTTTTTGCGTTTCCCTTTGCTCAACGCTCCATGCTCAAAAGTCAATAATCTCGAGCGATGACTCAACCGAAACCAGCTTTACCATTTCAGACAGCGCCGAGGACCTCGGCTTCGATTTAAAAAAGCTATCTCTTGTGGACGCGTCTTTCTCAAAACACTTAAAGTCCGGAAAAATGATCGGAGGCTCTGCTCTGGTGCTTAAGGGCGGCCAAGAAATTGCTTATGGGCAATGGGGCTATCAAAACCAACGCCGCAGCAAGCCAATTCAGCGGGACACAATCTTTCGCATCTACTCCATGAGCAAACCGATCACAAGTATTGCTGCCATGCAACTTGTTGAACGAGGCGATCTATTACTCGACGCCCCAGTGACCCAGTACATTCCAGAATTCAAAGATCTTGTAGTCCGTGATGAGGAATCTACTGACGGTGTTTCTCCCCTCAATCGCCCCATGACGATCCGCGATTTAATGCGTCACACCTCAGGGCTGACTTATGGCTTCTTCGGCAACTCACCTGTCGACCAAGCCTATAGACAACAAGGGATCTTAGTGACCGATCCCAACCTCGAAATCACCGTCAAAAAACTATCCAACATCCCCTTGCTTCACCAACCTGGCGAAACCTTTCACTACAGCGTCTCAACCGATGTTCTTGGACGCGTCATCGAGGTGGTTTCAAAAATGAACTTCGATGACTACCTTCGAAAGAACATCTTCGAACCACTAAAAATGAAGGACACCTTCTTTTCTATACCCGAAGAAAAATTAGATCGTTTTTCGTTACTTTACACCGCCAAACCAGGCAACAAATTAAAACCAGCCAGTCATATTAAGAGTGCCCGCTACTACGACTCCAACAATTCTTATTTCTCCGGAGGCGGAGGGCTCTGCTCGACCTTAGACGACTACGCCAACTTCTGTGAGATGCTGCTGAACCGGGGAAGTCATGACGGAGTCGAAATCATTAAAGCCCAAACCATCGACCAAATCTTTTCAAACCAACTCGAAACCCTGCCCAATCAAAGACAATTTAAATTCGGATTAGGATTTCGAATTTTCCCCCAAGGTGATTATGGTTGGGGGGGAGCAGCTGGCACACGATTCTGGGTCAACCCAGAAAAGAATTTAACTATTATTTTTATGACTCAAATAATGCCTTACGGGAATCGAAATCTTGGTGAGTCGCTTCGAGCCAAGGTCTACGACGCCATGCAGTGATTTGCATCGTTTAATCTCTGCTCAAAACAAAAAAAGGGGACTTTGCAAAAAGCCCCCTTTTTTAAATTCTCCGCTGAATGCCCAAGGCGAACTATTTTTTTGATCGGGACTTCATCTCAAAAGGACCGTGGTCACTCGCGAGATTGACCGCAAGATAGTACAGCTTAGCCGCTGAAACCAATTTCTTAAAATTGATATCGCCCACCTTATCCGATGGTCGGTGATAATCTGGATGAAACCCTCCAAACAAGAACGAAACTGGAACGCCTTTTTGGAAAAAGTTAATCTGATCACTACGATTCCAAACGTCTTCTTCATCTAATTCAAAACGAAAGCCAACGGACTCATTGGCTTTTAATACGATGTCATGAATGTCCGTCTCGCCCTTCTGGCTACCAACTAGATGGATGCTCCCCTCGTTTTCCTCTGAGGTCTCGTCTTTGGTTTCTTCATTCCTTCCGACCATGTCAATATTGAACATGCAGATCATATCTTCCAGCGGCTTCGTTGGATTATCACAATAGTGCTTCGATCCAACCAATCCAATCTCCTCTGCTGCAAACCAAATGAAGAGTACGCTCCGTTTAGGACGCACAGGATTCATCGCAAATGCTTTGGCAATACTAAGGACCGCTGTCGAACCCGAGCCGTTATCATCGGCACCCGGATAAACCTGACCACCCCGAATCCCTAGATGGTCAAGATGTGAGCCAAGGACCACGTATTCATTCTTGAGGTCGGGATCCGATCCTTCCAACCACGCGACCACGTTCGGAACCGCAGCCTGTTCCTCACGATACCTCATTCGGATCGTGATTTCCTGAGGGGCTCCAGCCTCTGTCTCCTCGGGTTGATAAAGAGCGACGCCGGGCTTTTCCGCCGGATTGATCCAGCGTGGCTTTCCACCAAGACCACGAATTAGTGCCTTCGCCGCATCAACTTTTATGGTGCCTGAAATTCCCGTCGTACGATTAGGCACTCCCTCGCGAACCAATTGAGTGATCGACTTAGGGTCATCTTTAATTACGCGAATGGCTCCCAATGGACGCAGTCTGGCAATTCGATTCGCGGCCGATCTTGATGCCGCAGCATCGGCAAAATAAAACACGACTTTATCCCGTAGTTGCGTTCCCTGAGGAAGCTCCGTGTTGGGGCCGGTGAAATTGATGAAGACAACGGGACCAGTTAGCTCCTGGGCATCAGAGTATCGCTCAAATCCCAGGTTTCCGACGGCATCGATTTTAAGTCCGTCCGGCCCGGAGATAAAACATTCCTCGAGTACGGGCATTCGTCGCTTCATGGGCAGCATCTGAAAATAAGTTCCGTTATTTCCAATCGGCTCAAGACCAAATTCGGCGAGCTTTCCTGCAACCCAGTGAGCAGCCTTCGCATAACCGGGTTGCCCGGTACCTCTCCCTTCAAACTTTGGACCAGCAAGAATTCCTAACCACTCCTGTGCCTGCTCAATCGTCATCGAGTCATACCCTGCTTTCAAATCAGCAGGCGGAGGTGATGGCGGCGAATATTGCCCCCAAACCGATGTACAACACATTCCTGTGGAAACGAAAACTCCAAATGCAAACAATCCAAGTCTGCCCGCCAGCGCAATATGCGAAACCATATCAGTACCTTATGTGTTTATTTAAACCGCATCCAACGATCAACCATCCGGCGATTAACCGAGAGTCTTACCTCAATCCGCAAAACGTGGATGTCCTAAGGTTAGTGGGTTAAAACGAACTTTTCCAGCACCGTCGGAAGTGACGCCCCGATTTCACAACATTGAGCAAATTCACTAATTCGACTGTTAGTATTCTAACCGGTTCAACAACAGCCAATCGGCTCGACTGCCACGATGGCCTTAATAGTGCAACTAATACCCGATATGTATTACAATTGCTCCTTTGGCTGGCCGTTTGATTGCCAGTAATCTGTCAGACATTCAATTCGCCAATCAACTCATGAAGCGGAGTGCTCTCATCGACGCTGTTAAATTCAATCAAACTGCCTGGAACAAAATGGCTGCCGCTGGGGACAAGTATTATCGAGGCATGACTCCTGAACAAATTGAATTGGCTCGAAATTTAGAGTTCAAGATTAGGGTAACTCCAACCCGCCCCGTTCCCGACAAATGGCTCGCTTCAATTAAAGGGCAATCTGTCCTCTGTCTTGCTGGTGGAGGAGGGCAGCAAGGCCCAATTCTTGCTGCTGCGGGGGCCAAGGTTACCGTTTTTGACTTAAGTGAAATCCAATTGCAACGTGATCTCGAGATTGCAGAACGCGAAAATCTCACATTGGCCACCGCTCAAGGTGATATGCGCGACCTCAGCTGTTTTGAAAATGAACAATTCAACTTAATCATCAGTCCCTGTGCCACATGCTTTTGCCCAAGCGTCGAAGAGATATGGACCGAATCATTTCGCGTCCTCAAACCTGGCGGTTCATTAATCGTTGGATTTATCAATCCAGTTTATTACATTTTCGATGCGGCAAAATTGGACCGTGGCAAATTCGAAGTCCGACACCCAATACCGTATTGTGATTTTGACTTACCCGAGGAAACAAGACAAAAGTTACTTGGACCTGACCGGCCCGTCGAATTCGGGCACAGCCTCGAAGACCTGATTGGACTGCAACTCAAGGCTGGATTTGAAATGACTGGATTTTTTGAAGACGGCTGGGGAGACAATGATAAACTTAGCGCTATGATCAACGTCTTTATTGCAACGAAGGCGACAAAACCAAAATCTTGACCCTCTCAGACGCCACCCAAGCTAAACGACACCCAACACACTTTCAATCGTTTCTCGGTTCACCGGATCAATCACACCCTTCTCAGTTATAATCGCCTGTATATAATCCGCGGGCGTTACATCGAACGCCGGATTGTAGACCTCGACGCCATCGGGCGCCGTTTGGCGACCAAACCCATGCGTAATTTCTTTCGAACAACGTTCCTCGATGGGAATTTGATCGCCCGATTCAATCACGAGATCAAAGGTGCTACTAGGGGCGGCAATATAAAAAGGGATACCGTGAGCCCGCGCTAAAACGGCTAGAGAATACGTACCAATTTTATTAGCGGAATCTCCATTAGCAGCGATACGGTCAGCCCCCGTCACAATCGCTTGCACCCGCCCTTCGCGCATGACCTGTGCGGCCATCGAATCACATATCAGCGTGGCCTTAATCCCCCGCTGCATCAACTCCCAGGCGGTCAACCTAGCCCCTTGGAGCAGCGGCCGGGTTTCATCAACATACACATGCAATGATTGCCCTCGATCTTGTGCCGTAAAAAACACAGAAAGCGCAGTCCCGTATTCGGCCGTCGCCAATCCCCCTGCATTGCAGTGGGTTAAAACTCCCTCTACTCCGTTCAACAAGTCTGCCCCGTGCCCGCCAATTGCGTGGCACATCCGCCGGTCCTCATCATGAATGGCCTTCGCCTCGATCAGTAAAGACTCACGAAGTTGTTCGCCCCCCTCAAAATCAACTCGCTTCGTCTCAGCCAAGCGACGCATCCGATCAAGCGCCCAAAACAGATTGACTGCTGTTGGGCGACTGGTCGCAAGATACTCAACCACTTCGTCCAATCGCGCGAAAAAAGCATCTTCACCTTCCTCCGCTGACTGAAGCCCCAGGACTACTCCGTAAGCCGCCGCGATTCCAATTGCAGGTGCGCCACGAACACGAAGCATTTTGATTGCTTCCCAAACCGTTTCGACATCCTCACACTCGATCCGCAACATCTCGGTCGGAAGCTTCGTCTGATCGATCAAGTCAAGACACCCTGCGATGCCGCCTTGCCAGATCATCGTTTCCACTTTTGTCGTCTCAGTCATTTTTCAATTGGTCCTTATTGGCAAATGTGATCGGCATTGCCAACTAATAGATTAAGCAAACCGTCAACCAGAAATTCAACCAGAGATTCAACCGTTAGGCTCAGACAAAGAAGCTTTGAAATTGGCGTTCTTAGTTTCAATCTTACCCACGAGTTCCTTTTTGAACTTGTGGAATGCAGCTCGCAATTCAGCGTCGCCGGTTGAAAGAATTTGCACTGCAAACAAGCCAGCATTTCGAGGTCCACCCATACCTACCGCCATCGAAGCCACTGGAACGTCTCCCGGCATTTGAACGGTTGCCAGGAGTGAATCCATGCCACCAAGGTCTGCCGTGGGAACAGGAATTCCAATCACAGGCAAAACAGTGTGTGCCGCCACAACGCCAGCTAGGTGGGCTGCACCGCCAGCCGCGGCAATAATGACGCCAATGCCCCGCTCTTCAGCGCTCGTTGCATAGTCAGCAACCGCGTGGGGTGTGCGATGGGCACTCATTACATTGACTTCAAATTCGATACCGAATTCTTCCAGTGCAACGGCAACCTTTTTAATTTTTGGCCAGTCGCTGTCGCTGCCCATCAAAATACCAACTCTTGGAGTTCCCATTTTATCTCTCGCCTGTAATTGTTGAAATAAAGCCGTTTTCAAAAACAACAGTTTATCGAGTTCCGGCGAGATGTTAAGTCCGCCCGAAGATCAAATAACGAGGGAACAGAAATCACCCCAAAAAACTGAGACTACCGAACTGATTCTTCAATTGACTCATGCGGATCAGAGGACGATCTTTTTTCGAGAACCATTCGAATTGGAACTTCACCGAATTCGAGAGAATCTCTGAGAACCCCTAATAAGTACCTGCGATACGTTTTTGAGAATGCATCGGGATTGTTACATTTCAACATAATCGTTGGGGGTTCTATTCCAATTTGTGCGGCATAATAAATCTTTGGCCGTTTTTTATTAGAGGCCATCGGTGGAGGATGCTTTACGAGGGCTTCTTTGACAATCCGGTTGAGTTTTGGCGTTCCGACTCGTGCACGCGATTGCTTATAGAGCATCTGGGCGTGATTCAGCAAACGCTTACAGTTCTGTCCTGTTTTGCCAGTAACAAATGCAATCGGGGCGTTCCAAAGCGTCGAAAAATTGTCGTGGATGTAATCCGCCCAACGCTCCGTCGCCATGTGGTCCGCCATCAGGTCCCATTTGTTGACGACAAAAACCACGGGCTTGTACGCCGCCTCAATGTAGCTGCAGAGCTGACGATCTACTTTGCTGATACGTTGGCTGCAGTCAAACATCATCAGAATTACGTCGGCATGACGAATCGTCCGGTGTGCTCGGTGGGTCCCGTACCAATCAATATCAGTCCGCACACTTTTTCCGCGTCTTAATCCAGGCGTGTCGATTGCGACCATCGTCTTCCCGTCCAATTCAAATCGAACGTCGACACTATCTCGCGTGGTCCCCGCAACTTCGCTGACAATCATTCGCTCAGATTGAACCAAGCTGTTGACAAACGTACTTTTCCCAACGTTGCGACGTCCCACCAGTGCAAATTTCATTTCGGGGCGACGGGTTTCTCGTTGGTCAACTTCCTCCTGCGTCGGAAGCAGTTTCATAATGGCAGCAACGACATCTCCCTTGTGTCGGTTATTTTTAGCGCTACAGCAGACTGGCTTTCCAAATCCGAGCGAGAAGAAATCATTAGCTTCTAACTCCCAGTTATCGCCATCGCATTTATTCGCAACGATCAATACAGGCTTGTCTAAGCCGCGAAGTCGACGGGTTACTTTTTCGTCCAATGCGACTTTTCCATCGCGAACATCAACGACGAACATCAAAAGATCGGCCCCTTGAATTCCAATCTCTATCTGTGTCTCAATCTCTGCATCGAGATGGTCGACATCATTGACACCAATTCCCCCCGTGTCGACGATTTCGAAATAACGCCCGTCCTCTTCAAGCATGAATGTCATGCGATCGCGGGTTACTCCCGCCATGTCGTCCACAATGGCCAAGCGGCGGCCCGCCAGCCAATTGAAGATGCTGGACTTGCCCACATTTGGACGGCCAATAATCGAAACTTGAGGAAGTGCCATGGATTGCTCAGGGTTGCTCAGGCGAAACCGCCTGTACAGGGGAAAAATAATGAACAGTGAAGATTAGTCCGGGTTTGCCTTAAGGAAGAAGACTCAAGAAATGCAAACTTTGAGTTGCGACCACGAAATCAGGTGGAATCGCTTTAATTTGTCGACAAATCACAAAAACAAGCCTCAATCTCCGGAGGCCACTTTTCATCTGACCTGTGATTCTTTCCAATAATGGCTGTTTGTCAATTGTTAAAGCAGAATCAGACGGTCAATCAATGCCAGAAGTTGGAAATCTTTCTAATAATCAGGGTCAAACCGCCGGTTCGTCCCTCAATGAGACCCAATTGGTGAAACTGTTGGGACAACACCTCTTAAGCCTTCAGGCCGCAGGTTTAACGCATTTACCCAAAAGCAATGGTGAATCGACTCTCAATTTGCAACAAGTGGACGGCGATCTTCATTCCGCCCCTCCCCAGTCAAACAATGAATTAAACACCAAGACCACTCCCGCTGATTCGGCAAACCAAGATAATTCGAGCCACCCCGCCCCCCAGTCCACCGCCCAAGTCAACGAGCCGCCCCGACCGGAATACAACAGGGCAACCAGCACGAATCCACCGGCGACTCCAACTTCCCTTGTCTCCGCTAATTTTAGCGAGTCTCCAAGCTTGCCAACAAACCAGCGCCAGGCAGCTCTGGAGGTTCTTCGAAGTGAAATCTCGCAATGCACCAAATGTGATGATTTGGCTAAATTGCGTACCCAAACTGTCTTTGGCGTCGGCTCGCCAACGGCTCGGCTCGTCTTCGTCGGCGAAGCTCCCGGAGCTGACGAGGATCGAATTGGGGAACCGTTCGTTGGCGAAGCTGGGAAGCTACTCGACAAAATCCTCACAGCCTGCAAATTGCAACGAGAAAATATTTTCATTTTGAACACAATCAAGTGTCGACCTCCGGGAAATCGGAATCCTTCCCAGGACGAACTTTCTAATTGTTGGGGTTATGCCGAGCGCCAACTAGAGATCATCCAACCGGAATTCATCTGTTGCCTTGGATCGGTAGCCGCACGAACACTCCTAAAAACAACGCAATCCTTGGGAAAGCTAAGAAAACAGTTCCATTCCTATCGGGGAAGTCGCGTCTTGGTGACCTATCATCCGGCTTATTTGCTTCGAACGCCTTCTGCCAAACGACACGTTTGGGAGGACATGAAGATGCTTATGAAAGAAATGGGCGTGGAGTTGTCGAACTAGACAGAAGGAAAGAAAGCGTTGTTGCGATGGAACTTGAGTTTGGTAAGGCCAAAAGCGAGCTCCTACTGTCCAATGGGTTGCGAAAAGCGGTCCACACGGCAGCTACCATTCGGAAAAACCGTTATTTCCTGCGTCTTGACTGGATTTGAGCACGAAGCCTTACCAAAAGGTTCGTTTTTCTTGCTAATTCCCCATTACGCAACTAATATTAGACTGAACAAAAATTAGGCTTTAGGCAATCTAGTAAACTTAATCCGGCTAGATTCCACAGATAAAATCAGGCAACTGATTGGAGAACCAAATGCTTGGTCGTTACGTGAGAAATTTTGCAATTCTATTCGCCGCATTCAGTATGGTGCTGGCCTTCCAATCATCCGTGATGGCTCAGGGTGCCAATGGCGGCGGTAACGGAGGCGGCAACGGAGGCGGCAACCAAGGCGGCAATGGCCCCGGAACTGGCGGTATCGAAATCGATGCCAACGGTGTCCTGATGAACCGGATGACCAAAGGCGATGCAGCATTGCTGAGCCGTGCTCGCTACGAAGCAGCCAAGGCATCTATTAACAAGGACCTTCAAAAGTCTTCGAAGCTGAGAAAGATCTCTCTGACTCGCCTTGAGAAGGAAGTTGAAAAAATTGTTAATTCAGGCCAACCAGTTCCTCCCGACATGAAGTACCTCGCGGGCATGACAAAAATCAGCCACGTGTTCTTCTATCCAGAATCAAAAGACATTGTGATCGCTGGACCAGCTGAAGGTTATTTCATTAACGCTGACAACCGCGTTGTTGGAATGAAGTCAGGACTGGCAACACTCCAACTTCAGGATCTGATCGTTGCACTTCGCTGCTTCGACGCCAACGGCAATCAAACGCCGATCATCTCATGCTCAATCGATCCAACTCAGGAAGGTCTTGCCAAATTCCGCGACACCTACACTCGGATCGCGAAAAGTGGAAACTTCCGTCGCGGCATGGAAAACCAAGTCGTTAATGCCTACAAAGAATCGCTTGGCATGCAGCAAATCACAGTCAACGGCGTTTCAACCAAAACGAATTTCGCCCGCGTCATGGTGGAAGCAGATTACCAAATGAAGCTCATGGGCATCGGCCTGAAAGCTCCACCAGCAGGGGTAAAAATCACTAGCTTTATCGAAAAAGCAACGCCTACATCAGTCGCCAAGAGTTCACTTCAGCGTTGGTTTTTCCAGCCTGAATACGACTGTGTCGCAGTCAATGCCGACCGAACCGCGATGGAGCTAGTTGGCAACCGCGTTAAGCTTGTGGGTGAAGACGAAAGCGTTGCCGCTGGCGGAGAGCGTAAGCGAACCGGAGGCGTGAATCGAGCCAGCATGGCCTTCTGCAATTCTTTCACTCGCAACTACTCACAAATGGAAAAGAGAGACGCTCTTTGGGGCGAACTTCGAAACGTGATTGACCTTTCAGTCGTCGCAGCTTTCATCCAGAAAATGGATCTTTATGGCCAGGCAAACTGGAACCTCGGAGTCTTTGGCGATGAGTCGAAACTACCCGTGGAGATCCTGAGTTCACCCTCAATGGTTGCACCCGTTGCCAACGCTGTTTGGAAAGGGAACTACTTCATGTCCCCAATCGCTGGTGGAATCAACATCCAACCCCGCATTGCACTTAACTCAAACCGAATCCAAGCCGATGAAGATGGCTCGATTGAGAAAGTTAAAAACCAAATTGATCTTTCAATTCTGGCCGACGGTCAGTGGTGGTGGGACTAACACGCGAGTGTTTTAGACCTTAAATGAAGAATTACAAAGGCGACCCGATGGGTCGCCTTTTTTTTTGCATTAAATTCAATTGAGCACCACAAACAAATCCGACATCCCTCCCCCAATAGTGTGTCGTGGAGAATCAGCCCATTAAGCAAGCATTTGCGGTGTAAATCACTGCACGAATAGCCTTCATTTACAATTTTTTTCAGTTCCTTCCAAATAAGATGGACTTGCAACGAATAAAAATCGTTATCTAATCATAACAACGACATCGAATTCCTATTCTCACCTAGTTTGGCGACTGCATTCGGCAATGATCAAGATTCGTGGCTCCAAAGACTCGACAACAGCGCTAATGGCTTACCCAGCGTTTGGCTATCCGAGCGGTGCCTTTTGGCGAATTCATGTTTCAGGAGTAATCTCCCAGAGTCCTGCTGTATTCAGCATGCGGCAACGAATGATGATCCGCATGCTCGGCGGAGTCATGCAGGCCACTCCCGATCAAATGCAGGGCAAGATGTTTCAGGAGCGAATAAAACCGTTCATGGCAGAGGGTGACCACCGTCAGTCGATCGTTGTCACATTCAATGGAAATGAATATCGCCTCAAAAAGAAAACCCGTCGAAACGGGCATTTTGATGATTCGTTTGTGATCGATCGAGACCAAATTGATTCTGTGTCCACAGTCGTTGGCGGCACGGCACAAATTAAACTGCTCGTCTCCACAGAAACCCAAACCAATCAACCCGTTGAATGTATCGCCAAACTATACCCCACCCGTGGCATCAGCGTCGTTTCTGACATTGATGACACGATCAAGGACTCGATGGTAACCGATCGACGCGAACTCTTGGCCAACACTTTTCTTCGAGAATTTCGAAGCGTCGACGGAATGTCGGACGTTTACCGCCAATGGGAAGCCAATGGCGCTGGGTTTCATTACGTTTCCTCAAGCCCCTGGCAGTTGTTCCAGTCGCTGCAGCAGATGCACTCGATTCACGACTTTCCCAATGGAACAATGCACCTCCGGAATTTTCGTTTGCGCGATCAACTTTTGAAACGAATCATTTTGAGACGCAAAGGGAAAGCCACCGAAATCAAACGGCTGATGGAATACATGCCTGAACGAGATTTTATTCTGGTCGGTGACTCTGGAGAAAAAGACCCCAAAATTTACCTGAAAATGTGCCGGCATTTCGGAGACCGGGTCAAAGGCGTTTTCATTCGTGAAATCGCAGAAAGACCTTTGGAAACTGAGGTTTTTCGAAAACTTCAGGCCTCTACAGCGGCTGGAAACTGCAAAAAATTCTCAACTGCTAAAGAATTAGCCAATCTGTCCTCAGAAATCTTCACCCAATGACGATGGTAGAGGGGTGACATCGCAGTCAGGGACTGCCAATCGACTCGTGAAAAACCGAGATTAGCCCTTGTCAAACCCGCTACGATTCGCGATATTTCACAACTTAATCGGAGTCTCGCCTCGTGCGTTGCGGGGAGTGATGGCTGCGTTTCCGTGTTTGTCTGCCTAGACATTCACCGGAAAAGTTCACCAATTGAAGCAATGGAGCTCATTGAAGATGGCACGTTATTCTGGCCCAAAAGGCCGCGTCAATCGACGCCTACAATCGCTAATTTACGAGACATCCGGTGCCGCTAAGGCCTTGGAAAAAAGAGGCAACCAGCCTCCCGGTATGCACACTCGTTTCCGCCGCCCCTCCAATTACGGAATGGCGTTGATGGAAAAGCAAAAGATCAAACATTATTACGGCCTCGGTGAGAGGCAACTAAGACGATACTTTGGTAAAGCGACGCGTCAAAAAGGGAACACCGGTGAAAACCTACTGCTTCTTTGCGAACAGCGACTGGACAATGTGATTCGGCGAATCGGTCTGTCCAAGACCCGATCACAGTCGCGTCAAGGCGTTGCTCACGGTCACTTCCGCGTTAACGGAGTCAAAGTTGATCGTCCATCGTACTTGCTTCGACCAGGTGACGTTATTACGATTCGACCTCGCCAAAACATCTTGAAGATGTACCAGGTGATCCGGGAACAAGGCGTTGAAGGCGAAGGCTGCGAGTGGGTTTCCTTCGATTCTGACACCCTGACTGCCAACGTTCAGGGCATGCCATCGGGAAGCGACATCAGCCTTCCGGTAGATGCGAACACCGTGGTCGAATTCTTGTCTCGATAAATAATCTAAGACAATTGGAACCTAATGGCGCGGCTCAGTCCGCGCCATTTTTAGGCGCGGTGCCTAATCAGTGGCAACCACCGCCTGTCGATATCCCATCGAATTTGTGAGAGATGGGAGCCCGTAATTCGTTTCCATTTCGTGGAGCTTTTCAATGCAGACGCAACTCGTTGTTATCGGTGGTGGACCCGGCGGCTATGCCGCAGCATTCTTGGCGGCCGATGAAGGCATGCAAGTCGTTCTTGTCGAAGCAGAAGGTCGACTCGGGGGAACGTGCCTATTGCGTGGTTGTATTCCCTCCAAAGCACTTCTTCATGTCGCAAGAGTCGTTTCAGAAACTCAGGAAATGGAACACGACTGGGGAGTATCGTTTGGAACTCCCACAATCGAAATAGATAAATTACGTGAACGAAAAAACAAGGTCATCGACACCCTCTCGGGTGGACTCGGCGGACTTGCCAAAAAACGCAACGTTACGATTGTAAAAGCTTTCGCCAAATTCGAGTCGGCCAACACCCTCAGTCTTGAAGGAGACGATCCGTCAATTCCAGAAGGCGGTAAAATTCATTTCGAGAACGCCATCATTGCCACCGGAAGCACCCCCGCTTTCCCCGGTGCATTCAACATTGGCTCCGACCGAGTGATGGATTCAACAGGTGCTCTGGAGCTCAAAGATATCCCAGAGACAATGCTAGTTATCGGCGGCGGTTATATCGGACTTGAAATGGGAACCGTGTACGCCAACATGGGCACCAAAGTAAGCGTCGTGGAACTGCAGGACGGATTACTCATGGGGGCTGATCGCGATCTGGTTCGACCGCTTGCCAAGAGACTCAAAACGTTGTTCGAAGACCGCATCTTTCTCAACACCAAAGTCGGCAGCGTTTCAAAATCCGGTGAAGACAAAGTCGAAGTCACCTTTGAAGGACCGTCAAAATTTGGCTCTGAAAAATATGATCGCGTCCTCATTTCAGTCGGAAGAAGCCCAAGCACGCGAAACATTGGCCTCGAAAACTTACCTGGAATTCAAACAGATCAGCGGGGGTTCATTGCTCATAATGACAACCTGCAAACTGGCGTAGAAAACATCTACGTTATTGGGGATGCTGCTGGTGAACCCATGCTGGCCCACAAAGCAAACCACGAAGGTCGTCATGCTGTCGAGGTCATCCTCGGTCACGCCACCACCTTCGACAAACGTGCAATTCCAGCGGTCGTTTTCACCGATCCTGAAATTGCCTGGGCGGGACTCACCGCCGAAGAAGCCAAGCGGGATGGAGTCGCCCACCAGGTGGTTGCCTACCCATGGGCGGCCAGCGGTCGCGCTCAAGCACTTGGGCGCACCGAGGGAATGACGAAGTGGATCGTTGACCCCGAAACCGAACGAATTCTTGGCTGTGGAATCGTCGGCCCCAATGCAGGTGAGCTAATCGCCGAGGCAGCTTTGGCAATCGAAATGGGTTGCGTTGTCCGAGATATTGCCGAAACGGTTCATGCCCACCCAACGCTGGGAGAAACCATGATGAATGCCGCCGAAGTTTTCTACGGAACGGCAACCGAAATTTACAAACCCAAGAAAAAACTAGCGAAATAACGACGCTGCTACAAAGTTACGAAAAAGGTACCCCACCCACAGCTTTGATTGCAATTAGCAACAACCTTGGGAGTGATTGCCTTGTTAAACTGGGCACCGACTCGGCGAAGCCTTTCTATTTAGTTCTCAGAAAAATCCGCAGAGGCTTAGATTGAGCGGCATTTCGCATTCAGGAGCGATAGAATAAAAAAGCGAAAGCTGATTCTAGCAGTGGGTTAAGTCACCCCGCCCAAAAATGAAACTGTGGTTGATCAATAAAGGGAAACGATCCTCATGCGCACGGAAATCCAAATCCTGTTGATTGGAATTGGCGGCGCCTTAGGGGCAATTTCTCGATTTGGCATTGCGGAACTCTCAAAACGATTTCTACCAGAGTCGCTTCCCTTTGGGACACTCATCGCAAACCTGATCGGCTGTTTCCTAATCGGACTGATCATGGGAAGTGGCCATTCTGAGAAAAGTGAACCGATTCGACTAGGATTCGGGATCGGTTTCCTTGGCGCCTTGACGACTTTCTCGACATTCGGTGCCGAGACGATTGGGCACGTCAATGAAGGCAATTTAATCGTCGCCTTTGGAAATGTGGCCATCAACGTTTTACTTGGACTAATTTTCGTATTCTTAGGGATCCTCGCCGGCAGAAAAATGGCCTAGCAATCATTACCGCTAGTTGAACGAACCTCTCAAATAGATTTTGATTCGTTTGAGGCAACAGAATTTCACGCAGTGCCGTTGGGGCACCTTCGTTGACCTTATCCACCGCAAGATTTAGACTTAGGTACAAAATCCGCCCAACAGAGCTCCGTCGAGTTCGAAGCTGCCGGAAAGAAAAGCTGATTCATGGATCCTTTACACTTTTGCATCGCCGTCGCCCCTCTAGCAGTTTATCTGTTTTTACTGGGCGTTCTCAATTTAAAAGGCTATCCCTTCGTTACGACTGGATCGCGGGATGGTGCTGCGTTAGCGATTGGAATGGTCGGTTTTGTCATCATTGGCCCGATGGAATTATTTTTCCCGGAAGGCGCTGCGAGTCGTTTCGGCGCGTGGGTCTGGATCATGCTGATTATCTTTTACGCCCTCTGCATTTCGCTTGTCGTTTTGCTGATGAGGTCAAGAATTGTGATTTACAACGTGACCCAGGAACAACTCCGTCCTTTACTTACGAGCGTGGCGATGAAACTCGACGATCGCAGTCGCTGGAGCGGCGACAGTCTTTTTCTTCCTGAGAAACAAGTACATTTACACATTGAAACAAATGACTGGTTGAGAAACGTTCAACTGACCGCCGGTGGCAACCATCAAAGCTACGAGGGCTGGGAAGCTCTCGAAAAAGAACTCTACAAAGCACTCAAGAAAATGCCGGTCGGCCCGAACATGGCCGGCATTCCACTCCTCGTGGTTTCCGCTGGCTTGGCAATTACATCGGCAGTCTGGATGTTAGGCGACCAGGCCGCTGTCGCCCAAGCCCTCCAAGATCTTTTACGCAAATAGATCAAGGCGTTTCCTGAGTGCCCTTCCCCGCCAACAAGTCTCGTAAGACTGGCTCGTAGGCATCGGCGTAACGAACCATCCCTAAATCACTAGGATGCGAACCATCTGTCGCCCCTTCTCCATCCTTTCCCAATAGCTCCTGACCGTCCAAATAATAGATATTTTTCTCGCCGGCAGCCAATAATGATTGATAGGCTGCCTTGAGACTGGCTCGATTTCCCTTATGGAAATCTCTGGAACGTTGATAGAAAACTGAATTGGTCATGGCTCGATCCTCCACCAGCAAAACCGGAGTTTCGGGGTGAAACTGCCTCAACCGCTGGACGAATGGAACAGCTCGCTCGCTAACCAGTTTACTATTCATATTCGGCAAGCAATCGATGGCGATTATCGATGGATCAAGCTCTCCAATTAAATCCGCAACTGGCAACTCCATTTTCCCATTCCCGGAAAAACCAAGATTGACCACCGAGGAATTAAGACGGCGGCCCAAAATACTCGAAATGCTCATCCCAGGTCGAGATGCACAAGCGCCATGCATAATCGAAGTTCCATAAAACACAATTGGTTTTTTTCGAGCCGGCATTGGCTTTAACTCAGATCCTTCCCGAATACCGATCTCAAGTTTCTCAACACCGTTGTACAAGGGAAAATAGAGTGCGAATTCACGGGGTGCGGAATCGGGCAACGAATCGACACCGCTGGCGAGGGTGGCCTCCACCACCGTTTGCGTCGGACGGGAAACATTGACCCATCTCAATTCACCGCCGTCGGTCTCGGCATACAAATCGACTCCACTCACTCCGGTTGCGGGCATGTGATTCATTGCAATTTTTGACGAAGACAATTGGTAACGCACTTTTACCACGGCTGAATCTGTAGAAAACCGGGCCACCATTCCAGCTGAGTGGCGGCTTAGTCCCCAAACCGCCTTACGTAAACTCGCTTCGGCCTTAGCAGGGAAACGGTCGAATGGTTTTGACGTGTTTTTCCAAGCTCTTCCCTCAACTTCCCAGTCCGCAACATCCAACCAAACCGTTGAATCCTCAATGCTCGGAACAAAACGTTCGGAAAACCCCAACGCAGATGTAGGCGTGCCGGACTGCCAAAGCGCTCCAAGTCCGAGCAAGGCCGTCGACTGCAGCGTCCGCTTCATTGCAATCCTGCGATTAATCTTTGCCATAGCTTTATCAACCTTAATGTTTTTGATTCGCTGACTAAAATCCCCTTGCCTGAGACTCACATTTTAAACCCACACTCCGTTTTAAAACGATCAGGCTAAAGGTCGGGATTAAGACAGAAAAATTAATAAATTCAAAATTACGAATCAGAGAACCGTTCGCTGTTTTTCCAACCGCAACGTGCTCGCTAATTCGAGGAAATTATAACAAGTTTCAATCCGATAAAGAAATTGGATCAGTGTGTTTAAATTTTAAACAGATCTACCGAAGGAACGCAGGTTGGCATGGATAGCCGCGGAAACTGGCACCGCTTTGATTGCCGGAACCCGAATGGTTTGACAGATGTCTGAAGAACGAAAGATACGCAACGATATTCTCGCCGTTGGCTTGCTCGCAGCCATCGTGTTCCTCGTTGCTGCGCTGGCGACTTTTGATCCAGCCGACCCTGCATTTAATGCCTCCCCGCTACTCAATCAGATCTACCAACCCGATCAACTCTATTTCCCCGCCAACGCATCATTCGAAAATGCTTGCGGCCCCATTGGTGCATGGACCGCAGACATGCTCACCAACACCGTTGGAATCGGTGCCTACTTCTTAGTCATTGGACTGATCGCGATGGAACTGGCGCTCTTCAAACGCCAAGCGATTGAATCACCCTGGATCAAAACGACAGGATGGACGCTTAGCCTTATGGCACTCACGACACTGGCAAGCATTGCGCTTCCAGATCGGATAATGAGTCCATTGATTGGCCCAGGGGGATACCTTGGAGCGATGGGAAAAGGCATTCTGGTAAGCTATCTAGGCTTAGTTGGCAGCCTAATTATTTCCTCGATGTTCCTTGTCACTGGGATGATGATGTGGACCGAATACATGGTATTTCGGGCAGGGCGGCTTGTCTTTACTCCCGCTCTCCTAGCAGCGTCCAAGGTCCTGCCATTCGGACTCGTGCATAACCTACTGACATGGTTTAACGGAACCACCTCAGAGTTGATTGATGAATCAGAGATTGCAGAGCAAAATGTAGAGCAGTTCGAGGAGAGCGATGCACCGCGCACAATTAGGTTTAGAACGCGAGAATTCGAAGGCAGTGAAGAAGACGAAGAAACGCTGGAGGTTGCCGATGAAAGTTACAGCGAAGAAGATGACGTCGAATACGAAGACGATGACAGCGAATACGAAGTTGCAGCCGAACAGGAAGGGGAGCCAACAACGATAAAAATCAGCGATAATTCGGATGCCGACGAATCGGTAGAGAGCTCCGAGGAAGCTGACGTTTTGGAAGAGCCAGTCGCCGTCGCTCCACTGGTTCCGAAACCGCATTTCAAGATGCCCCGGCAAAAACCGCAGTCGGAACCGACTGAACGGGAATTGGTCATTAGCCAAATTAACGAGTCTACCTCTGCCGAAGAAATGTCCGATTACGAGCTTCCTCAACTAGAGATGCTTGAGCGGAGCAATGCCGTTCCATTCGAGCGTCAAAAACGAGATGCTCTTAAAAAGGCTGAAATTCTCGAGAAAACATGCAAGGAATTTGGCTACGACGTACGCGTCGTCGAAATTGAAACCGGCCCTGTTATTTCGCAATACGAAATTGAACTCGCCCCCGGTTTGAGGCTTAATAAGATTACCTCACTGGCGGACGATTTGGCCATCGCAATGCGTGTCCCAAGTGTTAGGATCGTTGCGCCGATTCCTGGCAAAAACTCCGTCGGTGTCGAAGTCCCCAATGAAAACCGACAAGTGGTTCGACTCCGCCAAGTCATAGAACAAAGCGAAAAAGAAATTGAATCGATGAAGATTCCGCTGTTCCTTGGAGCCGATGCCGTCGGAGCCCCACTGGTGGCAGACCTCGCAGCGTTGCCACACCTGTTGATCGCTGGTCGCACGGGTACTGGTAAATCCGTATGCCTTAACGCAATCATTTCATCTATCCTGATGACCCGTCGACCTGACGAAGTGCGGATGCTTTTAATTGACCCAAAAATGGTCGAATTAAGCGGATACGGGAGATTGCCCCACCTGATGCATCCGGTGGTTACCGACATGCGAAAGGCTGAAGCAATCCTAGCGTGGGCCTGCGATAAAATGGACGAGCGTTATACTCTGCTCGCCAAAGCTGGCGTCCGACACGTTACCAGCTACAACGAACTTGGCGAAGAAGAACTGATGGAGCGGATGCAGCCCGAATCGGCTGAAGAAAAGAACGCAATTCCTGTCAACATGCCCTTTATCGTGATCGTAGCCGACGAGATGGCAGACTTGATGATGACCGCTGGAAAAGAGGTAGAGCAGCACATCATTCGAATTGCCCAGAAAAGTCGCGCCGTTGGCATTCACCTGATCTTGGCAACCCAGAAGCCTACGGTCGATGTCATTACTGGACTTATTAAGTCGAACCTCCCCGCAAGAATTGCCTTCCAGGTTGCGTCAAAAACCGACAGCCGCGTCGTCCTTGACGACAATGGTGCGGATAAATTACTGGGAATGGGTGACATGCTTTTCCTTGGCAAAGGCACCAGCAATTTACTTCGTGGACAGGGAACCTACCTAAGCGATCCAGAGATCAACTCCATTACCGACTGCGTGAGTACTGGAGAGCAGAACTTCGTCAACGAATTGGTTAATATCAAAATCAAATCAGAAGACGAAGAAGGCGATGACGACACCCCGAAGAAATTAGAAAATCGAGACGAACTCTATCAACAGGCGATCTCGATTGTGGTCCAAGAACAACGGGGTAGCTGTTCCCTCCTCCAACGGGCGATGGGCATTGGCTACGGACGGGCCGCCCGATTGATCGACTTTATGGCAGAGGACGGTTACGTAGGCCCCTACAACGGCTCCAAAGCCCGTGAAGTCATGATGACCGAGGATCAATGGGCAAACATCCAAGCTGGTGATCCGAACCCAGTCAATGATGAAGACTGGGTTGAAGAAACTCCGGAATCAGAGGACAAAAAAGTCGAGCTGAAACCAAAAAAATTAGAGCGAATCGAACCCGGGCAAACTTCGATTTTGGCGGCAAACGTTTCGTTCTCTCCCAAGCGAAAAAAGAAACCTGTCGAAGAAGTCCCCGAAGAAGAGGAAGAAGTCGAATTCGAAGTCGTTGACGATTTGAATTCTGAAGACGCCGAAGACGATCACGAAGACGAAGCCTATGAAGATGAAGAATATGACGACATCGACTACGAAGAGGACGAGGAAGAAGAGGAGTATGAAGAATACGAAGAAGACGATGAGGATTATGAAGACGTAGAAGACTAATCGTTCTCGTCCGCGGCCTCGACATCCTCTGGAGATGTCGAGATTGGCGTCGCCGCCACTGATTCAGCCACATGCCCGCCTTCGGAATCACCCTCTGCCTTCGCTTGGGCCGCTGCTTCTTCCCGCTGCTTCAGAAACGCTTCAATCATCGCTTTTTGCGACTTTGGATCGGGCGTCGCGATCTGCTGCAAGCCGACAAGAAAGAGATCAAAGAACGCGATCACTAAAATCCCCAAGAGCAGGCCGAGGATCATCAATATAAAAACAGTAAAGACGCGAGGTTCATTTACCCAATTAAGTGCCGCCAGCATGAATCCGGTGGACGTAATCATCGCACTAATAGCCGTCCGCCGTCGATACTTCCGAATCTCAAACGCCAAAATTCGCTTTTTTTGAGCGTCGGACATCACCTCCGCCAAGTGTCGCCGATGATTCAAAAACAAGAACACTCCCGAAGCAACCGCACCCATGCCCAGCACTAAGGAGAACCCTTTGATTCCCTCGAATGCTCCCAGCAATTCAAACGATTGAATGACAGACTCAAAATCAATCACAATAACTTGGTTCCCACGCAAAGAGACGGAATAAAACAACGAAACAAAATTGGCCGAAGATTACTTATTTTTTAGCTCGCTGTCTTTTTTGAAGCCAGGCTAACACGACAGCCCCGACTTTTCCTAACGACTCAGCAGAACAATTTTCTAATTTATCCTCGCGAGTGTGCCAGTATATATTTCCCGCCACTGGGTTAGGGAAATTAAAATCAATAATATCACAAGTCGGTATTTTTGCGATTTCGTTCAATGGCAGGTGGTCATCGCGAATGAACTTAAATTCTTCAGGCACAAATTCCTTCACACCAATTTCACGGGCAACATCCCAGATTTCCTCCGTCAGCCCGCGCGCGAAATGCAGACTGTTACCCTCCAAAGGGAGTTGGAGATCTTTATCAGCCACCATATCGACTAACACTGCGCACTCATAACGCCATTTTGGAATCCCCCTCGAATACTGTTCAGCAAAAAACGTCGAACCCAAAAACATTCGGTCACGAGGACGCTGGATGACAAACTCTTCACCGTCAAAAAACACAAAATCAATCCCATAAACGCCGTCAAGTGATTCGATGTGATGCCCCAATTCACAAAGTAAGGCGACACCGCTTCCTCCATCGTTCGCCCCGATAAATTTCGCGCGAGGATTACGTTTATCAGCATCAGCAAATGGCCGCGTGTCGTGATGACAACAGATTAAGATTCTTCGCGTCCTTTCTGGATGCCATCGGATCAGCAAATTGTGTAATTTTACGTTCTTTCCAGAATAAGGACTTTGCGCAATAAACTCCTGTTGAAAGAACTGGCCACCAATCGACTCGAAATGAGTTTGAATGTATTTCTTTTGCTTTTCCATCCCCTTGGATGCACTAGGGCGAGGGCCAATTTTACAAACGTCGGCAAGGTAGCCGAATGACCTTTTCCCATCAAATTCAGATCTCTGATCTTTTGAAACCAAGCGTATGGGAGGCTTTAATTGGCTCGAATCTTGTTGGGGCAATCGACTCCCCTTCACAATCGTAGCCGCTCCGAAGCTATCGGTATCTTGCAGTGAGGTCACAATCGCAAACGCCCCATCAACAAAACTTAGAGAGCTAACCAGAAAGAAAACCAAGAGAGAAACTGGAAAGGAATTTATTGTGATTGAGTAATTCGGTTGGCCAACACGCATTCCAGTCCACCTTTTGATTGCTAGCGAACGATAGATGCGAGCCCTGCATCTTCAAACGCTTCCAGGTTCATCATACGCAAGTCGGATCATCAATCCAACGCTCATTCCGGTCTTAGCGACCCTCGAATCCAAATTATTTTAACGAATTTCCACTCGAACGAGCACAGAGAGCGAACATGACTGGCTTAAATCGGCATGGTTGATTTTCTCGAATAATCGTAGAATTCGACGTCTAAGAGAGTCATCAAATACGAGGCTGCATTCGTAAGGTGCCGCCAAGACGATTCGATAGTAAACAATGGATGGAACTATGATCGACATTAAAGAAATCACCGACCTTCAAACATTAACAGTCGACCGTTGGCACAAACTGCCGGTTGACAATAATTATGAGGGATTCCTAAAGCTCGTCTGCGAGCAACATAGCTTTAATTATCTTTTGTGGCATGAAGAAGACATCGCCCGTTCAAGAGATGTTACCGATGCTGAAATTGCTCGCGTCAAGCGATCAATCGACGGATACAATCAGCAGCGAAATGACTGGATTGAAAAAATTGATGACCAGATTGCCTTGATGGTTGATTCATCCGAAACGGAAATCGATCCAGCAGCTCCAATGAATACCGAGACGCCTGGTTGCACGATAGATCGATTATCGATTTTGGCATTGCGACTCTACCACCTCCAAGAACAATTAGAACGTGATGATGTCTCGGAGGAGCACTTTGAGTCAGTAAGAAAAAAGATTGCCGTCTGCCGCTTACAACAGGATGATTTGTCCCAGTCCCTTGGACAATTAATAGATGACATTCTCTCTGGTAAAAAACGACATCGAACGTATCGACAATTCAAAATGTACAATGACCCAACATTGAATCCTTATTTGTACCAACCTGCTTCGATGAGTCCGGCGGAACCCCACGCTGACATGAAAAGAACAAACGAATCCGCAACGGCGCCCTAGTGAATTGCCTCAATGAACGAACAAGTTGCTAAAGCAAAACGATCGGGAATAATTTCTTTTTCGCAGTCGCTCATTTCAAAAGCCACTCTCGTCTTGGGTCTGCTCACGGCGGGAGTATTTTTGTTTACGTTTACCGGAAGATATTTTTTTCTGGCAGAACTTGCGTGCCATTTCCGATTTCAAATCATGTTGGCACTTGTTGCAATCGGCATTACTTCAGTGATGGTCAGACGATACAGACTTGCGGTTCTGCTGGCATCTCTGGCATTGATTGCAACCTCTGGTACCTTGTCAATGTACTACCCGACTGCGCAACCAACGACCGCATCGCGAACGCTCAAAATAATGTCGTTCAACGTTCTGGTTACCAATCGCAATTACCAATCAGTCATCGGCGAAATCGTTAAGCACACTCCCGATGTCGTAACGATTTTAGAATATTCAAGAAAATGGGATAATGAACTGATAGAGCTAAGGCAAACCTATCCCTATGTCGCCTGCGAACCACGTCAGCATGGTTTCGGGGTTGCCATCTTTAGCAAATATCCTCTTTCCGACATTCAAATATACAAGCTGCCAGCGATCAACATCGACAATCCATTTTTGTCTGCAGTCGTGTCATTCGACGAACAATCGATACGGCTCGCAGCAGTTCACGCCTATTCCCCAACTTCCAAAGCCCGGCTCTCTTTTAGAAATCAGCAATTTAGGAAAGTCGCGCAGCTGCTTGGCAACTCTGAGATCCCAACAGTCGTGGTGGGCGATTTCAATTGCACCCCGTGGTCGCCATTTCTAAAAGATTTCCAAGCAACGACAGGACTTGGGGACAGCCGCCGTGGCTTCGGGAATCAAGCGACGTGGCCCACACAATCGCCGTTCCTTCGAATACCAATCGACCATGCGTTCGTTTCCCCTGATGTCTGCGTCCACGATCGATTTGTGGGGGGGGCAACCGGCTCTGACCACCTGCCAATCATCTTGGAGATCTCGACGGATCCAAATTAGATGAAAGATCTACGCCACCGACCGACGCTTTAAACCAAGCTGCAAAATCATCGCGTCGCAGGCTTCCATGACATCGGACGAGTCGATGTCACGCATCGCGTCATTTGCTGCCGACCGCCTCTCTCGACAACTCCCCGCTTGATACCACTTCTGAATTGCCAAATGCTCTGATCCATAGGCGCCTGATTCTTCAGGGCGAGTGGTGCCATAGAGTCCCACACAAGGTGTGCCCGAAGACACAGCGAGATGCAACGGCCCAGTATCACCACCAACAAAGAACGCTGAACGACTCGTCAGCGCTGCCAGTTCTGTCAAACTCGTCGCGGGAGCAATAATGGACGCTTCTGGGTCAACTGCGTGGATTACGTTTGCCATTTCAAGCTCCTCATCACTAGCCCAAACAACTACGCTTTGGATCTGGTATTCCCGTTTCAAATAACTTGCAACCGCACCATATCGATCCATTTCCCACCTCTTAGACGCCCAGCTCCCGCCAGGATTGATCACCACAAAGGGCTCGTCCAAATCAGCATTTAAAATCCAGGCGGCTATCGTGTTTTCAGCCTGTTTACACAGCGGTAAATCTGTGCGAGGCGACTCCAGGTGGTCGCCCTGGACTCCAATTGCTGCTAACAACTCCATCGAACGGTCGACTACATGAGCGGATTGCGTTTCAACCAGGCAGTTATTAAGCACCGGGGACAACTCACGTCCCCATCGCCCTCGCCCTCCTACTCGTGTTCGTGCCCCACTAATCCAGCCAAGAAGTGCACTCTTGGTGATCCCTTGCGGATCAATCGCAATATCGAACTTAAATGATCGCAAATTCCTCGCCACTTGAGACCAGCATTTTGGCTTGCTCATCCACCCTTTGGGAATCATGATGATCTCATCCAGATCGGGATGGTGACGCAATAACTTTTGGGAAGGAGACTCAACTGCCCAAGCGATGAACGCTTCAGGGTATTGAGCTCGTACTGCCGACAAAACAGGCAACGTCAAGATACAGTCCCCGATGTGACTTAATCGGGTGATTAAAATTCGAGTCGGTTGTTTGTTTTCCATACCATTCTCGTGCTTCATGGGCAGTCAAACCAAGATATTACCCCAACAGCAAAAACTGGCCAATATTGATCAACCCTTCTGTCTGCCATCTCGGGCGAGAATAAATGCTGGCTACCGCGAATCGATTCAATCCGAAAGCTGATTGGAAGCTTCGTTCTTTTTGATTTTAACTAGAATTTTCCGGACTAAAAATGCAACCACCAATGTAAATCCAACTGCGGCGACACCACAATAAGCCGCCTCCCAATAGTGCTGAAAGATAATATTGCCGATGCACGGTAGGACGGTGTAGACAATTCCAGTCGCACAAATGGCCGCGGCAATCGAAAGCCCAACATCATCATCTGGCGTTACATCTTGGTTGCGTTTTGCCACCGGCTTCCAAAACGGCCCGCCAGGTCGAACCTTTCGGTAAAATCGGTCGAGTGTTTCTGGGTTTTCCGGTCGCGTTAAAAACGTAACAAGTAACCAGAAAACAATGGTCAGTAACGCGACGGCCAACATCTTGACCTCCGATAACGCTGGATCAAAACCGGCCCAAGATAGTTCACCGGCACGCAAAGCATCAACACCTGCCATCGAAGTTATCACTGATTCATAGGAGAGGAAAAACACCAGTGATCCCACCATGGATGAAATTTCACTCCAAGCGTTAATCCGCCACCAAAACCAACGCAACATGAAAACAGCACCCGTCCCTGCACCAAGTGCCAACAAGATCTTCCACGCGGCATCAATCGAAACATTAGCCATTTGAATTGCAGCAATTGCCCCTGCGATCAAAATGATCAGCGATGCCCCCCTGGAAGCCCGAGTCAACTGACGCTCGGTAGCATTCGGTTTCATAAACCGTTGATAGACATCACGTACTAAATAAGACGCGCCCCAATTCATCTGAGTACTCAGGGTCGACATAAAAGCAGCAAAAAATGTAACCAGCAAAAGTCCATTAAGTCCAGGTTTTCCCAGATCGCGCATCACCATCGGAAATCCGACTCCTGAATCGAAACTGGCGTCCGCCAATTCACTTGTTCTCAATTCTGGATACAAAGCCAACGCTGCGAAAGCAACAATTAGCCAAGGCCATGGGCGGATACAATAATGGGCAATCTGATACCAAAGCGTTGCTAACATTGAGTGCCGCTCGTCCTTGCAGGCAGCCATTCGCTGAACAATGTAACCGCCACCCCCAGGTTCTGCCCCCGGATACCAAGTTGCCCACCACTGTACCAGCAACATAATTAAAAAGACGTAGACCGGCATCCACGCGTTCTCACCCGTCAGACTTGGAATAAAGTCAAAAGCCGCAGAACCGTTGTCTCCAAAATTCTCGATAACTTTTGCTTCCAATGCAGGTGCACCTCCGCATTCCACAATCGCTAAATAGGCCAGCGCTGTACAGCCAAACATCGCAAAACAAAACTGCATCGCATCCGCGATCGCGACCCCCCACATGCCTGACATCATCCCGTAAACCGCTACCATCACGAGAGTGAAGAAAATGATCAACCATGGACGGTACAACAAGGCATCCTCACCGAACAAACTTAGTTCGATAGAACTAGGGCCTACCTCGTGCAAAATAGTCTCATTCAGCACCGTGACCATCGCAGTGGTGACCCACCCAATGATGATTGGGTTCACGATCAGGGCAACATACAGAGCTCGAGTCCCGCGCAAAGCGGCAGCAGGTTTACCGGCGTACCGAATCTCCACCAATTCGACATCCGTCATTACTCCGGCTCGTCGCCACAATCGGGCGTAAACGAACACCGTCACCATTCCCCCCAATGCCAGCGCCCACCAAACCCAGTTCCCAGCCATACCGTCCTGGATCGTCAGCCCCACTACCGCCAGCGGAGTGTCCGCGGCAAACGTTGTCGCCACCATCGAGGTGCCCGCGATCCACCACGGCAACGACCGTCCAGAAATAAAGTACTCGGTGATGTTCTTTCCGGCACGACTGCGATACCAAAAACCAATCCCCAGCATCACGACGAAATACAGCAGAATAATACTGTAATCAAGAACCGTTAATGTCATCACTCACTCCAGAATCTAACGCGTTTGCTAAAGGACGGGCGAACGAACATTGTCGACCAAGACAACCCGGCATGCCAGTCCCAAATAACTTGACGACTATCTGCCTTGAAGGCTCAAGCGACCCACCCCCACCTTCCAACAATCGTTTAAGAAGATCACCTACGACTGCGTTTCCATTCTCTTTTTCGCGATTTCGATATACTCGGGCACGCAGTCAATAGCGATGAATTTTCGACCGCTCTTCTTCGCCACCATTGCGGTCGTTCCGGCGCCAGAAAAGGGATCCAAAACGACCCCATCGGCCGGGCAGCTGGCGTTCAGGCAGGTCTCAACCAACGATTCTGGATACACAGCGAAATGCGCATCTCGGAATTTTGAAAGCGAGATCGACCAAACCGTTCGCTTGTTTCGCCCCTTAGGGTGAAATGCCTGATCCCAGCGACCATCATGTAGATTCGTATCTCCCGAATTTTTTCCTTTTTCAGGCGTCCCTCCGCGTTTACCAAAATGCCGTCGACCACCCTTCATTTTTGAAGACTCTGAAAAAGTAACGTGTGGCTCACGCACCGCATCGGCATCGTAAAAATAATCCTTTTTCGAGTGGCTGAAAAAGAAAATGTATTCATGGTCAACCGTCGGCCTCGTCTTGACACTCGAGGGCATCGCATTCGGTTTGTGCCAAATACAATCACTTCTAAGAACCCAGCCCACTTCTTTCAAAGCGAGACAAACCCGCCAAGGCATCCCGAGCAATTCACCTTTGAGATATTTATCACCGATCACCATCCACAAGGAGCCGGTCGGCTTGACCACTCGCCTTAATTCCGAAAACAACTCGGCCATCCGTTCAACATACGCTGCAGGTGAAATCTCCTGGCCAATTTGTTCAACCGATCCGTAGTCCCTTTGTCGATAGTACGGAGGGCTGGTGACAATCGTATCGACAATAGAATCAGGGAGCTCTCGTGCAACGTCAACAGCGTTGCCACAAAGAAATTCGTCGACAACATTGATTCCGACAGAAGACTTCACGGTGAACTCCATTCTCTTATTCGCAACGCTGAGAGCCTCTTGCTCCAAGTTCATTGCTTATACCATGTGTGTGGCTGAACCATGGAACACTATCGTAAACGGTTTGACCAGCTTTCCAAGATAGAGTGAAAGAAATCTATCCGCCTTCTTAGGCTGCCTCTACAAAATCGCACACCTTGGAAACCACCACGATTCTACATCTTGTCCAGAACGCCGATTCCGAGCAATTCCAGCCCGCCTCGGATCGTGCGAGCCGTCAGATCGCAAAGTTGCAAACGACTCTTCTTTAAGTCTTCTGAATTTGCGTCTTTTACGGAACATTTGTCGAAAAATTGTGCAAACAGTTGAGATAGCTCGAATAGGTAATTGCACAAAACATTTGGCTTATACTCCACCAAGACTTCATCGAGTGCTTCGCCAAATCGAATCAATTTCAGACCCAATTGCCGCTCCACCGCGTTTTCAAAAATAAATTCGCCTGGATTGGTGCGAATGGACTCCACGTCCGCTTCGGTGCGTCGAAGTATCCCCTGCACTCTCGCATAGCTGTATTGCAG
Organism: uncultured Pirellulaceae bacterium; assembly: GCA_938083195.1. GTDB lineage: Bacteria > Planctomycetota > Planctomycetia > Pirellulales > Pirellulaceae > Mariniblastus. The sequence goes on along the minus strand of CALKCK010000004.1, from coordinate 133,892 downwards.
ATAAGTCGCCGTGTTCCCCCGCAGAGCAAGCATTTTCTCATAACTAAACTCGTAATCGGAACCGCGATTGTGAGATAAATCCGCATATTTTAAGCCACCAATCCCAATCACATTGGCAATTTCACGGTGCCGATCTTCGGTCAACTCTGGATTCTGATTCGTCGCAATTTCCAACGCTCGGCTTTCCGCTTCATCCAGCAATCCCGACAACCCAACCGTATCTCCAGATCGAGTTTTATAAGGCTTTCCATCAGGTCCCATGACCGTCCCAAAAGCCACATGGGCCAATTCAACTTCGCCAAATCCCCAGAGTCTGGCAACGTCGAACAGTTTTTCAAAATGCTCTGATTGCCGATGGTCAACGACGTATAGACATGCATCGGCATTCCATTTTTCCATCCTGTATTTGATGGTTGCCAAATCTGTCGTGGAATATAAATAGGCACCATCCCGTTTTTGAATGATCATCGGGGCATTATGGTTGTCAAGAAAGACGCAGATTGCGCCGTCACTCTCTTTCGTATAGCCTTTGTCCGTCAGGTCGCTGACAACATTAGCCAGCTCATTGTGATAGAAGCTCTCACCTAATTCATAGTCAAATTCTATATCCAACCGGTCGTAGATCTTCTGCATATCCTCCCGACAAAGTGGCAAGAACTTTTCCCAAAGCCCTTGGTTGGTTGCATCCCCTTCATGCAGTGCTGCCGTTTCAAGCTGGGCATTTAGAGTGATATTTGGATGTGCGGAAGCATCTCTAGCCAATCCAGCGTCGCCATCCACTTCCGAAATCTTGGCCTTAAGCTCGACAACCGCCTGAGCCTGATCTTCAATTTTTGATCTCAACTGCCTTAGCTGTTTCTTAAGTTGCTTTTCCGCTTTTTTATCACCCTCCGAATCGGTTGACTCGAGATCAGCTTGTTTGCTTTTTAATTCCTCCTGCGCTGCCTCTAATTCCGGCAAGCGTTTTACAGCAGCGTGATAATCCATCAACTTGCGAACGTATTTGTACAAACGCCCCAATTCAGCAACTGGCTCCTGTTGATAAGCACCTTCCTCGAGAAAATGCTTATACCCATAAATGATCATTCCAAATTGAGTTCCCCAATCCCCAAGATGATTATCAGAAATAGCCGTGTGACCAACGAATCGTAAAACTTTGGAGATCGCATCGCCAATGAAGGTGGATCGGACATGCCCTACATGCATCGGCTTGGCAACATTCGGCGATGAGTAGTCAATCACGAATGTTTTTGGTTCGCTGACTTGAGTCACACCTAACCGCTCATTAACCAAAGCAGCAGTTAATCCGTTCTTCAGCCAATCATCATCGATGGTCAGGTTAATAAACCCTGGACCAGCAATCTCAATTTTTTGACACAAGCCATCTAATTGGACACTCTCGCAAATTTCACTCGCAATCTCTCGCGGTGACTTACTCAATTGTTTTCCGAGTGGCATTGCACAATTTGCTTGGTAATCCCCAAATTTTGAATCGCCAGCGGGGCGAATCATGGAAAGCAAATTAGCGGGATCTTCTACCATTCCAGAGAGAGTCGTGGAAAATCGAGCGCGTATTTCAGATAGTGGATTCATGACTTTTTAGGCAATGGAGGATTGGGGAGGCTAAGAAAGAACCCCGCAAACCAATAAATCTCACAGAAAAACGCATTCTCTGCAATCGGACTATCGCACATGTTCAGTAAGTTCATGTGAAAAGTGACACACCATCTACCCAGCAATGCCATTCACCGTTTGCCGAACTCAATCTCGAGAAGGTATGCTTATAGGGTCGGTCGCATTAATCTAAAGTCAGATGCGATCTTATCCCCCTCCCAAATCATAAATCGCAATAAATCGATGAAATACCCATCTCTTTTGGTTCTGTCGGTAACAGTTACTTTTCTCGCTATCCTTTGGGTTAACGACTCCCAAGCAGAATCCCCAATTTCGACTCTCTCCCTGCGGACTGCTCATCCGGTCTCCGTGGTAGAAGCCGACATCTACGTCAATCGCGCCCAAACAACCATGAGACTCAAATGCTTTGCCGAAGATCTTGAGTTACTGCAAGGTGTCGAAGCACTTGAAAATGGGTTTTACGATAGCGACGAATTACTCGATGCCACCAAAGATCACGCCGAATACCTCGCTGAACGAATCACCATCCGCGATGCCAACGGGAATCTATTCAAACCTAAGGTTACTGAAATCATTGATATTGAAATTCCGGAAGAGGGAATTAAAGCTGGGATGTTGATGAACTACCCAATGGGATTTGAAATTGAATTTAAATACGACGAACCGCCAGAGTTCATTACCGTTCAACAAAACATGGTGGCTGAGGGGGCGTTGTTACCGTCCGAGCTAAAAATTCTTTTAAAACAAGCCGGCTCGGACACGCCGTACATGCACATGATGAAACCCGGAGCACCGGAAACCTTTCGCTTTGACTGGGACAAGCCAATCCTCTCTACGGATGCCTCGGAAAAAGAGTGGGAAGTTTGGTTCGAAGAGCAACGCGAAAAGAATCTTGGTATTACCAGCTACAGTAGCGTTTATTCATTCATTTATATTACAACCCACGAAGTGCGACACGAAGTCCTGATTCCGTTGGCAACTCTTGCTACGTTGATGGAGATTGAACGAAGAGACGAGAGTTTTCTGGATATAGATGAACAAGCAGCTGCGGCAAAAAAAATCGAAACCTTTTTCTCAATTGGCAACCCAGTGCTTATCGATTCTGTCGAAGTACAGCCTGTTTTTGATCGCGTTGATTTCTATGGACTCGACCTTCGAGATTTCGCCGTCCAAGCAGAAAAACGAAAAATCAGCATGGCCAACGGAAGGGTCGGAGTCATTATGTCCTACAGCACTAAAGGGGCTCCAACCGAAGTCGAAGTTACCTGGGATAAATTTAACAACGCGATCAAGTCAGTTGACACGGTTGTATTTGCCTATGACAAAATTGAAAAAACTCAATTCTCCATGTTCTTAGAAAACAACACCTTTCAATGGATTGCCCCAGAGCGTAAGCCACTGCCTGCCATTGTCGATGTTTCCTCTACCGTCGACCTGGAGTCACTCAAGCCTTCCGTGATTCGGCTTCCAGTCGTCACGACAGTTTTCGTTGCCTTAGCACTACTGCTGCTTGTCGTTAGCTTTACATTCAAATTAAATTTAAGAAAGGCCTCGATTGCCGGAGCTGTACTCGTGATAATTGGGCTCACCTTGTTCCGCTTTCTACCGGTGGAGCTCCCTAATCCTTTGGCTGAAAAACCAAAATTTGAGTTGTCAAATGAAGATGCAACCCAAGTTTTTGCGCAACTTCACAAGAACATGTTCCGCGCTTTCGATTACCAAAACGAAAGTGATGTTTACGACGCCCTATCCAAGAGTGTCGATGGCGAACTCCTTCGACAGCTCTATCTCGACATTAACCAAAGCCTCAAAGTCAAAGAACAAGGGGGAGCCATTGCCCGCGTAAACGAGGTTAATTTACTCGAAGGTCAAAAATCAAGAAGCGCAATCAATCCTGACGACGAGCTCCCGGAATTTGACTATGCCTGCAAATGGAACCTTATTGGCACCATTGAACACTGGGGACACATTCATGAACGCGAAAACAAATACGATGCCAACTTTAAAATCCAGCTCAAAGATGACGCATGGAAAATCACCGAAATGCAAGTTAACAATGAAGAGCAGGGGGTCGTAAAAACAAGCTTACGCAAGTTCTAACCGACTACCAAAGGGTTACCATCACAGCGACGCTGAATTTAATCATCGCTGGTTTCCGGCAAAACAGTTAGCAACCTATACTTCTTCGACCGAAACCCGGGTCTTGATTTTCCCTTTGCTTAACAAAGCCGGCCAGTAACTAATAATCTCAGTTGCTTTCGGTCGGCCGCCGGCGAAACCAGTTACTCCTGGAGGACCACTTGTCACCAAGGGTACAATTTCCATACCCAGTCGATCTAACTTGGACCGATCTTCACTTCTCGCACCAATGCGAAGGATTACCTCTGCTGGATCTTCGGGAGCTTCCACAATGCCCTGATGACACACGTTAGTTCCCACAATCTCAACAAACTTCTCTTCATCGGTGAATGTCACACCGTCCATTGCCACACGCTCAAAAACAATGTCAGCACAAAGTTTCGCTTTCTCAACCGCGTCTGGGCCTGCCACCGTTAGTTGACTGATGATCTTGTATCCTTCATGAAACGAAATGGAGACTTTGTAGGTATCGGTGGCGGGCTGACCAGTAATCCCGCTGATCTCTACGCGATCCTCTCCGTCCTGACGCAACTGAATCGAAGTAAAGTCAGCAACGCAATCAGGCGTGATATAATTTGCTGGATCGCTCATTTCGTAAACCAACTGAGAGGTCACGGTTTCAACCGAAACACGCCCACCTGTTCCCTCGTGTTTCGTCACCGCAAAACTACCATCCGACCGAGCTTCGATCACCGGGTAGCCGATTCGAGCCATATCGGGAATTTCTTTCCAATGAACGAAATTTCCACCAGTGCATTGTGCACCACACTCGACGATATGCCCTGCAATTGTTCCTGCCGCCAAACGATCCATATCCTCCATCGTCCATCCAAACTCGAACATCATCGGAGCGAGAACAATTGAGGGGTCCGTAGCCCTGCCGGTAATAACAATATCTGCCCCTTGCTTGAGGGCTTCGACAATCGGCTCGGCTCCAATGTAAACGTTGGCAGTTTTTACTTGATCGAGATAAGGCTTCAATGGCTTGCCGTTATCCATATTTTGAAATTCTTCGCCGCCATCAATCAGAGAACTCAAATCGTCAAGGATATCATCACCTTCGACGATTCCAATTTTCATGCCGGTCAGACCCTGCTCACGAATCACAGCGGCAAGCGCTTCCCGGCAAGCCACAGGGTTTACCCCGCCCGCATTGGCAATGATTTTGATCCCCTTTTCATGACACAGCGGTAAAACGCGCCGGCACATTTCAACAAAATCTGTCGCATAACCTTTCTGTGGGTCACGGCTCTTGAGCTTCTGCATGATGCTCATCGTGACCTCAGCTAGATAATCAAGCGTCAGGTAATCGAGAGGCCCCTCGTTAACCAGTCGAACCGGTCCCAGGATACTGTCGCCCCAAAAACCCTGCCCGTTTGCAATCAAAACTTTATCTTTTTGCAATTCTTGATCTGCCATCGCTGGACGTCCCTTATCAATTAAGAAAACTTTTTCTCAAGTCTACCTGAACGGCAGAGTATCGACGAGACGCCGTCACGTCACTATGTTAGATCTCATCAAAAGCTAAAAATAAATCTTCTCAGGCAACCCAAGAGCCACGATATGGAAACCTTTGTAGAGACATCCATCGAAGATGGAATTGGACAGGTTGTTTTAAACCGTCCGGATAAACGAAATGCGTTGACACGGGATATGATTCAGCAACTCCATGCCGGCTTTGACATGCTTGCCCAAGATGAATCACTTCGTCTGGTCGTACTTAGAGCAGAAGGTTCTGTTTTTTGCGCTGGAATGGATCTCGGTGAAATGCAAGACCGCGCGAATTCAGAAGATGGTCAAGCAGAATGGCAAAAGGATTCCGAAGTCTATGCCAGTTGTCTTCAGGCAATTTTTGAAATTCAAGTACCAACCATTGCTGTGATGCAAGGACCAACCCTCGCTGGGGGAGTCGGCATGGTTCTCGCATGCGATTTCATTCTGGCCTCAACCTCGTCTTTCTTCATGCTGCCCGAACCTGCTCGCGGCATTACCGCAGCAATCGTAACACCGTTTCTCAATTTCCGTGTCGCACCGGGCGTAGCGAATCACTTGCTGCTCAGCGGAGAACGAATGAATGCCAATCGAGCCTTCGAAGTTGGCCTGGTTTATGACGTCACCGCTTTGGACGAACTAAACGATCGAGCTGCCAAACTTATCAACGCCATCCTGACTGGGTCGCGCTCAGCATTGGCGATCACCAAGTCTCACTTGCAAAACTGCCTTCCCTTCAACCTCGAACAGCAACTCTCACACTCGATTCAGGTATCTGCCTCTGCTCGTGAAACCGAGGACGCTCGCGAAGGGCTCGCTGCCTTTATTGAGAAACGCCAGCCGGCTTGGAACCCCAAAGATTAGCGTCGCCTTACACTTACCGATCGAACACCACTTACCGATCGAACACCGATCAACTACCAATACCACTACTGAATCTCGATCAACGGGAAAATTTACGGGACAACACAATGCGCAACATCGACCTGACAGGAAAAACAGCGATCGTAACTGGGGGTGGTCAAGGGATTGGCCTTGCCACCGCAACTTCACTTTTTGAAGCCGGTGCTAATGTCATCCTCAATTACTTCCCCGACGACGACGGCAATAATGAAAAAATTGCCCAATCTGCGTGCGACTCTCTCGGCGATCGGTGCCTCGCACTTCCCGCTGACGTCCGCGATCCAGAACAACTTGCCAACATGTGCTCCGAAATAACCGCCCGCTTTGGAGGCGTCGACATTCTCGTCAACAACGCTGGAATTTTACGAGATCGCAGCTTTAAAAAGATGACCCATTCGGAGTGGTCGGATGTTATCGATACAAATCTGACCGGTGTTTTTAATTGTTGCAAGGCGGTCATGGACAGTCTCAATGAAGGTGCGTCCATCATCAATGTGGCTTCTCTCTCAGCCGTTACTGGTTTTTTTGGCCAAGCAAACTACGCGTCCGCCAAGGCAGGCGTGATCACCTTTACGAAAGTCTTGAGCAAGGAATTAGCGAGGCAAAAAATACGCGTGAACGCGGTCGCTCCTGGTGTCGTAGATACCGAAATGGGCAAGTCAATCCCCGAGGATAATCGTCAGGCAATGATTAAAATGGTTCCCTTAGGTAGATTTGCTGAACCACGAGAAATCGGCGATGTTGTCCTATTCCTCGCTAGTGATTTATCCTCGTACGTCACCGGCCAAACAATTCATATCAACGGAGGCTGGTGGGCTTAACCTGTCGATCACCCCGATGGATTCATACGGCTTGCAAAGTCCCCATTTAAGGACCCGAATTTAAAGCCTAAAACTGAACTCTTTTGAACTCGTCTTTTTTTATTTAAACGTCCCTTTAACTTCGAGTTAATCCAAGGTTTAAAGCGTTATGTGTAACCAAATCTATTTCACAATTTTAGTATCCCTAATTTCCTGCCCTCTTCTGGGGCAGGAAACGCAAACTCCTAATTTAACTCCGCCGCTCACGATCGAGTCGATTTACAAGAGCGGTCGATTTTCGACCAAATCGTTTTCCCCCAACTGGGAAACGTCTGGATCGAAATATGTTACCAACCGCGATTCCAAGACGATTTCCAATGCCGTCGACCTAATTGCCGTCGACCCAGTGACTCACGAAGAAACAGTTCTGATTCCTGCTGATCAGTTGATTCCTGCCGGAGCGAAAAAACCTCTCTCCATTGCCAGTCACCAGTGGGCTCGCAATCGGGAAATCGCATTAATTTTCACCAACACGCGCAAGGTCTGGAGGCATCATTCCAGGGGTGACTACTGGTTGATGGATCGCAAATCTGGTTCTCTTCGGCAAATCGGAACCGACCGACCCGGGACTTCATTGATGTTCGCGAAAATATCACCAGACGCAAAGAGTGTCGCCTATGTGTCCGACGGAGATGTTTATGTTGAATCGATTGCCACGGGAGCCTCGCGAAAGGTGACATCAAAACGAACTCCTGAGATCATTAACGGCACCTCTGACTGGGTGTACGAAGAAGAGTTCGATCTCAAGGACTGCTTCCGCTGGTCTCCGGACAGTAAACGCATTGCTTTTTGGGAATTCGATACGTCTGAGGTCGGTGAATTTACGCTGATTAACAATACCGATTCGCTCTACCCTACCCTGAAAAAATTCAAGCATACGAAACCGGGCCAAACCAACTCGGCTGTCCGAATTGGAATCGTCGATCTGAACACAAATAAAACTCAATGGCTTAACGTCCCTGGGGATCCTCGTGAAAACTATATCGCAAGAGCCCGTTGGATTAACGACAATGAACTCAGATTACAGCATCTCAATCGCAAGCAAAACCAAAACCGGGTTCTAATCGGCGATGCGTCAACGGGGACAACGAAAGTTCTGTTTACCGATTCAGACAAAGCTTGGGTGGAAACATGCGATCACGATGTTGAATTTGACGGCGGAAAACAGATCCTTTGGGTCAGCGAAAAAGATGGCTTCCGCCACGTTTACGGGGTCAATCGCGTGAGTGGCCAAATGACACCGATTATGAGTGACCCCTTCGATGCGTTTCAATTGGTTCGAATTACCGATGAACTTATCTATTTCATAGCTTCTCCCGACCGCCCGACCGATCGGTACCTTTATTCCGTTCCGTTGGCAGGTGGCAAATCGAAAAGAATTACCCCCGACGCGCATTCGGGGTGGAACAGTTATGACATTTCACCGGACGGAAAAATTGCCTTCCACACTCACTCTCGATTTGGTCAACCACCCACAACGCAGTTGATTGAACTTCCGACTCACCAAGTCGCTCGCGAAATCATAAGCAACAAAAAAGCAAGAACCGAAATTTCGAAACTCCCGGCTGTCGAATCAGAATTCACAAGAGTCAATGCGGACGATGGCACGCCGCTAGATGTCTGGATCATGAAACCTCAGGACTTTGATCCCGCGTTAAAATATCCAATGATTGTCTACGTTTACGGAGAACCTTGGGGCACAACCGTTACCAACCAATGGGGTGGCAATCGGTACCTGTGGCATCGATTGCTGGCCGAACAAGGCTACATCGTCTGCAGCATTGACAATCGCGGCACCAACGTACCGAGGGGGCGCGATTTCCGAAAAACGGTTTACCGACGAGTCGGTATCCTTCCACCTGCGGACCAAGCCACAGCAGTCAAAGCGCTCACCGAAAAATACCCCTGGATTGACCGTCAACGAATTGGAGTCTGGGGATGGAGCGGTGGTGGCTCTATGACCCTCAATGCAATGTTCAAACATCCAGACCTCTATCACACCGGCGTCTCAATTGCTCCGGTGCCCAACATGCTCTATTACGATTCGATTTACCAAGAACGTTACATGGACGTCCCCGCAGACAATCCCGATGGATACCGAGAAGGATCTCCCATTCATTTCGCGAAAAACCTAACCGGAAATTTGCTTGTGATTCACGGGACAGGAGATGACAACTGCCACTACCAAACTGTCGAATTGCTAATCAATGAATTGGTCAAGCAGGATCGCCAGTTTTCAATGATGGCGTATCCCAATCGATCACATTCAATTAACGAAGGCGAAAACACGACCGTCCACTTACAAAATCTAATCACAAACTTCTTTTTAAATCAGATGCCGCCAGGGGCAAAGTAAATCCCCAGGGTTTTCAGGTAAATCACGCTACGAAAAAAGCGGGAGGCAAACTCCCGCTTCTCGTATGCTAGATTTCTCGATTTACAATCGAATCGATTGCAACTTGTTAGCCCGCCCTCTTCAATGGCATTTCGGCCACGTCCAAAATCTGAGCCAGACAATTGACGGCATAAGCCTGTTCGGCTGCCGTTAATTCAGGAAATATTGGCAGGCTTAACACCTCTTCCGCCGCGCGTTCTGTCTCAACCAAATCCACATTGTTTTCTTTCAATGAGGCAAAGCACTCCTGCTGATGCAGTGGTACTGGGTAGTAAACCTCGCTGCCTACATTCATGTCCGCGAGCTGTTGCCGAACCTGATCTCGGTTACCGCCAGAGATTCGAATCGTAAATTGATTCCACACATGACCGCAGTCAGTATTGGCTTGCGGCAGTAGCAATTGATCAGCAAGCCCTGCTTCGACCATTAACTGCTCGTAGCGTGCTGCGTTTACCGCCCGCTTAGAAGAGTAGTCGCCGATATGTTTCATTTTGGCATTTAGTGCCGCAGCTTGAATTGCATCCAACCGACTATTGATTCCAACCTCGGAGTGATAATACCGAGGTCGCATGCCATGGTTCGCCAAAAGGCGTAATTTATCAGCAATCTCTGGATCGTTTGTCGTTAGCATGCCACCGTCACCAAAACCACCAAGGTTTTTCGTCGGGTAAAAACTAAAGCATCCTACAGAACCAAGACTACCAGCGGATCTCCCTGAGTAGGTCGCGCCGATCGCCTGGGCACAATCTTCCACTACTTTAAGCCCGTGAGCTTCAGCAATCGAATTGATCGGATCCATATCAGCACACTGCCCAAATAAATGAACAGGAATAATCGCTTTCGTCCTCGAGGAAATTAGTGATTCTATTTTGGCAACGTCGATATTAAACGTATCCGGTTCGATATCAACAAATACGGGAGTTCCACCAAGTCGGTGGATTGCACTGGCCGTTGCGAAGAAAGTAAAACTTGGACAAATCACTTCGTCGCCCGGTTTAATTCCAATCGCCATCAAAGCCAATAATAAAGCATCGCTACCAGAAGCACATCCGATTGCAAATTCAGTTTGACTGACTTCCGCAACCGTCTCCTCTAACAGCTTTACATGAGGTCCACCAATGAACCAACCTGAATCGATAATGTCTGAGACCGCTTCCATAATTTCGTCTTTCAGTGGTCGATTACCACGTCCAACGTCTAAAAGCGGAGCAGATGAAACGTCCGAAGTCTCTATGCCGTGTTCGACACGTAGATTTTGGGTAGTCATAAAGCCTCTTCCTTGGGGCAAAATGAGGGCAAAATTCAAAAACGCTGTTGATGCGTACCCTTAAAACGTAAATGCATGCTGTAATTGGGTCAATAGAATACCTGCCCTTAACCTAGAAACGGTTTTCGTCGATAATAATTGCTAGCAGGCCAGGCTCCCATTCTTGCCACTGACAGACCGGACAAACCCATGATTTTGATTATCGACAATTACGATTCCTTCACTTACAACTTGGTGCAGCGACTAGGTGAACTTGGAACCGATCATGAAATTCAAGTGCATCGAAATGATAAAATTTCAGTCGATGAAATCGAGGCCCTCGCGCCTAGTCATCTGATCATTTCTCCCGGACCGTGTACACCAAATGAGGCAGGAATCTCGGTGGCCTGTGTGGAGAGATTCCATGGCAAGTTACCGCTTCTTGGTGTTTGCCTAGGCCATCAATCCATTGGTCAGGCAACCGGAGGCACCATCGTCCGGGCAGAACAATTGATGCACGGTAAAACGGATCAAATTCACCATAATGGGCAAGCAATCTTCCAAGGCATTCCCAGTCCAATGATCGCTACGCGTTATCACAGTTTGGTCATTCAGCCCAATACGCTTTCAAAGGAATTCCAAATTAGCGCTTGGGCAACAGCGCCCGACGGATCCCGAGAGATCATGGCGATTCAACACGAGCAGTTCCCAACATTCGGGGTTCAATTTCATCCAGAAAGCTTTCTAACGGACCTCGGCATCGACTTACTTCGCAATTTCTTAGAGATCCCGTCGCCATGATACCACTCGAGCAGGCACTTCAATTACTCGACGAAAACGTCACCCCATTGCCACTGACAGACATCCCGCTCGCCTCATCGGTAGGCAGTGTTCTCGCGAGTGAGATTCACGCAGATGTAAATTCGCCACCACATGACAAGTCAATGATGGATGGGTTCGCCGTCATCAGTAACGACGTTAACAACGGCAAAAAAACCTTGGTTGTTGTCGAGACCATTATCGCTGGTGATTGGCCTCAGCACCCTATCGAACCTGGACAAGCCTCGCGAATCATGACCGGCGCTCCCCTGCCTCGAAATGCAGATGCCGTTGTTATGGTGGAGCAAACAGAATTTGAATCCACGGATGGCTGCCAACGAGTCAAGCTACTAATTGACTCCATTGCCCCAGAAAAGAACATACTTCGCCAAGGTGTTAACTTCAAAACGGGACAAACCGTTTTGCCTCAGGGGCATATTGTTCGGGCAACCGATATTGGATTAATGGCCGAGGTCGGAGCAGGTATCATTCCCACCAGAGAAAAACCGACCGTCGCAGTTTTACCCACCGGTAATGAACTGGTTGATCACCAAACCAAGCCTTTGCGGGGCCAAATCCGGAACAGCAATGGACCGATGTTAGTTGCGCTTGCCCAACATTTCGGTCTCGAGGTTACCGATCTTGGCTCCAGTGTCGATGACCCTACCCAGCTTGCAAACCTTATTGAGACGGGTCTACAACACGATGTGCTTCTGCTTTCCGGTGGAGTCTCAGCGGGCACCATGGACTTAGTCCCCGGGATTTTGAAAGACCTTGGAGTTGTTGAGATCTTTCACAAAGTCGCAGTGAAACCGGGCAAGCCAATTTGGTTTGGCGTTCATAATTGTGAGGGAAGAAAACGGTATGTTTTTGGTTTACCCGGTAATCCCGTAAGCAGTCTTGTTGGCTTTCACCTTTTTGTGCGACGTGCAATCGAAAAAATGCTCGGCTCTCAAGGTGATCAAATACCTACCGAATATGGCGAACTCAACATTCAGCACGAGACCCGCGGCAACCGACCGACATTCTGGCCGGGGAAACGAGTTATCGACGATCAGACGATCCGTCGGTTTGAACCGCTGATTTGGCGAGGCTCCTCAGATCTCTTCGCTCTCGGTGAAGCGGAAGGGCTAATTCGATTTCGAGAGAATTCGTCCTCCCATGCAGCCGGGGAAAAAGTGGAATTTCTCCCATTCGCCTGATTTCGCCAAGACACGAAAAATCGACGTAGTTGAATTGGTTCGAACCCGATAAAATTGAGGTCTGTCAATTTTAAGCAAGGATCAATTTGAGCAAGCATACGACGACTTCAAAAACCGATGGCGGCCTTAACGGTGAAGCGTCCCGCCCTCATTTTAAAGAGCGATTCAGGACCTTCATTGTTGCCGCGTCTTCGATGACCTTACTGTGGCTCGCCTTTCCACCAGTTGGGCTAAGCTGGCTAGGTTGGCTTGCGCTATGTCCTTTGATCTGGTTGATAGAATCAAAAACACTTATCGGCCGAAGGCCCTATCGCCAACTTTTCCTTGCCGGATTTCTCTTTTGGCTTTCTGCGTTTTATTTTATTCCAATTCCTCACCCAGCCCTCTGGCTTGGTTGGCTAACCGTCTCCGCCTACATGGCGATTTATACTCCCTTGTCGGTTGGCATTGCCCGCTCCCTAATTCATCGCTTTCGAATCCCGCCTGTGCTCGCGATTCCTCTCGTCTGGACTGGAATTGAATGGTTCCGATGCAACTTCGCAACAGGCATGGCAATGGTCTGTTTATCCCACACTCAATATCGCACTCCGATTCTCATTCAGGTTGCAGATATATTTGGCGCTTACACCCTTACGTTCGTCATCAGCTTAGTTTCCGTTGGCATTACGGCAGCATTAAAACTGTGTATCGCCAAGAGCCAACAACAGCCTAACCAATCTTCAATCTTTCCAGAAAATTTAAAGAGACAAAGCAGATGGGCCATTGCCACTGCGATCCTCACCCTCATTGCGACCCTTGTGTACGGCCGCGTAAAGCTCGGTGAAGACGTAACATTTAAAAATAATTCTGAGTTGGCGATTGCTTTGATTCAAACCAACGATGATGTTGTTTTTCAACCAATTACGGCTGAGGAATTTGTGGATGGCCGTCAGCGAAAAATCGATTTAACTCAAGCGGCAATAAAAAAATGGCCTGATTTAGATTTAATTGTTTGGCCAGAATCCGCTTTCAGCGGATACACAGATTTATTGTCAGACTTCAGTCCAGAAATGACTCGCCAAGCGGCCGCGAGACTCCGAACTGAATTTTGGAGGAAAGCAACGTCCTCCTCCTACCTTAGTGAAAATTCCGTGCCACTTCTCACTGGAGGTTCCACCCTTGACCCAAAACAAAACACCCATTTCGCATCTGCTTTTTTGATCAACAATAATGGGCTCGTAGATTCAAGGTACTATAAGAATCATCTTGTCATGTTTGGCGAGTACGTCCCACTATCTGACTGGTTTCCAATCATCAAAAAAATCTCCCCCATCGGTGGAGGGATCGATGCTGGAACTGAGCCAGCCTCGATAAGAATAAACGAAATCAATCTAAGTCCCAACATTTGTTTTGAATCAACGGTTCCCCACTTTATTAGGAATCAAGTCAATACGCTTGCCAACCAAAACAAGGAACCCGATGTCCTAATTAACATGACCAACGATGGTTGGTTTTTTGGCACCAGCTGCTTGGATCTGCATTTGGCCTGCAATGTTTTTCGTGCAGTAGAAATGCGAAAAACTCATTTAGTTTGTGCCAACACGGGACTATCAGCTGAAATCGACTCGTGCGGACGCTTACTTCAGACTGGCGGGCGGCGACAACCCGGGGCGATCCGCACACTCGTACGTCCTATCGAACAGATGAGCCTCTACCGAACCATTGGCGACGTTATCCCGATGATTATGCTAATCATCGCGACCGCGCTGTTCCTCCTCGACTCCTGCCGAAAAAAAGCGTAACCCGAAACGATTCTCTCTAAACCACCAACGAAAATCAGGCATTCTAGGCAGCGTGATCCGTCCCGCGACTTTCTTGCCGATTGCAGCCGGATGTTCTAACTTGATTGTGGCAATTCAAATCAAATACTTCTAAAATCAAGAGAACTCTCATAACCAATTTAAAAAACTAGCAAGAGATCTTTATGAGCCTCAATCGCCGTCAAATTATTAAAGCCGCTGCAGGATCCGCTTCCATTGCGACACTCGCGCCAAGCATGGTCTTTGGGGCTCAACGCAAAACAGCCAAAAACTTTCGAATCGCCGCAATTGGATTTGGAGGCCGAGGCAAAGCAGATTTGAAAGGGATGATATCTCATCCAAATTTTGAACTAACAGCCGCTTGTGATGTAGACCAGTCCCTTCACCAAATTGTCGACCCAATGGGCACAGACATAAAAAAATTCCAAGACTATCGCTTACTGTTTGAAGATTCTGCTGACGATTTTGATGCTGTGGTCATCGCTACGCCGGACCACATGCACGCTCCGATCGCACTGATGGCCATGGAACACGACAAACATGTCTATTTACAAAAACCCTTGGCGCACGACATCGCCGAGTGTCGTTTACTTGCGGAACAGGCGGCAAAAAAACCTAATCTGAAAACCCAAATGGGAATTCAAATTCACGCTCATCCGGCTTATCGAACTGCAGTTTCATGGATTCAAAATGGATTGATTGGAACCGTAAAAGATGTCCACAGCTGGTCAGGCAAAGGATGGGGCGGCGAAATGAAGGGAAAGTCTCCCACGCCACCACCAGCCCATCTCGACTGGGATCTATACTGCGGCGTGTCCGAAAAGCTTCCTTACGTGGAAGGGTGGTATCATCGCAGCAACTGGCGAAAATGGCTTGCATTCGGAACGGGTACGCAAGGTGACATGGGTTGCCACATTATTGACCCTGTGTTTAACGCCTTGGAACTTAAAGAGCCGACCCAGTGCACCTCGCTCGGCCCCGGCCCCTTCAAAAATAACTTCGCTCTCCTAAGCCACGTTGTTTATAAATTCCGAGGAACTCCTTACACGACCGATGAGCTCAACTTAACTTGGTACAACGGGTCTTTGCGACCATCGAAAGTGGAAGGGATTCCAGCTAACGTTAAATTACCCAGCCAAGGATCTGTCTTCATTGGAACTAAAGGTAGTCTGATACTCCCTCACATCGGCAATCCGCAGGTTTATCAAGTCGACGGAACTCCAATGAGCAAATTACCACCAACGGTTGAAAGTGGAAATCACTTCCATCAGTGGATCGATGCGGCTCAGGGAAAAATTGAATCAACGGGCGCGCCGTTCGAATACGCTGGACCTTTGACCGAAGCCGTTCTGATGGGCACTGTCATTAACCGCTGGCCACAAGAAACCTTCGATTGGGACGCCGCCACCTGTAAATTCACAGGAAACTCGAAGTCAGTAAAGGAAGCCAATGCACTTCTCGCTCCGGCGTATCGCACTGGTTGGTAACTCCTTACCCGCAGCAGCATTCAAGATCACCTTCGCAACTCATCATGTGATTGGGAAATGATTCATGAGTGCTTCAATTGCTTTTAAAAAATAGAGTCAGCGTTTTCTCCTTGGAACAAACAATGCTTAAAAGTCACCGCCTTTTACTAGGAACGATGCTTGCCATCTTCACAGGCATCACTCTGCCACTCACGGCTCAAACGAAAACCAACGTAGCTGCGGATAGCCTTACCAAAGCCAAACAGATCTCGGCAGCGAGTGGCCGTCCTATCTTTGCCATCGCTGGGCAAAGCACCTGACCGCCGTGTGCAGCACTGCTGAAACGCCTCAACACCGATCAGTCAATTGCACCCCTCGTGGCACAGTTCGTGCCTATCAAGCTTGATGTCAGCTCTCCTGAGTACGCTCAATGGCGACGCGACCACACTCCCGACGGCAATGGCATTCCACAACTCTTTATTGTGCGGGCAGATGGTGAAACACTCTACGGTCGATCTGGCTCTCTGCGCGGCCCGGACCTACCCAACATGCTCCTTGCGGCTTTACAGAATTCCGGACGCATTTTGTCTGCCCGAGAAGCACAATCATTAACTGACGCAGCCAACAAATTCACCCAGGAAAAAGAAAAAGGAAATTTCGAATCTGCGATCAAAGCAATCAGTCGCGTTCGTAAAATTGGTGAACCCGGGCAGATCCCAAGCTATTCTGAACCAGCCTTGAGAGTGAACCGCCTAGTCATCGAAACTGCTGACGAAGTCCGAAACCAATTGAAAGACTTTGCAAGCCAAATAGAATCCGACCAGGCAGATGCCAAGCTCACAGCAATGCTTGGTTACTTGGCACTTCGCCAGGATTTTGGCGCCCTCAAGTTGGTCAAATCTGACCTCGCCGCGTTTCAAAAGAAACATACGCTCAAGGAGAACAAACAGCTTGCACGCGAAGCAAAAATCATCGAGAACGCAAATCAAGCGAACACTAAAAGCAAAAAGACACGAGCAATCCAAACGCTCACCGAGCTGATCGATCAAACCGAAATCGAGCCTGTACGCAAAGAAGCAGAAAAAAAACTATCCGAACTTCAGCAAACAATCGACGCCGGCTAAATGCCGAAACCTATTTTGAACAGCAGCCACCTGACTGCTAGAACCATCTGCCGAACGACTGATTATTTAGTCTAATGACGATGCAGGCTTTGTCCAAAAATCTTCGTCAGCTGAGATTTCCATTGGTAAAATCGAATGGTCGCCTTCAAAAGCAGGATCACCTAAATAATTCTGCTCTCGCTTTTGATCCGATGCCACCACGGCAAGTTCAAACTCTAGCTCAGAGTCATATTGCTCGGGATTAATTCGAACGTTCGTCGATGCATACTCAACGTATTCGACTGGAATCCCATTTGGTTCCATAACATCCGTACTCACCAAATCACTTTCGGGCATTAATTTGGGTTTAAATTTTTCGAACTCAGGCTGTTGCTCAGTTTTTTCAAAATTTTCGTACCGAACTGGAATTGCTTTTGATTCCACTACCTCTCGATGATCTGGAAGTATTCTCACGTCCGCCGCAAGGCTATGGAATACTTCACGAATATGGTCATGGCAGGTGAACATAAGTATTTGGTGACCTTGCTTAGAGAACTCGCACAGCACTTCTGCCGCCGCCTGGATTCGGCGGCCATCAAAATTTACTAGCACATCATCGAGAACCATAGGCACCACGGATCCGCGTCTCGCATAGGCTCCTACCAAAGCCAATCTCAAACTCAAATAGACCGCTTCTCTTGTACCCCGACTTAATTTATCTACCGAAATCGTCTCGCCATCCTTGGAATCAACCAACAACTCCTCTCCAATTAACTTGGTCCAGATGCGTACATAGGTACCTTCTGTCAGCTTAGCCAGAAAACCAGATGCCTCTTTAAGCGTTTCCGGCTGACGTTTTGATTCATAACTTTCTCGAATCACTTCCAACATGGTTGAACTGGCAGCAAGCACCTGCCACTCCTTTTTAAGTGCCGCAATTTCGGTTTCGGCTGCTTCCAGTTTCAATCTCGCTAGTGCCATCCCTTTATCTTCGCCCATCACTTTGATTTCCTGGTGAAGACCTGCAGATTCTTGCTGGAATTGAGTTTGTCGCTCGCGAGCACTATCCATCTGAGACTGAACGGATTCCCAAGCGTTTTCCAATCCAGCAGATCCGAATTCCTCGTATAGCTGTTCGATTTGTGATTCAGTATGATTTCGCCCCAAGGCGGCATCAATTTGTTGGCTTAAGTGTTCTCGATTCTCAATCAATGCATCACGACGCACCAACTCTGAGTCAAACTCACGATACTCTGCTTCGGTTTCCGCTCCCACAAGCGAAAGTAATCTCTGTTTTTGGCCGAGCAGTCGGTCTAATTCACGCTTCGCTTTTTCAAATTTAGCTTTCAGTGTCCGATACCGCTGAGTGAATTCGCGGCGGCGTTGCACCAATCCACGCTGCTCATTAATGCAACGGCCTAAATGATTAATCCGGTCGATCAGTTCCGTTCCATCATATTGAACCCCCGATTCCTGAAGCGTTTGATCGATTCTCAAATTCAAACTCTCCAGTTCACGCCTTCGCTCAATTTGCTCTGCCTTTAAATGATCTAAACGGTCACTGATTCCCGAAATTCGATCAGCCCGCTGTACAATCTCACGAAGTTGATAAGGTTGCAAAACGTCAGGCAATCCAGCAGCTCTCAAACTTGCCTTCCACTGTTTACTCGTTTTCTCAACTTCGAGTTCCTGCGTGGCAATACGTCGCCTCAACTCATCTTGATTCGCTCTGGCGGTTAAAACTCGCCCTTCCAGTGGAACCAACTCCTCGAGTCTCTCCAAGCGACTTTCTGTATCTGAAAGTGCCAACTCCCACTGCCCCTTAACGTTCTCAGGAAGTTGACGGTCGAGCTCAGTACGCTCCACCTTGGCTCGCTTAAGCTGCTGCCGAACAATTTCAATTTGGTGTCGGAAATCCTCTAAATCTTCTTTCGCCTGACCTTCCCAGTGGTACTTTAGTCCCATCGCGACAACGCCTGCGATCGTTCCTAAAAAGACGAAAACGATCCCCATGTTCGTCGATGTTTGGCTGATCCAACTTCCCCCCGAGACGGCATCAATCAAACCGAAACCCAGCAGTACCACACCAATAATAAAGGTAACCCCGACGATGGATAACTTTTCAAGTGGGAGAACCTGTTCTGTCACTACTGAATCAACATCCCGCTCCAACTCCATTCTTCCACGGTTAAGCTTGTCGATTTTTTGTTCCAACTCAATTCGGCGTCGCAACCGGTTCACCTGTTTGCCAGTCTCTTCGAGCGACTCAGATGTGCTTTGGCGAGCTATGCTCGTCCCCAAGCGTTCCTCGTGCTGCCCTAAATCAAATTCAGTCTTTTCAAAATCGTGCTCTAACTGAATGATTACATCTTCCTGATCCTGTAGTTTCCGACCAGTTAGTTCCAGCGAGGCAAGTCCCCGATTCCCAAGGCCGCGAATATCACTTGCCTTAATCTTCAACTGCTCTCCAAGACCATCGACCTCACCAACGAGGCTGTTTTCAATTTGATCTATTTCTGCATCTAAGCGCAGAGACTGTCGCTGTAACGATTCAATCCAGGGTGTATGCTCCGCGAGAGCCTCGACGCGAGCCTTTTGAGACCAAAGGAGCGGCTTGATTGGCAATGCCATTCCATCCTTTTTGATTTCCAGCCGTTGATCGCGAAAATTCTCGATCCGCTCTCGCTGATGGGCGATTTCTTCGTTGATCCTGTCAAGTTCTGTGATCGAAACATTGTCTCGTTCTGGCAGCGTTCCAAATTCTTGGATCTGCTGCGCGATTGAAACTCGATGTTGCCAACGTTCCGAAATTTGAATCGCCACTTCCAAAACACGAGATTGCCGATCATTTTCTTTCAACGAATCCGCAAGCTCCTCCAAACGATATCCGACTTCGATAACCTTATTTGCCATCAATGAATAAGTCTTGGATCTCTGCTTTAACGCTTCCACCTCTTTTAAAAGCAGCTGCCTTTCTTCACCGAGAATCGCAAGCCTTGACCGAACCCCATTTGGCCCAGACCAAATGGCATCTCTACGTTGGGTAAGATTACGCATTACGTCAACCAAAGAAACGCGATCCAAACCGCTGGCCAATTTATATAACTGGTCAGCGGCAGCAGTGCTATTGAGTGCCCCTAGTTCTTGAATCTCTTGGAGACCAATCGCAAACACATTTGTGAAGATTGATTCGTCGATGTCTCCCAACAGTGACTGGAGTTTATTTCGACCGTGTACCGCTCCGTCATGGCTATCGATCACCACGAGGTCTCCCACAGGATCCTGGCAATGACTTGGATCGACGTGGCGTTGCACCTCAAAACTGCCTACAGAGGTAGACAAACCAATGGATCCACCCGCTAATCCTCCGTAAACAGGTGGGGAGTATTTTTCCAGCCGTGGCGAAGAAAAACCAAACATCATCGAACGCACGAACTGCATCAGCGTTGTTTTGCCCGCTTCGTTATAACCGCAGAATACCGTTAGCTCATCGGAAACTTGCTCGACTTCAAGCCCTTTCCAGACGCCAAACCCATCCACTTCAAGATCGTTTATTTTCACCGCGGAACTCCTTTAACGCAGTTGTAATTTTGTCTTCACCATCTGCAACAATGACGTGTCAAAACGCCAACACCAATCACACCGCCGGGCCGTCTTGGCCTCCTAGACAATCCACGCCTAACAAAGACGCCTTTGACAAAATTTCAGCTCGCTGTTGTTCATTGACTATTGCCAATCCATCAGTTTCCCAACGTGGCACATCATCTTTTAAATAATTTCGTAAATTCAATCGCAACTCACTGTCACTCTGGTAACGCCCAACAGCTCTGAGGTACTCCCCAAGCAAGGTTTCTTCGTCATATCCTTTACTGGGGTGATCGTCTGAAGGCCGCTCGTCAATGCAAATCGACCACAGGCCATTACCGGACATTCCAAATTCAGCTCGCAACCATTTCAACATCGCTGCTCGCCACTCAATACCGCAATCGCGGTTAACCGACCCCTCTCCACTCATCGCAAGCTGCCACTGGCAAAGAATGGTTTGCTCAGAATGTTCACCTGCAAGCTGCAACGCAAGCTCACCCAATTGGTTCCTCGCGTCATCCAGATCCATCGGATGCTGTATGTCGGCGAATGGTGAACACCAGTGGACGCGATCTGATCTAATCGTGCGGACGTTGGTCTTCCTAGTCCGATTCAGTTTCACCAATTTAAATCCACTGGGTGCTCCCGAGTGAAACTCTCGGGACTGCGGAGTCCCTGGAAAAACCATAACCGAATTTTCGTATTCTTCCGTCAAGGATTCCGCTCGCCCACCGAACGCCCAGTAATCAATCGCATCGCTGTCGAAGGCAGTGACGTCAGCGTCAGCGTGAGCCAAAACAATGTTAAAGACATCGTCCTCAACACACCCCAACAGGTCGCTCGCCACGGGCTTGGAATCACACCCCACCCCAATGACTCTTACTAATGCGGCATTTTCTTTTAGAAAGTCCACGTGCTCTACAGAACGAGGATGAAACTGAATTACGTTACGTGGCAGCTTGATAGCGCCCGGCCATTGATCAGCGGAGTCTTCTTTCGCTCCAGCCCAATAAACGAAAATATCTTTTTGTTCCAATCGCTGAAATTGTTTCACCAAAAATGCGACTGCCCGCGCACTTAATTGCTCGAGATTACAAAGCCCTCCCGAAAGTAAAACGAAATCAACTTTTTCAGTGATCGCCGTATCAAAAACACTCTCTGCCGCGACGTAAGGGGCTTCAGCGAGTGTCTCCAAAAGCGGTTGGGGCAGTTGCTGCAAGCCGCGAATCGGCTCATCCAGATGGAAATCTGATGAATGGATAAACTTGATTTTTTCTGTCATGACAGCGGCCTTCCTGGCATCTGCTACTTGAAACTAACTCAGTCCCCCAGGGTCAACGCGGAACTCTCTGACCCGCCATAAATAGTTGGAGGGACCACCATATTTGTGGTCCCCGTCAGTTTATCCCAACCGATATTGGTTACCTATATCAATCAATCTGCCCAATAATTGGCCCAAGCCCCGACATCGCGCTAGGGCCAGTATCTGGGCCTATTCTTGATGCAATTCGAGGATTTTCAGGATGCCCACGTTCGCAAACCTCGAAAAAGTGATAGCATCAGCAACCGGCAATCCATGTATTGCAACCAAACTTTTTTCGAAATGAACTATGGCCGATACCGTATCTGACTCGCCGACTCCCCCTGCCCCGGCACCCTTTATTTTTGTGATTTGCCAAAACGGCGCTGAAAGTGCGACCAAATTAGAAATCATGAACAACCATCCCAATCTAAACCTCGCATTCTCGCGACCGGGATTCATCACGTTCAAGGTCAGTTCAGAAACCCCACTTCCCCAGCGGTTCACACTTAAATCCGCTCTCGCGAGAACTTATGGTTGGTCGCTTGGCAAATGTACGTCTCAAGACGCAAGCTCGATGGTTGCAGAAATCTCAACTCTTGCTGAATTCAAAAAATCAAATCACCTGCATGTTTGGCAACGCGATCCGTTTACTCCTGGAAAAAATGGATTCGAACCAGGAATCTCTGCTCTCGCCAACGAAGTCGGCAACCTATTTAAGGCGACTGCAGATGAAGCAAGCACCAAGCTGGTCGTCAACAAAGAATCTAAGCCAGACGATCTTATTTTCGACGTGGTGATGGTCGAACCCAACGAATGGTGGTACGGCTATCATTTCGCTTCAACCGTTGCTGGCAGGTGGCCCGGCGGAACTCCAGCGATCGACACCACTGTTGAAACCTATAGCCGTGCCTATTTAAAATTGAGTGAAGCTTTGCTGTGGTCGGGAATCACGATCCAACCCGGTGATATCTGTGCAGAAATCGGTAGCGCTCCCGGAGGCGCTTGCCAACTGCTACTCGAAAAAGGTGCAAACGTGATCGGTATCGATCCGGCAGAAATGGAAACCGGCATCCTCGAACATAAGAATTTTGTTCACATAAGAAAACGTGGTTCGGATGTTAAACGCAAAGAATTTCGAAACACAAAATGGCTGCTTTCCGATTTAAATGCCGACCCAAAATTCTCGATCGAAACCGTAGCCGACATCGTTAATCACCCCCTCGTTGATGTCAAGGGAATTATTCTGACGCTCAAATTTTCTGAATGGAAGAATGCAACCTCGATTTCTGATCTGATGAAAGCAGTCAAGGCACTTGGTTTTCAAGTGGTCAAAGCTCGACAACTCGCTTTTAATCGGCGCGAGATATGCCTAGTTGCAGTGAAAGACAAATTCGTCCTGAGGCTTGGCAAGAAACATGTTAAACCAAAGAAACCGACGCAATCAGACAAGCAATCAGACAAGCAATCAGACAAGCAATCAGACAAGCAATCAGACAAGCAATCAGACAAGCAATCAACGTGAACCGTGACACTACCCCACTGGGCGTCACCGAATGTTTACTTTCGACAACACGAAGGTTTAAGGCGTGCTTTGGTCGGCTAGTTTCGCGATCGATTCCAACACCATCTCTGCCTGAGCAAGCGTGGTAAACAGTCCGACACTCAACCGCACGGTGCCGTGCTCGGACTCAGTCCCTAAAGCCCGGTGAATCAATGGGGCACAATGCCGCCCCGCTCGCGTTTGTATGGCCCAGTTCGCATCGAGAATAGATGCAACCTCATGGCAATCCCAACCGCTAATATTAAAGCTAAAAACGCCAATACGGTGATCCATTTCCTTGGCACCGTGAATTTCCACTCCAGGTATTTTTAAAATTCCCTGCAAAAGACGAGTCGCGTTGACATAGCGACGAGCACGCAACTCAAGACCTTCGGTGGAATTCAGAAATCGAATTCCCGCGTGCACCCCCGCAATTCCAGGGACATTCAAATTACCGGACTCAAACCGATCTGGCATTTGGTCTGGTTGAAACTCGATGCTGCCTTCGGTTCCCGTTCCACCAAAACGTAAGGGATCGACCGAATTGACTACGCGGTCCGACAAATAGATAAGTCCGGTTCCCAATGGCCCAAGAAGTCCCTTGTGCCCGGAGGAAGCTAGGATATCGCAACCGAGTTCCTGAATATCAACCGGTATGTGCCCCAGCGATTGCGCCGCATCGAGTAGATAAACGAGCCTCTGGTTTTCTAGCTGAGCCAAACGTTTTTTCAGTGTATCCACCGGTTGGATGGAACCGGTGACGTTACTTACATGATTGACCGCTAACAACCTTGTCTTGGGCGTAATCGCCGCAATGAGTTCATCGACGTCTACAAACCCTTCGTCGTTACATCCGACGCAAGTCACTTTAATCAAGCCACTCGCTTCAAGATGGTTCAGCGGCCGCAAAACTGAATTGTGCTCAACGACCGTTGTCACAACATGATCGCCCTTTTTTAATAAACCTAAAATGGCTGTCGACAGCGAGTCGGTTCCATTAAAAGTGAACGCAATATTCCGGCTCTTCGGAGCGTTGATAAATTTCGCAACTGCATTTCTTGCGTGGTCTACGACTCTACTTGCGTCATTCGCCTCGTAATACGCACCTCGGCCTGCCGGTGCCCCCAACACCCGTTGAGCGTGATCAATTGCAGCATAAACGCCGTCCGGCTTGGGCCAACTAGTGGCAGCGTTATCAAGATAAATTCGAGACATAGGTAGTTTTCGTTAATCAGTCTTCAATTCGGTAGTTGTGCAACTCCTAGGACAGCACACCCGAAATTAATTTTCCATGAACGTCGGTCAATCTCATATCCCGACCTGACCAGCGATAAGTCAATTTCTTATGATCAACACCCAACAGATGCAACATGGTTGCATGCAGATCATGAATTCGCAATTTATCCTGAATCGCTTTGTAGCCAAATTCGTCGGTCGCCCCCACTACGGTCCCCCCTCGGACACCGCCACCTGCCATCCACAAACTAAACCCGAATGGATTGTGATCACGACCGTTCGCTCCCTGGGCAAAGGGAGTCCTGCCAAATTCGCCCGACCAAACCACCAAGGTATCCTCAAACAAACCTCGTTGCTTCAAATCGTTCAATAACGCTCCTATCGGTTGATCCACGGCAACAGCATTGTCCTCATGCCCTTTTTTCAGATTATTATGCTGATCCCAGCGGTCATGTCCCACATTTGGGCAGGTCAATTCAATAAACCGCACCCCCCGCTCAAGCAGCCTTCTCGCCAAAAGACACTGGCGACCATAAATCACCGTTTTCGAATTTTTGGAATTTAAGCCATAAGCTTCTTTAGTCGTTTCTGTTTCGCCAGCCAAACTGGCCAAATCCGGAACGACAGACTGCATTTTGAACGCGAGCTCATAATTCGCGATCGCTGACTCAAGCTGGTCATCTTTACCAATCCGTTTTAGATTCTCAGCATCCAGACGATTTAACAAATCAAGTTTATTTCGCTGGAGCAAGGGCTTACGTTCATGAGGGCGAATATTTGCAATCGGAGCCTCACCTGCGTTGAAGACGGACCCCTGAAACGACGCCGGCAGAAACCCACTATTAAAACAATCCAGTCCGCCCGGCGGAGTCAGTCCACCGTTAAGAACGATAAACCCAGGTAAATCTTTACACTCACTCCCCAATCCATAGCCTAGCCAAGCTCCCATACTGGGCCGACCTTGAAAACCATTCCCCGTATGAAGGAAATAATTTGCATTGGTATGCTCAGAAAAATCACTCGTCATTGAGCGAATCACAGCTAGATCATCGACATGCTTTGCGACATGAGGGAACAGATCGCTGACTGGAGTCCCCGACTCTCCATAGTTCTTAAACTTCCAGGGGCTCATCAACGTCTTGCCAATATTGTTAAATTGAGTGGGCTCAATTTTCATCGAAAACGCTTTTCCATTTTCTTTCTCAAGCCTTGGCTTGGGATCAAATGTATCCACCTGCGATGGACCACCGTCCATGTAAAGATATACAACTCGCTTCACCTTTGCGGGATGGTGCATACCAAGCGAATTCGTTTCGTCCGCCAACAGCCCGGAAAACTCACCATCAGCCATCATTGCAGAGAGCGCAACGGCTCCAAAACCGCAAGCCGATTGCTGCAGCATCGCTCGCCGAGACAGACCTCTTGGACGATAGTTTCCACAATGAGATTTTTTTTTCTTCACGCGTTCACCATCTCAATTCTCTTATTTAAACGATCTAAAATCTGCTTACTCACTAAATAACTACTCCACCTCTGCCAACTGCCCTCATGACCGTGGAAAATAGAATTTGTTACCCTCTGAGAACTCAACGAATGTAAATAAATTCTTTCAGGTTAACGACGACGTGACAAAAATCCTGCCATACTTCTAGGTTGTTAGCCGCATCATCCGCAGCAACTCCGAGTGACTCCGCCTGAAGACGCATGAAATCAATTGCATTTTGCATCTCTGTCTCGGTGGGTAGACGACCCACCGCTGTCAGATACACATCATTAATCCGTGATTGCTCGTTTTTGTTCTGTTTAATCAGTTTTTCGGCCCAGATTTTTGCCTGCCCAATTACAAACGGATCATTTAAGAGAATTAATGCCTGCGCTGGCACGTTCGACTTATTCCTTGCACCAATCGCGTTAAATGGAATTGGCGTATCAAATGCGAGCATCATTGGCGAGAGAAAATTTCGCCGAACAGAAATATAAACACTCCGCCGCCCAGCACCATCGACAGGGCCACTTGTACGAGGTCGACCTCGACCCGACATAAACGATGTTAGGTGAACTGGAATTGGCGGTCCGTACATTTTTAAATCAAGATTCCCCGCCACCGACAACAATGAATCTCGAATCGCCTCACCCTGAAGTCGACGAATTCTCGCGCGGTGCAGCAACAGATTTTCTGGATCCACAGCGTCTCCCTCAACCGAAGACTTACTAGCCATCTGATAGGTTCTGGTGAGCACCAACCGTTTAATCAATCGCTTAATTGACTGACCGTCAGAAGCAAATTCTCTCGCTAAGTAATCCAATAATTCTGGGTGGGTAGGTAATTCACCAAGCACTCCAAAATTATCGACAGAGCCAACAATCCCCCGGCCAAATAAATGATGCCAAATTCGATTGACTGCCACGCGTGTAGTCAACGGATTATTTGGCGCGGTCATTTTCTGGGCTAATTGCAAACGCCCACTCCCCTCTTTGGGGTTTAAAGCACGACTGGAAATTGCTGACAAAAAGTGTCGCGGCGCAACTGCACCCAGTGTTTTATGGTTTCCTCGGATAAATATTTTCTCGTCCTCCCCCGTACCATCCGTTAACGCAATTGCGAACACAGGCTCCGGCACAGTCACGTCAATTGCCATTAACTTTTTACGAATGGCCTTCAATTGCGTTACCTGTTCGCCCCACAGGTTTGAGGAGGTTCTGTAGGTTGGTGAATCCAGCGAAACATAATTTTCAGAACTGCCGTTGGGTACGCCTGAGACAGATTTGGTTGACGGCAAAAACAGCTCGACCAAATCTCGTTCAATCAGATAGTCAATTAACGTTGACGTATTTGTGACTGGCGATTCCCCAATTCTCGCAACGACCCCATCTACCCAGCCCTCGACAAATCCCGAAAGTGAATCGAATGAGCGGTTAGAAAATAATTCAGAGATAGGGTCAACTGGACCAGCACCGTTCGAGAAACGAATTTGCTCCAGTTCAACAAACCCATGGCCATGATCAATGATTTCAATGTGGGCGCGGCGCCCGAGTTGATTCCTTAGATCGCCAGCTTGTGTTTCCCAATGAAATTCTGCCGAATCTCGAATGTTGAATTTACATCCACGAAATAGTAAAGCATTAAATTCATCCATCGTGAAACCATCAATCACCAACCTCACCGTCGCGTTCCGCCCCCGACAGAGATAATGAATGTGTGTCTGGTTCAATTCAAACGTCGGCGAACGAATCACACCGCAGAACTGAGCACCATACCGCCCACTGTTAACGGAGGCATTCACATCCAAGAGTGAACCTACCGCAGAAAAGACGGGGGGCTGCCCAGCTTTTTCAAAAGCAAACCCCGTGCGATACCATCCCTCTGGCAAACCCTTTGAAAAATCCGCAAACAAAGTCGTATCTTCATTCCACTTCTCTATTTTCGCTAAACGCGCCGCCGACTGACGATTCAGTTTTTCAGAATAGGCACCATTGACTTGGACTTGCTTTTTAGAAACCCGCTGAAGCAAATTAAAGGGATTGGAATTGGCAGCGGCAGCCGGTTCTTTAATTGCGTCGACCAATCTTTGCAGTAATTCCGAATCCAACTGATCTCTCTTAGCAGCCCCTGCTACTGTGATGGACGTTTCGTTCTCGCCTTCGGGAATCGACTGCAACTCCAAGAAATCAATGCCAACCATTCGCTCAGGCTTCGCTGCAGCGTTGGATTCAGCCAGTACAAATGCGATTTGATTGGGGCCCGCAAGTAACGCGACTTTCCCAAAATCAACGCGTTTTTTTCCAATCTTGGGAGCGAAGAGATCGAGACTCTCGGAAATAACCGCTCCATTGAGCATCACCTTCGCGACTCCGTAATCAATGGCCTGAGTGAATTCGCCACTCAACAAGACCGTTGAAGCTGGTCCGTCGTGCGAAAACTCTAGCACCCACTGACTCCCAACTTCTCCACCTCGCCACCAAGCTTGCTTGTTACCACCCCAGACATGGCCCCCTTGCTTGGCAATCGCCTGATGCTTCACCTCCCCAGTTGAAACACTGATCTGTTTTAAATTCTCACCCTCAATGATTTTCGGAGCGGCTTGATTCCACTGGGGATCCGATCTCAGGATTTCTAGGGACGCAACAAGGTATTTGTTAAAATTCACTTTGTCGGATTTGGAAAACCGATCAAGCAGTTGAAGCGCTAACGCATTACCCTGCTCGACCAATTTCGATGCGTCCTTAAACCGAGACTCAATCTTCCGGCCAGGATCCAACATTGCCAATTGACGACGCGAGCTTTGCAAAAACCCAGACAATGCGTAATAGTCCTCCGTTGAAATCGCATCAAATTTATGATCGTGACAACGTGCACAGGCTACCGTCATCCCCAGAAAAGTCTTGGACATGACATCGATCTGGTTGTCAATAGTTCTTGCTTCCTCTGCTTTCGCATCGACCGGTGCGTGCTTCGCCTCACCTAAAAACCAGAATCCAGTTCCTAAAACCGACTCGTTATAATCCTCTGTGGAATGCCGTCGCGGTCGAGGCAAAAGGTCACCGGCGATGTGCTCATGTAAAAGTTGCTTATACGAAACGTCATTATTGAATGCACGAATCAAATAATCTCGATAACGAAAGGCATTTCGAATTTCATAATCAAACTCATGGCCAGCCGATTCTGCATATCGCGTCAAATCCATCCAGTGACGCGCCCAACGCTCGCCAAACCGATCAGACCCCAACAGTTCATCGATTACTTTCTCAAATGCATCAGGAGCTGTATCGCTAACAAAATCCTCCACCTTTTCAGGTGAGGGTGGCAAACCGGTAAGATCAAAATAGGCTCTCCGAATCAAAACTCTACGTTCTGCATCTGCCGCGGGGGTCAAGCCGGCCGATTCCAATTTTTCCAAAACGAAATTATCGACAGGATCCTTTGGCCAGTCTGCATTTTTAACGGAAGGCACTTGGCGTTTCTGGATTGGCTTCCAAGCCCAATGAGAATCCTTTCGGGCCTGAAGATCGAACGCCTCGCGCCCTACGGCCTCGACTTCTCCCGTTGTAGGCCAAGCCGCGCCGTCCTTTACCCATTTCGTCAAAACGCCAATTTCCTCCGCTGACATCTTGGTATCCGGAGGCATCTCATAAACGTCGCCATAATTGATTACATCTATCAGCAAACTCTCCTCGGGGGCACCTACCACAAGCGCGGGGCCAGTATCCCCGCCAAATAATAATCCCTTCCGCGATGATAAATTCAAACCACCCTCGAGTGGTTTGGATTCGGGGCCGTGACAGCTAAAACACTTTTCGACTAGCAGCGGCCGAACTTTATTTTCAAAAAACTCAATTTGCTCCGATGTAAACGCTGCCGGCTTATCCTCTGCCGAATCCTGCGCACTGAGGAATTGCGTGGGAGAAAACATTAACCCCAGTACCGCGACCGTCAGCGGAAAAATTATTATCTTGGTCATTGGCGATTCAATATGATGATTGCTACAAATTTACGATGATCTGGAATTCTTGTCGGAACCTAGTCTAAAGTGCTTTTTAAAATCCGTCAAAATAGATTTGACACTAATTCGATACGGTATCATTGACAACAAACATCAAACCAATCATTTATTCGGCGAAATTAGTAAAAAAAAAACTGATCACTCCGATTCCTTTGGTTTAAGCCCCATTTTACTTTCTACGTATTTATTCCGCTTATGATCGAACCAGGCCTTCAAAGTCAACTTGAACGAATCGGCTCTCGACTCGATGGGGAAATGCACGTTTCCAGCTTGATGCGGAACGCTTACTCGACCGATGCTTCTGTTTATCGCGAAATACCGTTAGCCGTTGCAATTCCACGTACAGATGACGATATCCAAAGGCTCATCAAATTCGCCAGCGAGCACCAGTTAAGCCTCGTACCTCGCGCCGCCGGCACCTCACTGGCAGGACAGGTGGTAGGAAACGGGATCATCGTGGATATCTCGCGACATTTTAACCGCATCCTGGAAGTCAATGCACGCCAACGATGGGTTCGCGTGCAACCTGGGGTAATTCGCGATGAGCTGAATCTAGCATTAAAATCCTTTGGCTTAATGTTCGGACCAGAAACATCAACCTCCAATCGAGCAATGCTCGGCGGCATGCTAGGCAACAATTCATGCGGCTCAAACTCCATTAAGTTTGGAAGCACACGCGATCATACGCTCGAAGTCACTGGCTTTCTTTCCGACGGCACTCGCGCAGTATTTAAAAAATTAACGGCCCAAGAATTTGAACAAAAATGCGACTCCAATCCGGAACTCTTAGAAACCAAACTCTATTGTGGCGT
This sequence comes from uncultured Pirellulaceae bacterium, assembly GCA_938083195.1. Taxonomy (GTDB): domain Bacteria; phylum Planctomycetota; class Planctomycetia; order Pirellulales; family Pirellulaceae; genus Mariniblastus. The sequence goes on along the minus strand of CALKCK010000004.1, from coordinate 102,857 downwards.
TCGCAAGCTACTGGATGACCCCGATATCAAATCGGAGATTCTGGGCCAATTCCCCAAACCGGAAATCAAACGTCGAAACACGGGATATGCCATCGACCTTTTAATGGACGCGGATGTGCTCGACTCCACCAGCGATCAGTCATTTGATTTCTGTAATCTTCTGGCTGGCTCTGAGGGAACACTCTTTTTCACAACCGAGATTAAACTTAATTGTGTACCCATTCCTCCTTCAGCAGTTGGCATTCAGTGCGCACACTTTCCTTCAGTAAATGAAGCACTTCAAGCGACACAAATTGCAGTTCGACACCAACCTTATGCTGTCGAGTTGATCGACCATCACATTCTTGATGGCGCCTCACGCAATCTCCAACAAACAGAAAACATGTCATTTATTATTGGTTCCCCCAAAGCAGTTCTGCTTACAGAATTGCGGGGAGAAACAGAAGCGGAAGTCAACCTCAAGCTTGGGGAGCTTGAGGCTGAATTCTCAAAATCAAGCCTCGGAACTGCATTCCCGACTTTGCTTGGTGAAGAAACACGAAAAGTTTGGGAGTTGCGAAAATCGGGACTAGGAGTCATCTCAAATATCCCAGGGGATAATAAACCTGTGGCAGTGATCGAGGATACCGCTGTAACTTTGGCAGATCTGCCTCAGTTCATCCACGATTTAAACAACATTCTTGATGAAAAATACGGCTTAGATTGCGTGCATTATGCGCACGCGGGGGCGGGCGAAATCCATCTGCGCCCAATTCTCAATCTAAAATCAAAAATTGATCAGCGTGTTTTTCGCCAGCTTGCCAAAGATGTCGCTGGGCTCGTCAAAACTTATCGCGGTTCATTAAGTGGAGAGCACGGGGACGGTCGACTGCGAGGTGAATTCTTAGAATTCATGATTGGCAGCAAAAATTTTGAAGTCGTGAAACAAATAAAAGAACTATGGGACCCAAATAACATTTTCAACCCGGGGAAGATCATCCATTCCCCTCCAATGAATACTCACTTGAGATTCCAGCCAGACCAAACAACTACAGAACTAAGCACGGTTTATAACTTTGAACCGGAACAAGGAATCCTACGTGCCGCAGAATTGTGCAGCGGTTCTGGTGATTGCCGAAAGACTGAATTAACCGGTGGGACAATGTGCCCCAGCTATATGGTTACCCGCAACGAACTCGACTCGACTCGCGCTCGAGCCAACATTCTTCGAGAGACACTTACTAATCCAGAAAACCCAGCAACTCCGCTGGCCAATGACGATTTAAAGAAGGTCATGGATTTATGCCTTTCCTGCAAAGGCTGTAAGCGTGAATGCCCGTCTAACGTGGATGTAAGCAAGCTCAAGTCGGAATTCCTGCAAGCCTACTACGACACTCATGGCATTCCAAAAGATGTCCGACGCATTGCGAATTTCGCCACGAATTTGAGACGCATCCATAGACTGAGTCGACCACTCAACTACTTAGCCAGGAATCCTTGGCTTGGACCGAGATTGAAAAAATTTCTCGGCATTGCTCCCGAACGCTCTTTGCCGCCCCTTCCCAAAATCACTTTTCGACACTGGTTCTCACAACGTCGACTCAATACGAAGCCAGCCAGCCAAGGAACTGTTTTTCTGTTATGCGATGAGTTCACCAATCACCTCGAACCTCACCTTGGCATTGCGGCGGTAGAACTTCTAGAGGAACTTGGGTTTGAAGTGAGGATGCCTATTCATAACGAGAGTGGCCGCTCTGCGATTTCACAAGGCTTACTTCGAACTGCAAAAATACACGCCAATAAAAACGTCCAGCAATTTCGAGAATTGGTAGGGCCAGACACGCCTCTCGTCGGAATCGAACCATCAGCCATCCTTTCATTTCGGGATGAATACCCTGCCCTGGTAGACGCATCGCTTCGGAATTCAGCACACGAACTAGCGAAACACGCACTGATGTTTGATGAGTTTATCGCAACACAAATCGACCATGGTAAAATTCATTCAGATCAATTCGAGCCCAAGCAACAAATCATTCGATTGCACGGGCACTGCCACCAAAAAGCACTCGCCTCACTCAAACCGACCGTTCGGATGCTCCAACTCCCCCAAGGTCATCGCGTCCGACTAATCCCCTCGGGATGCTGTGGCATGGCTGGTTCCTTTGGATACACTCCAGAGCACTTCGATCTTTCAATGAAAATTGGGGAACTTGTACTGTTTCCCAACATCCGAGCTGAGAAATTGGACTCCATTATTGCAGCACCGGGGACAAGCTGCCGGCACCAAATTCTTGACGGAACAGGTCGATTAGCGCAACATCCGATCGAAATCCTTCATGCTCGGCTAAAACGCCCCGCCCCGCCAATCTCGCGAGCAAACTGAACAAGTCCTCCTATGCCCTCTTCGCGTAGATAAAATTCAGTTTAGAATACCGTTTTCAGAAAAATACCAACGGCGTTGAGACTTATGGAACAACAGATTTTCCACCATACCTACGAGAACGGTATCACCCTTGTAGCACAGCCAATGCCTTGGCTCGAATCGGCTGCATTTTCCATAGCTGTTCCCGCTGGATGCCGCTACGATGCACTATCCCAACGGGGAATTGCCAACTTCGTATGCGAAATGGTCCAACGGGGTTGTGGCGACCTTAATAGTCGCGAATTCATCGAGGCTCTTGAATCGCTCGGAGTCGACTACTCTTCTTCAGCGTCTCTGTATAACACAAATTTTGGCGGCGCGATGCAAGCTGCCCAACTCCACGATGCATTAAGGATCTACGCAGACGTTCTCCAACGACCTGCCTTTCCCGAAGACCAACTTGAAGACGGCAGATTAGTTTGCTTTCAAGAAATAGCCTCGCTCGGTGACGATCTCGCCCAGCGGGCCTTACAAAAACTAAGAACTAATTTCTATGGCTCAATTGATGGAAGAAACTGCGAAGGTACACTTGAGACTGTTCAAAGTATAACCCTTGACGACATTAGGAACTTTTATGATCGCCACTATCGTCCCAATGGTTTGATCATTGCCTGCGCAGGAAAACTTGAATTTGATTCGCTCAAGGCACACGTCGGTGAACTGTTTCAAAACTGGCATCCCAAACCTGATCCAACAGTGACAACCGAACCGGCAACGCATGGCGTTGAACACATTGTGCACGAAAGTGAACAAACTCATATCGCCATCGCCTACCCCGGCGTCCCCTATTCGCATGAGAACTACTATCTCAATCGTGGTGCAATCGGCGTGCTCTCCGGCGGCATGAGCTCCCGCCTGTTCACCGAGGTGCGTGAGAAACGCGGGCTGTGCTACACGGTATTCGCGTCCTGCCATACGCTTAAAGACAAAGGTGCAGTCCTGTGTTACAGCGGAACCACCAACGAAAGGGCTCAGGAAACACTTGATGTCATCATCGAGGAACTCCAAAAAATGGCTCTTGGAATTAAAGAAGACGAATTACGGCGTCTTAAAGTTCAAATCAGAAGCGGCATGGTAATGCAGCAGGAATCATGCCGGGGGCGGGCTGGATCAATCGCCGGCGATTGGTTCCATCTCGGTCGCGTCCGTACGCTCGATGAAGTGAATCAAAAAATCAATGAATTAACGGTGGAATCAATCAACGAATATCTCGCCGCCAATCCCCCGCAAAGTTTCGACATCGTCACTTTGGGACCACAACCTCTGGAGTTTGAAGCAAATGGAATATCGGCAACACAGGCTTAAGAATGGCCTGAACATACTCGCCGAATGCAATCCTCAGGCATACACCTCAGCGTTCGGTTTTTTTGTAAGAACCGGTGCGCGGGATGAGACCTCGGAAATCAGCGGCGTTAGCCACTTTTTAGAGCACATGGTTTTCAAAGGTACGCCTAATCGTTCGGCGGCTCAAGTTAATTTAGAACTTGATGAAATGGGTTCGTCTAGCAACGCCCGCACCGGCGAGGAAAGCACCATTTATCACGCGGCAGTCCTTCCAGAATTCCAAGGACAGGTCGTAGAATTGCTCAGCGACATAATGCGGCCATCGCTGCGCATCGACGACTTCGAGACTGAAAAACAAGTCATTATCGAAGAAATTAAAATGTACGATGACCAGCCTCCCTACGGCGGTTACGAACGAATGATGTCGGAATTCTTTGGCAACCATCCACTCGGACAATCGGTTCTCGGGACGGTCGACTCTGTCTCCGGACTGACCCCCGAAAGTATGATGAGCTATTTCAAGGAGAGATACAGTCCCTCCAACATCTGTTTCGCTGGCGCCGGTAAAATTGATTTCGATAAACTCGTTGAGGATTTAGATCAACATTGCGGGGCTTGGACGCCGTTCTCTCCCGAGCGATCAACCAAGCCGGCCGACTACCGAACGGGTTTCGTGTCAATGCACAAGCCAAATTCGCACCAACAATACATTTTGCAAATGGCAGCAGGCCCTTCGTCGGAACAGGAAATTCGATTTGCAACAGCCGTCATGAGCAGCATCATCGGGGACGATAGCGGCAGTCGACTTTACTGGGAATTTCTCGACTCGGGACTCGCCGAATCAGCCGGCATGGGTGGCTATGACTACCAGGGAAGCGGAGCCATCATGAGCTTCATTTGCTGTAGTCCAGAACAGGCGCAGGAAAACCTTGGACGCTTAGCCAAGCTCCAACAGAAGATTCGAAAAGAGGGCATTACCCAAAAAGAATTAAATCTAGCCAAACGGAAAATTGCCTCGCATATTGTTCTGGCGAGTGAACGAACCAACAGCCGAATGTTCTCAATCGGCGCTCAATGGCTGAGCGAAGAGAGTTTCAAAACCGTAGCTGAAATTGCTGCAATCTATGAATCGGTCACACTTGATCAAATTCATGAAGCCCTCGAAGCCTTTCCACTTGACCAAAACATGACGGTCACAGTTGGCCCATGCGAAAATTTAGCCGCTCCGAATTAGCGACCGGGCATTCAACTGGCCGAGCATCGCGTCTGAGTCAGTCCCGTAAATTGGCATTACCAATTCTACGAATTTCGTTTATTAAATTTTCGAAATGGGAATTCCCAGTGAATGGGTTGGCGACAGTCGTTCGGAGCCAAACCCGGTCCTCAAGGATGGTTTGAACGATATAGAATTCGCCCGTTGACAATATTTCCTCCCGAACCTTCCGATTCAACAAATCTAGGTCATGATCTCCCTTCGGCGTAAATCGAAAACAGACAATATTGGACTGCGGAAACGTCGCTAACTCGAAATCTTCAGCCGCTTTAAGAAGGTCTCCAAAATCACGGGCGGATCGATAAAGTGCCGTGACATTATCGTCAAAGACTTGTTCACCGTGAACCGCAAGAATAGTGAATACTTTTAAAGCAATCATTGATTTCGTGCACTCAAATGTACGCTTTGCTAAATCATGCCATTCGTCCACATGATTTGCATCATCCCAGAGGTACTCAGCTTTTTGTGCGAAATTTGCCGCGGCCCACCTTCCCTCTTTGAAAATCACGGCCGTTGCCAACGCAGGTGTCATCAGCAGCTTATGGAAATCCATAACGACACTGTCCGCCAGATGCAGTCCTTTGACTCGACTGGCATATTCTTTTGAATAAACACTCGCCGCCCCGTGGGAGCCATCGACGTGAAACCAGAGATCATGTCGTCGACAGAACGCTGCAATTTCCTCTAAGTCATCAAAGGTTCCGGTCGCAGTCGAACACGCACTTCCAACCACCGCGATCACTTCCAGTCCACTCGCTCTCGCCGCTTGAAGCCTCGATTCCAACTGCAAAACATCCATTGTGAAATCTTGCTTCACAGGGACCTTAACCACCCCCTCCGCTCCCCATCCCATAATTCGAGCGGATCTGTCAACACAGTAATGAGCCTGTGACGAGACTAAGAGAGCGGTCTTTTGGTGAACCCCCGATTCCCAAATATCATCCGTCGCTTTCGCACGACGCGCCGCCAATAACGCCGTCAGGTTACCAAGGGTTCCACCCGAAGTTAAAAACCCATCTGCTGAATCTGGAAAGCCCATCTTTTGGGCCAACGATTTAACCACAAAACGCTCAATTGCTGTTCCGGCAACCCCCATCTCAAAAACGCCCATGCCGTTATTTAAAAAATCACTGAACAAAGAGGCCAAGGCAGCTTCGGGTAACGGTGGACTAATTTGGTGCCCAAGATAGCCTGGATGATGAAGACGTATTGCCCGCTGATAGATGTCAGAAAACAATCGGGCTACGTCTTTGGATTCATCCAACTTACTTCGATCGAACCACTGCTGTACCTCCCGCATCGCCGTTACGGGATCAGTCAATTCAACCACCTTGTCTTGTTTTCCTGATATCGAATCCTCCATACAGCTTGCGATGAGTTCAATAACTGCAGCGCCTTGCTCTCGAAAACGCTTGGATGAATAAACTTCTTCTGGAAATTTCATAGTCGGTTGATTCGCAACAATTACTCAATGGCCCAATTTCTCGATGCCAATAGTTTTAAAGGGGATTCGAATATCGTAAAAGCCGCGCGTTAATTTATTAAAAGTTACTCCGCAGGACTCGATTTCAACGGCAAAACCTCCGATTAACCGTTAATTACAAAGGAATCCACTCGGCAGCCTCAAAGAATCATGAAATAAGCTGTTGAACATAAACCCGCATTTATGCGACAATGGGGAGACTAACAGGTTTACACCGGCCTACTTTAAAGCCGCTGCAATAACGGATACGACGATGTCTCAAACGAAGACCATTGTGACTGGACGAAAAAAACGAAACATTCCCGAGGGTACTTGGATTCAGTGCCCCGGATGCAAATCTCCGATATTTAACAAAGAGGCAGAGAAACGACTGCGTGTCTGCCCCTCTTGTGACCACCACATGTATGTGTCGGCACATCAGCGAATCGCTCAAGTTCTTGACGATGGAACCTTTGAAGAATGGGACGGTAATCTACTTGCCGGCGATCCATTGGAATTCAAAGACTCCCGAGCCTATACGGACCGCCTCGTTGCAGAACGAAAAAAGACGGGACTCTCAGATGCCGCGATTACCGGCTGCGGGATGATTCGGGCGCGACGCGTTGCAATTGGGATTACCGATTCACAATTCATTATGGGGAGCATGGGGTCGGTCGTCGGCGAACGTCTTACCCGGCTCGTCGAGAGAGCAACTGAACAGAATTTACCCCTGATCATTATCAGCGGATCTGGCGGCGGAGCGAGAATGCACGAGGGAATTCTCTCGTTGATGCAAATGGCAAAAGTCTCTGCCGCACTAGCTCGTTATGATCAACAAGGCGGTCTGTTTATCTCCGTTTTGACCAACCCTACCATGGGGGGCGTCGCTGCGTCGTTCGCATCGCTTGGCGATGTTGTCTTTGCAGAACCGAAAGCCTTGATTGGCTTCGCGGGACCACGCACAATCAAAGCGACCATTCGCATCGAGTTGCCCGAAGGATTCCAAACTAGCGAATTCCTTCTCGAGCACGGATTTGTGGATCGGATTGTAAACCGTGCAAAATTGAAAACTGAAATCGCCCGAACAATCGACTACTGTGGAAAGTAGCTTGAACCACTTGATTTGACGATTCAGCATTATCACCAGCAACCTCAAACAACAATCCTGACCGCAGCTTATGGGCATTTTCGACAAACTATTGGGCGGTAAGGGGAAAGCCAACAAAGAACGGCTGGATGTTTCTGCACGATTCCGGCTTGATCGGCATGCCTTCACTGGCACGATGTCAAAATTTCACGTCGCTCAGGAAATTGGTACCAACAAACTGTTTGGAATCAAATTTTTAGACGACGAGAAAACTGCCTATTTTAATTCGCGTTTCAAAGGGCTAAACAAGCCCAACGAAGGCGAAATCGCACTCCAAATCCACCATCCCCAGATCGTTGAAACCTACGAATACGGCATGACCACCAAGGGTGAGCAGTACATCCTAATGGAGTACATCAACGGCCCCGGCCTGGATGTTTCGATCCGGAAACGAGATGCGAGCCTGTTCCCCGATCGGATGAAACTAATTCGTGAAATGGCTGATTCTATCCAAGCGGTTCATGATCAGGGATTCATCCACCGCGACGTCTGCCCCAGAAACTTTATCTGCTACAACGACTTCACTTGGCTCAAACTCATTGATTTTGGACTCACGGTTCCTAACGAACGCCCCTACAAGATGCCAGGCAACCGCACGGGCACACCTCAGTACATGGCCCCTGAAATCGTCCGCCGGCGTGAAACAAATCAGAAACTAGACGTGTTTTCATTTGGTGTCACTGTCTATCGATTTTTGACATTCGAACACCCCTGGCGTTCCACTGACACCACTGGTCAAGCTGCCCTGGCACACGACACGACCACCGCTACGCCCATCCTCGAACATCGCCCCGACCTAAATCAGAAACTAGCCAAAGCCATTCACAAGTGCATTGAGCCCGATGTAAATAAGCGAATGGACAGTTGTAAGAAATTCTTAACCGCCATCCGACGAGTCGAGACCGAAACAGAGTGAATTAGCAATCCGCAGCGAGGTCAAAACTGCCTTGTTTGATCTTTCCAAACTCAATCAACCTCGCCTCACTTGATTCCCCATTGTTTAACTGTTCGGAATTGACTCACCAAGCACGAGATCCTCTGGCGTTTGCCGACGACGAATCAAGTGAACGGCATCCCCATCCAACAATACCTCAGCAGCAAACGGTTTGCTGTTGTAGTTGGAACTCATCACGTAACCGTAGGCTCCGGCACATTCAATGACCAGATAATCGCCCACCGAAGCAACGGGTAAATCACGAGAGCAAACAAAACCGCCTTCTTCTTGCGTAAAAATATCACCAGATTCACATAATGGCCCACCGACGATTACCGGTTGAGACGCCTCATTGCTGTCACCAGCGAATGCAATCGACATTGGATGATAGGCGCCATAAAGAATAGGTCTCGCAAGGTTGTTAAATCCAGCATCAACCAAGTAGAACAAGTTCTTTCCCATTTTTTTAACTGCTCTTATCTCCGTCAACAAGAAACCACTTTCAGCAACCAAGAATCTACCCGGCTCAATTTCCAAGCTGATCGCATGGCCAAATTCTGATTCCAAGTCTTTTCGAGTCTTGTCCCATAACTGATAGTATCGCTCCACGTCGAGTCCGACATCTGAATCACGATAAGGAGTCGGCAACCCACCTCCTGCGCTAATTACTTTGATTGTCGATCCAACTTGCAGGGCTGTAGTTTTCATCGCCTCGCAAACTTGCGAAAGGTGTTCAAAATCGGTTCCCGAACCAATGTGCATGTGCAAACCGGTCACCGTCACCTGATGTTTAGCAGCCAGTTGAAGACACGCATCAAGCTCCTCGTGCCAAATGCCATGCTTGGAGGAATCTCCACCCGTATTCGTCTTTGCGCTATGCCCATGGCCAAACCCCGGATTAATTCTAAGAGTAATCTCTCCTCCAGGAACCCGTTGGCCATATTGCTCAATCATGTCAGGCGAACCAACGTTCACATGCAGTTTGTTTTCGACGACTAAATCGAGCGCTTCACGGTCAAAAATATCAGCGGTATAGACGATCGGACTGGGAGACCCCGAATAGTCAAAACCAGCTTTTTTCGCGCGAAAGACCTCACCAGAACTGACGGCATCCACGACGACGCCGTGTCTACGCATTAGATCTAGAACAGCTAGATTCGAGTTTGCCTTTTGGGCAAAACGAATAACATCAAATTGTCGTAACTGTTCGATCCGATCACGAATCGTCTGCGCATCATAAAAATAACAAGGTGTCCCAAATTGTTCGGCCAACTGAGTCACGCAATGGCCAGAGATTTCAGAACGCGTTGTCGAAAAGTTCGTAGATAGAGTCATAAATTTATCGCATATAACAAGCCGAGTGAAGCTGCAATTATATGCAAAAAATTCATAATTGTCATTAGCCGACCGACGATGGCGAGCCAGCAACCGACGGCATCAATACTCACCCACACCCTATGCTAGGGAAGCATTCAAACCTTCCGTGTTCTTCACAAACAAATCCAGAAAATCTTTCACTTCAATCGACTCAAGCCGATCAGAGTTTTCGAAACTTCCAAGAATTGCGGTCTGTTGATCTTCTCCAAAGACGCCCTTCAAACTGTTGGCAAATTTCGTTTTCAAAACCGGAATGCCCTCGGCTCGTCGATTACGATGCCCAATGGGATACTGAACTTCAATTCGTTCAGTCGATGTCCCGTCGTTGAAAAACACCTGAATGCTATTGCCAATGGCTCGCTTATCCAAATCGTAATAGTCTTTTGTGAAAGACTCATTTTCCCGAACCACCATTTTGTCTCGCAATGCATCAATCCGTGAATCACTGGAAACATCATCGGAATAATGGTTGGCATTCAATTCACCAAAAATCAACCCGATCGCAGCCATGTACTGCAAACAGTGGTCGCGGTCTGCAAAATTGTTTAGCGGGCCAGTTTTGTCAATAATCCGCACACCCGGTTCTTGGGTTTCCATTTCAATTCGATCAATCTCATCGAGGCGACCACTCACCTCAGGATGCAGCGTGATTGCACACTCCACCGCAGTTTGAGCATGAAACTCTGCTGGGAAAGAAATCTTAAACAGAATGTTATCCATCACATAAGATTCCAGCGACTTCGCCAACGTTACCGGTTTGCCACCAAAAAGAACGTCTTGAAATCCCCACTTTGGAGCTGTAAGTGCGGTGGCATAGCCCATTTCGCCAGTCAGCGAGATCAGTGCAAGTCTGACCGCCCGGCTAGTCGCGTCTCCCGCCGCCCAGCTCTTTCGGGAACCTGTGTTAGGTGCATGCCGATAGGTTCGTAGGGCTCCGCCGTCAATCCATGCGTGCGAAATTGCATTCACAGTCTGATCATAGCTCGCCCCCAGCATTTTACTGGCGACCGCGGTGCTCGCGACACGCACCAAAAGAACGTGGTCCAAGCCGACTCGATTAAAGGAATTGTCGAGCGCTAAAATCCCTTGAATCTCATGTGCCTTTACCATCGCAGTTAACACATCCTTAACACACAACGATTCTCCTTTTACCCGACTTTGATAATCGGCGACCGCGAGAATCGCACCGAGATTATCCGAAGGGTGCCCCCACTCAGCGGCCAACCACGTGTCATTAAAGTCAAGCCAACGAACAATGGTTCCAATATCAAAGGCGGCTTTGACTGGATCAAGTTCGAGCGGGGTTCCCGGGACTCGGCATCCCCCCTGCAGGCTCGCACCTGGCACGACCGGCCCGAGCATCTTCCGGCACTCTGGATAAGCCAGTGCCAGAAAACCACAACCGAGGCTATCCATCAAACAGTAGCGAGCTGTCTCGTAGGCAAGGTCGCTTTCTATTTCGCCTTCGTGAACATAGGTGGCAATGTCGGTAAACAGCGAATCCATAGTCATCTTTCGTAAACAAAAATAATCGATCGCAGCACGCGGTAAAACAAAATTACCGCGAGCCTATTGGGCAACAGACACAATCCAACTAACAGGCTTCAATCACCATCGCTACTGCGTTCCCACCTCCCAGACAGAGACTGGCCACACCTCGTTTTTTACCGGTTCTTTTAAGTGCGTGCATCAAAGTTACAAGTACACGCGTTCCACTGGCTCCGATAGGATGCCCCAGTGAAATTCCACCGCCATAAATATTGACTCGCTCATTATCGAGGCCAAGTTCCTTAAGGCAGGCAACCATTTGACTTGCAAATGCTTCATTGATCTCAAACAAGTCAACTTCTTCCAAAGTCAAGTTCGCTTTGGCCAATGCCCCTCGAATCGCTTCGACAGGAGCAATGAACAGATCTTTGGGCTCGGTTCCGGATGTAAAACTACTGAGAATTTTAAATTTCCAATCCGCCGTTTCCGCAGTCGCTTCATCCACCACCACAACGGCAGCCGCTCCATCAGAAAGCGTGGACGCGTTCCCAGCTGTGACGGTGCCTTCGCGATCAAAAACTGTTCTCAGACCAGCCAACTTTTCTAAACTGGTATCTGGCCGCGGACCTTCATCCACTTCTACCGTGACATCACCTCTCCGATTTTTTACAGTCACTGGAACAATTTCATCTTTGAATACGCCTTCTTCCATTGCCCGACCGGCTCGCTGTTGACTAAGCAATGCAAATTGATCCTGATCTGAACGACTCGCTCCGTATTTTTTTGCAATATGCTCAGCATGCATTCCCATGTGACATGATTCAAACGAACAAGTTAGACCGTCTGCTACCATCGCATCCACGAGCGTTGTATCGCCAAGTTTAACACCACCCCTTAACCCTTTGGCCAAGTGGGGCGCCGCCGACATATTTTCCATCCCACCAGCGACGATCGCCGAAGCATCACCACAGCGAATCGCCTGACTCGCAATCATCACTGACTTAAGCCCCGAGCCGCAAACCTTGTTAACGGTTACTGCCGCAATAGTCGCCGGAAGCCCTGCTTTGAGCGCCGCCTGACGAGCTGGTGCCTGCCCAACACCCGCTCCGATAACATTCCCCATAATTACTTCGTCGATTTGTCCATTAGACAACCCCGATTGAAGAATCGCATTTTCAATGGCGACGCCACCAAGATCAGTCGCAGAGAGACTGGAGAACCCACCAAGAAAGGAACCGATTGGAGTGCGAACTCCGGAAATGAGGTAAGCGTTAGACATAGATATTTTTCCTTTTAGAACTGTCGATAGCGACCATGGTAAGGAAAATCAACGTTCATACCAATTGCCCAAACGAAATCTTTCTCACAATGCGTTGACGAGGAAGACGATGACCAGTGGCAAATTTCGTCAATCGGTTCGATTTCCCAGAGAACGTTGCGAAATAAAATGCCAACGTTCACCTTTCAGTGCCGCCCACCTATCCAAGCTGTCCAGAACGTGGATTTTCAATCACATCAAAGAGGCCAAATAGGACAATTCTCGAATTTACAGATCCTCATTTCAAATGAAACTCTACTGAACGTCTTGGTTTGTAAACGAGCCATACCTTGCATAACGAATGCCAAGAAATTCGGTTAACCCTTAAAAATTAACAATGGCCGCGGAGGACGACCTTAGAATCGGGAACTAACACGTTGCTTTTCAGACTTTAATCCCGATAATCGAAGTCACTCTTCAAGCCCGTTTTAATCAGGCGAGTTGGCTTAGTTTCTCTCGGATGAAAGTCATATTGATGTCTCTATCGGATTTACAAAAAAAACAAATCGATCAAGCCAATTCGCTCTTTTTTGAAGGCCCTGAAAAAGAAGGTTTCGCAAAAGATCTATATTTCGGTCGCTTCCGAACCGAATCCATGATGCCCTACCCGGAACTCCCAGCCAACGCTCAGGCTGCCGGCGATTCAATGGTTGCGAAAACAAAAAGTTTTTGCGAGCAATACATCGACCCAGCTCAAATTGATCGGGAAGCAAAGATTCGAGACGGTGTCATCAAAGGACTTGGCAATATCGGCGTCTTGGGAATGACCATCGACAAAGAATACGGTGGCGCAGGGATGTCACATTTCAATTATTGCCGCGTCATGGAAATCATCGGTGGTCACTGTGGTTCCACTGCTGTCTTTGTTAATGCCCATCACTCAATCGGTCTAAGAGCACTGGAACTATTTGGCACGGATGATCAAAAAACACAATGGATGCCGCCGCTGGCAGCCGGTGACAAACTAGCAGCATTCGCGCTCACCGAACCATTAGCAGGTTCCGATGCAGCCAACGTGCGAACAAGCGCAGAACCAACCGCAGACGGCACTGGCTATGTACTCAATGGAGAAAAACGCTGGATTACAAATGGAGGCATTGCAGATGTCCTCACCGTGATGGCGAGAACATCCGATCCTTCAGTACCTGAGGGAAAAATCACTGCATTTCTGGTCACTCCAGATATGGCAGGATTTGAAGTCATCGAAGAGCGGATGGAGAAAGTTGGAATCCGCGGAACCGCAACGGGTCGCATTCGCTTCAATGACATGGTCGTTCCCAAAGAGAACATTCTTGGCGAAGTCGGCCGCGGACTCAAACTAGCACTGACAGTACTGGATTTTGGCAGAACTACTTTTGGTGCATGCTGCACAGGGGCAGCGAAATTTTGCATCGAACGCATGGTCACCCGCGCAAACTCACGTCAACAATTTGGCCAGACGCTCGGTGAATTCGAATTGGTACAAGGTAAAATTGCCGAAGCCGCAGCAGACATGTACGCAATGGAGAGCGCGACCTATTACACGGCCGCATTGATCGATAGCGGTGCAGATGACTACATGGTTGAAACCGCAATGATCAAAGTATTCGCGAGTGACCAACTTTGGCGAATTACCAACGATTGCATGCAGATTTGGGGAGGTAAAGGATTCTTTACTGATCAGCCTTTTGAAAGAATGATGCGAGATGCGAGATTGAACTTAATTGGTGAAGGAGCAAACGATGTGCTGAGATGCTTCATCGCAAGCGTAGGATTCCGCCACGTCGGTACCGAACTCAAAGGGGATCGCATCAAAGCGGAAAAGGAGTCGAAAGGAAACGCCAATCAGTTAATGAGCGTTTGGCTTAACCGAGCTTCCGTTATGGGAGAATCACTAGTCAATCCAAAAGTTCCAGTAAAACACGAACACCTTAGATATTACAGCCGAAGGTTAAGCAAACAAATTGCCCAGTTTGGAAGGCAAATGAAACTGGCTTTAGCGAAACACCAAGAAGGGATTCTTAATAAGCAATTTGTTCAGGCCAGACTGGCAGACATCGCCACAGAACTATTCATGGCAAGCTGTGTCTACTCGCGACTGACGGCAGTTCTGGTCAACGGCACCATCCCCGAGACCGAACAAACCAGCGAATTTAATACCGGTCGGCTCTACCTCTCACTCGCTCATCAACGGAATGAACAACGACTACACGAATTAAAATTGAATGCGGATGAAGGGAAATCACAAGTCGCCCAAGAGTGGTTGAAGAAAGACTTCGATTCCAACTGGGTCCTCAAACCTAAAGATGATTCTATGGAGCAATAACCATTGCTCCCCGCTAAAATTTAATTAACAAATCACACCGATCCTTTCCCTGAAATCCCGATAGCGTAATGAACTGGCAAGAATTAATTGATGGATTCGATTCCGAACAGGCTGACATTGAATTAGGCGGAGGCCTGCGTGCGATTGAGCGTCAACATAAAAAAGAGCGACTCACCGCTAGAGAACGGATCTCCAAACTCTTGGACGATCCTTCCAGTTGGCAAGAAATTGGGCTCTGGGCCGGCTGGGAAATGTACTCCGACTGGGGCGGGGCGAAATCCGCCGGCGTGATCTGTGGCCTGGGTTCGGTCTCCGGACGGACCGTAATGATTATCGCCAATGACGCTACGATTAAGGCGGGCGCGTTTTTTCCAATGACCTGCAAGAAGGTTCTTAGGGCACAACGTATCGCCATGAAGTGCCGAGTCCCGCTGGTCTACTTGGTTGATTCCGCAGGTGTTTTCCTACCACTCCAAGATGAAATTTTTCCAGACGAAGATGATTTTGGTCGGATCTTTCGGAACAACGCTGTCATTTCAGCGATGGGAGTTCCACAACTCGCAGCAATCATGGGGAATTGCGTTGCTGGCGGGGGATATTTGCCGGTGCTCTGTGACAAACTCGTCATGACCGAAGGAAGCGGACTCTATCTCGCCGGGCCAGCACTCGTTAAATCAGCAATTGGCCAGGAAGTTTCATCTGAAGAACTCGGCGGCGCCGCGATGCACGCTGCAATCAGCGGTACGATCGACTTTAAAGAGCCGGATGACGACGCTGCCATCGCTCGATTACGATCCCTGGTTGACATGCTGCCTGAGGATCCTACGGCTCGTGAATTCCGTTGCGACACGTCGGTCGAGCCCTCCGAGGACTCCGAAAAAATCTACGACAAAATCCCCATGGATCCGCAATCTCGCTATGACGTGCGAGACCTGATTCAGTTCCTCGTGGACGGCAGTTCCTTCCAAGAATACAAAGCCGAATACGGACAAACAATTGTTTGCGGCTATGCAAAAATTGGAGGGCACCACGTCGGAATCGTGGCAAACCAACGGACCGTTGTGAAATCTGAAAAGGAAGGCATGCAGTACGGAGGCGTGATTTATCACGACAGTGCCGACAAAGAAGCACGATTCATCATGGACTGCAATCAGACCTGGACGCCCCTCATTTTCCTACAAGACGTGATGGGGTTCATGGTTGGAAGAGATAGTGAACAAGCAGGTATCATTCGAGCTGGTGCGAAAGTAGTCAACGTTATCTCCAATAGCCGCGTACCTAAAATTACGATCATTACAGGTGGTAGTTACGGCGCGGGAAATTATGCAATGTGTGGAAAGGCGTTTGATCCACGTTTTATCTACGCATGGCCCAACGCTCGCTATGCCGTTATGGGAGGAAAACAGGCAGCGAAGGTTATTCTTGACATCAACATCGCCGCGCTTAAACGGGCCGGGCAAGAACCTGATGCCAAGGAAATGGAGGCTTTACGAGATAAAGTCCAATCGGCTTATGACACTTCGACAGATATCCGTTATGCCGCCGGCAGACTCTGGGTCGATGGAATCATCAACCCTTCAGAAACACGAAAAACTCTGATCCAATCCCTCAAGACAGTTACGCGACACGCAGACGATGAGCCCTTCAGAACGGGTGTTTTACAGGTGTGACATTCATGGCCCCAATTTTTCTTACCCGAGGCCTTTCCTGAACCCGATTAGGCATCAGGTGAACGAAGCAAGCAGGACACCACGACCGTTTGCGACAAGACCTGAAACGCCGGACGAGTCTGGTGAAACTGGTTAGATTCACACCGCTAGAATCGAAGCAATCACGGCGACATCAACGACATCCTGAATTTGGCAACCTCGCGACAAATCCATGAATGGTCGCGGCACACCTTGGATTAAAGGTCCAAGTGCCTGCGCCCCTCCTAGTCGTTCGGCAATTTTGTAGGCAATGTTCCCCGAATTCAGATCTGGAAATACAAAAACATTGGCCTGTCCCGCCACGGGTGAACCAGGTGCTTTCCGGGCGGCGACTTCGGGGACCCATGCCGTATCGAATTGCATCTCACCGTCGATGATGATTTCTGGCTGCCGTTGTTTCACAAATTCCAAGGCTAAGCGAACCTTGTCGAGCTCTTCGTGTTCGGCACTCCCCAAAGTGGAAAAAGACAACATCGCAACCCGAGGTGTTTGCCCCGTTAAAACTCGATGACTTCGCGCTGCAGAGATGGCAATCTCCGCTAACTGCCGAGCATCTGGATTGGGGACCACTCCACAATCTGAAAAGGTCACAGCCTGGTCGGGAAACTGCATCAAAAAGAAACTGGAAACCGTCCTACAATCTTTAGACATTCCGACGCCGTGAAGCGCTGCTCGGATTACGCTCGATGTACTTGCCACACTACCAGCAACCGCCCCATCCACAGCACCTATTTTCACCAACAATGCGGCATACAACAAAGGGTCTCTAACTGCTGTCGTCGCCGCCTCACGAGACATCCCTTTGTGTTCGCGATTTTCGAACAACTGATGGGCACAAGCCTCCACTAGTTGCACATCATCACTTCTAATGACTTCAAACCGGTTCAATGCGTCCCGCGCAGGACAATCTTGACGATCCAAAACCACCGGTATTGCCAGTTTCTGCTCTTGAATGAGATTTGCCGCCTCCAGAATTCGTGAATCCTGAGTCTCCGGGAGCAAAATTCGACGGGGTCGTTCGGACGCCCGAGCGCGAAGTTCTTCAATCACACTAGACATGAAATTATTTTTCCCTCACGACTTTCACACAAAAAATATCATGTCAAAAATACGACGAATTATTTACCCAGCAAAGATACTCTGCTTGCTCGCTAGAATCCACCTTCTTGAAGGTAAGTTTTGAGCTGTTCGATTTCAAAATCGTAGCCGCCAGAAAGGATTGGGAAACGGCACCAAGTTTTTGGATCGAGGTTTTCATCATCGAGATGGAATGAAGGAGCGTATCGCTCACGCTTCCATTGGTTCCGACACCAGAGACGGAAAAATCGAATCACCCATTTCCCCAACTGGCCCCTCTCGTAGTTTGGAAATTCGGTAACAATCTGATCAAAAACTTCAATCGGCATCATCTTGTCCCGAATGGCCAGTCTCTCAATCAGATCCAACACATCATATGGCATCAAATCATCTTCGTCGGTCTGATTGTCTTCGAGTGGCCGAAGCTCAGCAGTTGGCTGTTGTTGGTTTACTGAATTTAACGCTGGAATCGCTCCAATTTCATTCGGCCCCTGCTGCTCCATCCAAATCAGCCATTTCCGAAGAAACGCCTTGTCGATCCCAGCAATCGGACTCAGGCCACCAGATGTATCTCCGTCCATCGTCGCGTAACCAACGGCCGCCTCGCTCCGGTTGCTTGTCGAAATCAACAATGCGTTGTTTAGGTTCGCAAGCATCCATACTCCCGGAGACCGCACTCTCGCCTGAATGTTTTGCAATGTAATATCATGCTTTTCCCAAGTCAGCTTCTCACCAATCGCCGAACTCACAATCTTTCGGTACGCATCGACAATGCCATCGACATCAAATTCATAATGGGTTGCATTTACTGCCGTGGCAACCTCCATCGCGGCAGACCGTGTTACGGGTCCGCTATTTTTTGTCGATTGATAAACGGTTGTCAGTAAACGCTGCACCAACTCCCTGACCTCCGATGGCTTGTTCACATCACTCGCAAACAAACCAATCCGATCCAATAAGTCCTCAAACCCCAACTCCGTGTTCGCCAGCTTGAACATAGTGGCAATCAAGGCAACGACACTCGCCGAGTCGCAACCGCCACTTAACGAAACGACAAATCCACGCGAGTGACTTTTCCTCATATAATCGAACAACCCTAGACAAACAGCTCGCGTGAACTCTTCCTCCTTCACCGTTACTCCAGCCATCCACGATTCTCGTTCGGGCTTTTCGACTGCTGGACCGACCGTAGGAAAATCAATCGGCATCTGAATCACATCCGATTCGTCACCGTCGATTTCAGGCTCGAAAGAGCCGCTTCTAGCCCTCGCCATTCGAGTTACGTCGATATTAACAATGGCTGTCGTCAGTACCGTTGAACGATAAGAGAATCGCTTCCCGACTGCCTGCATCTGCCCGCCTGATGCAATCATCGCATCACCGTCAAAAATGGCTCTGCCCGATTCATTACCGACAAGATTGGCATAGACATAGGTGACGTTAAAGGCGCGACTCCCCTCCAACACAAAACGTTGCCGAACCGCATGTTTGCCAAACGCAAAATGGCTGGCACTAGGATTCAAAATAATATCCGTACCCTTACTGGCAAGGTTTCCACCTGGGCGATTCCCAACCCAAGCATCTTCACAGATTTCAAACCCAATTCGAATACCACCAACATCAAAGAGTACATCGCCAATCGGATATTGAAATCCATTGATCTCAATTTCGCCTCGAACTCCCGCAGGCCACGCTTTGAACCAACGAGGCTCGTAATGAATACCGTCACCGGCCAAATGTTGTTTCCCAACAAACCCGGCAATCCGACCGTCGACTAAAAGCGCCGCAACATTAAAAACGCCACCCGCGTACGTCACGGGGAGCCCCACCGAAACAGCAATCCCCTTGGTTTCCGGGACAATCGATTGCAACATCTCAAGCGCCGTCGCATGAACCCCGGAGGAGTGAAACGCGTCCTCACAGCCGTATCCCGTAATGCACAATTCCGGTAAGCAGAGAACCCCTACCTGCTCCGATTGCGCTGATGCAATCGCGGCGAGAATATTTTCTCGATTCCCTAACCAATCGAGCGGCGTTTGATTTAGGACACCGGCGGCAATTTTTAACAATCTCATTCTTGAGCAGACTCCGAAGCATTTCAGAAAAAACGGTTTGGGTAAACCAACTGTGAAACTCTACCACCGTAAAACGAGTTGGAGACACAAGCCCCGCCCGCTCGCACATCGTCCAGAGTGACACCCCATTTTCGTAGATAAACCGGCAACTGGCAATTGCCTCTTTCTGAACCGTGTATTTCCTAGTCAGCCAACCTCTATCGGCCGCACTTTCGACAGAATCAAAATCTCGAACTCAAACTCCAGCTCGGAATCAAACTTTAGAAAAACCCTGTATAAACTGACAAAACAGATCTGGCCGTCAGCTAAAAATCAAGAATCAGGTAAAACTCAAGCCGTAAAAACAAAGGATAATTTCACGATAAAATTGGGGTCGCTCGATCGAAAATGCCATTATCGCATTGAGTGAACGTACAATATGCTTCACAATGCGGCGGAACTTATCTAAGTAGCTGAAAGATTCGAGGTTGAAAATTGGCCGACGCTAATAATATTGAATTTGAATGCCAAGAATGCAACGCTAAGATTTCGGTTAGCTCGAACAAATCCGGCCAGCGTGTGATTTGCCCGGAATGCGTGCGGACTGTCGTCGTCCCTGAGGACTCCGTTGTCGCGAACCTCTTTGAAAATATCTTTGATGAGGAAACTTCAGAATTGAAATTGAGCCCCATCGAAGCCGAAGATTTCAATAATTCAAGTCCAGAACCTGCTCTCGACGCCACCCCCATAGAGATTCACGACAAGGACAGCAACGGACTAGAACTCGCCGACGAGGAAAGTCTCCAAAATGTGGTAGACGACGCGTTGCCGGTGGAAGAGGAAGAGGAAACCGACCCCAATGCCCCCCTTAAGATCGAAGGGCTCGAAGGCCTCTACGGAGAATATTCCGCACATAGCATTACTTGTCGAGTTTGCGATTCGCTGATCCACATCGAAGCAGACAAAATTGGCACCACGATTGAGTGCCCCGAGTGCTTTACAAAGATTCCCATTGATCCACCGGCAAAGCGCAAAGCCCAGAAACCAATTTGGCAACAACCCACGTCTCCAAAAACCAACGACAGCTCTAAAGGGAATACGGATAACGACGAATTGAAACTTAGTGAACCGATAGAAAAACCCAAAATAGATATCGATCCAACCTACGGACTCGACGGCCCTTCCGAGGATCTATTGGCTCCCAAGAAGCCACCGGCGGCCGAACAACCCAGCGACGAATTAATCCTAGAACCAGAAGACGATTCTGACGAAGCGGACCCACAAGCGGTCGCGCCTAGTCATCCTCCGGCGGCCCAGCCAGCGCCAGCCGCAACACGAAAAGGCAAGACCGAGCTTCCGCCAATTAAAAAGGGAAGAGAGTTATCACCCAAGTCTCGTCGTGAACGACTTGAAAAAGCGCAACAAAAACAAAGAACGGCTGAGCAAGGCACCGTCTTTAGCCACCGAGGAAGTTCTGAAGATACGGATTCCAAAGACTTCCCCTCCACTGATTTGGGAACTCAAATCAAATCCGCCATACGCGCGCTTTTAGCAAGGAATACAATCTGGCGATTTGCAATTGCGATGTTGCTAATGTGCACCGGCGCGGTACTGATGGAGTCTATTTCCCCATCAAACGTCTCACCAGAGAGCGAATCAGACGCGAAAGCCGTTGAACAATTTTTCACTTTTGCAACTTGGTTCCTTTTTGGAGTCGGGCCATACCTGATCGGCTGGCTAGTCCTTTTGTACACGTCCGCGTACATTTTTCGCGACACAGCCTTGGGATACAAAACCGTCAACTCATGGAAAAACAACGGCTTTAATGAGCTCACCTCGACATTGCTAGTTTTCGGATTTAGCTTCATCGCCGCCGGAATCATCATGCTGTTCCTTCCTGTCCTTCAGCTACCAATGCAATTGCTCATAGCACCGTTGTTCTTGACCAGTGTCTGGTATAGTCGAAGCCCGTTCAACATTGTCAACATCGATGCGTTTCAAACCAACGCTGAAACCATTCAATTATGGAAATCGTTTTACCAGTTGATCGCCATCTTTGTTATCGCAGCATTATTTAGCGGACTGTTTTTGCTAATTCGTCAGTTTGAATTCATGCCTCATCCCTTAAATCTTGCTTTGACGATTCCAGGCGTTTTCCTAAACGGGATGATCACAGCACTTTTTGCGGCCACCTGCGGTTGGCATTGTGGCCGCGTAACTATCGAACCGCTGGATGACTAAACATTCAAATGCTTAGCCCAACAAATGACCATTTCCTCGTAAAAAATCGATTCAAGACCAATGACTGCACAAGAAATTAAACCCAAACCAATGACCGCGAAAAACCTCCAGGCAGTGATTGGTTACTTAGCGGCGTTGCTTGTCTGCTGTAGTATTTTAATGTGGAGTGTTTTTAATTTCTGGCTTAATGTTCTTGCCTACTCCAATCGGGATACCAGTGACCAAAATTGGCTGATTACGATCGTACTGGTCGTCGTAACTTCTATTATCCCCTTCTGCTTTGCCTTACGATTGCTTCTGAAAACGCTAGAGAAAAAAAAGAAGCCCGCTAACTAAACAAGTCTCTTGCCGATTGACGGCACTCCGATCGCCTCACCAATCACTTGACTATTTCCATAAAGTCAGCCCGGTAATATCTTTCGTCTGTCTTCCAAAAAGCAGACTCGCGATGTAACCAATTAAATAGCAAACCGTGATTCCGATGAAAGCATAAAGATAACCATTGACTCGGTAAATTTCTAAACCAAAGAAATCAAACCAGCCACGGAAGAAGATTCCCACTGGGTTATCCTTAGCAGCAAAAAATAAAGCGATCATAAACAGTATCGCCGACAGTGCACCGATCAAACTCCCAACGCCGTTGGCGCGTCGAGTCGTTGCCCCCAGCGCGAACAAACCAGCGAGCACACCCAAAAACATCCCGAGGATTCCAATAAACTCATCAAATAAACTCTTGATTCCCGGATCGATAAAAATCAATCCCGCCGCTGTTCCTAACAATCCCATGGCCAACGTAACCACCCGCGCGAGCCATAAAGCTTGACGCTCATTAGACAACCTGAATGCGGGCTTTAGAAAATCTGTCACGATGGTAGTTGCACCAGAATTCATGCTGGTTGAAACTGTGGATTGGGCGGCTGCGAAAATCCCGGCAACCACTAAACCAGCAATGCCAATGGGCAGCTCTTGACTGATAAAATGCGGCATGATCCGATCCGCGGCAATGGTTGGATCTAAATTCTCAGGGTGAGAGCGATAGAACATCCAAAACGCAGTGCCCATTCCAAAGAAGATAGCTGCCGCAGGGATTGCCATGAGTCCATTGAGCCAAATGGAACGCGCGGCAAGGTGTTGATCGGGGGTAGTCATATAACGCTGAACCACTGCTTGGTCAGCCGTATAGCTCGCAAGATTTTGACCAAAACCACCTAGGACCACTACCCAAACCGCCATAATCGCAAAAGAGTCGGTACCGAACTCAAAGTTTACTAAATGAAATTTACCAGCTTCGGTCGCTTCGGCAAAACTGCCTGAATCAGCGCCATTCAACGCAAAAAAGATGCAGGCAAGCGCCCCGCCAATGAGTACAAACGTCTGAATCGTATCCGTCCAAATGACAGCTTCTATTCCGCCCAGCGTGCAATAAACAATTGATAAACCACCCATCACTAAAACACACTGAGCAGGGTTCAGCGGTGTCACACTCGCCAAAGCAAGTGCCGCTAATGCTAAGACCACGCCCATTCGAAAAATATGAAACAAACTGAAGCTACCCGAACCAACCAAACGCGCCGCCCGATTGAACCTCAATTCAAGGTACTCATAAGCACTGGTTGCGTCGATTCGCCGAAAAAATGGAAGTGCAACATAAACTGCGATCGGCACGACGCAAAGAATTAGAGAGCTTCCCAACGCGTAAACCCAATCCTGTGCGAAGGCCTTGGCAGGCACTGCCATATAGGTGATCGAACTCAGCATCGTCGCGAAAATACTGCAACCGGCTGCCCACCATGGAATCGATTTCCCACCTCGGAAATAATCTTCGGTCGAAGAATTCCTGAAAGAAAAAAACACTCCCACTCCGACCATCGCAATTAGATAGAGCACAACGACAGTCATGTTGAGCAACCCGAATTCCTTTTTGTTTTCCAGTACCTTAATCCGCCAAACCTGACGTGTCCTCACACGCGGTCGAACTTCACCACTTACTAAAAACAAATCTTTCCCCCAACGAACCGCTGGCGTTGTCACCTGGTTAGCTGGCATCGCTCCAAACTCTGTCCAGCTATCCGTAATCGTGTGATAGGCGTAAGCGATTTTAGGAAAACCGGGATGATCGAAATCTCTCATCGGAATCCCGGATTTCAGCTGCGTTGCTAGAATCTCACCCGTTGCATAGCCCGGCACGACAACATGAGCCGGGCCATACGCCACCGCAGTCCCAGCCGTCATGGGGACGGGGCAATCAGCAATTTTTTTCCATGAACCGGAGTTGTCACCGTCGTCACCCTTGCCCGAAAACCGAGCAGGATCAAACGACCAAGCATCCGTTAAAAACTTCAAATTATTCGCATCGGCATGATCTTTACCTTCAGGAAAATAACGCCCACTGAAAACTAACAGTCGGTCTGTAAATCCATCATGCTGGGATGACACTAATGGGAACATTCGCGGTGGTCCTTCGGTCGGCCATCCTGGAAGCGGTTCCCAGAGCTCAGTTTGTTGGTTAACGTCCAATTCTGGATCAAGAGAAACCTTCTTTAAATTGAGTCTCCAAATAACGCGACTGCCATTGGCAACACCAGCGGCATCGAGCATCTCCCCAGCAACCAAATAAACGTAATCTCCAATAACAGCCGCCCCGCCACCTTTGCAGGCCGCGGGTAAATCAGGAATTTGCTGATCGAATTCGACTACGTCAAACCCAACACCCGATTGCTTTTTTCGCACGTTCAACAGATAAGCCCGCGCGGTCAGGCCGTTGGCATTTTCCCCGCCTAAAACCAACACGCCACGCTCGGTACTCACCACCGACGCATAGCCAATCTCCTCACTTAGAACCAAAGACTTATCAGGGGCTGTCCATGTATAAGTCGGTGATGAAAGATCACGACCCGCCTCCATAACCCAAATGCGATTGTGATAGATTTTGGGAAGATCCCACAACTCTGGGTTATCGGGGCTCGCAAAATTTGCACCGCCGGCCACGATTAGTCGGTCTTGATCAATACCCACAATTGGACCAGCCACACCAATCGCATCTGGAAGGGCGGGAAGCGGGTCAAACTCTAGTCGCTGTCGTTGACTTTCGTCTTGAGCGGCAAGACTTGCAAACGGAACCATCAAACAAAGAACAGCAAAGCCGACGCATCGCATGAGTGCCCCGACAGAAACCAAAGCCTCCTTCATTCTTGCCCCCAAACCGATCCTACATTCACTCTCCATCATTGCGCTCCAAGACTCCTAACGCGTCCAGTTTTTCAGCAAACGATTCGTACTGAGAATCACTGATTGGACCATAGGGCAATCGAAAACTTCCACAATCAAAACCAATATATCGCATAATCGATTTCCAATAGGAACGGTTTTCGTACTGAATCATTAGGTCGGTCACTAGGTTGATTTGCGACTGCAACTGCGCCGCTTTGGCGATTTCTCCTGCGTGATAACTCTCATAGATAGCAGAGTAAAATTGAGGTCCAAAGTTATACGTCGATCCGATACCACCATCGAATCCAAACGACTGCCCAGCCACAAATTGTTCATCAAATCCACTCATTATCGCTACTGGACGCTCGATTCGACGCCTCAGTTGCTGGACGGAAAAGAAATTAGCGCCCGTGTACTTTAAGCCGCATACATTTTTCAGTTCAAACAAGGCGGCGTCCCTCACAGGATCAATCACGCCCCCCAAAGAGTAAGCCATGAAGGGGAGTTCCGTAGCATTCGAAATGGCTGAATAGTGACGCACCAGCCCCTCGTAAGTTGTTCCGTAATAAATGGGAGCCACCGAGGAAATCCAATTGGCGCCTGCCTCTGCCGAAGACTTTGCAAGACTTACAGAAACGTCAGTGCTCGGGTGCCCTACGTGCGCTACTATCGTGGCGCGATCTCCAAAATGGTCCACCAAGTGACGCACCACAGAGGTTCGCTCTTCCGACGACAAAAGCAAGCCTTCACCAGTCGTTCCCGTTGCATAAAATCCTTTAAGCCCATGGCTTAATTGATATTCGGCGATGGAGGACAAAGCATCAAAATTGATCTCATTCGAGGAATCAAAGGGAGTGAAGATTGCTGATAACGCACCCTTCATTTCAGAAACACTTTTTTCATGAAGCATTCTTCGCTACCGCCTAACTGAAAATTTTCTTAACTCACTCAAAGCTAATCAATGAGTGAAACAATTAAATTAAATTGTTTTTTACATCTTCCCTTTGGGAAACAAATTCACCAACCCTGCCACTTGGATTACCAATTGAATCCATGCATCCAAGAATTGCAATATTTCACTGCCTACTCAACACTAGAATTCTTTTTGAGTCGTAAACGGACTGGCTGGATATCCGACCGAATTCACCAAATTCACTGGTGGATCAGGAAATGGGAGCCACGCATACCGGGCATCAACGGGACGCGGGACCTTCTCGTGCGACAACCGAACACGGTTATGTTTTATCTCTGCGTCGGCGGGATAAAACCGACCATCTTCACCGGCGACTTCGAAGTGAACGATCCGTTTTCCGTCAACACTCTTCAAGCCCTTACCTACGAATGAAAATACAACGTCCATTGAGCTACCAACTCGGGTACAAGATTCGAACAAGGGTCCCGATTCAATAACATCCCGTGAGTAGACTGAGCTCATCGCCCACGCGGCTAATCGCTTTCCCACCGGCTGCTTGCTCGCAGGATGAACATTGGAACGATTTCCAACGTCCATGGTTATCGCCATACCGACATTGGGAACAAGGTCCAGACTTCGCCTCTGGTATTCGCGAAATTCAGGCCAAAACTGACGATCCATCGCCGGTAATTGGACAAATGCAAAGGGCAATTTTGAAAACTGAAAACCTTGCCTCCAGGATTCAATTAAAACGGGAAAAACTTGGTCGTACTGCTTCACCCGTTCAAGCGACTCCGCATTGGACTCGCCCTGGTACCACAAGACACCAGCAATCGCCATCGGCTGAAATGGCCTGATAGTCGCATCATGCATAAACCCCGGCTTGAATATATGATTAGGCCCTAGCTCATCTTCAGCCATCTCAAGCACTCCCAGCAACCCGTCCTTCAAATTCCCGCGGGCCCGGGTTTTACACCAAACATCCAAAATTGGATTATCGAGCCAATTACCAGTCACCATCGCCTCGAGCTTAGCTTTCCTAGCGAGAATTTCTGCATCCACCCATGATTCGACGGGGGTTCCCCCAGAAGCAACGTTAATCAGCCCGACCGGGCAATTAAGAACCGATCTAATTTCTTTTCCAAAATAGTAAGCGACCGCGGAGAAATCTTTGACAGATTCCGCATTCGCTGACTGCCAAAGTCCTTGACCAAAAACCTCCGGCCGCAAATCGTCTAAATCTTCTTGCCGGTAAACTCCAGCACCTCCGCCAACCCTCCCCTGAAAATTCAACAACCTCAACCCTTCGTCATTGGACGAATCCATTGCGCTGCGACCGTTCGAAGACCGATGAACAGGCCACTGCATATTCGATTGACCTGCACACAACCAAACCTCACCAACCAAGATACGATTCAGTTCAACAGTTTCGCTTCCAGATCGAACCCGCAATTGGCGCTCTTGAAAACTACTTACACAGGGAGGCACAATCGCACTCCACTTTCCATCGTCGTCAGCGGTGACACGAACTGAGTGATCTGCAAATTCTACATTGACCTCTTGCCTCGCTGACGCAACGCCCCAAATGCGAATTTCCTGATCGGCCTGGAGGACCATGCTGCTTTGAAACACACTTGCTACAGCAAGCGAAGTGGCTTGTTTCAAATTCACCTGCTCGCTCGGTAAAGGCGAAAGCGAGAGTTTTGGATTCGCAGTTTTCTTCAGGAGCGGCGGAGATAAAATATCTTTTAGCTTTACTGACTGAAATGTCATATCAGCTTGACTACCCTCGTAAAGAATTCCAACCGTTTCGGCATCAATCATCGACATACAGGAATAGCCCCGACCCGGCTCTTCGTCCAATAACAATTGAGTTTGATGCGGCCACGTCTCGCCATTATCCAGCGAGGCCTTGATTGTGATATGGTTTCGCCCATTGAGCGAATTTGGATTTGAGAACAGTAAAATCGATTGATCATTCTTCGGAACAAGCCCCCGCCAAGCCAACTCACGATTAACGTTAATTAAGCTTGCCATACAGGCGCCGGGTTCAATCAAGTTCCGGCGCGACGTACTATGCTCTTTCCAAGTTGTTCCCATGTCGTCGGACGTCACTACAACACGGGTACGATCTCGGTTGTAACGACAGTTAAGCATCAATTGCCCATTGTCTAATTCAATCACCTGGGATTCAGTCGTGTCATCTGCAGCTCCGGTCCCCATTGACCATGTTTTTCCATGATCTCGACTGTAGATGAGGCTGGAATGAGGAAGCCGATGCGCCGTGCGATCCGATTGATCTGGCGGATCCTGATATTGAGCAGGAAATACCAATGTCCCATCGGCCATCGAAATTCCTTTTCCGGGACCTTGAAGCAAAAAACACCACTCGGGTTTCTTTACTTGCTCCGTAATGTTAATCGGCTTGGACCAAGACACCCCATCATCGTCGCTCTTAACCATGATCCATTGACCGGTCTCTTCTGGTGATAAACCTGGACCAGACCCTCGCCAAGATCGGTTTCCATGGGACCAGGTGGCAGAGACCCAAATCGTACCGGTCTGCCGATCAACAAGAATAGATGGATCACCAATCCCATCGCGACTCCATTTTGGGTCATCTCCCATATCCATAATTATTTTCATTGGCTGCCACGTTTGCCCTCGATCTACGGATCGCGACAAACCAACATCCACATCCCCCGGGAGATCTCCACCACCTGAGCGCCTCACGTCATAGACGGCGAGCAAGGTTCCCTCATTGGTGGTTGCCAGACCGGGGATGCGATAAGTATGAACCCCGTCATCTCCCGACTTACGGACGGCAACACCGACCGATTGAAATTGATTCTTATCACTATGCTCTTCGCGCGTCGCATCGCTGAACCGAGTCTTTTCTGGATTCAATCTTGCTCCAACTTGAGAGCCTAATTTGGCTTGGGGCGATAGGGTTGCCGCCAGCCAAAAATAGTTCTCACCCTCCGACAATACTTGATTTCCCCGAAACTCAAACTCTGCCTCGACCATTCCATCCCTTAGCTTACGAGACTCAACACGCGCGTCGGTTTTCAAACCAGAACCAACACCTTGAGGAACCTTAGCAGCCTCGATTGCTAACGGTTGACCAAATTGATTCACTGGTAAAAACTGGCTACGCGGACCCGAATAATAAACTTGCAATGACTTAAGTGCTCCGGGCTTCGACAAAACAAAACCTCCCACTTGCTTCAAAGAAATCGGATCAATCGTCCCCTCGACATCGACTTTTAATTTCACCAGTGGACTCGCATCTCGGCCAATTAAGGCTGGAATTGCAATGGGCACGACACTCATTCCTGTAATCCGCTGAGGCACCGGTGCAGCGATCTGAAAATCGTCGATCAAGACCCCCGTTCCCTCCGGGCTCGACACCTTCATCCGGATCTTGGAAAACCCTCCTGTCTTTACATTCACTTGGACCTTTGACAAAAACGCTCGGCCCACCTTCACCGTCCTCTCACCATTGAAAATCTCAGACCACTTCCCATCTTTCCATTTGTCAATCTTAAACTGGAATGGAGCTCGTTGCGTCCACCGTTCGGCCCAAAACGAAAGCAGACTGTCACTCGCGACATTCGAAGAGAATGATATTTCGACAATCGTCTCTTCACCTCCAAACAAATGAAGACATTGTCCACCGGTTTTCGCATGTTGATCGTCGATCTCGGCGACCCCCTCGACCACACTCCAAGTCGATTCCCCCATTTTAAGTTTGGAAAATTGACCAGTTTTCAGAGAATCAAAACTAGTCTGAAAAAAAGGACGTGGTAACTCATCAGCGGTCGGCGACACGTCTAAGCCAAACGCTGACACCAACTGGTCGTTTAGCGATTTGAGATCCTTCCGGTTCCGTTTGTATTCCGCAACATTTTGTCGCTCAATCGGACTCTCGTCGTAATCATAAAGCTCGGTTGCGACCACGCTTCCGTCTGATTTCCGCCATTGTGTTAATCTTTGAGAATTCGTTCTCAAAGAATATCCCATCACATTTCCACGTGGATACTGGCTTAATGCGAACCCCTTCGTATCGAGACTTGCATCATCGAGTAACGACAGAAAACTCTCGCCCTCAAGTTTGGGATTCGCAGGAAGCCCCGCCGCGTCAATTAAGGTTGGGTAAACGTCGACCAACTCGACTAAGGACTGCGACTTCTTATCTTGGGCTTTCATGCCCGGCGTTCGCACGATCAGCGGAACACGTGTGTCCAACTCAAAATTCGTCGTCTTTCCCCAGAGCCCTTGTTCACCGAGATGATACCCGTGGTCACCCAATACGCAGACGATGGTATTATCAGCGAGACCCAATCGATCTAATTCGTCCAATACAATGCCGACTTGGGCATCAATAAAACTTACACAGGCAGCATAAGCATGCCTTAATCGCACTTCGTTTGTTGGACTAAATTCACCTTTGTTAGGTTGATCTGTATAGCGTCGTATTTCGCCTGACGAGTGACCGGCCATGCGTGGCGCTCCTTGCGGAAACTCACTGCTACTTGCAACGGTCATGTCGTCGTAGAGATCAAAGTATTTTTTGGGAGCAACAAAAGGAGAATGAGGCTTAATGAAACCCACTGCCAGGAAAAATGGCCTAGACGAACCCTTTAGTTTCTGCAATGTCGCTACCGCTGTGACGGCAACCTTCCCATCGTAAAACCGCTCATCCGGAACGTCAGGTGCTTCTGTGGCCAAGCCAAAAACCAACCGCTCGGTCCAATCAACACCCTGTTGTCCCAGCCGAGGATAGGATTTCTCAAAAGCTTTTTTCGCAGAAGCGACCCCTTCTTCGGTAAAATAGTAACGTGGGCCAAACCTAATCGCGGGCGAAGACCAACTTGCAGGGTCTCCCATCGTATCCCACTTAGTTTTACTCGCTCCCTCGGGAAAGACGCCATGAAAGATCTTGCCGATCGCCTGAGTTTGGTAACCTTGCTGCTTAAAATACTGAGGCAACGTTACGACATCGGGTTGGTTAGATCGAAAGTGAATATGGTTACCAACAACTCCAATGGTCTCAGGACGCAACCCCGTTAACATGCTTGTTCGAGATGGATTACAGACCGCCTGCTGACAGTATGCTTTTTCGAAAATCAATGCAGATTTCGCGAACTGATCCATTCGCGGTGTGATCATTTCAGAATTGCCATAACAGTTTAAATCTGGCCGCAAGTCATCAATCGCAATTAATAATACATTCGGCGGTGATCTATTTTCCGCCACCGATTTGTGGATTAGCATAACGCCAATGACAAACACTAGGAGCCAAACACGCAACCGACCGAAACTCATTCGCTCTTCTCCATCATTACTAAAACTGTGTATTTCTCAAAAAACTGACCTCGGTCTCAAGCGTGCTTGATTCATTCAGGCAGACGCAAACACAGCGGGCTGGGTTCAGGTACATCATCTTCGCAACCTGAAACTGCGGGCAAGACTTACATGGTAGAACCCCACTCATCGGGAGGGTATGATCTTGCTATATCCCAAGACCCATGTCAAATTCCCGACATCGTCAAAAGGCAGAACAGAAGCTAGAAACTCTGGCATCCATTTTTGTGAGTGATGAAATTTATGATGGCCCAATTAAACACTGAGCATTTCAAAAACCAATTCGATTCAGACGGACTAGCCTTTATTCCCTCCTTTCAGTCACAGCTTGAGATCGCTGATATTCAAAACAATCTGGATCGAGTGATTCGTATTGTCGTCCCCACGATGCCGCCAGAGCATGTTTTTTATGAAGACAAACAAGAGAGTAGTTCGCTTAAACAACTACAAAACCTTCATCTGCATGACGATTATTTTAATCAATTGATGAATGACAGTCCGTTTCGAGAACTTGCCGAAACTTTGCTCGGTGCAAAAGTCGTTTGTAAAAACATGCAGTATTTTAACAAGCCACCAAAAACCGGTTTAGCAACGCCGGCGCATCAGGATGGGTATTACTTCAAGATCTCACCGTGCGCGGCGGTAACAATGTGGCTCGCACTTGAACTCGTCGACCATGAAAACGGGTGCGTCAGATATATCCCCAAGTCTCATCTCAAATCAATGCGTCCCCATGGGTCGACGGGGACCCTTGGTTTCAGTCAGGGAATTACAGATTTCCCTAACGCTGAAGACACCGCGAATGAAGTTGCCTACCCCGCCCAGTCAGGCGATTTACTGGCTCACCACGCGCTTACGATCCACCGAGCCACAGCAAACCACAGCCCCAACCGGACAAGAAAAGCAATCGGCCTGATCTACTACAGAGAAGATGCAAAAGAAGATCTGAAGGCACGAGCTGCCTATAAGAGTCAATTACTAGCCGAAATGAACGCAAAGCAAAGAATTTAGAGGGTTCTTTTATCCCATTGACTTGGCAAAGGCCCTTCAACCAAGTTTAATATTGCAGTCGGTTTCACTAACTCTGGACACTTCTGGATCAAAAACAAATGCCTGGTTCCTCCCCCGTACTAATCGTCCGTTTAGCAATCATGATGTTCCTCCAATTTTTTGTTTGGGGAGCATGGTATGTTTCATTGTTTGGATTCCTCAAAGAAAACGGGATGACCGAATTAGGCGCTGGCGGTTCGTTCGATGCTGCGGCATACACCGTTGCCCCAATTGCTGCGATTCTCGCACCACTCTCACTTGGGCTTGTTGCCGACCGTTTTATAAACACAGAGAGAGTGCTGGCGATCTTGAACATTGTCGGAGCGGGCCTGCTTTGGTACGCACCTTCGCTCGCCGCCCCTGGTGCGCCAGACAGCTACATTTCGCAATTCATGCACCCTATGGTTCTCTGCCTTCTCGCCTACATGATTTGTTTCATGCCGACGCTGGCTTTGACAGCAAGCCTTTCCTTCAAGCACCTGAAAGACGGTGAAAAAGAATTTCCATTGGTTCGAGTACTCGGAACGATTGGTTGGATTGCCGGAAACTGGGTGATGCTCGGTTGCCGAACTATCACTGGAAATACGGAAGCTTTCAGTGACAATTCGGAACATATGTTTACCGCCGCAGCAATCGCATCGTTTATTCTTGGAGTCTATTGCCTAACCCTCCCCAAAACCGAACCACCAGCCAAAGGTGAACCCGTTTCGCTGGGGAAAGTAGTTGGAGTCGATGCTTGGGCAATGCTAAAAGACAAATCATTTTTCGTCTTCGCATTTGCCTCATTTTTAATCTGCATTCCACTGGCTGGATATTACGCAAAAGGTGCCGGATTTGTTGATGAGATGGGCATCACCCTATTTGGCTCGACAACCGGAGCGATGAGCACCGGTCAAATGAGCGAAATTTTCTTTATGTTGATCATGCCGCTTTGCTTCGCCCGACTGGGCGTAAAGAAGATGCTCGTCATCGGAATGCTCGCGTGGGTCGTTCGATACGGGCTATGGGGATTTGCGTTTGGCCAAGAAGGAATCCTTCTGACTGCTCCGGTATTCATTGGCATCCTGCTTCACGGAATCTGTTATGACTTCTTCTTTGTCACTGGAATGATTTACACCGACAAAAAAGCGCCGCCGGAAGTCCGAGGGCAAGCTCAGTCGTTAATCGTAATGCTGACCCAAGGGCTGGGACTTGGAATCGGAGCCCAAGCATTTGGCACGTGGACCGGATGGTGCACAACCAATGAAGTCATTGACTTTAGTAAATTCTGGTACGTCCCCGCCATTTTCGCGGCCGCTGTCATGGTATTCTTCGCCTTGACGTTCTGGGATCGAACAGCGGATGAGAACAAACAGGAAATCACCTGAGGATAAATTGAATTTCAATCGTGAATTGAAAAAATAGATCCCAAACTATTCCAAAAAAGCACTCTCCCATCGTTTGGGAGGGTGCTTTTTTTACCTAGCTATCTAAATCAGTATCGAACCCCACGCAATTCAATACGTCCTGTCGTAAGAACACTTGCATGCCGGTAAAATTTAGGACGTTGCAAAGTTTATCATGGAGAAATCAGAACGATGGCCCCCCCTCTCGAATATGAAAATGCTGTGGGCGAACGGTACGCCAAGGCAGCCGAGGAACGCGAAATCTCACTCTGCTGTCCTGTTGTCTATCGCCAAGAATTACTTGATGTAATTCCCCAAGAGATCATTGACCGTGATTATGGATGCGGTGACCCCTCCCCCTATGTCAAGGCTGGTGATACGGTTCTCGACCTCGGTTCAGGTGGCGGCAAACTCTGTTACATCGCATCTCAACTGGTCGGAGAACAAGGCTCAGTCATTGGCGTGGACTGCAACCCCACCATGCTCCAATTGGCAAGAAAATACCAAACAGCAGTTGCCGCGAAAATTGGTTACAGCAACATCTCCTTTCGCGCTGGAATGATTCAGGATTTAAAACTTGATCTCGAGCTATTTGCATCGCAGCGCGATCATGACCCCGAATCAGGACTCGCTGGTGTCGTAGAAGACCGAAATTTAGGCCAACGGCTTTCCCGCGAGCAAACCCTCATCGAAAGCAGCAGCGTTGACTGTGTTGTTTCCAACTGCGTTCTAAACCTCGTGCAACCTGAAGATCGAAAACAGCTCTTCAAAGAGGTTTTCCGAGTTCTTAAAGTGGGTGGACGTGCCGCGATTAGCGATATTGTGGCCGATGAAGATATTCCCCAGAGCATGCAAAATGACCCAACCCTCTGGTCGGGGTGCATTTCAGGTGCATGGCGCGAGGATGAATTCCTTGCTGAATTTGAACGCGCGGGATTCGAGGGAATGCATCTGGCCAAACGGGAATCTGAGCCATGGCAAACCGTAGAAGGCATCGAATTTAGATCTGTCACCGTAGTCGCCTACAAACCCGACGATTGCCCCTGCCTCGAGCGCAACCAAGCGGTCATCTATCGAGGGCCTTTTAATCAAGTTTTAGATGACGACGGACATACCTACTACCGAGGTCAACGCATGGCCGTTTGTGACCGGACGTTTAGGATGCTGCAAACAGGCTCCCTCTCCGATTCGTTTTTCTTCGTTGAACCATACCAGGAAATTCCTTTGCACGAAGCCAAGCTTTCCGATTGCGAAGAACGCATTCGCCCCGCCCGCGAGACGAAAGGCGAGTTGTACCAATTAAACCAAGCACCGGAAGACGATTGCTGCGGTGGAACTACGTGCTGTTGATAACCTAATTAACGAACAGCTGATTAGGGAACACCATCCTTACATTGGTTGATTGAGGATTTTCGGATGAAGCCCAAAACATCTCTTCACCACCGCGGTGAGCGATTCGCCGACGCGACGGAACAATTAGTCGTGCTCGCGCCCCAAACAGAATCTCAGCAATTTCAAGCATCATTAACTAAGGCCGGTATATCCCAACTGACGGCCAATCGAATTGAGATTCTCCAAGTTAATCTTGGTAAACTATGCAATATGACCTGCGACCATTGTCACGTGGACGCTGGCCCTGACCGCCGCGAAATCATGCAACGAAGTGAAATTGATGCGTGCCTTCAAACGTTGGAAAATAATCCCGAAATCAAAACACTTGATTTGACCGGCGGCGCTCCGGAAATGAACCCTCACTTCTGCGACCTGGTCACCTCGGCAAGAGAATTAGGCTGCCATGTTATCGATCGGTGTAATTTGACGATCCTTCTCGCCAAGGGATACGAACATTTACCGGAATTTCTGGCAGCCAATTCAGTCGAAATTGTTGCCTCCCTTCCCTGCTACCTCGAAGAGAATACCGATTCCCAACGCGGAGACGGAGCCTACTCAAAGTCAATCGAGGCCTTACTAAAACTGAACTCCCTCGGTTACGGTAAAACCGGAACTGGCCTCACCCTCACACTGGTATACAACCCCGTCGGCCCCAACCTTCCACCGGATCAAGAAGAACTTGAGTCAGCCTACCGTCGCGAACTGCAAACACGCTTTGGAATTGAATTCAACCGATTGTTTACAATTACCAATATGCCAGTCAGTCGCTATCTCGATTTCCTAATACGCAGTGGCGACTACGCGACTTACATGGAAAAATTAATCAATGCATTCAACCCCGCTGCTGTTTCCGGATTGATGTGTCTTAATACTCTTTCCATTGGCTGGGACGGACAATTATACGATTGTGATTTTAATCAAATGCTAGAACTGAAACTAAAATCTCCTGCCCCAAGCACAATTCACAATTTCAGCCACGACCAACTAATCAATCGGCCAATCCAAATCGCTCAACATTGTTTCGGTTGCACTGCCGGGGCAGGTTCTGGTTGCCAGGGCTCTATTACTTAAGCTTAAAAACACTTCTTGAATTTGTGTCGCCGGTTGCCAACTGAGCTTTGCTTGTTTCTACTGTACTTATTAGTGCTCAGTCACTAAAAATACTTGGCTGAGCAAGGAAACATCAGACGTTCAAATGAATTATTTAATACAACAGTGAGAGGAAAAATAATGCTTAATAAAATTAAGTGGATGCTACCGGGAATGCTTATTGCAGTTTCAATCATGGGCTGTAATCAACCAACCGTTGCTCAAGATCCAGACGATGCCAAAGTTACTCATCAGGTTTTCTTTGATGTGCAAATTGGCGATGAAAAACCCAAGCGAATTGTCATGGGTCTATTTGGTGACACAGTGCCAAAAACGGCAGACAACTTCCGTGCTCTTTGCACAGGC
Organism: uncultured Pirellulaceae bacterium; assembly: GCA_938083195.1. GTDB lineage: Bacteria > Planctomycetota > Planctomycetia > Pirellulales > Pirellulaceae > Mariniblastus. The sequence continues at coordinate 66,015 of CALKCK010000004.1, read as the reverse complement.
GAAAAGGGAGAAGGAAAATCCGGAAAGCCACTTCACTACAAGGGAAGTGTATTCCACCGCGTCATCCCGCAATTCATGCTCCAAGGTGGTGACTTCACCAACGGCAATGGCACCGGTGGCGAAAGCATCTACGGTGAGAAATTTGCAGACGAAAATTTCAAATTGAGACACACCAAGCCAGGCTTACTCAGCATGGCAAACGCAGGCCCCAACACAAATGGCTCTCAGTTTTTCGTTACCACGATTAAAACAGGCTGGCTCGATGGCAAACACGTTGTCTTTGGAAAAGTCATTGACGGCATGGACACCGTTACAGCGGTAGAAGCGGTTGGCAGTCGATCCGGTCGTACGAGCGAAACGGTCACGATCGTGGACTGCGGAGAGCTAAAAGGCGCCGATATGATTAAAAAGTAGTTTAGACTAGTACTAAATTAAATCATGAAACCACGATGGCAACGTCATCGTGGTTTTTTTCATGTCGGTCCACACTCTGTTTAAAGGTAAACTACCGATTGGTTCACTCTGCCGCTATCTTTTAAAAAAGACTGCATTGCCAGTGTCCAGTGCGGCAAACGGTATCGAGGATTGTTTCGAAAACAATCGAACGGCTTGTTGGCAACCGGGCCACTTCTTATTGCGCCAAGGTCCAAAATCGTCGATCACGATGATACCGCCATGTACAAGCCGTGGATAAAAATACCTCAAACAATCAAGGGTTGGTTGGTAGAGATCGACGTCGATATGAACAAAACGATACTGCTGTTCCGGAACTTCGGTCAAGACGTCAGGAATCCACCCCTGAACGATCTTGATGTCCGGAAAGTCTTTCATCGTCTGTAAAACTCGCTCTACTGACGTATCTGTAAATGCCTTTTCCCCCCATCGCTGTTTTGATTCTTGACCGTCTTGCGATACGGGTTCACTCAAACCCTCGTAGGAGTCGATCATGAAGTGCTCCCGACCTAAATAGCTTGACTCTCCGATTGCAGTTTTCTCCAGATTTAGATACTTGCAAATCAGATAAGAAGAAAGGCCTCGAAAGCATCCAGCATCAACAGTTGCTCCGTTCAAACCACTGGTCAGCTTCAACATTTGAACCATGTGGAAAAAACGGGGGCGCAGCCACGGGTGGTTGTTCATTTCCGTAGCCTGCAGACCAGCCTGAAAGATTTCCATAAAGGACTGATCCTGCGTTAGGCACATTGCTCCATAGCGATCGGGCAGCTTTGCGTCGCTGGACTCTGGATCGCCGGACTCTGGGTTCGAATCCTGCCCGGTGGCTGTTGAATCAAATGTCATAAGGAATCCTGAGCAGTTTTGGTTATTGCCAATATCGAATTAACAACCTACAAAACCTAGAATCAAAAAACGGGAACGTTACTTCAGCCACAGATGCCTTGCATCACTTGCAGACTGATGAAAATCTTAACCCACAACCACTCAACCTCTTGGCCTGAATTTAGGCAGAGCATTGGGGAGTGCTTTTTCCAGCGTGATTAAAAGCGTGCGAGTATACAGGCAAAACGTTCCGCTTTATCTTGCTGATTGTAAAACACAGTTGAACATTAAACCGTTGCACGTCAAACGGCTGAAAACAGCGTGTTTTCTCGACTGATAAAAGGTGGACCCGATCGGGATCGAACCGACGACCTCTACACTGCCAGTGTAGCGCTCTCCCAGCTGAGCTACGGGCCCTGAGATAGTCGCACGTAAAACTAGATATTCCGTGCGAATTTGCCTACCGAGAAAGCTTTAATTCGTTTCTCGTGAGCGAATAAAGTATCAATACACCCATTCGGTGTCAAGGACGGCCGCCAAAACCAATCAGCCTCAAGAATCAGTGTGAATCGCAACTATTGAGTTGTTATAATTTTAATCCACTCAAAATGCAGCACTTAGCCCAAAGAACCCCGCATGCGACAGCCAACTAGCCAATCAACCATTTGGCTCCTTTCCGTTACAATTGGAGTGTGCCTAAACTACTCAGCTTTCGCACAAAATCCGCAGACAGAGGGATCTGTAGAATTGATCGTCCTTGGTATCGCTCAGGACGCCGGATTCCCTCAGGCAGCCTGCCAAAAGCCCTGTTGCGAGTTAGCGTGGAAAAACCCAAGTAGACGCCGCCACGTCGCTTCCCTTGGGCTAATCGATCATGCCACGGGACAAAAATGGCTATTTGACTGCACTCCCGACTTCCCTCAACAACTGCAGGTCTTACTTGAACAATCACCAAACGGAAATGAAGAAACCGAGGCCCCCTTACTCGACGGAATTTTTTTAACTCACGGGCACATCGGCCACTACTCCGGGTTAATTCATCTAGGGCGAGAAGTCATGGGGGCTCGCCAAATCAAAACGTATTGCATGCCGCGAATGCAAGATTTCCTATCTCGAAATGGCCCCTGGAGCCAACTGGTAAAATTAGAGAACATCAAGACCATCGAGTTGGCCGCCGGCAAACCTACTAAACTAAATGACAGGGTTCAGGTCATTCCGTTTCTTGTACCTCATCGGGATGAGTTTTCTGAAACCGTCGGATTTAAGATTCAAGGCCCAAAAAAATCCGCTCTCTTCCTTCCAGATATTGACAAATGGTCACGCTGGGATCAGTCAATCGAAAAGATGATCGAATCGGTGGACGTCGCGTACTTGGATGGGACGTTTTTTGAAAATGGAGAGATTCCTGGTCGGGATATGGCATTAATTCCTCACCCGTTTGTCAGTGAATCGATCCGCCGATTCTCTCCACTTGCAGAGACGGAGCGAAAGAAAATTCGATTTATTCATTTCAACCACACAAATCCCGTACTTCAACCGGCAAATCCTGCAACAAGAAAAATAATTCAGGCTGGCATGGCCATAGCGAAAGAGAAAGAAAGCGTAAAACTCTAACATTTGGCGGCTGGAACCTCGTTTTTTACTTAGCGGCACCCAAATTCTGGGATTTTTTAATCCTCCGAATTGTCCCCCCTGCATTTTAAATCGAATCGAGAATAAAATCTAAAGCACATGAGTTGGGTGGAAAACTCGGCATTCCTCCCGTCGACAAAACAAACGATCTAACTGCACACAATTAGACATACCAAAGGAATCTTGAGATGGCGGAAATTACTTTAAAAGGCAATCCCTGTAACACAACCGGCGACCTACCTGCAGCAAACGCAGTCGCTCCTGGATTTACTTTAGTTGCGGGAGATCTTAGCGAAAAAACCATGGCCGACTTTGAAAACAAGAATGTTATTCTCAACATTGTGCCAAGCTTTGACACAGGTACATGTGCCCTCTCAGTGAAAACATTCAACAGCAAAGCTGGACAACTCGAAGACACTGTCGTCGTGAACATTTCAAAAGACTTACCTTTCGCTCAAAAACGTTTCTGCGACGCCGAGGGCGTTGAGCACGTCACAAATCTCTCCGCCTTTCGGTGCACCGAGTTCGACAGTAATTATGGAGTAGGACTCGTTGACGGTCCACTCAAAGGACTGCTGACTCGCGCTGTGGTCGTCATCAATCAGGCCGGCAATGTCGTTCACACCGAATTAGTCAGTGAAATTGTTGATGAACCCAATTACGACGCTGCACTCGCGTCGATTGGTTAACTTCCCCAAATTAAATCATGGGCAGGGGCGGCTCCAATAACTACCGCTCCTGCTTTGGTTTTAATCCTACAAAAACACTCGTCCGAAAGAGCACCGCCACTCAATTTGCGTTGCTGTCATGAGATCGGTTATAACAAACCTAAGCATTGCTTTTCGAAAATTGATTTTGCGTCGTATATCGGCCCACTACACTCCGGTTTCAATTTTCGAATTTTGACCGGTTAGTTTTTACAGGAGCTGAGCACCGCCATGCCTGGTCGAGAGCATTTCTCCAGCCTTCTCGACGTCGCTTGCGATCCGATTTGGTCGATTTCACTCGACGGCCTTCAACTCCTACATATTAATCTTGCTGGCTCTAAAGCTTTCGGACGCTCACGAGAATCGATGCTTAAATCGGATCGGGATTGGCAACTGTTAATCCAAGAAGAGGATCGGATCTTACTCAATGATCGTCTTAGTCAGATCCACACCCTTCAATCATTCAGTCAGAAATTTAGGATTCTCAATCCTGATGGCCCGGCCAACTTACTTCAAGGACACTTTCGGTTAGTCAACACCCAAGATCCTTCCCAACAGTTTATATGTGCCACTGCTCACAATATCGCTCGTGGAAACCCAGCCGCACAACGACAAGAAGAATCTTTTGCCATTTATGATTCGCTTTTGGAAAGCCTTCCCATCAATGTTTTTCGAAAAGACCGTGAAGGAAAAATTGTCTTCGCCAACAACCGATACTGCACGGACCTAGGACTGGCCCGAGAAGAAGTCCTTGGAAAAACTGATTTCCACTTTTTCGATCAACAAACCGCCAAAAAATATCACGCCGATGACCAACGCGTCTTAACGACAGGTATCCTCTTCCATGACACGGAAGTTCACCCTTCAGGTGACGGGCCCATTCATGTCGAAGTCTTAAAATCCGCGGTGACAGACCAGAATGGAAATCGAATCGGAATCCAGGGAATGTTCTGGGACATTACGGATCGAAAAAACGCAGAAGTGGCACTGCGACAAGCTAAAGAAATTGCCGAATCGGCAAGCCAAGCTAAAAGCGATTTTCTTGCAAACGTAAGTCACGAAATCCGAACTCCTATGAATGGAATCATCGGCATCACTGATCTACTCCTCTCCAACTCTCCCAATCTCGAAAATCGTGAGTATCTTGATATGATTCAGCACTCTGCTGAATCTTTACTTGGATTGATCAACGACATTTTAGATTTTTCTAAAATCGAAGCCGGAAAAATCGAACTAGAAAGTCAACGGTTCGAACTCAAAGAAGCACTCGGGGACACCCTGCGCTCGCTTGCTTTCAAAAGCACGGAAAAGAACATTGAGCTAATTCTTGAAGTCGCTACTGATGTTCCCACATTTGTGGTTGGTGACCTGACTCGCTTGAGACAGGTAATCGTGAATTTAGTAATCAACGCTTTGAAATTTACTCAACAAGGGTCTGTAAAGCTTGCTGTTGAGAATGCGAGTGTTTACGAGCATGGGGTCGAATTAACATTCCACGTAGTCGACTCGGGGATCGGCATTCCTGTCGAAAAACAGAAACTCATTTTTTCTGAATTTGAACAAGCCGACACCTCGACCACAAGAGAGTACGGTGGGACGGGCCTCGGCCTGGCGATTTCCTCGCGATTGGTATCACTCATGGGAGGGAATCTCGAAGTCGAAAGCCAGCCCGGTCGGGGAAGTCGCTTCTACTTCACCTCAAAATTCATCACCGATTCCGTCACAACTTCGAAGATTAAACAAGACCTCGTAGAACATACTATTCTCCTCGTCATCAACAACTCAGACCTGCTATTCAATCTTGAACAAACCCTCCACGCCTATGGTGCACAAACATTTTCTGCGAGGAATATTGAAAAAGCCTTGCACTTATTGTCTGCTACGGCGAAACAAACCGCTCCCATCCCGCTGGTGATTATTGACAGTGAACTTGACCGGGAATCAGGGGTAAGCTTGGCGACCAAAATCAATCAGGACAGAACTCTCCTCAAAACACAGGTCATTGTCCTTTCCAATGCCAAACATCATGAGACCAACGTTGACCGTAACCAACTGCAAACCGGTGCACGAGTTTTAAAACCGATCAAGGAATCCGATTTACTGAGAACAATTAGATCGTTGCTTGGACAAGCACAACCACCATCGACGCCTTCTCTCACTGCCGACACGGCGGCACCTGTTCCCCGACAATTAAATGTGCTGTTAGCTGAAGACAACCTCGTCAATCAAAAACTTGCGGCAGCCATCCTCAAGAACGCCGGTCACAACGTCATCATGGCCAGCAATGGTCGTGAAGCGGTCGAAAAATTCGAACACGGTTCGATTGATTTAATACTGATGGACATCCAAATGCCCGACACAGACGGCATTCAGGCCACGTTTGAAATTCGCCAGTTGGAATTGGAAAATTCAACACGGGTGCCCATAATTGCGCTGACTGCACATGCCAGTACGGATGATCGAAAACACTGCCTCGCGTCGGGGATGGACGACTACATCGCCAAACCCTTCCGCGCCCACGAATTGATTAATTTAGTTCGTCGTCAAGCGGTGCACCAACCGCTCAAAGTCTCAACTACCCAAGGGAAAGATATGGAATTCAACTCCGCTATTGAATGGAATCGTGCGTTTGAAACTGTAGGAGGAGACAAGCAACTACTTTGTGAGCTCATCAAGGTGTTTATTAAAGATCAGGAATCCCTAGTTGCCGCGGTTCAAAACGCAGTGGCGACGAAAAATGGCAAGGAATTAAGGCTAAGAGCCCACTCCATCAAAGGTGCCCTGAATCACCTTGGCGCAATTCATTGCGCTCAACTTGCAGCAACCTTGGAAGAGATGGGGAATGACGATCAATTTTTAGATGCTGAAAACATTTTTGAAGAATTTACCCAGGCGTTGCAGCCAGTGGGCAGCGAAATGAATAAGTTCATCAATGAGAATGATGGGCCTAGCTAACGATGGATTCGAATTCGTCTATCAAATTAAAACGCCAATTTAGGATCAAGTTTGCAAAAACAAACTAACAGTGCGAATTGCCATATCTACGTCGGCAAACAATCAATTTCCAATTAGAACTAACTTTCCGATGACCATCGATTAACAAGCGCCGTCACATCAGGCCGAGAGTTTCTAAAACTGACAATTTCAATTCCCAAATCAAAGCACTGATACTTTTTTAACGAGCGTTCGATCGCTGAGAGAATCCACTCAAATTCATTACCGAACGCGCCACCGCCTAGTAGCGTGAGAAAGACCTGCCCGCTTCCCGACTGCAGCCGATTTACAATTGCAGCACAGAATACCGCTTCGTAGCTTGCTTCAAGTACCAACCTCGCAAATGCTTCCCATTTCGAACTGTCATGACGAGAATATGCGACTGGAAGTGCCGAACAAAAGGCTTGGGTCACCCGGTTGCCACTGTCCGACAAAGTGACTTCCACTCCCCACTGCAAGCCAATTCTCAGTGCGCCACGCAGGCGTTCCAGTTCACACTCAGATGCTTCGGCAATCTGACCTGCAATCTCTGCCAAACCTGATTCAGAGGCCATTGCGTACCCATTTTGCATTCTCCATAGACAGTCATTTTTATTACCAAGCAACTCCCCCAAATCTTTTAGCGTATCAATTTGGCAATCCGTGGTCTGGCCAATGGCGCCCTCGTTATCCACAAAATAATTGCGATAGATCGTCGCCGCCCCCGCTGCAACCGCACATGCTGGCCCCTGCGTAAAGTCCTTTTCATAAATCCCTACTCCAGCTTCAGGGACAACACTCGGGCCAACCATTTCTAAGAGATTAAACTGTGACGCAACTTGAAAAATAGCATTTTGATTCCGCGTGTCTTTATGTAAATCCTGAACATCTGCAACGATTTCCTTAATCGATATTCTTCGCGAAGAAACCTCTGTAATTTCATTACATTGCAGATCTGAAACGCGTTTCCGCAACTCTTCCAATGCAACCACCTCGAGGTGGCCGTAACCATGGACTGCTCCATTGATATTCGAACTTAAAACCCCGTCACTTGCGGTAAGGTGCTGACGGACGTTTACCGCAGACTCGTGATCGAGCCCAGTTAGTTTTTGGAACCAATTCATGTCAAAGCATGGCCTTCAGCAAGAACCAAATAAATTTCTAATCGTTAATTAAATTATGGATTTTTGGGGGAGGTCGCTGATCCCAACCAGGAATTATTTAGCAAGCTGCTTCTTTTGGTCAAACATCCAATCAAAATATTCGCGTTCATTAAAAACGTTGCGCGATACATTATGTCCCTCGTTGGGGTAAACCCTAAGTTTCACTAAATTTCCACCAGCTTTTTCAATTTCCTTCACCATGGTTTTGGACCGAGCGGCAGGAACGACTTTGTCTTTACCGCCCACAAACGCATAAACCGGAACCTTTGCCAGGTTTCTGGCCCACGCAGTCAGCTCCTCGGTGATATCCTTAGGACCATCAGGCCCGATCCCTCCCACGATTGGTGCAATCGCGGCAAAATGCTCTGGATTGGCACCTCCCCACATCCACGAACCATACCCGCCCATACTATTCCCAGTCAGATAAATTCGACTTTCATCAATCGGAAGCTCCGCTTTTAAATGCCGCAGCAAGACATTCAGATCCTTTTCATTCCAGGTCCCTCGCTTGCCTTGTTTAGAAGTCCGAAGACACTGAGGCGCAACAAGGATGCACGGTCCTTTTTTAAACTTCTCAATTCCACGGCAAACTCCCATCGGCTGCCCTTTGATTCGATTGATATCTTCGCCGACACCACCGGCACCGTGAAGGTAAATCACCAGCGGGACATTCTTTGCATTACTCGAATGAAGCGAATAAACCAGGAACTCTGGATTGAGGAAATTTGTTTCTTTTTCAAGCTTAGAAGGCAATTTACTAATTTTTGGCCTCGGCGGTTGAGCCCAAACAGAAGAACAAAGGACCAGCAACAAAAATAAAACGACTGGGATTTTCATCAAAATTCCTTCAACTCTCTGAGGGCTCTTTTGTCTAGCTCGCACTTAGCGTTTTCTAAATTGGATCAAATCCGATTCCAAAAGTCAAAACGGTTAACCGTGGCAGGAGGCCCGCGACTAAACTCTCATCAACCGAACTGGAAAACCAAACTCAAACAATTGAAAACTCCCCGCAAATTTTCGGGTTAATTTAACCTACCGTAAAAGGTTTTTCTTGCACTCTCAGAAAGCGCGACGTCGGGTAACGAATTGTACGCCAGCACTGCAAGAATCCGCATACGGTCACTGTCGTTTGGTGAAACTCGATGCACTGAATTCTTACCTCGAAATAGTACCAAGGTGCCTGGATCTATCTTAAGCTGTTTGGGTTGAAGTTTTCCATCGAGAAGATCTAACACTCCAGAGTAATTCTCGTTTCCATCCCTAGATAACCTAAAATCCTGAATGAACTCAAATCGCCCCCCGACATCAGGCTTTTGAATCATCAAGGTAATTGCGAATGAAGAATTGTCAAAATGCCAGCCCAACTCTTGATTCCGTTCAGCATAGTGGATGTTGATTGAGGAAAGAGGGTCTGCGTAAGGATAGATCTCGGATTGCCCCACTACTGATTTCACAAACTGCCGAAAAATCTCCGAATCATAGAGTGTACGGAGCGGCGAATCAGAAGCGATAAGATCATCACAGACACACCCTTTGGACGTTGTGACGGTTCGATTAAGAGGATGACCTGATGGAAAACTCAAAACGGGTGGGTTCAAATAAACTGAATGCGTTTGTCGACAAAAATAAGCCTGTTTACGCAACCGCAACGACTCAGCAAGAATTTCCCCTAAAGAATCACCCTGAATGAACTGAGCCAGTGAGACAACGCCTTGCTCATCCAAAGTCGCCCGACACTGCCTCTGGAAATCGAGGTCAGATAATGGGTAATGCTCTACATCAACAATGCCATTGATTTCCATGTTGCGATTCTCTCAAGCACTCCCAACAAACGACTATGCTCTCAGGCCAAATTAGACTCAGACCAAATTAGTATTTAGTTCCCTACACCACCGTCCCTATTCTCTCATACTCAATTTCAATTGCTTTCACTTCAGAACCGTCCGGCTCAATATTGTAAGAAATAATTTTTAAACAATTATCACGTCCGAGGTGATAGGTCGTTCTCCAGCCCCAAGGGGTTTCTCCAATCCCAACCGAGTAGGATCCTACCACCGAAAATCCTGCGACCGAGGAGACACCGGACGAAAATAAAATCCCATTTGCCATGTGGAAATCGTCAATCCAGGTAATTTCAAATTCGCAGGAAACAGAATTGAAAACAATTAACTCTTCACCTTGGCGCTTCTGGCCCCGCAACGAACCGAGATAACAATGCCTTATCCACTGCCCCTCCAGCACGCCCTGAAACTCACCTCTGATTGATGATTCATCAGAAAGAACTTCGTCCTCAAGCCAAGTGCGACAAACCCCGGCCCATTCGCCTTTCAAACGACTCAGTATTCCCGGCTCCTCCATTTCAACTCGATCTCCTGTCCTGGAAAATTTTAATTTAGATGCCTGCTAAGCATCGCATTGAAATAGCAACAGGGATTCCGGCTACTTAATACCAACCGAACGGTTAATAATATTAACGCACTATTGAGCGATGCGAAAATTGCAAATTGAATAATTTCCCCCGCTGTTCTTGCAAAACCAAACGGGCTTACGAAATCAAACGGTTTTACGAAATCAAACGGTTTTGCCAATTGAACAAACTGGAAACCAAACGCTAACTACGATCGAGATTTTTATTCTGGCGCCATCGCTCGCGCGCCCGCTCAACCGAATCAAAGAACATTGGAAACTCTTTTCGGAGCCAAATTTGCTCTGCCAACATTCGCTTAATGCTAATTCCCTTAGAGAGCTGAACGGCGACTTCGTTCCCATGAGTTCGCAACACTAAACCTTCGATCGAAATGGTTTCGCCATCATGAAATTTGACATCACCCGCAAATGCTTCCGCGGGGGCTATCGTAAAAGTTCCCTCGAGAACGATGCGAGCACCCGCTTCAGAAATCTCAGCGATTTGATAAGTCACGTCATCGATTTCAATGGTCGGCTGAGACGCAGGCGGGTATCTCAATCGATAATGAGATCGTCGAGTTTCACGTTGCTTGTCGTCCATAGAGTAAGATTAACCATTACAAAAGCAAAACCGGCGATTTGAAATAAAATTTCTCTACCAAGTTTCGTCGGATTATTTTTTAAAGATATCAAACGGATTATTTCATAGCAAGCCAAACCTTGATTTGGCCCCAGTGAACCACAGCGTGGTCAACTTGCCTCGAAAACTCGCCACCAGTTTTGCTCTGAATTATTAGAAAATCAATCTATTTGTTGACTTTCCGCATCTCTGCCATGGATTCACAACGGAGGCTGCCCCATTTCTCGCATTCTCTGTACCTTAGCCAAATCTGCCCAAAATGAACGCTTTCAGAGCGACTGAGGAAAGACTTCCGTCAATAAGGAATTCGCAGTCTGGAAGATTGCGGCCCCGTTCCAGCTACGAATTGACCCCAACGCAGTAATCCGCCACGACAACCACAACAGCGAGAACTGATTACGAGCAAGAGACCGCCGAAACAGGCAAGATTCGCGACAACAGCGTCTCCGGCTATTAATCAGAGTAATTGGACGTCCGTAAGCATTATGGGGAAGGCAATCAAGAACTTCAAAGACACGAGACGGCCTCGGGGAACGAACTTAAAATTTCCCCCCGCCCAAAACATCTTTTGAAACATTTTTAAAATCCAAGCCCGCATTGTCGGCTGTCACAATCTTGGCCGATTCATGGGAAAACTCCAATGGAAAACACGGATTCCCTTAAACGTTCATGCTTCAACGTTCATGCTTCACGAACCAACTGCTAAGCAACCAACTGAGGGCGTGCTGTTGGAATATTCAAGCATGGCTTCAACCAAGTCAAAAATTCAAACCGCCCATTTTGATTTTAAAAATGAAAAGACAACGAAGTGGGCCCCGATTTCAATGGGCTGCCTTACTGCAAAGATTCATATTTAGGAGACGGAACCAGACACCCAGTCCACATCACACCAAGCATTTTCTTGACTGCGAAGATCTAACAAATCCCGCACCTCGGTTCCCTCGAGTTCGGATCGAAGGATACTTAGCAAAGGATCGGGCGCGACAATCGCGATAGTCCCCGTTTTATGCTTCCGGCGAATTTTTTTCAAAACCGTCTTCACCCGATCGCGGACTGCTTCTACGGGTTCCCCATCCGGCGGACAAATGGAATCGGGATTGTCTTGCCACTGACGATAGAGCTTTGGTTGATTTTCTTTTAATTCACTACGGCTTTTCCCATGCCATAATCCGTAATTCAGATTAACAAAGCTCTCCTCAACTCGTACCCGTATCTCACCAGATCGCGACAGTTGTCGAGCCGTCTGTTGAGAAGCGAGGCCAGCGGCAGAGAAAATGGCGACGATCCCGGCCTCTCCCAAATCTTGAGCGATCGCCCTCGCCTCACGCTCGCCTTCGGGGCTCAGCGGCATATCAAGCGATCCCACTATCCGGTCTTGATCATCGAGATCGGTCGACCCGGCTCGGACTAAAAGAATCCGGGGCTTTTCATTGAATTCGATTTCGCTCATTGATTGTATTTAACCTGTGCCATCATCGATTCCATCGCCACCGAATAATCATCCTGCTTGAAGATCGCGCTACCGGCAACTAAGAGCTGGGCTCCTCGTTCAGTTGCTATCCCAATTGTTGACATGTTAATTCCACCATCAATCTCAAGAATTAAATCGTCACCACCGGGCATGTTCCGAATCTCATCAAATTTATCCAAAACCGGTTCGATAAACGACTGACCGCCAAAGCCGGCATGCACACTCATCACAAGTGCCATGTCAGCGTGGGGTATCGCATCTTCGATTACTTTTACTGACGTGTCTGGGTTAACCGCAATCCCAGCCCCGACTCCGAGCTCTTTGATTTGATTCATTAAACCACAAGCATCCTTCGTCGCTTCGGCGTGTACCGTAATAATGTCGGCACCGGCATCACGAAATGCCTCAATATATTTTTCCGGTTGAACCATCATCAAATGAACATCAAGCGGTAAATCTGTGAGCTTCCTCAAGGCAGAAATAATCGTCATTCCGTAAGTAAAATTCGGAACGAAGACACCGTCCATGACATCAAGGTGCAAGCCGGCAACCCCAGCCTCTTCGAGCAACTCAACTTCGCGTTCGAGATTACCAAAGTCGCAAAGCAACAACGAAGGTAGAACAGCAGGAGCTGCTTCTTTGAGAGCGGGTATACATTCACGTCCAAGCGACATAGTCATTAACGCTTATTGTTTTTTATGAATCCTTGAACCGGAACTCAATCGCCCTGCTAACCTCTGAGAGCGACTCCGGGAACGACCCGAAATTCTATCCTGACGGATTGGCTTCGCTAGAGCCAAATGCTCAATCTGCTCTAAACAACTCAATAGATGGTACCTACAATCCGAAAAACACGTTACAAGCCGGTAAAAACGCAATTATCGAGTATCCCCCTGGCCCATAAACCAACCTTTTTTTTTGAAAAAAACCGGATTATTTGTCCTTATTATAGAATTGACTCAAATCAATGCCACGATCTCGTTGTTCGTCTTCCATCAGCTTCATCCTCGTTTCCAAACGTTCGATCTGCTTGACCATCTTAGGAATCAAATCATCAACAGGGTCTTTCTTGGTAGGCCGCGGAACGGCAGGATAATTTAACTGCCTCTGCAATGCGGAAAACAAGTACATCGGCTCTTTCCCACGATTGGCCAGCGCGATCCGCCCCTCTTTTTCTCCAAATAAAATAATATCTGGGACTTCATTTTTTCCATCGAGATCTTCTATCTCGTCATGTTTTCTCCGCCGCGCCAAATAGTGTTCGCTATGGACGTAGACTAAGTCAGCGAGATCGACCAAACCTACCCGATGGCGAATTGACAAGATCCACTGCCGCCAAACCGAGTCATAAATTCCGTCGTCAGCCATCGCCCGCAGTCCGTAGTCGTAATCTAAGTGATTTTGGCAAATGGTTTCAAATTGGAAAAAAAACATTGATATCGGATCTGTACTCTCCGCGCGAAACTTCGCCTCATATTCAAGAATCAAAAGAGCACGCCGCATATCAAAGCGGCCTGATTCATCCTCGGCCGCCTCGACGAGGAAGGTTTGAAACGGCGCGAAGTAATGTCCGATCTTCTTCATCGCCGTCGCCATCGTCCCAACGTGGGTCAATTCCGCTAATAAGAAGTCGATCGCAATTGGCAACTTGGTCGTACTGAGAATCTCATCCCGCAAGTGACGCATTACAACCTGAACCGGGTCCGATTTTTCGGTCCGATTGTTGAGTCCACGAAATAAGTAGGACTGCTCGATGTATTCTTCTCTGGCAAGTGTTGGCATGGAATCCAATTCAATTAAAAGGAGCAACGATGTGACGGCGTTGCGGTTGATTCACTCATTAACAATCTAAAATACTACCGCTTTAGCCCATCACGAATCGAGGCGGGTGCCTGTTTGAGTTGCGCATCAAAAAAAACAATGGCTTGCTGCACCCAAGTCATATCAGAAAACGTACCAAAGTGACCATTGCCTGGGGCAATTTCATGCTGACTATTTAAATTGGCATCTAGTAATTTTCGATGCATCTTTAATGACGACTCCCATGGCACTACCCAGTCTGAATTCCCATGAAACAAAAAAAATGGAGGATCATCCGTCGTAATGTAACTTGTCGGTGACGCGAGTTGATAGACTTCTGGAGATTCCGCTGGAGATTTCCCAAGCCAATAAACCAAGGCATTCGAATTCGGAGCGATCCAACTAAACTCGCAAGGGGCGCCCCCCGCTGCGACACACTGAATTCGGGAGGAGAACCCCTGAACCGACGGATCGATCTCTCCTTCTAAACCGTCCTGTGGATTCGTCGTTCCAAGCAAAGCCACCAAGTGCCCTCCTGCAGAATATCCAAACGCCCCCAATCTTTCGACGTCTATTTTATAAGCATCGGCGTTGGCCCTCATCCATCGGACGGCATGTTTGCAATCATGGATTTGTGCAGGGAATTTATATTTGGGCGCATGTCGGTAATCAATCGCAACGACAACATAACCAGCGCTAACCATCCGCCAAGCATGTCGAAGCATCGTAAATTTAGTCCCACTCCGCCAAGCCCCACCGTGAACCGCCAAGATCGCGGGAAACGGACCATCCCCAGAGGGAATAAAAATATCGCATTGTAATTCAGCGTCATCTGTTTTCTTGTAAACGACATTACGTTTTGTTTTGTAAGTCGGGCGATCTCGCTTTGATTTAAGCAAGACTCTCGGTCGCGGAGGTAAATCATCTTCCTTCGATTTCACCCCTTGTTGAATTCCCAAACGAGCCTCACCGACTGTCACAGATTTAACGCGACCAGCAAATTGATTAATACCGTTGTTCTGATAAATGAAGAAGTTGGGAATCCTGGCGTTAAACGAGACCGCCGCCGCAGGCGCTCCACTCCAATCAAAGCAGCAAAAGGAGTTGAGCATCAGTAAAAAGATCATGAACAACCTTCCAGAAAGTGGACATTTTCGACCAACTAATCAATCTAAAAACAAATCAACGAGCGGAAATAGAGCGTAACCGCCACCGCTGGCAATGGATAAACAGCAACCGATGCTATGATTGTAACGGATTTTGCCGAGTCAATAATATCCGCAGAACATGAACCGCCCCGACGATGCAACCTTAGACTGGTTAACCAGACTCGATTTTGACGGTTCGGCACTTCATGAATCGACTGGGAACCGTAGAATAAGCCCAACAACCGCCCGCTAGTGCAACCTGCCTGTCAACGTCGACATTAGCTCACTCAATCGAAGAAATAAAATGAACAAGTCGTTCTCATCTATCCCAGACGCCGTCGAAGCAATCAAAATGGGTAAAGTCGTCATCGTTCTCGACGACGAAGCGCGTGAAAACGAAGGGGATTTCATCTGCGCCGCAGAAACTGCAACCGCCGAAACGATCAATCTAGTGATGAGCGGACGCGGCGATTTTTGCATGCCAATTCTTCCCGAGGCAGTTGCCCGTCTTAAAATCGTGCCGTTGGTCGACAATCAAAACAACAACTCCACAAACCAAACAGCTTTCCACACTCCCCTCGATCATATCTCCGCCAAAACGGGAATTACGGCTGAGGAGCGGGCGACTTGTGTTCGCGCCATCGCAGATCCAAATTCGTCTGCAGATGATTTCCAGAGGCCAGGGCATGTACACATGCTCTTGGCAAAACGGGGTGGTGTTCTAAGAAGGGCAGGGCATACCGAAGCCGCAGTCGATTTAGCAAGAATGGCAGGACTTGCTCCCGCCGGTGTCCTGTGCGAAATTCTCGATGACGATGGAAATCGGGCGACCCGCGACCGCTTGATGGAAATTGCTGAAAGTCATGGACTCTGCATCATCACCATCGAAGACTTAATCGCGCATCGTCGCGTGAGTGAAAAACTGGTCTCGCAACAAGCGACCGCTAAACTGCCAACACGGTATGGTGACTTTAGAATCATCGCTTACCGGGTCCAACACGAATCGCAGGAACCCATTGCCATCGTAATGGGCGAACCCGACCAGCAGGAGCAGGCTCCGCTAGTCCGAATGCACAGCAGTTGCTTCACAGGTGACTTAATTGAATCGCTCCGCTGCGATTGTGGTGATCAACTTGAATTGGCGTTGAAAATGATTGCCCGAGAGGGGCACGGTGTTTTGGTCTATCTCCCCCAAGAAGGACGTGGCATCGGGCTTACCGAGAAGATTAAGGCCTACGCGTTACAAGATGGCGGTCTCGATACAGTCGAAGCAAACAACGCTCTGGGACACAAGGCTGACGTTCGGGACTACGGAGTTGGGATCCAAATCTTGAAAGACTTGGGGCTGCATAACGTCCGCCTGCTAACCAATAACCCTAAAAAGACAGAAGCGTTTAATTTGCGTGGATTCGATTTAAAGGTTGTTGATCAAGTCCCGATCTTACCACCGGTAAACGAGCACAATGAAAAGTATCTCGCAACCAAGCGAGATAAAATGGGCCACGAACTCCCCTTTGACTCATAGTCGTCACTGAAGTCACCGAACGCAAAACCGACCATCCATCGGCAAGCCAAACGGGTGACAAAAATGGTTGTCTCACAAAACCGGGAATGTAAGCGAGCTTGACCAAATTGGCCAGGAAACTAGGCTGAAATGCCCGCTGTGCGTTTGGCTGGTCTCCCACCTTGGAGAGATTCGATTACTTTTCACCAGTATTCATCAGCGGCACCAATTTAATAACGTCCTTGAATGGCAATTGACGCAAGTAGCTAAAAGTTGGTTTCTTCATATAAAACTTGGTCGAAGTACTGGTGAGATCCGTGACTTCGAAACACTCCCAACCCTGCTCACCTAACTCGTTTAACTTTTTTGCGACCTCAGCAGGTTCACCATCTAATACCACAATCTGATACTGCCAGGACTCCATGTTCTTCCAGTCCTGTCCCAACCATTGAGAAGTGCTCTGAGCTGATGTTAGCCCCTGAGATTTTAGCGACTCAAATGTTTCATTGGCCCAATCCCAAGTGTCCGCCGCCGACTGTGTCCCCGATTTGGTCGCATCACCCAGCGTCTCTTGAACCCATTGACCAGCGTCAGATGCGGATTTGACACTCTTAGTTGCGGCGTCACCAACCATTTTCCCTGCTTGGGAAAACACAGAACCATCTTCTGCTGCATCGCGTTCCGGGGATGACAGATTTGACAAACCCTCTTGTTTGCCTTCCTCTTGTTTGCCTTCCTCTTGTTTCTGGCCGCTGGAATCGCCATCCGGCAAAATAGCCAAACTGTTTTCTGAATTTTTTACCGCGATTGGCCGATCAAGTTCCGACGGAGTTGCAGCGGATTCGGCAACCGCGCCATCCGCATTAGCTGGCTTCTCAACACCGACATTCTCGGTGGTGTCGCAACCCTGCAGGCCGGCAATCGCAAACACGAGAAAACAAAAAGATGGCAGTTCTATTCGAGGATAAAATCTAGCCTGTCGAATGCCTGTGATTCGCTTGTTTTGATTCATAGTTTGATCTCCTCAGTTCTCTTGACGATTGCCTTAAACCAAATTAACTCATGCCAATGAAACGCACTAAGAGCATGGCAGAGGGTCTAATCCTTTTTCAATTCACTTCTAACTTGGGTCGCCGAAACCTATAGTAAAGATAAATAACTCCACCAAATACCACTGCCAAATACCCAGCAAGCACAACATTGAATTCAGGCATGATCGCGGCTCTCTTTTCCACCGCGACCATGCAGGTCAAATGGAAAATAAAAATCAGCAACCAACTAGTTTGCCACCCAATCGCTACTAAATACGTCGAATTGAATAGCAGAGTCGAATCACGTCGTTCCGGTGCTAACCAGTAGTCCTTATTCGGAACGTTTATAAAACTATTGGGAATAACTTTTAAAAACGCTCCTAAAACTGGAAACAAGACCAGCATCACGACCTGAAGAATAATCATTAGTGCATAAAAACCGAATAGGCTCATCTCGCCATTTACATGTCCAGCTGCATCAAAATGAGATGGAATTGGATCCGGTAATTTAGAATGCCAGTACCACATTTGCATCGCACAGATCATTGCAGTGGCGCTGCTTATCATCCGATTCACAATAGCCCAAAACATGGTACCCCTCCCTAAGAGCCAATATTTAGAACAGCATATTGTGCCCGACGGTTGATCGATTGGCAGGGTCTACCTGCCAATTTTCGTTAAAAATTTCCCACTGAAGAAATCATAATACCAGACTTCTATCCCAAAACGCTTATCCCAAAACGCCTATTTCGAAACGCTTATTTCGAAACGCTTATAATTTGCTTGCAGCTATCGACGAAGCGCCTGTAAAATGTCGTCTGAGCTCTTCTTAGCATCACCAAACAGCATGTCGGTGTTCTCGTTGTAGAAAAGCGGGTTGTCGACGCCAGAGTAGCCAGACCCCATCGACCGTTTAAAAACAACCACCTCTTTGGCTTTCCAAGCTTCTAGGACAGGCATTCCGTAAATTGGGCTCGTCGGATCGTCCAGTGCACCTGGGTTAACAATATCATTCGCTCCGACCACCAAGACAACGTCCGTATCGGGGAAATCCTCGTTAATTTCGTCCATCTCGAAAACGAGATCGTAGGGCAATCTCGCTTCTGCAAGAAGAACGTTCATATGACCAGGAAGTCGCCCCGCGACGGGGTGAATCGCGAACCGCGTCCGCGTACCATTGGCCTGCAGCAATTCCGTGATTTCCCTAATCGGATGTTGGGCCTGAGCCACAGCCATCCCGTAACCAGGTACCACGATCACCTCCTTGGCGTTCTTCAATGCTTCAGCTACTTCGTCCGCAGTTGTCGCCGTATGAACCAAATCTCCGCGGTCGACACCTGCCGATGCGACAGCGGTTCCCGTACCAAAACCGCCAAGGATAACACTCAAGAATGATCGATTCATAGCGTGACACATGATGTAGCTCAAAATCGCTCCGCTACTGCCAACCAATGCTCCGGTGATAATCAGCAAATCATTGGAAAGCATGAAACCAGTCGCCGCCGCCGCCCAACCGCTGTAACTGTTAAGCATCGAAACTACCACCGGCATGTCCGCACCACCAATCGCCATCACGAGGTGGGCACCAAACACAAATGAGATCAATAACATTATTATCAATGCAATAAGGTCACTTGAAGATGCTGACGATTGAATAAACCAAGCACCCAAGAGAACGCAGACCAACAGCATCGCAAGGTTAAGTGCATGCCGACCAGGAATCAGCAAAGGACGGCTATTAATTTTGCCGTCGAGCTTACCCCACGCAACTACACTACCGGTGAACGTTAGTCCGCCAATGAAGACCCCGAGAAAGATTTCGATGTCGTGGATAACGTCCGTGTTTTCAGCACCACCATGACCGTGTAGAAAAACACTGATGCCGACTAAAACTGCGGCTAAGCCGACAAAGCTGTGAAGAATTGCAACCAATTGAGGCATACCGGTCATCGCAACGCGAACCGCCAACAGTCCTCCGACAATTCCACCAACGACCAGAGCAACTGCCAAAACTGACAGTCCACCTTGAGATAATCCACCGGAAACTTCACTCTCGATCGCCTGCCAAAACGCAGCCCCAATGGCTAACACCATCCCGACAATTCCGAGGAAATTACCCCGCCTTGCCGACTCATGTCGACTCAAGCCACCGAGACTTAAAATAAAGCAAACCGCAGCAATCAGCCACGCAACTTGCGGAACAGTACCCATTCTCAGTCCTGCTTTCTAAACATGGCAAGCATTCGATGCGTTACCCAAAATCCGCCGACGACGTTCACTGTTGCAATCAGTACGGCAGCGGCCGCCAACAATGAACTCGGGCTTTGCCAATCACTTCCCATTTGCAATAGCCCACCGATCACAATGATTCCACTGATCGCGTTGGTAACGCTCATCAGCGGTGTATGCAAGGCGGGCGTGACATTCCAAACAAGTTGCCAGCCAACAAAACACGCCAACATGAACACTGTCAAATGCGAAATAAATTCAGCGGGAGCGTAGTTGCCAAGCAGCCACAGAAAACTGGCCCCCAACACAATTGCGACGAAAGTTAATATCCAATGATTTGTAGAATTCTCAGATGGCTTCCCCGCTGGCTCGATCGCTTCGACCGAAGCGGCTTTTGGCGGTGGACTGGGAATGACGATTTTTGGCGGTGGCCACATCAATTCACCTTGATAGGTAATCAATGTTCCACGCACTACTTGATCTTCTAGATCGACCTCTAACTGACCATCCTTTTCAGGGGTCATATCAGTCAATAAATTAACGATGTTATTGGCGTAAAGGTTCGACGACTGTGTGGGCAACCGACTTGGAAGATCCGTATAGCCGATAATGGTAACGCCATCGACAACTACTTTTTCGTCGGGACGCGTTAACTTACAGTTGCCACCATTCTGCGCCGCCAGATCAACAATCACACTTCCCGGTTTCATACTGGCTACCATTTCGGGAGTAATCAGTTCGGGCGCCGGGCGCCCCGGAATCAAAGCCGTTGTGACAATGATATCTACTTCTCGAGCCTGTTCAGCAAACAACGCCATCTCGGCAACAATGAACTCTTCGCTCATTGTTTTCGCATAGCCACCCTCTCCTTCGCCAGATTCCTCAAATTCCAATTCAAGGAAATCAGCCCCCATACTTTTAACTTGATCTTTGACGGCTAAGCGTGTGTCGAAAGCTCGCACGATTGCCCCCAGACTCTTCGCTGTTCCAATTGCCGCAAGCCCGGCAACTCCAGCACCAATCACTAGCACTTTCGCAGGTGGAACTTTCCCGGCTGCAGTAATCTGCCCGGTAAAGAAACTTCCGAATTCGTTCGCCGCTTCAACGACCGCGCGGTAACCAGCAATATTGGCCATTGAGCTGAGTGCATCTAATTTTTGAGCACGGGAAATCCGCGGAACGCAATCCATCGCCAATGTCGTGATTTTGCGTTGCCTTAGTTGATCAACCTGATTTTCGTTTTTCGCCGGCCAAACAAAACTAATCAATCCGCAGCCTTCTTTGCAAAGTAAAATTTCGTCACTTTGCGGCACGTTAACTTTGACTAATAAGTCCGCCTGTGCCAATACGGAATCCCGATCAAGTAATACCTCTGCTCCGGACGCCTGATAAAACGAATCCGGGAAATTTGCTTCCGCTCCACAACCTGATTCGATCAAGACCTGATAACCGAGCTTAACCAGTTTCTTGACGGATTCGGGAGTTACGGCGACTCGGCGTTCACCCGACGCAGATTCCTTAATGGCACCGATGATCATATTTCAGCTTCGTTTTTTAAAAAAAGTGGCAGACTCGGCAGCCCGAATCCTAATTTGGATAACAACACGTAACAAGTAAGACCGGCTATTTATCCCACCCTTGATGCTCTCGATGTTTTAAACATATCCCACAAAATTGATGGCGATGAAAGAATTGATGCAAATCCGACTCAGTTTTAGCCAAACACGGAACTTTCATTTCTACCCAGTAATCCATCACGCTGAGAATCAAGTACTGGAAAATGATTGTGTCCAGATTGTGACGAGGCAGCCAATACAGGGCTGTCCGGAGCTTTTCCAAATTTCGTGGATAACAATGAAATCCTAGTCAGTTCGCTAAACGATTTTCGATCAATCGGCTTTCTCAAATGAAAGGCCGCACCGCGATCATTGACACGGCGAATCACATCTACCTGCTGATTTCGATTGAGCACCATTGCGGGCAACTGAAAACAGCCCGTCAGCCCCCTGATCGTGTCAATTAGATCTTCTCCCGGCATGTCCAGCAGTTGGATATCTGAAATCACCAAGTCAATCGTTACGTGATTCGCCAAATTCATTGCACGTTGGGCACTTACGGCTGTCAGTAATTGAAATTTAGCGTTCCCAATTTTTAATGAGTTAACCATTTGCGCTAACGCAAACAATGACTCAGTATCTGAATCAACAATCAAAACAGATGGTCGACGAAAGCTACCCATGGGAATATCCCAATTAAGTTCGTTGCTGGCTCCGGTGCGAACCGGAAGATATTTCACGCTACGTTGTCTATCGAACCAACTCCACTGAAAAGTTTGCCATATCGGCACACTGCCCTTTAAGCCATTCAATCGGCACGATATAGATTTACAGGGCATTCCGACAAAACACTCTAACAAGGCATCATCACAAGCGACCATCACGCTTGTTCGAATCTTCGCTGACCTGACCGACCCAGACGAACCCAACGCAAAACACTTTGATACGGTGGATGGGCATCGTTAACCCACCCCTCGTTACAATCCGCTCGTCTAAGATTATCGCCAAACCAAGAACAATGCATGGGATTGGTCTGATGAAATTTAGCCATACGAATGGTGAGAGCGGTGCTTCCCCTAATACTCCAGCTCGGCAGGTTAAAAATTTTTAAAACTACCACCTTTCAATTTCGCTTCCACGGTCAACCGACGATGAAAGAAAAGCAGTCGCGACGAAAGCGCACACCGAGCCTGATTCATTCAATTGGGTCTGAATGAACTCGCGGTGGTTAGTGACCTCTCAATCGCAATTACGCCAGACCCGAGGCGGCCAAAATAACAGGGTTAAGATTGACCGGCAATTGTGCCAATTTGCTCATCAGGAGTTTGCCTAAAATGTTTCGTCCAGCCTTTAAATTTTTCGTATTATCAGCTGCCCTCTCACTCTCGAGCTTCGTTTCAGCTCAGGACTGTGCTTGCAACAGCAGTGTTCCAGAGGTCAATCAAAGCAACCAGTCTCGGACGTGGGGTTTAAGGAATTGCGGCCGAGGTGTCAGTCAACAAAAAGCAGCTGGCCTTTGGGCAGGCTACTGCAATGCGGACTGCAGCATTACCGTGGGTGGATGTAATTCATGTGGGTCGCAAGAATGCTCTGGTGGATGCCGAAGGGGATCCAAGCTGCATGGGCTTTTTCAAAAGTCTTCCAGTTGCGACCAAGGTTGCGATAGCGACTGCGGACATACCTGCAAACTGAAACAACGAATCGCTGGATTCGGAGACAAGTGCAACAGCCAAGACGGTCACTGTTTCGGTTGGCCACCACAGAGCAACGACTGCCAGAACGCTGGGTGCTCCGACGACGCCGACTGCGGTTGCGAATCAGGCTGCAAAATTCGCCACTTATTTAAAAGCTGCAAGTTCAGCCGGCACGAATTATTCCAGTGTAGTAAGGACCGATGCGGTTGCTCTGGTGCCTATTTCGACGAATGCATCGGTTTCGAATACGGCACCGCAGGCATGCAAAGCTGCATTGGCCCAATCATGGATGAGGCAAATCCTACCGACGAAGCCCCAGGCAAACCAAGCGGCGTGTAATAGAAAACAAAACAAACCCGCTCACTAGGAAATTGGCCAAAGCTCGTGTTTATCGAGGCTTTACTCCTGAGCCCCGCGTTTAATCGCGGGGCTTTTTCCTATTTCCATGAATTTGCCCCGAAAATGATCGTCCCAGCTAGAGACAATCTCGAGAAGCCGTTGAACAAAAATCGGTTTTCAAGTATCGTAGTGGTTGAGCGAACCGACAAATTCAGCAACGAACATCCATAAATTTAAACCGCAAAAGCATTCAGGAAGTCCCATGGGAAGTGAAAGAGAACGAGAACTACGTCGACGCCGCAAACGCAAGAAGAAAATGGGGCTGCTCCGCAAGCGAGCAGAAAAAGCTTCTTCATCCGAGAAAGAAGTTCTTGCCGCAAAAGTTCGACGACTAACTCCAGGTGCCGAAGGACTGCTTAAGACCATGGGCCTTAAGTAATTGGATCTCAGAATTCAAACAACGTTTACCAAAAGCCGCTTCCTTAGGACGCGGCTTTTTTTATGAATGAACGTTCCTTTTAATCAAGACAAAAATCCAGATAACAAACTTCCCGTATCGCTCGCACACTCGCTGTTTTGAATGGAATATTAGTTCAGCATATGGACGATCGAATCCGAAAACGCTCGATTACCTGTGATTCACCTTTAAGCACTTGGACCGTCCATCGTCGCAAGTTATAAGATATCGACGGATTCGGTTTATCTTTAGTAGGCCAAAAACCTCGCTCACGTTTTCAATTCTCCGGTCGAACTCGTACGTGTTTCTTTTTTCTTTTCCTCACTTTAAAGTTGACTCAAAGCCATGTTGAAAGAAATCGAAAACCAAACCAAAGACAGCCCAACCGTTTCGACTGGAGAAGACGCAATGGCGTTAATTCTTCAGCAGGCGGGCAAGTCATCGGACGAAGTCGCCGCGCTCTCAACGCTTGATGATGCCGACCAAACTGCGGAGAATCAATTTTCTGGCGAAGCACCAACCATCGCTTCGCTGTTCGGAACCGGCAAGGCCCACGAGTTCGAAGCGGGTACGTTTGCGCCCACCAAAAAAGTTGCTCAAGTAATGGGGGCTTCGTTGGAGTTTCTCCTGAAGCGGAAGAAAGAAAATACGCTTTTTGACAATCAAAAAATGTTGTTTCGCGACGACATCCTTTCCGGGCTTGCCGAAACCGGTTTTTTTGGACTCGCCATTCCCGAAGAGTACGGTGGGAGCGGAGCAAAACTCGGCGATCTCGGCCCATTGCTTAGAGCGTTAACATTTGTGCATCCGGACCTTGCAGTGATGTTCGAAGTTCATAATTTCCTCGGACCAGTGACGCCTATTTTAGATTTTGGAACGGCCGAACAGAAGGAATACTTTCTGCCAAAAATGGCAAAGGGCGAATTGCTCGGGTCGTTCGCGCTCACGGAACCTGGAGTCGGCGCCGACCCCAGCAAGTTGTCGATGACCGCTCGATTAGATGGGGATCAATACCTTGTCAACGGTGTGAAATGGCCAATTACGAATGTGATTTATGGTGGCGTCTGTGTTTTGGTCGTGAAGCTAGAGGGACATGACACACAGCCCGGCCGAGATTCTGGGATGATCATTTTCGAAGTCCCACCAGCGGACAATGCAAATTTTCGAATGAAGCGGAACGATCTTACCGCTTTCGATTACCTTTGGAATGCTCGCTTCCGATTAATGGATTGCCCGATTCCAAAAAACTGCCTCCTTGGACCTCCCGGAAAAGGACTCGCCCAGGCATTCAGTTCGCTTGCAAAGGGCCGTGGGGGAATTGGAGTTAATAGCGCCGCCAAGACATTTAAACTACTTGCACATCTGATTAACGACCCGGAAACCAACCCGGCGAACAACGAATCGTCAGCGGAAGATTTCAAATCGGGAGAACCTAATGCTGGTGGTTGGACATCCTTCCGCAGTACTTTTGGAAAGCCGATTGGTAGCGCACCTAGAATTCAAACTTGGATTGGTCGAGCGACGGCCCATGGGCTTGCCGCCAGAGTACTAGGTGACCTTTGCTTCCGACTTGCGGCTAACGGAGTCCGCGATGAGACGCAGGGAATGATCGCCAAGGTTTATGCAACCAAAACATTACTCGAAACAGCAATCAACTGTTATCAAATTCAGGGCGGGCGCTCCGTCCATACCGATGAGAGACGTAAATACCTCCGATCCGATGCTCAGACCGCGGATCAAGGGATGCCTGAAAATCCGATCGAGAATTACATCGGTGAAAACATGCACGAGTTTACCATTGCTACGGTCTACGAAGGACCTAATCCAGTTCTCTCCGACGTGGGGGCTCCCAATGCGATGACCCGCAACATCCGAAGCCAGTATTTGGTGCCGATCGGCATTGCCGAAGTCAATGGAAAGTTTGGACTTGGTGAAAAAGCAAAATTTGGATGGTTCGTAGCAAAAACAGTGCTCGGCTCATTCCTGCCTTCACCTGGAAACCTGAAGGGCGTGAACAATCTATTCATGCTGAAACGAAAGTACACAGAGCGAGCATTAAAGAGGAACCGCGTCCTTGGACGACGCATCTTGCTGATCATTGCGAAATACCAAAAGTCGTTTATGGATCAGTCATTTCTTCTGGGTGATGAAGGTGGTGTATTCGACCAACTTTGCCACAATCTCGCGTCACTTTGTTTCGCACTCTCAATGGACGAACCGAATCCAGAATATTTAAAGATTGCCAATGCCCTGGATCTCGAAGCATCTTTGCGGCTCAAAGGGCAAGAATCTTCTGTCCAACTCCAAAGAGCATGGGCTGAAATTGGCCAACTCATGATGGACAAAAATTCGAAACTCCATCAAGACCTAATTGCAGACATCGAAGTCGCCGACATTCCACTCGATCCGCGGTTCATCGACCGATTCATTTAACAGAAACCCGACCAGCGGGACGGATTCCTGAACCCGTCGTTTTGGTTAGTCGGTCGCCGAGGTCTTTGCGGACTGCGTCGGCAGACTTCGTCAGTTTTGCCACCACTTCGGGATGTTGCTCCGCAACATTGGTCGTCTCGCCAATATCGGCCCGCAAATCATAAAGTGCAAACTCCGCTTGATTTTGATCGTATTTGATCGGTTTGCCATCGTCATTCCCAACGCGCCCATTGAGAGCTCGATACTTGTGAGGAAAAACGAGTTTGAACTGAGCGTCACGAATTGCCTGCAACTCACCGCCCTTATAATAGCAAGGGAAATGAGTGTGTGGCGAACCGGCATCGGCCTCGCCGAACATCAGAGGCCGGATGTCGTGTCCATCAATTCGGTGATCGGGAAGCTGGCCGCCAATGAGCTTCGCTACAGTCGGAAAAATATCAATCGTTGACGCTAATTCAGCACACGTCGAATCCGCTGGAATCTTTCCGGCCCATTTCATGAGTGTCGGCACACGATAGCCACCCTCAAACATTGTCCCCTTTCCCTCCCTTAGAGGCGCCGCAGATCCGGCCCGCTTTCCATAGCTCAACCACGGACCGTTGTCGGACGTAAAAATCACCAGCGTGTTTTCTGCAAGCCGATGCTTTTTTAAGACTGCATTGATTTGGCCAACGGACCAATCAACTTCCATCATGACATCCCCAAACAACCCCGCTCCACTTTTCCCAGCGAATTTTTTTGAGACGTACAATGGCACATGCACCATCGAATGCGGGAGATAAAGCAGGAATGGGCGATCGTGATTTTCTTCGATGAACTCGACTGCTCTTTCAGTGTAGGCAGTCGTCAATTGGGTTTGGTCATTCGGATCGACCTCAGCATCAACAATTTCATTTCCATCAAATAATGGCAAAGGTGGGTAATTGCGTTTGCGCCTTGGTGAATCAACTGGGAGGTCGACAAAATTTGGATGGTAGGGCCACATGTCGTTGGAATACGGCAGACCATAATACTGATCGAATCCATGTTGCAAAGGCAAAAATTGTTGCTGCACGCCGAGGTGCCACTTGCCAAAACACGCAGTCGCATACCCCTTTTGCTTACACAACTCAGCAAGCGTCATTTCATTAGAATTAATCCCAATCTTTGCCGTCGGTCCCAACGCACCCGAAATCCCGACTCGCCGATGATTGCAACCTGTCAAAAGTGCAATTCTCGATGCAGAACAAACGGCTGTCGATGCAACAAAATCAGTGAATCGCCGACCCTGCTTAGCCATCTGGTCTAAATTCGGAGTGGTGTAGCCGTCGGCACCAAAGGGACCAATATCAGCATACCCAAGATCGTCTATGAATATCACGACGATGTTTGGGCTTAATTCACGCTGATCATTCGTTCCAGCTTTCAGTTCGACCAAACAAAAATTGCTCAACAAAAAGCACAACAATAACGGGTTAAAGAGTATTTTTTTCATCGATACCTTGCTGGTTCCAGAAACACGCGACCGCCTAAACAAGCTTCAATGATACCCCATTACCAGCGTCAAAGTAAAACGGAAACTACTCCAACATAGAAAATCTGATCGCGGGAACTGACAGAATTTTCACTACGGGTAGAACAATGTTTAAAATTCAGCTCTAAGAAACAAGCGAAGACCACTAACCTAGATGGATTACTTGCCGTGGTTTCGGTTAAATATTTCCGGATCAAATGGATCTTGTGGAGTGAACTTCGGAGACAAGCGATCCAATTCGGGTATTTCGCTAATCGCCTCTTCCGAGCCAGGAATTGGCTGCGGGACTGGCAACAAACTAAGAGGTTCTGGCTGAACGGGTTCCACCCGAGGAGCCTGATTATCAGAAACAACGGGCTCCAACGGCTCATCCTTCAGCTGAATAAATTCAAGCCTCGCTTTGCTTGGATCGCGATTGAGCATAATCAACCACTGACTTAAATTTTCGTACTGCACAGAATCTTTGGCGATGAACGGCTCACTATTGCCCGCATGAACTAGCGTCGCGGCGCGAAACAAATCGCTGTCAAACGCGTGTTCTCGGTCGACGTATTTCAAAACATTATGGAGATTCCTTTGACTCTGCCGTCTTGGAATAGGTACGGTCCGCCCTAAATGCATCAAAGGCATTACGCGAGAATTTGAGTCATGGCATTTGGCTGCACTGCACCCAGCTACTAACAAGCCTTCAATTCTTCTTCGATACAACCCCAAAGTTCCATCCGGCATTGACCGAGTTTCTTTGTCCAACTCAGCTACCGGAATCATTACCCTGTCATCGGTCTCTGTCGGTGCTGGTGGCTCGATTCCATTGGATAGCGCCATCGACCTACGATTTAAAAACACTGATTCAATTTCTACGTCCTCTTCAAATCCGACCTGTTTGACCACGTCGGCCACTGGAGCAGCTTTTCCAACCAACTCACTCAAATTTATTTCACTCAATTTAGCGACCGCATCTTCAGACCAAACTGGCGTGCCGATGGATTCATCCAATATCGGCAAAGGTCGAAAAACATATCTCTCGGTTAAAGGAGAAGCATGCGTATTAATCCCGGGAATAACGCCGGGACTGCCCTGAGAGGCCATCCTACTTGGATTCTGCTGCAACCTCTTCGTTTCTTGTTTCTGACTGCTTCGCCGCTGAGATAAAGCAACATTTAACTGGCGGTCAAGATATTCAAGTTCGACTGCTTTCAAATTCGATTGAAGCAATAAATCAATTTGGTTTTGAGCCAAATCGAACAATCGATTTTTTAGACACCAATGAAACAACTTCTTTTGACCGATGAGATCACTCGCTCGTATTCGAGCAGCTTTCCCCCAATAGGCTTCTTGCAGTGAATCGCACACAAACACCGTGCGTTCTGCAGGAATTACTAATCGACTTCCTTGGTGGGTGACAACAATCACTTGCTCTGCGCTGCGACTGATCTGTCCGCGAAGAATCTCGCCATTACTGAGCACCAATAATTGCTCTACCGCGTTGCTGGTTGACACTGGTAACTGAGCTCTCGCAACACCGGTGCTCGCTCCGGCGGCCAAGACGAATATTATTGCTGTCAGTAGAAATCGGTACATGCCGGACAGTAGGAAATCGGCGATGAGCGGTCAACGTGAATGCGGCTTTATCAACCAGCAAAGAATGCTATCAGTCCGCACCTGACCTACACGCTACTCCGCTTCCGTCATAAGCATCCCTCGGCATTCGAACTCGCAAATGAATGTTCAACGCGAACGTTTATCCTTGTTTTATTGAGTGATGAACTGCCATCCCCTCAAAATACCTTCATCGCAGCGTCACTGGACTAAACTAAAAAAATGAAAGTTGGACTCAATGATCACCAATACCGCTACCGTAAAACAATAATAGGAGAAATAGGAAAGCTTGCTAGACTTAACTAGCTTGATCATCCATACGCAGGCAATCAGTCCAGTCAAAAATGCACAAATAAATCCCACTAATAGCGACCATTGGAATCCTTCGGAAGTAAATGATTCACCCGCTCGCACTGCATCAACTATTTCCTTCGCTATTTTGCCAAAGATCAGTGGAACCACCATTAAAAAAGAAAACCTTGCGGCCTTCTCTCGATCAACACCCAATAAGACCGAAGTCGATATTGTGGCCCCCGATCGAGAGATTCCCGGCAAGATTGCGATGGCTTGTGCAATCCCAATCAAAATGGCGTCTCGGACTCCTACTGATTTCTGCGTTTCCTGAGCACGATCAGCCAACATCAAGAGAACACCCGTAACGAGCAACATTAGCCCGACGAGAAGCAGTTGATTACCAAACAACGTCTCAATCTGTTCTTCGAATAGAACTCCAACGATCGCCGCCGGCACCATCGAAAGAAAAATCTTTGTACAGAATTGTAATTCTTCGTTTTCCCGCCAGTTCCCTTGAGGAAATCGCAGCACCCCTTTTAGCAAATTCAGTACTTCCACGCGAAAGACCACGACAGTACTGAGCGCTGTTGCAAAGTGGAGAACGACCGTCATCAGCATGCTGGATTCGCCAACGCTTTGATCACCGAGTAAATACTTGGCGATTTCAAGGTGACCGCTGCTACTGACCGGCAAAAACTCGGTCAGCCCCTGGATCACCCCTAGAATAACGGCTTGGATCAATTCACCCATAAATCAATTACAACCAAGGCTATGGTTTACTTTTCCAGAAACAAAATGGTGGTTTACCGAGCATCCTGGCAATACTAGGCATCCCCTACATTAAACCGAGCTAGACCAGAGTTAGGAAAGAACCCAATAGAAACCTCGCAATTCCCAAATAACACCTTCCGGTTAGGACTCATTTTCTTAAAATGAGGGTTTGTTCAGTCCAGCTTGTCGAGTCGAATCCTCGCTTAATTTACGATGGATAACTAACGTTTCCAATCGATCTAAACGATAATTCAGCAACTCAAAATTGGCAACGCGTTTAGTCCATTTACCAAGGCAACGTCATGAATCCCCAAGCCCCCAAAACTATGTTTGACAAAATTTGGGATCAGCATGTCGTCCACCATGAGCCAGCAATGCAGACGATTATTTACATCGACCTGCATCTCGTCCATGAGGTAACTAGTCCCCAAGCGTTCGAAGGACTCCGTTTAGCTGGCCGGACTTTGCGCCGCCCTGAACTAACAGTAGCAACACAGGATCACAATGTCCCAACGACGGACCGCAGTCTGCCAATTGTTGATCCAATTTCAAAACAACAAATTGAAACGCTGCGGGCAAACTGCCATGAGTTTGGAGTTCGCCTGTATGATCTCGACAATATCAACCAGGGAATTGTCCATGTCATCGGCCCCGAACTCGGCCTGACTCAACCCGGAATGACAATCGTCTGTGGCGATTCCCATACGGCGACCCATGGTGCTTTTGGAGCACTTGCATTTGGAATTGGCACCAGTGAAGTCGAACACGTGATGGCGACGCAGACTCTATTACAGTCAAAACCAAAAACATTCGAAATCCGGATCGACGGTAAACTCGCACGCGGTGTTACTTCAAAGGATCTTATCCTCTATCTGATTGGGAAAATATCAACATCTGGTGGGACAGGTTACGTGATTGAATACACGGGAGAAGCAATTCGAGCGCTTTCGATGGAAGAACGAATGACCATTTGCAATATGTCGATCGAAGCGGGAGCCCGAGCGGGGATGATCGCACCCGACGAAACCACTTACGAATACTTGCGCGGCAAAGAGTTTGCTCCCACCGAATTTGATCAAGCCATCGCGAAATGGGAGGAACTTCCAAGTGATGAAGGCGCGACCTATGATCGCGTTGAGATTTTCGATGCCGCCGACATTGCACCGCAAGTCACTTGGGGAACCAATCCCGGGCAAGTCATTCAAGTTGACTCAACCATCCCGTCTCCAAAAGACGTTTCTGATCCAGGAGAAAAAAAATCAATCCAGGCCGCGCTCGATTACATGGAATTGACTCCCGGTAGGCCTATTGCTGAGATTTCCGTGGATCGCGTATTTATTGGATCCTGTACCAACTCACGTATCGAAGACTTGAGAGCTGCTGCGGATGTTGTCAGAAATAAAAAAATGAACCCCAAGGTAAGTGCAATGGTCGTTCCTGGTAGCGGAATCGTGAAGCGGCAAGCGGAAGCAGAGGGCCTAGACCAAGTTTTCATCGATGCCGGATTCGAATGGCGAGAGGCTGGTTGCAGTATGTGCCTCGCCATGAACCCCGACAAACTTGAACCTGGCCAGCGGTGTGCATCGACCAGTAATCGGAATTTTGAAGGAAGGCAGGGCAGGGGGGGCCGAACCCATCTGGTTTCTCCAGAAATGGCAGCCGCTGCGGCTATTAAAGGCCACTTTGTCGACATCCGCGGCTGGGATTATGAGCTCAATGAAGAGGGAACGCCGTAACCAACCGTGAAGGGCAATCGTTTACCTTTCAGCATTCCTCCATTTGCCAAACATTTTTTTAATAGAGTTCATCATGAGAGCATTTACAAAACACACAGGTGTCGTTGCCACTATGGATCGGTCGAATGTCGATACGGATCAAATCATTCCAAAACAGTTTCTTAAACGCATCGAAAGAACTGGATTTGGACAGTATCTGTTTTTTGACTGGCGTTTTGACGAACAGGGGAACCAACAACCAGACTTTGAACTCAATCGCGTTCAGTTTAAAAATGCATCCGTGTTGGTCGCCCGCAAAAATTTCGGTAATGGCTCCAGCAGAGAACACGCAGTTTGGGCATTAGACGATTTCGGTTTTCGATGCGTCATTGCAGAATCATTCGCTGACATTTTCTACAACAATTGCTCCAAGAACGGTGTCCTTCCCGTTCGCTTACAGCCAGAAGAAGTTGAGCTTATTCACAAACTTGTTCTTGAAAATGAAGGATTCCAATTAATCATCGACCTTGAAACTCAAACGGTCAGCGACGGCAATGAATTCAATGCCTCATTCGAGATCGACGACTATCGGCGAGAGTGTTTCCTCAAGGGACTCGACCACATCGCCCTGACGCTACAACACCTCGACAAAATTGAAGAATTTGAAAAATTGCGCAATGTTTAACCTGGCTAATTCTATAGATCCAGTCGCTATCCAACGCCCTTTAACCGAAGCATTCCTGCCAAACTTACCCTGTGCAAAATTTCACTGACCCATTTCACCACCGGGATACTGGAAAACGGTTAAGAACATTGTCACAATGCAACTCCAGCATTTCGATCGAACGATCTTCCGCCTCGGTCGACAAATCACTTTGAGGAAATAATGAAAACTATCATCGGTTTAACTTGCGTTCTAATGGCCAGTCTTGGCATAGCAATTCCAAATTGCACTTTCGGCCAAGACAAAGTTGAAGTCAAAACGGTAGTCGAACGTCTTAACAACCCATGTGGAGTCGCCATACAACCGACAACTGGACACGTCTTTGTTTCAGACAGCGGGGCGCTTCGCGTCATTCGAATCGTCGACGGCAAAGCCGAACCCGTCATTACGGGGTTCCCTAAAGACACTTATGGCAAGGGACCGATTTACGACATTGGTCCGCTTGGATTAGTTTTCATCGACAAAGACACCCTCGCTGTTGGCGGAGGTGGAAAACCAGACGGTGAAGAAATGCTCCGCGTTTACAAAATCCCCGCCGCAGGCGCCGCTCCAATTGATGCGTCTCAAATGCACGGTGATCCGAAAGTACTGCCCGCCAACGGGAACGTAATTGGTGAAGGGAATTTCTATGGACTTGCCAAAGGCACTCAAGGAATTTTTGTGACCTGTAATGGCGATGACCAAAAAGGGTGGATTTCACTTGCCAAAATTACCGACGGAAAAATCACAAACTTCGAAAGAAAAATCGCTACGAAAGAAGCGACAAAAGTAGACGCGCCTGTTGCGATCACCGTTAGTCCCGAAGGATTTCTCGCGGTGAGCCAAATGGGAGAAATCACTCTTGCCGGCGATAGTTTACTGACTTTTTACAACGAAAAAGGCGAAAAACTCGAAAACTTCAAGACGGACCTGTTTGACATAACCGGTCTCGCATACGGACCCAAACGCGGACGACTGTTTGCCACCGATTTCCGTTGGCTCGATACAGACCAAGGTGGTCTCTACAAGATTATTGCAATCAAAGATAATTTTGAAAAATGCAAGCCTCAGAAAATTGTCAGTCTAAAAAAACCAACAGCACTCGCATTCCATCCCAACGGGGATCTTTACATTACTCTCGCTGGCGATCCCCCAGAGGGAACCGGCAAACCGAATGGTAAACTCGTAATGATCCAAGGGCTCGACGCCGAACCAAAAAAATAAACTTCGTCTACCATTCTCTCCTTCCTATTTTGAAAAAAGAAAAAATCTTGGGCGCATCGCACTTAGTTCGAATTGGTTTAATGGGAGTCGTCAGAAATCTTGATTCTGCTGATTTCAATCAATACCCTCGTGATACGAGAGTGATTTGCCGAACCGAGAGAGGCCTTGAGCAAGGGACTGTCATTTGCCCCATCGAAGAGGAATTTGGGGACCGAACCGAACAACCCAGCCAGTTACTCGACGGAGAGATTCTTCGGAAGATCACGCCCGATGACGACATGATTCTAAAGCGACTCGAAAAACATCGGGACAAGGCATTTCAAGCATGCCAACAAATTATTATCGAACGAGATTTACCAGGAATCCTCGTTGATGTCGAACACCTTTTTGATGGCGAGTCAGTGTTTTTCTACTTTCTAGGCGAAGTTGATAATCGCCTTGAATCCATCACAGATGAGTTAGCTGCGACTTACGAGCGACGAGTGCGATTTAAAAAATTTGCAGAGACACTCGCCAACGGTTGCGGCCCTGACTGCGGAACTGGGGAAAGCAAGTGTTCCACGGGAGGCTGCCAATCGTGCGCCCTCTCTGGCGGTTGCGGTTCTAAAACCAAGTAACCACCGCGGCTATCTTTCCGTTGGGGAAGACTTTTTTTAAACGATAATGCTGAGAAAAAGTCTAATTTGACCGCAAATATTTTCGCCTCCCGAGCGAATAGCCAATTGAAATGGAAAAGAAAAAAAACAGAATCGAGCTGCAAAACCCAACAATCGTTAACGCCCACCTGATTGGTGGCTTTCGCTTGTGGTCACTTCGAAAACTGGTGGCGATCGTTGCCGCTTCGGCAGCAATCATCGTGATCAATTCAACTGCTTGCCTCGCTGGCCAACCGATCGAAAAAAATGCTCAACAGGGGCCGTCGATCGTTATAAAAATGGACCAGACCACTCCCCCGTCCTCGAATACGAAATTCGAACTAACCGATGACTCCTTCTTGATTGCTACTGCAGTTTTACTACCTGCAACAATCTTGTTGGCCTACAGCTTATTGATGCGTGGGAAAATTGGTACCGGCTGGAAAGCCATCTGCCTCACTATCGCCGTAGCGACCTTTATGGCTCGAATTGCGATTTCGATTTTCTGCGAAATCACCAGCGAGAACGGCATTCAAGATTGGGATGGTTAAAGGATTGAGATGGTTATAGGACTGAGACAGTTGAAGGATTGGGGTAATTAAGTAACCCGATCGTTCTGCTCAGGATCAAACCAGATCCTCATGCCCTGCCACACACGGCCTGCCATTTTTCCGGAAAAGATATCTTCCGTCACGGTCGGTCGGTCCGAAGAAAAGTTGTACCAAACGGCATCAACGTAGGGACGGCAAGAATCAGAAAGCATGACATAGATTCCACGGTTCATAATTTCGTCCAAGCCCTCGCGGTAGTGATCGATCAAATGCTCCTCAAGAACGCCCCCCGTCACTCGAATAGTCGTCAGCGCACCTTTGCTTACGGTTGAAACATGCCCGAGCGCATAAAGCGTCATTGCACTCGACACCTCAAACAGATTTACTTCCTCTCGTGCCGCCATTGCCTGCATGTCCTCCCACATTTTCGCAATTTCAGATTGCGGAATTAATAAAGTGGGATCAATTTTCGAAAGATTTTCGGTCGTTTTATCGATAGTCTCACGAAGACCGTCAACGCTTAACGGCGGTGTATCTAAAATATCCGCCGAATCACCCGTAGCGATACTCACGGCATCGAGCAACTCAGCTGTGCTGCCAATGACTGAGTCTTTCGAAATAATGCCTTCTCGTTTCAATTCATCTGTTAACTGATTCAGGTAGAACTTCGACCCATAAGCAACATCACTCACAATTGCGAGTACCGTAAGAGGAGACACATGAAGGGTAGCCATGCCTGCAAAGTCCACAAATGTACTCACAGTTTTCTTAGCAACATAATTCTCAATGACCGGGTCATCGTCGGCAGTCGTTTCTTTTTTGACACCTCCGATGTCTTTCGCCAACATGTCGAGCATCTGCTGGACGAACGAATCGTACGTCTTGGAATCCTTGAATGCCTGTGGCACCAACAGCGACGCCGATTCATGAATAGCCCCACTCAACATTGCTGCTGTACTACGCACCGCTCTTTCAGGGAGTGATGCGCCAAACATCAAATAACGATAAACCTGATCAAAAGCTGGCTCGGCCCCCAAGTGACCACTTCGCCCCGATGTCTCGTTTTCAACTTCCTCGGAGCGCTCCGCCTCTTGGTCATCTGATTCTTTTTTTAAAGTCATCGTATAATCTATTCAGGATCCTGATTTATCTTTATTGTCAAAGCAAATTAACAAAAATTACAAGTGCCAACCGATTGCGGTACGCTCCAGCAATAATATGATTAACTAGCCCAATGAACAACTATTTTCTAGATATCCATCCGTCATGAACTCAATTAAACGCGAACTTCGGTCACCTCGTGAAATCAGAAAGATGAGAACCGCAGGACTGGTTGTCTGGCTAGCCCACCAAAAAGCCGCCCAAACTCTCCAACCGGGCGTCACTACGGCCACAATTAACGAAGCTTATCGAAACGTATTTTCAGAATACAACGCGGAACCCCTCTTCTTAGGCTATGGCGCGCGTCCAGGACTCGAAGCCTTTCCAGCGGAGTCCTGCATATCCATTAACGATGAGGTTGTGCATGGAATCCCTGGAGATCGTCGTGTGGTTGAAGGTGATATTGTATCGGTCGACACAGGCTGTCGGATCGCTGGTTGGTGCGGCGACGCAGCGGTCACTCACGCCATTGGTAACATCTCCAAAGAATCACAACGTCTTCTAGAAATCACCAATGGTGTTCTCAATCTAGCAATTGAGCTGATGGGACAAAAAACACTTTGGAGTGAAGTCTGTAAACCGATGGAACATTACGTCCGTGACGCTGGATTTTTTGTTGTAGAGGACATGGTGGGACACGGCATTGGCAAAGAACTTCACGAGTCTCCACAAGTCCCGAACTATTACAACGAAACGATCATGCAGGCCGAGGACTTCGCATTAAAACCAGGAGCGGTCATTGCGGTTGAACCCATGGTGAATATTGGAACGCAAGAGCTGGAGACGCTGCCTGATGGCTGGACAGTTGTCACTGAGAACCGCAAAAACAGCGCTCACTTCGAACACACAATCGCGATCACCAAAGCGGGGCCCGTCCGCTTAACGGGACCACCGAACGATCAGGAACTCACCGAATTGCCAGACTGGGTTCAAGACAAATCACAGTGGGTAATCTGGTAGTAAGCCGCGACGCTTGTAAAACATTTCTTTCGCTTACTTGCCGGTCGAATCATTCGACTTGCTTTTAGCATCTTGAGGCGGTGTTTTTTGCACAGCTTCGGATTGCAAGTAAGGCTCACTTTTCTCGTACAGCATAAGCCTCGCTTGAAATGGTTTTGCGGTCATTTCTTCCTCTGCCCCCACCAACCCAATGACTTTTTGCTGAGTTGCCGTCGCCGCATCGAAGTCACCCTTGGCCGCCTCGCAAGCCGCTAAAGTATCAAGATTGATGGCAGTGCCCCCGCCCAGAACGACAGCTTTTTTTGCCATCCCTAAGGCTTCATCGATATCTCGCAACTTTTTTTCCGGGCAAGTCGCAAGAACCCAGGCAAGTCGCTGACAAGCAACGGCCGATTCTGCTTTTTCGTTAGCGGCTCGATAGTCATCAGCACTTTCCTGCCATCGCCCCATTTCTTGAAATAAATCGCCACGATTGACCAATGCTTCTCCACTCTGCGGCTGCAACTTAATCACGGTTTCAAAATCGGCAAGAGCCAACGGGAGATTTCCCAAAGAATGCAACGACAACCCGCGACCAGTAATTGCCTGAGCATCATCCGAATTCAAACGAATTGCAACATTGTAGTCTTCTACGGCATAATCAAATTTCTCTGTTTGATACAGAACCTCTGCACGATTGAACCAACCGTTTGCAACATCAGGCTTAAGCTTGATCACACTCGTAAAATCAGCAAGCGCCTTTTCATTGTCTTCGTTGGCAACACAGGCAATTCCCCGGGACATCCACGATCGATATCTTTCTGGTGCAGCGACAATTGCTGCATCAAAATCTGTCATGGCCTTAGCCATCGCCGCTTGATGTTGCTGATTCCCAATACGTTTTAACTGAACCGCCATTTCATAATGCCGTTCCCCTCGCCGATTTAACCCCCAACCCGTAAGAGAAACAACGTACTTTCGATTTTCAGCGGACAACTCAGCCTCTAAAGCGTTCTCACACTGAGCCAAAAAAGCTGTGAGCTCTTTCGTAGTTTTTACCGTTTTCGTCCCATCGTATATCGCCCGCACCAACTTATTCTGGTCGATTGAATCGGGATTGCTCTCCTCTTGCGCAGTCCCCGAACTTACCAAAGAAAATGTAATAGCCAAAGCACAAAACACCGCGAAAAAGATTCGTAATATTTTGTTGGCATTGTGCGGTTGAGTCGGCATCATGATCCCTCCGTGGAATGTGTGATAATTATTTTTGGTGGGTCAAGAAATTCGCCCAACCTTTTTTGTCTCGATTTTAAAAATTAAGCTTGAGGCTCAGTCATTCTCATCGCGTCAAGTGCTTCCTCCAGCGTATCGAGTGGAAGAATTTCCTGCTCGATACACAGTTCTCTAATTGTTTTGCCAGTTTTGAATGCTTCTTTTGCAAGCTTGGCGGCTCGTTCGTAGCCTATGTGGGGGTTTAGACTCGTGCACATGGACAGACTCTTCTCAACAAATGACTCGCATGCCTCAATATTCGCTTCCATATCCGCAGCACAAAAATCCACAAACGCGTTAATGCCCTGAGACAACAAATGAACACTTTCCAATGTCGTCTGACACATCACGGGCATCATGATATTTAACTGAAACTGTCCGCCACCCGCGCCACTAATTGTTATCGTCTGATCGTTCCCCATGACACGTGCTGCAACCTGCATCATGCTTTCACACAACACTGGGTTTACTTTACCAGGCATAATCGAACTTCCCGGCTGTCTCGTCGGCAACGCCAATTCGTAAAAACCGCAGCGTGGCCCCGACCCCAACCATCGAATGTTATTCGTTACATTGAACAGAGTTGATGCGATTGTTTTTAGATGA
Source organism: uncultured Pirellulaceae bacterium (assembly GCA_938083195.1). Taxonomy (GTDB): domain Bacteria; phylum Planctomycetota; class Planctomycetia; order Pirellulales; family Pirellulaceae; genus Mariniblastus. Next base: position 26,571 of record CALKCK010000004.1, on the reverse strand, counting down.
CCATGACAATCCACTAATCCATCCCGCTGTGCGTTGGCTTCAAAATGATTGACTGCCTCAACAAAGGCGATACCTGTTGTCGATGCCAACTCGGCGGCAACCCGGTTTCCAAACTCCGGATGAGTGTTAATCCCAGACCCCACTGCAGTTCCACCAACGGGCAGTTCACATACTGCGTCAACTGCCTGCCGCGCTCGCTTGATCGACAATTCTATTTGACGGGCCATGCCACCAATCTCTTGCCCCAATCGAAGCGGCGTCGCATCCATTAGATGCGTGCGGCCAATTTTGATGACTTGATCCCACTGAATCGACTTTTCTTCAAGAGTCTTCTTAAAATACTCTAACGCTGGAATTAACGATTGAGTGATTTCCATCGCCACCGCTACATGAATCGCAGTTGGAAACGTATCGTTCGTACTCTGCCCCATGTTAACGTGATCATTTGGATGAATTGGCTTTTCAGAAGCGAATCGATCGCCACCAGCAATCTCAATCGCGCGATTCGAAATCACCTCATTGACATTCATATTGCTAGATGTCCCCGAACCAGTTTGAAACACGTCAACTGGGAACTGGTCATCCAACTTACCGGACACTACGTCCTGACAAGCCGCTAACATTGACGAAACTTGATCATCACTAAGCGGATTCTTACCGGTGCCCATCAATTTGTTAAGGTCTCGGTTCGCAATACCACAAGCAGATTTAACTCGCCCCATCGCGTGAATCATCGCAGGCGGCAACCGCCAACCAGAAACTGGGAAATTCTCTACCGCCCGCTGGGTCTGAGCTCCATAATACGCCTGAGCAGGAACCATTATGGTTCCCATGGAATCCTGTTCAGCTCTCAAATCGTCCGCCATGATGTGGTCTTTCTCAATGTCGCATTAATATTTTAAAAACTTCGCGGTAATATAGTCCGGGTGATTTTGAAAACACGACGGGAACCCTAAAATTGGTTCGGTCAGCTTATTGTTCAAAATCACAAACTGCCGCGCCACCGCCACGAATCGTTTTGGATTTCTACTATCATATCGATTTCACATACTCGTTGAACCTCGGTTTTGATTTTCTCCCTTCGTTTGTGGCTTTAAGTGTCCAAATTACCAATTCCGTTTAGACTCAAACGCTATCACTTCCACTCAAGGCCAATCGCATGGACTTTCAGGCAATCCGTAAAGAGTACGAAAACCATGGCATCCTCGATTCCGAGCTTACCTCGAATCCAATGCCCCTGTTCCGACAGTGGTATAACCTTGCCGTGGAAAAGTGCCCCGGCCCATGGTTTGAGCCTAATGCAATGTCCCTCGCGACATCCGATCTCAACGGCAACGTGACCAATCGAATCGTGCTCCTCAAACAGATCGAGGACGACACGATTAGTTTTTTCACAAATTACGAGTCCGAAAAAGGACGCCAATTAAGTGAAAACCCTCAAGCTTCCGTCGTTTTTAACTGGCCTTACCTAGGCCGGCAGATACGAATTCGCGGCAGCGTAGTACGGACAAGCCGAGAAATTTCTGAAACCTATTTCCACTCACGCCCCCGCGGCTCTCAAATTGGGGCCTCCGCTTCGCTTCAATCTTCGATCGTCTCATCGAGAAATGAGCTCGACGAACGGAAAACCGCACTTCAAGAAAAACACCGCGATCAGGAAATCCCACTGCCGGACAACTGGGGTGGATACAACATCAACCCCTCACAAATTGAATTCTGGCAAGGAAGACTGGACAGAATGCATGATCGTATTCTTTATAAAGACGACAATGGATGGACGTCGATGCGACTATCTCCATAAGACAAACGTGTTGCCGAATGACAAGGTTCCAGTCTATCCTTAAAGTCTTTTCAGTGCTCGCGGCTTTCGCTGGCGTCCCGTGCTAACGGTCGAGTTTGAGGCCCGAATAAAACAATGCGTTTGTTCTTTAGAAAATAGTCCGTCGTTTTCAACACTACATACTCTTCTGGTAGACGCTTCTCAAGCTCGGCCTGATAGTCTTCTGTCGTCAGAATTGCCCCCGCTGGATAACGCGAAAGAAACTGCTCCAAAGATGGACGAGCTTTCACTTTCCAAAAGCCACTTCTCTCCAACCAGGAAACATCGTTCGAATCAGAAACGCCTGAAGGCTCGAGAGACAACTCGTAGATTGGACGGTGAGCGTAAAACACCCAACTTGATTCAAGTCCACCAAAGGAAGCAACCGTGGCATCTTTCTCAATGGCGTCCAGCACAACCCGACTGGCCTGTTCCTTTCCAACTGAAACCGTTCCATATCCAAATAGGCCAACGCAAAACAACAATGCCATCACAGAAAAGATGGGTGCAATCCATCGGTGTCGATTATTGACCACCGCATAAATTAGCCCCGCTCCCCCGAGAAGCGGAATCGCACCTAGCGTTGCCAACCATGTCTGACTTGGCAAATACTGAGACGCTGCCCACCCACCGCCAAGAATGATTAACAAACTGGCCAATAACAAACCTCCTAAAGCCGCTGCAAACCACCTTTGGTCTCCCTTCGATCGGCCTTCCGCGAACTGACATAGGTAAGCTGCAGTCAATACGGCCAGCGCTGGATAGCATGGAGTTACATAACTCGGGAGCTTCGTTTGGGCAATCGTGAAGGCCACCACTTGAACACCCGCCCAGCACAACATTAGACAAGCCGAAACTCTTGCTCCCGACAGCTCATTAGACGGACTACCAAGACTTGACCTGCCATTTTTCAGTAAACCAATCGCGACCGGGCCCCAAAAAACAGACCAGGGGAAAAATCCAACCAGAATTGCAACTGGATAAAACCAAATTCCACCAGCGTGATTCTCTAGCGATTCGGTGGCACGACCGAAGTGCTCACCCAGAAAAAACAGGCGAGTGAAGTCTCCCTCCGTTCGCTGATCCACCATGACGTACCACGGCAAGGCAATGACTAAAACAATAAGTGCGCCGGTGACCGGCCGCATTGCCCACAGGGTTTTTAGAAAGTGGGTTGGGTGGAAAGTTCTGAAACACCCAAATAAGAATCGGAGAACCGGGCCTCGCCCAGCCAAACCCGAATCTCTACTAAGCTGTGGCAAAGTCTGAATCAACATGAACAAGCCAATCATTGCCATTGGCAATAGAAATCCGACTGGTCCTTTTGCCAACACACCCAGTCCGAGCATCAGATACATCCCAGCAACATACCACCGGCCACTAGGGAACCAGACATTCTCCCGAACTAACTGAAGCCCCCCACCCTTCCTCGCAAAAGTTCCAATGACATAAATCATTAGTGCCATCGTTCCACAGAATATCAAAACTGAATCGGGAGTTGCGGCTCTAGCAGCAACATCAAACATCAGACTGGTCGACAAAGCGATCGCCGCGTATAGCGCAATCTTGGAACCGAGTAATCGCCTCGCGAGTGCATAAGTGGCAAATGTGGTTCCAGTCGCCAAAGCTGCCGACCAAAATCTCGCTGCAAATTCATTAACTCCGAAAATGGAATAGGCGGACATAATTAGCCAATACAACAAAACTGGCTTTTGGTGCCTTAGTTCGTCGTTAAATATTGGAACAACCCACTGCCCTTGAGCCAACATCTCCGCAGCGCATCCTGCATTACGGGGCTCATCTCGATCCCACAATTGCGTCTCACCTAGGTTGAAAAAATAGACAACCGTGGCAACACCCAGCAAAATTATGACGTGCCAAAGCGTTTCACGCATGGATGAAAACCTAGGTAATCGGAATGTAAAATCAGCAATCTGGGTAGTTTAAATTGAAGACAAAAACCCGACAACGGCAAGTTAGATGCTATCGCGTCCTGCGACGGTTAGTATTAAGAGCAGCCAGTAGTTGATGCTGAATGGGCGGCCAACGCCTATCCGATCAGCCGCCTAGCTCCCCAAAAAGCTCTCGAGATCTTCAAAAAATGCGGGATAGGTCTTCGAAACACATTCATGATCCAAAATCTTAACCCCATCCTGTCTTAAACCGACCAACGCTAAACTCATCGCCATCCGATGGTCATCATAGGTTTCGATGTCCGCGGGTCGCGTTTGCCCAGGATGAATGGCCAGACCGTCCTCGCGTTCATCGACCGTTGCGCCAAGCTTCCGCAACTCAATCGCAAGATTCCCAATTCGATCCGTCTCTTTTACTCGATTGTGAGCGATATTTCTGACGTTCGTCGTTCCATCAACAAACAAGGCAACCGCTGCAAGGGTTTGCACGGTATCACTAACATCAGACATATCAATATCGATTCCATGTTTCGCGGGCCCGCGGACCGTCACCTGCCCCCGCCCCCACTCTACATCGCACCCCATCTGCTCAAGGCAATTCACAAAACCGACATCCCCCTGAAGTGAAGTCTCATCCAACCCAAGAACGGTCGCCGCACCACCGCAGATTGCGGCGACAGCCCAAAAGTAACTGGCAGAAGAAGCATCGGGTTCGATTTGATAGTCAACCGCTTGATACGTCTGCCCGCCACCAATTTCAAACCTCCCAAATTGCCGATCGACTTCAACAGCAACTCCAAATGACTCCATCACACGCTTAGTCATTTCAACGTAGGGTCGGGAAATCAACGCCCCGTCAATCTCGATAACTGTATTATGTGCAGCCATGGGCGCTGCCATCATCAAACCACTCAAGTACTGACTCGACAAATTACCTTTGATTCGAACCGTCCCCCCCTGAGAACGCTTCGTTGAGATCCGAACCGGCGGACAACCACCAGGAGAGCCAGCCTCAACATTAAGATTAAGCAACTGAAGCGCATCCACTAACGGCCCGATAGGCCGTTGCCGCATGCGAGGGATCCCATCGAGAATGTAGTCACCACCAGCAACTGCCAACACAGCAGTTAAAAAACGAATAGTCGTACCACTGTTTCCAATAAACAAGTCTGCTTTCTGAATGGGAACCAAACCACCCACCCCTTCAATAATGGCTCGTGAAGACGAGGCATTATGAGAGACTGAAATTCCTACGCGATTCAGAGATTCGATCATTACTCGCGTATCGTCACTATCGAGAACACCATCGAGAACCGATCGCCCTGACGCCATCGCCGCAATGGGCAGCGCACGATTGGTAAGACTCTTTGATCCAGGAGGCCGAATGGACGACACAACCGGCGCAACAACAGGCTTGATTTCCTTATAGCTATTCATAGACCACAGTTTATTGCCTTTCCAACAAATCCATCACCCCAACTCTTCCGAAATCAACACCCGCTAATTACAGCCCCCTTAAACGAAAAAGACCACCATTGCGAAGTGCGGGAACAAGAAAATCCAACCAACGCTACAAACAACCCAGTCAAATGGCTAACCTCGATCGCCTGTTACTACCTCCACTACCGTGCAATCCTATACCAAAACGAACCAACCCCAAAGAAAAGTCGCTGCAGCACCAAGGCAACCGTGCCGTGAAATCGGCCAACGCCACCCAATTGGACGCTGCTTCTAACAATCCTGAGCCAAAAAGCGCATTCGGTTTGCCACCTCCGATCGCGAAAACTATACTTCGGGCTAAACAATCTTGTAATCCAAACGAGATATTCATTGATACCGCGATACAACCCATGGAGCCCCCGATGAACACTGGATTTAATCGTCGCCAATTTCTGGCAGCTACCGGAGCCGCCGCCGCAATTGGAGCCACAGGAAATCTAGCCAAGGCTAATTTACTTAATAGCACCCCCGCCAAAGAAGATTTATTCGAAATCTCGCTGGCGCAATGGTCGCTCCACCGAACACTTCGCAGTGGTAAACTAGATAACCTTGATTTTGCGAAAACTGCCAAAGAAGAATTTGGAATTTCAGGCATCGAATACGTGAACCAGTTCTTCAAAGACAAGGCTAGCGACGAAAAGTACCTCGGCCAAATGAAAAAACGGGCCGCCGATCACGGCGTCGAATCAGTCTTGATTATGATCGACGGTGAAGGAGCACTTGGCGACGCGAACGACGCAGCACGTAAACAAGCGATCGAAAACCACCACAAATGGGTCTCCGCTGCAAAATTCCTCGGTTGCCACTCAATTCGCGTCAATGCAAAATCCCAAGGCTCTTACCAAGAGCAAGTTGCACTCGCCGCCGATGGACTCGCCAGACTATCGCAGTACGCTGACAAAATGGGAATCAACGTCATTGTTGAAAACCATGGTGGCCTCTCCTCCAATGGCCAGTGGCTTGCCCAAGTTATCAGGAAGGTCAACATGGACAACTGCGGAACCCTTCCCGATTTCGGAAACTTCCGCATTGGCAAAAACAAGAAAACAGGGAAACAAGACTGGTACGATCGATATATGGGAATGTCGGCTTTACTGCCCTTCGCCAAAGCGGTCAGCGCTAAAAGCCATGACTTCGATGCAGATGGAAATGAGACCGCGACCGACTATTTTAAAGTGATGCAAATGGTGATGGATTCTGGCTACCATGGGTGGGTCGGAATCGAATACGAAGGTGGCAAACTGAGCGAAGCCGATGGAATCAAAGCAACCAAGAAATTGCTAGAGTCCTGCCGACAACAACTCAGCGATGCTTAATACGCCTAGTTGATCGAGGTGCTCTGGAATTCAACAACCTAAACTACCAGCACCTCCCAAATATAACCAAACCCAAGTCCAGCGGCTTATCCGCTGGACTTTTTTAATGTTTCGCAGCTCATTTTCAAAAAAAAGCTAAAGAGGACACTTTGGATATGCAACTCACCCGCATGCACACTTTTTAGGCAGATCGGATCTGCACAACAAACAAGCACGCATGCACGGTTTATTTGCAAAACCGCCATTTCGCCGTAAGTGCAAGCAGTTTAATGACATTAGTTCGACTGCTTGCCATCACGTGATTATGGGGCTGAAGAGATGCTCAGTCGGAGCCAACGGGCTTCGATGGGCGAATGTTATTCAGAAACCCCCAGATATCGCACAGCGAAAGGACTCCATTATGACCGACCTCATGATGCAAAAAGAAGGTTTTACAGGACGTTGCCAAAAAGTATTACAAGTCGCCAAGCCACTCTTTCACGAGAAGCCGGATTGGGTCACCTTCTTCCGAGAAACTCTGGGAGTCAAAGGAGCCGCTAGGGCCGTTTTTCCATCGCAAGAGGAATATGTCCTATTCGAGCAATCGGCTGAATTTGCCGAAATCCAAAAGATGGTAGCCAGCCTTAGAACCAGAAAAGCAGGCGGAAGCAAGAACGAAGCAACCCGTGTGATCACCGTCCGACTTCCCGAAAGCCTCCACGAAGCACTGAAAGCTGAAGCGAGTGACCATAACACGAGCATGAACAAGCTTTGCATCTCAAAGCTATTGCAGGTTCTCATCGAAAATGAGAAGGCAGCGAAAAACCCGCCCGTTCCACGCCCTTCAGCACTCCCCTCCAACCCAGTCCCCAAGCCAACCCCATCACCGTTGGCAACCCAACCAACCCCGTCCACACCAAGCCCCAATTTCCGATCCACCTACACTCCACCAACCAACCCTGGACAACCCTTCCGGTTTGGTCAGTAAGCCAGTACTGGCAAACCAACAAAACCAACTCCGCATTCCGGATGCGAGAAACCACCCAGAGCCTCTTTATAGGCAGGGGCCCGCCCCGCCAAACGGAAGGCCTGAACGATATCCCACCTGAATAACAAACCTTCACAGGCGTCATGCCGTTGCTTCACGCGACGGCTTGACGCTTTTTTTGCCCCACCAACAACTAAATTTCGATTAAGCTGATCTTAGCCAGCCACCGCCTGACCAATCGCCCCTTGAATCCAAGAAACCCCCAACCCACTTGAATAACTGGAATGTAATCATCATTGGAGCCGGAGCAGCCGGGCTGATGGCTGCCGCAAGTGCCGCTGCGCGAGGCCAACGAGTCCTCCTCTTGGAAAAAAACAAGAAGCTCGGCGTCAAAATACTCATGTCGGGCGGAACCCGATGCAACATTACTCACAACTGTGAAGTCAAAGCAATCGTTTCTGCCTTTGGCCGCCAAGGGAAATTTCTTCACTCAGCCCTCTCTGCCCTCCCCCCCAAAGAAGTCATTCAGAAAATCGAGAGCCAGGGCGTCGCTACCAAAGTTGAATCAACGGGAAAGATCTTCCCTGTCAGCAACAAGGCAATCGATGTCCGAGATGCACTGGTAAACCTCGCCCTGACTGCAGGAGTAGAAATCAAGCCAGAGCAGACGGTCCTAAAAATACAAAAAATTGGCGACCAATTTCAAATTGAAACACAAAGTGGCCAATTTGAATGCAACGCCTTGATCATCACGACCGGAGGAAAATCCTACCCCGGCTGCGGCACAACCGGCGACGGCTACCAATGGGCCCAACAATTTGGACACTCCATCGTCGACACCGTTCCCGCCCTGGTTCCAATTCTTAACGACTGCAATTGGGCGAACAACCTTAAAGGCATCACCATCGAACAGACTTCCGTCGATGTCTGGCAACCCCAACAACCCACCAGCGAATCAGAAGAACTCACCAAGTCGGAACGCAAGTCACGCAAATCACGATCACTCGTCAATCGAAATGGCTCGTTTCTATTTACGCACTGGGGGTTTTCGGGACCTGCCATACTCGATGTCAGTCGCGCGGTTGCCAGACACCCCAATCGTCGCTCACTTGAACTGATCTGCGACTTTTACCCTCAGCTCTCAATTGGCCAGCTTGAAGACTCCCTTTGGAACAAGAAAATAAAAAACGGGAAACAACAAACAGGCAACCTCCTCAGCGAACTATTCCCTAAACGCCTTGCCGAATCGCTCATTCAATCTGCGAACATAGAACTTCAATCTCGAAATGCCGAACTTTCTAAAATCCAATTCAGTGCCCTGATAAACCAAGTGAAACGTTGCCAATTTTCAATCAACGGAACGCTCGGCTTTGAAAAAGCAGAAGTCACCGCAGGCGGAGTAAACCTAAAAGAAATCGACAGCAAAACCATGCAGTCGAAAACAACCCGAGGACTTTTTTTCGCGGGCGAAGTCCTCGACCTAGATGGCCCCATTGGCGGATTCAACTTCCAATCGGCTTTTAGCACCGGATGGCTAGCTGGCCTCTCCACAGAACCGACTATCGGATAAAAAAGCCCACGATCAAAGACTCTCTATGCAGGACAACCAACGCCATCCATCTCGAGTATCACTCAGAGAATGTACCGGCTAAGGTCCTCATCCTCAGCGACCTTGCCTAAACGCTCCTGAACATAAGCAGCATTGATTGAGACTTTGCCAATCTTTTGCCCAGGGGCCTCAAAACTAAGCTCCTCGAGGAGCCGTTCAAGGATCGTGTACAATCGCCTCGCACCAATATTCATAGTCGATTGATTAACCTGAAAAGCGATCGTTGCCAGCTCATCAATGCCGTCTTCGGTAAAATCAAGATCAACCGATTCTGTTTTCAACAAAGCCTCATACTGGCGAGTCAATGAACTCTTGGGCTCCGTCAATATTCTGACAAAATCTTCTTTCGTGAGATCGTTCAACTCGACTCGAATGGGAAACCGCCCCTGCAACTCCGGCATCAGTTCACTTGGCTGATTACGATGAAACGCCCCGGCAGCAATAAACAAAATATGATCAGTATTAATATACCCGTGCTTCGTCTGAACTGAGGTTCCCTCTACGATTGGAAGCAAATCCCGCTGAACTCCCTGTCGAGAAACATCGGTTGACTTTCCTTCCGCTGCGATCACTTTATCAATCTCATCGAGGAAAATAATCCCCGCATTCTCAGCCAATTCGATTGCGTTGGCATTAATTTTATCTGAGTCAAGCAACGCATCACACTCTTGCTCAAAAATCACTTTCCGAGCGGCCGTAACACTCATCTCTTTTTTAGACCGATTGGTTGGCATGATTTTTTCGAGCATTCCCTGAAAATCCATATCCATTTGCTCGACCCCCATGCCGCCCATCATCACCGGCGAAGCTTTTTGTTCGATCGTGATTTCCACCGTTCGATCTTCTAGATCCCCATTCACCAACATCTTTTTCATCTTCGACTTAGTTCGCTCAAAGGAACCATCTTCTTCAGCCGCCGGTTCTGATTCATCCATCGACGCAGAGAACTCGTACTTCACCGGAGCCGGACACAACAATTCAATTAGCCGCTTGTTCGTCCTTTCCTCAGCTGCCTGCTTTACACCCTCTTGCTGAGAAGCTCGCACCAGGGCAATCGAATTGTCAACCAACTCACGAACCATACTCTCAACATCACGCCCATAATACCCAACTTCGGTATACTTGGTCGCTTCCACCTTAATGAACGGAGCACCCGTCAGCTTCGCCAACCGGCGAGCAATCTCCGTTTTCCCAACGCCGGTCGAACCGATCATCAAGATGTTCTTGGGCGATACTTCGTGCCGCATTTCGTCAGACAATTGCTGTCGACGCCAACGATTTCGAATAGCAATGGAAACAGCGCGCTTCGCCTCGGCCTGACCAACGATGTGACGGTCGAGCGCAGAGACAATTTCTTTAGGGGTCATCGGATTCATAGTACAAATAACCTGAACGGTCACTCAATTTCAATTTTGTAGTAAGTTAACGAGCCTGATCACTATCGAAACGCTTCGAGAGCCCCGGGGGTGTTCAAACGAAATCAATCAAACACCCATTCCACCCACTCGCTTTCCAATTAGGCTGGGCAGTTAATTTCTTCGACAACGATGTTTGTATTTGTATAAATGTCAATTCCACCGGCGATCGCTAAAGCCTCGCGGACAATCTCAGCAGCACTCAAATCACTATGTGCTTTGAGCGCCCTCGCGGCCGCGATTGCATAATTGCCCCCCGAACCAATGCCAACGATGCCGTCGGTTGGCTGTATTACGTCACCAGTTCCACTGACCAACAAGGTATGCTTGCCGTCAGTAACCGTTAACAAGGCTTCCAACTGCCGCAGCATCTTGTCCATCCGCCACTGTTTGGCAAGTTCTGTGGCAGCACGGACAATGTTGTTCGGCGAATCCTTCAACTGCGACTCAAACCTTTCCATTAACGCAAAAGCGTCAGCGCTGCTGCCAGCAAAACCACACAACACCCGCCCATCCAGCAATTTCCGAATCTTCATCGCGTCGGCTTTCATGATGGCTGTCCCTAGAGTGACTTGACCATCCCCCCCCATCGCAACCGTCTCGCCCTGATGGACAGTTAAAATCGTCGTCGCATGTATTTTCATTGCATCGGTCATCTGTTGTCTCATTTCCAAGCGGCTTTGCAGATCCTACAGTCTACCCCATTCAAGAATATCCTCCACCACGGTGAAACGAAAAACTCAAAACGAGCCACTGCTTGAGGTTCGCCTCCAGCCATCGCAGTCCAACAATCTAACTGACTTTATTAAGCTGGCACTTGCCTCAATGCGTTCAAACTTCCCATAATCTAAGCTGATTCAAATCAACAACCCTCAGCCACCCAAGCCGAACAATGAACTCTCAAGATGACGCCAGTTTTTCTTCGTTCCGAAGCCCCCTGCTGATGAATGCTGACGACACAGCAATCATCGTCATTGACGCACAAGAAAAACTAATGCCCTTGATCCAGAACCAAGATCAAATCCAATGCAATATCATCAAACTCCTCAGAGGAGCCAAAGCACTTGGTGTTATCAGCGCGGCCACGGAACAATATCCCCGCGGCCTGGGAGCTACCGTAGAACCAATTCGAAATGAACTGGAGCCTAACGAGTTTTTCCCCATCGCTGAAAAAACAATGTTCAGCGTCCGCCAATGTGAACCGCTATTAACGAAGCTATCAAAATCTGGAGTTCAGAATTTACTGCTCTGCGGGATCGAAACTCACATCTGCATCGCTCAATCGGCGCTTGATTTAATGTCACTTGGATTTCGAACCTTTATCTGCGCCGATGCAGTTGGCTCAAGAAACTCTTTGGACCACCAGGTTGGCATTAATCGAATGGAAGGCAGTGGCGCAGTCATCACGACCACCGAAGCTGCAATCTTCGAACTGTGCATGGACTCAAAAAATCAAGCGTTCAAAACGATATCAAAACTAGCCCAGCAATAAAAACTAGCTCAGCAATCAAATCTAGCTCAGCAATCAAACGGATTGGCAACCACCCAGCGAATTGCCACTACCGCAACGATCTACTTTTCTTCTGCTTTCTGTTTTCGTGATGATCGATCCAATTTTTGCTTTAATTCACTCTCGTCCATTTTCTTTATCGTGCCAAACAGATGACCACCAACACCTCCGCCCTGCCCTAGGTGAGCCCAGGTTCCAGCATACTGCCCCTGCCGAATTAAGACCCGCGCGTCAAAGGTTCCAAACCCGGGAAAAGTAACACGATCAACCGTGATTACAGGTGTCCCTCCAGCAAACTTTATTTCAATCGGCGGCAGCGGAAGCGTAGCATCCTTCCCACCATATTTAATCCTAGCGATCAGATTCCAATTATCACCTTCGGCCCCCTTCTCTGCCTTAATGATCTCATAAGTTTCAGTCTGGTTTCCTTTAACCCCCGACATTGAAAACTGACCCTCCCACCGAGTCCCGGTCAAATATTTTGCCAATTTCTCATGAAGAGCTTTCGTTTCTGCCGAAGTCGTTGACTCCTGCAAAACGGCGGCGGAATTGGATTCACCCTGATTGACCGTTCCCTGGCTCCAGCTAACCGCTGGCAGACTCAAAGTCCCCCAAACCGCAAACAAACCAAAAGCAAACAGCCTTCGCAATGAACAAAGAGCCCCTGGCTTGAATTCCCTAAATTTCATCATTCCCCTCCAATAACAGTATTCTCGGTTGCCTATACACGACAACTGGCGACCTCGCTGGCGATTATTCAACCGTTCTATCTTAATGCGAGACAGCAAAAATGTCATGGGATAGCTAGAATCTTACCCCAAAACGGGCATGCCAAACTCAAATTTGAAAGCCAAGCTACCCTTAGTTCCCCATTTCCCAAACCGCCATTTCGACTGGTGTTGATCAAATCCCGCAGCCCATCTAAGCTACGCAATCAAACCTCAGGGAAACCTGTTTTTTCCATTGAATCATTCGCGCGAAGGAGTTGCGTGTGTTCGTCGCCGCTACCACCCAGTGCTTTCCAAATCGCCCTTTGGACAGCGCCATCGAAAAGCTGGCAGATCTTGAATTTTCACACATCGAGATTGGCATCCATGAAGACAGTGAGCATATCAAGCCATCCGAAGTCGTTTCGGACATGGCCGCTTGCTACGACAAAATTAACTCAACTCGTCGTCTGACCGTCACAGGCCTTAGCCTCGACATTGCAGAAGAAGGCGAAGATTATTTCCAGACATTTATTAAATGCTGTGAGTTAGCAAAACTCTCCAAAATCGTAACGCTCACGGTTCCTTCGGGGGAACACGGCACACCCTTTAACGAGGAAGTGGAGCGTTATAAACGACTGGTGAAAATTGCCGAACAACACGGTGTACGAGTTGCGATGCGTTCAAAAGTTGGAAACATCTCCGCTGATCCAGACACCGTTTCTGTTATCTGCGGCCACGTTAAAGGACTGGGACTATCTCTCGACCCAAGCCACTACCACTTTGGACAACCCCCGGAAGTTGCAACCTATGAAAAACTCATGGGTTACGTTCACAACATTTACCTCCGAGATTCAACCCCCGACAATCTACAAGTTCGCGTCGGTCAAGGAATCATAGAATACGGAAAATTAATTAATTTACTCCGTAAAGCTGGATACGATCGCGCCCTGTGCGTTGACATTCAACCGGATCCAGAATTAGATCACGACGGTGAGCTTCGAAAGCTAAGACTTCTTCTCGAGAGCTTAATCATGGTTTAAGCTTCAGCGCAAGTGCTGACTGACAATCTGCTGACTGACAATCAAACGACCAAAACACGCGACTTTCCATCGCGTGTTTTTTTATTACTTTTTTGAGCCATCGAGATACTCAAGCGAAAGCGGTTGGTCTGATTTTGGATTCCCGACGCGAATCCCAATGGAACCATCCAACACACGATCGATTAACTGTCCAACAATTTCAGCCCGCCACCCGTCTGCCAGCGCAGGTGGAGAACTCAATTCGATCATCCCCAATCGCCAGGCCGCCATCGTCCGAACATCTTGCGAAGTTCCAACAATATTGGGAGCAATGCTCTCCGTCTTACAAACAACCGCCAACGCCGTGGTCAGGAACTGACCCAACAATCCAAGATTCATCGTCTTCCCTCTTGGCATCTTCTTCGGGCACTCTCCATCAGAAAGCTGATTCGCTACTTCAATGGCTTCGGAAATTGGTTCAACCATATTCTTGGAAACACGATGATCGAACCCTCGGATCGCTTTCATGCGGCTAACTTCTGGAGTCCCGCGTTTGGCAAGTTCGACTAACAGATCGTCCGGTAAAATACGCTTGGCCGCTCGATTCTTTTTCTCGGCTTCTTTATCTCGAGCAATCCATAATTCCCTGACGATCGCCAGTGCACGACGATTAAGATTGGAAATCCCCGCGACCCGTTGCCACTGTGGCTCATTCTCAGCTCTCTCAAGCGAGTTCTGCCAGATGTCCATTTCCGCCTCAAACCACTCCATCCGGTTTAACTTGTTAAGGTTAGTCGACACGACATCGAACAGCCCCTTCAAATGGGTCACATCTGACAACGCATAATCGATCTGCCGCTTCGACAAAGGGCGCCTCATCCAATCGGTGCGCGTTTCGCCTTTATCAACCCTTGAACCCAACAATCGAGATACCAAATTGCCATACGACGCGGGATACTCCAAGCCGGTCATCCCAGCTCCCAGTTGCACATCGAATAACTTCTTAGGGCGACGACCACAGGCCCGATAACAAAACATGAATTCTTCTCGGGCAGCATGCACGACGGTCACATGGTCACCCTCAACTAGCAAGTCCCAAAACACGGAGATATCCTTGACCGCCAGTGTATCAATAATCGCGTAGCGCCCATCGGCAGCAACCTGCACCAGACACAGCTGTGGCCGATAACGACTTTCCGAAACAAACTCAGTGTCAAATCCAATGAATTCGCAACCGCGAACTGCTTCGCAAAAATCGATCAATCCCTGATCGGTTGTGATGTGCTCGAATTCAATTCCGTTTTGCATTTTTTCTCAAGCTAATTGGAGAAATGAGTTATGATGGCGGGGAGGAGCAGAAGTATCCCGATTGAACATTCTGATCTATAACTTATCGTCTCAATCAAACCTTGACCACTCCTGTCGCACACGCATCCGGATAGCCAGAACGAGCCGGTGGAGAGCTTTTGCACTTTGTCGATAAGGCTACCGCGAGAATCGCCAAACGATTATCAAGTCTTATCCCGTTAAACATGGACACTAACTGTACGGAGTTATATTTTGGCACAGCTACTAGTTAGCATTCGTGACACCGCAGAAGCGGAATTGATTAATAAGTGCAACATTGCGATTGTTGACGTCAAAGAACCAAAACGAGGCTCGCTTGGGGCAGCGACTCCAAAGATGCTCGAAGCCATTTCGGGCATCATTTCGCAACCCCAAACACTCAGCTTTGCTGCCGGTGAACTCTCGGAATGGCTCTCACCCAATGGACAGACTTTCAACAAGTCCCCAGGGAGTTATTACGAAAACGTCTGGAACACTTTCGACTTCATCAAGCTCGGCCTCGCGGGAGCCACTCGAGACAACAACGACTGGAAAACTCAATTAAGGCTATTTTTTGGTGAGATACCGCGAGATAGCAAAACTAAACCAGTCGTGGTTTCCTATCTTGATTTCCAATCCAGCCATTCACCGACTCCCAATGAATTAATCGATTTTGCCAGCTCAATCGATGCGTGCTCAACAATCCTATTCGACACTTTCGATAAAGCCAAGAATTCGCTTGCCTCTCAAAGCCAGTCGTTACTCACGGACCTCATCGCAAAAGCCAGATCCCGATCACTTACCACTGTCTTAGCAGGCTCAATTTCCACAGATTGCCTAGGGACAGCCTTAACTTCTCAACCGGACTTAATTGGTGTCCGCGGCGCGGTTTGCGATTCCTTGAGAACTGATTCAATCTCTTCCGATCGAGTTAACGAATTTGTCCGCGTTTTACAACAGGCGAATTGGAATCGAGCCCTAAAAAATTAAAATTCGACAAGAAACCGATTTTGAAAAAAAACGGCGTTCGCGCAGAAAATTGTTGACATTGAAACCAACAGCCTCATATTGGTTCACACAGGCGTGAGGCAAGGCGTGCCTCCGTTTTTCGAAAGCTGAATCCTCTTAAAAATTTGAATAATTGGATTCGTTTTTCGTGAACTACCGGCGTTGGATTGCCAAAGATTTGCAGTTTGACAACAACCGGTCAGCTCAAAACAACTTATTCAAGGATGGCTTTAGAGGCAGCAATGCCACAATTCGTAACGATTGATCTAGAAAGGAATTTGTTGTGCCAGAATCGGTATTAGAAGCAATCAGACACGGACAATGGGACTTTGAACCAAGTGATGTAGACGAGGAAGAGTACACCTGCACCGCCGCCCTTCCAGGTTCAAATGAAAAAATAACCGCGCTCGCAGAGCGGGCAGAAGAAGGTTTACCTCTCTGGCACCCCGCTGACCGGCGGAGCTTCGATGATTCCGAAGACGCCTACAATTAGTGCCCTTGGCCTACCCTATCGAGCGTGACGAAAAAATAAAAAGCGTGAATCTTGCATCCACGATTTACTCGAGAGAACTGGACCTATGCAGGTGCCGCGCGAGTCACGGAAACTCCGTCATCCACTTCCTAAACCATTGTTCAATCGTTAAAACATGGACTTATTCAATGAAACTGTGGTAACGACTCAAGTTCCCTGCGTGTTGAACAAGTCATATCCGCCGCTAACAATTGTAACGAGAGACGAATGGCGAAATTTAATGTCGCTGTGGCGCATGGTGCACCGCGGCAAACTGCAGTTACGAAACTAAGAAGTTTTGCAGATCAAATCCGAGACAGTGCGGCTATCGAAGTAACAGACGTTCAAGAAACCTGGGACGACGATGGCAATCTAGAATTTTCATTCAAAGCAATGGGCATGAGTATCTCAGGCACGATGACGGTTTGCGAAGACAACGTCACTGTGGCCGGTACAATCCCATTTGCAGCCCTCCCCTTCCGAGGCGCAATTGAAAGCCAAATCGCCGAAAAAATCCGCGAAGCTGTTGGCCAACCCTAAACTTTCCATCAATAGAAAATCCGTGGAAAGCGATTACCCCCTCCGAAGACGGTGGCTATCGATTAGTGATTTGACAACTTCCGGATCAGGAATACCGGCAACAGAAATCTCTATTCCACTCTGTCCGGAACTCGACACCCCAATCATGCCAACTCCCAACATCCTCTGAAATAGAGTCTGCTTGAGCTGCACGTTTCGAACATCTTGATGCCATACCTCCGTAATCGATTTCGACAAAATCCCCCGTCGCAGCCGCGTACGTTCGCTACTGATCGTCAACGTTGTTCCCTTGCACTGCACCCACCAAAGAAAAAATATGACAAATCCAACCAAGAATACGCATAGCAAACACGTGACCAAAAACTCGACGGGACGGTTTCGAAACATCGACGGATGCTGTTCGTAAAATATTTCTTCTTTTAGAATTTTCATCACTCGAAAAAAGGGCAGAGGGCATTCATTTCAAACCGCTATTTGACGTTTCTCCAAAGATTCATTCACCCGAAATTCAGATAGCAAAATCTGGAAAACTGTTAGCTATTCGTTCCAGTGATGAGAATGTTGCCTTTCTTTTTTCATTTTACCAATGAATTAGGTGCGGTACCAAAGTTCTTGCTCAACCAAGTCCCCTAAACGCCGGTCATCCACCATGTTTTGCGAAACCCAACTAATATCGTCATGAAAAGGACGATCCTGGTCATAAAACGGAACTGCCTCTCTAAGCTGCTGGTAAACAGAGGTAAGCTTAGGGCTCGTCTTTAACGGCAATCTGAATTCAATTCCCTGGCAGGCAGCAAGTAGCTCAATCGCAATGATCTTCGCAGCGTTCTCATTCATAGGGCCAAGGCGTCTTGCAGCATAGGTCGCCATACTAACATGATCTTCTTGGTTGGCGCTGGTCGGCAAACTATCAACGCTGACCGAGCTTGCTAAATGTTTATTCTCGCTGGTCAAAGCAGCAGCGGTCACCTGCGGGATCATAAAACCCGAATTTAAACCACCGTCATTCGTCAGGAATGACGGTAGTTCACTTAAATGCTGGTCAATCAACAATGCGATTCGGCGCTCGGACAAGGAACCAATTTCGGCAATCGCATTGGCTAACATATCTGCGACCATTGCGACGGGCTGTGCATGAAAATTCCCTCCCGACAAAATCGCTTCTCCTTCGGAAAAAACAAGCGGATTATCCGAAACAGCGTTCGCTTCATTGACCAACACCCCCTCCGCGTGCCGAATCGAATCAAGGCAGGCGCCCATCACTTGCGGCTGACAACGCAGCGAGTAAGGATCTTGGACTCGACTGCAATCGCGATGCGATTGTCGAATTTCACTATCCATCAGCAATTCACGGTACGCCCGCGCGCAGTCTTTCTGCGCGAGATGGTTTCGAATTTCGTGAATCCGTTCATCAAACGGCGTATCACTTCCCTTCGCCGCATCGATGGACATTGCACCCGCCACAACCGCTGCAGAGAAAATTTTCTGACAATCAAATAAACCAGCAAGGGCAAGCGAAGTTGATACCTGGGTACCATTAATTAATGCCAATCCCTCCTTGGGGCCTAACACCAATGGCGGGATACCCATCCGATCCAGGGCTTCTGCTGCCGGCATAACAACGCCCTCTAACCGCACAGTCCCTTCCCCTAACAGCGCTAGACTCATGTGGGCCAACGGGGCTAAATCACCGCTTGCACCAACCGAACCCTGTGACGGTATACATGGCAATACTCCGGCATTAAAACAACCAATCAACGACTCAATTACTGCTGGTCGCACACCAGAATAACCGCGAGCAAGACTTGCCAGTTTCAGCAACATTACTAACCTAACCACCGAGTCATCCAGCAACTCCCCAACTCCCGCACAATGAGAACGAACCAGATTGAGTTGCAGTTGAGCAAGATCGGCTGCGGGTATTCGCTGATGGGCAAGCAGGCCAAAACCAGTGTTCAAGCCATAGATCGATTCACCGGAATCTAGGAGATTCAAAACAGCTTGATGAGATCGATTCACATCATCCCAGCATTGCGATTCCAATTGAATTTCAATCGGCCCTTCAAAAGCCAATCTCAAAATTTCCTGAGAAAGATTCCCCGGTTGAATACAAAATTTCTGCATCGGTTCATCCCGCCAAAAAAATGGAACAGATATCAATTGGATTGAGCTTCCAATACCCAAACACCCGCTAACTGACAGCAAAGTGCCGGCTAGCCCTTGACCATTGGTAACTTTAAATTTTTATTCTTAGCGCACTGAATTGCTTCCGGGTATCCTGCATCGGCATGTCGCATCACACCTGTTGCGGGATCGTTAAAGAGCACTCTAGCAATTCTTCGGTCGGCATCCTCAGTCCCATCACAAACGATAACGGTTCCAGAATGCTGGGAAAATCCCATCCCCACACCACCCCCGTGATGCAAACTAACCCACGTCGCACCGCTTGCCGTATTTAAAAGTGCGTTCAACAACGGCCAGTCTGAAACGGCATCTGAGCCATCCTTCATTGACTCCGTTTCGCGGTTTGGGCTTGCCACTGACCCTGAATCTAAATGATCTCTTCCAATCACAATCGGCGCTGAAACCTCTCCATTACGCACCATTTCATTAAAGGCTAAACCAAGGCGATCTCGGTCTCCCAATCCCACCCAGCAAATTCTCGAAGGTAGGCCTTGAAACTGAATACGCTCGCGGGCCATATCCAGCCATTGATGAAGATGGGGATCATCGGGGATTAGCTCTTTGACTTTTTGATCGGTTGCATAAATATCATCTGGATCACCGGACAAAGCGACCCACCGAAATGGCCCAATGCCCTCGCAAAACAACGGACGAATATAAGCCGGCACAAAACCGGGGAAATCAAAAGCTTCCTCCAGCCCCATCTCCAACGCGACTTGACGAATATTATTCCCATAATCAAACACTGGAATGCCGCGACGGTGGAAGGCTAACATTGCCTCCACATGAGTTTTCATCGATTGCCTTGCCGCTAAAGTCACTGATTCTGGACTATCAACCCTTGCCGTCGCAGCCTCGGAAAGACTCCAACCGGCTGGCAAATAGCCGTTAAGAGGATCGTGGGCGGAAGTCTGATCGGTAACCGCATCGGGAGCGATTTCACGGCGAATCATCTCAGGTAAAATCTCCGCCGCATTCCCAAGCAGACCAACGGAAACAGGATTTGCATCCTCAATCGAGCGGTGGATTAAAGCCAATGCTTCATCAAGTGTTTTAGCTTTGTGGTCGACGTAGCCGGTTGCCAGTCGTTTATCAATCCGCGACTCATCACACTCAATCGCCAGAATCGAAGCCCCTGCCATCGTTGCAGCTAATGTCTGAGCACCTCCCATCCCACCAAGCCCAGATGTCAAAATCCACTTACCCGATAGGTCTCCATTAAAATGCACCTTCCCCATCGAAACAAACGTCTCGTAGGTTCCCTGAACAATCCCTTGGCTACCAATGTAAATCCAAGATCCGGCGGTCATCTGACCGTACATCATCAACCCAGCTTTATCGAGCTCGTGAAAGTGCTCCCAGTTAGCCCAATGCGGGACGAGATTGCTGTTGGCGATGAGAACGCGCGGCGCATCCTCGTGCGTACGAAACACGCCTACGGGCTTACCGGATTGCACCAATAACGTTTCATCTCGCTCCAAATCCCGTAGGGCATTCACGATTTCGTCGAAACACTCCCAATTACGCGCCGCTTTTCCAATCCCACCGTAAACGACCAACTCGTCTGGATTCTCAGCAACATTCGGATCGAGATTATTCATTAACATTCGCAGGGGAGCCTCGGCAAGCCAATGCTTACAACTAATGGTGGATCCCACTGGAGCCTGAACCGCTCGACTCTTCGTTTCCATACCTATCAATCCCAACAACTTGGACGCAATGATTTAATTTCATTGCATTTATAGTGATTTTGACAGCCCCTCGCCAACTCGGCCTACCAATTGACTACACTGCCTGTTCACCAAGTGGACAACAGCCCCCAAGTGTTTCAACAATCAAACATGGTTCGATATTGTTTAGTGTGTAGAACAATTCAATAACCAAATGCGAATTTCATTTCCCGTAGTTCACAGCCTCCCACCTGGCACCAATAATAATTCTGGATCCTTGATGAATAGTATTTCCGGTAACGAAGTGATATTTCGCGGATTCAATATCGCATCGATGGCTCCCAATTCAGCAAGTATCAGGTGTGAACTTTCCGATACACCGCTCTGCGACTCAACCGACAATTTAAATTACGGAATGCTACACGGGACCGCGATTGGAGTCTCTGGCGGCAAGATCAAGTGGTTCGCGCTCGAGCAGGAACTTGATCGCAATGAACTCACCTTTGCACAAACCGTCAACGGAGAGGGAAAGCTTCTAACTCCGGGATTGATCGACTGTCATTCTCATTTGGTTTTTGGTGGCAACCGGACTGCAGAATGGGAGCAAAGATTAAATGGTTACAGCTACGAAGAAATCGCCAAACAAGGCGGTGGAATTCTTTCGACGGTCTCGGCAACGCGAGCAGCATCTGAAGAAGAATTATTCCAAACTGCCGCAGAGCGAATCAAATTTCTTTTATCCGAGGGCGTGACGACGGTTGAAATCAAATCTGGTTATGGATTGAATTTAGATTCTGAATTAAAGATGTTACGGGTCGCCAATCGACTAGGTTTAGAATTCCCAGTCTCCGTGGAGGCGACCTTATTAGCCGCCCATGCGGTCGCTCCTGAGTTTAAAGGAAATCCGGACGCTTTCATCCAACACGTTTGCGACACGATCATCCCACAATCAGCCGGACTCTGCAGTTCGGTGGACGCGTTCTGCGAGACGATCGCTTTTGACCTTACTCAAACCAAACGTGTGTTTGAGTGTGCGCAGCAGCAAGGCTTAAATATTAAAGTACACGCGGAACAGTTGTCACACACGGGCGCTGCCGCACTCGCGGCAAACATGGGTGCGATATCAGCCGACCACCTTGAATATTTAAGCGCGGACGATTGTGCGACACTCAGCAGACAAGGCACGGTCGCAACCTTGCTGCCGGGAGCTTTTTATTGTTTAAATGAAAAACAAAAACCACCGATCGCAGCATTGCGAGACAACCAGGTTTCCATCGCAATCGCGACTGACTCAAACCCTGGCAGCTCGCCCGTTCTGTCGCTCCTGTTGATGGGCAACATGGCCTGCAATCTCTTTGGGCTAACACCTAGCGAGGCGATTGCGGGAATGACAATTAATGCCGCCAAAGCCCTTAAATTGGACCAAAGCATTGGCTCCATCGAAAAAAACAAACAAGCGGATTTCGCCACTTGGAATGTAAACTCGCCAGCTGAAATCGTTTACGGTATTGGTGGCAATCCTTCTGCCGGCGTTTACAAGCTTGGAAAGAGGACGCAATTTTGAACCAGCAGACTGAAACTGAATTTGAAATTGAGTCGGCATTGGTTGAGACGAGCCCCGGCACAGAGGAGTGGAAAGACAATGTACGCTTTTCCATTACTAACGGAATCATCACCCAAATTGATTATGATCTGCCCTCCAACGAGTCAACCAAATCAATCGATGGAATTGCAATTCCTGCAATCGTAAACACCCATAGCCATGCGTTTCAACGCGGCTTTGCTGGAATGAGCGAATACCGTACTGAATCACAGGATAGCTTTTGGACGTGGCGCGATCTGATGTACAAATTTGTCTCAGATCTGACCCCCGAAGATGCCTACGTCATTGCCCGCCAACTGTACTTGGAAATGATTGAAGCAGGCTATAGCTGGGTTGGCGAATTTCATTATTTGCACAATAGTCCATCTGGAAAAGCTTACGCGAACGCCACGGAAATGGCCGATGCGGTATTGCGTGCCGCGAGAGACGTCGGAATCGGAATCTGCTTGTTACCCGTGCTCTATCAGCGAAGTGGATTCAACACCAATGAAACGAACCACGGCCAACGTCGGTTCGCCCTTTCTTTGGACGACTATTTCAAATTGGTTGACAACTGTAACGAAAAAATCAAGGGTAACCCAGACGCTTCTCTTGGGCTGGCATTCCACTCACTTAGAGCGGTTAGCTCGGACGCCGTAAACGAAACACTCCATTACCGCCAAAGCCACCTAGCAAACTCCAACATTCACATCCACGCTGCGGAACAGCAGCTCGAAGTCGAAGACTGCTTAGCGGCAACTGGCAAGCGTCCCATTCAGTTCCTACTTGATTCATTTCCAATCGATGAGTCCTGGTGTGTAATTCACGCGACCCATATGAATTCCGACGAAATCATAGGTCTTTCAAACTCAGGTGCGGTTGCCGGGCTTTGCCCGACAACTGAAGCCAATCTTGGTGACGGAGTTTTCCCAGCCTCTCAATTTCTAGGTTCTGGAGGGCGAATTTCAATCGGAAGCGATAGTCATTGCTCAATTAATTTAAGAGAAGAATTACGTTGGCTCGAATATGGACAGCGACTGATCGGTGGGCAACGCGCTGTGCTTGGAACCCCCGAACTTTCGACCGGCAGAAAACTCTACTCGGAATGTGCACTCAGTGGAGGGCAAGCGATTGGCATCAAAACAGGAAAACTCGCGGTGGGCTACCGAGCCGATCTTTTAATTTTAGCCTCAGACCATCCCGCGATCTCCAACGCATCGAAGGATCGGATTCTCGATCGGTTCATCTTTCTCAACGCAGGATGCCCAATCCAACAACGCATGCTCGGAGGTAAGTGGATTGAACAAAACAAACTCACTGAACAACTGCGTTGCTCAAAAATCGCCTTTAACCGACTCAATCAAACGTACTTCCAAGGATCCTAATCCAAATCCCAAATTCAACGCGGGAAATACTTTGTGTCGGCATCGAAAACGACGGGCAATATTTTTCAGGCCCAATCCTGATTACAAGTTGGGTTCCCAACAGGAGTTGCTACAATGAGCGACCACCCCGCAATGCAAGTCCTCTGTACCACAATATGCTTAAGCGAATCTGGCAACTAATTAAGATGACGTTTTCGATTTGGAGAGAATCGAATGCATCCCGAATGGCGGCGGCGTTGTCTTACTACACTATGCTTTCCCTTGCGCCTTGCTTGATGATGGCCATTGCAATTGCAGGCTACATTTACGAGGACTCCGTGATCGAAAATGAAATCGTTCGACAAGTAGAACTGATGGCGACGCCCGACATTGCGGAAACAGTAAAGGGTTTGATTCAACGAGCCTCCCAACCAAGATCCGGCATCGTAGCAGGTACGATTAGTGTGTGCGTTCTGGTCTTCGCTGCTTCTGGAGTATTTACCCAGCTCTATGACACATTTAATCGCATCTGGGGAGTTTCCTACCAAGGCCTCGAAGGGCTCCTGTTTACTATCCGGAAACGATTGATTGGCGTTGGCATGGTTCTGCTGGTTGGAATCATGCTCATCGGAGCGTTGATTACCGACTCGATTATGGCTTACATCAGTACGATGGTAGAAGGCTACCCACAGCTAGTCACTTGGTTGAGCCTCATTGACCGCAGCCTTTCATTTCTACTAATGCCTTTGGTATTTACACTTATGTTTTGGTTTTTCCCTGCCACAAAAATCCATTGGAAAGACGTTTGGCCAGCCGGTATTCTGACGGCGTGCCTGATCGCCGGCAGTCGCTACCTGATTGGTTTCTATCTCAAATTTTCGACTACGAGTGAGGTCTATGGAGCAATGGGATCACTCGTGGTCATTTTAATCTGGGTCTACATCACCGGTTTGATGGTCTTTTTTGGGGCCTCATTCAGCCACGCCTGGGCGGATACTTTTGGCTCCCGAAGTAATTTATTAAAACCGGAACAGACCGGCCACTCAGAAATAGCCTCTAAAAATGCTCCTTAATTTTAGTGGGCGGAAAGGCTGGTCAACGGGACGGCCTTTGGGGGGCATTGCCCTCTCCGTTTGCAACTGAAAATTCCCGTCCGCCAAAACAAGATCGGGCGTGGTGCAAAATTTGAATTGCAGGTACCATAGACGGCTTAATAGCAGGTGATTTCGTCCCCTCAAAAACTCTAAGGTCGATTTCGACTGGGTTCGGGTTCTCCACGATTCACCGCGATTTCATTTACACTTTGTTAGCACGCATATTTTTAGGTAGATCGGTCCATGGAAGCCGGAATTGTTGGATTACCCAACGTAGGAAAAAGCACGTTATTTAACGCCCTCACTCTCTCCAAAGCAGCGGCGAGTGAAAACTACCCCTTCTGTACGATTGAACCGAACGAGGGGATGGTAAGCGTTCCAGATGCCCGGCTGGAAAAAATCACAACCTACATTACGCCTCAAAAGGTCATACCGGCGACCCTCAAGCTTGTCGACATTGCGGGGATCGTCAAAGGTGCCAGCGAGGGAGAGGGACTAGGCAATAAATTCCTCAGCCACATCCGGCAGGTAGACGCAATCCTCCAAGTCGTTCGTTGCTTTGAAGATGACGACGTAATCCACGTCAGTGGAACCGTTGACCCTTTGGCGGACATCGAAACCATTGAAATGGAGTTGATGCTTGCGGATATCGAGACACTTCAAAATGCCGAATCGAAAGCAGCGAGAAATGCGAGATCCGGTGATAAGG
This sequence comes from uncultured Pirellulaceae bacterium, assembly GCA_938083195.1. Taxonomy (GTDB): domain Bacteria; phylum Planctomycetota; class Planctomycetia; order Pirellulales; family Pirellulaceae; genus Mariniblastus. The sequence goes on along the minus strand of CALKCK010000004.1, from coordinate 805 downwards.
AAGCCAAACAATTACTTAGCGCCATCGAAAAGTGCCTGACACACCTCGAAACAGAAAATCCACTGCGCAGCCTTTCCTTGCCAGACCCGGAAGCAATGTCAATTAAAGCCTACGGGTTGCTAACCGCAAAACCCATCTTGTACATCGCCAACGTCGCCGAAGATGATCTAGAAGGTCAATCACCGCTCGTCCAAAAAGTTCGAGAGTATGCGGAAAAAGTAAACGCCGGATTGGCAATCGTTTGTGCAAAAATCGAAGCAGAAATTGCAGAACTAGAAACCGAAGACCGGTCTGAAATGCTGGAAGCAGTTGGTCTACAAGAACCAGCACTTGATAATGTTGCCCGAGAAACCTACCGCACACTTGGCCTACAGAGCTATTTCACCGCCGGTGAAAAAGAAGTGCGTGCGTGGACCATCCACAAGGGCTTTACCGGACCCCAAGCAGCTGGAGTCATCCATACCGATTTCGAACGTGGCTTTATTCGCGTAGAAGTCTATTCCCTCGACGATCTCGAAACTCACAAAACGGAAGTCGCCATTCGACAAAATGGTAAATTAAGGGTCGAAGGAAAAAATTACGTCGTACAGGATGGTGATATTTGCCACTTCCTATTCAACGTTTAAACCAATCAGTATTGTTGGAAAATCCAAAAACTGCTCAATTCAGCTGAGTCTTTCTCGGCCGAACGTGAGCGAAACATGCCTGCAATTTTACCTCCGCTGTCTGATCCATCTACATCGACTCAAATTCGAGGAGTCGACGTTCATGCGGTTCACAAAAGCGCGACGATGTTTTTGTATCA
>CALKCK010000003.1 GCA_938083195.1 uncultured Pirellulaceae bacterium | reverse complement strand
ACTGCACCCATTGAACCAAGCCGATCGATTTGAGTCGGGGACGAAAAAAGCCCGGTCTGAATATACCTTTTGCAAGAAATGAAAAGGGGTGACTGAGGGGATTCGAACCGACAGGCCCACAACTCGGATAGGGAGCCCCGGTGTTTGCAGGGGCTTTTGCTATTTCATCGTAACGTTCGCAAATTGGCGCGAGTGGTTTCCCTCTGATTCCTCCATGATAGGCGGTTGCTGTGCCACTTTTATCAGTGGTGTGTTTGAGTGATTCAAAATGGTCCGGCGACATTAACTTATAATCCAAATGCTTGGTTCAGGTCGCAAAGAACCGCCTCTCACTATGTTACACGCCGGTGAACCTGGTGAATTGTTCGCAGGAAAAGACACGATAATCAACGCCGTTTTCCAGAGTTTGCAATCATTGCTGCGGCAGGGAGTTTGACTGGCCGGTTGAACGCCCCGCGGATGCGATTGCCCCGAATGGTGTTGGAGTTCAGCGGGTTAAAACACCTTCGAATATTGGAGCAATTAGCACGGCAATGTAGATGGGCGAGCCCTGGTATTTGAAAGGGATTTTGATTCACTAGTTCCTTTTGAATGATTTATCAACTCAAGGAACTAGTACATGAAGCGGTTCATTCACAATATCTATATCGCATGCGTTGGATGCTTGGTTGATCGGATGTTTACACTGACTTACTTTCGTGATAGTCCAGCATTACCTTTGAGTGTCGCAATCAGGTAATCCGTGGGTGTCTCGTGAACAACACCGACAGCACCGGGGTACGTCACCTCACATTTAACACCAAGCTCTTCGCAGTGCTCCCGCAGTTTTACTCCAAAGTTGGACGTGTGAGTTGGATCTTTCTGATCCTTCCCAATAGCCGGGGCACTACGATAGAAAAGAGCAGCGGGGGGGTCGTCCGAGCTTACTAGTGCATAAGGAGAGTACTCGGCAATCCACGGTAAGATTTCTTTTCGTTCGGCCAGAAATTCGGCGAACTTCTTTTTTCCAAAAGCATGCCCACCGTAGCGACTGTTTGGAGTCCATTCTTTCATCTGTTGAGGGTCAAGGGTGGTCTGGGGTGCCTTGACAGCGGCGCAGAAGAGTCGTGTGGACTCTCTAGAGACTGGATCAGCGTTTTCCGGATCAGCCAGGTCATTATGATAAAGCAGCCAGAGGCTTGAGCAGGCGCCAGCGGAACCGCCTGCAGCACCGATGCGAGCTTTGTCTATGTTCCATTCCTCTGCTTTTGTGCGGACGAACTGCAGAGCACGGGCCGCATCGTGCAGAGGAGCTTTGACAGGTGGTTCGACACCTTCAGAGTGGGCCATCAATCGGTAGTTGATCGCGACAACCGAGATGCCTTCCTGCATCAGGGTGGCGGTATCGGCAAAACGATCGATTCGTTCCTTGCTACCGCCAATCCATCCGCCGCCGTGAACGACGAATACGAGCGGAGTCGGTTTGTCGGAGGGCGCTTTCCAGAAATCAAGGACATGCCGTTCGTGTTTTCCGTATCGGATACCTGCCAATGTAGGCTTGGGCACACTTTCATCGTAGGCGGGTGCCTCCTTGGTCCGATTCGCTTTGCTCGACTGGCTGGCATCCTGAGCCTGAACTGTAGCGCTGAATGCAAGCAAAATGACAATGTAGGTAATCAGGAAAGTGGGGTGCGCCGTTTTCATATACTGCTATGCCTCTGATAGGTTTCTGTGACCGAAGTCTAAGTTAATCGAACCAAATTAATCGAACCAAATTAATCGAATCGATCAGTTCAGCCCAGACTTAAAGTGTATCAAAGGAACGCCAGAAATCCTAATTCGGCTCCGGTTCAACGCTTTGTTACGGGCCGTGAGCCAGGCGTACGAAAAATGCTTCTGACCGTTTCTCACAGAAGTTCTTTCCGAGTGTCGTGGCCTCAAGTTCTGTCACCAGATCATTAGTTCTGACAATGTCGGCCTGTTTGCATGCGAAGCACATCGTATTGTCGGCAATCCCATTGACCCAAATCGCGATCCACTCTAACGCCGTCTAAGTTAATACCTTCGACCAATTCAGCCAGATCGGAAGGACATCAGAGGAACCAGGAAACGGCTAATTCGACTCCGGTTCAACGCTTTGTTTTTCAGCGATCCTGTTTTGGGGGAGTTAATATTGATTTACCATTTAAGGTGTCAATGATTTTGTAGCTGTGCTTTTCTTCGCTAAAATCACTAACCAATGACCTTAAACCATCGGGCGAAAGGTAAGCATGCTGATAGCTGGATAGTTCTAGCTTGAGTTTTTGTTCGCCCGAGACTGTGTCCAGGATATAGAAAAACCGCTTTCCTGCCTGTTGGCAAGTAAATGCTATTTTTAAACCGTTAGTAGAGAATAGCTTTTCTGAGTTTTTGGTTTCAATTTGATCGGTAGTGCACGTACTTAAGACCTTTCCTGTTTGGGTATCCCAAAGCGTGATTCTGGTTGGTCCAATTTTGCCTTCGACCCCGATACCGACAAGCCTAGAGCCATCGGGCGAAAAAGCTAAATTGTAACCGACACTCGCCTGTTGAAGAGTGTGTATAACTTTCCGGGTTTCCAAATCCCAGATTGCGACGGGTGTCAATCCGCAGGACGATGCTAAACGTTTGCCATCAGGTGAAAACCAAACGCTGGCAGTCCAATTGATGGCTGAAAGTGGTTGGTCAGGATCGAGCTTTGGGACGCCAGGATGCAACATCTCAAATTTTAGTTTGGCAGTGGCAGAATCAACTAGCTGAATCTCACCGTATTCTCCTCCAATTGCAATCGTTTCGTCATTCGGAGAAAACGCGACTTGCTGGGCGAACAAAGCTGGGGCAAATAGACAGCAGGACAGAAGCGTTAAGGAAATTGGAAATGCTGGTTGTGGCAACAACATTGATCACTCCATGGGAAACGGTGCGAATTAAGCAAGTAGAGTAACAGAAATTGGATATTCGCTTTTGTAACGCCAATGAAACTTTCGGCCAAGCTGAATACTTCCAGCATAATCGGGCGGCGCGCAACCTTGAAATCAAAAGTCCACGCGGCCTGCGACTCCGTGGGCAACGGATTGTTATGCACCATTACCCTTGCGCGAATCGTGAATTGGAGCTTCAGTCCAGTAATCTACGAACTCAGAAAGTTCTTCGCTGCGGAAGTTGGTGAGGCAGTCAGAAGTGGATTGCCGTGCACCCCGTCATTATCGTCACGCAGAAAAATGTCGTGATCCAGAATGACCAAGGAAGAGAAGACATCGTCTCGATGCATTGCGGTCACGGGGAGCCCAATTAGCTGATAGACGGAGATGCCTTCTGTTTCTCACGGCAGATCAATCGTGAAATTGGCTGGATTGGTGATCTCCGCAGTGAAAATATCCGAGCCGATTTCTGAATCCAGCGTAATAAAATGCGAATGGCATGAAGTGGGGCCGATTCGCCCGATGACGAATTCTGGTTCGGAATATTTTGCATGACTGATGTGTTTGACCTTCGCTCCAATGATCTGGTTGCGGGGAAGCGTCACATCTCAGTTCCGACTGCAAAACATTTAATTACTACTAACATTTAATTACTAGTTAGTCGGCCACGAATTATACAGAAAAGAACGCAACTCACCCACGGAATAACAGGCTCCCCCGGACAGAGGCGTTTGCAATCATTTCTGTCGCCTAACGTCAGTGACCATTGGGGCGCAGCCAGCGATGTGGATTCCAGAAAACGCCCGGCCGCAACTTTAATCCATTTGTTTGTTATGCCCCGGTCGGCACCCTGCTCCTACCGCACAATGCGGCAATCTGGATCGACAGCCTGGTATTCCTGTATTGCCGCATCGGAGGTGTTTGTGCCGGTTAGAATTAGCACCTGCAATCCCGAATCAGTCACGAACCGCCCACCTTGAAGTGTCATGATTTTTAGAAACTCATCTGTGATCAGAGTGTTAGCAAGATTCAAGGTGTGAATTGCTTTGTATCGACGGTCATTGGAACAAAACCCGTTGACGTAAAAAAAGTCTTGATCAGACAAGGATGTCTTTGACAAGTCGAGGTCAATGACACCGCCTCCACGCTGCACGACCTTTCCTTTAAGTTGGCTGATCCGTTCGCCTGGAGTTGGGGCGGGGCATCCTGAGAGCCCAATAAGCAAGAAGAGAGTAACCAGTTTCGCAATAGTGATTGCAGCAGAGTCAGCGGTTCCCATTCAATTTTCCATTAGTTCCTGGACAACCCTGCCCGCGAGTACAAATGATAACGGCTAACCAATTTCGAGTAAACGCTTCGTTATCCGGCATCCGGTGAAGTTGCGTTTGATCGATTCGTTTTCGTGTTATCAGTGTCGTTGGGTTGCTCTGGGATAAAAAGGTTAGCCAACACTCCGATCAATCCGCCAGTTGCGGCAAAGGCAAAAAGAAAAACGGCCGCGCCGATGATGGTCACCGAAGGGTATTTCCCCAACCCGGACGATGTTACATACCCAATAGCCAATACGCAGCGTCCGACTGCAAACATTATTGTGGTTCGAAGTGGATACCTTTTGTGACGGCTTCGAGATACGATAGACCGGGTGATTGCGATTGTTGCAAATGGAAAAATTACAAATCCAGCAAGAATGAGAATCGGTATGATTGTGGAATCCATGTTAGGCTTCCATTAAAATTTGCATAGTCGGATAACGGTACGGTTCAGTGGAGCCGCGCACTGCGTTCTTGGCCGGCAAATGGTCGAACACTCACAAGTATAAATCAAGCCCTTTCTGTTTGGCATGTCGGCGCACAGTGCTCTGGTTGAAGCAGTTGCCAAGCGGGCACGAGATGCCCGCCCCGAGTTGGTTCATCGAGTTGGTTCATCGAGTTTGGTTCATCAAGTTTGGTTGGATTTGGTCGGATCTTATTTGAGTGTTCCTAACTCAATTGCGGATTCCTTTCCCACTTGTGACAGACTAGCGAATTCCAAATCAGCTGTTCTATTTCCAAATTTTCAGTTCACCGATTCGCTCGATCAGGTGTTTTGAATCCGGCCGATCTTTGATTTTCTCAATCGCCTCAATCAATTTTTTTGCATCCGAGCGGTTCTTGAGTGTGGCGACATCCTCAGCCAGTCGCTCCGTGTCCGGTCGATGCTTAAGTTTGCGGATTTCATCGACTAGCTGCTCTTTTTCCATAGTCTCTTGTGTTTTATGCAATTTGTTTCCTGTTTGTGAGATGAACTAGCGACAGCCAATCTCATTTCGATCGTTAAGTGAATATATTGCGAAGTTTTTGGGCAGAACGGCAATACTTAATTTTAAGACGGCTAACACCTGTTGAGTGCTAACTCCAGTTAACGGTCGACTCCAGTTGCAACCGGTTACGGAGAGACTGCATTCCATTTGTAAAACTGCGCAAGCCGTTCTCCGCGCGCATGGCATTGTAATCGGCATTAGTAGATGAACCCTACCGTAAACCAAACGCTAGAGTCACGAACTGGGCAGCTCCTTCTGCTTCAAACGGAATTTGAGTCAGGAGCGAAAGTAGTGGGATTGGATTCCTTCTCTGTTTGGGGATCCATCTGCTTTCTCAGAGACCGCTTTAGCTGATAGCCGAGACCACGGAGCGCGAGGCATACGCCCAACGTGATCGCGCCCATGACTTGATGGCTAACGATCATTCCAGCAAACAGCTCTCCGGCGTCGGCGCCTGGCTTCCCGAACACTGCGATCAACAGCCCAATCTCGACAATCGCCAGAACCAAGCAGTAGACAACCCACAATCCAATTCTCGATATAATCTTCTCTGCTTTTTCTCCGAGCGAAATCCAAATACAAGGCAGTTTCACAAGAAGACTGATAATCCCAAAGATCGTAATCGCAATCAATAGCTGAGGCTCGTTGAGGCCACTCGCAGCAAAGGCGCGTGGGAAGCTTATTTGCTCATCCGACAACATGGCGAGCCCAATCCCCATTGATAGTGCCAGTAGTAGCGTTCCGATCATGATGTCGCGTATCGCGTATTGAGAATTGTGTCCTTCGCTTTGATCATCCGAAAAATTTTGGACAATCTGCCATCGAAAACACATCGCTGCAACCTTCAACGGCACAAAGCTAGTGACAAACCCGAACATCAAAAGCACACCTCCCCCAAGCATCGTATCAATATCAGGTTGTCCGTTTTCAATCGTGATCCCCCACGTAAAGGCCCACCAGGAAAGCACAAGAAGCAGCAAAGTCCACGGAAGTCGAATCCAAAACGTACCGCGAACCAATGTCCCCCAAACGCAGATGAAAGTCAGCTGTGCTGTCATAATCCCGAGAGCGATCATCCCTGAAAACGCATACCTGAAGCAGAATGGCGTTGCTACGTCAGCGATGAAGAAGCCAATGCAACACACGCCGATCAGGAGAGAGAGAAACGTCCTTCGGTTAGAGTTTAATGTTCTCAAATGTCCTTGCCCCTCGCCTCTGTTCGTTCATGGTGATCTTCTAACACGCTCAATGCAGATAGAAATGCGCAATCATTGTTCGCCGCAAGCAGGATTTTACCGCAACCGCCATGATACGCCCTACAACCTCGTGAGCCAACACAACTAATTTGTTGGTTGGGTGACGAGCCACGATTTGGTCACAATCCTGTTTTGTTAACTCCGTTAAACCTTCAGGGGAAGGGGAGGTTTATTTGCGTTTGCGGAGTTTGATGCTTGCAATCTTCCGATCGCCTCCAGATCGAAGCGTTTATTCGGTCAAGAATTCGGAAACGATGTTCGAGAACTTTGAACAGTTTCAGTCTGGTTGGCTTCACGTCTGGTTGGCTTCACTTGAGCGGGTACCGATCAAAATTATTCGGTCGCGACAAGTGATCCTCCATTACAAACCCGCGTGACTTCGCCGCTCCAGATCCAACCAGCCCCGTATGTAAAACTGAACAATTCAATATCGTCGTTCATTGCACGATACCCAACCGAATCGGCAGGAATTGTATCAATAAAGGGACGCCACTTGGCGCGGGCGAACGCACGTTCGATTTGCGTAATTTCATCCTGTGTAAAGACGATAAATTTGCCTTCTTGTCTTGTACCACTGGCCCAGACATTAAGCTCGAAATGAGTTATATCCGTGAAAATCGAATTGGTTGTTGAAGCAGGCGATACGATCATTGGCACAGAAGTGAACGTTCGGCAACCTCCGGCCATCAAAATCAAACCAGCCATGATGGTTAAAAGCTTTATGGATCGCCGTCCAAATGAAAGTGTGACGGCGATTGTTATCCAGTCAGACGCGTTTCGGCGATGTCGATAAAGAAACCTGCTAGCGACATGGCGCGAGCGGGATAACGGTTGAGATCACCGAGCCGGAACGATAGAACTAAACATTGAAGAGCACCCGCAAGTCCGGCTTCGCGTGCAGCGGATTGTTGTCCATCAGTTAATGTCCGGGAATGGGTCTTTCGAGTGGCACCTGAAGCACGTGCAATTCTCCGTCTTCGCTAGAAATAAACTCCTTTGCTTTTAATGGGCCTTGCGTTGAGAACGATGGCTTCCAGATCAAAAGGTCTCTTCCAGAATGACCGTCAACATCTTCCCAGGAAATGTATGCCGGTTTGATAAACGTCCACATGTCATCGCTAAATTTTGAAGGAAGTTTTGTAGAGGTTTCGCCAGATGAGACAAGGATTTCTGCGTCGCCATCATCCCCATTGCCGAGGGAAATGGACCGTGTTTGGACCGTAACGCGACGATTCGCAATACGAAAGTCACGGGTGCCGTCGTATTCAAGACCTGTTGGAATCCGTTGATATGCGAGGAACAGTTGATACGCACCAAGTACCGTCACAAGCGCAAGGGCGAGTAACACAACGAGAACCACAGTCGGTTTTCGATTCACGTTTTTTTTCACAATTAAAAGAATCCTCGGTCGGTGGATAACGACCGCCGTAACCGGGCACGAACGGAAGGCTTTGATTTTAGTTGCCGCGTGAATGAGTGTTCCAGTTCACGGCTTTGTTATTCCGCGCTTTGCGTTTTGATAAGCTAATGGATCATTCCAGTTTGGCATTGTAACGCATATTCGCGAATCTCAGGCTGTAAATCTCTGCGGCGGAGGAACTGCTGAAGTTTCGGCCGCACAAATTCAGTGTGTGAATCAAGTTGGTGACCAAGACAGTGAAGGATTGACTCTTGAACCACAGCATGTCCGTGCCCCAATCCAAAATCGATCAATGGTTCGACCATGAATCGCTGGGTTTCCGAGCGATCAAAGGTCAAGTATTCAATTCCGTCCATATCCCAAATCATGTAACAGGAGGTTCCAAACTCGGTTTCTCGTAATGGATGGTTGAATTGATTTTCGCAGTGTTTCGCGAATCCGTTGTCGTAGAGTGAAGACATTGATTCGTAGAATGCAGGCCACCCCGACGAAACCGAGCCATCGAGAACGTCGTGAATCATGCTGGAGACACAACCGTAGCAGTACCAGACTGCGATACCGGTGCGTTCGGTGCCATGCTGTTGAACGATTGCATCGATCTCGTGATTAAATTGGGTTAGCAATCGCTGTGCGGAAAGTTTTGAATCGTAGTCGAAGTCTGTATTGCCATCAGCGATTGCATCAAGAACAAAGTCATCAAACATGTGATTTAGCGGGATAACATCCAAGTTGACCGAGCGGCGAAAACGGTTTGACCGACATTCAAGATAACTAGCCAATTTTAGAAGCCTTCTCCGCTTCGGTCAAACGCTTTGTTATGTGGCGGTCGTCAATCGTTTTCCATCGTCGAATTGACGACGAAAGAGAAGCGATCGCGAAAATCCGTGAAACAGTTTTCACATATCCATCGATAATTGTCGACTGTCACGTAACCGGCGCCAGTATTTGCGGGTCGGTTGATGAGGCTATCTATTTGGCATGACAGAATTCGCAATGATCGTGGTCGTGGAAATGGCCCGCGCAATATTTTTAGAATTTGAGGGCAGCACCTGTCAGGTATCGTTCCTGACCCTGTAGCCGCCATTCGTCATCATCGACAATTCAATTTTCAAGCCACATGACGGTACGGATCACGTGGCCGCCGCGGACGACTCACCACTTCAACAAACTCAACTCGACGACTCACGTGCATCCGATGGTTCTGCCATTCTCGGTCGTTGCTGCAACCTACCACTCGAAGAAGTATTCGATGGCCCAAATCGCCGTCATTGCGTTGAAAACCAAACCCGATATCGCGCCGAACAATACCGCCGGCCACACCTTACGTTTCCCAGGAACCTTGAAGACGGCACAAAAGCTGAAGCTAAATAACAGGCATGTCAAGACACTCGGCAGCGTGGTGATGACGAGGAACATCAACTCGACAATGTCAGGCGGACTTGTTCTTCGTTGGGATTGAGGAATGGATGAGTCATTGAACACAACGAATAGCCAAATCACTACCACGGTGAACGCAACCGGCAGACTGGTGCAATACGAGTATTTAAAGACTTGTTTGAGCGTCAGCGCGGTTCGTGTTTTCGATGCGGCATCCTCCGCAGGTGCGGTGGAAAGGGACTCGTACGGGTTCGTCTCATTCACCAGAAAATACCTTATGTACATAGCATGTAAAAGAGCGACGTTCGTCAAACCGCTTGGTTGGTTTGCAGAACGTTCAGGATAACCGGGCCCGAGGAGTTAACTTGGATTTCAAAACCGACGCCCGGCGAGGGCTCCGGTGTAACCGTTGGTTATTTGCGTTTTAGTCAGGCCAGAATCAGCGAGGGACATCCTAAGGTTGAACGACGCCTCCGAATCCATATTGCTGTTTAGTCGGTCGACACACCGTAGAGACGAATATTGCCACACTGCTGACACATGAAAGCATTGACCTTTCCTTCAATCGGATAAGCCGCCGTCCATCGTCCCCTTTTCGAATCTGCGGCTGCATACTCAATCGAATTGTGAAGTCCCAAGTGCTCCTTGTCAATCAATCGTATTTCCAGCAGTTGGCCATTGCAGTCAGAACATTCGCGGTTGTCGCTCATCTCTTCTCCGTTTATGGAATTCTATGTTGCAAATAACGTCCACGACAACCGAGTCGCGGTATTAAATTCACCATCCCAAAATCGCCCGGCTCCGCGACTTCGATTCATCGTTTTGTTATCTGACGTTCGTCCAGCTTCGTGCCCAATTGGGAGACTGCTCTGGCTCGGGTTTCATTGTACCCAAATCTGCAATCAGTACGCCGTCACGATGCAGTTTTCCGTCGGTGTAATTGAACCGTTGGTTTTGTTGGTCGATGCCATGATCGTTATAGAACTGTGCAGCTGATTTAGCGGGCTTCGGAAGTGACTGTTCAGGTGCATGTTTTCCAGTGAATTTCGAAATAACGACGAATCCATCCGGTAGTTCGTTTTTGGGAATGAGATTTTCCCAATGCGGATGGGAAATCATCAGAGTCGAATTGTTGACGAATTCAGTGCTGATGCCTTGTGTTCCGTGATGTGGCCAAAATGCGATAGCGGTCAACCACGGCGGCCTGCTAATAGCAGTCCATGAATTGCATTCATCTTCGCCCCGATTACCTTGATGCTTTGCGGCGAGGTAAGAGAAGAGCATGCCATCAGGAGAAATGCTGCAGCATTCCTCGTAGACTCTGCCGTGGAACCAAGATCCAGCTTCGAGCTCATCGGTGGCAGTGTCCCACAAGAGCAAGCGTGTCCATTCGGTCGGCCCTCGGCGAAGGATCGCTGCCATTGACGAACAAGACGCAAATTCAATATGTAGAAGAGGTACTGGCATAGATTGAGTCGGATAACGGCATCGTTAACCGGCTGCCGAGCGAAGCGAGGGAACCAAAAGCGGAACGCTTTTGGCAGTCCGGTTCAACGATTTGTTAGATCCTATTTCTGTTCATTTTTTCGTCTACGAGCTGCTGCAATTACACAAAGAACTACGACTATTGCTATAGCACCGCCAGATGTAGCACCCGTTGCTTTTTCTGCAGCAGTTTCTGCTCCATTTATCGTAGTAACTACGAACATGCCAACAACGACACCGAGAGCGACGATAAAACCGATCAAAAATGGTAGCCAATTTCGTTTTTGTTTTGAGATATCGTTCATATATTAACTCCCACAAGTAATTTGATCTATTATACGTGTGTAGATGTTGAATTTTAGCAATCCCATTTGCACGTACTTTAGATTATTGAATTTGAAATTACTTTCATGCTTATTCGGGGATCTAACGCACAAGTTGACCGAGCCGCCAGAAAAGATTGAATCTGGTCGAGCGGGGATAAAATGGTGCGAAGCACTATCCCCGCGAAGACAAATCCTAACGGCTAACCGGCTTCGGTCAATCGCTTTGTTATCCTGCAAAGTCCACGATTGATTGAATCCAAAAGCAAAACTGTTGATCATCTGTTCCATTGAGTCTGATAATCTCAGATCTCATTTTTGCTGCCAAAACGTCGTTAGTTTCGGTCCATGATGAAACCAGGACGGTGTTATCGGACTCATAGGCATTTCCAATTACGATTTGGCGGTCCGAATGGAGTTTCAAGAGGGTACTGATTACGGCATCAACACACTCGGATTCTGGCCGTTCAGAATTTTGGGTATTGGCAAGTTGACGCAGCCAGCCAAAACTCAGGATGTCATCCTCAAGCTGTAGTTTGATTTCGTCAAATAGCCGTTGGTCCAACACAAATATTCATCCAAATCTAGAGCAGGATAACGTCAACGATCACCGGGCCGCGGCGATCGACTTGCAAGCAGAAACAGCCGCGCGGCCCGCGGCTCCGTGTGCATCGTATTGTTATGTCGCGTCTTGCTGGGTGTCAGGTCGGGACTCAATTTCAGCATATCGCTTGCGCTGCCGGAAAATGGCGACCGCGCCTGTAATGATTCCCACGAGTCCACCGAGATAACTGAAGTTGTGCATTGTGCCAGCCCTTACGAAAGCGGCATCGTTGTCGATCTCATTATTGTAGCGAGTAAACTCACCGACGGTTGCTGGATCAACAATCACAAATGAAATTGAGAGCGCGACCAATCCAACAATCAATGTGGTGAGTGCGACAATTCCAAACGTGCGGATCATTGACCAAAAGTAGTTCGCATTTCCACGAATCATGAGACCAAGCGGAATAAGTACAATTCCAATAACGATGCCCATCCACCACGCAGCGTTCCACCCGACAAAAGCAGCACCGAGTCGATCTTGAAAGTGAATCAAGCCAAACTGATGAAACTTGAATTTCGTAAAATATTCTTGAGACACAGTATACGAAATCTGATTGTGGACCGCGCCATAGAGACCTGCAAAAACGCATGCGACAACAAACAGCACGGGTATCAGGAGAAGTTTCAACATTGAGTTTCCGTGAGCGACATAACGTTGGAATTCAGCAAGTACGCACGGACGACGTTGTTATGGCCAAGTTGCTTTGCTCGCGTACTTCGTTGCAATTCATGGTTAGGTGTCTTCGCTCTCGCGAATGCGGATTCTAAGTCCTCCGGTAGTTCTTGCGGCCATATTGTAGAAGGCGGCAACAAATGCTCCAGCTAGGAACCCAAACACAAGCCCCCAGAGAAAACCGAGTCCCCCGTTCAAAAATATTTCTTTCAGGAAAGAAGCAGTCGTCAACGGGGGAGAAAAATTCGGAAAATTAACCCGAACTTCATTCATATTAGAACAGAGACCGTAGACTGCGAAACACAGCGAAACGATCGCGCCGAACGAAAAGGGCGAAATGTGCAAAATACGAACTTCCTTGGCTGCCGTACTTCGGTCGTTGCCTCGTACCATATTCTGTCCTGTTGCCTAACGTTTGAAGTAACCGGGTTGGCGAGCCAACACGAAGGGCGTTGAATCACCAATCATTGTAATCGAAGCGAACGAGTTTGAAAAACCGCACGATCAGCCAACCCCGTGTTCACCGATTTGTTAGGCCTTATGCGACAGGAAACGAGGTCGCAAAACCGAACACATAGCCCGCTCCGCTGCACAGCGTAGTCAGCCAGAGTGTTCGACCAAAACGCCACGCATCATGATGGCATACTTTGCAGATCCCGCAAGTAGATTGGCAGCGGTCTGGCGATCGGGAATACCTGGCACGTGTAATCGAGTCACAAGGAGTTTCGTCCAGTCATCAATGGGTGTTTTTGAGTACTCTTCAATCGACTTGTACAGTCCACGTATTGAGGCATCCGTGGATTCATAACTGAGGGTTTCCGCGACCCCACCATGCCCTAGACGCGCTGCGATTACGTGCTCAATATCACGCATCGTTGCAGAACCAAGGATTACTTGCACCGCGATTGGCGTAATCATCAGTTCGTGAATGAGTCTGGTTTCAAGCTCAGTCTTCCATTTTGCGCGGAACACATTGAAGATGCGGCCGTGTTTTGGGCGTTTCGCATAGCCGAAGATTTGCCACACCTTGTCGCTCAACGCATGTGATGTCGCGTAGCCAACGATTTGCTAAGTGGTGTCGTCATCCATTGCAGTGACCGTGAAACATGCCGGCTTGGGAGTTCATGCGAACGTGAAAGTCGAGTGCATAACGGTCGAGATCACCGAGCCGGAACGACAATACTAAACATTGAAAAAGACGCGCAAGTCCGGCTTCGCGTGCATCGTATTGTTATCCCGCGATGTGAATTCACACGATCCTGCGAGCGGGCGGAGTGAACGGTGAGAGTGTAATGATGGCAATCGACAACAGCCAAATGTAGTATCCCACGTAGACACGTTCAATACTTGAGTAGGGTATCGTCAATAGAAAGGCGATACAGATCACGGCGAAGAGACAGGGAAGCAATTTCCACGGCAAATCTGCATTCTTTCGGTTCCACACGATAAATATTGGAATCAAAGTAGATATGTGCATCAGATGAGCAATAAGTGACATTAACTGTCGTTCGGCACCCAACGGGGATTTCGCGGGTCCAAAAATACAGAACAAACCCATTGTGAAACATTCGATTCCTAGTGAGTCTTTACCGTGTTTGATCGCCGGGATGGCCAGAGAGACACAGAACAGGATGATGCCGAGACCGCACACAATCTCCGAATTTGAGAATTGAAGAGTCCTAGATTCTCGGTTGGGTAGTTCGTTCATTCCACAGTTTGAAACGCAAAACGTTTAGGGTGATAACGCCTAAAATCACCGGGTTGCCGCCAGCGACGTTGATTCAATTTCGGCCCGGCCGGCAACTCCGGTGCATTGTATTGTTAGCTGCTTAGTTCTGAGGTGCGGTTGACGTCTCGTCGAGAGTGAACGAGTCAAAGAATAAGTCCATTGTAGCCTTATCTTCACGCGGGTCCTGAGGGCCGCCAATTTGAATTGAGTACAGCCGCCGGGAGTCATGAATAAAATAGAGGGCGACTTGGTAAACTCCCCAGCTATTACTGACGACTTGGACGGCGGTAGTGTTCCCGATCTGGACTTCAGACGACTCAATCAAGCCTGGCAAAGTATTTGTGTTGTCGAGTTCAGCTTTAGCTTCTTTCGCGGATAGCTCGCGAGGATAGTCGTTGTAGTTAACGCCGTAAGTCATCGTGCTGAAATTCGCGCTCACATGTTGAACTGTTGTCGTTCCGTAGTCGGGCGACTCAAAGGCAGTCACCCATGTCTCCGGTGTTCCCGGAAAATCAATCTGAAAACTGGCGTCACTGGCGTTGAATGTCTGCCACGCCGACGGTGGAGGGGGTGTTGCCGAACCTCCGCCACAACCGGGCATGGCGATCGCGATCAGGATGGCGAGATGTAACCTCATGGCGGCTATCCATTCATATTATGCAGCTAACGTCCAAAATCACCCGGTCGCGACAAGAGATTGTCCATCATCAAAACGCCCGACTTCGCGACTCGGGTGCATTTATTTGTTATGCGGCAGATATCATCGTCGAGTATTGCGCAACACAGATCTGTTGTCACCCCATTCCTTGACGCAGCATGATCCACAGCGAAAGTATGCTGGCGAGAATCACACCGGTGGCGAACAACAACCAGCGAAAGCGTTGCCAGCACTCCTTCAACGGCGTCATTTGAAATGCGAGATCAACTGGATATGCAAAGCAGTAAAGGGCGTTTGCAACACCAGCAAATAAAAACAACACAAACGCGGCGCCCAACCATTGCTGTGGCCCACCTGACAGAATATCTCCCCCCCAGCAGGCAGCTACGAGAATCACAAGAACACCATTATAAATGATGCGTTTCCGCTCCCAGTAGGAAACGGCATCGGCGAAGAGAGACTTAAACTCCATGCTGTACCAGCCTTTCTCCGGCGTTCTCTATCGACGTCCACAATATCTGTGCCGCATAACGGCAGGGATAACCGGGCCGAGTGAACAGAATGATGAGCGAAGCAAACGCGCGATGCAATTCGGCTTCGGTTCATCGTTTTGTTATGCCGCCGATTAGGAATGTTTATTCTTGAATAATAGTACGCAAGGTTACGCAGAGATACCAGATCGGCAAGAGCAGAGTGTATGCGAGGGTTACGAATAACCAGCTTGGCAGCCCTCGACTACCTCGTGGATGAATTGGAACGGCCGAAACAACTGATTCGTATATTGGTGTTATTGATAACGGAATTGTCAGAATCACGACGCCAACTAGCATGGTCAGTATTCCAAATTGGCGATTGCTGCCCGATGGCAAATCCGTTCTCTGGGCTAGAACGAATGCAATGAGGGCGGTTTCGACACTTATAAACGCCCAAATTGTTGTGAGCAAAACCGCCGATCCGTTTCGGGGCGCTCGCATCGAACGAAAAGACAAGAAACGCGTCTCAACCAACTCGGGACTGCCGTACAAAAAGTCGCCGATCACGAACAGCGACAATCCCGCAACGATGATTCGTAAAGTGTTTGCCATCTTGTGTAGTTAGGCCGGATAACAATTATTATAAAGCAAGCACCATAATAACGGGACGATTACGGGCTCGCAAATGCATTTGCTCCATTAAAAAACGAGGCGCTGGAAGTTAGACTTGAATTTCGAGCGTTTTAAGTTTGCTTCCATCAAAGTAACGGATTGCCAATACGCCGCTGAAAGCTTCTGGTCGATAAAACACGGCTCGTTTCAAAGACGGTGTTTCACTCGTTCTGGAATCATACTGCAAGCATTATAATATCGAACTCAATGACGTTTCGAAAAACGTTCCCAAATGACTTTCGACTGACCTCCCGTTTCACGCGTTACATCAGCTTTCACTCTTGCATCGCACAGTTACTAACTGCCCCAATTACACAACCATTTCCCTTATCGCGCATTCTCCGGCTTTCTTATGGAACCAATGTGAATAGATGGGGGTTCGAGGTTAGGATTCTGGGTGGGTGTGATCTGTCGAGCAATGTGGAGGATCGAATCTCTTGGCAGAACGAACCTTGGTGCTTATCGGGTGATATTGCAATTTGGAAGCGTTAGCCGTAGTTCGACAATTTGTTTTTCACTTCGGATCCATCGAGATTAAGAATTGCTAATAAGTCGCGTCAGTCATATAGTTTAGGTCCTCCAAAATTTTTGAGCCGTGACAATGCCCCCACCCGATCTCCAATTGTTGTTTCGCACCGACGCCAAGGGGCATCCAGCGTCATTCATTGATGTTATTGACGATGGCCTAGAGGGAGCGCTCGATGTACGGATTCCCGAACTTCTGGCACTGCTCAATGGTTCAGAGGGTAAGTCAGCCTTTAATGCGGGTTTGATGCTGCTCTCCTGGGGGCACCGGGAAGCTTATCAAACTCTAAATCGTTGGAGTTTGCAACCAAACTCAGTACCCTGGGCCGGCGAATCGATCACGAGACAGCGTCACAGCGGTGCTGACGGAAGCTGGTCTTTGATCGCCGACGCCCTTCGAACCAGTCGATATGCCAAAGGGCGACCTGGCCTCGACACGGATCGGCTCTCCGGGATTCGCTCCCTGCTCTGTTTGACCGTCGACGAGGATTTTGAACGCTCGCTGGCGACCACCATCGCTAGTATCTCAGGTGCTGCCGAGCTACTCGCTGATGAGCTCGATGTCGCCATTGAGAAATTGATCTCAGCGGGGGAAATTGAGCAATTCGACCGAAACTTCCAGGCCGCCCTACTGACGAAAGAATTAGCCCGCGCCCGACCCCAACGAGCCCGAGTCTTAGCCCGGCAACTCGGGGCTAAATCCCCAAGTCCACGGGCTCAGAGAGAAATAGACGACTTGCTTTGAGCGGATAGCCCCGGCTCTGCTTAGCCAAATTCTGTATTCCGAAACCTATGCGACACTAAAGTAGCGAGTCTTGAACGTGGAAAGAGAAACAAGCATGTCGTCTATTGAGAGCAAAGTCCAACGCCAGTTACAAAATGGAAGCGTGTGGTACGCTCGCGACTTCATCCATCCCGATGATGGGCTGAGGCTTGCACTCCGCACTGAAACTGCCAGCCGCGGGGCCTACGTCGAAGCCCTGCGACAGCGACTGGGAAGCACTGATCTGCGCCAGCGAACTGGTGCGATCGCGTTGCTTCGTGAGATTCTGCCTGACATCGGGGCCGATCGGGCGCTGGCGGCACTTCAGTTAGCGCCTCTAAATCCTGGTCAGCAACCTGCCTGGCGCATCGAGGTTGCGGATCTCGAACAGGCCGCGGCGCGGGCGCTGGCGGCCAATGCGACCGCTGCCGATATTGAGACCATTGACTGGATCAAACAACTTGCCGTTGAGCGTGACTATCGAGTGTTCCTACTTGTACCCCTCGCCCGCCTTGACCCAAACTGGATTTTGGAAAATGCCGCGTTGGTAAGCCATTCTAGTCCTGCGATCCTGGTCGCTCTTCCCGTTGATCGACGTGAAGAGTTAATAGATGCACTCGCCCCCTGGCCTCCTGAAGAGCCATCGCCGCTTACTCGGGCATTCTGGAAAAGATTGCCGCCTGCTGAGTCCGCGAGGCTTCGAGATCGGATGTGGCCTGAGTAACGTCTGCGATCACCATCTCGGGTTGTCCATGACCAGTGATCGGTTTGTTACAGTTTCGCTACAGGCGCGGGTAGGAGAAGTCTGTTCCATCCTAAAGCAGCGTCGATTTTTGAGGAAAGTTGGTCGGGGTTGAAAGCAGGTCAGGTTCGAAACGACGGCGAATACTGTCGAAATCATTTTTTATATTTTTTGGCATGATTTTAAATAAGTTCTCGCACTGAAGGTGTCGGCATCATTGTGGTTCGCCGAATGATCCAAATCTCGATAACCCTACAGAGGCAACTGCCATGATTCGTTACCTAATGTTTGTTTTATTCGCTATCTTGTGTGTTTTTTCCGTATCAGCGGTTGGACAGAGATCGACTAAAACGATCTCTGGCTCTCAATCTAATTCTGTTAACCGGGTTGTTGGAAATGACCTCATCAAGGCTCAAGAGTCCGCTTTTACAAGTGAAAAGGCACGCAAAAAGTCGACGACCAATTTACTTACCAGGATCCAAACGCCGCAGGGCACACAGCCGTCGGGGCTTGCCTATCACGATGGTTACTTTTACATGTCATCGTATATTTTAGAACCAGGGATTTGCGTCATTCGAGCGTCGGATGGGCATGTCGTAGAGCATCTAACTCCACCCGTTCCAAAATTTAAAGGAAGGTATGGCGGACTCGCAATGGCCAACGGTCAGTTGGTACACGTGCAGGCGAACAATAACCATGCAGGTACGTTTGACTTCCTTGAATTGGAATGCTTAAATCCAACCAAGCACATTAAATTAAGAACGCCGTCAGATTGTTCGGATTTGGCAATCCACGAAAACACAATGTGGCTCGTCGCTGCTCGACATACCAATACGAATCCCGTAGCTCCCCTGATTTATGTGGTTGATTTAGAGGAACGAGAAGTGATTCAAACGCATTCGCTTCCGTTCGCTCAGAAAGCGCAGAACCATGGGATGACGTACGGAGGTGGATATCTTTTCATGTCCGCAGGAAATACTGTTGTCAAAATTGATCCAGCGACATTCAAGATTGTGAATCGAACTCAAGTACCAGCAATTCGCGTCGAGTCGCTTGCGTGGGATGGGAAAAATGTCTGGGGTGGATCCTTTTATGGCGGACTGTTCCGAGTGGAATTCGACCGCGATGCTGATTGCAAACGGTTTTAACGCAGGATTTTCAGTAATTCAAACAACTTGCTTCTTTGCGTTTTCGAAAGGGACGATGCCAAGAGCTTGATGTTGGCCGGCTGCATCTTTTCTGCCATGCCTCCGGTGACGTTTCCAGTGTGGCCGCCGCTGACATCGTAGCCGCACTCTTCCGGCGAAGAAACTATCTTCTCTCCCCAATTTCCAAAAAGCGCACGTTGATAGTCAGGGGGCGCTTGCTTCAGTGCCCGAGGAAGCGTCATGTGATTAGCCGGCACCCACGCACTGACGAATTCGATTCCAGACCGAGCTGCATTCGTCCCGCAAAGGGTACTCCGCCGAGTCGGCTTGCAAAGCGGAGCGGGTAAAATGCACCCCTGTTTCGTTTGCCGATCAATCGCCGCAGCGTGAAGGTAACTGGAGCCAGACGCTGGGTTTTCTGGGTCCATTTTTCTGGGTCCATTAAACCCGACCGCTGAATTCAACCCAAGTCATTTTTCAAAATCAGAATGATATTGGGTCTATCGGCTTTGAGGGTAGCTGTGAAGCCAAACAGCGTGGCCAGTAGGAGATAGAATTGCTTTGTCATTTTTATTTCTTAGGTAACAGTAAGAATTTGAACTACATCCTCTGTTTTGAATAACCCGTTGCGTATTTGTGTTCGAATCGGCTTTGATTATTGGAATTCGATTTAGCATGATCAGCCGGTTTTCGATCAGTTGTTTATCGCAAGATTTGAAAGCTGCAGGATTAGTGACGTCTTAACCTTCTTTATAACTCTCGTTGTTTTGTTGGGATATCCTCAGCGGTGCCGGGCAGATTGTTCGTTTACATAAACTCAAATTAACATCTGCATTTAGTTGATGGCTGGTCCGACAAAGAAAGCTATGTAGGCAGTGCCGTATTTATTAGCTGCGCCGGTGTCGACGACCGCAATTCCCCTGCTGCCAATTTCAGCATCGATTGTTTGTCCTTTGATTTCAGGTTCGGCTGGAGAAAAACCATGGATCTCAATTTTGATTTTCCCATCTTTCGTATGCCTTTCGTACGCTTAACGGTTCGATAGCGTACGGGGCATCCCCATCTCTTATTGTCGAGCATTGCATCCCAAGCCAAGATGTTCTCATCGCTGGGTTCAGGGAGACGAATCCATTGGGTGACTGATCTAAGTTTTTTTTCTCCTCGTTTGTTTAGATTCTTTTAAATCCATGATTCAACAATCGAGGGGGATTGGTCAAGGGATCAAACGGGCAAGATGATTTTTGCGTAGATGGCATTAGGCAGAGTGAAACTTGCTCATTCGCGTACGATAGCTGGGCTGAGTTGGAGAGGGCGAACTTGACGACGCAGGCAGTGAAAAAAGGTAGAAATTGACTCCATGAAATCTCCAATGAAAAGCTGTTTTCGAATATTGGCTGGTGCTTGGTCGAAGGCACAACGATTCGCCAAGTGTTCTGTTATAAAAAAGCCAATTTTTAAGAATAATAAATTATTAGATGGAGCTTTTTACTTTGTAGGCGGTTCGCCGTAGCTTTTAATCTAGCGGCGAAATGAACCTAACTTTTGCTTACGAATCGAATTCTCACTTAGCGGCTCTCGGCTAAGTTCACTGCTGGCGTTTTTTCACTGTTGGACCTGTCCTGCCGGATTTGAAGTCCCACTTTTCTTTGGTTTTGGACTTGGAATCTTGTGGGCCACATTCCATCCAGTCAATCTCGGTTGGCTGCTTGGTGTTGGACAAGAAGAAACGCAGGTGCACGAGGTTCCCTTTGACGTCAATGGGAACGGTCAACTCCTGCCAGTCTCCGCCTGCGATTTCGAATGATTTGCTCTGGCTGTTCTTTGGAAATAGTTCCTGACCTTCGGTACGCCAATGCAGTCGCCCAGTTCCGTCCATCGGTGTTCTAATCCGAAACCGAATTTCAGCAGGCCCGGTAGCCCGCACCCGGTTGTTGGCAAGAAATGGCTGCCGGCCTTCTGGGGTGACGGTGAGTGAATCGTCTTCGACAGATACCGCTGCGTTCTTCGCGATCCACCCCAGCATTTCCGCTTTTCTGACTGGCTGCGCGTTGTTTTTTGGGATATTTTTTTGCTGTGATGATCGAAAAGAACGGGGCATTTTTAACCCGCCAGGTTGAACGCCAATCTTTGTTGCACCAAATTCATCCGGATCGAAGTTTGAATTGGGCAATGGGATGACAACATTTGCTTCGGAGATATAGTCCTCAATCAGCTGATCCAATTCCTTGACTTTCTCAGGTCGTTCCAACGCAAGGTTCTGATTTTCGCCAACATCCTCGCGGAGGTTGTAAAGGCGATATTCGTGATTTTCATTATCGCCGTAATGGAAGGTGCGGATCAGTTTCCAGTCGCCGTGATGCACGGACATCGATGGGGGCAGCCAATGGGGAGTTGCGCCATGTCCTGGAACATGAGTAAACATTGGCCCGCGATCCATCTCGACACCGCGAAGCGCCTGCTCGAAATCTACACCATCGATAACGTGGTTTTTCGGACGCGCTACGTTCAGCATGTGAAGAATCGTTGGATACAAGTCGTTCGCTTGAATTCGGACGTCACTGCGCGATTCAGGTTCGGTGACACCGGGCCAAACGACGACGGCTGGAACGCGGACGCCGCCTTCGTGGATGCCTCCCTTGCCGCCACGCAATGGATGATTGCTGGTGACGGCCGTAATGTATTTTTTACCTGACACATCGGTCTCCTCGAGGCCGCAGTGAATGTTGCCGCCATTGTCTGAATAAAAAATGATCACCGTTTCGTCGACTATTCCTTCTTCGTCCAGGGCATCCATCAAGCTACCGACGGCGTCATCGAGGGAATGCACCATTGCGGCGTACGTTGGTGACTGCTGTGGTAGTCCCATTTCGGGTTGGTGCGAAGTTAGTCGCTGCTCGCGGATTTCTGGCTTTGAGAGTTCGGCGACCGAGTCACCAAGTTTCTTTCGATAATATTCGATCAATTCGGGCTTAGCGCCGAAGGGCGCGTGCACGGAAAACTGCCAATAATTCAGAAAGAACGGCTTGCTGGGGTCCCGGTTTTTGAGCCACGCGACCGCTTCTTTTGCCATCCGATCTTCGATGTGTTCCCCCGGTTCCCCTTCCTTGAAGTCTGGATTTGCGTAACCCCATGGTGCCAAATAGCTTGACTTTGGTCCCGGCCCCCACCAGTGGGGAAGGTCCACGTCAAATCCACGTTCAAGCGGAGAATAAGGTTCTCGCCCTAGGTGCCACTTGCCAAAATGGGCGGTCGCGTAACCTGCGTCCTTGAGCACTTGACTAAGCATTGGCAAGTCAGAGTCCAGTCGCGTCGCTGATTTGGCGTTCGTGCTTTTCGTGTGCGGCGGACCGAACGAACTCGTCGTTGCTTTGAACCGTTCCACTTCGAGGTGCGCTGCTGGAGCAGTCATCCCATGTCGAGCAGAGTTTTGTCCGGTCAAAATACTTGCTCGCGTCGGCGAACAGATCGGGCACGCATACGCCTTAGAAAAAGTCATTCCGCGCGCCGCAAGCCTCTGAATGTTGGGAGTCTCGTAGAGTGAGGTCTTGCCGTAGAGTGTCGTGTCAGCCCAGCCAAGATCGTCTGCAAGGATGAGCACGATATTTTTAGGAGAGTCGGCAACTGCGGTTGGCACCACCAAGAGTAATAGGAGCAGGCTGAAAATCGTTTTCATAAATTACGTTTGGTTGTGTTTGGTTTGGAATTACTGATGAAATGATCAATTTCATGATCGCTGATACCGCGAGGAGTCGCAAGCAGCACCGCCAATTTCTCAGGATTGGGGATTTCCTCACGTCAAGGTTGTTTGTTTCAATTTGAAATTCTTAATTTATCCACCTGCTTGGAAGTAAACTTCTTCGTAGGGCTGAATGACGACAAACCCATTGCCGGAAAATGCGGTTTGGATCGATTCACCACTACCGCGCCCCAGAAATGTCTTGAATGACATATCCGTTTTAATTTGGGGTTCTAACGATCCAGACCAGGCAACCGTGGCGTTGGGGTCGGTAACCACTGGGCTGTCGGGAGTGACTAGGAGAGTGATCGGATCATAATGAGTTGTGAAGGCAACCATTCCTGACCCTTCGAGTCGAATGTTAAACAGGCCACCAGCTAACATCGATGACATTTTCTTCATCATTTTAATCTCGTAACCAATGGACGGTTCGAACGCGAGGAGATCATTTCCATTAATGTAGATGGACTCGCCCGAAAGACTGAGGATCGTAATTTTCTTTCCACTGTCGGCGAGGTAAACTTGCCCCTGTCCTTCGGCCTTGGTCAGTCGAGCGCCCTCACCGGACACCGCCTTTTTCAACAAATTACCAAATCCTTGCTCCAGGATTCCTTCCCGCGTGAATTTGATATTGCCCCGATAAGAAACCATGGAACCCATCTTGGTCCACATCTCCCCATTCAGGTTTAATTCCATCATCCGCTCGGTCTCGAGTTCGAAGACGCCCTGGTTCAGGTTTTGTTGTTGGGTTTTCTGTACAAATTCGTCGATGGTATAGCGATTCATCTACATCCCCTGAAAAGTATGCTCGTCGGAATAAAGTAGGCAGCGTGCAAAAGTAAAGTCAAACTCGTTTTAGGTGTTTCGTGGCAACGGCTATGGAGTCGCCTCTGCTTGTCCTGCATTTCGCATGGGAAAGAGGCCGTAGGTTTCTAAAAAAAAAGTTGAGTTGGCATCTGTGCACACAACCTTCTGCTCAGCGGCCATTATGGGTTTTTCAGGAGGGCAAATCAAGCAAGTCGCAATCTAGATTCGTAAACATACTCGACGCATTCATCGAAAACGAAACAGAGGGTCGGCGAGATGCCGCCGAGCTTAGGGTCCACTTTTTTATGCCAGCCAATCTATCTGGATCCTGCGCAAGTGCAGTGAGTAAGTTGTGCTGTCCACGCCTAACGCTAAGGGACTATCTCACCTTCCTCTAGGTCGCTTGCTAGAGTGTTGAAGAGGGATTCAAGATCACAATCTTCCAACAAATATTGTTTCTCAAAAGTCAGTTTGCCGGGAGAGCGTTTCTCAAAATGAAGACCACACAATGGATAATCGCTGGGGTGAATGGAAAAGGTGACGTGGCACTCAGTTTCTAGACGTTGGTAGACAGCTTTATCAAAAGTTGCACCATATTCGTATTTGCCAATTTTTCTAAAACCTAGCGTTTTCATTATTAGTGTAATAATGGAATTATTTAATCTCGTAAATTCAGTGGTCATTATTTTCTACCGCCGGGCACAAACACACTGGTTCGAAATCAATGATCAACCGTTTGTCGATAAGCAGCTAGTGCCGTTTAAAGTTGGTGGAATTATTGCGTCGGTCAGACTTGTCTTTCATTTTATTTTTGGAATATTCCCAAGGCTCAGTTTGACGAAGCGAATGTAATGCGTGGGTTACATTGTGTAATGTTTAGATTACATTAGTTTTTGTCAGTAATTTGGGAGATGTGATGGGGTTTAGGGAAAAAAATGCGTGGATTTGCGGAGTCTCAATACTGGTTGTGTTTGCTCCCTATTTTTATTTTTCACTTCGATATCCAGTAGAGCACATTTTTATCTTCTTCCTAACGATGTTAGGCCTTGTTTTGTTGTTGGCAGGTTTTCACGCGATTAACGCGATTACAACAAAATCAATACGAGATTCCGGCAATGCCCCTCCATTAGATGAACTGGATAACTTGATCGAACTCCGGGCATCAAAATGGGGTGGAATTGTCTTGGCGGCGTTAGTTCTGATTTGGTCGGTCGTCGCCATGGTGAGTGTTCCGGTTGAGGAACTAACAAATGCTACGGCATTGCCATTAACTTCGGGCCCGTTGGAAGATCTAGATTTCAAAATTTCAGCAGCACAAGCAATGATTTGGATAAATCTGTTGTTTGCGGGATTCGTATTTTCAAGTTTGGTCTACTACGGAAAGATTATTGCGAGTTATCGGGGGGTCTCAAATGGATAAGCTTCTTATTTGCAATCGAATTCGCGAGCTTCGGTTTCAAACATCAGAAATGACTCAGCAGTCTTTGGCAGAACGAGTGGGGATTACACGCCAGACGGTAATCGCGTTGGAAAAAGGAAAATACTATCCATCCCTTGAGTTGGCATTTCGAATTGCGCGAACGTTTGACATTTCCCTGGGTGAGGTTTTTGAGGTTGTCGATGCGCCTCCTCGGAGAGGCAAAACAAGGAAGGGAAAACCGTAATTTATAAGGTAATTATTGGATCGCCGAATTGGTTTTATTTCCCAAATGCTCTGGCGAAATTTCGTGTTTCACAAAATTGACTCGCGTCGGTTCTGGAGCCATCAATTGTTTGCTGGCTCGGCGGGTGGGTAGAGGTCTAGGTAATAGAGCGGAGAGTTTGCGATTTATCTGCCATTTTGATAAATAGGGTTTAAGAAATATTTTGCCGCGACGTTGGGGATTGGTGGGAACGCCATTTTTAAGCTGGAGCTTTATAGTAAAGAAGCCTAGTGTGATAGAATGTCGGCATGACTTGGCTTAAATCGCTGTTTAATCAGCTAAAATCAAACCGTTGTAAACTTTATTTGATCCGGAGGAAATTCGAACGATGACTGCTCCCGCTTTACGTGTTGGTTTACTGGCAATGGCCTCGATCATCCTTGGCTACCCACTAATATTGGTAACGGACGCGCGTGCCGACGAAACTCAATCGCCCAACATTATTTTTATCATGGCGGACGATTTAGGTTACGGCGAACTTGGTTGTTACGGGCAAAAGTTAATTGAGACCCCTCAGCTGGATCAAATGGCAAGAGAGGGCATGCGGTTCCGGAATTTTTACGCAGGTAATACAGTCTGTGCACCCTCCAGATGCGTTCTGATGACGGGGAAGCATATGGGACATGCCTATGTGCGAGGCAATGGAGGTGCAGACGTTCAGGGACTGCGAGATAGTGATGTTACCGTCGCTGAGGTACTAAAAGATCAGGGATACAGAACCGCGCTTTGTGGGAAATGGGGGCTAGGCGAGGTTACGAGGGATAATCCAAATCATCAGGGTGTTCCCAACTTGCAGGGATTTGATTTTTTTTACGGTTACCAAAGCCAGCTTCATGCGCACAATTATTTTCCAGCGTACTTATGGAAGAACGACAAACGAATTGCACTCCGTAATGAAGTGGTTCCCGCAGGCAGAAAAGATGACAACTTGTTTTTCAAACCGGGCTACGCCACGAAACGAATCGATTATTCCCACGATTTGATTCACACCGAAGCAATGTCCTTTATCAAACGCAATCGACGTAACCCATTTTTTCTTTACTTGGCATTGACGATTCCGCACGCCAACAATGAAGGAACTCGGGGGACTGGTGATGGACAGGAGGTACCTGATTATGGGATTTACTCGGCTAAGCCCTGGTCGAATCAAGATAAGGGTCAGGCGGCAATGATTACGCGGATGGACAAAGGCATCGGGGAGATAATCGCTTTGCTGGATGAGCTGGGTGTCGGTGACAATACGATCATCATGTTTACCAGTGATAATGGGCATCATGATGAGGGAGGGCACAATACCGAGACTTTTGAACCCAGCGGCCCGCTCAGGGGAAAGAAGCGAGACCTTTACGAAGGTGGGATCCGCGTTCCCATGATTGTCAGGTGGCCGGGTAAAATCAAACCCAACAGCATTACCGATCACGTTAGCTATTTTGGAGATCTAATGGCTACCGTTGGGGAGTTGACTGGAGCATCGGTTCCAACAGGACTCGATTCAATCAGTTTTCTGCCGACGCTGCTGGGTAAGCCAGGGCAATTGACCCACGAGTACCTCTATTGGGAGTTTTATGAACAAGGGGGGAAACAGGCGTTGAGATCAGCCAATTGGAAAGCGGTTCGAATTCCGATGTTTAATGGCGATATCGAACTTTATAACCTTGATGAAGATTTGGGTGAAAGCAAAGATGTATCCCAAGATTATCCAGTGGTCGCTCGAAGGTTAGAACAATTGATGAATTCAGCGCACCTGCCCAATCCAAATTGGAAGGCTCGGGGCAAGTCACCAAAGAAACGACCCGCACCGGGAGGTGGCAAAACTCAATTTTGATTCAGCGTATTGTTGAGCGTTCTCTCGATCGCAGGGTCTAAGTCGTTTCGCATTAACCGCTATTTTTTTGTCTCCAGTGGGAGATCGATGACGTTTGATTTATTTTCGATTGTGATCTGCATGATCTCTCCCCAGTAGCTATCGGGGAACGAAGGACGTTTTCGATTCGCCTGCGCGGCGCTTTCTACTGGTTTATTACTTTGTCCAAGCTCTTCAATATTGTCTGGCATGGCTTCATCTCCCCCGCCTCCGCCGCCAGGAATAAACGAAACACGGTGTTTGCCAACCATGATTCCTTTTTTGGAATAAGAAAATTCAGCCTCGTAGTTGCCATCGGCATCAGTAATGGCATACGACGGTGAGCCTTCGCTAAGCGGTTGGAACTGAAATGAAATTCCAGCTGGAGCTGGCTCGCCATCGACAGTGACTTTTCCTTTTAACGTAACTAAGCCATCTGAATTACATCCCAAAAATGCGAGGATTAAAAAGACGCAAAGTAGGCGGCATATTGGCTGATTCGACATGGCGAAATCACCTTTCTGTCAGTCAATCAACGAAAACGTTCGACTGGCAAAGCAAAGTTTAGAATTGAAGAAGATTTTGAGGGAGTTCTCAAATGAAATTTAGAAGTCTCCACCAAGTGGCTGACCATCGGCTCGGCAACCGAGCTTTTGATAGACACCAAAGGTCGCTGGATCCATTTGATCAAAGTTATGCCACCAGCGATGTGGCGCACCATTGTAAAGTTTGCCGTTATTGAAGCTGATACTTTCGGCAATGAAATGAACGCTACCATCGGCGAAAGAGAAGTTTAAGCCGCCCGGATGCATGCTTGCGAATGCTGAGTAGTAACGACCAATTAATGGAGGATTGGGTTTGAAAAGAAAGACGCGACCGACTGCTTTGGGCGACGACCAAGGCGCTTCGCTGTTAACGTTTCCGACTCCGACCCAATAAGCCGATCCGTGAGCACTGTCTCGTTCACCGAGGAGAAATGTATTGGAGGTTCCGTCTGTTACATAAGCCAGTGAGATGCCATTTTGCGGGCCAAAGCAACCCTCGACTTGTGGTGCTGGACGTGAGTTCGAATTGTACCAGTTTGAATATTTATAAGCGTAAACTGCGGCATAGTTTGACTTGCCTGGCTTATGCGTGTTCGGGACGCTGTTACTGCAGAAGGCTGTCGAAATATTTAGGTCTTCCTCGCTAGGGTCACTAGGGCAACGGAAAGCACTGATGTTAGTTTGCATGGCGGCCACTTTGGCGGGATCCCAGCTAGACCAGTTACCCCAAGGAAGCACCTGGTTGAACTCTCTACTGGAGACTTCAAGCACCTCGTGAACATTGTTCTGTTCCATGAACGGCAGAATTCGAGCACTCCAGCTCCATGTTTTTCGCCAATTGCCACCGTTGGAAGTGTCGTTGAACCCATAACCGTGGGGGAGTTTCGAAAAGGCACTCTCGTAATTTAAAACCGCGAGCGCTTGCTGTTTTAAATTGTTCGCACAAGTCACTCGACGGGCGGCTTCACGAACTTGCTGAACGGCTGGTAATAGCATTCCAATCAAAATGCCAATAATCGCAATCACAACAAGCAACTCGACGAGTGTGAACGCGAGACGTTTAGAAGTGGTCATGTGTTCCCCCTTTTTCAATTGAAAGTGTTTCTGAAAGTGCGCCAGGCAATGGCGGTCGTTTGAAATTAGATGCAGAGAAAGATTGGTTGCCTGTCCCAAAATAAATTATTCAGATCGAGCGGACAGCGGATTCATAACGCTCGATTTTTCAAGCGTTATCACCCGTGCCATCTCAATAAGAACCGCGCTAAGAAAGAATCCCAATCCGTTTCCGCCATTACATTTTTATCGAGCGCTGAACGTTTGTGGTGTACTTTTTGGAATCTTAGTGTGCGCATTTGGAATTTAGGGCAGGTTAAACGTTAAAACCGGCAATCTTGGGGGTGGAGTTGAACTCAACGTTGTGTATTCCTCCGATGGGCTCCCGGAGTCATTCCTGTGATTTCACGAAAGGCACGGACAAAACCTGACGGGCTTTCGTAGCCGCACATAAATCCGATGGCGGTGACTTGCATGCTCGTGGTGCTGAGTAATTGACGCGCTTTCATAATGCGAGATCTTCGAATCTGTTCTGCCATTGGGTATCCGAGGCACGCGATACAGCGTTTATCGAGGGTCCGTCGGGACACGCCTACGTGATCCGCAACATCGACCACCGTAATTGGGTGACCACAGCGAAGATGGATGTAGTTCAATGCCGCGACGATTTTATCATCCTTAATTGCTGAGTAATCACTAGATCTTCTGGCGATCAAGCCTCCTGGTGGAAGGCGTATTATTTGTTGGGGTGGTTTATGACCAAGAATCAAATCGTGTAACAGTTTCCCTGCGCGAAGTCCAATCTGATGAGCCGACTGAACGATGCTAGAAAGAGGAGGATCGGTGGTTTCGCAGATCAATCGATTATTGTTAACACCAACCACGGCCGCGTCGTACGGTATTCGCATCTTAAGGCGTTTGAGCGTTTCAACGACATCGTGACCAAATTCATCGTGTGCGGCAAAGATCCCGACAGAGTTATGAAGCCTTTTTAATGCGTTGGCTAAAGGCCGCTGACGAATCTCCGACGGCCATACCCATTGTTTTGAATTTGAAAACTGGACATTAATTATTTCACAGTCGGCTCCTTTTTTTCGCAGCTCAGTTTGAAAACCGAGAAGGCGTTCCTGATTATGCAGCCAATTTAGATGCCCCACAAAAGCAAACTTTCGTAACCCGATTTCAAACAGGTGTTCTGCGGCAAGTTTTCCAATAGCCTCGTTGTCAGAGTGTACGGTGGGGAGTGAGGCTGGCGGATCTTGATGGAGCGAAACAGAAACACAAGGGATCTTTAGGTTTGCAACGGTGTTCAAGCGTTCCAGTTTTTCGGTAGTGCAGATCACCCCGGCGCCTTTCCAGTCGATCAAGCGTTCGAGAGGTAAAAAGGGGATCGCGCCGATCTTATGGACTCGTAAATCTGGGTGGGTACTTACATAATCGATGACGCCTCTCAGCATTGCTTGATTGTTGTCAGAAATTGGTTCAATAGAAACAGCGATTTCGTGAGTCATTTCTTACTCAACTTACACTGCGATATTTTAGATTTACCCATCTGATAGTTTGGAAACAGCATTAGAAAGTAGCTTTCTCAAATGGTTAATTTTTAATTGCAATTTAAAATAGAATTGTCGAATGTAATCCGTGATCGCAACTCGAATCAATTGTCTGCTCGCGTCTTGCAACGCGAGATGATTTCCCTTCATTTTCACCTGGCAAATTCAATATTGGAGGGGTCGAGCGTAATCGTCTGTTGATTGGAAACAGGCATCCAGGATCGCCAAGTAAGAGAATGACGGCAAAATCCAGAATCGGTTTAAACGATAGTTTATCGAAATATGTGACGGCGTCCAAATTTCGTCGATTTCCTCAACATTGCTCGGAGATCTTGCGCTACTTTTTGTCCCTATCCACGTCATTTTGGCATTGGGTACACGATCTGGAACGGATGCGCGAAGAGTTGTGTCTAAAAAAGATTGGGCTGAGATGGGGGATAACCACGTGGTAACAAAAATGATAGTAGGCAAATCCAGAATGGGCGGTAACGCCAGCAGGCGGTACTTGCTGTTTGATTATTCTTGTGGCGGCCATGCCTGGTTTAGATGTTGATTCCGGGATGCTGTCCCATTTCGTTGTTAACCGGTTTTGAATTCTGATGAACACAGCCATTACGGATAATACGAGCGGAGCGTAGTTTCGTCAGGTAGGCGGTTTGAAGGGGGGCGGTGTGCGATCAGGGTAACATTGGCAAAGAATTAACTGGTCGTGAACGTACATTCATTGGAGCAATGTTTTGTTTTGGGGAATCAGTTTGAGGCTTTCCTAGGCGATCCACTACGACTACTTCTTGGGCTTTTGGAATAGCCACAATCCTAAAATCAGTAGAGCAATAGCAGGGATGAAATTGCCGACGAGCCTACTGACGCCGACTCCTGATGCATCACCCACGGCAACTACCGGTGTAACGAAGGAATTATTGATTGCGACGCCAGCGGCTAGAGCCGCAATGACGAAGCATCCAATGCCATTTTTTTGTCGATTTGTCATGTTTTAAACACTTTAGAAACGTATTTAAGCTGATTGCTAGAAGTAATGGATCGAGACGTGTTGATTTAAATTTACTGCGGGTTGGTCCACCGGAGATTGTCGTCAATAGAAAATGAACAGGCTGTTGGTTTTAACTTGCCGCGAGTATTAACTTCATTTTTAGTGAGTATTGATAAAGCAACTAATTTCTTTGTTTACGATAATTCGCAAATTTCTTAGAACTCCATCGGATGATGGCGTTGTTTTTCAACCAATAGCCGTCAAGAGTTTTTCCGAAGTCACTGGTGTAAAGAGTAATCCAGTTGATTCTGGTTTGGCTGTCACCTGCCAATTTAATAGAGAATGGTCTTGGGGGTGACCGTTGAGCCATGTCTTCCGCTTGAAACTCGGTGCCCTGAATTCCAACTTTGTAGGTAAAGACTTTGCGGCCATCGAGGTAGACGTAAAAGACTGTGTTTCGTTTGGAATCAGTGGGGGTGATTTTTTCAAGAATCTTTTTGCCATCTCGAAGGTACTGCGTAAGTTCACCGATAGAGATGGTTGTTTTTATTTGTCGCACCCCCTCAATTTGATTTGATTCTTGGGCGTCGGTTGTCTTGACCGAAATTAGCGATGCGGCAAAAAGTAGGAGAGTAATTTGTCTGTGGCTGTTCATTATCTAAATTGAAAATTGAAGGCCAGACTCCGCGGAGCGATTGATCGTTGCGGTATTAAAGTTTGCCGAAAGCACTCTGTTTTAGCCCACGAAAAATGTGGGTGCTACTAATCAAGAGGAGGCGTCAAAACCGTCTTCGGTCGTGTTTTCTTTCTTATCCATCTCGATCGTAAGCAATATTGATTGTGCGTCCAGTAGCCGGTTGCAGCGGACAGTCCCAAGCAACAAAACTGGGAGAAGGACAGGCACGAAAATAAGCCCAATTCCAAGGGTTGACCGAATGAACGTCGCAAGGGTGGGGTGCGTAATTGGGTCGTACCAGAAACATAAAAATATTGAAAAAGCAAATTGAGTGTAGAAGTAGGGAAGTGTAATTGCCTGAACAGCTTGATTGCCGGTGCCATTGAAAACCGCGATGGTGCTTCCTAGGCACAAGAATAAAATTCCTAAAGGAAAAATGATTTTGGCGACCATTAGCAGGCGCTTGGAAACGAATTGCTGGGAATATTTATCTTTGTCTGAGGTGGAAACGAGGCTCAGATAAGGATACCTAATGACGACGTAACACGAGGTTGCAATGGCGAGGCCTGCTAAGCCGGTGACGATTACCCAAGTCGCAATCTGAAGGGCGGGGCCAAAAAGTTGAAACGGTAGATGCCTCGCAAGAAATAAAAATCCGACACTCGCCAGCATCGTTGACTGTGACAAGCGGTAGCTCTTAGGGAGTCGATCGTAGGTGATATCGCTCATGAAACTTGCCAATCGATTTTGAGCTGATGGTCAGCCTCTAAATATATCAGTTGAGACTCTCGTGTATCGAGTCCCTGCGGGTCTTTGGGTTGTTGTGAAAAAGATTGCGTGGGAGTGACGAGGGTTTCGATTAAAGGCCGGAATTAAAATTTACGGGTTTTCTGGGGGATATAGTGACTTCCATGATGCCAGTTTCATTGAACCGACTTTTTCTTAAAGGCTTTGTTTTTGGTTTTTAAAAATTATTCGCTTTTTGGGAAGAACTAGATGATCATAGGTGGCATCGTTGGGCTAGGGAGGGCAAGTAATCTAAGACGTTCTAATTTTTAGCGCGTGGCTTGGGGGGGCTGAGAAATGGGTGATTCTGAATCAGAAGCTTCTAAAGACTTTGCTCGAGGGCGCAGCGAGCGGTACGCGCTTTTAATGATTTGGGGAGCGATTATCTCTGTCGGTTTTCTGATTTTTTTATACGGGCGATACCAAGTAGAGCGATCTAAGGCCAGTATTGAATGGCCAATGACAACTGGAAGGATCCTTGTCTCGAAAGTGACCACGAGCAGAACTGAAGATGGAATAACTCACTCGGCTGATATTGAGTACTCGTACAGCGTCGGTGGCTTAAGGTATTCTTCAGATGTTGTTGTTATTGGTGGTCACGATTATCGGCCGCACGTCGTGGTCGATCGCTATCCGGTTGGAACCGAGGTCTCCGTAGCCTATGACCCGGACAAGCCGCGCAAGGCAGTGCTCGAACCCGGTAAATTGACTTATGGCATCCAACAGTTTGGGATGATGATGATGGGGGGGGCGTTGTTTATGGCTGCTCTTTTTGATTTTATATTTAGACGATCGCTTAACGAAGAACTGAACCTTTTTGATCATGTGATGATTGTCAGCTTCAAGGTGATTTTTTTTCCAATCTGTTATTTGCAGGGAAACTTGTGGGTGCTCGGGGGCGTGGTGGGATTGGCAGGGTGGTTGTCGACGTTGGACGGCAGTCCTGTAATTATAGTCCCTCTGATGTTTTTTTCCGCCTTTTATGGCGTGCTGGGAATGTTGCTTCTCTGGATTAAATTTATGGGTTTGCTCTTCAGTGTTCATAATCCTGTTAAAGAAGAGGGCGGCGAAGAAGAGGGGGGCGACTCGAGCCAAGAATCGTAAGCATTGGTTAGTAAGGATCAAGTTAAAAGACAGAAGTCCGACACCGATTGAGGTGCAATTGAATTGGTGAACCCGAGATGTCGATTTTGAGATGAGGTTTTCGGCACTACTCGGGAATAGGCAAATCATGCAGCAATGTGGGCATCAAGGTTATTTGAACCAAACGGTATCCGCGAGCCATTCACCGTTTTGGACCTTCAGCGTGGTGAGCGTCCGGCCACTTTTCATTTTTACTTTGCAAGTTTCCGAGCCCTCGTATTCTCCTCGTTCCTCGGACGCATAAAGGTCATCGAGCGTGTGATTCGATAATTCCTCCCTCCCCTTGGCAACCGCTTCGACGGTGACTCTGTCACGCAGGCGTTCGGTAAAACAGGTTTTCAATTTTTCGACATTGCCGGATTTTAACAATTCGATCTGAAAGCTCAGCGAGTTCTTGGGAGTGTTTAAAGGCGAGGTGTTTTTTTCCAGTGGAGCCTCGGGCAATTTTTCTGATGCAGGGAGGGGGGCTAGATCGTTTGTTTTACTGGCGGGGTCGATTTTGCCGACGGGATCTGATTTGGATGGAGGTTCAATTGCTTTTTCTTCATTGCAAGCAGTGAACGTGAGGGTGAAAACTAAACAGACGTAAACCGCTAAATTTCGAGTGTTCATGAGCTTATCCTTTTCGTCAATGGAGAATGAAGTTGGCCTCACTGCTCAGAACCATATGCGAAGTCCGCTCATAAATCCATCAAATTTCGTTTCTCCGAGTCGAAAGTGATCGTATCCTAGAAATATTTCAGCGTGGCGATAGTGGATGCCGGTTGTAAGACAAAAGTGAGACAAATTCGAACTCCCAATTTCTCCTAGATCCAGTTCTGTAGAAATGATCAGAGGATCAAGCGGAAAGAAGTCTCCTTTGTAGGTAAAGTTGAAACCAAAATCTGACCTAATATTGTCGGAAAGCCAATTGTATCCGATTCCAGGTCGCATCTGAAAAGATTCAGTTTGGGCGAACCTAAAAAGTAAATTAGTATCGCCAGCCCAAGAGTTGTCATGGGGGCCGCCCGGAAGCGACTCTCCCCAGTAACTAAATTCGCTATCAATTCCGATTCGAGACGTTGTGTCCAAAAGGAATCGTGTTCCTGTTTTAGAAATCTTGTTTGAGTAAAGTGTGTAGTCGATGCTTGTTTGCAGTGAGTAGGGGTAAGTTTCGCTGGTGATGGGTTTATGTTTAGAAACCCAATTGACCATTAAGTAGCCTTCCGAATCGTCTTGGTATGGATAGCCGGG
This sequence comes from uncultured Pirellulaceae bacterium, assembly GCA_938083195.1. Classification (GTDB taxonomy): domain Bacteria; phylum Planctomycetota; class Planctomycetia; order Pirellulales; family Pirellulaceae; genus Mariniblastus. The sequence continues at coordinate 91,249 of CALKCK010000003.1, read as the reverse complement.
GAAGTAACTGAGTGTGTCGTAGACGTCCTCTGCAGCCGAGATTGGTAAAGCCCAAGGCATGATGAAAACTGCGAGGATAGCAGACCCTAAAAGTTAGTATCTATTCCAGCAAAGTAATCTTCCTGTAACTTTTTATTTGATGAATCCGGTTGCCGCTGACTTTTCTTATTTTCTTTTTTTGTGGATTGACTGCGGGCATCATTTTTCAATTTTGAAAACAGTCCTTGGGCCGCAGCCTGTCGAGGCATCGTTCCGATCGACAACAGCAAAACCAAGCAGGCAAAGATTTTGATTTTCAAGAAGGCCGTCCAATTGTAGAAAGTAGAAGACAAGGAGTGGATTTGATTACCGAAGCAATAAAGAGCTGGTAAGCTGAAAGTTGGTGCTGGCCGCCGGCGGGGTGGCAAAAAAGTATCCGTTTCGCTACTGTCTTCGGCAGTTGCCGTTGGGGAATGGAATTGCCTTGAGGCTAGAGTTTGAGAGGATTTAGAAATCAGGCCACGTTGCCAAAGACTCAAATTCCAAGCATCGCGCTCGCGGAGGTTGTCTGTCGCATTTTCGGGCTTGTAACGAGGGCGCCGGTTTTCTGACTTTGGTTAGTCATCTGTTCGCATTGTGGCAGTTTTCACGTGATGGTTTTAGGAATAATTTTTATCTATCCCTGCGGCGCCACACCGAACGGTAGCAAATCCGTTTAGTGTGAATTTGTCTTACCAGGCTGGACGCTAACGAAGATTTCGCGCCCTTCGCATTGGATGTTATGTGGTCTGCTGATCGGGCAGGGGTTTGACGGAACTGGGTTTCACTTACTTCGATATTGACCCAAACGCGGTGATAACTATAGTCATCGACTCGTTGGTGTTCCGTGGAGCGGAGTCTACCTGCGATCTTTTGAAGTTCTGTCGCACCGCCAGTTCTCGGCGTTGAGCATCATTCTTATGGGTGATCGGCAGTTTCGCCAAAACTTTCTAGTTGGGGCGATTTCGTAATAAATCAGGAACTTGCATGCTCAATTTTTTTCGCCCCCAATCAGGCTCACTCAAAAACGATCTTCTTTCGGGCGTTACCGTCTCATTAGCTTTGGTTCCTGAAGCGATTGCTTTTGCGTTTGTGGCAGGAGTCTCTCCGCTTATCGGTCTATATTCGGCTTTCTTTATCGGCTTGATTTCGGCGGTGTTTGGAGGTCGTCCTGGGATGATTTCTGGTGCTACCGGAGCTATGGCGGTGGTTGTCGTTTCGTTGGTGGCGATGCACGGTATCGAATATTTGTTCCCAACGGTCATCCTGTGTGGCCTGCTTCAAATTGCAATTGGAATTGGCCGACTGGGAAAGCTAATCCGCATGGTGCCGCATTCAGTGATGTTAGGCTTCGTTAACGGCTTGGCAATCGTCATTGGCCTAGCTCAGTTAAGCAGTTTTCAAACCATCAGAGACGGAGAGTTGGCGTTTGTTCAAGGGCCTCAACTTTGGTTGATGCTCGCATTGGTCGGATTAACGATGGCAATCATCTGGATTCTTCCAAAACTAACGCGTGCGGTTCCGGCGTCATTGGTTGCTATTTTGAGTGTGACGCTGATTGCAATCGTAGTCAATTCAAATTCGTCCTCCGAGATGAACTCGGTTGCGACTGTTGGGGATATGTTGCGAACTAACTCGCTCGCCGCATCTCATGCCGTTCACGCACCGGCATCGACTGAAAACGAATCGATTTTGGCATCCGCAGGGACGATCGCTGCGATTCCATCGACGAGTGAAATTCCATCAACGAGTGAAATTTCATCAACGAGTGAAATTCCAATTATCGAAGAAGCTGATCAACCGGAGGTTGTGAGTGGAATTAGCGGTGGGCTACCGAAATTATTTTTCCTTGAGTACTCGATGGTTCCATTGAATTGGGCAACCCTCGGTATCATCCTGCCATTCGCGATTGTTCTCTGTGGAGTCGGACTGATTGAATCGTTGATGACTTTAACGTTGGTGGACGAAATTACCGAAACACGAGGACAGGGGAATCGTGAATGCGTAGGGCAGGGGGCTGCAAATCTTGTTTGCGGTTTATTTGGAGGCATGGGCGGTTGTGCGATGATTGGCCAGTCGTTGATTAATGTTAATTCAGGAGGTCGCGGACGACTTTCCGGGATCACTGCTGCGGTTTGTCTACTATTCTTTGTTCTGTTTCTATCTCCCCTGATTGAGCAAATTCCAATGGCAGCGCTTGTCGGGGTGATGTTCATGGTGGTGATCGGAACGTTTGAGTGGGCGTCACTGAAGATGTTCAATCGAATGCCGATCAGCGACATGTTAGTGATGGTTTTGGTCGCTGGTTACACCGTATTTATGCATGATTTAGCATCGGCTGTAATCTTGGGTGTGATCGTGTCTGCGTTAGTCTTTGCATGGCAACACGCGACCCATATGGGGGCTGATATTAAATACAACGAATTTGGAAGTAAGATCTATCAGCTACACGGCCCCTTGTTTTTTGCGTCTGTCTCTTCTTTTAAAGAGATGTTGGAGCCAGGCACTGATCCAGATGATGTCGTCTTAGATTTTTACTATTCGCGAGTTTACGACCAGTCCGGATTGGAAGCAATCAATTCGATGGCTGAAAAATATGAAAGCCTTGGTAAGCGTCTGCACCTCACTCATTTAAGCCCCGAGTGTCGATCGCTTCTTAAGAAAGCGGGCGACTTGGTGGAAATTAACATCTCCGAAGATCCTCAGTATCATGTCGCAACCGATCGCCTCGCCTGGCGATCGAGTTCTGAGCTTGCCGATCAAAAGCAGGTCGAAGCATAAACTTTTTGCCACGGCCTAACGTTGTTTCGTTTGGCTGGATTCAGGCGATGTGATTCCTTTGTTTCATATTCAATGTTGCCAGTAATCTTGCGAGAAGACTCGGTTTTTTGTTGCTGTCTGGCAATTCATTGTTCGCAATGATTGATAGGCTTCCCCTCGATGTTTTGCAGCCAGCGTTTGTGCTATGCCAATTGTTGGCTATTGTTAATTTACAAATTTTGATTTGCAACGCTTGCTACCCTAAGATAACGATTCGTGATGACTGTGGATCGACAGTGTTATCAAGTTTTTTTCGTCTCGCAAAATCGGTTACCAAATTAACATGTCAGGCAGCTTTCTTCCCCGGCGGAGTTTTTTAAAAACAGCGGCAGTCACCAGTTTGGTCAGTCCCAGTTATTGGCTGAGTTCAAGACTTGAAGCCGCGCCTAAGAAATCAAACTTTAAATTGGAACGTGTTGGGGTTGGTTGTATCGGGTTAAGGTATCAGGGAAGCGTGCTTGCGAATCAAGCATCTGCCTATGGGGATATCGTGGCAGTCTGTGATGTTGACCGTAATGTTCGGGATCAGGCAAAAGCTTCGTTCGGGAGCACGCCCTATAGTTGCGAAGATTATCGGCAACTCATCGCTAGAAAAGATGTCGACGTGGTCACTATCGGAACGCCCGATCATTGGCATACGAAAATGGTGATTGATGCGTGCCGCGCTGGAAAAGACGTTTATTGTGAGAAGCCAATCACGCTCACAATTGATGAAGGAAAGCAGCTGCGGGATGCTGTCAAAGAAACCGGTCGTGTGGTTCAAGTTGGGTCATGGCAAAGAAGTGATCACCGTTTCCGATTAGCGGTGGAAATGGTTCGGGCAGGTCGAATTGGTCAGTTGAAGCACGTGAACGTGGTTCTTGGAAAAAATAAGACGAGCGAATCATTGCCGGTGACGGCACCCCCCAAACATCTGAATTGGAACCTATGGCAAGGCCAGACACCGGAGGTTCCTTTTATTGAAGAGCGTTCCCACTACACGTTCCGGTGGTGGTATGAATATTCGGGCGGTCAGATGACCGACTGGGGAGCTCACCATTTGGATATTGCTCAATGGGCGATTAATTCGTTGCCAATCAAAGTACATGGAATTGGGGTAATGCCTTCGGTCGAAAACGGTTTCAATGTTGCAGTCGACTTTAAAGTGGATTACGAGTTTGCCAATGGCGTGACGATGGCAGTCAGGGACACGGGTGATAACGGGATATTGTTCACTGGCGATCGCGGAAGGATTTTTGTAAACCGAGGTAGAATTACAGGATCCCCTGTTGAGCAACTAAAAGATAGGCCGTTTCGGCGCGAGGACTGGGGAATCTATCGTGGCGACAATTTTGAGCGTCCGCTGCGCGCGGGAAAGCTGGACGCCATTATCAATCATATGGGGAATTTCTTTGACTGTATCGAGTCGCGGAGAACTCCTATTTCGGATATCGAGAGTCAGCATCGCAGCGTTTCCACGTGCCATCTAGGAAATATTTCGATGCGATTGGGGCGAGAGTTGCGTTGGGATCCGAATCTGGAGCAATTTGCAAATGACCCCGAGGCTAATGGCTGGCTTCAACGCGAACAGCGAGAGGGTTTTGAAACACGATGAGCACTTTCCCTAGTCGTCGAGGATTTTTGAGTGCGACATTGCTGGCCGGAATTATCCCGGACTGGTTGCGCGATCCGAATCTACAGTCTTCTGGACGCGATTTCAAGTTTAAGTACATGCTGGGGTCGTGCATGTATGGGTATGCGAATCTCAAAGAAATTGTGCCAGAAGTCAAGAAGATTGGAGCGACGGCGATTGACCTATGGCCTAAGGTTCACGGGAATCAGCGAGAGCAGGTCGACCGAATGGGTGAGGAGAAATTTGTTGAATTGCTAAAGAAAAATGGCGTGCAGTTAGGCTGTATCACGCAGTATAAACTTGGTCCATTTGGATTGCAGGATGAGATGCGATTGGTGCAGAAGCTGGGTGGTACGACGCTTGTCACGGGAGCGGTTGGTCCAAAAGGTCTAAAGGGTGCGGAGTTAAAAACAGCGGTCGCTGCGTTTGTTGAAAAAATGAAGCCGCATCTTGAAGTTGCTGAAGCAACGGGCGTGACGATTGCGATTGAAAACCACGCCAATAGTTTGATTGAGTCAGAGGATTCGTTGCGTTATCTCGCAGAGATGCGCACCTCAAAGAAACTCGCCATTGCTTTTGCGCCTTATCATTTACCGCAGCAAGCTGATGGGATGAGCAATCTAATCCGCGAACTTGGAAATTCGATCGAAGTCTTCTATGCCTGGCAGCACGGAATGGGATGTATGAGAAAGTTGCCGAAAAAACAGGAACTGTTGCAAATGCCTGGACGCGGTCCGCTCGATTTCAAGCCATTGATAGATGCGTTGGTGGAGATTGACTATCGGGGTTGGGTCGAGATCTTCATGCACCCGTTCCCACGTGGAATTCCAATCTTGGATACGACCGCCGAGGTGACCGAGGAAATTAATCGAGCAAGAAATTATCTCGAGAAGCTTTAGAAGACTAAGCTTTGCCTGTTGGCAAAAATGAGCGTGGTTTGATTTTAATCAATTACCAACAACTCCGATGTCTGGTTATGCAGACTCTCGTCATCGGTTATTGCGAGCCCCCAAAATTGCTCTGATTTCCTTGCTTGAATTCAGCTTGTTCGCGCTGTTCGCTTTGCAGTTGATTGGGCCGTGGGGCGGCGTGGAATTCCCGCCAGGCCGCTTTGGTCGAAGAGAATGTAACGGATTGTTGCAATTTCTCATCTTTTTGTGAGATTTACCGCAGTCACCAGTCCGGATTGCTTATTTTTCTGTTTGACAAGGTGTGGGGGTCGGGGTTCCAATAATGCACTCGAATTTGTGAATTTTAATAGTTGTTCTCGAAGGGACCCAGATACATGTTGAAGTTACGTCTGATGTCTTGCGTTGCCTTACTGTTGTGTTTTGCAACAGTAGCAGTAGCACAAGACGACGCAAAAAAAGGAAAAGATAAGAAGAAGGCTCGGGCGGCAGGCTCAGCTAATTCGTACATCATGAAAGCTTTCAAATCAGTTGAAATGACTGATGAGCAAAAAAAGAAAGCAGAAGCAGTTCTCGCCAAGTACGACGGCGAAATGAAGGATGCCCGCAAAGCTGTTGTTTCGGTTCTTTCAAAGGACGAAAACAAAGCTAAGAACGAAGCCCGTAAGGAAGCAGCGAAAGCTGGTCTCAAGGGGAAAGAAATGACAGAGGCCGTTGAAAAGGCAATGGGATTGTCTGAAGATAAAATGGCCAAGTATCGCGAAGCACTCAAAAAGCCTGCGGCGGTAACAAAGAAGGTCAAAGACGAAATCATGGCCCTCCTCACGGATGACCAAAAAGCGAAAATGCCTGCGCCTAAAAAAGGCAAAGGCAAGGGAAAAGGCAAGAAGAAGCCAAAGGGAGACGGCAACCTTCAGACTGTTTCTCTCAAGCTACCGAACATGACCTGAGGTGGTTGTGCGCGTTCCGTGAAGAACGCTTTAACTGGAGTCACTGGTGTCGTTCAAATTGAAACGAACCCAACAGACAATACTTGTGTTTTCAAAGCTCCAGCAGGATTGAATGTCGAAAAGACATTGAATGAAATTGCAGAAGCAGGCAATAAGCACATTCAGGGCTGGGAAATGGGCGACAAGTAATTAGGTTTGCCAAAACTTAGACTGAGACAGTAACGAAACCCGTCCTCGAGAAATCGAGCGACGGGTTTTTTTTGCGTTTCTAAGCGGAAATTCAACCGCGGTTGATATCGTCCAAAAGTTAAGGCAAGTTGCGTATCGCGTGGTGTTCGCTGTTCAGGTCAGGGTAGCACTGATTGACAAAATTGTTGATAGGCACCGCTATGATTAATTTTGACCATAGAAGGGCCTCGCACATTCCACGCTAAACGTGCTGGGGACAACTATTTGGTTTATTTCGGCGGGGCCATTTTCCAGAGTATCTTTTTAATCGTTATATTGAGTGGAGCTTCGTTTGTTTGAGAATTCGTTTGTGAAATAACAACTTTTTTTATTATTTCTGTCCCCAAAACTCTCAAAAGTGGCAGTATTAATAGACAGGGTCATCGAATCAGCAAGCGAACGGATTTTTGGATTGTGGATAAACGCGAACGAACAGCTTTCGAGATTTTGGTTCGGGAAAATTCATCGATGCTGACTGCATATCTGAGTAGTCTGTTGGTTGATAAAAACTCAATTGATGATTTATTCCACGAGGCAATGATCGTTGCATGGCAACGCTTCGATGATTGCGATTTAAGTAAACCGTTTGGACCATGGCTTCGGGGCATCGCTTCACGGTTGGTAATGGCCGAACACAGGAAGAAGAAAAAGACTCCATATTTGCTTTCTGATGACGTCCGAGTAGCGATCTCTGAGCAATTTGAAAAAATTGACTCCAGTGCAGCTGAGACTTGGGAGCAACGTTCCGTAGCGCTTGGAGAATGTATTGATGCGTTGCCCGTTGATCGAAAAAAGATCATCTTGCAGCGTTATCTCGAGGGACAATCCGCACAAGAGATTGCAACCAACAGTGAATTGACAATCGAGACTTGCAAAAATCGAGTCCAGCGAGCGCGAGGCCGGCTTGTGCAATGCTTACAGGCGAGAGGTTTACTCAGCGAGGTATTGTCTCATGAGTGAGCCCATTGAAAATATGCTGAGCGAGGCCATCGATGGGAATCTAGCAGACTCCAGTGAACCGATTGAATGTCTTGAACCGTCTGATCTCAATCAAGTTGCAAGTGAATTAGTTGTTCATGGTTTGCTCCGTGATTGGGGCGAGGGGAGCAGCAATCAAAATGAACAACGGATTGATCGGGTCATGGAGGCGATTGGTGGCGGTTCTAAGCGAATTCGTCGCCGCAATGCGAGCCGCTTGGGACTCGGCGTTGCTGCCGGCAAGTGGAGGTACGTCAAAGTAGCCTCGTCGCTAATAGGGGTGGCTGCAGCTTTGGCGGTAATTGCCTTTCTAACGATCCCCAAAGGTGATTTATTAGCCGCAACTGATTCTATTGACACAATGATTTCCGCTTCGCTAGACGCAGCCGATCGTACGTATCGCATACACGTGGTGGAGGAATATTCTCCTACTCAACTAGCGACCGCCTCGCCTAAAGAGATTAAACCCAAAAAGGAAAGCGTTGATGACGCCACGCTTGTAGTACGAGGGGGAGAGAGATTCGTTTTGATTCATTCCCCGATTTCAGGTGAGGGCAGAGTTTCTGGATGTGATGGAGAGCAAAGCTGGTCTTTTCGAAACGATAGCCCTATTCATGTCAGCTCAGATTTGGGCAAATTTCGAAACAGCTTGCCAGATCATCAACATGACTTGCCATTGCTAAATATTCAGAAACATCTGGCTCAACTCAAAGCTGGCTATCGACTTAAACTGCTCTCTGAGGCTAAGACTGGGCGTAATGGTGAAACATTGTCACAGTTAACAGGAGTAAAGAAGTCGAAAGAAGTTCGCGGTCCTAGAGAAATTGAAATTTGGTTTGATGAATCAGCAGGAACCATTCACTGGATGTTGCTGGACAAATTGCCGCGAGGGCAGGGTGATTCAAAGTCAATATTACTCGAATTGGTCGGGCAGTCAGGGGTGGCGGATGAGTTCTATTCCTTCCAGTTTCACGATGATTTGAATCGACGTCTCTTTAACGATTGAGTTGGCGGGCTATATTTCGAATTTTATCCCTGCTCGTTTTTTTACAGTTGTTTTCGCTGGCTTGGCAGGAGTCCCCCTTGCCAACGGAGTATAAAATCCGAACCATTGATAAAGTTGCTGGAGAAAAAATTGACTGGACTGCCGGACGCTCCGGAGATCGAATTGGCCTCGCGTCTGTTGAAGCAGCTGGACCAAGATCGTGATGGTCGTTTTTATTGAGCGCACTGGGGGTAGGCGGTGGATGAGTCCAAGGAAGGTCTGGCGAGCGAGGTCGGGGAAATGGTGGTAGTCGCTTGGGTGGGCATGAAACACCACGGCAAACCAACCAGGTTCCAACGCATCCCTGCACCATCATTGGCGGACGCCTGACCGTTCAAAGTGCGATGGAGGGATTTTTAAAAGGTCACTCACGAGAACTCGAACGCGATCAGGATGGATTTCTCACGCGAAGGGAAGCGGCGGGCAAGGCCGAATGGATGTTCGCCAAAATGGATCGCAACGGTGACCGCAAAATTATGCCCGGAGAAATCGAAGCTTCTCGGCGAAAGTAGATAAATCTGGGTTCGCCACTAATTGGTTATCGAAACTAGGGAGCGATTTATTCTGCGTTGTGGCTAGGCAGCTAGCGAACCTGATTGCTGAACCAACCAGTGGGTAACCCAATGTTTAGCTGGAATCGAATTGGGATGGCGCGGGAAGTCAGGCTAGTAATTTGGATGATGTTGCACTTCTAGTCGAATTGCCTCCGGTAAGGCCGCAAAAAAAAGGGCTCTCAGTTGAAGCTGATTTGTTAACATGGGTAGCTTGGCGGGTAATTTTGGATTATTTGAAGTTTGACGAAAGAAAGGAGTCTGACGATTCCGATCTTCCTTAGCAATGGCCTTATGCGCGAGTTGATGCAACGTGGGCCCATAGCAATCACGACAGGATGATCGAAATGTTTTTGCCTTTCAACATGAAGGCGGTCTTTTTTGGATCGCTGGCAACCGTATTAATTATCACCAGCACAACAAATGGTCAGCAGGCGGAGTACAATCGCCGCGTTGCTGCGATGCAGGAAGCTCGGGCGAGGGCTCAGAGCAGGCCAAAGCCAACGGTGCAATCAGTCGCAATGCAAAGCGACATTGAAATATCGGTTGATCTGAACGCACCCAAGATGAGTCGAGCTTCGACTCAATCTCGTTCAAATGCGTCAACCACCAGGCCAGTGCGACAGGCACAGCGAGCAGTTTATACCGATCAACGACGTCCGCAGCGAACGGGTTTGATGCAGACCAGTGGCAGCCAAAGTCTGTCTCGAAATCGCTCGAACGTTGTGCGCACTGCTCAAAAAATGGAATCCGCTGTTGTTGACGGTGGCTCGCCAGTTGTCTCGACTGAAGTGCTCAATGAAGAATATTTTGACGGTGAGATTATCGGTGGAGATTACATCGAAGGGGGCTGCGATAGTTGTGGCGAGGCAGGTGGATATTTTGACAGCTGCGACAGTTGCTATGGACGCGGCGGTTGCCCTCCGGGGTCTTGTTGGATAACGGGTTTGGGTGAGTTGCTCCGAAATGCTGAGTACTTCTCAGGAGCTACATCGTTTAAATCCCCAATGTTCCGAATTCCAGATACCACTTTTGAGAATCGGTTATTTGATGACAGTAGTTACGGCCTTTATGCAGGTTTTAATGCGGGACTCCCTCTTTGCCGACTTTCCTGCGGTCTGTTTTCTGGTCAGTTTGGTGTTCGTTCGGTTCAATCAAACTTTAATGGAAATAGCTTCACGTCAGAGGAAAGAAATCAGACGTTTGTCACCGGTGGATTTTATCGACGGGTAGATTACGGTATGCAATTGGGCATGGTTGTCGACGTTCTTCACGAAGAGTGGTTTACGACAGACGACGTTGTTCAACTGCGAGGCGACCTCGGTTGGGTTTATCCTAATGGAACCACCTTGGGTTTCCGATTTGCCAAAGGCGTTCAGGATGCTGATACATCTGGAGTGCATGATAATGTTGCGTTTACTGGGCTGATTCAGCAACCGATTGATCATTATCGTTTCTATTACAAATATGATGCACCTTCCGGTGGAACCGGTGGTGGCTACGTTGGCTGGTCGGGAGATTCGCAAACAGTAATGGGGCTTGATTTCGACATTCCCGTCGCTGAACGAGTTGCTGTTCAGGCTGGATTCTCATACTACTTGGGTGAGGAAGGAATGCCTCCAGGAAGTCTAAACGTCGGTGGCAATCCGAACGACGCGTTCAACATCTTCGTCGGAATGTCATTCAGGCCACGTGGGATGAGTCATTACAACTCCTATCACCGACCGATGTTCTCGGTGGCCGATAATGGTTCATTGATGATTCGACGGGATATTAATTAATGTAGAGCGATTGGTGCGAAATGATAAAGCTCGGGGCCTTCCCGAGCTTTTTTCGTATTCCAAACGGTTTTTGCAGTGAATCTCTTGGATTACCCAGTCTGCCCAGAATTGTTTTCTGATGGCGACGATAAATTTAAGGCTTCATTCGGGCTATTCTGGTCCAGCATTGGCCGAAGGGGTTCCTCAAATCAAGCATTTTACGATATATTAGGGGATCACCGAACAATTTTTGGGTCTGTTAGTGCAGGCCCTGTATATATACTGCTGGCCACCGGAAATTGCTTTCGCTGGGACAGCCTTGTGGTTGACTATGTCAACGGAGAACTATCGTGACAGATGAGCTTTACGATTACTTTGGCGGAAATGCATCGAAAAAGGTAGAACCGATTGAGGATGACGAGTTCGATAATGAATCGGAAGACGATGTAGTCAGCGAAGAAGTTGTCGAATTAGCGGATGAGCCGGAAGAGAAATCCAACGACGATGCCAAAGAAGCGGTTGCCTCGGATACCGGTGGGAAGAAATCTGGACACTGGGATTTCCTTGCTAACATGCTTGGAATTTCGTCGTCCAAAAAAGCGGCTAATGAAACTGAATCAACGCCGGTTGTTGATAGTGCCGCAGAAGAGAAAAAAGAAGTTACTGCGGAAGTCGAGGAGGATGCCGGAATGTTTGGGCTTGACCCAATTCCGTCTCCTGAGAAAGCGAGCGTTCTTTCGTCGATGTTCACGCCAGGTAATGATGCTGAAACAACTGATGCTGAAGCGAGCGATCCAGAGGACGATCTAATTGGTTGGAATCCTCGACCTCGGAAATCATTCATTTCCGAAGTGGAAGAGTCGAGTGCGGATTCAAATTCAGGATCGTCCAACGGTGCGGATGCTCCGACCGAAGAGATAGAGGTTGTTTACGAAGAAGGTTACGGTGACGTGGAAGTGAGTGAGGGTGAAGAGGTATTTGAGTTCGAAATTGAAGACCTTGATCCAAGGCCTCGAACCGATGAGGATGACGCCACCCATGGTCGGCGCCGACGCAAGCCTGCTCGTTCAGAAGATCCAAAAGAAAACAAAAGTACGAGCTCTCGCCGCGGCGGACGTCGTTCAGAAAAAGTTTCGAGCCAAAGCGAGTCGGAATCTCGGGGTGATGTTAAATCCGATCGTTCCGAAGAAAAAGAGATAGATGAAAATCGTCCGGAAAAACCAAGACGCGGACGACGTCCGCGACGAGGTCCCCGCGAAGGCGACCGTCAGCAAGTGGCTGCTGAGCGGAAGGCACAGCCCGCTGCAGAAGCTCCGGCGAAGCGGCAGGTTCGTGACGATTCAAAAGGCGGATTTGGTGCAGGTCTTGAGGATTGGGATCATGATATTGATGACTCGCCAGCACCGGCACGGAGCGAGAGCGTAAGTGAATCCGACGGAGATGATTCTGGCACTGACCGTTCTGAATCACGGCCAAGCGGTCGCAAACGACGACGGCGACGTGGCGGTTCTAAGTCAGGTTCTGAGCGGACTGCTGAACAAACTCCCGAGAGTGGTAGTCGGCCGAAGAGTAGCGGTTTTGGGGAAGGTTTACTCGACGACGATGATTACGGGGCGGATTTAGAAGCCGATTCCAGCGATGAAGTGGTGGAGCGGAAAGATCGTAGTCGGGAGCAACGCGGCGAAGAAGGTGAAGGCCGATCCAGACGTCGTGGGCGCACGCGAAGACGAAAGCCTGCAAATCAGAGTGAAAGCGGGCGTGATGAGAGTTCGGAAGATCGAGATTCACGTGACGAGGATGATCGATTGGATTCTTCCTCGGATCGAGAAGAGCCATCTAGAAAGCGTGCGAAAGTTCCAACGTGGGAAGAGACGATCACAGTTTTGGTCGATTCGAACATCCAGAATCATAAAAAATCGGGTGGCGGACGTCGTGGAAATAGCGGGAGTCGTGGTCGTGGTGGTGCGGGTAGTTCACGCGGTGATAGTCGCAGCAGCGAAGGCGGTTCACGCGGTAACAGTCGCAGCAGTGAAGGTAGTTCACGCGGTAACAGTCGCAGTAGCGAAGGTGGTTCACGCGGTAACAGTCGCAGCAGCGAAGGTGGTTCACGCGGCAACAGTCGCAGTAGCGAAGGTAGTTCACGCGGTAGCAGTCGCAGCAGCGAAGGTGGTTCACGCGGTAACAGTCGCAGTAGCGAAGGTAGTTCACGCGGTCGCAGTCGCAGTAGCGAAGGAAGTACACGCGGTAACAGTCGCAGTAGCGAAGGTAGTTCACGCGGTGATAGTCGCAGCAGCGAAGGTGGTTCACGCGGTAACAATCGTAGTAACGACGGCGGTCGAAGTCGGCGGTCATAGTGACTTGGCTTTGAGGAACTCCTCGGTGGAACTAGGCAGGAATATTGTTGATGCGTCAATCGATTCACCTACCTGGTTCTACGCTTGATATTTTCGAGTCCGTGATCGGCTGGTTTGGCGTTCTGTATTCTGGGAAAACCGTCCTTGCAATTAAGGTTGGCTTTGATGACCCCGGGCAGGTTAGCCGCGCGTTTCAGGACGCTGGGCTTAGTGACGTATCCTCCTATGAGCCGATGGAGCAATTTCGAATTCAAATTCGAAAGTATCTTGCTGGGGAGAAGGTGAATTTCGATAGTTTCAAGATCCACACCTCTGGGATGACTGCTTTTCAATTGGCTGTGACTCAGGCTTGCCGAGGTATCCCACGTGGTGAGACGTTGACCTACGGTGAATTGGCTGCGAAGGTTGGCCGCCAAGGAGCAGCGAGGGCGGTGGGGACTGTGATGAAGAAAAATCCTTTTCCCATGATTGTTCCTTGCCATCGAGTTGTGCGAAGTAGTGGTTTGGGGGGATTCTCAACTCAAGGCGGCGTCGGCACGAAGAGGTGGCTTTTGGAACTCGAAGGCGCGCTGCCAAAGCTTAAAAAACCGTTGTTGGATCTTTTGGATTGATTCGCGCTTTTGATCGTTTCTGCCTCTAACTACTTCTAAAGAGTCTGGGGATTTAGCCTTTGGTTTGCCTTGTTTTTGCTCGGCAATTCCGACACGCATTGCGAAGTGTCGTGCAGCTTAAATAAAGGTTGGCGGTTGGGTGCCTAGAAAACGGGGTGAATTTTGAGGCAATTGGCTTCATTTGCTTTATGTTTTGCCCTCCTAAACCATTTATCCTTGAAAATCGGGACTTTGGAGCGTATTCTAGAACCATCGGTTCCGGCAACTAACGGGTTGCCGTGGCTCCCCATTCTGAATCATTTCTATTCTGAATTATCTGGTTTCTGATCGATGAATCGTTTTGCTCTTGGTTTAATTGTTTTGCTTGTCGGGTGGGTTTCTGCCTGTCATGGCCAAATGACAATTCGGACAAGCAACGGTGCGAATTCGATCGCCAATCAAACGTTTCAGCGGGCCGCCAACACTTGGGGCGCTGAATTTCATGACAACATCACGGTTTTCCTTGAATTTGGATTTGTCACGCTAGATCAACGCACCGTGAGCTCGGCAACTTCCGGTCGGGATTCGTTTTTGTATGGCGATTTCCGGGATGCAGTCGGAAACGATGTGAGCACGACGGACGATACCAGATTTTTTAATGGTTTGGCGGAAGGGTCCTCTTTTTCGATTTATACCAACCAGACATCTGAAGCCCCGGGAGCGAATCACGAGCTCAGTTATGTTGACAATGATGGTGGTTTGAACAACACCACCGTCTCGCTTTCGACGGCCAATGCGAAAGCATTGGGGTTGAGGGATTCCCATTCTTCGACCGTTGACGGGTTCATTAATTTCAATTCTCTATATGAGTGGGATTTTGATCCAAGTGATGGAATTGAATCAGATCATCTAGATTTTTTCGGAACTGCTTTGCATGAAATTGGGCATGCATTGGGATTCTCAAGCGGTGTTGATGAACTGGATAACAATGGCGGTGGGCAGTTTTCTGATGAGGAATTACCATTTGTTAGTAGTTTAGATTTTCTGAGATTTTCAAACGAAAGCGAAGCTGCGGGAGCAGATCTCGATTGGACCGCTGATGAACGGGATAAGTATTTTTCGATCGATGGTGGGCTGACCAATACTGGCGGGCTTGCTTCGGCTTGGTCCAAAGGGGTCAACTATGGCGATGGTGAGCAAGCGAGCCACTGGGTCGTAGGAGGAGGTCTGGGGGTGATGGATCCAACCACTAACTTTGGTGTTCAGAATGAGCTTTCCAATTATGATTTAATCGCTTTGGACGTGATTGGATACGATCGCATCTTTTCTGCGGTGCCGGAACCCGGAAGCATGTTGGGTTGGCTGGCTCTGGCATTTTATCTGCGGCGTTACCGAAGAGTCACGGCTTAGACCGCGGCCCGCCCGTTTGGTGTTTGTGAATTCAAACCGCGAGTCGCGTTCTGCGTTGGTCAGTGAAAGGCTGGGTCGAACAAGGGCGTTTTTCAAGCAGTTCTACCTGTGATTCACTCCGGATGATTCGGTGACTTCTCTGCTTGATAGGCTATTCTTCCATCGATGATGGTCATGATAACGCGAGTGTTCTTGATTTCTTCGGCATCGCATTGGATTAGATCATTATTGAGAACCACGATATCCGCCAATTTGCCTGGCACTAACGAGCCTTTGGTATTTTCTTCAAAAGCGGCGTAAGCATTGTCAATCGTGTAAGACCGAATTGCCTGTTCTCGAGTCAGCACTTGCCCTGGGAAAAATGTAAACTTGTCGGTCAAGCGTCGGGTAACGGAAGCATAAAACGAGGCAATTGGGTCGACGTCCTCGACGGGTGCGTCGGTTCCGTTGGTGACAATGGCTCCAGAATCAACTAATGATTTCCAGACGTAAGCGCCTTCCTCGCTGCGTCGCATGCCTAAACGTTGCGGAACAAAAATAGCGTCAGATGTGCAATGAATTCCTTGCATGGATGCAATGACTCCCAGCTTTCCAAACCGAGGAATGTCGTCGGGGTGTAGGTGCTGTGCGTGTTCGATTCGCCACCTGCGCGGAAATTGGCTTGGGAATTCCTTAAACATTTTTTCGTAAATATTCAGGACTTCTCGATTGGCTCGATCGCCAATCGCGTGAACACAAACTTGAAAATCATTTTTAATTCCGAGTTTGGCAGTCTCAGTGACTGAGTCAATAGAAGCGGTGTTTAAACCTGAACTGGTGGGGAGATCTTGATAGGGAGCCAGCAGCCAAGCGCCATGAGCACCCAGCGCGCCGTCGATTGAACGCTTCAATGCTCGACAGGTCAAAAACTGATCTGCGTATCCAATCATTTTGTAGTTCGCCAATTGTCCGCGGAGCCGTTCATTGTCATCGCGAATCATGACCCAAAGCCTAACCCCGAGCTTGCCTTCGTCGGCTAATTTACGAAGGTTCCGAACGGTGGCAAGGCTGGAGCCAGCGTCCTGGAAACTGGTGATTCCCTTTTTGAGACATTCAATAGAGGCAAGCTCAACGGCCCGTTGTGAATAGGCCTGTTTTTGAATTTGGGGTCTTTGGTTGTCAGCACGCGTTTTCACTTTTTGGATTAAAGCCTGAGCTGTCTCACGAAAAATTCCGATCGGCTTACCATTTTCGTCTTTTACAATTTCTCCCCCTTTCGGGTTCTCAGTGTTAGCATCAACTCCGGCGAGCTTCATGGCGTACTCATTGGCAAAACTCATGTGGCCACTGGCGTGAGTCAATAGAACCGGGTGATCAGGCGCGGCTGAATTCATCTCGAGATTAGTTGGATAGCCATTGACGTTAGGTGAGGGAACGTGATCCCATTTAGACTGATGCCAGCCGCGACCGATGATCCACTCGCCCGGCGGCGTCGTGCGAGTCGCTTTTTCAACCTGTAACACAATCTCATCCCAGGTTTTTGCCTGATGGAGATTCAGCATCATCATCGATTCCCCGAGGCCCACGAAATGAGCGTGGCCTTCGATAAATCCCGGCATTGCAAATTGCCCCTTAAGATCAATCACTTGCGTGTCTGAGCCGACATAGGCCGAAATTGTCTGGTTAGAGCCAATGGCAACAATTCGTCCATCGTCCACAGCAATCGCTTGAGCATGAGGGCGGGCCCGATCGACCGTGTAGATATTACCGCCAACTAAAACAAGCTCGGCGGATTGTTGTTGCCCGGAAACAGGTAGGGAACTCACGGCACATAAAACACAGACCAGAATGACTGCTAGCGTTTTGTGTCGGCAGTAGGCTCGAACGTTTGTTTTGTTTGATAGGAGTACGTGCATTGATTTTCCGAGTTGAGAGCAAGTCATCGTTTGCGACTGAGTCAATATTTTGCCTTAAATTTGTGTGAAACTCCATCGTCTAAAAGAAAATGATTCGCGGAAAGTTGATTGCATTGCGTTGCCATTGGGGGGAACTGATCTTGCGAGGGTGTCTTAAACTGCTATCGTACGCCGCCTTGAGTAATTCGAATTTTGAAAACTTGAGCTAAAAACGGTTTTTTATTTGGTGTGGTAGCGTTTTAAAGGACATCCTCCATGTTTCGCATTCATTATTTACTGTTGTTTGCCTGCAGTCTTGTTTTCGCAACGGGTTGTCAAACGTCAGGCAGCCAAACCAATAGTTGGTTTGCGGGTCAGACAACTGTACAGCCTCCACAACCATACAGTCTGAACATTCCTTCGATGGCGCCAAATCCTCAGGCCAACGGCGTGACTGGCTCATCTGTAATCGTTAATCCAAACCAACGCGCACCGGTGCCGACGAATCAAACGGCAGGAACTTGGGCTCGGCAGGGGATGGTTTCACCTAACGCTGGCCAGCCAGTCAATGGAATGGCTGCAACTAATTCTAGATTTGTGGAAACGACGCCTCCGGCTTCCAATTCAGGATTTGTCAATGGCTCGTTAGCAAACCAGTCTGTCCCAGTGGTTCAAAGTACCTACACCAAAGCGGTGGATTATGCGTCAACGCAAATCGATGAGAGTCGTGATGTATCGAGATTGCCAGTCAATGATGCATCGGCAGTGATAGCGCCTAGTGGGTTTGTTGGAACACCGAGAGTAGCTACGTTACCACCTAGCTCAAGCAATCAATTCGCGGGTAATTTGACAGTGCCCAACAGTGTCGGAGCTCCTGCCCCTCAGAATAATTTCATGGTCAATCCGGTCCTGCCGCAAACGAATCAGCAAGGATTTTCGGCAACGCCAACGGCTCCACAGGGCGGTTCAGTACCGCAGGGTTGGTCGATGCGAAAGACCGGTCCAAGTTCGGCAGGGAACTTTTAGTTGAGTGGTTTGTCGACCCGGAGAATGATTGGTTTTGTTTAATCGGAGTGCCGCTTGATTTCCTTGTTTCTCCTCTTCTGTTTCCTCAAGTCATCCAAGCGAGACCTGAAACGCGATCTGAAATTGACTAGGTCAAAATCTTGATTTTTTTAATTTTTGGTTTGCCCCAAAAAACAAATCAGCGTTACGTCGCAGCTTGCAGGTTAAAACATTGGCGTGCGGTTTGCCCGTTTGTTCCTAGCGGATCGCCGCTGTGGTTTCGGTTTGCGGGAAAAGAGCATCGATAGAAGAAGATACGGATGCGGCCGGAGCACGTGCTGCGGCTCCGGCCGTCCGTTTGCTGCGGGGTTCGACAGCATGAGTCAGCGAGGGAGTTCAATCAAGCTGGGACGCGATGTTTGACTCTCCGTATTACCTCGCTGAGGTAAATTTTTACAGCGTCAGCTTATCTTTCTTGGACGTATTCGACGACTGTCGACTCTGCTGGATGGCAGGAATCACACTGGCAATCAGACTTCTTAAACCAGCCCTTGATTCCCTTGAGCTTGGTGCATTCGATTGAGGTTGAGCGGCAGGCTGAAGTTCCGCATCCGAGGCTAGACCTTCTCAATCCGCATCCGCAACCACGTGGTGCTTCGCAATTGTCTTTACCCGTCAGCCAAGGAATTCCATAGTGGCCAGGGTTTGTCTTTAGTCCACCGCAAGCGGTGAAATTTTCCCACTCATCACAGCACTGGTCTTCGTCAATTCCAAAAATGTTGGTGCGTGTTGAGGATGGAGATTCAGCAATTGTCTGGAATTCAATGGTGTTTGCTGGCGAAGGCTGAAGGATCGGGCTTCGCTTGGCAAAGGTCCGCGACAAGGCAAAATCGTTTGAGCTAGTTGTTTCAAAGGTAGCCGCAACTAATTCATTTGTGCGTGGTCTAGAAATTGCGGGTACAGTGTTGAGGGAGAGTGATCTTCTGACGGGAGCAATTTGAATCGCTGGATTGACGGTTTGAATCGGATTTGAATTCTGTTGTGCAGCTACGAATCGGAATCGAGAGGAGTTGTCCTGGTTCGTTTGTGCTACACAGTCTGTCGCCAAGACAGCGACTGCGGTTAAGAGTGTTGCAAGGAATGTAGTTTGAATTCTCATGGGGTACTCCAACCAGTAGGTCACGTCGAAGTGCGAGTTGCGCTTCTGTGTAAAAAATGTTTTCAGATACCATCAGCATTCGGAGTGTTGTGGGCGGTGAATTCAATAGGTTAGTTTTTACCGTGAATACTTAGTTAAAAGGCATTCTTTGACCGACCGTTATAGCTTGACTATTTTGGAGGCAGCAGCTTCAGGATGCTTGCCTGCAATACCCTCAATTAGGGGGTTTCAGGTGTTTTTGGACGAGTAACGATTGCACATTCCTTCGGCGTTCGGGCAATCGACCGGTATTTTCACGTTTGTTAAATAAACAAAAAAAGGGCTCAGACCGGATGGTCTAAGCCCTTTGAAGTGCTGTTGGTAAAGGTTGGATTAATCTTCCATGACTTCAGATTCTCTGGCTTTCGCAATTTCCTGAGCCTGAATCTCAAATTTCTTAGTCAGTTCTTGAACCTGATCTTTTACGTCATCCCTTTGGTCTTCCGAGAGCGTCTTGTCTTTTTCTGCAACGTCTGCTGCCTTGTTGCCGTCGCGCCGAACGTTTCGAATCGAAATCTTCGCCTCTTCAGTCAGTTCTTTGATTCGATTGACCATCTTTTTTCTCACATCGGTGGAGAGTGGTGGAATGTTAATTCGCACCACGCGACCGTCGTTTTGGGGATTGAATCCTAGGTCACTGGCAACAATTGCCTTTTCGATTTCCTTGATGATCCCCGTATCGTAGGGGCGAATGACAATTTGGGTTGGTTCCGGAGCACCCACCTGAGCGACTTGCTTAATCGGCGTGGGAGATCCATAGACATCGACTCGAAGGGAATCCACAAGTCCGGGGTTGGCTCGGCCGGTCCGAATTCCACTGAGGCTTTTTTTCAAAACCTCAATTGCTTTATCCATCCTCTGTTCGGCATCTTCAATGATTGCGGTGGCAGGCATAGGTTTCTCCGTTCAGTAAAACTACTGTTTTTTATTAATTTATCGAAATCACGACGATCGACTGATTTGGGATGCGAAAATTGAATCCCAGGTTCGCCGAGAGATTTCCAATTATACGCGTAATTTCCCATTTGTGTCGACAAGGGAAGCTCTATAAATCGTTGCCGATTTGGTTAGTATTTCTATTTGGCCGCAACGGGGTTGTTGCTGACGATGGTACCGACTTTTTCACCAAGAACTGCTTTGATGATGTTTCCGTCTTTGCGAAAATTAAAGACCATCAGGGGCATGTTATGTTCCATGCAATGGGAGATTGCGGTGGAGTCCATGACGCGAAGGTTTTTCTCAATGCAAGTTTGGAATTCAAGTTCTGAGTAGAGCATAGCGTGGGGGTTCTTTTCAGGATCCTCACTGTAGACACCATCAACGCGCGTGGCCTTCATAAGAATGTCTGCTTCCAGTTCCATGCTTCGCAACGCAGCGGCGGTGTCGGTGGTGACAAAGGGGCCTCCGGTGCCAGCGCCCAAAATGACAATACGTCCTTTTTCAAGATGCCGGTGTGCACGTCGACGAATATACGGTTCGCAAACGCCATCCATTTTAATGGCGCTCATCAATCGCGTTTGGCAACCGACGGATTCCAGTGCATCCTGAAGAGCGAGGCCGTTAATAATTGTGGCCATCATGCCCATGTAGTGTGCGGTGGCTTCGTGGACAACTTTGTTTTTTGCTTTGAATTGGCTGCCGCGGAGGATGTTGCCACCACCAATGACGACGGCAATCTGACATCCAAGTTGTTGTGCTTCACTTATTTGTTGGGAGATGTGAACAACTTCTTCCATGCTGATCCCTCGTTCTCCGGAGGGACTGAAACTCTCGCCTGACAATTTCAGGATGATTCGTTTGTATTTTGCCGTTTGCGTCATTCGATTGTTGTGGGGTTCAGATAGTCGTTGTCAAAAATTGGGCGAGCAGGTGCCATCCTTGAAGGATTGCTGATCGAGCGGCGTGGTTCGCTTTATCAGGTAAAGGTTCCCTGGCCAGACTTAATTAGAATACAAAAAAAGCCCTGCAAACAGCAGGGCTTCTGCGACAACTATTAATTTGTCGGATATTTAATTGTCTGGGTTGCTTTAACCAACCGACAATCGCTGAAACTTTACGATTTCGGCATTCTCGGCGAAGTCGTGGATGGCTGCCAAAACAGTTTTGCTGTCGTCCAACGCAAAGAACTGGCTAAGAAGACAGCGCTCTTGGTCGAGTAGCGTATTGTCGGCGATGAAGCGTTCGAGTTTTCCAGGAACGATTTTGTCCCAAATCTTCTCAGGTTTTCCTTCTGCCTCTAATTGCGCTTTGATGTCGGCTTCTGCCTGCGCCATGACCTCGGGAGTCAATTGCAGTTTGCTACCGAATAGCGGTACGTTCTTCATCGGTTTACCGAGGTTCTCAGATTCATTGAGGTCATTTTCGGCTTTGATTTGAGCTTGGATGACTTCAGTCTCTTTGGCGACGAAATCGGCGTCAAACTCTTCTGGAGAAAGAATCACAGGGTTCATCGCTGCGATGTGCATGGCGATACTGCGGAAGAATTTAGCAGCTTCATCATTGCCTCCAGCTTTGTAAGAGACGGCGACGCCAATTTTGCTACCGGCGTGGATGTAAGTGGCGATGTTTTCACCGCTCATTTTTCCGTAGCCAGAAATCTCGAGTTTTTCACCGATCTTTCCAGTTTGCTCCACGAGTTTTTCGGCAAGAGGTGTACCTTCGTAAGGCAGCGCTAATAGCTCCTCTTTGGTTTCTGGAAGATTTTCCAGAGCCATCTGGCCGATACTGTTGGCAAACGCAATAAAATCTTCGTTCTTGGCCACGAAGTCAGTTTCGCAGCTGAGTGCGAGAATGATGCCGGTGTCGCCTGCCTCGTTGGTGAGTGCAACGACAACGCCTTCATTGGCATCGCGGCCGGCACGCTTCGCCGCCACTTTTTGGCCTTTTTTGCGGAGGAAGTCGAGTGCACCTTCGATGTCGCCACCGGATTCTTTTAGTGCTTCCTTGCAGTCCATCATCCCGGCGCCCGTCGCTTTTCTCAATTCGCTGACGTCTTTGGCTGAAATGGTTACGCTCATTGTTTTTCCTTCTCTTGGTATCAAATGTCGCGACAGTTGCAGTGAATCGATTCGAATCACTTGCAGCCCGGTATGCGTGTTACCGGTGTCGTCAGGGGATATGATTGATTTTCGATTGCTGGAATCTCGCAGCTAAAGGGAAAATCGTTCGTTTGATTTCTATCTGAGTTGAAGAACCGACTGGGCTCGTGAGGAGCCCTGTCAGTTGTTTTTTCAATAGTAAGCCGTCCGAATTAAACTGCTGTTTCTTCGGCATCTTTATCAGGAACCGCGTCGGCTTTTGGAGCCGCATCCGTCTTGGCGGCTGCTTCCTTGCCTTCGTTTTTAGCAACGATTGCTTTTCGGCCTGCTAGAACGGCGTCAGCCATGTGGCTCATGATTAATTCAATCGAACGAATACCGTCATCGTTACCGGGGATCGGCAAGTCGATTAAATCCGGGTTACAGTTCGTATCGATCAAGGAAACCGTGGTGATGCCTAATTTTTTGGCTTCAAGAACGGCGTTCTTTTCCTTGTTTGGATCCACGATGATCAAGCATTCGGGCTTGCGATTCATCGTACGGATTCCGTTCAGGTTCCGGTGGATTTTTCGGAATTCACGATTCAAAGATGACTGTGCCTTCTTTGAGTAACCTTCCAGTTTCTCGCTGCCACGGATTTCTTCGAGTTCTTCCAATCGGCCCATTCGACTGCGAATGGTGCGGAAGTTTGTCAGAGCTCCACCGAGCCAACGTTCGCTAACGTAAGGCATACCACAACGCTCTGCTTCGCGTTGAACTGCAGCGGAGGCTTGGCGTTTGGTACCAACGAACAACACGAGACTACCGCCACTGGCGACTTGAGAAACGTACTTTTTGGCTCGTAAGAGTCCACGTACCGTTTCTCGGATATCCATGATGTGGATTTGGTTTTTTCGACCGTAGATGTACGGCGACATTTTTGGGTTCCAGCGACTGGCTCTGTGGCCGAAGTGAACACCCGCATCAATAAGATCTTGAACTAGCGCATTTGCCATGAATTTACTCCATCACTACCGGTTTTCTCAGCAATAAATGCCTTTACTGTCCTTATGGCAGGAGCAGCACCGATGGGATCAAAAGGGTTTAAACTGTTTTGCGTAGGGAAATCCCACACTCTAGGAACGAAAACTATATCGGTTCGTCAGGGCTTTTACAATCGTAAATGCTGCCTAGAAAGTCGATTGAACGCAAATTTCGTCCAATTCATGGCTTCTTTTGCCGACGCGGGTGCCAAACTGCAGTGTCACCAGTTAGCCAATCGATTCTCGAGGTGCGTTTTGCTCTGAACGGCAACAAAACGGAAATCCTCAACAATGACATCCTGAAAGTCACGCCTGACATCATTAATTTAGAATCCATACCCAAGCTGGTCGGTGAAGTCGAAGTAATTCTCTCAGCCAACGGTTGGGAAAACTTGGACGCGTTCGCTGAATTCAATCAGCGATTCAGTGCTTTGTATGAAACTTACCGCTATGTATTTGAGCCGGTTCGGATGATTCTTCGCGAAAGAAATCTTCTAGTTGCTCGAACTAAAGCGAACAGTTCAACCATCTGTTGGTAAGACAATTTGATTAAAAGCTTGCGGCTATCAGGTGATTATTCAGATCCTGTAACGGAATGATGGTCGGCTTCGACGAGCATAAGCACCAGCCCCGATCAATTCTTTCGCAAGGCTATTGCGCTCGAATTATTATCAAGGTTTCAAGGGCGTTGACTTAAGCACTGGGACACGCGATCTCGCGTGGATCTACGAATTGCATTCTTAGAGAACAAGCTAAACCAAAACGAATGTAAGAAAATGCTAGGCCTCGATCAACAACCTTTAACCTGGCTCAACAACCTTAACCTGACGATAGGCACTTGATGGGAGCCGACGATGGTCATGTTGCTGTCTACGCTATGCACCATGGTGTAGACGCCGGAACCATCAGTGAACCCCCAATAAGTTTTAGCGAAGATCCCGCGCCGCGACACAGCCATGATGAAGGAAGCCAAAAACTTTTGGTTGCAAGGCGGTGACTTCGCAAAATGGCAGAGTCTTTGAGTAAACCTGTAGGTGAGAAGCGGGTTTGAAAACGTTGAAATCTATTGTTGAGTCCATCCGGATTTCAAATAGAGAAATCCCCATTTTCAAGGGCTTCGAAAAAGCAGCGGTTGCTATCTAGTAAATTTGAGCAGGCAACTATTTCGCTGGCGGACAGCCAATTGAATGACTCGACTTCGTCAGGATTCGGAATGATTGTTTGCCCAATTTCGATGACTGTTTTCCACCAGTGAATTTCAAGACCTCGTGGCGATACGCTTTTCCAGATTTCTTTTTGGGCAATGACGTTGACTCCGAGCTCTTCACGCATCTCCCGAACGGTGGCTGCCTGGGGCGACTCGGCCAATTCAATTCCACCACCCGGGAAACAGATTTGCCCCGGAGCACGCACCGACTGCGACCGGAGAATGGTCAGAAACTGAGGCCCATCAACAATCACGGCAACAGCAGCACGTTTGGGGAAATCGCTCATAACTAAAATTAAACGGTGTGTTAAAAGTGAAGACGGTGGATTGAGGAGGATTCGAAAGTTTAGCTAAAACTATGCGAAGGGTAAGGTAGGGGGGATCGAACTGAAGTGGTTCATGCTGCCTGCGCGACCGAATTAAAGGATGGTTCCCAATTTTTATTATTCAGCGTTGCGAGTTGAGTCTTAGCCTAACGGACGCTCTCGATTAGTTCACGGATTTCCCGAGACCGATATTCTGGTTGTGTAGGAATCCTAAGCAACGGAAGTTGAGCTGATTTAAAAGCTTGATTTACGAATTTGTCTCTTTCGATTCGGTCCGGTCTTTGGTGCGAGATGTCATCGAGTTCGATACAGACCAAAGGTTTGAGAGTGCCAGGGTCACACAGAACAAAATCAATATGTTTGGCCAGAATTTTGTTGAGCCATTTGCGACGGTGTTTGTTGTTTTTTTCGACTCGTAATAAGTCGGCAATCCTAACCATGGCAAATATTTGAAAATCGTCTTGAACTGCTTTTGAAAGTGATTTGTAGAATTTCAGTTCGCTTTTGGTTACGAGTTGACCGCGGGCAAGGTAGGGCAGATTTCGGGGAAGTGCCCAGATTTGCATCAGAAGGATCAAGGCGGCGAGAATTGCCAGGCCCAGCCAGAATGGCCACCAAGTGATGAGGCTTTCTATTACTGTTTCCATGACAAAGACTCTCCGATGTTTCAGTTTAACAAAATCGCAGATTTGAGTTGTGAATTGAAAGGCGGTGGTGGACGATGAAATTTCCCGGAAAGCACCTGGTTGTTCGAATTTGAGCAACAAAAAGAGAACTTGCCAAATTCGCCAAAGGACAACTCTTTCTCAGAATGGCAAATCGTCGTAAGATAACAAGAGATTAACTAATCCTGTTTGTTTTCTTAATCCAGATTTGGGTTTTGGTTGGCAAAAATGTGACATTCTTTTTTGCGACCCCAGTGCTCAATTGCTAAAAACTCCCTGTTTTCAACAAATTCTATGGAATCTGTAAGTCTAAAACCACTGAAACTTGGATCCGTCGAAATCGGTTTTCCAATCGTGCAGGCTGCTTTGTCTGGGTACAGCGATTGGCCAATGCGAGTGATCGCTCGACGCCTTGGTGCACCGTATTCAATTTGCGAAGTCATGCTGGATGAATTTCTAGTTAATTTGAAAGAGCGAAAGCGGACGAGCCATTTTTTGCATATTTCTGAGGAAGAGCACCCCGTTGGTGGGCAACTGATGGGTGCCGAACCTGAGCAATTTGCTTTGGGGGCGATGAAGTTGGTGGAAGCTGGTTTTGATGTGATCGATATTAATTTTGGTTGTCCGGTGAAAAAAGTACTTGGCCGTTGCCGGGGTGGATTTCATCTTAGTCAACCAAAAGTTGCGTTAGAGATTGTTAAACAGACTCGCGATAACGTGCCTGCCGAGATTCCGGTAACGGTAAAAATGCGCCGTGGTATCGATGACTCGGCTGAAAGTCGTGATAACTTTTTTGAAATACTTGACGGAGCATTTGAGTTGGGGATCGCGGCAATTACCGTGCACGGACGGACGGTGACTCAGCGTTATGTCGGTCCGAGTAAATGGCAGTTTTTAAAGGAATTGAAACAGCACGTTGGTGACAAAGTTATTTTAGGTAGCGGTGATTTGTTTACTGCTCAGGATTGTCTCGACATGATTGAGCAAACTGGTGTCGACGGCGTAACCGTTGCTCGAGGCGCGATTGGTAATCCTTGGATATTCCAACAGGCACGCGCTTTGGCCGAGGGTTCACCTTTGCCTGAGGCACCTTCGCTCCGTGAGCAGCGAGAGGTAATGTCTGAACATTACCAGTTGGCGGAATCGCTGTACGGTGAGAGTCGTGTAGGACAATTGATGAGGAAATTTGGAATTAAATATTCTATTCTCCATCCCGAACACAATTCGGTGAGATCAGCCTTTGTGAAAGTTCGTACCCGCGAAGATTGGGAATCTGTGCTGGCTAAGTTCTATGATTCTGACCTCCCAGGTTGCCATCCGGATGGGCGAATGCACAAGGCTCAGGGTAGTTGCGCTTAGAGGCAATCCGTCATGTCTGGCGTCAGGATTGAGTTTCTTTCTGGAGCAATTGAGCCTCGCGGCCTTAGGCTTTTCGATTTTTCTCCAGCATCGATTAGAACCCAAGAGGTTGTCTTTGAGTCGGTGCAGCAAACTTGAGTCGGTGCAGCAAACTTGAGTCAGTGCTGCAAACTTGGGTTGGGCAAGTTAGTCATTGGCATGGCTAAATTAGGGAGTGACTGCACTGCCGGGGCTGGTTGGGTCCGGCGGGTTTCCACGCTTTCGGCCCAGTTGCAAAAATTTAGAAAGGTAGCGTGGATTTCCTGATTGTTTTTTTCTGTTGAATAATTGGCCATGGATCGTGAGTAATCTGGCAGAAGTGGGATGCCGAGAGATTGGGTTTCGGTAGCGAATTCATCTGCTAATCGGCCGAGTTTTTCATAGTCCTTTTGCTGCCATGCATCAAGCATCACTTGGATTTGTGCATGTGCATCTGGAAGGAACTCTTGGCAACTCATCCGAGAACGCTGCGTTTCAGTGGCTTCGAGGGGCGTCCCCGCGGCGACGGTCGTATCGGCTGAATTACTGCGGCTACAGGGCACGTTTCGGTCGGGCTGAATTCTAGAACAAAGATCACGGATTTCGTCAAGAGTTAGCAACATCTCGTTGGTGTCGCGTAGTTTAGAGTACTGTTCCAGGCGTTTGGCTGGATCGGTAAATTGGTTGAAGCCGACGGTACCACCAGAGCCTTTTAGCCAGTGGGCAATGTGCTCAACTTGTTTGAAGTTACCCTCTTGAATAGCGGTATCCAGTTTTTCAATTTCCTCGTCGAGGCGTATCGCAAACGACGCAATGATGGAATCGAATTCTGGAATGCCTTGTGGTAGTGAGGAAACTATCTTGCGCTCATCGGGGTCTGAGCTCGCTGGGAGGTGGGCTGGAATATCTTTGTCTGATTTCACTCTTATTCCATTCAATTCGCGACCAGTTGTGTCCAGTAATTTATCAATGTCAATTGGCTTGGTGAGATAGCCGGTGCAACCCGCCGCGCGACAGCCATCTTCAAATCCTTTCATGGCATGTGCGGTCAATGCATATATTGGTGTGGTGACTTTATTATCGCGGAGTAAACGAGTCGCGCTATAGCCATCCATGACAGGCATTTGCATGTCCATAAAGATTAAATCGAATGGATTTTGAATTGCTTTGTCAAAACCAATTTGTCCATTTTCTGCGGTGGTGACTTCTAGATTAACCTCTTCGAGGAGCAATCGAACTAGTTCCCGATTTTCTTTGCCGTCATCCACGACGAGCACTCGCTGGCCCTGGAATTGCCAGACCATTGAGTCCTTAGCTAGTTCGGTTTGCGTCGCATCGAGGCTTTGTGGTTGAACAAGTGGTGTTCCGGAAATATCCCCAGTGCCGGTTGTGAAGGTAAAGGTACTGCCTTCCCCTTTTTGACTTTCAACAAGAATGTCACCGTTCATCAACTCAGCGAAATTTTTACTAATTGTGAGGCCAAGACCTGTACCTCCAAACCGACGAGTGACCGAGGTGTCTGCCTGGGCAAATGGATCAAAAATATTATTCAATTGGGTATCCGAGATTCCGATTCCAGAATCACGAACCTGTATTTGCAATTGACTAGGCTGGGATTCCAGGAGGCTGACGGTCACGCGAACGCCTCCTTCGGAAGTAAACTTAATAGCGTTGCCAATCAGGTTAGTTAGAATCTGACGGATTCTTTGTGGATCACTGAAGATCGTCTCGGGGATTGGCGTTGCGGATTCAAAATCAAGTTGAATGGATTTTTCGACCGCCTTGCCAGAGAGGACGTGAAAAACATCTCGAATGATTTGCAGCGGTTGGCAAGGGATATTTTCAATTTCGACCTTACCCGCTTCGACTTTTGATAAATCGAGAATATCGTTGATTAAATCGAGAAGATGTTTTCCACTTGAGTGGATCGTGTTGAGGTACTTTTTCGGATCATTTTGGTTGCCATACCCGCGACGTAAAACATCGGTAAAGCCAAGGATTGCATTCATTGGCGTTCGGATTTCGTGACTCATATTGGCTAGGAAATCACTTTTCGCCTGGTTGGCTGCTTCGGCTGCGTCTTTTGCGACTCCGAGTTCTTTTTTCTTCTCTTCTAGCTGGGTAACATCGTCGAGTCCAATCAGGACTCCACCGTGTTTAGTTCCAGAAGACATTACAGCGGTACAGTTCGCGCTGAAGGTTCGTTTTTCTTTTTGGTGGTCCAAGAGTTGGATTTCGATATTCCTTTGAGGTTCTCCCGTTTCGAGGCATAGTGCCCACGGTAGATCTCGTTTGGAAATGGATGAACCATCACCGGCTTCCCAGGCAAAATCTGAGGCTTTTCTACCAATTAGGTCGTTAAACTCCTCTCCAACCAAATTAGCGAAGGCTTCGTTGACTAAAACAATTTGACCACTGAGGTCGACAACCATGAGTCCTTCGGCGAGCGTGTCGAATGCAGAGCGAACTCTCGGTGGAATCGCACTGGTCGGATCAAGCGCTTTGAGCATTTTTCCGAGATAAAGATAGAACACGAAAAAACTACTGCAGGCAAGAAACAGCGTCAGAGGGACGATTTGAGCCTGCGAAAAGTTAAATCCTAAAAACTCATCCGCTGGTTTGAATCTTAGTTCTAATTGCCCCCACCGCTGATCTCCGGAGTAAATAGGAACTCTAACCTGAGTATTGGAAGAATACTCTGTATTCATGGGTGTCCAATTTTCTTGATGGTCTCCAACGTTGAGAAGATTTGTTTTATCTTGGCGTTGAACAGCAGCAGATAATAAGTCATCGTTTCGCGCGACGAAAACCTTGATTACAGATTGTAGATTTTGGGACTCGTTGGGCGTGAAGTAAGGCGTTGCTTTAATGACGATGGCCTCCGCGAGTACGGCGCGGCCGTGTCGAATTTCTGATTGCCGATCGGGAACTAATCCCAGCAACACTGCGAGTAGTAGTAGACTCGTCAGGAGGCCAACTTGACCTACTGCAACGCGAAATCGAGTTGACGGTTTAAATTTCATGATTATCGGCCTTCGAAGCACGGTTCGAATTTATGACAAGTGTTTGGAGGGAATCGTCTTCTAGTTGTTCGTTGTCAACTTCATTCAAGTATCCCAATACGGGAAGGGGATCGAACGTCCTCCAGGCGGGGAGGGAAGTGACCATGCTGCTGAATAAGACTCCGCTCCGTAGCAGCCAGATCACGTATCCGGCAGTTATCGATGCGCTGGCGATAGTGGTCGTGCCAAGGATGGATTTGCTAAACAGAGAGTCTTTGCTAACTTCGAGTTGCAAAGCGTTTAGAGAGGTAAGGGAGGCGCCCGAAAAAATAGATTCAAATGGGCTGGCAGCAATTTCGGCCGAAGAAAACCTAGTTTTGACGACCTTCTCCGAAGCGTTCTCTAACGCAGATGAGAGTGTGGTTGATTCGCCAAAAATATAATTATCTTGAACTAGTTCAGTGAATTGAGGTGCTCTGTCAAACCGGGTTATTGAGTTTATCGCTTGGATCATTCCAACGTCCATTTGCTCTGGAGTGGCCCCGATAGATGGAGTGACTACGGTTTCAATGCTGGTTTCTACGATTAGCTCTTCTGATGTGAGCTCGAGTTCGCTTTCGGATGTTTCACCGTCAGTAGTTTCTAGTGTCGCTTCATTGGTTAGATTGATTGTGTTGTTTTCGAATATGTTGGGCAGAACCGCCGAGTTAAAGCTGATGATGTTGACGGCGATTGTTTCGGTGTAAGAATTTCCACCACTGTCAGTTACTTTGACGTCGACCGACAGCAAGGGTTGAGTAGCCGAGTCAAGGGTTTTCGCTGTCAGGATGAGTTCGTCATTATTGTCCCCGCCAATACTGAAGAGTGCTGGGTTGATCCCGCCCAAAATTTCATAAGAAAAAGTCTCGTTCGCGTCTGGGTCAACCGCATTTAATTTGCCAAGGCTTCTTCCTGTGGCGGCGTCAGTATTGTCAGTGATCTGATATTCAGTATTGAGTAAATCATTAGGGGATTCGTTCTCATCCATGATGTTGACGGATATGAGTTCTGCTAATTGATTGCCACCACTGTCTTGAACAAGAATTGAAGTGAGGTAGGTATCTTTTTGTTCGTAATCTATCGAGTCATGTGTGAAATAGAGTGTTGAGCCAGTGATGGAGAAATAATCCGAATCGAACCCGGAGACAATTGAATAAATAAACGTTTCGTTGAGGTCGGGGTCGTTAGCGGAGAGGCTGCCGATCGCAATCCCGGGGGTTGCTGATGTGTTCTCAAGAATTGAAAAGTCTAATGGAGTTAGTTCGATTGGAGACTCATTTTGATCTACGACAGAAACAGTGATGGTTGAATCGTAGTGTGCAAAAGATGCGTCGGTGCTTCGGATAACGACTGAATAAGAATCTTTGGCCTCAAAATCAATGTTGGCCTCAGTTATAATCAGTTGATTATTTAGCAATCCGCCAATTTGAAAGGAGTCGGCATCTATTCCACCAATGATAGAATAAGTAAAGGCATCGTTGGTGTCTTGATCGATGGTCGTGAGGCTGCCTAGAACAACTCCCGTATCTGATCCCTGATTTTCAGTGATAAAGAAATTAGTAGGGTTGATTCCTGAAGGCGCGTCGTTTGCGTCATCGACATTGATTGTGATTGTTTCTTGAATCATTGCGCCGCCTGAATCGGTGGCTGTGATTTGAACTTGGTAGGTCGCTTGATTTTCGTAATCGATGAGGAGATCGGTTAAGATTAGCGTCGTCCCATTAACGCCTCCCAAGCGGAATTTGTTTTCGTCCAAGCCTCCAGTGACTTCATAGCTGTGAGTATCGCCAAAATCTTCGTCGGTGGTCTGCAAGTCACCGATAGCTAATCCGCTGGCTGCATCCGAATTTTCAGGAATGGTTGACGTTGAAAGTGTAATTGAAGAAGGGACTTCATTTACATCGACAATCTGAACTGACAGGATTGATTCGAGTTCGTTTCCTTGACTATCGGTTACCTTAATTGTTACCGAATAATTGGACTTGGTTTCGTGGTCGAGTGAGCCATCGTCAAAAATTAATTGGTCTAATTGTGTGCCGCGGAGCGTGAAATGGATCGCGTCCATGCCAGGGATGATTGCGTAGGTAAATGTCTCAAAAACATCTGGGTCAACGGTCGAAATCAAGCCGAGTTCATAGCCGCCCGTTGTGTCAATGTTCTCGTCGATGGAAATGGTATCTGGGGTGATTTCAGTCGGGGGCTGATTTGTCTGTGTCACGTTTAGGGTGAATGTGGATTCGAATACGTTACCTCCTAAGTCGGTGACTTGAAGGCGGATCTCGTAGTTGGATTTTAAGAGGCCGTTTACGATCCCTGCATCAAAAGAGAGGGAGTTGTTGGTGAGAGAGAAATGTTCGCTGTCTAGATCGTTTACAATGCTGTAGGTGAATGAATCCCCAGTGTCGGGATCAGTGGTTTCCAAATCCGCGATTTTGATCCCGTTTGTTGTATCGGTGCCCGAAAGGATATTGGCCACGCCAGGAGAGATTGCAGTCGGCGATTCGTTTAAGTCGTTGATGTTTAATGTTACATCGAGGGGATCTGAGGCATTGTTTGCATTGTCGGTAGCGACGATGGTGATATTGTAGGTGGATTTCAGTTCTGCATCGGGAGAATCAAGGATCGAGACCGCTCCGGTAGTCGAATCAATGCTAAAGCTGTCGGCGTCGATCCCAGAAATGGCGAATGTGACTCCATTGGAAACGTCGCCCGAATCATCGGCGGTGGCGGTGTAGACGATTTGGTTGGCTGGGATGTTCTCATCGACCGCGACATTGGTGCCTGAGGTAATTGTCGGCGGAGTGTCGTCAAGGTTGTTGATGCTGAGCAGAACCGAGTGCGGAGTCGACGGGTTGCCGTCACTGTCTGTTGCGACGATGTCGAATTGGTAAGAATCTTTTACTTCTGCATCGGGAGAATCAAGGATCGAGACCGCTCCGGTAGTCGAATCAATGCTGAAGCTGTCGGCGTCGGCTCCAGAAATGGCGAATGTGAATCCATTGGAGACATCTGCCGAATCATCGGCGGTGGCGGTGTAGACGACCTGGTTGGCTGGGATGTTCTCATCGACCGCGACATTGGTGCCTGAGGTGATTGTCGGCGGGGTGTCGTCAAGATTGTTGATGCTGAGCAAAACCGAGTGCGGAGTCGACGGGTTGCCTGCGTCATCCGTTGCGACGAGGTCGAATTGGTAAGAATCTTTTACTTCCGCATCGGGGGAATCGAGGATCGAGACCGCTCCAGTTATCGAATCAATGCTGAAGCTGTCGGCGTCGGCTCCAGAAATGGCGAATGTGACTCCATTGGAAACGTCGGCCGAATCATCGGCGGTGGCGGTGTAGATAACCTGGTTGGCTGGGATGTTCTCATCGACCGCGACATTGGTGCCTGAGGTAATTGTCGGCGGGGTGTCGTCGAGATTGTTGATGCTAAGGAGGACGGTATGCGGGGCAGACGCGTTTCCATCAGCGTCGGTGGCAGTGATGTCGAATTGGTAAGAGTTCTTTACGTCGGAATTAGGTGAAATCAAAATTCTGACTTCGCCTGTGTTTTGATCAATCCCGAAATTGCTTGCATCGGGTCCAGAGATAGCAAAGGTGAATCCATTGGAGACATCTGCCGAATCATCTGCGGTGGCTGTGTAGATGATCAGTCCGACCGGAACGTTCTCATTGACGTCAACGTTGGTTGGCGAGGTGATGGTTGGTGAGGTGTCATCAAGGTTGTTGATGCTCAGCAGAATTGAGTGTGGAGTGGACGAGTTTCCGGCGGCATCCGTTGCGACGATGTCGAATTGGTAAGAATCTTTTCCTTCCGCATCGGGGGACGCAAGGATCGAGACCTCACCAGTATTCTGATTGATGCTGAAACTAGCCGCATCGGTTCCTGAGAGTGCAAAAGTGACTCCGTTAGAAACGTCGGCCGAGTCATCCGCCGTGGCGGTGTAGATGACTTGATTGGCAGGGACGTTTTCATCCACAGCTATGTTGTTGGCTGATGTAATAACCGGTGCGGTATCATCAAGATTGCTGACGTTTAGGGTATATGATTTTTGGAATGTAGCATTTCCAGCGTCCTTCGTTTCGACTTGGACTGAATAGGACGCTTGGGTTTCAAAGTCGATTAGTCCGTCAGCAAGTATTAGCTCTGAGCCAGTGACGGTGAATTTTCCAGAATCCGCTCCACCCACAATTGAGTAGGAGAATGAGTCATTGGTATCAGCGTCGCTGGTAGATAAATTCGATACTGCGTACCCCCCCGTGGTGTCTATGTTTTCGTCGATGGTGGTATTTGAATAGGTGATGTCTTCTGGACTGTCGTTTTGTCCAAAGATTTGTATTTGCACCGTTTGGGTTTCGGAATTTCCGACATTGTCGGTCACGGTATAGTCGAACGTATCGTTGGCAGTTTCGGTGCCTGTCAGATAATCAAAATTGTCACCTGGGTCATAAATAAAACTTCCATCTGTTTCCATTGAGATGGTGCCATTCTGTTGTGAAACGGCATCGTAATTGGACACTGAAAGGAAGCTGGTGGAGGCTGTGTAGTCTTGCTCGATTTCAACGTTTGATAGAAGTGTCCGATAAAAGCTAAAACTTGAAATTTCGCCTCGAAAGCTGCTGAAAATAGCCTGTCCTGAAATGGTTTTGGAACTTCCTGATAAACCTGCCAGAGCCGGTGATTCGGTCGAATCTGACCAATCGGTTATCGAGCTGTTGGTTTCGCTGCCCACCAAGGAGCCATTAACGAATAGTTCCGCGGTACCCGTCAAGGGATTAAAGGTTGTGATAGCCTGGATAAAAGATCCGGACAGCACTTCGGCGCTGATGTCAGATACGACCGCAATCGATGCCGTCCCATTGACGGTAAATGCCAGTTTTGTGGCACCGTCCGTGTTGTCCGTGAAAATTGATAAGTTGATTCCAGAATCAAAGCTGCCAATTTCAAAAAGGTACGCATCGGAAATGACATCGCTCGTTGGTCGAAACCATGTTTCAAATGAAACTGCCTCCGTCGTCGGGTCCGATGCGAGATCAGCAAAGGTCGATGTCAAAGTGGCGCCTGCCGTACCATCAAAAAGATAGGCTGAGGTAATGCTGGGCGGCCCATCAATCACAGGATTGTTGGTGGTGGTAGGAGAAAGAGTGAAATCAAAATTTGGAATCCCTGAGGTGTTTTCCCAGGTTTGATTCGTCGTTAGATCCGAACTTGCATCGAAATTTAGCTCCGGCGATTGAGCAATTGTTCCGCCAGTGTTTTCTAAAATATCGTTCGCTAAAACCCCAGACGAGGTATCGATAGAGAGGATTTCGTTTTCATTGGCGGTAAAGAAATCTGCCTCCGCAATAACGCCCAGAGTGGAAAACCACGATTCATTAACATTGGTGAGCCAGTTAGGTAACTCTGGTTGTGCTCCGGTTGTCGTTTCAAGAATCCAGTTACCACCGAGGTCGGCGTGACCTGTTGAATCGGTGCTCGCTGAGATGTCGGCGGAAGTTAGGTCCGCGATCTGACTAATTAGCCATTCACCCTCAGAACCGGCTGCCACATCGCAGCCGTAAATCAGGATATCCCCCTCTTGGTTTAAAGCATGTCCCCAGGCTTCGATATGATCGCTATAAAACTCTAAGGTGCTGGATGTGAGTTGTGTGTTGCCGAGCTGAATTGCTCCGGACTGACCATGGGAGAAGAGATGAATTGCCGATAGGTCAGTATACGACTCAAGAATTTCCGTAAGTTGAAGGATCCCATCGGTTTCGCTACCGATGTCAATCAAGGTTGCATTAACTGACTCGTCTGAAAGGTGTTCGTTGAGAAGCTCGCTCAAATTTTCAACTCGAGAGTCAATAACAAACAGTTCATGGTCGCTACCAAAGGGTGGCGGAGGGAGAAAGTCGACTGATGAAACCTCTTCAATCGCACCGATTGGAGCGGCATTTGCAAAATCGTCGTAGGTCATTGAATCTGAAACTACTTGCTCAATTGGTAATTCGGCCGAAACACCAATGGGAGAGGCGCTGTAGAGCACGCGGTCTTCCAGTTGACACAGATTCCGAAAATTGGTGAGTTCCGTAGCGAATTCGATCGGTTTACCAGCCACGGTAGCCCGTTTTCTAGGGTCGAAAATTAAAATTGTTTTTTTAATTTTACCGAGCATCAGATACCAAACGAGAGTTTAACGTCGCCGAGGCGAATTGGGAGTTGGCTTGTGAGTTCATCAGGCAGAACAATGTTTCGAAGAGTTCCCCGAGAAAAATTCCTGAATCGATCTGTTGAACTGCACTTCTTAGTTATCGAGGTAGCGTTGGTTTTGATCCAACTAGAAATTGCCGTAGGTTGTTTATTTTGTCTATCTTGAAATACAATCCTTACAATCGATTTTATTGAGTAAGTTTGTTGATCGGCGACGGCGGTCGCGACAAAAAGCAGCCGCTCGTTTAATGGCTTACGTGTTTGGTGTGCGCATAAAAATACCCGGTTCGATCGAACCGGGTAGCAATGATTTTGGTTTGATTCTGCAGGTTAGTTTTGTAGCAGTACCTGTAATAGAAGGAGATCATTGTTGAGGGCCTCTAAATTCGAGCCTTCGACGAAATCTCTTGGGCAACCAAGGCCGTCTGTTCTTTTGATTGCAGATTGGGTGACCCATGATGCGTAGCAATAATAGCCATTTCGGCACAAATATGAGATCGCTCGTAATCTACAATTTAGGGCTCGTTCCCGACGGCGAGCACGTTTTCCAGAACCGGTCCCATCGAGTGTTCCGTCTGCCAGGCATTCCTTGTAGAACCGCCGAATGTCGTCAACTAACTCACATGGATCATCCTGGTTTGTACCATTGCCAATTAATGTAATCACTTCCGTGAACATATCGTTGGGCCCCGTGAGTATAATAATCTCCAGTTGAGCCTCGTAGTAATTGTCTGTTGACGGTGAAAATATAACGTCGACGTCTAAGGTGCCCCCGTTGCCGCCAATGCCTGCACCTGCAAGGTCAGGTCCCTCAATGGAAAAGGCGTTGTCGGGATCATTTTTGAAAGAGTAACCGGCAATTTGAATTGGATTGGTGTCATTGTTGGTAATTGTGGTGACGTCGGACTCGAACTGACCAATTTGAACGCCACCAAAATCTAAAGTGTATTCGCTAAACTCATAGTCTTGGCCATTGGTCTGGCTTAAGTTTAAGCACAGTACCGCGAACATGATTGCGGTAAGTGATAAAAAGGTTTTCATAACGTCTCCGAGGTAAATCTTAGGGGTACTGAATAATCCTTGCGAACTCGATTTTCTCAGTGAAATCCAATTCACTTCGAATACATCTGAAAGCTGTTGAGATGCAACGATTTGCGTCTGGGGAAGACTTTCAATTTCCTAGACTAGAAAGCCGTTTTTTTAAAGCAAGCCCCGTTTACCAAAACAAATTCAAAAAAAGACCGGGCGCCCGGATTAATGGTTAAATACCGGAGATTTTAAGTAAGATATCCGGATCGCGGAGACCTTAGCTTTGGCGTACCTATTTGTAACAGCCCCAGTTAATATTAGGGGTTATTGAGCGATGATGCCCAAGTCCGCAGCGGAGGCCCAAGGGCGTCCGTTTATTTCTGAAAGAATCTTGATTTTAACGTACCGACCAGAAATTGGCGTTTTGAGATCTGCTGATTGGACCAGATTGGTTTTTTTGAAGGTGATCTTTAGCTGGCTCGATGGAAACCGTTTCGGTGAATCGCTAATGGTAAACTCGGTTTCAGCAAAGGTTCCATTCCATCCTCCATCTTGACGAGCTAGGTATCTAAAACCGTCGATTGCCATTGGTTTACCGAGGTCAAGTATTAGTTCATGTGGATGCGATTTCAGTCCGTTAGAAAACTGGGTGTGCCAAAGGGTGTTGGGTTTTCCGTCGATAGCGTAGGCGGCCATTCGGTCGTTCGATTGGTTTTCACTACTGACCTTTAAAATCTTGATGGTTTCAGGTGCGATTAAATTGGGATGTTTAATTTGATTCATCTTGCCAATTTTTTTGGCTGGAGGAGTCTTCCGCGAGGTACCAAACTTTGCTTGGCGATCGCGTTCGTGTCTGGTTTTTGTGGTGTAGCTTCCCTCACGCACAGGTTCGTGCGATTCTTTTGCGTACTGTTTCATTTGGTTGATGATTTCTGGGTGCTGTTGAGCGACGTCGCGTGCTTCGCTGAGGTCAGCATTTAGGTCGTAGAGTTCCCACGGCGTATCTTTTTTTGTCTGTATTGCCTTCCAATTCTTCATTCTAACTGCGGTTTGCGATCCAAATTCCCAATACAGAAACCGGTGCTGTTCTTGTGCCCGACCGACCTGCTTTGGCCCAAGTAATTCCGGAAGAATTGACAGGCCATCGATATCAGAAGGGGCTTGAGTTTGTGTTAATTCAGCAAGTGTAGGGAGGATGTCAACTTGGTTAAACAGGAGGTCACTCGTTTGGTTGGGTGCGATTTTTCCGGGCCAGCGAACGATGAATGGAATGCGTAAACCTCCCTCATAGAGATTTCCCTTTCCGCCTCTAAATTCTGTTTTATTGACTGGGTTTACATTAGGCCCAAAAAATCCTCTTGGGTATTTCTTGGAGCGAAATCGATCCTGCCCTCCATTGTCTCCCGTAAAGAAGACAATTGTGTTCTTTTCGAGATCAAGTTTTTTCAAAAGATCCAACACTTGTTTTAGGTTGTGATCCACCATCGAGACCATCGCTGCATAGTTTTTGGTGTCTTGTGTGATAGCAGGGTTTTGGATCCATGCATCATTCTCGTATAGTTTCCAGGCTGGATCATCGGCAGGAATGTCGTACATTCCGTGGGGCGGAGTGATGGGAAGATAGCAGAAAAAGGGTCTGTCCTGATTGCGTTTAATAAACTCGAGCGCTTCGTCCATGATGGCATAATGAGAATAGGTTTTCCCCTGCCGACCTCCGATATTTCCGTCAAGTTTCACCTCTTCGCTGTTTCGGATTAGGTAGGGTGGGAAAAAAGAGTGAGCATGAACTTGGTCGTAGTAACCATAAAATACATCGAACCCGTGTTTTTCAGGAACTCCCGTTGAATCGCGCCCACCCGCGCCCCATTTTCCAAAACCACCCGTAGCAAAATTTTGTTGCTTCAGGAGCGAAGCGATCGTTACCTCGTCGGCTCGCAGCGGTGTCCCGCCACCGTTGGCACGAATCGAAGCGTGGCCCATATGCTTGCCTGTCATTAAGGCCCCTCGCAACGGGGCACATACCGGCGCGGCTGCGAGCGCTTGAGTGAATCTGATTCCTTCGGCTGCCATTTGATCGATATTCGGAGTTCGAATATATGGGTTACCCATATGGGACAATTCATAATATGCAAGTTCGTCGGACATTATGAATACGATATTCGGAGGTTCGACATGGGAGCGGTCAGAATTGGGTTGAGTAGCCAAAGAAGCTGAATTTGGAAACCCAAAACAAAAGGTCAATAAGACGAGTAGGGGGCGTAATATCATGTGTGTTTCCAGTTGTTTCTCTAAATTCTACTGTTGGTTGGCAACTAATATCTGTTGAATTGCGAGTGGAGGGTGACGTTTTCGTTACGAGAATGATGCTTAATTGATCGGAGCCTAAGACCGCATCATAAACAGGTTCCTGCGGTTGTAGTTCATAACGTCGTAGGGAATGAAGTTGAAGAAAGTATTGTCGTCTAATTTATCTGCGTTGGAAACCAAAATCGACGGGTGAATTGAGAGCTTTCTTTAATCCAAGCGGGGCGGTCGTAAAGTCGATGTGATGTTGCCCCGAAGTGGTGGTCAAGTGATTTGAAGGCCCATGCATCAGAAATTTTCGGTTGCCGCCCGCCTTTGGAGTTGCGGCTTCTGAACTTGTTTGCGACGGCGATACGTGAGGAGCGTTCGCCTAACCCCGTCAGATTATCATCCGGAGTTCAGCTCGTATGGGTTGGGGGGGTTCCGCAGTAGACCTTGTCGGTCATTGAAACATTTTGTCCCAAATAGACTTTTCTTTTAAGGCAAACCTTGTCGATGAGCTTTGTATCGAGAATGAAATGATTGACGGAATCAAATTTTTCTTGTGTAGGTCAACTTGAATCAACGCTCCACATTCGAATCGATCTACGCCAAAGGATGGCAAACTGAAGGACAACGGAAGGTCGTTCCATACCTTTCGGCTGATTTTTGATCCTGCACGGGTAGGTCAAACAGTCGCCTGAACTCCATTAATCAGGTTTATGTCCAATGAATAGAACCGCTCCCCATTACTTGTTATTTACCGAGGCCAAATACGTATCCCAACCATCGCCCGGCGGCCGCTGGCGATTCGTTTTGGAACAGATTGGCACCGCAACCCGATTCGAAGAGTCAGATACCGAATCGGGTATACGGGGGGAGCGGTTACAGCTTCTTTCGGTGGTTCGAGGTCTCGAAGCACTTGAGCAGCAGTCTCACGTGACTCTGATTACGTCAAGTAAATACGTGGGCCGCGGAATCCGCCGCGGGATCTCTCAATGGCGGAAAAATAATTGGAAGTGGGAGAATTTCGGTACTCTCACGCTAATCAAAAACCACGATCTGTGGCAGCGAATCGATAGTGCGATGGCAATCCACCAAATCAACTGCCGGATTTGGCAATTTGACCCACCGCAGGTTCGAACTCAGGTTGCGAATGAGTACGATCAGGTGGAACAGGGAGGGAATAGTGTCACTGGAGACTCGATCGGTGGCTGCCGTAGTCACGTTATTGGCGAAACACCGGCGGGAAAAGCGGACTCTTCTGCAGGTTTGTTAGTAACCAATCGGAGACACTCAACTCAATCCCCAGAGAAGGCGGGGAGACATTTGAAATTGAATCTTTCAAGGCGTCGAAAGAACGCTCAAATAATCTCGCGAAAAGAGTCAAATCGAGTTGCCGAATTTCTATCAGATCGAATAAAACCGATGGGTCAGGGACAGGCTTTTGGTTATGCCGCGGGCTGATCGGATCATTCATTCTGGCTTGGTTCCACTGTCTATTTTTTGCCACTGAGGTAAGATTTTCTGTTCATGCCGAGTTGTGCAATTCCTTGAGTTCGAATTTCGCTTTCTTGGGTCGAGGCATGCAATCATCGGTTTCCAACACCAGAATCCGGTATAAGATGGGTCGTGGCGTGTTTGCGGAAAGCGGGATCCTAATTTTCATCTTCTGATTTTAGGAAAAGAGAATCAGCCTCATGATATTTTGGGGCTGCCGCATCCAATAGATTCGCTGCCCCGAGAGACTGTACTGGTGAGGGCTTTTTATCCAAAAGCTGAATGCTTTTGGATACTGGACTTCCGTGAAGAAGTTTTCCAATCGACGGGGCAGGTTGGCGAGCAAGGTGTTTTTAAAACAGAATGTGATTCCGGAATTTTCGGGACGGCAGCAGGCAAATATAAATATCGATATCATCAGGACGGCGTCGTTATGACGGAGTTTGATTCTTACGCATTTCCTCCGCTATTGAGCGACGACGATTTGTATCTGTTTAATGAGGGCAACCAGTTTCAAATTTATGAGAAACTTGGCGCGCAGCTTCGCGAAATTGACGGTTTGGCTGGTGTGAATTTTGCTGTCTGGGCCCCCGGAGCTCAGGCCATTAACATTGTCGGCGATTTCAACGGATGGGACGGTTGTCAGCACCAAATGAGGAAGCGAATCCCGAGTGGCGTCTGGGAGTTGTTTATTCCAAATTTGGCGGTTGGTGAAAAATACAAATATCGTGTCGTTGATTGTAACGGTATTGAAACTGAAAAATCAGATCCGTTTGGGTTTGCTAGTGAGTTACCTCCACGCACCGCATCGGTAGTCGCAACTTTAGACGATTACCAATGGAACGATGGTGAATGGATTGCTAAGCGTGAGTCGATCGAAAACCAGGATCGCGCAATTTCAGTTTATGAATTTCATCTGGGTAGTTGGCGAACGGATCCGACCAAGCCGAATGGTTGGATGAATTATCGAGACATTGCGCATCAGATTGTGGATTACTGCAAAGAACTTGACTTTACCCATGTGGAGTTGATGCCAATTTCGGAACATCCCTACACCGGCAGTTGGGGATATCAAACCGTAGGATATTTCGCCTGCACTAGTCGCTATGGGTCTCCCGAAGACTTTATGTATTTTGTGGATTACTGCCATCAAAACGAGCTTGGTGTGATCATCGACTGGGTGCCCGCCCATTTCCCCAAAGACGCCCATGGATTAGCTAGGTTCGACGGAACCGCTTTGTTTGAGCATGGGGACCCAAGGCAGGGAGAGCATCCGGACTGGAATACGTTAATATTCAATTACGATCGAAATGAAGTTCGTAATTTTCTGGTCGCTAATGCTTTGTTTTGGCTGAAGAAATATCACATCGACGGTCTCCGGGTCGATGCGGTCGCGTCGATGCTGTATCTGGATTACAGTCGCGAGGATGGCGAATGGATACCCAATAAATATGGTGGTCGAGAAAATCTTGGGGCGATTGAATTCATTAAGAAGATGAATGATCAAGTCCACCAATCATTTCCTGGAGTCTTGACGATCGCAGAAGAGTCCACCTCTTGGGGTGGGGTTTCCCGTCCGACCTACGCTGGTGGTTTAGGGTTTAGCCTGAAGTGGAACATGGGATGGATGAATGATTCGCTTCACTATTTTCATAAGGATCCTGTACACCGAAAATATCATCATGACGAACTCACATTTAGTTTGATGTACGCGTTCACCGAAAATTTCATGCTCCCTTTTTCACACGACGAGGTCGTGCATGGAAAAGGGGCATTGATTGACCAAATGCCGGGAGATCACTGGCAAAAATTCGCTAATCTTCGATTGCTCTTTTCGTATATGTGGACGCATCCTGGAAAGAAGCTGATTTTTATGGGAAATGAAATTGGCCAGTGGAGTGAGTGGAATTGCGATGGAACTCTCGATTGGAGTTTGGTCGAGCAGGATGCACATTCGGGGTTGCAGAAGTTAGTAGGTGATTTGAACCGAATTTATAAAACTGAAAAATCATTACACGAGCTGGATTTTGAAGCGGGTGGTTTTGAGTGGATTGATGGTCTAAATCGGGAAGCGAGCGTTGTTGGATATCTGCGCAGAGCCAAGGACAACAGTGATTTTGTTGTGATATGCAATAATTTTACGCCAGCCGTGCATCGCAATTATCGACTAGGCGTTCCTGAACGAGGTCGGTACCTTGAAATTTTTAACAGCGATTCGGCGTATTACGGTGGATCGAATGTTGGCAATGGAATGGGGCTTTATGCAGAATGCATCGAAGCGCAGGGG
The DNA here is from genome assembly GCA_938083195.1 of uncultured Pirellulaceae bacterium. Taxonomy (GTDB): domain Bacteria; phylum Planctomycetota; class Planctomycetia; order Pirellulales; family Pirellulaceae; genus Mariniblastus. The sequence goes on along the minus strand of CALKCK010000003.1, from coordinate 47,981 downwards.
CGACCTTATTCAATCAACCTTTCTGTCCCACCTTTAGGGTCGATTGTGCTAAAAAAGGTTGGCGAGTGAGATTGTTTCTTTGGATGTTGTTTGGGGTTTGACTTGATCTTGGGCTATTTTCAACAACCGACCAAAACGGGGTGAAATTGCGGGTCGACCATGGAATTAAAAAATCAATTTATTCATCATGACTACACCAGTGAATCTTCCGCTGAATACTATGAACTGGTGAATCCCAATCCCTGCGATTTCGAAAATTCTAAGGACGTCGCCGAGAGGTTGGCTGGCGCTCGTCAGCAGTTTTTAAATTTAGGGATTGAGCGAATCATCCTTGTCCACGGGACGATGGTGGGGACTGATTCGCTCGGTTGGTATGGTCACTGGGAACGGGTTTTTCCCTGGTTGAGCAGGAGGATGAAGCGAACCTACAAACGATTAGTTGACACTCTATCGGGCGATCGCGGTAATTATGATGAAGGGTTTGCCTTCGCATTACAGCAAGGGATGACTGGCGCTGACTCGAGGGATTCGATTGCGGTGGAGCGCTTAGAATGGACTGGCGAAAATCATCACCTAGGACGTGCGGACGCGGCGGTCAAGCTTTGTCATCTCCTTTTGGACAGCCACGAGGCAAATGAGCGATTGATGCTTTGGGGGCACAGTCACGCTGGTAATGTGTTTGCAATCGCAACGCAGTTGCTGCGGGCATCTAGTACGGCGAACCAACCGCTACTCTCACGTTTTTTTCATGCGACTTCATTTTTTCACGAGGCCACCGGACGCATCGATGTTCCCAGTTGGGATAGATTGCGAACCAGATTAGCCGATTATGCCACGCGTCTCGAGGTGTTTATGCCCGTGGATATTATTACATTCGGAACACCGCTTCGTTACGGTTGGCCTGAAATACAAGGAGAACGGTTGCACCATTTTGTGAATCATGCTCCGAGGAATACAAGTGAACCTTTTCGAGGTCGATGGCCAGCAAGTTCGGAGCAGTGGGTTCGTTCGATGAGAGGTGAGGAGGGAGATTTTATTCAATTGGCGTTTATTGCAGGGTCTGATTTCCCGCCTGCGTATTGGAGCCGAAGTGCGTGGCGAGCGAATCGCTGGCTTGGACGGTTGTTGGAGCACAGATTTTTAAACAGCGACCGACGCGAGAATCTAAAAAAGGCGTCGCGGGTTGCCAAACAGGGACATGCGATCTTAGTCGACTACGCGAGTGTTGATCCGCGAGCACGCGAGTGTTGTGGACATTCAGTTTACACCGATGGACGGTGGCTTGCTTTTCATGCCGATCGTATTGCCGATCGAATCCAAGTAACTGAATGAGCCGATCGTATCCAAGTAACTGAATGAAGTGAGCCTTCAGATTTTTTTAAAAAATCGGCTTGTGCGGAACTGATACCGTTAGTCGTTAAAGAAATTGATTGCATTCTGGAAAAGTGCCAATCCATCACCTGCCGCCGAATTTCCTTCGCGAGTCCAGCGAGGGTGGTGCGTCGGATCGATGAATCTTTCTGGATGTGGCATGAGTCCAAAAATCCGTCCGGAGGCGTCGCAGACTCCGGCAACATTGGCGGTCGAACCATTTGGGTTGTGAGGATAGGTGACTTCGTTATCGCTTCCATCGGCGAGGCAATAGCTGAGGGCAAGTTGATGATCGTTTTTTAGTTGATCGAGGACTTGTTCGTTGCGTGGAACGAACTTTCCTTCGGCATGAGCGATGGGAAGGTACATTTGCTCAATGTTGTTGAGGAACACACATTTGTCATTGTCAGTTTTAAGGTTAACCCAACAATCGACAAAACGGCCGCTGTCATTCCACGTGAGCGTCGCTGGCAAGCCCTGGTCGTCTGAGGGAAGAAGAAACCCAGACTTGATCAGTATCTGAAAACCGTTGCAGATTCCAAGAATCAATTTCCCCGACGCATGGAATTCTGAGAGTACATCGGCTAGTCGTGACTGCATTTGACTGGCGAGAATTCTACCAGCGGCGATGTCGTCACCGTAGCTAAAACCTCCTGGGAGGCAGAGGATTTGATAATCCCGAACCATTTCAGGGGCTTCGATCAATTGATTAATGTGGACGAAACTTGAGTTTCCTCCGGCCAAATCAAAAGCGTAACCAGTTTCTTGATCGCAATTAGTTCCGGGAGCTCGCAGGATGAGTACGTTCGGTTGTGGCATGGCGAAATCGCAAAGGGTTAAGTAGTAATCGTTTGAAAAAATAATTAACGCGTGGTGTCCCGTCGGGCTGGTTATTTCCAGTCGAGTGTTCCTAGCCAAGCATTCTTGAGAGTCATCAAATCGCTTTGGATGACGGTGTTGTGAGCAACTTCAATCGTAAGCTTTGGTTGGGGAACGACGGTTCCCAGTTGTTGAACGTCGATGTCTCCCATTGTCGATTTGAATGTTTCGACATTCTCAGGCGCGATTTCGACGACAAATCGGGTATTGGATTCAGCAAACAGTAAAGCCGCGGTTGCGTAGCTAAGGTTGATTTCAGAGTCTGGATCGCTCGGGAGAATTTCGATTCCAACCTCGTTGGTCGAGATTTCAGCGCCCAGTCCACCGGCGAATGCCATTTCCGCGACGGCTACCGCGAGCCCACCTTCGCTCATATCGTGACAGCTGCGTACCAGACCTTTTTGAATGGCATCGTGGAGATGGATGAAGGTTTGTTTTGCTCGCTGGGGATCAACCGTGGGAACTTTGCCGCCTGACATTTCATTGACTAAGGTCCAGTGTGAACCACCGAGATGATCTCCCGTGACACCGATTTGAAACAGAACATTGCCTGCCTTTTTCAGGTCCATGGTGACACAGTTGGCAACGTCAGGAACTTGGCCCATGGCGCTGATCAAGAGGGTCGATGGGATCGAGATCGTTTGACGATTGCCTTTGTCATCGGTGTAGCTAAATTCGTTGTGAAGGCTGTCCTTACCACTGATAAACGGGGTTTGCATCACGACTGAAAGATCTTGACAGGCGATCGCAGCTCGGACGAGGGAGCCGAGTGTTTCAGGGCGATCGGTGTAGCCCCAGCAAAAATTGTCCAAGATCGCGATGCGAGTCGGATCGGCACCGACTGAAACGCAATTTCGAATCGCCTCGTCGATCGCACTGGTAGCCATGTGGTAGGTATCCAGATCGCCGTACAACGGGTTCATTCCGCAAGAGACTGCTAAACCCCGCCTTGAATCGAGAACGGGCCGAACAACGGCGGCATCGCCAGGGCCATCATTTTGGATACCAACAAGTGGTTTGATGACGCTTCCGCCCTGAACTTCATGGTCGTACTGTCGAATGATCCAGTGCTTACTTGCTACATTGGGCGACGCGAGGATTTTACAGAGATCGGTTGTCCATTCTTCGGTTGATTTAAATTCAAACGATGGAAGATCGCTTGATGGAACCGGTTGATAAGTCGCTTCCCGAATAATGGGAGGTCGACCATCGTGTAGCATGCTCATGGAAACATCGCCAACGATTTCATCACCAAACTTGAGTACCAATTGACCGGTTGGTTTAAATTGCCCGATCACCGTCGCTTCTACTGATTCGGATGCACAAAGTGCTTCAAATTGTTCCCAGTTAGATTCGGGAATGGCAAAAACCATACGCTCTTGAGCTTCGGAAATCCAAATCTCGGTGTACGACAGTCCGTCGTACTTGAGGGGAACTCGATCGAGCCAGACTTCCGCTCCAAGCTCTTCTCCCATTTCGCCAACGGCACTGGAGTAGCCACCTGCTCCGCAATCGGTAACGGAAGAATAGAGTTCCCGATCGCGAGCGATCAGCAGCACATCCATCAGCATTTTTTCGGTAATTGCGTTTCCGATTTGCACGGCTCCGCCGGAAGTGATGTCGCTGGATTCGGTTAGTTCAGCTGAGCTAAAGGTTGCTCCATGGATCCCATCCCGTCCAGTTTTCCCACCAATGGAAACAATCAAATCGTTAGGTTGAACTTCTTTGAAGGATTTTTCTTTTGGTATCAGACCGACGTTGCCGCAAAAGACCAGTGGATTACCAACGTACCGTTCATCAAAAAACACGGCTCCGTTGACCGTTGGGATGCCCATGCGGTTGCCGTAATCACGGACACCGGAGACGACGCCTTTCATGATTCGGCGAGGATGCATGACTCCCGGCGGTAGCTCTTCAAATGGTGTATCCGGAGAAGCAAAGCAAAACACGTCGGTATTGCAAATTGGCTTAGCCCCCAGACCGGTTCCAAGCGTGTCGCGGATGACGCCACCAATCCCAGTGTTCGCGCCGCCGTACGGTTCGAGCGCCGAGGGGCGATTATGAGTTTCAACCTTGAATGCAATGTTATAACTGTCGTCGAATTCAACGATTCCCGCATTGTCCTTGAATACGCTCACGCACCAATCTCGCTCACCAAGATCTGATCGGATCTGCATCGTCGCGGAAAAAATCGTTTCTTTGAGCATGTTCTCAAATTGACGTTCGCCATTTTCATCTCGATAAGAAATGCGTCCAGCGAGTGTTTTGTGGCTGCAGTGTTCGCTCCACGTTTGAGCGATTGACTCAAGCTCGATGTCGGTGGGAGCACGCCCAAGCGATTCGAAATGATCTCGAATGGTGTGCATCTCAATTAGCGAAAGACTGAGGGTCCAATCCTGACTGATCTTCATGAGGGCTTCGTCAGGAAGGTCCGTCAGTGGAATGTCTCGTTTTGAAAATTCGTAGGCTTGGCCGAGTTGAAGTTCATCAAGTTCGAGTTTTCCCACAACAATCATCTCGATTGAGTCGTTGCACAAAATTTTACTGTGCAGCAGGTTTTGGTCGGTTTCGGATAGTGCTGAGGTCCAGAATTTTTTGAAGGTGCGGACGACGTCGACGGGGAACCCAAGGTGCCTCATCGCCATCAAAGCGCTTTCTGCCTGAGGATCGGTGACGCCGGGAAGTGGGAGAACGTGGAGTAAATTGGTCAATTGCCCAATTGGTTGCGACAGTGAATCAGAGCCAACCAGCGCGAATTCACAGCGTTCAACCACTGGATCGACAAGCAATTCCGCTGTCAATCGTGCCACGTCTTGATGAGTTAGCGGGCCTTGGATGAGGAATCCGTGTGCGGCAATCACCTCCAGGGATTCATCAACACGAAGATCCTTGGCATTATCGAGTACCTCGGTGGAGAGACGGTTAGGTTGACCGGCGACCGGGAAAATATCGACCTGCCACAGCGTGGTCGTCCCTTGGTCCTGAGTTGTCTGGGATTCATCGGATGAAGTAGTGGTATTCGTCACGCTATCGACCATTTTGAAAGAACTGAGGACTTTCAGCGGGAGTTGGCCCGCACAGATGCCCTAATTCTATCTTAGAGAGCGTTTGCTGACAGGGGTTCTCTGATTTTACTATGTTTGCGTTTGAGGTTGAAAGTTGCGAGGTAAGCTCACCGGTCGATCGGACGTTGGTACCTTTAAAAAGAGGGAGAATCAGTGAGTTTTTAGGCGTGCTTCGATGAATGATGTTCATTCATTACGAAGGAGGCAGAAGACGGCCTCAGCAGCATAGGAGTAAAACGCTCGACTCACGAAATTCGCCGAAACGACGAAGGCCAAAAAAAACGCTCACCTTTGTAGGTGAGCGTTTGTTGTTTACAGAACTCATTCGGAAATGGCTCAGTTTGAGCCATTCCCATTCAAGAGTTTAACCTTCTTCTGGTTTCTCTTCCTCAGCCGGAGTTTCCGCAGGTGCTTCTTCAGCAGCAGGCGCTTCTTCAGCAGCAGGTGCTTCTTCAGCAGCAGGAGTTTCTTCAGCAGCAGGCGCTTCTTCAGTAGCAGGCGCTTCTTCAGTAGCAGGAGCTTCTTCAGTAGCAGGAGCGGCTTCAGTAGCAGGAGCGGCTTCAGCAGCAGGCGCTTCAGGCGATTGGATTAATAATCCACCACCACCAAGTCCACCTTTGAGATCTGACTTAGCAATGTTGGGGCCGCCGGCAGTTCCAGAAACCTCTGCAGCTTCTTTCTTAGCTTCGGCTGCTTCTTCTTCTGCCGTCCAGTCAACTCGTCGACGAGAAAGTCCAATCTTTCGCTCTTCGGTATCAACGCGAAGGACTTTGACCTCGAGTTCGTCTCCCACTTTGACGACGTCCTCGGGATTCTCGACTTTGTGCTCGGCGAGTTCCGAGATATGAAGCAATCCTTCAAGGCCGTTTTCAAGTCCGACAAATACTCCAAAATTGGTAATTTTGGTAACCTTGCCGGTGATCTTTTGGCCAGGTGAGTATCGTTGTGGAATGTCGCTTGTCCATGGATCTTCGTTCATTTGCTTCAATCCGAGGGCGATCCGCCGACGGTCGGTATCTACCGCCAAAATCCGACAAGTCAATTCCTGACCTTTTTCAAGGACTTCATTGGGGTGACTAATCTTTCGCGTCCAAGACATGTCGGAGACGTGTAGAAGACCATCAATTCCTTCTTCGAGTTCGATAAAGGCACCATAGTTGGTCAGATTTCGAACGCGTCCAGAAATCTCTTTTCCGATTGGGTATTTACCTTCAACTTTATCCCAAGGGTTGTCCTGAGTTTGCTTCATGCCCAATGACATCTGCTCACCCGATTTATCAATACCCAGAACCGAGACTTGAATTTCGTCACCAATGTTGACAAGTTCACTCGGATGGTTGACTCGTTTGACCCAAGACATTTCTGAGATGTGAACGAGGCCTTCGATTCCTGGCTCAAGTTTAACGAATGCACCGTAGTTCATTACGTTGACAACTTCACCAGTTTGAACCGACGCAATCGGGTATTTCTCTTCGACTTGATCCCAAGGGTTAGGCAACAATTGCTTCAGCCCTAGAGCGATCTTGATTTTCTCTCGATCGATATTCAGAACCATTACGTCGAGTTCTTGATCCATCGACACCATTTGTGACGGGTGCGAAATACGTGTGTGCGACATATCAGTGATGTGGAGCAAACCGTCAATTCCACCGAGGTCGACAAACGCTCCGAAGTCGGCGATGTTTTTCACGATACCTTTTCGGATTTGTCCAGTTTCCAATTCAGCCATTAGTTTTTGCTGTGCGTACGTTCGCTCTTTTTCAATCAGTGAGCGTCGTGAGACAACAATGTTGCGGCGAAGCTCATCAATTTTGAGAACTTCGCATTGGACGACGCGGCCGATGTAATCGCCGATGTCGCCTGGACGACGGATGTCAACTTGGCTGGCAGGTAGGAATACTGGAACACCAATGTCGACCAGAAGTCCACCTTTGATTTTCCGGGTGCAGGTACCAGTTACGATATCGCCTTCGGCGACTTTCGAGATTACGTCGATCCAATGGATGATATGGTCAGCTTTGCGCTTGCTGACAGCAATAAGTCCTGATGGGTCGTCGGCGCGACCTTGCTCGTCTTCAAGATCTTCGATAAGCACCTTGATGCTTTGCCCGACTTCGGGTTGATCTTCGTGCTCTTCCCATTCGTTTCGAGGAATCGTACCTTCACTTTTGAAACCGACATCGACGACGACGTGGTCACTGTCAACGCGAACAATCTTTCCTTCGACGATCTCGTTGAGTTCGTACTTCTGCTCGGCGCCTACGCCATCAGGATAATAGAGTTCTGTAAGATTGAGTTCTTCGAGATCTTCCTGGGCGGTTGTGGAGAACAATTCTCCCATTTCCAGTTCGATTGCGTCGTCTTCAAGTGAGTGAATGAGATTACGATTTACCATTATTAAAGTTCTTTTGGGATCAGCGACGAGTTCGCGGCTGTATTAGTTGAATCCGACCAAAGGACGTCCGGATCAAAAATGGGGCGTTGAAGCGATGGCGCTGCCTGGGTTGCATGTTGATCTGTTCAACACGTCAGAGGTGAAAAATAAACTGTGAAACTGTCCGAGCGTCAGAGTTTGGTAACAGCAACCGAGCCTAAGCTACGACCACCGTTGCAAATCATTCATTCGAGAAGGGACAACGCCACAACGATCGGAATAAACTAACAAAAGGAATTATCACATGCAACGGGCAAAATCTCCCGTTTAACGCCATTTTACCTAGCCGATTGGGGTCACTCGTCGACAGGTGGGGCGGTAAGCCGTGTTTGTTGCCTTGGGTTAATTTCGTTTCCGCAAGTTTAATCGGCAATTTTTGATAGAAATCCGGTTGTTTTCACGGTCCGATCGCAATTTAATTCCCAGTCTCCGTGTTGATAGCACTTTGGCAGGTCAAAGTGATAGCGTTTGGGGGGGCCGCAGTGGGGAGCTAACGACAGCTGTTCTTCAGGGGGCGGCAAAGCAGTTGGTTTTTCAGCTATCGTCGACCCAATTCGTCGCTTTGCTGACGCTGCGGTTTCATCCTTTCCGAATCTCTCACTTCCCCTTCCAGATTGCCTCTTCCGTCATTTCCGCTGACGTTACATTTGAAGCGGCTTGTGGTTCGCCGATTCAAGTGTGGTTTCATTTCGGTTGCCTTCAAACGATGAGTATCGTTGGGATCGCGGATAGCTTGCCAATAGTTAACGCGGCCGACCGTCGAGTTTGCAGACGGCTAGGAGATGTTCTGCCATGCGTTCCTTGTCTAAAACGCTTTGTCTAAGACTTGTTGTCTGAAATCGGTTGGGCTGAAACGGCGTCTAGGTAGAAGTGAGGTGATGGACGATTTGCGTGAACGAATCGCTAATTTTTGGAATTCATCAAAAAATCAGGTAGCAATGTTGTCCGAAAAGGAAACAATAGGGCATCGGATCGCAGGCACGCACTGCGATGGTCAGAAGCCCGCTCCCACCGATCTTTGCGGCTCTGGTTGGGATTGGGATGTCTTAAAGAAAGGAGGTGTTTTTGTGAATTATTTCTGTACTAGCCGACGAGGTGGCACCGCATAAACGGTTGCCGGCGGGTTGCCGTTGCAGCCACCCTTCGTTTAGGTCGTTTCACAACGAGCCTCATAACGATAAAAGGTCCGCTTCCAGATTTGGGAGCGGGCCGTTTTTTTTGCGGTTCTGAATAATTGGAGGAAATGCCATTCGTTTGACAGCACGTGGTGCAAGCAATGTCAAACTTTGTCGGATAATTCAGCTGTAAGGATTAAACTATCGCATGGGTTGCTGCCGATTCCTTCCAACAGAGAGAGCAATTTCGCTCTGGCTCGTAATTTCGAAGGACCGATTGAGTGTCAAATCAACCGAAACAAAAGGGAAGTATCATGCGTCGGCTTCTGACTGCGGCGTTTTTGGCAGTTGCATTAACCAGTAATGTAGGCTGTTTTCTGCCTGCTTATGACGCGGATCCTGCTGTTCGTGCCAAGCAGTTGATCTACACATCCGAAAACCTACGGGCAATCAGAACAGAGTGGGAACGATTTTGGTTCCTTGACCATCCTGATCACATGTCACCAGTGCGGACGCACGGCGGCATCCTCTAAACCGCATCCTCTAAACCGCATTCTGTCGTTGTTGGCTCGAAACTCGAGACAGCGGCTTGAATAAAGCGGCTTGAGCAATACAAAAAATCGCCGAACCTGCGACTCGCGGGTTCGGCGTATTTGCGTTGGACCTTTAGGTTCGTCGGAGGGAGTTCACCTAAACAGTCGCGGCGTTTGATTGGTTGACTAGCCAGTTATCTCGCAGAGTTCAGTTCCATTAATGAATTCGATACCTACGAGAAACATTGGGTGGGTTTCGCCGATCGATGTGTTGTGGCGGACACGACTGATCACCGAAGCGTTCTTGTTCAGCAAGCCGGTTCTGACAAATTCAAAGCCGAAGGGTTCCGGGCAAATTAGCCCCATTCCCATTGGGCTGATATCTCTAGAAACGACCCAGAACGGCTCACCAACGGCATTGAAGTCTTGGTCCAAAGGTTGGATCGAAACCGAAATACTCGTCGTCGAGCGATGGTGTCGTCGAACGTTACTAAGGGACGGTGGCTCTCGATCCACCATTTGTTTTAACTGTTGCGCTGCAAGAAAGAAATTGTATTTCTCATCATCGAGCGGTTGTTGCTGTGTTAAAAAGTTGTACTCGTGCATCACGCTTCCCCCTTTGCCCGATCTGACGAAATCGAGACAAACATTTTGATTATGATTGATGCCAAATTGCGACTCGAACCAATGGGGGAGCAAAGTAGTTCGCGTCGACCGAGCCAGCGTATGGGTCACTGCTTAGTGGAACCGGTCATCACATTCGAAGCATAGATTACGTCTCATTGCATGTTGGATTGAAATTCAAAAATTCATGCTTTCCGCATTGGGGCGTTTGAACGATTTCAATCAAGCTCGATAGAAATCGGTTTTTCCAAAACGCACCTATAATCGTCACGAGCTGTATCCCCCGTTTATCCGATACGAATCCTGGACGCGAGGCGTTAATATCGCGAGTCTGTTCATTAAAAACCATGATGCTTTTTTGCAACATAGCCTTTGGGCAAGGTTCCCAGGATGTTGATAATTTCAAACCCGCTCTAGATGTTCGGTTAGGCTGTGACTAGGCGACTTACGGGAACCCCGCCAAGCCCTCGATAAATCGCGGCTGTCAATTGGGGCCGCGTGACCTCTCCAATAACCCTTCCCGATTCTATGATTTGACAGTGATCAAGACGCTGATTCGTGAGCCAAGCTGCGACGGATTGGATTGAGAGGCAAGACGGAACTCCCCCATCATTTCTAAATCTGTTCTCACGAAGCCAGTTGAATCTGTGTGAATTAGGTTGAGCTGGTTCTGCGGAGGAAGGTGGAACGCTTGAGGGTTGTTGTTGAACCATTCGATTTTCGGAATGCGCAGCAAAGTAGACAAAAAGTGCCACCAATAACATCATCAATTGACCGGAAAACAGCCCAAATAATCCAAGTCCGACCGCACACAGTTGCCCGGTTCGAGCAGCGATTGCAGTTGCCGTCTCGTAGGGTAATTTGAACGCCAGTAGGCTGCGGAGTATGCGTCCGCCATCCATCGGGAATGCTGGGATCAAGTTAAATAAAACCAAGATCACATTTGCCAACATTAGCTGATAGAAGAATTGATCAACGGCAGAACTGCCTGATCCACCAATGATTTGAATCGCAAAAAATATCAATGCAATAACCACATTTACCAGCGGACCTGCAGATGTTATCCAAAGTTCCTGGAGCGGGATTCGGGGGATGCGTTCCAGGGCCGCGACACCGCCAATTGGTAACAAGGTAATGTCACGGGTTCCAATTCCAAATTGTTGTGCAGCAAAGGCGTGCCCAAGTTCGTGCAGAAGAACGCAGCCGAAAATTGCAATTACAAGCAGAACTGAGGTGAGTGCGGAGGCGAGTCCTGTGCCCGATGAAATTGCCGAGGCAAAGATCCCTAACGGCAGCAGTAAAAAGGTCCAATGAACGCGAAGTTTGATCCCTCGGACAGACCCGATATCCCACGAATTGATCATTAATAGTCTCCTTTTTATTCGTCATGAGAGGCGCTTTGATTGACGGATTGTCATGAAGCATCTTCGCACCTGTTCTCTTTTGCAATTCGCGTGCCAAGGCAGTGTATTGGCTCAAACCTAGTTGGTTTGACTAATTTTTTGCGAGAGCTTTATGGGGACGTGGGGTAGTTCACCGACATTTCGACCGGTGATTGTCTGTAAGCTTGTTCGACTTGCCCTTTTAATTTACGAATTTGTTGAGGATCGGGTTCCCCAAACCGGAACCCCGCTGTTAAAAGCCGAAAAAAATACAGTCGTTTAATTAAATACAGCGTTGAAAATCACTTAATTTAAGGAGCTGTTTGCAACCATCGAGGATTGAGTTTTTTGTTTTCAGAATCGGTGCTGTTACCTTGTCGTTGCGATGGTTAAAAATAAAGTTTCCTGAGGGGATGCGCACGCAAGAATAAGAATTAAAAAAGAGGGTGATTCGTGGCTGATTTAAAAAACCCAAAGTGGATTTATTTTAAAGGCATTCTGTTTCTGTTGTCGGGCATCCTTGCATTTGTCCTAATACTCGTGGAGGCACCCAGTTTGAAGATTGGCTTGCTCCTTGGCCTGTCGATCTGGTGCTTTTGCAGATTCTACTATTTCGTCTTTTATGTCATTGAGCATTACGTCGACGGCGAGTTTAAGTTTTCAGGGATATTTGACTTTGTGGGCTACTTAATGCGTTCGAGGAAATAGCCGCCGAATTGGGTTCGGCAGGGGGCGTCGTTAATACGAATAGGTCCTCGAGGCGCATGGTGGAGTTGCTGTCCTGCGGATGGTTCATGCCGCTCAGGAAATTGCTGATGTTCTTGACGATTAGTCTCTCGGGTGAATCGAAGCCTGAATCGAAGCCTGAAATTCCACTTCTGAAAAATATTACAATCATCCATCAAAACATGAATTTGTGAGCGATGGGGCGATTTTTAATTGTAGTGTGTTAAGATTAAAATCTTGAGGCTTTCGGTGGCCGTGAAGTTGTTTGATGATTTTGGTGTTTTCTATTGACGAGTGATACCAGCATTGTTCTAGGCGTTTCCAAACCGCCTTGTTAAACTTAGCGTCTCAAAGTCGAACTACATTTAAAGTCGAACCACTTTTTTTTGAATGCTCAAACATGAAGGTACTTTCCGGAATCCAGCCCACAGGGCGACCGCATTGGGGGAACTATTTCGGTGCCATCCAACAATACATTGCGCTTCAAAATGAAGAGCAATCGTTCTACTTCATTGCCAATCTTCATGCGTTAACGACGATCCGAGATGGAGCAAAGTTACGGCAAAATTCGGTAGATACTGCGATGGATTTGCTGGCGCTTGGGCTCGATCCGGATCACGCAACGCTATTCATTCAGTCAGACGTCCCCGAGATATCCGAGTTGTGTTGGCTCTTGATGTCTGGCACTCCGATGGGGTTGCTGGAACGATGTGTTTCGTACAAAGATAAAATTGGGAAAGGTTTGCCCGTTGTCACCGGTTTGTTTACGTATCCGGTTTTGCAAGCGGCAGATATTCTTGCCTACGATTCTGACGTTGTTCCCGTTGGCTCTGATCAGGTGCAGCACATTGAAGTTTGTCGCGATATTGCTCAGGCTTTTAATCATAATTTCGGAGAGGTATTCACGCTGCCGAAGCCTAAGGTTCTCGACAGTAGCGCAAAAGTCCCTGGAACCGATGGCGAGAAAATGTCAAAGAGTTACGGAAACTTCATTGAGATTTTTGAGGACGTCAAGCCAATGAAGAAAAAGATCATGCGAATCGCAACGGATTCTCGGCCGATGGAAGATCCGAAGGATCCTGAGACAGACCATCTTTACCAGTTGTTTTCTTTGTTTGCCGATGAACAAGCGAAATCGGAAATGGCTTCGATGTATCGAGCGGGTGGATTTGGCTATGGAGATGTTAAAAAGGCGTTGGCGGAGGTTGCTGTTTCCTATTTTGCCGAAGCCAGAGAGAAACGTGCTGAATTAGAAGGTGATATGGATAAAGTGCACCAGATTCTGGGCGATGGTGCTGCCCGTGCTAGAGCAAAAGCGGGTGAGGTGGTGAAGCGTGCAAAAGATGCGTGTGGCGTGTGAAGCAGGTGTTAGAAACAGCTCAAGTCAACGAAGAGCTGCATGGCGTAGGACAAGGGTCAACGGTTTTCAAGCTTTGAAGATAAGTGTTCGAGTGTTGAAATGAATGTAGTTGGAATTGGTACTGATATTGTTGAATGTTTGCGCGTTGCAAAGATGATCGATAAGCACGAAGGAATATTTATCGAGCGAGTCTACACGCCAGATGAAATTGAGTATTGCGGATCCCGAAAAGCGTCAACGCAGCACTATGCGGGGCGGTGGGCCGCCAAAGAGGCGATTCTCAAGGCGATGGGGACGGGTTGGTCCAACGGAATTCAGTGGACCGATATTGAAATCGTCAATCACATGGGTGGGAAACCTTACGTGCGGCTGGGCGGACAGGCCAAAGTCATTTGCGAATCTCGCGGGATTGCCGAAATCATGATCAGTATTTCCCATTGCGATAATTTTGCGACGGCCTTCGCCACTGCCTTGGGGGATGCGATCGGCGAGTCGGTTTAAATCGGCTTCGACAGATTGCCGAGTTGCGTAACCGCGTTGAGCTTGGTGGTTTTTATCGCTAGAACATTGGTCGGTCTGGCAAAATTTCTTAGTAATCGCTAGTTCTTTAACTAAGCTGGTAACGCGTTAGCCAATTCGAACGGATAGAAATTCTGTCGGTTGGGAAGTTGAATTTTTTTCACCTGATTTGAAACGCGAGTCGACAATGTCTTTCCCTTCACGCTCCAATGTTTTTGTTTGGATTTTAAAAGCGTTCGTTGTTATTGTTTTTGTGCAAACTGCAATTCCAGTCGACGGACAATGTCTGCGAAGGCGACGCGTTCCAACGCTAGACTTTCCAAACAATATTCCGATGTGGGAAATTTACGGCTTGAACCCCTACGCACCAATCAAAGTGCAGCCAATTCCATTCATGCCCCTCCAGGTTTCAAACGTTGCCGCAGTGCGAGTAGCTGAGTCGGTAGAAGTGTTGGGCGATCAGGACAAAGTGATTGAGGACGCGATACTGGAGCAGTCGGTCGGTAAAGCTGAGCCTGAGAACTCTGCTCTCAAAGGCGAGATCGAATCACTCAAACGAGACCTGGATCAGATCAAGGCAATTGCGGATGAAAATCTAAAGCGGGCTAAACGGGCGGAGTTGGAAATCTCAAAGTTTAAAACGGAACCCAAGGTCGGTGGGTCCAAAGGCCAAAATTCGGACGCGGTTAAGGGCGACGCAAAAGGGCGGCGAGCTGCGAAGCGAGGAACGGCAGCGCTAAAACAGGAATTAGCGAAAATTGAAAAATCGAACAAGCTACAAGAGAAAAGAGTTTCCCAAAGGATTACACGAGAATTTCAAAAAAAGGTGGAAACCTTGTTGGAAATGGGCAAATCTGACTCAGGTCCTGCGGTCAAAGCGCTTCTCCGCGAGCGGGATCAAGCCGTGGCTAAGGCTAAGCAAGGAATCCGCGAAAAGAGCAAAAAACGGGTTTTAGAAATCCAAAAAGAACTGTCTGCTCGGGCAAGAAGCTGAAAAGAAGCGTCGGAATGATCGATACTGCCTCCAATGGGGTTCATCAGGCGATCAAAATCGGAACGCTACAGTGGAAATCAACGGGGAAAGAGGCAACAAATATCGGTTTCGCATTGTGGGAAATGCTGCTGATTTTTATACTTTGCTTTTCCGATTTTCTTCCCTAAGAACATTATCAATGACACCTGATGATCAATTTGTCGCGCCGCTATTCGCTGGTGTCGATGTTGGCGGTACGAATGTCAAAGTAGGTCTGGTGGACAATCACGGCAAGATCGTAGCAGATACGAAATTTCCGACGTCGCCAAATGAGACCCCGGACGTTGCCATTGTGCAAGCTCGTGAAGAATTTAATGCCTTGATAGAATCTACTGGTTTTCAGTGGAGTGATGTTGCTGCGGCTGGTTTGGGAACACCGGGTCCGATGGATATTCATCGAGGCGTGATCCTGACCCCAACAAATTTGCCTGGTTGGCACAACTTTCCCATTCAGGGGAGATTGGCGGAGGTCTTGGGGAAACCGGTAACGTATGCGAACGATGCTGGAGCAGCAGCTTTTGGTGAGTTCTGGGTGGGGGGCGGTCAGCAGCATTCGAGCATGGTAATGATTACGCTTGGGACTGGAGTCGGTGGCGGGATCATTATCGACGATATTTCAGTTGACGGAGCCAATAGCCATGGTGCCGAGATCGGGCATATTGTGATTGATACTCGGAGCGATGCGAGAATTTGCGGATGTGGTCAGGCGGGACATTTGGAAGCTTATGCTAGTGCGACGGCGCTCGTTGATCGAACTAGGGAAGCGATGGGGAACCCGGATGCTGGAACCGTTTTACGAGATTTGATCGGAGAGACTTCACCTTTGTCTGCCTTGATGGTGGCAACGGCGGCCGATGAAGGGGATCCACTGGCAATGAAGTTAGTCTCCGAAACAGCGGTCTACCTCGGTCGAGGGATTGCACAGTTGGCCCATTTAATTGATCCAGCAGCGTTTATACTTGGTGGGGCGATGAATTTTGGAGGTTCGGATTCTCCACTGGGGGTGAAGTTCCTGAACGAGGTGAAAGCTGAAGTCAGGAGATTAGTCTTTCCCGTCCTTGGAGAACGACTAGTGCTAAACTATGCGAAACTTGGCTCAGAAGCCGGTTTTGTTGGCGCTGCCGGATTGGCAAGATCCCAATACAACAGGACGCGGTAGTGTTCCTCCCCAAATTTACTTTTGCGACGCCGGCGAGTTTTATTACTTCAAACCAACGTTAGATTCACCACGGCATGGCCAAAATCAAAACCGAGAATATTCGAAACTTTTGCATCATCGCGCACATCGATCATGGCAAGAGTACCTTGGCTGACCGCATGCTTGAGCACACCGGTACGGTTCAAAAGCGAGAGATGCAGGAGCAGGTTCTGGATGATATGGAGCTTGAGCGACAGCGAGGCATTACAATCAAAGCCCGCGCCGTTGCCATGCGAATCATTCACGAGGGCACAGAGTACGAACTGAATCTGATTGACACTCCCGGCCATGTTGACTTTCAGTACGAAGTGTCACGATCGCTGAATTGTTGTGAAGGTGCTGTTTTACTCGCCGATGCGTTTCAGGGAGTAGAGGCTCAAACCGTCGCGACGGGGTACGCCGCTATTGAGCACGATCTCGACATCATCCCCGTCATCAACAAAATTGATCTGCAGTATCAACGGGCCGACGAAGTGGCTCAGGAAATGGAGCAAACGCTGGGGATCGACATTGATAATGTCGTTCGGGTGAGCGCAAAAGCTGGCATTAACATTGATCTCTTGATTGACAGTATCGTAAAGAACATTCGGGCGCCAGAAGGCGATTCTGAAGCGTTGTTGCAGGCGATGGTGTTTGATTCTCACTATGATGAATTCCGGGGCGCGATCACTTATGTTCGCGTGATGAACGGGACTGTTAAAAAAGGCGATAAAGTTCAGTTTGTCCGTGCCGGTACGGAATACGAAGTGGTCGAACTTGGGCAGTTCACGCCAAAACAAAAACAATGCGAGTCGTTGACGGTCGGCCAGGTTGGTTATTTAGTGTGCAACATTAAATCGCTTGAAGAAGTCAACATTGGCGATACGGTTTCGAACGCTGGAAAAATTCACGCTGAACCTTTGTCAGGCTATCAAGAACCAAAGCGAATGGTTTATTGCGGTCTGTATCCTTCCGATGGCCAGGATTTTTCAGAACTCCGAGACGCACTTGGAAAACTGGCAATTAACGACCCGAGCTTTGAGTTCACTCCGGAATCAAGTGAGGCCCTTGGGTTCGGGTTTCGTTGCGGTTTTCTGGGAATGCTTCACATGGAAGTGGTTCAACAAAGGCTCGAGCAAGAATCAGATGTTGACCTGGTCCAGACGGCTCCCAACGTTACCTATGAGGTTCTGACGAAACGGGGGGAAGTAATTCATATTCATCGTCCCCAGGAAGTTCCTGATCCGGGAGAAATTGAAGAGTTCCGTCAGCCAATCGTCCGAGTAAATTTGATTCAGCCGCAGGAGTACGTGGGTGCAGTTATGAAACTGTGCCAAGAGCGACGTGGAATTCAGCAAAATACTGAGTACCTTTCTGCGACTCGCATGATGCTGACTTACGATCTCCCATTGGCTGAGGTCATTTACGACATGCATGATAAATTGAAAAGTATCACACGTGGTTATGGAACCATGGATTATGACCTGACCGGTTATTTCCCTGCGGACCTTGTGCGGCTTGATATCATGGTAAACGGGAAAAAAGTTGATGCCTTGAGTGTGATTTGCCATCGGGCCGACGCCGATCGACGCGGCCGCGTTGTCTGTAAGAAATTGAAAGAGGAAATTAGTCGCCACATGTTTGAAGTGGCAGTTCAGGCTGCGATTGGAACACGCGTCATTGCCCGAGAAACCGTGAAAGCTCTCCGAAAAAACGTTACTGCGAAATGTTACGGTGGTGATATTTCACGGAAGCGAAAATTGTGGGCGAAGCAAAAAGCGGGTAAGAAGCGGATGAAATCGATTGGAAGCGTCGATATTCCGCAGAAGGCATTTATGGCTATTTTGAATACGGGTGAAGAAAAGAAGTAGTCTTCCGTTTTCTCCAAGTCTTCTTACTAGCCTCAGATTGACATTTTGAGGTTGGTTTCGTTTGGGAATTAAAGATTCTCTCTAAATGCGTTGAATTCAATTGACGCTGGGATTGCGCTGCTTAAAAATGGAATTTCCTTTCGGAAGTATCGCTCGATTGCCGGCAAATAAAAGTTTGTAATTCAGATTGTCTATCTGGCTGGGCTTTTCGAAGCGAGTTGTTGATTCTTTAGTTATTAGGAAATGATTGTGCCAACATTTAAATTGATTTGCGTTTTGAGCTGTCTACTCGCGTTAACCTGCGTCCAACCTCTCATTGGTCAAGACGCCGATTATAAAATGCAAGGGGAATACAGTGGATCGGTCTCGGCCGACGGAGAAGAATTAAAATTTGGACTTCAAGTGATCGCTCTGGGTGAAGGAAGTTTCACGGGAGTGGGTTACAGGGGTGGATTGCCGGGTGACGGGTGGGACATGAGTGATCCCAAACGTGTCGAGAATGTAAAAGCAGTCGATGGGAAATTGTCGTTGACGGCTTGGGACGCGACCGTCCAAATTGGCGACGGAGTTGCCACCGTCTTGGCCGACGGTCAGGCCATTGGGAAATTGATGAGGTTGGAGCGAAAGAGTCCTACTCTCGGGGAGAAGCCGCCCAAGGGCGCTGTGGTATTGTTCGATGGTTCTTCCGTCGACGGCTGGGAGCACAAAGGCAAGCCCGCGAACATGACAGAGGATGGATTGCTAAAGCAGGGTGCTCAAAGTAAAAAAACATTTGGTGATCACAAGCTACACATTGAGTTTCTGTTGCCCTACATGCCAAAAGCGAGAGGGCAGGGTAGGGGAAACAGCGGACTGTATTTGCAAGGTCGATACGAAGTGCAAATGCTTGATTCGTTTGGGCTTACAGGTGAAAACAACGAGTGCGGCGGTATCTATTCGATTAAAAAACCCGATGAGAATATGTGCCTTCCGCCAATGCAGTGGCAAACCTACGATGTCGAGTTTCATGCGGCTAAATTTGCCGAGGGGAAAAAGGTAAAAGATGCATGGATGACGGTGGCCCATAACGGCGTGGTGATTCATGAGAAAGTGAAGTTACCCAAAAAAACAACGGCGGCACCTAACAATGAAGGGCCTGGACCTGGTTTTATCTATCTTCAAAACCATGGTAATGAAGTTCGTTATCGAAATATTTGGGTGGATAAGTTGGATTCGAAGGACGCTGCCGAATCGAAAGTCGATGAATCAAAACAGGATTGCGTTCTCGAGTTGAGTGGTGAGCAAGAGACTCGACAATCCAATGAAACTTTTAAGGCGAAAATTGAAATGGATATGAATTACGTACTTTACCTGCCGGCGGAATACGAAAAAAAAAAGAGTGGCCTCTAGTAGTTTTCCTGCATGGTGCAGGTGAGCGTGGTGATGACTTAGAAAAAGTAAAAGTTCATGGTCCACCCAAGTTAGTGGAGCAGGGTAAGGAATTCCCTTTTATTCTCGTTTCGCCTCAGTGTAAACGTAATCGCTGGTGGGAGCCGGTTTCTCTTTCGGCACTGATAGATGGTATCGAAGAGAAGTATAACGTGGATGCCAAGCGGATTTACTTGACTGGGCTGAGTATGGGTGGGTTCGGCACCTGGGATCTAGCCTCGTACTCGCCGGAACGGTTTGCTGCGATTGCACCGATTTGCGGCGGCGGGGACGCAACGAAAACGGTCTATACGATTGGCAATAAAATCCCAACTTGGGTTTTTCATGGCGCCAAAGATTCTGTGGTACCGTTGGTACGGTCTACAGAATTGGTGGATGGTTTTAAGAAACGGGGCGTAGACGTCAAGTTTACAATTTATCCAGAGGCCGGCCATGATTCATGGTCCAAGACCTACGGTAATCCTGAGTTGTATCAATGGTTGTTGTCTCACTCGACCGAATAGTGGTAAACAGACGTCGACCGGCAAATCGGTTGGTTGAGAGCTGGAGTTGTTTTCGGTTTCACCGAAGGTTTGCCGAAGTTTGAGCTGCTTTTTAGCGACTCGGTTGGGTGGATCTCCTGTTTGTTTTTTAGAGTTTCACTCAAGTGAGTCGGTTCATGATTGGGATATTGAGGTTGGTCAGTCTTGTTGTGTTGGGCTTGGGTTCCGTTTTCATTGGCTGTAAAGATGATTCGAGTCCCTCCCAAGCTCTACCCGAGAACCTTAGTTCTGTTGAGCCCACTCTAAGTCCCCGGATCGTTCCAAAACCTGTGCAGCTATCTGAGCGAGATTGCGAAGTGATGCATTTTGTTCTTGCAACCGAAGCAATTTCTGATGGTGGCAAGCAACTGTATCTGACGCCCACGGTGAGAGAACAGTGGAATCAGCAAGGCGATTGGGTTTCAATGCCTACTGAATTCGGCCCCTGGCTTGATCAGTTGGCGGTGGAATTTAGGCCGGCAATCGGAGCCAAATTGGATAAGGGCTACGTTCGGGACATCGAGACCAACACCCGAGGGACAATGGTCTGGATTGCGGTCGTAGAGTGGTTGTCGTCTGAGGAAGTAACTCTTGAATTTGGACTTTGGGGCGGCCCGCTGGAGGCTTCAGGGAAAACGATTACTTGCTTAAAAAAGAATGGCGAATGGCAGGTGCAGGAAGTTACCAACGTCTGGCTCAGTTAGTTTTCAATGTTTTGATATTCATTGGCCATTAATTTTCCCAATTCGATAATCCCAGATTCGTCCAGCACTAGTTGCCTGTCTTGCTTAGGCAAGTCAAAGGCGCGGATGTGAATCCAATTCGGATCTTTTTCGGCAGCCCTAGCCAATTCCGAAGTGACGTCGATGGCGTTAACCTGTTCATGGTCAGTGGGTGGCTGTTGGGAAACGAACCATCGCAAATTGGGTTGTTTGAGATCGATTCGGCTCTGTTCAATCAAGGATCCAATCCATGCGGGAGACTTTTGTCGAAACGGCCCAAACGACATGTCATTTTCGCCAACGTGGTAAAAGATTCCCTGCAACTCGACCGGATGCCCTTTGGTTTCGAGATCGGAAACGGCATCTTGGATAAACCTGATGAATTGAGGGTACAAGTTGCGAGACTTTGCTTCGCTTCCTTCTGGGGTCCAGTCGACAATCTGGGATCCACTATGCGTGAATTTGGCGATGGCAATATTATCTTTTGACTTTTTCAAAGCCGCAGCGAAGCTAAGTTCTGGTCCAAAAGTCTCGTAATATCCGGTGGTTCCGAGTGATTCCCAATGGTTGGATACTAAATAGCCACCCCCTAATTGGTATCGGAATGGAATCTGCTTCTGACTTCGAAGAAGTTTCTTTAGTTGTGGATCGTTGGAGATATTTTGTGTGAATGCTCTCTCGCCTTCCATGTTGCGGTGACCAGCGAGGACAAAGAGTTTCACTGGACTTTTGTCGGCGTAAGGTAATCTTGGAAGTTGGGGACGTAGCTTCCGCTGGACGCCAATCGATTCGAGGTAGGCATCCGCGTAATTGACGCCGTGTTCTAATTGACCGAGTGTACCGTAGTGGTAATGCAAGCCAACACCGCCGCCAATTTCGACTCCTACATGAGAAGTAGGAACGTAGGCTGTATTCTTATCCTGTGCTGCAACTGATTTTTGGCCAATGCTAATCGCGTACATTCGAGGCCGAAGATCCATTCCCCAGATGGTTTTGGTGCAAAGTTCTCCGATGAAAAACTTTAGTTCAGGTGCATCTAATTCATCTCGCCATTTTTGAATAAAGTTGTTTAAGTTTTTCCCATAGTCCGCCATGTACTGCTCGTTGAACATGTCGTTCTCTCCTTGATGCCACATAAAGCCTTCAAGTTGATATTTGATATTTTGACGATCGAACTCGGCGAGGGATTCACGGATTAAATCAACAGTCAGCGGATACATCTTAAAACCGCTTGGATTGTCAGGATTCCAATCGCCGCCGAGGTGGGTTCCTCCAGCAGCACACTTAATGATTGCAATTGGTCCCTCGGAATCGGCAGAAACCTTTTTTGCAAAACTTAATTCGGGACCGACAACATTATTAATGGGGCTTAGTGCAACCCATCCGTTCGATTTCAATTTGTTCTCGCGCCCGATGCAGTAAGAGAATTTGATATTTGTTTGTGGAATTTCCAGTCCAGCAAATGGGGGAAACCGTTTAATATCAGAAGCTTTGGAATCCGATCCAACCATGTTGGACTGGCCGGCAAAAATAAATACGCGAACTGGTTTTTGGACGCCTGGTTCATTTGCAAAACTCACGGATGAAAATGCGAGTATGGCCAAAGCAATCATTGAAACGTAATTATTGAGATTCGACTTCATTGGGTTTCGGCTCCAAAGAGGTTTAGAAAGCATGAGACCGGACTGCGGGGTTGAGGCGTGCAAGTCTTGGGTGTTTTAGGTTACTGGCGTCGGCTCGTTTGTGCAAAAATTGAGCAAAAAAATAGGGGGTAAGTGGCTTACCCCCCGGAAACAAAGCTCGATTGTGGGAAAGCGGTTAGGAAGCTAGATCGTCAATGACTTTTCTTTCCGAGTCGGAGACCTTATTGCCTAGCCCTAGAAATCCGCCGGCTGATTCTGCGACATTTTCTGCTCGTCGCATAACAATCGCTTTCAGTTGATTGAAAGCAGCTGGATCGAGCGACTCATTGAGGGCGCCCATATAATTTTTCCATGCGTCAGTGAGGGAAGCGTCAGGGCGATTGTCGAGCCAGGCGGCGATTGCTTGGTAGCTCGCTGAACCTTCGGCAACGCCGGCTTCGTTTGCAGCCTTAAGGATCGCGGCTTTTTCATTATCTTCCATTTTGTTGTCGGCCCAGGCGACAGCAACAAGGGGGATTAGGGCAACGGAGGCCATCGACTCGGGTGTGATTCCGCATTCGATCAAGCTGTCGAGAACGGCGGCGTCGTTGATTCCTGAAGCAGTTGTCATGGCATCACGGGCTTCCGAAGCGGCCATTTCTTGTTTTAATTTTTGGATCAAATCTTGATCTCGGGCAGTAAAAAAGACATCCTCAATCGCTCTACCGCGGTCGTGAAGCGAATCTGACATTTAAATCTCCGAACTATGGCGGCGAGCCGCAACTATTAAAGGGGTAAAAGATCGTCTATTGCGAATCAAGTTCGACGAGAATTACTGGTTAGCAATTTTCGCCACTCTTAATGCTACGCAACTCGATATTTCGATGAAAGGGGATGCAAATTAGCTAAAATCCATGTAATAAATCGTTTTATGCGATCATTCATCTAGAATCAGATGCGTTAATTGATAACAATCCCAATCTGCCCATTTGTCCCGCTTTTCGAAATCGGTACATATTACGGCTTCGGGGGTTGGCTGGAATCAATTAGCACCCGGATTATAGACAAAATTACCTATTGGGAATGATCGATGGGATTTGGAATGAAGCCTCTACAGCGAAGTCGTTCGGTATTGCATCTATTGGTCGTTTGCATAGCGGTTTTGCCATTATGCAATGATCAGGTTCTTGCAGACAATGCGGCGGCGGTGGTTGGAGAACCCGCAGAGGGGACCGAGGCTACGTTTAATTCCGATACGAGCAAGCGATTGCAAGAGTCAGTCCGCCGGCTAAACGCATGGATTAACTATAGGGAAACCGACCAACAACTAAGAAGTCGGTTATTGTTAAACGTTCTAGACACGCAGGCTGCCAAAGGTGAGAACGCCGATTTGGTAGAGTTGGAGAGACTTCAGGACCGCTTCGCTTCGATCACGGATGCGGATTTGGCAGAGAATGTTGAGCTAAGTGAAGTTGCTGACGCACTATTGAGGCAAATTTCCAATCTTGCTGGCAATCAAAATCTTGACATCGGATCTGGTCTGGCGGCGTCGCGTGGAAAATTTCGCCAGATATCTGCAGCCGAATTAATGCGTCAGCGGGATGTAATGAAACGCGACCTTGAGGGTCTGATTCGTTTTTCTCGCGAATCGATGGAAAGTAAAGAACGGGCTGAATTGTTTTTGGAGCTAGGTCTTTACGAGGTGATCGAGGAACTCGATAAAATTCAATTTGATTTGCCACCGGCCAATAGTGCTACCGATATTACTCTTAAGATTCGCGAATTGAATGCAGAACTGTTGAAAATTGAGCGGGCTTTGGATGCATTGCCTTTA
Organism: uncultured Pirellulaceae bacterium; assembly: GCA_938083195.1. Classification (GTDB taxonomy): domain Bacteria; phylum Planctomycetota; class Planctomycetia; order Pirellulales; family Pirellulaceae; genus Mariniblastus. The sequence goes on along the minus strand of CALKCK010000003.1, from coordinate 23,765 downwards.
GCTCCCGAACCCGAAGAAGGCGAAGATAAGGTAGTAGATCCCCAGGCCGACGAACGAGCTGCGTTAATTAAACAGCAAGATCAGTTAGGTCTCAAAGTTGCCGAACTAAAAAAAGAGTTGGCCCAAGCTCGAGCAAAAGACCAGCCGAGGCTTAAGGCACGTGCCAAGACGATCGAGTTACTGAACCGATTGCGAATGAAGTTTAGTGCGTTGAATGAAACCAACGGGGATCCGTTTTTCACTTCCGCAGCCTCGACAACCGAGAAATTTGCCTACAGTTTTGCTTATGGCACTTCTTCGTTAACCAGCTATGAATTTGGTCAACGGTTGGCGGCTTTAGAAACTGATTTAGCTGAATTAGATGGTCCCGATTCAACCGAAGCTGAAGGTAGAGTGGGGGCTGGACTTGAATGGATGGAACGATCCAATCAAATTCCGGAGCTTTTGATCGCCATTCGAGCCAAGTATTCGAAGCCAAATATCTATGTCTCGATCGGTGACGGGTTGATTAATCGATTGGCCTCGCGGAACGTTGTGGAAAGCCAGCCGTTGTGTGAGAGAATCGACGGGCGGCTGGTTCGCGGTCAGGTGACAACTGACACTTCGGTGACGATCAACCTCAACGAAGACCCCAATCAAGTGCATGCGGAAATTCAACTGATGGGCGGACTCTCTTCGGCCACTTATATTCAACAGGGTAAAATACGTGCCTACATCAATACGGCTGGTTCGGTCAGTGGTACTCGCGGCATTTACGCTAATTTAGGTGGGTTCTTTGCGATTGATCCTTCGGTCAATGCGAGCGTTGCGGCCTGTTTCAATGGGACCTCGTCGAAACTTCGGGTGGTAGATTGCATCGCTGAAAAGAAGTTTGCGAAAGAAAAGTGTAAGTCGGAAGCCAGTGCGACCCGCCGTGCCAAAAACGAGACGTTGACGCGGTTCACAGAACAAACCGACGAAGCGATTTCGGAGGGAAGGGACAAGCTGAGTGAGTCGCGTGAGAAGATGAGATCTAAGTCCAATTTGATTCCCGAGATATACCTCCGTTCGTTTGATGATTCGATTTTGGCGACGGGTGAAAAATCGTCTTTATCGAGATTGGGGGCTCCTGGATTGCCCAAGGTGATTGAAGACGGATCGGACGTTACGGTTGCGATCCATGATTCGATGCCTAACAATTATTTGGGCAAATTGTTCGCCGGCAAGACGTTTTCCAATGAAGAGCTTGCCGAAGAATTGGGTTCGATTCTTGGAGAAGCTCCTTCGACACTAACGGGAGGCGCGGATAGTGATAAAGATGACTCATTCAGTATCACCTTTGCAACGATTCGTCCGGTTCAGATTGAATTCCGTGACAACGGTTTTCGGATCGTTGTTTCGGGTTCAGGGTTCTCTCAGGGTGCAAAGAAAATTAAAGAAGGATTGAAAATCGCTCTCAAGTTTAAAATCGTCCAACGCGATGGAAAGCTTTTCTTGATGCGAGATGGAAAGGCAGAGATTGACTATCTTGAGCCGGAAAAGAAGCGGCCTACAACAGTCGCGTTCCGTTCGTTTTTAGATGGAAAGTTGAATCCGAAAGAAACGGTTAAAGAGCTTGATTCGGAACTACCCGCCAATTTAGTCCCTGTCGATAGTGTCGAAGCGTTGCAGGATAGCGAGATTGCTGCAGCGATGGTGTTGAGTCGGTGTCGTGCTGAGGATGGCTGGCTTCACCTCGGGTGGACGCATGCGGATTCAGAAGAGGAGACGGATTTCTCTGAGGGTACACCCGCGGTTTGGGTCTCAGCCGACGAGGTAAAGTAAACCGGGCGTTGCTCCTTGGCTGTTTCTATTGAAAGGGTAAAGCTATTGGAGCTTGTCCCTTGACGTTACGGATGTCGAAATCGCGATGAAATTCATGGAATGAGGGTTTCGATCGTCGGTGATTGTTATACCGTCCGGCTTTGTGCTGGGTTGTTGCTCCTTAATTCAAACGGTTAGCGGAATAACCTATTCCCTTTTATAATGCCGCTATGGATGAAAAGCCCAATAACTCGCAAGAAACCGAGGTCTCGGTAGTGACGCCGTTTAAAAAGGCTGCGGCGAAGGTGCGCACGTTTCCGCCCACGCCGGGCGTTTATTTGATGAAGAATCAGGCCGGCGTCGTCATCTATGTCGGCAAGGCGACGAATCTGCGTTCTCGCGCGGGTAGCTATTTTTTAAAGGCTGCGGCAGAGGATTCTCGGACTGCTCCCTGGATTGGTGAGATCGCCGACGTCGATTACTTAGACTGCGAGAGTGAGGTCGATGCGTTGTTGGTCGAGTCGAGACTAATCAAGGACATACAGCCTCAGCACAACAAGATTCAGAAGGACGACAAATCGTTTCCCTACTTGCAGATTTCGACGTACGAAGACTTCCCACGGGTTGAGATAACGCGAGAACCTGAATCATCTGGCGTAAAGTTATACGGTCCTTTTCCCAGCGCCGGCTCCCTTCGTGGAGCACTTCAAGTCTTGCAGCGAATATTTAAGTTTCGGACTTGTTCGCTCGACATTGATGACGGTGATGAGCGTTGGCGATGGTTTCGGCCTTGTCTGTTAGCGAGTATTAAGCAATGCACCGCTCCTTGTAATATGAGAATTTCGAAAGAAGAGTATCGAAAAGATATTCGTCGTCTTCAAATGTTTCTTTCGGGGAAAAAGAAAAAGCTAATCAATCAGTTACAGGACGAGATGTTGGCGGCTTCGAAGTTAATGGATTTCGAGAAGGCAGCTAAATTGCGTGATGAGATTGAAATGTTGAACTCACTCGACCGGCGCGGTGAGTTGGATACCCACGCCCAGCCAGAAGTGTTTCATATTGATCCAAAGAAGGGGCTTACCGGACTCAAGAAAGTTTTGAAATTGAAGGAAGCTCCGAGAACCATTGAAGGTGTTGACATTGCCCATCTAGGAGGTGGGGACACCGTAGCAAGCCTCGTAAGATTTGTGGATGGCATGCCGTTCAAGCCAGGTTATCGACGGTTCAAGATCAAAAATGTTACCGGGATTGATGACTACCGAAGTATCCATGAGGTAGTCTCAAGACGATTTCAGCGTCTGTATGACGAGCAAGACGTGTTCCCCGACATTCTATTAATTGATGGAGGCAAGGGGCAATTGAGTAGTGCGGTGGCTGCGTTCGAGGCACTTGGTATCAAGCCGCCGACTTTATTGTCGCTGGCTAAAAAGAACGAGGAAATCTATTGCCCCGGAGAATCCGAGCCGATTCGACTGTCACGACACGCATTTTCTCTCCGTTTACTGCAGTACGTGCGGGACGAGGCACATCGATTTGCCCAGCATTACCATCATATCCTCCGAAGTAAGTCTCAATTCGAATAGAATTTTGAGGCCGTCTGAAAAGGGAGGGTGGTGCGAATTTCTTTCCCTACAAGCGGTGAGTTGGGTAGGGTCATTGAAATTGGGTTATCTCGATTGGGTTAATTGTCCGTGTAAAGAAATCTTCACTGTGGCGTTTTTGCTACGTCATAAACGAAATTACCGTCTCAAGCAGCGGAATATCGCTGGGGAAAGAAAGTTTTCCGGCTGAGATTTAGCATCCTGTTTAGATCGGTGTATAGTTCGGTAAGTAGATTGTCTTCCCCAGTTGTCGGCATCGGAAAAAGGTCAGTATTCAAAATTAACAGCCTTCGATGATGCGCTCCCTTTGCTGAGGAAAACGCCAATCATGGGCCGATTGGAAATTGAGAACTTGTCGCCAACCGAGTTTGGAGTTCCCCTGCTCCGAGCGAGGTTGGTGGCAGTTCAATTTCGGCATCTGAACGAGCCGTGGCTGCCAGAAACGAGGCGAGCCGCTCATTTATCTGGCAAGTAGTTATCTCCCAAAAAGCCAGATGGTTGCAACCGACTAGATCGCCACAGGCGACGTCTTACCCCGTTCTCATTCTCTGAGTTTCGAACGGGAAACTGCCGCCAGAAAGTGGCGTGGAAACTCTTGGTTCCCGCTTTACTTGGAAACTATTGGCGAGTTCGAACGTTTAGCCGCGGAAGTTTGGCATCACTTTCGTATTTTGAAATGACGCTTTGAATTGTGGAAGCTGGAATTGCATAACTTGCTGCCCGCCCCAGACGAGCAATATTAATACCGACTATTTCGCCATCTAAGTTTGTAATGGGGCCACCGCAATCCTCGGGAAACAGCGGAGCGTCGTGTTGGAAGACCGAGGGGAAGTTATCGTAGCGCTGGCTTGGGACTGCGCCCAAGCGATTCATCATCTTAAATCGTGCTGCCTGCGCACCTGAATACTCGCGGGCGGCAAGGGTGGCCGTTGTGGATTGTGTTTGTCCATTGCGACTAAACGTGATTTCGATTCTATCTCCCGGAGCACGGTCTCTAATTGCTTTTACGAGTGTTGAAGAATCCATGACAACAATCTGGTTAAGTTTAGTAATGACATCTCCATTTTGCAGTCCAGCAAGTGCAGACGCGGTGCCCGGTTGGATAGCGCTAACTCGGACACCATCGGGAGTTGTTTCCGGTTGGACTCCTAAAAAGGCTTGTTGACCAACGGCAGTTGAGCGAGTGGGAACGCTGAAGGTTCCAAGGGCTAAAACGTTGCCGAATGGATCTGGTGTCAGAAGGAAGTTTCCGATGGACGCTGATTGGTTTGCCCACCGAGCTGGAATTAAACCAGCGGCTTCAATTTTCAGGATGGCAAGATCATGTTCTTTGTTGATCTCAATTAATCTGGCTCGCATCTCAATCGAATTGAACAACTTACAGCGAATCGTTTTTGTATCGTCTAATTCACTAGCCTTAGTGAGAATGTAGCCATCGTCACGAAAAATTGTACCCATCGCGACCGGCCGATTATTGGAATAAACGAGCACCGAGGATTTGCTTGCGTTTTTGACGGCAGGGCGAAGTGAGGCGAGGAGGCCGCTGTTTTGACGTTCCAGTGGATGAACTGAGCGGTTTCGAATATCAGGCAATTCGAATTTCAGGGCAATAATAGTCCCCGATTGATTCACCGCGGCTGATTTCAGCCCATCGAAAGGGTTGACGGGGCTTTGCCGGAATCTCTTAAACTGTTCACGAGATAATTTTACTATGGAGGAGTCTGTCTCGAGAGCCTCCTCGAATTTTAATCGTAAATCCCCGTCGAGGTCATCAAGCATGGATTCGAAAATGTTGCGCAAGTCACGTGAGATCTGAGCCTGGGTTGACTCCAGCGGCCCCATGAAAAAAAGGAGCGTTAACCCAATGCTGAAAATGAAGTGCCGAGTCGTAATGAATTTCATAAGATTTTGCCAAAATTGCAGTCGTAAAAATTACTGAGGAGTAATCTCAGAGTTAAACGTTCGGTCACCCCTTCGAATGGTGATGGGATACGGTTTCCCAGCGGATTGTTGACGGACCACGTTAATCAATTGCTGCCCAGAAGCTATCTGAGAGTTTCCAAATTGGGTAATGATGTCTCCCTGTCTGATGCCTGCCGCCGCTGCCGGCGAATTTCGTAAAACGGAGGTGACCAAGCACTCGCCTGCGGTAAGATCGACGGTCACACCGATCAGGGGTCTTCTTTGTTCGTCACGTCCCAAGTTCGCCAGCATGCCCCATTTCTGACCTTCCTCCAGACGTTGCCAGTCGGCAATGAATAAGTCGATTGGTATATGACGGTTTTCGCTGACCGAATCACCAATGGAACTGTGAATTCCGACAACCTCTCCCTTGAGGTTAAACAGGGGGCCACCAGAGTCACCACCGATTAAAACAGCGTCAGTTACCAGTTGTGAGTTTTCAAGTTTTAGAAATCGTCCTGTTCGCACCGGGGCATCTCGCCCGAGTTCCCAGCCGCCGGAATGTCCGATGGAGACAACCCAGTCACCTCGCTTGATATCGTTTTTCCGACTTATTTTTGCATGCGGCCACGGGCCAGGTTCGAGAATTTGTGCCATCCCAAGATCATTATTGAGGTTGTGCCCAAGTGGCTTGGCTTTGACTCTTCTGCCCGATGAGAGAACGATCTCGAAGCTTCTCAAATTTGTATTTTCAATGACATGCCCCGCCGTGAGCACTAAGCCGTCTTCAGAGACAATGACGCCGCTTCCCGAACCTTGACCATCCACTAAAGCAACGCAGGCGTCACGGTTTTGGTCGACAACTTGTACAACCTTTTTTCCAATCTCTTTGAGAGATTGGATGGATTCGTTGTCGGTTGCGCTGACACTGCCGAGGAACGCGAGAGTTAACGCGAAGGTAAGCATAGCCCGCGACCAATGCGGGGGAATGTTAAGTTTGTTGTTTGGATTCACCATGGATTATTTATCAATTGGTTGAGAACTTTTTTAAAAGCCCAATTCACGAATCAGTCGTTGCTGATATTCGTCTCACATGTTTTGGTCACCTGCGACAACTCATTATAGGCTCCGTTTGGTGCGGGAACTAATGTTTGGCACCGCACTTTTGTTGGGACGCCCTTTCTTTACCGTAGTTTTCAACGGTTTTTCATTAAAAATTCAGTGGCAACGTTACTTGTCGGTGACAAAATCGCGGTGGAAACTTTGTTTTTTGGGTATAAGTAACTTGAAAATTTATTTTTTTGGGGAGTACTGTTGAAACTAATTTTTAAGGTCGTTCTCTATATTTGGACCTCTCCAAATACGCTGATTGGATTGTTGTTAGGGCTGTTTGGTTTGTTAACGCAAGGGCGAGTACAAGTTAGGGAGGGATGCTTGGAATTTTTTGGTGGCTCGGTTTCATGGCTTCTCAGCCGCCTAGGTAGCCAAGGAGTGGCGGCAATGACGCTTGGTCATACGATTTTGGGGCAAGACCGAGAGACACTCGATCTGGTACGAAGTCACGAGCAAATTCATGTTTGGCAGTACGAAAAGTGGGGTGTTTTGTTCATTCCCGCCTACCTCCTTTGTTCGGGCTGCCTATGGTTGGCTGGCAAAGATTGCTATCGCGAAAACCCGTTTGAACGACAGGCATACCGATTGGAGGACCCGCAAGTAAAGAGTTGGCGTCAATGAGCTCGCTTTTTATGCGGGGAGGGAATAGGGGCGTCGAGTGTGAGTAACGAAGGGAGTTGGAATGTCCAAAGGAAAGAACCAACAGCGGGTTGCGAAATGGCAAAAAGAGAACTGTCGCAATTGCCATCAGAAATCTGTGAAGATAAGATAGAAGGGTCGCGATGGGAATTTTTCCGATTTCTGTTCGCACTTATTTTGCATCCCCGACGTACATAGATTCGCGGGTAGCAGTCTTCTAAATTAGCAGAGAGACGCTCGATGAGTTTTACTTCAACAGTACCGATCGAAATTTCAGTTGACCGATTTAAGGTCGGAATCGTCACGACACTTTTGTTTTTTCTAACTGGGATTTCCGCGTTGGTAGCGCAAGAAGTCGGTTTTACAGAGGACGCGCCGTCGGCCATCAAACGAGCCCAGGTAGAAAAGAAGGATGTGATATTTTTGTTCACCGGTAGTGACTGGTGTCCACCTTGTAAAAAATTAGAAAAGGAAGTTCTTTCTGAAAAAGAATTTCTCGAGGAAATATCGAAACAGTATGTGCTCGTTAAGTTGGACTTCCTTAAGAACAGCCCTCAGGATCCCGAGTTGGTCAAGCAGAATGACGGGTATTCCAAGAAATACGGAATTGACAGTTTTCCGACGTTAGTTCTCGCTGATTCCAAACTAGTGCCGTTCGCGTTTGCGGGGTATGAGGCGGGAGGGTTTTTGAATTACCTAGACCTGTTGCAAAATGCGCGAAAATTGAGAGTCAATCGAGACGCTAAATTGGCGGCTGCGAAAGCGGAAACGGGTGAGGCGAGAGCTCGATTACTTGATGAAGCCATCAGTGAAATGCGTCAGGAAATCATTGGCGTTTACTACCCAGAAATTGTTGAAGAAATTGTTGCTTTGGACAAAGACAATGCCCTTGGTCTACGTAAGAAATGGAATGGAGCGGCCGATGCAGAAATGAGGAAAATCATTATGACCGACCTGATGATGATCTCTCGAGTAGAAAAACCGGCTCGGGCCATTCAATTCATTGATGAAGTAGTCAGTCAATTTGATTTTTCTAGTACCGAACTGCTTGAGATATTCCAATGGAAGTTGAACTTGGCGAGGCAACTAAAAGATAATGGGATGACGGATTCAATTCTCGATCAAATGATCAATCTTGAAGGTGTGGTTGGTGAAACGCGTCAGCGGCTGATTGTCAAGAAAATTTACCTAATGGTTGGCTCTGGAAGACGCGACCAGGCGATGAACTTGCTTGAAGCCTCGATTGCCAAGGCGCAGGGAGCGAATTACTTAAATTTAGCAAAAGGCTCATTGCTGGCTGCCAATGGTGATTTCAAAAATGCGATTGAGTGTTTTGATGCGGCGTTGCTGAATTCAAAAAACAACCCAGACATTCGAATTGATTTAATTGGAGCCAAGGCGGATTGTCTTTACGCCATGGATGACCAAGAAGGGGCTCTGAGGGAGTTGGATGATTTCTCTGAAGACACGCAGATGCCTGCCGATTTGCGAGCAGAGGCACTGTTGCACAAGGCGATGATCATGCGAGAGCAGAAGCGGACTCGGCAGGCAAGGTTAGCCGAAAATCGAGCGATTGAAACGGTGGAATCACCCAAAGAAAAAGCCGAGATGCAAAAGATTGTCGATCGATTGCGTGAAAAAGTGGGTGGCTGACAAGCGATACCGATTTGAAATAACGGTTGGCGTCGCCAATTTTGATGGGAGGCATCGAATAGTTGGGGAGGCCGGTTTTACAATGTTAGACGCGATACAATTTAAAATAGTGACAGAGCTTTTAATAATCCTATAGACAAAGCGAGTGCTTTGGCAGTAATAAGTTCAATCGGCTCGTTGTCGAGTGAATTTATGAGCGAAATGTTTGAATTCTCATTCATTTCCGGATAACTTGGGGGCAGCTTAGCTACATTAATTTCCAAAATAATAACCAGGAGAAAAAATGACGAAGGGTTCTAATCGTCGTGAATTCGTAAAGTCAACTGCGGCACTCGGTGCTGGTGCATGGGTTGCAGGCGGGATTTCTATTAAGCCGAGTATTTCTGCTTTAGAAGAGATTCGTTTTGGCTGTATTGGCGTGGGTGGAAAGGGTGCAAGCGATTCGACCGACGCTGGAAACCATGGGAAAGTCGTTGCGATTTGCGACATCGACGACAACACTCTAAGTAAAAAGAAGCAAGAGTTTAAAGACGCAGCGACGTACAACGACTTCCGAAAAATGTTCGACGAGATGGGTGACAAGATAGATGCTGTCACCGTGAGTACGCCGGATCACTCGCACGCCGTTGCCGCGCTTCAGGGGCTTCGTTCCAAGAAAGCAGTTTACTGTCAGAAACCGCTGACTCACTCGATCGAAGAAGCGAGAATGCTTGGTGAAGCAGCCAAGGAATCTGGCGTGGTGACACAGATGGGTAATCAGGGAACCGCGCTAAGTAATTTGCGGGAATCGGCAGCGTTGATTCGAAATGGAGTGGTCGGTGACGTCAAAGAAGTTCATGTGTGGACCAACCGTCCTGTGTGGCCACAAAGTTTTGGACTAAAAGTAAAAGAAGAAACTCCTCCGAAAACAGTGCATTGGAAGGAATGGATTGGCCCGGCCAAGACGCGTCCTTACAGCGCAGAAATTCATCCGTTTAAGTGGCGTGGATTTTGGGATTTCGGAACGGGAGCCCTCGGCGATATGGCTTGCCATACGCTTAACATGTCCTACATGGCACTGGATCTTAAGTTTCCAACCTCCGTGGAAGCGGTTTCGGAGAAACACGATGGCAATTGTTATCCAGCATCTTCGAAGATTGTTTTTGAATTTCCGGCACTCGACGGTCGCAAGGCTTTAAAAATGATTTGGTACGATGGTGGAGAGAAGCCGTCGGAAGAATTGATGGCCGATTTGCCAAAACAGCAAAGAGGGAAAAAAGAGAGGCACTTTACCAGTGCAGCTTTGATTGTCGGCGACAAAGGTAAGTTCTATTCTCCTGGTGATTACGGTGGTGAACCGCGGTCGACAGGTTTGATTGTCGATGGTGAATTTACTCGCCAGAGATCAATTACCAACCCAACCGACGGTGGCACTCCTTACGAGAAATTCAAGAATATTGAATACGTAAAATCGCCTGGTCACTTCACTGAGTTTGCTCAGGCCATCAAGGGCGAGGGTAAGACGGTATCGGAATTCGTTGAATACTCCGGACCACTTACTGAGACTATCTTGCTCGGAAACCTTGCCGTTTTGTCCGGTAAACGCATCGACTGGGATGCGAAAACAATGGTAGCGGCTAACGCAGATGAAGCCACCAAAAAGATGGTTCGTCATGATTATCACAATGGTTACACGATTCACTAGATTCGGTAACTCGCAAACTCAGCGATTCCGTTGGGTTTTCAGTGTGGAAGACTAAATATTGCCCGGCACGGTTTCGTGCCGGGTTTTTTTATGGAATTTTACGAACCATCCCAAAACTCAAATGCGTTGTTTTTGAGGCCGCTTGGGGAAGCGTCTGTTTTGATTTGATGCGGCTGAAAATGCCTGCTCGTTCCTGTTGTTGTCGGTAACTCGCTTGTCAGAGGTGGTTGTTCCGATTTTATGTAAGAATTATTTGTTTCCTTTGGTTTTGATTCTCGGTTATCGCCTTCGTACAATTTGTTATATTGGCAAAAACGTTGGGGTGGTTGTTTCGCTGTAGCCATAAGCCAACTGGACCGAGCTGTTTGTTTGGGAGTTAAAATGCGTTTTTCCGTCATTCTGTGTGTGCTGTCTGTGTTCCTTGGTGCTGGGCTTTCGGTGGGCTGCGATAACGCTTCCCAAACTGGAGTCGGGATTGAGGTTGATTCAGACAGAGAATTGAGCCAAACATTCGCGAATCTTGAGAAAGCTGGTGCTATGGAGAAGGCAACTTTTGGTGGTGGTTGTTTCTGGTGTGTTGAGGCGGTCTTCCTCGAACTGAAAGGCGTCAAGTCGGTCAAGTCTGGTTACATGGGTGGAGAAGTGTTCTTGAAGCCAGACGGCGGAACTGATTATTCGTTGAAAGATGTGGTCCCCGCAGGATATCTCCCGTTGTCTGTGTTTCTCAATGGTAAGGAGATGAAAGAGGGGCAGGACTACAAGTTCGCGGTAAGCGGTCGAAAGATGGTGCTGAAAATGGCGGAATCTGTCGGTCCTAAAGAGGAGCTATACGTGGTCGTTGACGATCCGACCTACGAGCAGGTTTGTAGCAAAGTGTCTGGTCACGCGGAGGTAATTCAGGTCGAGTACGATCCTGAAGTCATTTCGTTTGATGTTCTGTTGCAGGTGTTCTGGAAAACCCACGATCCGACAACCCTCAACCGACAAGGTAATGATGTTGGACCTCAGTACCGATCGGCTGTCTTTTTTCATAATGATTCGCAGCGAGAGAAAGCGACGACCTACAAGAAAAAACTGAACGAAACCAAAGCGTTTTCCAAGCCCGTAGTCACTGAGGTAAGTCAGGCGACCAAATTTTACGTCGCAGAGGATTATCATCAAAACTACTTTGAGAGAAATTCAGGCAATCCCTACTGCCGAATGTTGATTCCCCCAAAGCTCGAGAAGCTAAAAGCTGTATTTGGTGATCAACTCAAAAAGTAGTTGGTAAATTAGGCAATAGGGGCGGTTTTCAACTCGTTTGGGTCGTTTTAGCCGAGTTAAATGTTTTGGTGAGTAAATTGCTCATAATTTCTTGGAGCAAGCTAACTGCCCCAAAATTGTGTTTGGTATAATTTGTGAAGTTGCTATGACTGGGATGCGTCCGGCGTCTCATCAACGGAATTTTGCAAGGGTGGAATGTGACCAATTTACTAATCGTCGATGATACAGATGTTGATTTGATGCTGATGGAAGGTTTGTTGAATGCACCTGGGTTTACCATCGTAACCGCAGGTGACGGATTCCAAGCTCTTGAAAAAATAACCGAGTGGTCGATCGATTTGATTTTGACTGATCTTCAGATGCCTCGGATGGACGGATTAGAGTTGGTACGTCAAGTAAGGGAGAAGCACCCCGACATTCCGGTGATTCTAACCACTGGAAAAGGAAGCGAAGATATCGCGGAGCAGGCCTTGCTGGCTGGAGCCACAACTTACATACCCAAGAGTAAGCTTAGCGTGCTGCTTGATTCTACCGTAAAAGAAGTTCTGGATTTGTTGTCGTCAGCTTCTGTTTCAGATGGTTTATTTGACGAGAGTTTTGGCTCGCGTTTTCAATTTGAATTAAAGCCAGACTCTTCACTCATCCCCAAGTTGGTCGCTTTGTGTCAACGGATGCTGCACACGTTTACTCCGCTAGATCGGATTGACCGACTGAGGATTGCCATTGCAGTTGATCAGGCGATCCAAAATTCTTTTTATCGGGGCAATCTTGAAATTCCAGCGGAGCAAAAAATTGACCTCCGAGATCTTGCTACGATTGAGATCGTGGAGGAGCGTTTAGCTGACGAGAAGTATTCTAGTCGACGAGTCAGTGTCGGGTTCGATATTAACCATCGTCGGTTTGCAATTCGAATTGAGGATGATGGCCCCGGATTTGACTCCTCGACGGCTGGGAGTTGGGACGAACCAGCGAGCCGTGGAACTGTACTGATGCATTCCTTTATGGACACTGTTAGTTACAATTCAAAGGGAAACGTCGTCAAAATGCGTTTCGTCTTTGACAAAACCGTAGTTGACCTTGAGCCGGTCCAGTCCGCCAATAAAGTGGCGACATTAACCTGTTTGTCGACCGAAAAAGTGTATTCGCTTGATATCCCAAAATTAGTGATTGGTAGCCGGGAAGGGTGCCGCATTAAATTGAAAAGCGATCATGTTGCCGCACTCCATTGCACAGTTACTCTAATTAACAGGAAATGGTCTCTGGTCGTGTTGACCCAACGGGGGATAACCAAGCTTAATCACTCGACGGTTATGAGTGCGACGCTTACCGCGGGCGACCTCGTGACAATTGGCGATTACGAGTTCGAATTCGATGCATAAAAAAAGGGTTATCCGATCGCGGATAACCCAGCTGCGTTCGAGTTGATTAGTCCTCGTTAAATACTTCCCTACCATTACGTGTTGATAAGGCTTGCCAGACTGGCAGCGAGATTTTGCTGGTCTCAAACTGAACCGATCCGTCACAGCGAGAAGTGTTGACTCCACCAGGGTGGTAGCTTCGCGAAGTTACCGCCGCATAAGTAATAGCGGTCATCGACTTGCCCTCTTGCTGGTTCGTCCAGTCCACATCGTATAGCGTGTTCCCAGCCAAATACGGTACGACTGTGTTGGGTGTGAAGGTTGTGGTGAAGCTTGTTTGGTGGGCGCGACCGTCAACCCATTCAGTGTGACCTGAACTCGACTTAAAATCTCCACCAAGCCCTGCAACGACCGTTGGGTCTGAAGGCATTGGGATATTGCCAGATATTGCTGCATTTCGAAAGTAGGGAGTGTAGGCTTTTACTTCACCCCAGAACAACGTGTTGCTGGTGCCATCCGTAATAGCACCCATCGATAGCTTCCGATTGGTGCAAAGCGTACCTTGGCCAACACTATTGGCGGCTGGATTAAAGACGAACCACTTACCTGCGTTACCACCATAATTTAACGGGTAGTGGTAGGGCTCGCCGTTCTTCAGTCTTAGTTCATCACGGACTTCACTCGGGCACAGATAGGTTGGAATGCGGGTTGCCTGTAAGCGTCGGGTTTCGCCACCGATTGTGATGGGGGGTTGATCGCCATACCCAAGATTGAAATCTACGTTGTCAAAAAGGTTGCCCTGCTCCAAAAACGGTAGAATCAGTGCCTGAGTCGACCAGCCCGTGGTTGAGCCGCCGCTAAGGCTGTTGGCGTAGGGAAGCTGCCAGCTGGCAGGGAATTTCTGAAACGCCGACTCATAATTCAAAGTCGCCAGTCCGATTTGTTTCAGGTTGTTCGCACAGGCGGTTCGGCGAGCCGCTTCTCGAACTTGTTGAACGGCAGGAAGTAGCATTCCAATCAAGATGCCAATGATCGCGATGACGACTAACAACTCGACTAAAGTGAATCCGCTTCGAGTGCGCGGAGATTGGTTGGTTTCTACCAAGGGATACGAACGCATTGATCTGACTCCTAAAATACCAGCTAAGAAATGACGCCCCTCGCCACAATGGCGTTCGGGGTGGCTCCGTGCGTGGCTGGCTGAAGAAGCAGAATTAAATTCTGCGGAGATGGCTTGCTGGGCAGTCGGAATTTATTAAACTAAGACTCTCTAATTGAGACTTAATCTCAATAGTGAATGATAGCCAGTTTCTTTGGGGAAGCAAGAGAGATTGGTCTCAAAATCCTATTTTTTTCTGAATGCACGTTTTGCCGAGGCGGTGGTTGAGTAATGAGTAATCAAGAACCGACAAATCAAGATTCGAATGCGGAGGACGTCGTTCGCGAGGAGATTTCGTCAGTCCCCAATCTTCCAAAGATTATTCGATTTGATTCCCTGGCGCGTTGCGGCGAAGAGGTGTGGATTGAAAACAACGGTCAGATTTATCGATTGCGAAAAACTAAGCAGGGGAAGCTAATCTTGACTAAATAGAGGAGGTGCGTGCGTTTTCATTTAGATTGAATTTCTTGTTGAGAGTGCGATTCAATCCTCTCCCCCGTTTGGATTTTCAGGCTTTGTCCGCGAACATTTGCATATCTGCGGCGTAGCCGTCAATTCTTGTCTCCATCTCTTGTTTGGCGACGGCGAGATCAGTTAATCCCTCGGGAGCCACATAGGTGAACATGTAGAATTTGACTTTCGGTTCGGTTCCAGAAGGTCTAGCCGCGACATAATTGCCGGGCACGCTGGTTTCAAATATCAATACATTTCCCGTTGGCCCGGTCATCGATTCGGCTTCGCCGTTAGCGTTGGTGCGTTTCCCCGTTTGATAATCCCGGACGCCGACTATATCTAAGTCACCGAGTTTAGTTGGAGGATTGGAGCGGAAGTTTGCCATTAAATTCTGCATTCGTTTCATCCCATCGCTTCCCTCCATGCGGATGTTTACAAGCCGTTCGTGGTGAAAACCGTGTTGAAGGTATAAATCATCGAGGTGTTCGAAGAGAGACTTCCCTTTTGACTTCACTAATGCGGCCAATTCTGTCATCAGTAAGCAGGCGATTGCCCCGTCTTTATCACGGCAGTACTGACCGACAAGAAACCCATGTGATTCCTCGGTTCCAAAAACGAAATGCTCAGGACCGTCTACATCCATCACATTGCAGATCCATTTAAATCCTACGAGGTTTTCCTGTGAACAGCGAACCTGATAGGAGTCACAAATCCGGCTCAACATGTTGGTAGTTACAAGTGTGGTTACCACGTAACTTGCTTCGTCGAGCGTTCCATTTTTTTGTTTTTCGCCAAGAACGTAATCACCGAGTAGGGCGCAGAGTTGATTGCCGTTAAAAGTTCGCCATTCACCGGTGAGGTCATTGGTCACCGGTGCGGCGGCGCCCATGCGATCGCAATCAGGGTCAGAAGCGAGGATCAGTTCCGCCCCTGACTCTTTAGCTCGATCAATAATTGCGTCAAAAACAACTGCATTTTCAGGGTTGGAGACATGTCCCGGTACATTTGGGAAATCGCCATTGGGTTCCCGGTGAGGTTCGTAAATTTCAAGCTGGTCGAAACCGACCGCGTTGAGGAGGCTTTTAACATTGAATTCTCCTACACCGTGCAGTGGCGAAAAGATGACTTTTAAGTCTCGGGGGCCAGCGAAGCTGTGTTGGACGTGTTGTTCTAATAGGGCGGCATCAATCTCTTGGCGAATGATATGAATCTTGCCGTCGTGGATGCCTTGTTGGAATTCAATTTTCGGGATTTCCTGAACGCCCCCAACTTTTGCAATGACCGCTTTGTCGTGCGGTGGGATCAGTTGAGCACCGTTGGACCAGTATACTTTCACGGCATTGTCGGAAGGTGGATTGTGGCTTGCTGTTACCATGATGCCGCAGTCGCAATTCTTATAACGAATCAAGAATGACAGCTCCGGAGTGCTTCTGTAATCGTCAATGAAGAAAACTTCGAAACCGTTTGCCACCATGACGCTGGTGCACAATTCAGCGAACTCGCGACTTCGGTGTCGAGTATCGTAGGCAATGGCCATCTTCCAGGGGCCGTCCGGTTTGGTTTCTTTGACATATTCAGCGAGTCCTTGTGCGCTTTCACCTATCGTCCGTTCGTTGATAGCATTTGACCCAAAGGGGTACATCTTTCCACGGCGTCCGCCGGTACCGAATGGGATGACCGTCCAAAAGACATCATCGAGGGCATCCCATTTTTCTTCTTTAATGTGGTCAATCACTGCAGGCGCATACTGAGCGTAGCGGTCTTCGGTCAACCAGCAGATTAGATTTTCCACAGAACCCTCCGTTAAGAGTCCCTGTTCACAGGCTTCTTTAATTCGCTGAATATAAGCCTTTGTTTCAAGAGGTTCGCTTTGATCGGTCATGGGTATGCTTTGGTATTCAGGTTTAAGCTCTCCTCTGGAAATCGTAGACGATTGGGTGCAGACGGATAATCTGCCAGAGGAGCCTTCGTATTGACAAATCCTAATCTAAACAGGACCCAGCGATTTTAGTTTGCCGGCCTAAGCGACTTCAACCCCTTTCCTGAGTGGGGCAGGTAAATTCGGATTGCGCGGGTTGAATTGAGTGTAGGCCGGAGACCTGCCCGGCTTGGATTAACGCCTGGGATAGTTCTACCGTAATTCGGGAATTGTAATTATCATAATAACAAACGCATCCACTTAAATTTTACGGTAGAAAATGAAAGAACCCATCATAAGCGTGTCTGGTTTGCGAGGGATTATTGGCGAGAGTCTCGATCCAATTCTGGCAATTAAATATAGTTGTGCCTATGTCGGCGGATTGGAAGATGAAGGCCCAATTGTGGTGACACGTGATGGTCGATCAACTGGTACCATGCTCGCTCTAGCGATTTGTAGCGGGCTTTCGGCGATAGGCCGAGATGTGATTTATGGCGATGTTGCTGCGACACCTACGACGGGAATTCTTGTGCGTGAGCATGGAGCGGCGGGCGGAATTCAAATTTCAGCCAGTCACAATCCAGCACCTTATAATGGAATTAAGCTGTTCGAGTCCAGCGGACGAGTGATTCCCGCTGATGCTGGTCAGAAGGTGATAGAGGCGTACCGCGCGTTTGAATTTAATACCGTTTCGCACGAAAGAGTTGGATCGATTTCAAATTTGGCGGATACGACGAGTGCTCATCTAAAAGCCGTCCTTGCGACGGTAGATGTCGAGCGAATCAAGGCTCAAAAGTACAAAGTGGTTCTCGATAGCCACCACGGCGCAGGCTCGGTGTTGGGTAGAGAATTACTCACTGCATTGGGGTGTGAATTCACCTGTCTTGGTGATACCCCGGACGGTTTGTTCACCCGATCTCCCGAACCCACCGAAGTTAACCTTCGGGAAACGACAGCTATGGCAGTCGATTTGAAAGCACAGGTTGTGTTCTGTCAGGATCCCGATGCGGACCGTTTGGCGTTGATCGACGAGTGTGGAGTTTACGTTGGTGAAGAATACACTTTGGCCATTGCCCTGAATCACGCTTTAGAATCGCGGCAGGGGCCTGTCGTGATCAACTGTTCGTCAAGTCGCATGTCGGCAGATATCTGTAAATCACATGGTTGTGACTTACACCTGAGTGCGGTCGGCGAAGCGAACGTTACGAATAAAATGAAATCCCTTGAGGCTGTCTACGGTGGCGAGGGAAATGGTGGGCCAATTGATCCGAGGGTTGGATTTGTACGCGATAGTTTTGTCGCAATGGCTCAAGTTCTTGATGCAATGGCGAAAAATGAAAAAACGATCGGCCAGCTTGCTGCTGCAATTCCTCGTTATGAAATTTGCAAAACGAAAATAGCAATCGATCGAGAGAGCATTCAACTTCTCTACGCGAAATTGACTGAACAATTTTCCGATGCCACTAAAAGCACGATGGATGGGCTGCGTTTCGATTGGGACGACAAGTGGATTCTCGTGAGGCCTAGCAACACTGAGCCTATTGTTCGGGCGATTGCTGAAGCAAGTAATGAGTCGGACGCGGCCGCGCTTTGTCAGGTCGCGGCGGAGTTAGCCGCGAACCTGTCAAGTTAAAATAAATTCGGAATCTACTTCTTCTCTTTAAGATTCTGCATCGCTTTTCTAGCAGCCATCCGAACGAGAGGATCGCTGTCCGTGAGTAACGCTTTGATTTTGGTTTTGTAAGTCGCCGCCGCACTCCCCATATTTCCGATTGCCGTAGCAGCAAGTTCGCGGGTGGCCGGTTCCGACGAAGTTAATGACTTGGCGACGTTGGGAGCGAGGGAAATTGCGTCAGGTCCCATTTTGGCTACTAAAAATACAGCGTCATTTACCATTGTTGAATCGTTGAGAAGATTTCGAAATACTGCGCCTGCTTCATCGGCATCGCCCGTTATTTTCCAAAGAGCGAAGGCCGCATGCCCACGGACAAACTGGTTTTTCCCATCTAGTTTTTCTCTCACCATAGGAAGCGCTTTGGTTGCCTCGGGGCCTAGGTAACCCAGGCCCGTCAGTACCCGTTGTTGTTCAATCGGGGAAATGGGTCTTCCGTCTTCGCGAGGCTGGAGTTGTTTCGCGAGCAATTCAGCGACGTCAACATCGGTCGAGGTTGGGCCGATCGCACCTAGGCAGAGTGCTGCCCAGCCGCGAGTCGAAGGCCCGCCATTTTTTTGAACTTCCAGCAAAGCGGCTTCGGCATCGATCGCGTCCGGACCAAAATTTTCAAGAATGCGGCAGGCCATGCACTGGTTATTTAAATCTTTATCCAAGACACACAAAATGATTTCTTCCATGGCGGGTTGAGCCTCGTCCCCCATTCCCTGAAGGGCATACAAGCCGCATTTGCGATGGATTGGATTATCATCTCGCAACAAATCCTTAAGCTCTTCAATGTAAATCTTACTTCCTGGACCGATCGATCGCAGCGCGGAGCAGGCAATGCGGTAGCCCTTGGTCGTATTTTCCTCCATGAACGGTCGCAGGTGTTCTGCCGCTTCTGCGCCAATGACTTGGAGAGACGAATCCGACGCGTTCTTGATCATCTCGTTGTGAATGGTTGCCAGTTTGGCGAGTACTGGAACCGTCTTGGAGAGATCTCCAGGCCGAACTCCAAGTTGGAGGATTGCTTCGATCTGATCGCGAGAAGTAAGGTCCTCCGCGGCAGTACGCAATTCAACTTCGCTCAAGGTGCCAAGTCGATCTTGTCCAAAAACAGGTTTCCCCGTTCCTAGCTGATACGCTGAGTAGATGCCCACTAAAACGATGATTGCAACTAGTGTGCCGGTAAAGTGTGACCGCATTCTTCTCTCCGATTCAGAAGTAGACCGTTTGGTTGGGTTTGGTAATGCAAACGAACATTGCCACTGCAAATCCAATTCCCCTCGTGCGAATTTTAAGCATGTTGCAGAGAGGAAACCACCCTTGGGGTTTCGTCTGTTACCGGCAAAGCTTAGAAACAAACAACCAGATTTTTTGACTTTCGCGAGAAAGCGTCATATTAAGTTGCATTCAGTTCAATAACCATCAAACCTTGGCATTCAAATGAGGAAGTTACGTGCATTATAATTACCTAAATTCCACCGTAAATCTATCATTCCTTCTGATATTGGGTTTATCCAGTTTTATGGTTGAGGGCGTTTTTGGTCAGTCCGTCCATCAGAAAGATGCGGACAGGATTGATTACTTACAAAAAGAACTCGAAGGAATATTGGCGACGCAGGTTACTGCATGGAACGAAGGTAATCTGGAGAAGTTTATGGACACGTACTGGAAGTCCCCTAAACTTACATTTAGCAGCGGTGGTAAAACTAGCTTCGGTTGGCAGGCGACTCTAGATAATTACAAGAAAGCCTATCCAACTCCGGAGAAGATGGGGAAGCTTCATTTTGATAAATTGGAAGTTAATAGGATCGAAGAGAATTCGGCATTGGTTTTGGGCCACTGGCATTTACGGATGTCTGAGGGGCAGCAGAGGGATGGGAATTTCACCCTGATTATCAAAAAGATTGATGAACAGTGGAAAATTATCCATGATCATTCCTCAGAACTGAAGAATACAACCGAAAAATAAGGGGATTCGGAGTAACTGGCTGAACCGGTTCGGCGCCTGAATCAAAAACGCATAAAGATGCGTTTGATGTTCGTAAACCGGTTGAAACAATTTTGTTTCTCCGAGGGTATAGTGGTTGAAAGAATTTTGACAAAATTAACTTTTTTGAACAGCTGTTTTAGCCTACCTGCGGTTCGTGTCGGCGAGTTGAATTATGCGACAGAAATTTGAATCACGATTGATATTTGGCGTCCTATTATGGATCGGCATTTTTGCCTTTGCTGTAATACTTCTACGCAACACCGTATCCAGCACGCCACGGGCGTCGAGAATGTTGTTGGATTACGTCACCAAGCAGCGGCGCCTGATTGAAGTTGAATTTCCAGTCCAAGTTGTGTTGTCTCGCGGCACTCCCGTCTTTTCTTCGGATCCGACCCAAATTAATCCAATTGGCGTTGTTTCAAGTCTCGCCGGGAGCGAGAGCAATTTTAAAGGTGCAGCAAGGACTGAACGAGCCTCCATCTTGCTTTATGGAAATGCACCACGCCTGAGTGAGGGTGATTTTGCGAACTACCACTCGGCGCCAGACAACACTGAGTGGGTTCTCAAAACAATGCTGCCAGACGAAAAGCGTCAGGAGATCAGTGCGTTGATCGCAAGTGCCTATCAAGAAAATCAGAGAGAGATTCTCGACGCTTTTCGACCGATTCTGAATGAATCTATCGCCACGGCCAGTCAAATAATTCGGGAGGAACTTAACGTCGCGTTTGAAAAACGAGGAAGCCAGTTAGAAGAGCTGGGAGCCCGATATCGAAAAGAGTTGATTGAGGAGAAAATTGTTCCTTTGGTGAAATCGGAAATTGTGCCAATCGTCCAATTGGAAAGTGAGCCTTTAGTTGGAGAGATTGGTCAGGAAATTTGGGGAGAGGTTTCAGTTTTTGGTTTTGGCTGGCGGTACATTTACGATAAAACTCCGCTCCCTGATCGAAAACTGACCGAACGTGAATTTAGTCGCTTTGCCGACCAGAAAGCGATTCCAATAATTATGTCCCATATGGATGAAATTATTGAGGTTCAAAAAAGGGTGATCCGTAAGGTTGCTAAAAACCCAAAGATCAAAGCGAGTCTTACCGAAAGTTTCCAATCTGTTTTGAAGGATGCCGAGACCCAGGCTTTGCTCACAGAAATCTTTGAAGATGTGCTGATTAATAACGAGCGATTAAAACTTGCGCTTGAAAAACAATGGCAAAGTCCGGCGGCTCAACGTGCGATTTCACTCGCCAATGAAAGACTCGAGCCAACCATTAACGAAATTGGCGTTTCACTATTTGGTTCGCCTAATGGTGAGATTACTCCGGAATTTGCAAGGGTGGTTCGGCATCGCATTTTACACAAGGATAGTCGCTGGCTAACGATTGAAACTCAAGGGATGGTCGATTCGATTGAGGTGCAGCCAAAAAGTATCCCTGGGCATATTTTTACTGAGGACTCCAGTATCCCTTATGCAGCAACGCGGGGTGAAAAATGAATTCAACCAACGCAGCGAATGTGGGGATCTCCATTAGTCAGGTCTGTGTCACGGCAGGTGAACGGACACTTTTGGAAAATGCACAGGCGGAATTTAAAGCAGGTGAAATCACTTTGATCGTTGGTCCCAGTGGCGTGGGCAAATCGATTCTTCTTCGAATCATGGCGGGCCTGCTGAATGATTCGCCGGAGGGCATTGTTTGGTCCGGTGATGTGACGATTGACGGTGCCAAAGCCGAATGTGGAAAAGCGGGGGTCGTTTTTCAGTCCTTTGCGTTGTTTGACGAATTGTCAGCTTTGGGGAATATCGAAATTGCGCGAGCCAGTGGTGGCAAGCATGCAAGTCGTTTAAAACCCAAAGAGTTGTTGGCTTCTTTGAGAATTCCGGCGAATGTTCCAACGTCTCGACTGAGTGGTGGTCAACGGCAACGGCTTGCCATAGCGAGGACACTGGCCTACAACCCGACCGCAATTTTATATGATGAACCAACTTCGGGTCTTGATCCGCTGACCGGTCGTCAGGTCGCTGATTTGATCCGAGACACCCATCAGGAGTTTGGAAAGACTTCGGTGGTTGTGACGCATGATTATCACGCGCTTATGCCAATCGCCGATCGAATCTTTTTACTCGACCCAGAATCTGGGAAACTTGAGGAGATCGACGTTGCTGAGTGGGCGGCCATCCCTGAACGACTCGCTCCGATGGCAATGACCTCGGTTGCAAAAGAGGATGAGGTCGACGCTTTTTCTTTTGCTGAGTTATCAAAACAAAAAATCGCTCAGGTTTTTGTGGGAACGACCGGGGCAGTGATCGCTTTCGCAATGGGTATAATTAGCCTAGTTCCGATATGGCGGAACCCGGTGTGGGGAATGCGCTATTTTGCCTATTACGCGCGGATGGTGTTTGGGCCAACGGCGTTTCTTTATTTGATGGCGTCTGGGCTCATTTCTGGTTTCGTGACGACTTATTTTACCTTTAAGTTTTTACCTTACTCTAATTACACGAGCCCTTTGTTAGTCGAAGATTTATTGACGGCGCTTGGTTTTGCCACCTACCGAATCTTTGTACCGGTTCTCTCTTGCGTATTGATTGCTGCTCGTTGTGGCGCGGCGGTGACCAGTGATGTCGGTGGTAGGCAATTCGGTAACCAAATTGACGCGCTCAAAACCATCGGGATGAGACCTCGGTATTACTTGCTCACACCAATTATGTGGTCGTTTATGATTGGAACTCCCTTATTGAGTTACGCGGCATTCTATGTAGCGAAATACACGAGTCTGGTTACGTTTGTATTTGCGGATGGCGTCCATGGTCCTGATTTTTGGGATCAATATTTTCATCGAGGATTGGAGGAGCCTGACTTGTTTACCTATCGAGGTTTCGGCTGGCTAATTTCTAAGCTTCTTTGTTGCGGTGTGGGTATCGGGATCATATCTTATTATCAAGGTTTGAAGCTAAAATATTCAACGAGTGATGTCAGCCGGAGCGTGACTTCGACGATTCTTTGGGCGACACTCTTTTCATTGACAGTGCATTTTATTTTTGCGTTGTTCGAGTACGAAGGAGTGGTTCCCTAACATTTCGTTGATCGCCGAATGCTAACTTGGATTTACATAGGGATTGAGATGGAATTTTATTGGTCGTATTGGGTTGTGGCTTGGGTTTTTATGGCGCTCACATTTTTGATCGCGACGGGAGCCATTCTGATGGGCGCCTTTGCACTCGATAAAGAAAATCAATATCCAGACGACGGAATTCATTAATCAACTTGGCGCCGGTTTCCCTGCGATTTTGAGTGCAAAATGGCTAGGCCTGGACCTGGTAATGGTTTGCAATCCAACCCGTATGTCGTTCGATCGAATTCAAGTGGATTTTAGTAAGCGATTAGTATAGGTTCATTGCCGTGGGGATTGAAATTCGAACGGAGCCCATTCGTAGGATTAAGAAATTATGGGTGGCTTAGTTTTTAAGACGTAGAGAAAAATGCAGTTTGAGGCAAATTTTTAAGTTGTAATAGTCGCAGTCGTTAATTGGAGAATCACGTGAGAGCAAGCTGTTTATCAATTTTCATGATCGTAGCAATGCTTACGACATTCGGATGTCT
>CALKCK010000002.1 GCA_938083195.1 uncultured Pirellulaceae bacterium | reverse complement strand
CTAATTCGGGCGTGGCTCCACGTATTGCCCAAGCCGTAATGAGGCACTCGGATTTAAGGCTGACAATGAATACCTACACCGACCAAAGGCAATTGGACATCTACGGTGCTTTAAACAATCTGCCATTGTTAAACTCTCCGACCGAATCGGAAACCAACCAGGCAACTGGGACTGAAGACAAACACACCAATGATTCCAAGGTGGTTAGTAAGGTTAGTTTGATTAGTGATAATCCCCCAGCCTTAAGAACTTTTCAGGACGTAAAAACGGAGGCTGAACATAGCTCTCGGTTGGTGTCCCCCATGGTGTCCCCCAAAACCTGCCCAAAGGAGACAATTCAGGATGATTGTAGTGGTTTAGGCAAGCTGTCGGCTGAGAAGGCTAAACAAGAAAAGCCCCAAGAAAACACGTGTTTTCCGGAGCTTTCATCAGTCGGGCTGACTGGATTCGAACCAGCGACCTCTACACCCCCAGTGTAGCGCGCTACCAGACTACGCTACAGCCCGAAGTTCCTAGTCTACGTTGATTTTCGTTTCTTGACAACGCGTCCGAAAACACAAAAAAGTAATCGATGGAATGACCCAAATTCTTTGCTCCAAAAGCATTTCCACAGCATGCATTGAGCTCGAAACCCAGATACCTTGCCGTCAACGTTCTTCCGAAATCGACAACTCGAACAATCCCACAATCGTTAATGTCAAAAAACTCTCTGAACCTGGCGAAGAACCGTAAACCTATCTTACGATTACTACGAATTTCATTCGCGAAATAGGTATCCAACTGCGACCATGCCCTCAACTACTTTCCTTGCCCTCTGTGCGACTGCCACCTTGATTTGATCCTCCGATGCAACACAATAGAGTCTTGATCGACTGGTCATTTCTAACATCTGCAAGTTTCTAACATCCGCACTAGCCATGAACCCATCTGAACCATATACCCATCACTTTGCGGATCGTTTAAATCAGGAAATTATCCAGAAACAAACGCCTCTGGTGGTGGGACTCGATCCTCGGCTGAACCAGTTGCCAGCCCAACTCGCTCCCGAAAACGCTGACGACTTGACCCAAGTCGCAATCGCCTACAGTTCTTTTTGTTGCGGCATCATCGATGTCGTCGCCGATTTAGTTCCAGCAGTCAAACCTCAGGCAGCGTTTTTTGAGCAGATTGGCCCCCTTGGAATGGCCGCACTTGCAGAGGTCGTCGACCATGCAACTGACAAAGGGCTACAGGTTATTATGGATGCCAAACGGGGTGATATCGGGTCCACCGCAACCGCTTATGCAAGTGCCTTTCTTGGTCAAAAACCACATAGCAGTTGGGGCTGTGACGCCCTGACCGTGAACCCATACATGGGCGAAGACACCCTCGAGCCATTCATTAACGCGGCGAACAAAAATGGAGCAGGGATTTTTGTTTTAGTAAAAACTTCCAATCCCGGCAGTCACACGATTCAAGAAAAACGAGCCGACGACCAACCCATTTATTCTTATGTGGCCAATCACGTCGAACAGCTTTCCAGCGACAATATTGGCGAGTCGGGGTATGGCAACGCCGGTGCGGTCGTTGGTGCAACCTACCCGGAACAATTATCTGAATTACGTGCAGCAATGCCTCACACCCTTTTTCTAATACCTGGCTTTGGCGCTCAAGGGGGAACCGCCCAAGACGTTGCCGGTGGTCTCGACGAAAATGGTTTAGGCGGTGTCATCAATAGCTCAAGAGCAATCATTTTTGCCCACGAACAACCTCAATACGCAGATTTAACATCGTGGCAAGCGGCTGTCGAACAAGCGACTCGAGATACCATTGAAAAACTTGCTGATGGAACAACCGCTTCCAGGCTTCGCTAACTTGAGCCATTGAATCAGAGCGTTCAGAATTAAACGGCCAGCGGTTTAATTAATTCCGGCAATGCTTCTAACACCATCTCCACAGCGATGGCAGCGAGCACCATTCCCATAATCCGCACCACAAGCGTCGATCCGGCCTGACCAAGCCAGCCGTAAATCCGATTCGCTTGGAATAGCAGGACCAATGTTAGTCCCAGGACAGATAACATGATGGCTGTCGTCAACAACTGATCATAAAACGAAAAGTTTCGATTATCAGTCAAGACAACTGCGGCAAGAATCGAACCGGGACTCGCAATCGACGGTACTGCAATTGGGAATACGGCAACGTCCCGTCCAGCATCCTCCTCGGAATCAGCCACCGCCACCCCCGTCCCAAAGACCATTTGTAGCCCAAACAGAAAGAAGATAATGCCGCCCGCCAGTTCAAATGCAGCGAGGCGAATTCCAATTGAGTTGAGGAACAATTGCCCAAGCACCACAAACGCCAACAAAATTGCCGCGGAGTAAACAATTGCCCGAATCGCAATCCGATTTCTATCTTGCGGTTTTGCGGCGGCCGTCACTCCGATAAAGATCGTGAGCGTACCAATAGGATCGATCGTCGTAAAAAAAGTCAGAAAATTTTCTACCATGACATTCATCGCAATCGCCGCCTAACTTAAACCCGAACAGTATTCGACCGGATTCTAACGAAAGACCTTCGAGCGGAGAATAGTAAGCTGCTAATTTCCCGAATCGGTTGATTCGGAAAACTCTCTATCGCTGGACTCGAACTTAAGCGTTTCGTTTGCGGCGACGAGGAGCAAGCATTCCGAGCGCTGCAGACCCAAACATCAAAGCAGTCGTCGGTTCCGGGACCGCAGAAATTGAAAAATCAAAGGTCCGTCCGCCGGCAAAAATAGTGGGGTCGAGATCTACACCAGAAACCGTCGTAAAATCTGAAAAAGTCGGACCGGGGTTGTAATCACCAAATGAAAATTGTGTGACGCCGACATCGGAAACTAAAACACTAAACTGCCCCAAAGCAATAGATGTTCCTTGTGGTGGCGAGGTTGTAAGTGCGGACAACTTCAGATTTGCATTATCGAAGGCGCTGTCAAATTGAGTCGTAAACGCACTGTCGATGGTGTTAGCTATTACCACCGCCGATGCACCGGAGGTTGCCCCATAAGTCGCCCGAAGACCAAAACCGACGAGGCCGTCAGTGGACAATTCTTCATTCGATCCCGTTTCAGTTACAAACACGTCAATATTGACCACCGAACCAACACCGGTGGTAAAGACACTACCCGTGGAGTTTCCATCAGAAAACTCAATAATCAAATCAGCTTGAGTTTGGCTAGATGACAGGGCAAAAATCACCGCTGCAAATAACAAGGCTAAACGTATCATTTCTTTTTTGCTCTTACTGGAGGAGGGAAGATCAGAGGTGGGAAGCAAAATTAGTTGTTCTATTAGGAGATAGTTTTAGGAGAAAAGTTGCCATTGCTAGACGACGATTTTGCCCATGGGCACGCCTCTCGCTCAGACATAGGCTTTCGCTTAGCCAAAGGGTAACGTGGTGTAGTGACGCTGGAGATAGTTGGCAAAGTCGACGTTGTCTACATCGCCGTCGAGGTCATAATCCATGATTCCATTGTATTCTGGGGAATCACTGGTCTCACGGTAGGTGCTTAAAAATCTGGAAAAATCAACATTATCGACATCGCGATCGCCGTCAGAGTCTCCGAATAATCGGAAGAACCCGTCTGACTCTTGATCTCCAAACGTCAAGGTTCCACCTCCGGTACCATCGGAGTCGCCATCGAGGAAAGCTCCGCTGGCATTGGACTGAACCTTACCGCCGTCGATCGACATTTGATAATTGCCATCGTCAAGCGAACCATGCGTCACGCCGGCACCGGCAAAACTAAAAGTCACCACGGTTTTCCCGGACGCATCTGACTGACTCATATTGTAGCCAACGTTATTACCAGACCCTCGATGCATGAATGAGAATGCGTCTGAAGCAATCGTAACGAGTTCAGGGAAGCTGACTGAAATCTCTCGAATCGATGACATTTGCCCTGACCCCGAATCGAACACCAGAGCGTCCATTTCCAACAGGTCCACCACATCGATGGTTAGCGATTTATCAAACGCGAGTTCGCCGTCAGAAACCTCAACTCGAATTGAGTATTGAGGTTTTGTTTCATAATCAATCTCGACCCCCGATTTCAACTTCAACGAATCACCATCGATTTCGAATAGGCTGTTGTCACCATCTCCATCGCCCGAGAGCAAGCTATAAGTCAAAGCAACAGTATCGACATCGACCCCGAGAAGGGAACCGACGACCAAACCGCCTGTGGTGTCGGTATTCTCATTGACGGAATTTGATGACAAACCGATTTCGGTTGGCGCATCATTGACAGGAGTTACCGAAACCGGCACAACTCCCTCTGTGGTTGCTCCGTGTTCATCTTCAAGAACATAAAGAAATGAATCTGTTCCGTAAAAGTCATCGAAGGGAGTGTAATCAATGGTCCCGTCACTCTTCAATTCTGCGACTCCATGTTCCGGGCTTCCAACAGACGCGACAAAGAAAGTATCGTCATCGATATCTGAATCGTTACCAATCACGTCAACGTTAAGCAAATTGTCTTCGACAGTGGTAACGGAGTCGGAATTAGCGACGGGAGCATGATTAAACCATTGCTCAAGGAAGTACTCACCCAGTCCAGCATTTGCAAACACTCGAACCTCGTAATCCCCAGACGTAGCCGCCGTGTGCAAAATGGACGTACTATCAGAGGCGACGAGGGATCCCGACGGATCCCTTACTTCCATCCGCAACTCACTCCCGGAGGAATTATCGATCGCATTGTTAAACAGATAAACTCCGGCACCTGGCAAAAATGCGTCGAGGGAAAATTGATCCCCAGCCGACGCCGTAATGCTGTAAAGATCATCATCCGGATCAGAAATTTGGTACGCCAAATTATCAAGCGGCGTGATGTCGGTGCCTTTGCCCGCAGCGATCACGTACGCGATTTCAGCGGACGGCCTTGAAATGGTAAGCGTCTCCCTACCTCCCGACGCAACACTACCGCTGACAACTTCCGACAACAAATTATTAGAAGCATCGTACGCTCGCAACCAGGCAACATCCGATGCATCATCCGAGCCAACATCGATCGAAACGGTTGACTGCAACACGGTAAAGTCAGCTCTCAATTCGTCATCGCCCGCTCGGAAACCATTGGCCGCCGTTGCCCCGGGGGCATAAACATTCGCACCCGTTGGAGCTCCATAGCTTGCCGAGGCAGCATAAATAGCACCTGAACCAACATTATTTGACAAAGTCAGTCCCGAAAATGAGTTGCTTATGTTGGTTTCAGCGGCAAACCCGTCGGGGTCCGCGTCTGTAGAACTGAGCGTTGAAACAAATCCGATCACACCGTTTACACCCGTCAGGTCGGTAACTTGAGGTGATGCAGATTCAACATCCAAAGACGCCGACCGACCAACCACCAACACATAATCGACGTCGACAGCACCCGTTACACGAGCATAGAGCGTTACCGCTCCTCCAACGTTGGTATAGCTGGACACAACTGAGTCAAAGTTAGAGGATGCTGCACCAGTCGCAAGCAAACTACCACTGGAATCAAATACCTCTAACGCTAAAGTGGCTGCCCCGTTAAAACCATCCACCGCCGCTGATATTTCCTGGCCATCGCCAACCGAGAATTTATACCAATCGGGAGACGCTTGTTCAGTGAAAATATTGATTTCGTCATAAGCACGACCATCAGAATCATAGGGATAATTATCATACTGTTGGAACTTAATCTTAAAGTTGCTTCCCAGTGAAATTCCAGCCGAAGCTGCTTCCGCTGCCAGATCAATCTCAACAAAGTTCCAAACGCCGTTGGCTGAATCCGTATCGGTCAAGACGGTGTACCAAGTAGTGCCGTCCGCACTGATCGCGACTCCATCTCCATTTGAGTTCCCAGAGAAACTCGCTGGGAGTGTATCCGTTTCATCGCCCCACTCAGCATGATAAAAGCTCAGCACAGGACTTGCAGCGCTTGATAAATCAACCGTGTAGACCGCCTCATTAAGATTGTAGGTCCCGGTGTTCGTTTGATCCATAAACAGAGAGTTCGTGCTTCCGTTCGCCGCGAAACTGTTGGTGACAACAATGCGACCGCCTGAATCAGTTGAACTCGTTGCCCAATCACCGCTCAATCCACCGCTCTCAAAACCATCAGAGGCAACGAGGATTTGTTCCTCGGCAAGATCGCCTAACACGGCAATGCGATCACTCGACTGAGCCGCTCCAGGAAAAAACGCTGCAGAATCTATATCTTCCGCATTAGCAAGGTCACTATTCCCAACCCCTGTCACCGATTCAGCTTCGACTACCGCATTGAGCACAAATTCGATCTCGTAATCACCGCTACTACCAGAAGCTCCATCGATTAAGATCTGATAAGTTCCGGCGTCAACCAAATTCATTGCAGGCAAAAACAAATTGGCATTACTTGCCGTACCATTTCCCACCAGCACATTGTTAGGGTCTCGGACTTCGACGTCCGGGATCAATCCATTACTCCCTCGCACCGCAATCGAGAGCGTCTGATTTGAATCTAAATCTACCGCGACCGTGTCAGGGAAACCGGAACCGATCACATCCCCTGAAAGCACCGAACGATTAACGCCGGCACCCGTGCCGCCGCCGGTAAAGACAGTCAATTGTTCGAACGAGCCGCCAACGCCAACCGCGTCCCATGCTGCAAGAGTCGAAAGGTGCTGTTGAGAATTCGCACCAAACAGGTCAATCGCCGACTGAACAGCACCTTCCCGGGCATCAATGTATTGAGAGTTTGTTGTTAGATAAACCGAGAGATTTCGGTAGGCAATCTCTGCAGCGTCCGTCATTCCGATTCCCGTTACATCGTAGGCTTGACCATTGTCATTAACCCCTGCCTCCCCCTCGGTAAGAATGTAAAACCATTTGTTCTGGACTCCTGAATTGGTGTGCACTCCGCCATTGTCACTGCTCGTCCCATTCCAATTGCTACCTAAATAGGTATCCGGGTCGCCCTTCGCCGATGGATTGGACATACTTCGCAGGGCATTGCCCGGATTGACACCAATGTCTTCACCCATCAGCCAGTCATTCGATCCCAACGCGAAATTTTCGATCGCTTCTCCAAAGATATCGGAGAAAGACTCGTTCAAAGCACCCGACTCGTAAGAATACACCAAATTCGCAGAGTACTCGGTGACTCCATGTGTA
>CALKCK010000001.1 GCA_938083195.1 uncultured Pirellulaceae bacterium | reverse complement strand
TTTATTGAAGAGACTTCAGAAAGACTCAAAAAGTACAACGATTTATTGAAGGAAATTCAGTTAGCTTATGACGATCCATATCGAGGCCTTCAGCATTTAAAAGATTTGCTAATTAAAATTGACCATGCCATTTTTATCGGCGGGGATGACCGAAGCCAAAGGCTTGGTGTGCTTAAATCTCGCGAAACTGTATTGAAGCGGATCCGACGCCGCAAGTCAGAGAATTTAGGGAACATTGGCTGTCTAATTATTTTAATTGTTGCTGTATTATTTTTAATTTTGGTTTTTAACGTTCCTGTTTAGCCAGTATTTTACCGTAACACAGCTTTAGAAAACGTTTTCGAATAGTTCTCGACTGAAGTCTCGTTGCCCGTGTAATAGTGTTCAATCTCGCATCGCGTAGTTGGAAGATTAGTACGCTCCGTCTAAATTTTGTTTAATGAGGAACTAGAAGCTAACTTATTGAAGCAAACCGATTTGGCGGTGTAGTCAATAATTTTACTAGTCGGCGTATTACGTTGAACGTTCGTTAAGTGAAGCGATCCGGAGAATACATTAAATAAATCGGGGACGTACGCTAAGGCATTCAGAGCTTTGATTGGTGCTCAGAGCGAGGCCTGTCGCGTTGGTTTCGGCCTTGAAGATCAGTAGAGTCGGGGTTGTTTTATCACCCGTGAGTCCCCAGCCATTGCAAGAACGTACGTTTTTCCTCGAAAACTCACACACACTTCGAATCCCTCCACCGCTACTTAAAAACCCTGTCGCAGCATTCGATTGCGACAGGGTTTTTTCGTTATGCGTTAATTCATTGCTCGATTACGAAAAGGGTTTCCGCGCAATAGAACGCTCAGGCTCGAACTGCGAATGCAGCATCTTCGGCTAGGCGACCAAGGTTCGGTCCACGCGGCCATGGCTTCAGATTAAAACGTTATAAATCCTTCAATCCTCATCTGGATACCGTTTTTTCAGGTCGTCCATTCCGCCTCCGTTTTCGACATTCGTGTAGCCCATTTTTTCTAAGGCTTCTTTCGCGCTACCTGCGCGACCACCGGCTCGTCAGTACAGAACCAATTTAGCGGACTTGTCTTGGGTTACTTCGGCAATGCGTTCCGAAATCTCTGTGTGTGGAATCCAGACTGCGTCGTTCAAATGACCTGAATCCCACTCTTCCTGAGAGCGCACGTCGATAAGGAATTCTTTTGAAGCCGCCGCGGGAGAGTCACCTTGGTTCGCGATATCTTCGTTGGCGGGTTGAGTTTTGCTGGGCTCCGTTCCGTCAGGCGTCGTGGCGACGGGAGGCTTGGATGGCTGGCAGCCGAACATAGCCAACACGAGCATCAGCAAAAGCAGCTCGCGGTATCTCATGATCTTCATTGATGTTTCCTTGATAAAAAACGGTTAGTTCTCGCCCGAATTGTAGCAAAGCATTGGGGTTCGCGAAACTTCGGGCGTTTGAACCGTTCCTTTTGTCAAAGGAACGCACAACGGTTTGGCGGAACGCAATGCCTTGCTTCGAATCAACGGTGAAGTGTGAGGAACCTGGAATCTAAATTTCTGGTGACGCCAATTTAGTAGAGGCAATGATAGGGCAGTTGCGATTATCCAGTCGGGCTGAATGCCGACTTTATCAATTAAGAGGCGATTACGAACTTCACCCGCATTGAGTCGTTAGGGATTGTCTTCGTAGGTAGACTCATTCAGGTAATCCCGAATACGCTCTCGGTCTGTTTCCAAAAATGGATCGACAATCGTCAGAACCAGTGGATTGATTTCGTCCTGCCCTGTGTGTTGGAGATAGGCCTCGACGGCAACGGATTCGATCTGGATGCGACCCGAACCGGCCCAATGGCGATTAGATCCGCGTCTTTTGACTCCAGAAATCCAATGCTCTTCACCGGTTTCAACGTCGAAGTGATTACCAGAAATGCCACCGCCAGTCGCTCGGGCATACGCCCTGCCATTGAAGTAGACCGTCCGTCCGCTTTTCGAGGTTTCCACGAAGCCAATGCAGGCGTCCCCGCTATAGGATGCGCCGGTACAACGCTCGATGTATTTGAGAGATCGTGGCATGAGAAAGGACGGGCAAGGTTAAAAGCTAGAATGTTTTATCGCTTGGAACGGGGGATTTTTGGGTACTAGTTCTAAGCTAAGCCAATCGAATTGAAAGGGCAAGTGATTTGATTTGGTGCTGGACACTCATCAGTTTGCACGGGCTTGGCATCGTTATCTGGCCTTGGAAGATCCTCACAAAAATATGGTTTTGCTGTAACTAGGGTTGCGACCTAATCGGGCGAAACGCCAGCGAGTTTCGATTGAAGGTTAGGGCCTTTTCGGAGATTTGCTGCGAATCGATTTTATTGGCTCGAGTCGGTTTCAAGTCAGGTGGCGAATTCGGAGCAGGCGCGTTTTTCGAATTGGTCTATTCGAGCGGGTGGTAATGCTATTGCGGTTTGCAGAGATCGGAGCCTCAATCGTTCAATAAACGACATTTCAATACCTCCCTTGGGGGGTGGATTGCGGAGTTGCCTTGTAGTATTTGTTAAGATTCCTTAAGAATTGGTTTGAGAACAATCGTGTCGAAAAAAACGTGCTAAGTTTAATCTGTGGAAGATGCGCAGGCTTTTATACGACTCCCCCTCGAATCTGTTGAATTCATGATGTACAAGACCAAGCGATTCCGTGCGGCGTTTACACTCGTCGAATTATTAGTAGTAATTGCCATCATTGGTGTACTGATTGGTATGCTCTTGCCGGCCGCGCAAAGCGTACGAGAGGCAGCTCGCCGAACTCAGTGTATGAACAAGTTGAGGCAAATAGGTCTTGCTACGACGATGTTCCACGATGTCAACGGTGCTTTCCCACCGGCGCGACTATATCCCAAAAAGAACGCACAGGCCCCGTTCGACAAAGGGGGGGATCAACCATCATGGCTCGTTCGAATTCTTCCGTTTATTGAGCAGCGTGCTTTCTATGAAAAATGGGATCTGTCGGAGTCATACGAAAATCAAGACATAACCGCGACCGACCAAGTTCTAGACATTTTTCTATGTCCAAGTCGTCACTCCGTGACGGATGCGATTGTCCCAACCGAAGTGAAGGAATGGTATGTGACAGCGCCCTGTGGATGTGGAGGTTGGGCGTCCATAAAAATCGTCGGTGGCGCGACTGGGGATTTTGCCGGTAACCACGGCGATCTGTCACCGGGCTCAACGGGTTCAGCTGATGACTACTATTACGGCGGCAATGGCACAGGCGTTTTGATCTCGTCTCAAGCCAAAGAGGATTCAAGCGGACAACTAAATTGGATAGATCGAATTAATTACGGAAGCATTACCGATGGTTCAAGCAACACCGCCCTCGCGGGTGAGCTGCATGTCACGCCTGAGAACCTAAATCAAATTCCATATAACGGGCCAATATTTAATGGCGAAGATTTAGCCGCGTTCACCAGAATTGGTGGCCCAGGCGTGCCAATTTTACCCAGCAGACAGCAATCGGAATCCTCAGTGCTCGGGTTCGGCGGTTGGCACCCAGGCGTTTGTAACTTTGTTTTTGCCGATGGCAGTACTCGATCGATAGCTAACGATATTGATACGGTCAGCCTCGGAAATATGTGTAATCGGCGCGACGGTGGCGTGGTTTCAATCGAGTAACTCGGAATACAATTAGGTTGGATCAATTGGTATTTTTTCAAGACAAAGAAGTTCCTGCGCTTCTCAAATTTAATTGGCTGGCGGTCCTATGTTTCGTTGGGCTTAGTCAGACTCTCGGATGCGGTTCTAATCAGGTGCCAACTCATACTATCGAGGGCATTGTTCAGTTTGAGGACGGCTCTCCGCTCATGTTTGGGAATATCGAGTTTTACAGCGCCGAACACAAGCTTAATGCTCGCGGGAAAATCAACCGTGATGGAACTTTTACTGTTGGTACGTACAGCGAAAGTGACGGAGCCGTGGCAGGTGAACAGCAAATTGCCATCCTGCAAATTTCCGGTAATTATTTGACCGAGAAACTGAATGATCAAATTAATCATGATCACGGTCACCTGATCGACCAAGCGCACGGCGATTACCGGACCTCTGGTTTAGCGTTCGTGGTAGAACCGGGTGTCAATCGAATTGAACTGACGGTTCGAAAACGACTTCAGCAGACTTCTGAAGGGATGCCCAAGCACTAGGCTTATGGTTTCCTAAGGTCGCAATTCATCACTGTTGCTGTCGGCTTCTGAAACATGGTCGTTGTGGCGGCACGTCCCTCGGTGGATGCAACAAGCAATGACTCAGCATTCTGCTTAGTACCGTTTTTTTGGGACCTGGCAATTTCAGGCGGTTGTATGAGTTTGGTCTGTAGTTTGTACGAACGTTTACATTTAAGAATTTGACAATTTTCAAACGGAAGGTTCAAATTTGAAGTGAAGTCACCGATGCGTACCCTAAGGGGTTTGCGAAGTGACGATGGACCGTCAACTTCCTTCCTATTTTCTTCCCAGGTTCGGTAGTATGATCAAATCTTTGAAGTTTCTCATTGCCGTTGGTCTCTTTTTTTGGGGAACATGTGCGATTGGCCAGGAGGCTGGTGTCGCTTTGGCGAGATTCAATGAGGCTGACTCGGACGCCAATGGGTCATTGTCTTTGTTGGAGTTTAAAAGTTACGTAGAAGCTAAGTTGCCGACGTTTAAGCAGTTCGATCTGCTCGTGACGCGGCTGGATGCCGATCAAGACAATTCGATATCACCGGAAGAGTTTGGCGGGCGTCGCGTCGCGGTAAAAAAAATCATCGCCAACGCGACCCCAGCTCCAATGGAGTTTGTCGATGAGTTTAATCTTCAATTTTCAAAACGAAAGCCATTGGTCGGTGACCCCATCGGTGACCTCGTTGCCTTTGATGAGGATGGCAACGAGCTGGATTTTGCATCGCTTAAAGGAAAGTACACGGTTTTAAATTTTGGGTGTTTAACCTGACCGCCGTTCCTTCGTAACGTCTCCAGTCTGGAGACCGTATATCGTGATTATCGCGACAAAGGCGTTCAGTTTTTTTATGTTTACAAAGCCGTTGAACACCCAGAGGTTAATAATTTTGTCTCGGCGTTGGATATCGAGGAACGTTT
The DNA here is from genome assembly GCA_938083195.1 of uncultured Pirellulaceae bacterium. Lineage (GTDB taxonomy): Bacteria > Planctomycetota > Planctomycetia > Pirellulales > Pirellulaceae > Mariniblastus. The sequence continues at coordinate 143,342 of CALKCK010000001.1, read as the reverse complement.
GATGCACATTGCTCACGCCAAGGAGCGGTTTCAAACTGAGATTCCCTGGATTTGCGACACGATGGATCATAAGGTTGAAAACGCATTTGGAGGAGCGCCCAACGGTGGTTTTATTTTAGACCCGGAAGGTAAAGTCGTCCGAAAACGATTTTGGGCTAACCCTCAATCGCTTCGATCTGATTTGGAAGAACTGGTTGGGAAGGTCGACAAAATAACTAAAGTCGAAGATTTGCCGACCGCATTTATTCCAGAGTCGCGGAAAATTGCCAGTGGAGTCGTGCCTCGAATTCAACTACCCGGCAGGATGAAGCCTTTAGATATTCAGCACGTGCCGGACGATGATAATCCTTTTTTTGCAAAACTCCGCGTGGAGGGAACGCCCAGGTTATTTAAAACTGGGAAAGGTGATTTGTACTTTGGCGTTTATCTTGATCCGCTTTATAAAGTCCACTGGAACAATCGAGCTGGGAAGGTAAAGCTAGAGCTCAAGACAGAAGGTAATGTCATCGTCGAGCAGCAAACCCTAACTAGTGGAGAAGTCAAAGAAGACGCCGATGTCGACCCTCGACAGTTTTTGATTGAGGCCACGTTCAAGGATCAGTCTGCGCCACTAATCGCTTTTTTGACTTATACCGTTTGCGATGATGCGGAGACATTCTGCATTGAAGTGACTCAGGAATATCACATTTACGGGAGATCCAACACGAATCTTGGGACGCGTCCCGGGATTTTTCTCAACGAAATGTTTGCCAATGTGCGCGACATGGACACCAACGGCGACGGGAATTTAACCACCGACGAATTGCCACCGGGAAAAGTAACAATGTACATTGGACACATGGATTACAACGCTAACAGCGTGATCGAGAAATCTGAGATTGATCGTTTTTGTCTGATGTTTAACAATGGACGCGGCGTTTCAAGATTCAACGATGGTAGACGCGGGCAGAAATAAGCCACTCGCTATATTGAATACTAAATTTAAGTAAATCAAGAATAAGTTTGTCGATGAGTGAAGAAGAATCTCCTTCTGACAAGGGCAATGCCGAGTTGAAAGATACGGCTGCGCGTGAGAGTAGGTCTGGGGCGATACGCAAAAGGCTTTGGGCTTATTTGTTCATCCTGGTTGTAATTGCTGGCGTTGGCGAATTGATTGGAGTGCGGACGCTTGTCAAAGATATCTTCCATCCACCGGTTCTCGACCCGTCAGTCATCGATAACCGAATAGCGATTTTGGAAGAAGAGGATCGGGAGCGAGTTGGGCTCGAAACTAGAGTGTTAGGCAGAGGTTTTCGTTCGCGTCCCGAGCAAGAGGGATTTCCAGGCGATGCAGTCGCGCTACCAAATGAATCCGCCAGGTTGGTGATTGCGGAAGTACAACCATCGAATGCGGGTGAGGTAGTTGATGGTGATGGGAAATGTCCTGATTGGATCGAATTATGGAATCCGGGAGATCGCCCGTTTGATGCCAGTGGCTGGTGTCTTTCGGACAATCAGAGCAAACTCGGTAAATGGCAGATCCCCAGGCTGATGCTTCTACCTGATGAGCGTGTGCTGGTTTTTGCATCTGGGCTTGATTACTACGACGAGAACGAACTCCATGCTAACTTTCGAATCTCGCCGAAAAAGGATTCGCTGTACTTAGTGCGCCCGGACGGGACAACCGTCGAGCAAACCGTTTCACTTGGAATTCCGGACGCATCTCACGGTGTTACATATGCGGCATCCCAAGGCGAACCGCTCGCACTCATACGACCAACGCCGCTTGAAGAGAATTCTGGGATCGCCGAGGGATTCATTGAGCCGGTGATTTGTTCAGAAACGTCTTGTCTGTTCGACGACGATTTAACGGTTTCACTGCGATGCGAAACAGCAAATACTTCAATTCGATATACCATCGATGGAAGTGTGCCCAATGAGCAGAACGGTAAACTCTACAAACAACCGATTGAGATTGGTGAAACTTTGGTGGTCCGGGCGCGAGCCTTCGGTGAGAGCTTGGTTGCATCGTCGGTGCTCACACGCAGTTTTCTTGAAATTGACGAATTGGTTTATCAATCTTCGAGCCCCGACGGGTTCCCTGCTGAGTGGAATGGTATCGCGGCTGATTATGAAATGGATCCGCGAATTATTGAATCACAAGAGCCAGCCATAAAAACCGCAATTGGGAAGCTCCCTATGGTTTCGGTTGTCGCTCCCATCGAATCTCTTTTTGGTAAAAACGGGATTTACTCTCAGTCATTGCTTCGCGGTGGTGAGTGGGAAGTTCCAGGGGTGATGGAGTTCTTGCCTCATCAGCGTGAGGAGGGGTTTCAGGCGCCTTGTGGGCTACGAATAGCTGGAGAGGGAAGCAGACGCCCCGAATGGAAAAAGCATTCGTTTCGTCTTAGTTTTCGATCGCGTTACGGCATGTCTGTTCTGAAACAGCCTATTTTTGAGTCGTTAGAAATTGACGGGCCGAACAATGGTACTGGACCATTGAGAAACTCAGCTTTCGAGTTACTCGAGAATGAAGGTGTCTTGATAGATGAGACTCACGGTTTGCAGTCGCGAACGACCGATCGATTTGAAGGGGTAGTGTGTGGCAAGTACGGTGACCGTGACGTCAAGTATCTCTGGACCATCGATGAGCGGGGGATCAATCTGGTGCGAGATAAAACTCTGTTTCCAACTCCTCGTGGACATGTGGTGCACTCAAATCTCAGTTCGATGGCTTCGATCGGAGGGGAGGCGTGGTTTGATTCGGAGGATTCGGTAACTATCAACGCGAGGTCCGGGCGATTCGGTGCCAACGCTGGTATGAGTAGAGCTCAATGGGAGGCTGCCGTTCGATATTGGGAGCGTTTGGGATACAAGGTAAAAGCAATCCCGGGACAAGATCGAAGTTCAAGCCTCGTGCTTCGTTCAGCCAGTGATTCATGGGTCTCGCCTCGGTCCGCGGTGCGATCAAGAGCTCAGTACGTCCGCGATCAATGGGTACGCCGAACGGAATTAGAAATGGGGAAGCTCGCTGTGCGAGGGCGATTTGTTCACGTGTGCATCAATGGACTGTATTGGGGGATCTATAATTTGATTGAGCGTCCGGACGATGAATACCTGGCGCATCAATTGGGGGCGAACGAAGATAACTACGTTACGATTCGGGGACGCGGTCAGCGGATTGACACCAACGCTTCGGGGGAACGGATGTGGGATGAAATTTCCCAACTCGCGTCAACCGATCTCAATGAACCGACTCAATTTGCCGCCATGTTGCAATTGGTTGATGTCAACGATTTAATTGATCACTGCCTGCTTCTGATGTATGCGGGGGCCGAAGACTGGGCATTAAGCGATGGGAATAATTTGAGAGCCTATTACCGGCGAGGGAGGAACGCGAAACTTAGGTTTATGATTGAGAATGCAGATGCCACCTTTGCCTCTGGCTGGAAGAACAATGTAGTTGAGTATCCGTTGCGTTTTGATGGCTTTGCCCAGCGGGGGTCTTTCGCATACTTATTTCAGCAACTGATCAAGAGTGAAGAGTTTCGAAAAATGTTTGCTGAGAGAGTAGAGAAGTGGTGCGGGCGAGAAGGAGTGCTGGGGGCTGCTGCATGTGAGCAGAGATATAGAGCTTTGATCAGTGAGGTCGAGCCAGCGTTGATTGCTGAATCGGCGCGTTGGGGCGATGTTCATTTCAGTTCTCCAGATACGCTTATGCTTGACTGGCAACAGCAAAAGCGATGGACTCTTGAAAACTGGTTCCCCAATCGCACCGATATCATATTTGATGGGCTGAGACGTTATGGTTTGATGAACGGTGAGCAGACGCCTGAAAAGCCAGATCAGTAGCGAATTTTTCAGTGGGAATAAAGCGGGATGTCGGCGATCTGGTTAGGCAAATTGCTTGTTCGGAATATCTATCAAAATGCCGGCCACACCTGCAAATGCTGGCCACAACTGCGAATGCCGGCCACAACTGCAAATGCCTTCCGCAAATATTTACGGAAGGCATTAAGCCGTCTTTACGCTGGATGCATAAATTTAGAAACCAATAACAAAGCGATTGATATTTATTGTCAAATTTGTCGAAAGCGCGTGGTTCCATTGATTCAATGCTTCGCCGAACGCTGCGGTTCTGTCATCCTGCGGCGGCGAAATAACAGCGAGCCCGTGAGTGTTATCGCTAAAAATGTGACGGAGGTTGGTTCTGGCACTGCTGAGAAACGAGCCACAAAACCTTCTTCGTCACCATTGGTGTTTGTACCATAGCCAACGATGGTTAAGCCATCGTCGGAGACACCCGTTGCCGAAATTAGATTAGTCCAGTGGGACATGTCATGACCCTCTGCATGCAACTGATCATAGAGGGATTGCATACCATCGGTCGCTGTCCATAAGAATGCTTCACTTCCTATCGAGGATACGCTGTACCCAACTAAGAACCCTCCATCGACAGACATTCCGTTGACACTGCTTGCAAATTCGCCCCCAGCAAGATCGCCGAGAGCAACCATGCCAGTGGCATCGGTCCACCGGAACGCTTCTTGGCCATTCGCACTTTGGCCGTGCCCGGCGATTACATTTCCATTCCCTGAGATAGACGTGGCCATACTTGCATAAGTTCCACCAGTCAGATCACCTAGGCCGACCATTCCACCTCCGCTGGTCCAGCGAAATGCCTCCATACCATCGTCACTAAAACCTTGGCCGGCGATCGTTGAGCCGTCAGATGACACTGCCCTGGCTAAACTGTTAGTGTCGAATCCCGGACCTCTTAAGTCACCGATACCAACCATTCCATCGGTCGCATTCCAATACATTGCTTCAAAGCCAGCGTTGCCTTGTGCCTGACCAACGATGATCGAGCCATTGTCCGAAACACCGAGCGCGCCGCTGAATCCATTGGTTATTAGACTTCCTAGACGGGTCAGCCCGGAACTGTCCCATCGGGTGGCCTCTTGCTGTTCAATGGTCCCCATTCCGACGATGACAGAACCGTCTTGAGAAGCAGCCATACTCCGACTAAAGAATCTACCGCCCGGGATATCTCCAAGTCCCAAAAGTCCAGTGGATTCTGTCCATTGAATGGCCTCTACACCATCGCTGACGTTGCTAAATCCAGTGACGGTGGTCCCGTCTCCTGAAATCGAAAAAGCTTTACTGCGGAATGTCGATCCAGTCAGGTCGCCGATTCCAATGATCTGCGCGTTTGCTCCGCTGGATTCCAAGCTGATTAAGGACAGTAATGCAAAACTGGTAACGAAGAATCGATAAAAACGTTTCATGGTCAACCTCCAGATTTTCTGAAATAGGTTTTGCCTCCGACTAGCGAACAGGCATTTGGCGTGCCAGTGGAAAAACTGCGGCGTTTTTAAGAATCAGGAGGGAACCATTGAGTCAAAATGAGATTGTTTGTTTCATTTTGAGATTGCCTATTTTGACATGCATCTGCCAGAGTGTTTTCTTTCCCCTTCATTTCGCTGCCACGGATGGCGTTCCTTGGCTGTGTCAAATTGCGGAAATCCAAAGGGCGGTGATGTAGTTCTGTCTAGACGCTTTGGGGTGGCAAGACTGTTTAAAACGTAACCTAGCGGGTTGATGAAAATCTCATCGGTTCGCTGCCACTGGCTCGTCAACGTCTGAGGGATGCGTGCTCAGATCGAGTACTTGGCGACACGAAACGTCTTTGTGATAAGACCAATGGTTGTCCAGGAAGAATGCCTGATCCAAACGAGGCGAGAGTTGCAGATGGCACACAAGCTGTCCTTCTAGAACCAGCCTTGATAACTCATCATCAGTAGAATGCTGTAGGACACAACACCAGAGACGGCGAGCGTTCCAAAATGGAGGAGCCTCTTGGACGTATTGATTTTCCAAATGGAGATGATGTTTGCGATCAGCATAACGACCGAAACAATAATGAGTTTGTAAGCGATCATCCCGATCAATCCCCAATCATTGAGAATGTGGGATGCGATCGGGTTTGACTCAATAAACTGCCCGGTTCCCAATAGCATGGATGTCATTCCAATGTCCATGATGTTCGCGATGACGAACATTGTTTTCTCAAAACTCAATAATCCCTGCCATGACGAGAGATCCAGCTTCAAGGAAGCGAAGAGACTCGATTTCAGATCTATCGTATTCATGCGATATTTCCTCTACTTTTCTGGTCAAGCTAATTTTTACTGTTTAGATATTCGCTAAAAGGGGAGGGATATTGATGAATTACTGAGGGAATGTTGAGGGAGGTTGTCGCTTAATGGTGGGAATGGTTGCAAATAAAACGTCTACGTTTTGATACTCTAATAAAATCATCGACTGTTTTACCAAGCTTATTCAACGTAAAAACTAAAATCAGCCTCAAGTCGCCGTCGCTAAGTGCCGGGGGAGGTCAAGCACTTGGGTTTGCCGAGGGCTTCCACTTGATGTTGCATCCAACCGAGGGGAACTGATGAGCGTTAACAGAATTTCCCTGAATCGCAGCACTGATTGCTCCTCTCAAGTCTCTGCCGTGAGGCTCTTGGCCAGTTGAATCATAGACACCCGAATCGATTCGGGTAGGTCTGGTTTCGTCGATTCGGCCGCGATAGACAAGTCGTTGTTCGCTGTCATAGAGAAAAAAATCAGGTGTGCAGGTGGCCTGGAATGATCTCGCGACGTCTTGAGATTCATCGTAAAGATAGGGGAAACGGTAGTCACGCGCTTCTTTTTCAGCGTGCATCAATTCGGGGCGATCCTCTGGATATCCATCGATGTCGTTGCTTTGGATTGCAACCATGCCGAGTCTCGCCTGAGCGAAATCGTGGCTCAATAGCGATAATTCATTGGCAATGTGCTTTACATAGGGGCAGTGATTACAAATGAACATCACCAAAATAGGACGATCTAGAAAATCATCATTTGAATAATAGGTCCCGTCAGTATCCGGTAACCGAAAATCGGGAAGGGGAGCCCCCAAAGGGACCATTGATGATTCAGTAAGGGCCATGCAGGTGATCCTTCAACGCTTAAAAGGCAAACCCGAATCGCAACATCATGGCATCGCTTAAATCGAGATTGGGAGTTGAGCTTCGGTAGACAATTTCGCGGTTGAAGACGTAGCCAAGATCTAAGAATCCTGTCACCTGTGCGTTGCCCATCCACTCGATTCCAATAAATGCCCGGACATCATTAACGTCCGCTTGATCTTTCATGCCATTAGCTCTGTCGATCGCCCAACTGCCGCCGCCTAATTCTGCACCAATATAACCCCAGGCATCATAGTTATTAATTCTTGGTAAGCGGTGGGCCAATTTTGTTTTTGGAAAATAAAGATCAAGTTTCATGTCTGGGTTGGGATTCATGTAGAGCCCGAATGCTGGAAGCAGTTTAATGTCAAGTCGATCTAAATACTCGACGCCAAACTTAGCAACGGTGTATTCATTCAATCTTGACCACCCGAGGAGTTTTCCAGTGAATCGAAGACCGTCGCTCGATGTGTTTTTATAATCACTGTAAAAGCCGACCGTGAAATTGGTTTCAAGACCACTACGTTTTGATGGGTCGGTGATATGATCGAAGGCTAAATATGAGCTATAGGCCTGTGCGGGCAAATCGAAAGTTGGTGTCGAAGGGCCATTCCAGAAATTGAAGATGAAGCCAGGCGAAATTTTCAACGGTGAAGGACCGTTTAGAAATTTTGGGATGTTGATGGTCGTCGCCAGACCAATATCATTGATATTGAGTTCGTTCCCGCTTCCTCCTGGGATGTAGACTGTCCACGCGCGAGGGTGCTCAAATACCTTCGGAAGAAATTCATCGGTAAACGAAGTCCAAGGGTCCTGTTGCCATGACTGTTGAGGTTGATACCCACCGGGGGCCATTTGGTTCGGCTGGCCAAAGATGGGTTGCCCAAGTTGAGGTTGTCCTTGGAGATTTTGGCCGCCACTTTGATCAAACGTAGGAAAGGTTAGATTTGGTGGAGGGGAGGTCGTTTGTGGATTGACAAACGGCGGCGAGGTTGGCGGCGGCGTTTGCTGAATTGGGAATGCAGAGGGTTGGCCAAAATTGGAGGGGATCGGGAAGTTATTGATCTGTGGCTGGCTAAGCGCCGGATTGGTGCCACCGGGCTGTTGAGGCAGAGCGGCGGTACTGAAGCTGGGCCGTTGAGCTTCGACGGTTGGGCAGCTCAAAATTGTCGCTAGCACGCATGCGAGCGTGCAAGTTTGAGCGAAATTTTTGAATTGGCTAAACAATTGACTATGGTTCCGACGATAAAGGCGTGCAAACTGCAAAACGCGTAGATATCAATCGGGCCAGAACCAGTCAAGTCGAATTCTGAAGACGATTGCCACATCCAACGGGAACGCTATCAAGACGATAGCCACCCTTTAATTAGGTTTCGCCTAATAAGGTAGGTTCTTGAAGAGATAGGAGGTTGAGAGCCTCAGAGAGGAACGCTAATGCACACCGATATGGTAATCAACGAGCTTGCTGCGTTGGTCCCTTAAATAAAATCGCTTTTCGCTTTGTTCGTTTTACTCTCTTTACTCGATTTACTCGCTTTTTTCTTCCGCAGCTACCGGTTCAGTTGCGGCGGGTTTTTTCTTAGCGGATTTTTTAGTCGACTTCTTTTTTGCTTTTTTAGTCGTCGTTTTTTTGCGGGTTGTTTTCTTTTTAGTCGCTTTTTTCTTTTTTGCGGCCTTTTTCTTGGGGGCTTTTTCAGCGGTATCTGTATCGCCATCTTCGGTAGATTTCTTCGCGTTTTTACGCGGGGCGAATTCGAACCCGAGTTTCCCTTTCTCTCGATCGATAGTCAGATGAGCGGCGAATTTACGACCTTTCTTAGAGAGAAATCCGGGCATTAAGTCAGTTTTGCCTTCGACAAATAGCTTGACGGCCTGTTCGGTTGGGATTTCGCGTTTAAGAATTGTCTTACTGATTCGCACCCCTCGGTCGTCGACTTTGGTGGCCATTGCTGGAGCAAGGTAGGCACTTTCGACTTCGTAGATTGGAATGAGTGTTTCGGAATCATCCGTCAGTTTAGCTTGACAGATGATCTGTTCGTCGCGCAGATTTTTAAGTTCTTCTTCGCGGCGATCATCTCCTTCAAACACGAAGGCGACTTTCCAAGTTTTCTTTTCTTTGGCGAACGTCAGTTCAGCTTCAAAGGGCTGACCGAAGCGGTTTTTAAAGTCGGTAATGGGGCCGATTTTTTTGTCAACCATTAAGTTTTGAGCTTCTACCTCGGTTAGCTCATGGCTGGCAATGTGTTTTTTAAGTCGAAAGGTGCATTCAGGATTTTTGCACTCGAAAACTCCATCGGTTTGCTTTAATGGAGAACTGTCGCACTCAAGGCATGCGGTCTCGAGGTCAGGAAAGATGCGATTTACTTTTTCCGCAGTAAATTCTTTGGTTTGAGCGACGATCCCGTTTGTCAGTTCAATGATTTCATTCATGAACTGATCTTTATTAAGTCGTCCAGCTTCCATCTCTTTGAGTTTGAATTCCCATTCGCCGGTCATTTCTGGAGAACCAAGTGTCGTGATTCCGATCTCGTCCAGCAGGTCGACTAGTGCGATTCCTTTATTGGAGACGACTAGTTCACGTTTGTTTATTTCATTTCGAAAGACGTATTTTTGTCGGATTAAGTTTTCGATGATTGCAGCTCTTGTAGCCGGAGTACCGAGCCCACGATCACTCATGGCTTCCCTCAGTTCGTCATCATCGACCCGTTTTCCTGCCGTCTCCATAGCTGACAGAAGCGTACTGTCGTTGAAGCGGGCGGGTGGCTTGGTTTCGTTGGCCCGCATTTCGATCGCCACATTTTCAGCCGATTCACCATCGGCAACGTAGACGAGTTCATCCTTGTCGGCGGCGACGCCGGGTTTTCGACCGTAGACTTCGAGGTAACCGGGAACGACCAAAATCCGTCCTGCCGTTAAAAAGCTATCTTCGCCGATTCGGGTAATTCGGCGGGTTAATTCGAATTCGGCATGCGGATAAAAGATTGCGAAAAACCGCTGAATAACCATTTGATAGAGTTTCGCGGCCGCTTCATCTAGTTTCGCGGGCGGCAACTTTCCCGTGGGTATGATCGCGAAGTGATCACTGACTTTCTTTGTGTTGAATACCCGTTTTGAAGGAATGATCTTGTCGTTTTTGACCAGCCATTTTGCGGAGTTTACTATCGTTGGGTTGAGCGTCTCGTTCGGTTTCCCTTGCGAGATGGTGAGAACGGTACCCTTGACCGTGTCGACATAGTCTTCGGGGAGGTACTTGGAATCGGTACGCGGATAGGTCAGTAATTTGTAACGGTCGTAAAGTGCCTGAGCGAGTTGAAGAGTGCGTTTTGCACTGAACCCAAATTTATTTCCAGCTTCTCGTTGTAAGCTGGTAAGGTCGAACAACTGGGGGGGCGCTTGTTTCGAGGGCTTTTTGTTCTCTTCGACTTTTCCAGTCTTACCTTCGCATCTAGTTTTGATTGCCTCTGCTTCGTCGAGTGTCCAAATTCTCTCAGCTTTCTTTTGGTTGTCTTCTTCGTCTTTTTCAAAGTTCTCAACAAACCAACGCGAAGCATATTCGCCGTTTTCTACCTTAAAGTCCGCATGGACTTCGTAAAACGGGCGGGAAACAAAGTTTCGAATAAGCCGTTCTTTTTCGGTAAGAATCACGAGCGTTGGGGTTTGGACACGGCCGGCTGAGGTTACATTAAATCCGCCGTTACGTGAATTGAAGGCTGTCAAAGCGCGGGTGCCGTTAAGCCCGATTAGCCAATCACTTTGACTGCGACAGACCGCGGCATCTGCGAGGTCGTTCATCTCGTCACCGGTACGCATATTTGACCAAGCTTCGATGATCGAGTTGTCAGTCATCGACTGCATCCACATTCGCTTAATCGTCAGGTCTTTTTTGATGTTGGCCATATCCATCAAATAACGAAAAATGAGCTCGCCCTCCCGCCCCGCATCGCAAGCGTTAATGACGGTGCTGACATCTTTTTTCTTGAGGAGCCGAACAAGGAGCTTGAATTTAGCGAGACTTCGCTCGATTGGTTCGAGTTCGAATGCTTTGGGGACATGGGGGAGATGGGTTATGCTCCACGGGAGCTTTTTCCCGTCTTCTTTGGTCGGCATCTTCAGCGCGACCAAGTGCCCTAAGGCAGAGGCGACGTAGGCGTGATCGTTTTCAAAATAGTCCTTTTGCTTCTTGAATTTCCCCATTTCGGGGAGTTTTCCAAGGACTCGGGCGAGATCGGTGGCAACGCTTGGTTTTTCCGCAATGATCAGTAATTTGGACATCCGGCAGTTTACCCGTGGCTTGTGTTTCTCAATTGGCGTTAAAAAAATCGAATAATTCTGATTTACGACAATGTTGATCGGTCGTCGTTAGAATTCAACTGAAAAAAATCCTCGATTGTTTTATTTACCAATCCTTTAGTTAAGCTGTTTTGGCATTGAAATTACCGCTTAAGAGCTATAAATTCGTCAAATTGCCAGTTCGGGTGGTGGACTTAATCCGCCTCCCCGCCTTGGTTCTTGGGTTGAGAAATAATCCCTTGATACCAAAGTTGTCAACCCCGGAGGGATTCCGGCGTGGGTTGGATCAATCAACTTTTCGGGCGAAACTGCTTAATTATGAAAAGTGTATCCTCGTTTTCGGTAATGGATAAAGAAAATGCTCGCTTGGTTTCGACGTCACGCAAAAGTCTTAATGGTTGTACTTGGCTCTGCCGCAATGGCAATCTTTGGCCTAGGTCCAGTTTTTGACACTCTGTCAAACGGAAGAATGTCAGAGGATCAAAATCCCGAACAGTACAAAGTGATTGCGACATGGAAGGGTGGCGAGCTTGATCGCCGTCAACTCGATGCAATGAGAATTGATCACTATCAGACGGTCGCTTTTCTCGACGGGGTGCGACAGGCTGCAGAGAAGAGAGCGGGTGGAGAGCTTCGGCCCTTCGTGATGCCGATCTCACCAATTAATAGTAACCGCCCTGAAGTTGTCGATGGCGAACTCATCAGTCGTTATATTTTCGCCCAATTAGCCGCCGAAGAAGGTGTCGTTGCAAGCGATGGCATGGTGGATGACTATTTGAGAGAGCTTTCAGCGGGTGCAGAATTTAGTCGGCAAGATTTCGAAGCGATTAACAATCAAGTTAATAGCAAGTATTCGACAATGTCGAGGATTCGAGAGCGACTCAAGATTGAGCTGCTTGCCAATCAAATGTTACTCTTTGGAACACTCGGTATTTCCGGTGCTCCTAATATTACGGAAGCAGTCCAGCTGTTCGCACGGACGACTGATCAGGTCGAATGCGAAGTTTTGCCAATCGATGTCAGTAAGATGGAAAGTCAAATCACGGAAACGCCGCTTGCGGCTGATTTGAAGGGGTTGTACGAAGAGGGGAAGTATGACTTCCCCACGGCCAACGGCGATAAGCCTGGTTTTAAAATGGGGCCAAGGCTGCGGTTGCAGTATTTCGTTGCCGATTTTCAAAGCTTCCTGCAAGAGGAAATGAACAAGCTTTCAGACGAAGATGTCCAAAAGGAATACGAGCGGTTGGTTGCAGCGAAGGACGAAATGGTTCTCGAGCCGCTCCCTGTTGACGACGGTTCAATTCAATTAAACAGTCCTCCGCCGGGACAATCTGACGTGACGCCTCCCCCCGGAGAGAATCCTCCAGCAGGTGGCGGGGAGATGAAAGATGCTCCCGGAGATGTGACACCTCCCCCTGCAGATAACACAGAAACTCCCAAGGCTGAAACTCCTAAGGCAGACGCTCCTAAGGCAGACGCTCCTAAGGCAGAAGCTCCTAAGGCAGAAGCTCCTAAGGCAGACGCTCCTAAGGCAGACGCTCCTAAGGCAGACGCTCCTAAGGCAGACGCTCCTAAGGCAGAAACTCCTAAGGCAGACGCCACGAAGCAGTCGATTTTTGGAATCAAGTCTGATTACCAATTTGTATCAACAGGGGTGCAGGAAGAATCAAAATCTGAAACCAAGAAATCTGAAACTGAGAAATTGCCGGAAGCTAAGCCTGAATCTACTCCGCAAGAGCCCGTTAAACCTGCAACAGAGACGCCTGCAACAGAAACGCCTGATTCTGGTGAAGCCAAGCCAGAAAAGCCTGCCGAGAATACTCAGGAACCTGTTGGTGAACCAGCCGAACCCGTTCAAGAGCCAGCGCCAAAGGAAAGAGCAATCAAGCCTCTCAAAGACATTAAAGAAGAAGTTAAGCGTTCGATGTGCGAAGAGCCAGCTTTGGAGGCGATGACGAAGGCAATCACGAAAGCGAGCGTCTTTGTTCAGGATAATTATGAGAAACGTCTTCGGTGGGAATTTGATGAGAAGAAAAAATCGGAAGACGAACCTGCTCCAATGGATCTCGATGCAATTGCCAAGAGTTACGGTTTGGTTAAGAAAGAAACTGGTTTGGTTGATTTCACCGAATTATCAGCCGATGCACTTGGCTCGATTCGCGTCTTTCAAAACATGATGGTTCAGGGACGGCAATCGCCACAGTTGATTCCTTTGAGTCAAATCCTGTTCAGTAACTTTAGCGGGCTCAATGAGTACGAGCCCAATACGGTTGATGACAACTGGAACACGCGAAATAGCTATCTCTATTGGGTCGCCCAAAAGGTCGATACCAAAGTTCCAAGTTTAGAAGAGGCTGAAGGTGAAGTTGCCAAGTATTGGAAAAAACAGCAGGCGTTTAAGCTTGCGATGGAAGACGCCAAGAAATACCAAAAGATAGTGAACGACGGTGGCGGAAAGTTAATGAGTGAAATTGACGGCGTGCCAGATGCTAAGGTTATCAAAACGGGTGCATTTACATGGTTCAGTAGTTTTGGGTCCACTCGATTCTCGAGCCCTGTCGGAGTGACGGCGGCGGGTGAGAATTTCATGGAGGCTGCATTTAACACTGAGCATCTGAAGGCGGGTGTTGCCGAAAACGAATCTCGGGATACCGTTTATGTAATCCAGCCGGTTGTCGAAGGCAAAGAAATTGACATTGTCGGCGAAGATTTCCTGACCAATCAACTCTTTAAGTTCAAGCGAATTCCCGATGAAGTCCAGCAAGCGTCGCAGATTTATCGCCGAGATGCGTTGATGAACTGGTATGAGGAAGTAAACGATCGCATGAAAGTTAAAATATTAGACCGCTAACTTGGTCTGTTAGTTTTAATTCATCTACAACAAGAAAACCGTTTCCATCCATCTGATAGAGACGGTTTTTTTATGCCAACAGGCTAGTCGGGGCTCTCACCACGATGGGGTTCAAACACGGTGTGTTTGGGGTTGGTTTGTGCACTGTGTATTTGGCAGGCTTCCTGATGCAGGTTTAGTTGGCTTCTGAAATCCTTTTTCTTTCGCTTTTTGGTGACTGGCAAGTAATCGCCATTAGGTTGAAGTTCACTGGATGCGAGATTGTCATCAAAATAGGTTCGGAGGATCTTGGTCAATCTCGATTTGCAGTTTTTGTCTAAAACGGGAACCATTAGCTCAATCCTGCGATCGAGATTTCTACCCATCCAATCTGCACTGGAGATGAAAATCCGCTCATCACCTCCGTGGTGAAAGTGGAAAATTCTGGCGTGTTCGAGAAGGCGATCGACAACACTAATCACACGAATGTTTTCGCTCAACCCTTTCTTTCCAGGCACAAGGCAACAGATCCCGCGAATGTTTAACCTGATCTTTACACCAGCTTGCGAAGCAAGATATAGCTCGTCGATGATTTGTTTATCTACGAGTGAGTTAGCTTTGGCGGTGATTGCCGCAGCGTTGCCGCGGGTCGCACTTTCGGTCTCAATACGAATCATTTCAAGCAGCGATTCGCGCAAATTGATTGGTGCGGCGATCAACTTTTCGAGCGTCTGCGGTACCGAGAGGCCTGTGATTGCATTAAAGAAATGAACGCTATCACGTCCCAGTTTTTCGTCGCAAGTAAATAGACTGGCATCGCTGTAAATTTCCGCCGTCGACTCATTATAGTTTCCGGTACCGAAGTGAATGTACCTCTTGATGCCAGTGGGTTCGCGCCGAACCACAAGGCACATTTTGGCATGAGTTTTCAGTCCGCGTACTCCGTAGATAACATCCACTCCGGCGTCGGCGAGTACCTTAGCCCAATTGATATTCCTCGCTTCGTCAAATCTAGCCTTGAGTTCGACGATCACCGTTACATGTTTTCCATTTTCAGCGGCAAGGCAAAGGGCCTTGACGATTTCGCTCGATTCGCTTGTGCGATAAAGCGTTTGCTTTACGGCGATCACGGCAGGGTCGTTAGCGGCAGCCTGGATGAACTGCACGATGGGTTCATAAGATTGATAGGGGTGGTACAGCAGACGATCACCACTCGCGATGGTCTGGAATATGCTTTCAGCGCTCGAAAATTCAGGTGATGGTTGAGCGGGCCAGTTGGCGTCATTCAAGCTGGGGAATCCACGAAGACTGGCCAGTGAAAAATAATCCGACAATCCCAACGGTCCTTGAATTGAATAGACGTCCTCTAACTGGACATCAATTGAATTTTGGAGGAACGCTTGCATCTTCAGGCTGGTGGCCGCTGATATTTCTAATCGAACGCACTGGCTTTTTCGCCTCGCTTCGAGCATTGCCTGCATTCCAATCAGTAAATCCGCTCGACCGTCTTCCTCAAGATCAACGTCACCATTGCGCGTTACTCGCAGCGTATTCCATTCGATGATTTCCTGTTCGCCAAAAAATTCTGACAGGAACATTCCAATAACATCTTCTGTCAACATGTACCGGTAACCGGTTTTCGATGGAAGCGATTGGAATCTTGCCAAGAATTTTCCCATCGGGATTAAAACGTAGCGATCGTTTTCTCGATTTGCGACCTGGTCGAGTGACGCCCGGTTCTGAGTTTGAGCTCCTAACCGCGAAGAGAAATCATTTTTTAATCGAACGCACATGCAAATTCGAGCTCCGCTGAGAGCAGGGAATGTCTCGGTATTCTCAATGGCGATCGGGGCGAGGCTCGACATCATTTCTTCGTGGAATCGGTTCCGCAAAAATTTCAACTCTGACGTTGTCAGATTTTCGGCATCGACTCGTTCGATACCCTCCCCGGCAAGAAGCGGTTCGAGCTCATTGAGTAAACACTCAGATTGGTTGGAATACATTTCCTTGACGCGTGAGCGAATTTTTTCGAGTTGTTGCGTTGGAGTCCAGCCATTAATGTCGAGCACGGTAGCCGAGTCGGCTATCATCGCCAGTCCGCCCACGCGAACCATGAAAAACTCGTCTAAATTGGATGCAGAGATTGCAATGAATTTTAGACGTTCCAAAAGTGGGTTGGACGATCGGCTCGCTTGGTCAAGTACGCGTTGGTTAAAGCTCAACCAACTTAACTCACGATTGAAATAAATTTGTTTCGACTTTTTCATGATTGATTACTTGTCGTCTCCAGCACGATTCCTTTGCCAAAAATATCTTCAAACAGTCCTCGAACCTGACGAAGCTCGATGTTTTCTGCAGAAAATTCTTCGACATCCGCGGGGGATATTTCTATTCGATCTTCTTTTTGAACACATGTAATTGATGGGATGCGCTGTGCTTTGCCGACATCAAGCGATTTAGCGATCCTCAAGATTGCTGCCATTTTTACAACGAGTACGCGATTTTCGCGCGTCAGTCTTGAGTAACCCTCGTGGCGAGGTAGTGGCGAGGCGCCGCGATGATAACGCGCGACTAATGCCATTAGCTTGCGATCAAAATTCCCGATTCCAAAAAAATCAGAATTGAGAATGAGGTACATCGAGTGCTTATGCTTGGACTTCGTACTTATGAAACCGCCAATTTCATGGAGCAGAGCTGCCAATTCAAGGATTCCTCGGTAGCGTTCCGGTAATTGATGCAAATCCTGTAACTGATCAAAGAGCTGGCAAGCAAGTCGGGATACATGGCGAGCATGTTGCTCGTTAAATCTATATTTTTGGCCCAATTGGAGTGCCGAGCGAATAATCTGCGTTTGGATGGATTTCGACCAACTGCGTCCCGAGGCCATTTCCTTAATGAGCCCGTCTCGCATGTTAACGTTTGCCACATAGAAGTTGGTGACACCCAGCTCTCGTGCAAATACGAGCTGGGTCAGCAGGCCTGGCCCGAGTGACTCTGCATCCGGGAGACTCATGTGAAACTTGCTGGCTAGTTGGTCCGGCGATTGAAGGAGAATTTCGGATGTGAATTCTTCCAACGCATTGATCTTAATTTCTAATAGTTCGTTCGCAGCTGGTTTTTGGTCAATTATACTTGCCGCAAATCGCACCTCGCCCCCCATCGCGATAAAACTTTTGGGGTTGGGATTGTTTGTGCTGACTTTGAATTCACTGATGGTTTGGAGGATTTGGGATTCCATTAAGGAACGCGACTTGATGAACGGTGCGTCGAACAGCTCAAGCTTTTGTCTGAGTCGAAGGCTCCCCAAGCGATACGTTTTTGAAAAAACAACATCGGTCTTGTTCAGCAATAAAATTTCTGCCGTGCCTCCACCTGCTTCAAACAAAACAGACTGCTGCGAGAAAGCCTTTTCTTCCCTGGTCATGTAGGGCAACACGCCAAGGTAGGTCACCCTGTGCAGTTCCGCTTCATCAAATGGCTCAATTGCGAATCCAGTGGCAATGAAAATTCGATCAGTGAAAGCAATTCCATTGGTGGCTTCTCGAACGCCGCTGGTCGCAATGACTCGGACGTTGTCATGATTGGTGATTCCATATTCAATCAATTTGTTCCGGTAAATCTTGAGTACACGGACGCAGTATTCGGTTGTCTTTTTGGTGATGTGGTGTTTTGTGAAGGAGTCCTTGCCAACACTGACCGCCTGAGAAAAAGATTCGAGATTGCGAATTTGGTTGTTGGCTCGATTAATCTCAGAGATTTGCATTCGCAGCGAAGACGCACCGATATCGATCACGGCGACCAATTCGGGGGCCGCGTTCAAACGGGATTCGTTGAGTGGTGAGTTGTTCTCGGGATTCATGCTACTGTCTTTTTAGCAGTCGGAGCTATCGACCATTTGTTTTGCTAAAGCGGCGGCGCCCATAACGCCGGCGTCGTCTCCCAGTTTGGCTTCTTTTATCTCGTAAACATTTTGCAGGGAAGGCAGAACCCGCTTGCGAGCTTTCTTTTCGATGATGGGCAGCATGTATTCGGGCATCGCTTCTATGAGCCCGCCTCCGAACACGATGACGTCGGGAGCGAGGAGGTGCACGACGGTTACAACGGAAAGTGCCAAGTGGTGACAGGCATGTTCGATAATGTCCAAGACGGCGCGGTCGCCGTTTTTGACGGAGTCTGCCAAGGCGCCGCTGCGGATTTCCGAAAGATCTGTACCGGCGTTTGACAAGAGGTGAGGTGCCTGTCCACGATAGGCAGCTTGGGCGGCATCACTTGCGATTGAAAGCCGAGAGGCTAGGGATTCTAAAGTGCCTGCGTTTCCTGCTCCATCAAGCGGCCCGGCAGCCATGACTGGAATGTGGCCTATTTCCATGCAGGTGCAGTTAGCGCCCCGGAAGAGCCGACCTTCGTAGACACAGCCGCCCCCGATTCCGGTGCCGGGGAATATGCCAAAAACACAACGGGCATCTTGTCCAGCGCCAAATTTGTATTCACCAAATACACCAGCATCGACATCATTGGCGATGGTGACTGGGAATTTGAATTCTTTTTCAATAGAATCCGCCACGGGGACATCATCCCAACCGAGGTTGGGAGCAGTACGGATTTGTCGTTTTTTTAAATCGAGCGGTCCCGGACATCCAATGCCGAGTCCGCCGACTTGGTCTGCGGAAATGTCGGCATTATCCATTGCGTCTTGGATGACGGTATTGATTCGCAACAGTCCGGCTTTCATGCCATCCCGGCCTTTTGTTTTTTTGCGGGCGCGACCAACCTTTTTGAATTGGTTATCGAAAACAGTTGCCAGCATTTTGGTCCCGCCTAGATCAAATCCAATCCAATAGCGGTCATCGGTTTCAGTGGTCGGGGGCTGAGACATTCAGTGGGTTTCCTAAGAATCGTTTTGGTTTTAGGTTCCGATTTCGGCGGACTCTTAAAATGTGCGTTGACGTTTTAATTATCGTCGGCAATGGCCTGCGTCGATTTATCAAGTTGGGAGTTATCAAGTTGGGAAGACGGGAATCTTTGGATTCGGTTATTGTAAGAATCCACCACGTGAATGGCGTTTTCAGAATCCCAGCACATTGCCCACGGTTGGTGCAATTGACCAGGTTCTTTTCCTGCCGATCCCCAGACCCCTAACGAATTACCGTTGAGGTCAAATTTTTGGATTCGGTGGTTGCCGAATTCACAGACAAAAACATGTCCCTCTCCGTCAAGGATGATCTCGTAAGGGTAGCTCAGTTCACCCGGTTTGGCTCCCAGTTTCCCCCAAGTACGAAGCAGTTTTGGCGCGTTTCCGGATACATCGAATATCTGGATTCTGCCGTTGCTGGCGTCTGCGACCCAAAGATGGTCGTTCTCGTCCATGGCGAGGCCTTGGGGGCGTTGGAATTGGCCGGGCTCCTCACCGTGTTCTCCCCATTCATAAACGTATTCACCGGTGGGAGTGAATTTTTGGATTCGGTCATAATCTCCGTATTCGGAGATATAAATATTTCCTTTGGAGTCTTGTACGGCGTCGGTGAGGAACCCAAATTCGCCCGGCCCCCGGCCATTGACTCCGCCGATCGTCCGCTCCTCAATTAACTCACCTTCAAAGGTATAGAATAGCAGGCGAAAATAATGAGTATCGCAAACCATCAAGTGTCCATCTTGGCTGATCGAAAGTCCACAAGGTTTCCCCTGAATGAGTTCAGGCATTCGCCAACCACGGAGGAATGTACCATTCCGATCAAATACTTGAACTCTGGCGGTTTTATCGACGATGTAAAGCCGGTCTTGATCATCAATCGTGATCGCCCTTGGCTTCATGAACCGGCCATCTTCGAGTCCGCGACGTCCCCAAACGAAGATGTCTTGGTTGGGTGTGATCGGCCCGTCCAGGCAGCCACCAATGGTGGCTAGACAAAACAGGCCAACTAGGGCGGTGCGCAAACGGATTGTCCCTCGATTTGAATTCAATTTATGCATTTTTGGGGTTGGCAGAATGCGTTGGATTGGCCAATTCGTGAACTGGTCAGTGGGCTGCTACTTGACCGTCTCACACGTCCGGCGATATATTATTCTAGCGTCCTCACCGCTTTTTTGCACGGCGGTCGCGTTCGTTTGCTGTTTATATGACGTTGTTGGTATCCATTAAGTTCATCTTCACAAACAGAACCGTATGACAGCCGTTATTCTCGACTTAAAAAGTTCCGAAGACCCCCGTGACGTTGTCCACCGAGCGGTTGAAGCGCTCTCGGCGGGGAAAATAATCGCCATCCCGACTGAAACGGTTTATGGACTCGCGGCGAGCGCCTTGCATCCCGATGCGGTCAAGCGTTTGGTTGAAATTAAGGGGCGATCCGCTGACAAACCACTGGCCTTTGCCATCAAGAGTGCCGATGATGCTCTCGATTACGTTCCAAATATGTCTTGTGTCGCGCGGCGGGTCGCGCGTCGCAGTTGGCCTGGCCCGATTACCCTAGTGCTTGATACGGATCATCCCGACAGCGTGATTCACCGGCTTGATCAATCAGTGCGCGAGGCAACGATTCCTCAAGGTACCGTTGGGTTGAGAGTTCCCGACCACGAATTGACTTTACAGATCATGCGGCTTTGCGCGGGGCCGATTGTATTAACTAGCGCAAACCTCTCAGGAGATGCTCCCGCGATTACTGGAACGGAAGTTCAAGAAAAGGTTGGCGAGCACATTGATTTGATTCTTGACGATGGTCCAGCGAAATTTGGTCAAGCGTCGTCCGTTGTGAGAATTAAGGAGAATGAGATAAACGTTCTTCGAACAGGTTTGGTTGATGAAGCAACGATTGAAAAATTAACCCACTTTATTGCGTTGGTGGTTTGCACTGGAAACACTTGTCGTAGCCCGATGGGAGAGGGGCTGTTGGCACAACGAATTGCGGACCGTTTGGGGGTTTCGCTCGCGTCTTTAGAGGCAAAAGGCGTTACGGTAATGTCGGCTGGAATTGCAGCGATGCCGGGCGCCCCCGCTGCGGATCAGGCGATTGATGTGATGAGGCAAGTTGGAATCGATATATCACATCATCAGAGCCAGCCCATCACGGGGCGTCTGGCCAAATTTGCGGATGTGATTTTGACCATGACGAACGGGCATCGCCAGGCATTGATCTCCCATTGGCCGATGCTCGAGACGAGAACCAAGACAATTCGGCGTGATGGCGGCGACATTGGGGATCCCATTGGTCGCCCGATTGCCATTTATCGATCAACGGCTGAGCAAATTGATCAACAATTAGCGGAGTGGGTTCCAGAATTTGACCTGTCTCGTTTTGAATAATCGCTTTTTATACGACGTTTAGATTACCGTTTCAATATTCGTTCACTCAGCAAAAGACACATCGTTATGATAATTACGATAGGCAGCGATCATCGAGGGTTGCCCCAGCGAAGGGTTATTGCCGAAACGATTGAATCACTTGGCTACCAAGTTGACGATCAGGGTTCCTTCACGGAAGAAGCTTGCGATTATCCCGATGTTGCGTTGGCGGTTTGTGAGCAGATCCGTTCAGGAGCTTCGACTTGCGGGATTCTTGTTTGTGGCACGGGCATTGGAATGTCAATTGCCGCAAACAAAGTCAGCGGAATACGAGCTGCTCTTTGCTGCGACATTACGACCGCAAAGTTGAGTCGGCAACACAATGACGCTAATGTTCTTTGTTTGGCCGGAAACCAATTTGATGAGATTCAGTTTCGAGCCATTGTGACAGCTTGGCTGTCTACTGATTTTGAAGGTGGGCGTCATCTTCGCCGCGTTGAAAAGATGATGGCATTGGACGCGGATTGATCGGTGTTTGAATTGACTGAGGTTGATTCTTCATTTGTGAATTTCTACTTTTTAATGTCTGAGAGCAACATTCTTGTTCGCATCTGCGGCGGTTGTTAATGTCAGATTAATAAGGTGCACGCTATGTTCATACGTATTTTTCTGGCTTGCTTTCTAGCCCTCCTAACGCCTATCGCTTGCTGGGCACAGGTGAATAGGGATTGGTTAATCGATCAATCTAATTTCGCGGCTGAATTCAAAACATCGGCAACTGTTCCCCATCGATTTGAATTGACCAACGGGCTAGTCAGTCGTTTTTTTTATCTGCGTGACGATATTGGCGCGACGGTCGGCCTCGAGAGTTTGAATAAACGCAAATCTATTGTAAGGGCGGTCAAACCCGAAGCCGTTGTAGTTGTCGATGGCGTGTCGCATCAGGTTGGAGGTTTGGAGGGACAGCCGGATCATGCTTTCTTAAAAGATGAATGGCTTGCGGGAATGTCACCCGCAGCAGGGGCGTTACGGTTGATCGGATGGAAGGTTGGCGTTCCCGAGGAACGGTTAAAGTGGAAACGAATTCGAAATGCCTCTAAGCAATCTGTTTGGCCTCCCGAGGGAGTGAAGGTTTCGTTCGAATATCAACTGCCTGAAGCAGCCTCAGCGAAACAAGGGTCATCCCAATTTCGTGTGTTTGTAAATTACGAGCTTTACGACGGCGTTCCCGTGTTTTGTAAATGGATAACGATTGAGAATCTTGGATCCCATGCGATTGTGGTCGACCGATTTTCGTCCGAGATGTTGGCTGTGGTAGAGTACGACAGTCGTGTCGAGCTAAGAGAAGGCGTCAGCTATCCGCGGCCGGATTCGATACATGTAGAGACTGACTTTGCATTCGGCGGGTTCCATTTTGAAAATGCGAATCGTCACGTTGTCCATTGGCGAACCGATCCGGAATACAGTACTCAGGTAAATTATTTAAAAAGTGCACCTTGTCTGCTGGATGTCTCGCCGTCGTTTGGGCCAATGCAGACGGTAAAGCCGGGGCAGAGGTTTCAAAGTTTTAGGACTTTTGAATTGGTGTATGACAGTAACGATCGAGAGAGACGAAGTCTTTCACTGCGGAAAATGTATCGCGTGATCGCTCCTTGGGTTACTGAAAATCCGTTGATGCACCATATGAGAGATGCGAATCCTGTGGAAGTGAAGCGCGCGATCGATGATGCGTCGGAGGTAGGTTTTGAGATGGTGATTTTGAGTTTTGGAAGTGGATTTGATATTGAAAATGAAACACCGGCCTACCTGAAGCAGTGGCAAGATTTGGCTGACCACGCCGCGAGTAAGCAGATTGAATTGGGGGGCTACTCTTTGCTGTCGAGTCGGCGAATTGGCGGCGGAAACGACATTGTCCCTCCCGCGGGGCAAAATTTAACCCATGGGAATTGCCCATCGCTTACAAGCCAATGGGGGCAGGATTACTTTCGTCGATTACGGAAATTCTTTGATCAAACTGGATTTTCATGCCTTGAACACGATGGTCCTTATCCCGGTGATGTCGACATTACCGAGCGATTACCGTTCCAAAAGGGGGAGGCGGATTCGCGGTGGGTTCAAGGGCAGATCTCGAATGAGTTTTACAGGTGGTGTCGCGCGCGCGGGATTTATATTAACGCTCCGGATTACTACTTCCTTAACGGAACCAGTAAATGCGGTATGGGGTATCGAGAAGTGAATTGGTCTTTACCTCGCGAGTTGCAGTTGCTGCACGCCCGACAAAATATCTATGACGGAACCTGGTACAAGACTCCATCCATGGGTTGGATGTTCGTTCCGTTGTCAGAGTACCATGGAGGGGGCGCTGCTGCTACGATCGAACCTCTCAATGATCACTTAGAACATTATGCTCAGATGATTGATTCGAATCTTGGGCTCGGGGTTCAGGCATGTTACCGAGGACCGAGGCTTTTTGATTCGCCCGAGACTCGGGACTTGGTGAAACAGAAAGTTGCGTGGTTTAAAAAGTATCGAGATATTCTTGAAAGCGATGTTGTTCACGGTCGGCGACCGGACGGTCGAAATTTGGATTGGATGCTGCACGTCAATCCGAGTCTCGATGATTGTGGTATGTTGGTAGTTTATAATCCAACTGGGAAGCCTGTTAGCGAACGATTGAAGGTCGACGTTTACTACACCGGTTTGCGAGATGTCGCGAATGTGACAGGTTCAATGGGAGGTCCGATTCGGGTCGACGTTCAACGAGACAATACGATTGAACTAAAAGTAGACGTGCCTCCCAATGGCATGAGTTGGTATTTGTTGAAGTGAATAATCAGTAGAAGGCATGTATGAAATATTTGATTAGCTTAGGTTTTGTTTTAGGACTGTTTCTTGCGTCAGGCGTCGTGAACGCTGATACTCCTCTACGAAGTGAGGTGGTTGCTCCGATTCGAAAGGCGACGTTTGATCAAAATGGTAAGTGTCGAACGCGCCGGCAAGGTGGGAATCCGCGCGAGGTTGCTGGTTACCTTGTTTTTGATGGATCCCAAGATGGCAATCGTCAAGTTGATCCGCAGATTGCGGTGGGGGGTGGCTTCATTCTGCATGGTACGAATAGCGGGCTGATTATTTATGACAAGCAGGGGAATTTCGTAAATGGGGTAAGCCAAAACTGTTTTAATAAAGGAATTGACCCCAAGCTTTTCTATGACGCCCACAATGGAGTTTTTGGATTTGATCTGTGGAATCCATGGGATCAAGAAAAGAAAAAGCCTGTCAATATCTCCATTTCAGAGACGAGTGATCCGCGGGGCGCATGGAACACTTATCCAGTGCCGGCACCAGCGGGAAGAGATGGTGGTGGAATTGGTTACAGTCGGAAGTGGATTGGTTATAGTTTTCCTGGCGGTCCGACCCAGACCTTTGTGATGAAATTGGCCGAGGCAAAGGCGGGTAAACCGGCTACAGTCTTTCACTTCAAAGGGAATTTGGGGCATCCTGTTTTGACTCAGGACGCTGTGGATGATCTTTTTTTTGTGAAGGTAAATGAACGTGAAGTGTTCATTACTCGTATTTACGAAACAGCGAACGGAACGCCTGCAACGGAAACGATTTCAAAGAAGCACGGTCTCAAATACATGAGATATCCAAAACAGTCGCCCCAAAAAGGGACCGATCAATTGACGTCGTCAGGGGATCGAAACCCCAAGAACTTGGTTTTACAGGGCGGTTTTATTTGGTTTTCTCAAGCGGTGACGGTGGACGGGCGTTCCGCGGTTCAGTGGCATCAAATGCGTCCAAATGGAACTTTCGTGCAGACTGGATTGATCAGCGATCCCAAACGCAGTTTCATTCAGACAACGATCGCAGTTAATGGACAGCTAGACGTTTTGGTCGGGTTTCAGGAAACTGGTTCAGATATGTTTATCAGTCCGAGGTTTGCATTTCGCCGAAGCAACGATCCATTGGGGACATTGCAGCCTACCGTTTCAATCGGTGAAGGACAGGCCGCCACAAACGGCGTGGCTTGGGGGGATTACAGCGGCAGCGTGGTCGACGGTGACAACGGGCTGGATCTTTGGACGATACAAAGCGTGACCGATGGTGGGGGCAAAGGTGACACCGTGATTGCAAAGGTTCCCTTTCAACGGCGATAATTTATTAGTTATGGAAATTCACTTGAAGACAAATATCCGAAAAATGTTCTACCGAAGTACGTCCGTTCCCGTGGCGATTTTACTCATCGGGTTCTGTGTGCTTTCAACGTTGGTCGGCTGTAATGAAACGGTGGAACCAAAACTAGCAATGCCAGAAACCATCGTTGTTAAACCAGATCCACTGGTAATGTTGGTTGTTGGAGATGAGGGAGTTGGTGATCGGATTGCGAGGCAGTGGAGGGCGCTTGAAGATGGTGAATTAGAGCTAGTTGGAATGTCCGTTGAGGATTTCATCGCCAATGATTTTGATGCCCCGGAAGACTTGGCCGTTGATGTTTTGGTCTATCCTCCAGAGATGATTGCAGAGCTGGTGAATCGAGCTCGCATTCGAAAAGTGCCAACTGACTTGATTCAATCATCAGATTTTAACAAGATTGGGTTGCTGAAGCATTTTCGTATTTCGGTAATTCGGCATGAGGGTGAAACGTGGGCTGTTCCGTTGGGAGCCCCTAATTTTTCTTTGCTGGTTAATTCCAAGGTGGTGAGTGAAAAGTCTATTCCCACCAACTGGTCGAGGATGGGGCGAGCCCTTTCGCAGATTTCGTCGTATGATGAGGGGAATCCGGATGGGTTTCAGTATCTCGCAAAAGTCGACATGCCACTGGCAGAGAGTTGGGCAGCTTGGACCTTTTTAGCTAGGGCCGCGCCGTCGGTGTGCAATCGCGGGAAATTGTCGACTGTGTTCGATCGAGAAAATATTCAGCCGTTAATTAATTTACCTCCCTTCGTTGAGGCGCTCGAACAGTTGAAGTCGATTGCGAGTGAGCGTTCTTACGAATTGGATCCCGCGGGCGTGTTTCGGTTAATGCAGGGTGGGAAATCGGCCATTGCAATGTCATGGCCTTCGATAGCTTTCGACCCTAGTTTGAATCAACTCGTAGAGGAAGAAGGCAGTGAAAAATTGACGACTGAGAAATTGATTCCTGAACAGACCATTACTGATTTTTCAGTCCATCCCCTTCCCGGGGCTTTGCGTTGGTACGATCAGAAATCGGAACGCTGGATTATCCGTAAAAAGTCCGATGAGAAACGTGTTGGGCTGATTGGTTTTTCGGGTTTGGTTGCATCGGTGGCCAAGGAAAGTCTGAACGAGCAAACAGCGTGGGGGTTTCTGAAGTGGCTTCCCGATAAAGCAATCAGTAAAGTTACTATGGCGGAGTGTGCAATTAGCGGTCCCTTTCGTGCAAGCCATCTTGGAGAGATGTTGCGTTGGACGGGGGATTGGGTTCCAGAGTCAGCCGCTTTTGAGTATGCCGATGTAATTGAACAGAATCATCAAAGAGCGGTTGTTTTGATGTTTCCCCGCATTCCGCAGGCGTCGCGGTATCTCGAGGTACTTGATATCGCAGTTCGCCGGGTTATTGCTGGTGAAGCAGAGGCCCAAGTGGCTCTCGATGCTGTGGCTTGGCGATGGGATGAAATTACTGATGAAATTGGGCGAGAAAGCCAGCGAAAGCGTTTGCGGAAGGTAACTGGTATTTGATTCCGAGACTCTGAATTGGTTCCTGTGGGCGACGGTTGATCGGCGTTTGGTTATTTTCGTGGTGGTTAGAACGATAATTCCGGCGTCTTCGAAGGGAACCGCCGAGCTGGTGCGAGACTATTTCGTTAAATCCGTGAGAAAGCCCTTCTCTTTTTCTAGACGCTTGCGTATTCTTTTAGCTCGCCGAAAGCGACTTCGTTGCTGTCATTTTTCTAGAACGGGTTTCACCAATTTTTTGTGAAGCCCATGGTTAACCGACATGCTTGGAAAATGGTGCCTTGGTTACCATCGAGAGTTACGAAGCCCCGGCGAAAATTGAACCGAACGCGTCTCACGCAAAAACCTTGGTTAGGTAGTTGGAATTGCACGAGACTCTGCGGAACAAAAAGTGGTAGCGTTGATAATCACTTTTGACCGCTAGGTATCAGAGAAGCATCCGCTTCTCGCCCATTCGTTTTCGAAACGATTGGGATGTGTATTTTTAACAATTTAATTAAGTGGTTTAGCAAATGTCTAATGATGTTTCTGGTGGTTCTACGTCTTCAAATCCTTCTGATAGCAGTTCAGTTCCTCCCAAAACGACGGTAGTTCAAGTCGTTTCTCAGGAAGAAAGTAACGCCAATCAGGTTCCCGTACCGGTCGAAGTCGTCGTGGAAGGGCAAGTCGAGCCTGAAAACGTTGTGGCGGACTCTGTGGAAGAGACTCCCAAGGTACAAGCGGGCCTGTTTGTCGATTCGCTGTCGATCGATCCAGCTGAGGAAGTTGCCATTTTACTTGGTGAAAAACCGAAGCAAAAACCCACCGTTGAAGTCGAGGCAGAGACGCCTGTCGAGCCAACCGAAGTTCCGGTTGCGTCGAGCACGAGTGCTGTCGAGGACCCGTTTTTGGCGACTGAAGATTTGGAATCGCCCAAGGAAACCGTTGTGGTTCCAGAATCAGTGGAGCAAGAAACTGAAACTGTGGTCGCACCTGAAGCAGTGGCCGCACCTGAAACTGTCGCCGCACCTGAAGCGGTGGCCGCACCTGAACCGGTAGTCGAACCGAAAGAGTCTCGTAATTTATTCGAGGAAATGGGACTTGGTCCGGCAGTTCTTAAAGCGATCAAAAAAGTGGGTTACGAAACTCCGTCGCCCATTCAAGCCCAGGCAGTTCCCGTAATTCTCTCGGGACGAGATCTAATGGGTCAAGCCGAGACAGGTTCTGGTAAAACGGCGGCATTCGCTTGGCCATTACTTTCCAGAATTGATATGTCGCAGAATCGCCCGCAAGTCTTGGTGCTTGCACCCACGCGTGAATTGGCTATCCAAGTGACTGCCGCCTTTGAAAAATATGCGACTGGAATTGAAAATTTCCGAGCGGTGACCATTTATGGTGGTCAGAGTTATGAAACACAGTTACGAGCACTCAACCGCGGCGTTCAGGTCGTGGTGGGAACTCCGGGTCGAGTCATGGATCACTTGCGTCGGAAAACATTGGATTTGCGGAATTTGAAAACCCTCGTCCTTGATGAGGCGGACGAAATGCTAAGAATGGGCTTCATCGATGACGTCGAGTGGATTTTGGAGCAGCTCCCTCGGGAGCGGCAGATTCTTTCTTTCTCTGCGACTTTGCCACCACCAATTCAACGGATTGCAAAGAATTATTTGCAAAATCCAGCACACATTGCCATCAAAAGTAAAACGGCAACAGCTGAATCGATTGCTCAGACGTGTGTTTTCGTTTCAGCCCGAGAGAAATTGGAACGGTTGGTTCGAATTCTTGAGACCGAAGAGAGCGATGGCGTGATCATTTTTGTGAAAACACGAAATTCGACAATTGTGGTTTCTGAAGGATTAGTCCAGCGAGGCATTATCGCATCCCCGCTTAATGGTGACATACCGCAAGCCCAGCGCGAGCGAACTGTAAACCAATTAAAGTCGGGTCGCATTAATGTGGTTGTGGCAACGGATGTCGCGGCGAGAGGCTTAGACGTTCAACGAATTAGCCACGTCATTAATTACGACTTCCCACACGATACCGAAGCCTACGTGCATCGAATTGGTCGAACCGGGCGAGCCGGACGAAACGGAAATGCGATTCTCTTTGTAGAGCCAAAGGAAAAAGGAAAATTGAGCCGGTTGCAGCGAGCGACCAATCAGCGAATCGAAACGTTTAAGCCAAAGTCAATTGATGAAATTAACCAGATTCGTATTGGAAATTTTAAAGAGCAAGTGGTTAAAGCCAGCAGTCACGGAGATGTCAAGTTTTTCACTCAGCTTGTCAACGAACTGAAAGATGATTCTGAATTGTCAATTGAGCAAATTGCTGCCTCTCTTGGGGTGATGGCGCAGGGGCAGATTCCATTGTTGCTCAAGGAATTGAAAGATCGCAAGACGAACAGGAAAAAAGATGCAGGCCGGGAACGTGGGCCAATGACACTTTATCGAATTGAAGTGGGGCGCGAACACGGAGTGGGGCCTGGGAATATTGTGGGTGCAATTACCAACGAAGCAGATTTAAATAACGATCAAATTGGCCGAATCAATATCTTTGATAAATTCAGTACCATTTTGCTTCCAAGTGAATTGAATGCTGATGTGATTAATCACCTCAAACATGTTTATGTATCCGGTCAAGCGTTAGGCATTAGCAAGTCTGATCAGAAATATTCTCGACCTGCCGGCGGAAGAGGTGCGGGTGG
This sequence comes from uncultured Pirellulaceae bacterium, assembly GCA_938083195.1. GTDB lineage: Bacteria > Planctomycetota > Planctomycetia > Pirellulales > Pirellulaceae > Mariniblastus. The sequence continues at coordinate 113,574 of CALKCK010000001.1, read as the reverse complement.
TTCACAAGCCCGTGGAAACCGCTCGGATAAGCGATTTGGGGACAAGCGATTTGGAGATAAGCGATCTGGAGATAAACGATTTGGGGATAAACGATTTGGGGATAAACGTGGAAACGGGAAACGTTTTGAACGCGGTCCCGGTCGGCCAAAGGCGCATCATGAGGGTGCCAGTGAAGGCCGAGGTCGGGATTATGATCGCAAAAGTCCCGAACGAACGGCTCCCGATCGAACTGCTTCAGCACGAACGGCTCCAGATCGAACTGCTTCAGCACGTAAAACGACGGTAAGCGAAAATCGTAAACCGTTCAGTGAAGGATCGGTTCGAAAGAAGTTCTCGGATAAGAAACCGACAAAGAAAAAGAGTAATGCGACGGTTCAGCGGACTGAACGAGGCGAGAAAAAGGATCGTTTTTCTCGGGACGAGGGAAGTAAATACTCTGGTCAAAAATCAAGTTTTGACAAAGGGCGAAGCAAGCCTGCCAAGAAATCCAAAGCTGCAACTCGAGTTCAGGCTAAACGGAAAGCAGGCGCTAAGCCATCGAGTCCAATGAAAAAGTACGTCAAAATCCGCTAATGGATCTGATCATTAATGATCAGATCATTGTAGAATATTTGCATCATCAGTGGCCGTGCAGGTAACCTTTACTTGCATCGCTGCAGGTTTTGTATTTCGTTGTGATTTCCATCTGATCTAACAGATTTCATGGTCATCTATTTCTGAAGATGGAAGTAGCAACGTTCCGTTCGAGTGATTGTTGTCAGGAGGAAGTCAGTGGCAGCTTTTTTTGCTTTGGTTTGCACGCTAATCGTTTCGTTTCTGGTGACACGAATCGGTTCGGTGGCATTGTCACTGACTGGAATGGCGCAGGATTCGGCTCGTTTTCAGGCGAAGTCCGCATATACGGGGGTCGGTTTCACGACGAGTGAATCTGAACAGGTCGTTAACCATCCTGTGCGGCGGCGTATTCTTTCGACTCTGATGACCTTGGGCAACGTAGGTATTGCCGTTGTGATCGCGTCCATGATGGGAACCTTTGCAACGGTTTCCACGAACGATAAAGATCTATTCTATCGGGTAGCACTTTTGTCTGGTGTCTTGGCGACCTTGTGGGGCATTGGCACACGACGTTGGTTCGATCAAGGGATTGAGAGATTGATTGCGTACGCTTTACGCCGCTGGACCCATTTGGACATTCATGATTACGTCTCACTCTTGCATCTAGCTGACGGATTTGTGGTATTTGAAATCTGTGTAAACGAGGGAGATTGGGTCTGCGAGAAAACGTTGGCAGATGCCATGCTTTCGGCTGAAGGAGTTTTGATTTTAGGCATTCACCGCGCCAACGGTAAATACATTGGAAGTCCTAACGGAAAAACTGACGTTCATGTGGGGGATGTGCTGACTGTTTATGGCCCACAGTTTCGTCTCGAAGAACTCGACCTGCGTCAACGGGGATATCAAGGCGATAAGGCACATCGAACTGCAATCGAGGATCAACAGAAGTCGACGGCTGATGTCGAGAATGACCTGGATGGCTAGAGACTGTATTTTTCCTGGCGAGCGATGACGTTCGCAAAAATAATTCAAAGCGTCTCGGATTTCAGTACCGTTTATTGACTCGTAATACTGATTTTGGCTATTGGTTTGTCATCTTCCAATAACAGGTTCCATGATTCGTTTTCGAAATTGAGAACTGCAACTTGATTTGCGGACGACCGAATCCATCGATACTGGCCTGATCGGACTCGGTTGACGGTTCCGCGGTTATTGGAAACGAGGCCTTCGTAGTCAAGGTAATGCGTTCGATGATCAGGGATTCTTTCGCCCAAGACTGGTTTGTCGGGGGCAGGCAATTCCTCTAAATGCCATGTCCAGAGTGTGTTGTCGACCTCCAGCATCAGATCCCAGTGATCCACGGCCCCGCCCTGATGAAATAAAACGACACAACGAGAATTTTCGTCGTCAGGCTCGTTCGGGGGGATGGGAGGGGTTTTCATATCGATCGTTAAATGGGAAGTTGTCTGTTTTCCAGCACGTTAGCATGAGTTAGCTATTGGCGCAGAGACCGATGTCTTTCAAGATTGATTTATGGACGCTACGAATTCCCAAGTACCGAAATTTGTTCTCCCGAACGTCAAGCCAATCTCCATTGGCAACGTTACGGTTGATCCACCAATTTTACAAGCGCCCATGGCTGGATTTACCAATTACGCTTTCCGGCAGATTGTTCGCGAATACGGCGGTTCAGGGTTGATCGCGACTGAAATGGTCAATGCGAGAGGATTTGTCTGGTTGGACGAGAATACTCCTGAGCATCCTGAACGGCTTTGGGGAGTTCGTGACGAACCGCGTCCGTTAGCGGTTCAAATTTGGGATAATCAGCCAGAGACAATGGCCAAAGTTGGTCGGCGTCTGGTTGAGGATTATAAAGTCAGCATTGTTGACATCAACTTTGGATGTCCAGTCAAGCAAGTGACCGAAAAGGCGAAAAGCGGGAGCTATCTCTTGCGGACGCCCGACAAAATGGGTGAGATTATCTCTGAGGTCGTAAAAGCTTGCGCTCCAACGCCCGTAACAGCCAAGATTCGTTTGGGTTGTACGCGGGATAACATTAATGCGATCGATGTAGCTCAAGTGGTGGAGGGGTCCGGTGCGGCGGCGTTGACGGTCCATGGAAGAACTGCACAAGATATGTTCAGAGGGCATTCCGATTGGGATCGAATTTCAGAAATCCGGCCGTATTTGAAAAAGATTCCTTTGATTGGAAATGGCGACCTCGATAGCCATCAAAAGGTATTGCATGCGTTTCAAAATTACGATGTTGACGGCGTGATGATTGCGAGAGCCTGTCTTGGCAGGCCTTGGCTTTTCGCTCAATGCAAGGCTGCACTATTAGGTGAACCGGTTCCTGCTGACCCCTCTTTGGCCGAACAAAAAACATGTTTGCTGCATCATTTTGATTTGATCGTGCAAAGATTTGGCGAAAGCAAGGGAGCGCAGCTAATGCGTAGATATGCGTGTTGTTACGCACAGGGGCGGTTCGGCGCTCGTCATTTCCGTACACATGTTGCGAAAGTAAGTACGGCTGAAGAATTCTATGCGGTGGTTGAAGAATATTTTCCGGTAGATAAAGAGGACGCTTAATTCGTAAGTTTTCACAACTTGGTTAAGCACCTGTTTAGAATTTAAATTGGCGTTGTCGAAGCGAGTCTTGACGTTGGAGGCTCCGCGTTCTCATTGAGTATTTATAGAGATTTTAGATGGATCAGCAGCCCAACCAATTGGCTCACCAGTTATTTGAAATGGCAGTCTCAAATCGAGACGCGTTGGGAATTAGGTTAGACTCTGAGAGCTGTTCGCGGGTTTTAGATTTTGCGGTAGGGCGAGCAGGAAGTTTGGATGCGGGAGTTCTCTTGGGCCAGATTTGCATGGGAGGTTTGGGCCGGATTGTTGTGTGCAATGATGAGGGCCCGTTGGGGCTTCGCTCGGTCGAAGTCAGCACCGATGAGCCTTTGCTTGCTTGTATTGGTTCCCAGTATGCTGGCTGGCCCATTTCGTGCGGAGACTATTTTGCCATGGGAAGTGGCCCGGTGCGGATGTTGCGTGGTGAAGAAGAGATATTGACGGCTTATAAGCTTTCGGCGTTGCAGCAGCCAGCGGTAGGGGTACTGGAATCAAATCAAATGCCACCCGATGCGATCCTTGAGCAAATGGCTGCAGAGTCGGGCATTGAACCTAATCTCTTAAACGTCTGCGTTGCCAGGACGGCCAGTTGGCCCGGTGCGGTTCAAGTGGTTGCGAGATCCATTGAAGTTGCGATGCACAAGTTGAACGAACTTCAATTTGACTTAAGAACAATCTGTTCTGCAAAGGGAACGGCACCGCTGCCACCGTTGGCGGGAGACGACATGACCGCTTTGGGCTGGACCAACGATGCGATTCTCTATGGCGGAAGAGTTGAGATCGTCGTCGATACTACCGACGATGCCGTCAACGCTGTTATCGATCTGCTGCCGAGTTCTAGTTCCTCGGAATTCGGGGCTCCCTTCCTAGATATTTTTGAGCGGTATAACAAAGATTTTTACAAAATCGACAAAATGCTATTCAGTCCTGCAAGCGTGAGGATTGATAATCAGGCAACGGGCACCGTTTGGGATGTCGGTGAGATTAGACACGACGTTTTACGGCGTTCCTTTGGAATCGAGTAGGCGATGCGGATCGTTGTTTTATGTAATCCGGACAGTTGGTATTTTTTGGATTTAGCGCGCGCGTGCGGTTCGCGGCACGATATTGTCCCGATGTCATTTGAGGCGCTGGCAGCTTCTGTAAGTCTTGGTGTGAAATTTAATCTCGAAGCCGACTGTATTGTTGCGAGAACCATGCCGGCAGGTTCGTTGGAACAGATCGTGTTTCGAATGGATTGCTTAGGCCAGCTTCAGGCGAGGGGTGTTTTGTTAGTCAATTCCCCCCGTGCGATTGAGGCGGCCGTTGATAAATACCTTTCTCTTGCGCTGCTGAAACAATCCGGTTTGCCGGTTCCAGCAACTTTTGTTTGTCAAAATTTGTCAGCGGCTATGGAGGGGTTTCACGAACTGGGCGAGGATGTCGTAGTGAAACCAATTTTTGGTAGCCTTGGTCGCGGCCTTTCCCGCTTGCAGACGAAAGATCAGGCGGTGGAATATTTTCGTGGTTTGATCGATGACCAACGAGTGATTTACCAACAGAAATTCATAGCGCACCCCGGTTACGACGTCCGCTTGCTCGTTTTAGGCGATCGTGTGTGGGGGATGAAACGTAAGAATCCCTTGCACTGGATTACGAATATCAGCCAGGGAGGAGTTGGGGAAGTTTACCAGGTTGGGTCCGAAGAGAAGGAGTTGGCATTGCGGGCGGCGAACGCCGTGGGAGCCCATTTTGCAGGTGTTGACCTAATAACGGATTCGAGGACTGGTGACCAGTTTATTTTAGAGGTTAACGCAGTGCCTGGATGGAAGGCGATTGCACGGGTCACCGGTGTTGATATTGCCGGCGAGTTGATTTCTGAGATTGAGTACTTACGGAAATGCAGCACGCGGTAAAAATGGGGCGAGCGGGATAGGACAGACGGGTTATTGATTCACAAACCAACTTCTCGTTTTGCCCAGCCTCGTAATTGTTCTCTAAATATTTTTGAATTGTGACGTATGTCGACAGGCAATGATCGATGAAGAAGAAAGTCATCAATCGAATTTGTTTGCCAAAACTTTCCAGCCAGCGATTTAATTTCCGAAAGTAAACGATCTTCGTTTGATTTTGAGGAGGGCCAGTGTTCTGGATTTGGCTCGCAAATCATAATGGCTCGTTGCTCTCCGGCTAGGCCAATACCGACTAAGGCACTGCGATAAATTTCCGGGTGAGTATTAATAATAGCTTCACATGGAATGGTAAACATTGTGTGCTGTGAAGTTTGAACTCGATGTGTTTTTCTACCGCAGAACCAAAATCGATCTTGTTCGTCGAGGTACCCAACATCACCCATGCGGTGCCAAAAGGTATCGCCGTCAGTTATTTTATGATTGGCGTTGGCATCGGTACGCGTTACGTATTGATCGGAAACGACTGGCCCACGCACGATGAGTTCGCCCACCACTCCCTTTTCCAGTGGGACGGTATCGCAGATTTCGAGAATTGGTTTGTCGTCGATAGCGATTACTTTCCAGTCGATTTTTGGAAACCGTTTGCCGACACAGGTTCCCTCCCCCCGTTCAGTTCGATCAGCTGTTTCTCCTAAGACAACTGTTCCGGAGTTGCAGGCGATTGGAAGGGATTCAGTCGCACCATAGGGTGTGAACGTGTCCCCATCTGCCGAGATGATTTCTTTAATTTTTCTGAGGGTGGGCGGAGGTACCGGAGCACCTGCGCTTAAAATTCGTTCGATTGTCGGCAGGCGTTTGGAATGTTTGACGCAATAATTGGCGACAGTATTCCAAAGAGCTGGAGAGCCAAACGATTGGTTTGCTTTAAATTGTTCCACGGCGTCGATGATATTGGGTGGATAAACGTTGGCTGGCCGTGTGGGATCCATTTGGGGGAAAACCGTGGTTGTTCCCATGGCGACGTTGAACAAAGCAAAGAGCGGGAATCCCGAGACGTCAGTTTTGCCGGGCTCCAATCGAAAGTAATTTGCGATTTGCTCACATTGTTCGATGAAAATTCGATGACGATAGAGAACACCCTTGGGAGGCCCGGTGCTGCCGGTCGTGAAAATGATGGCGGCAGGATCATTGCGTTTTAGTTTGACCCAAGGTGGATTCGTATTGTCGACTTGTTTAAAAAAACTGTTGGCATTTTTGCAACCGGGGAAGAATCCTTTAATCGCGACATTGAGTTTGCAATTTGGGAATTTGGAGAAAAATATTGACCGGGCCAGATGCGCTAAAGGAATTCCTAGAATTCCTTCGGGTTTGGCGTCCGACAAGCATTGAAGCATGTTTTTCCGGCCCATGCCTGGATCAATTAAAATCGTCACAACCCCCGATTTGAACAATCCAAAAACTGAGGCAACGAAATCGATTCCTGGGGGAACCATCAAGGCAATTCGCATTCCTGGTTGTACGCCCATTTCGATCAGACCGTTGGCGATTTGGTTACTTTTTCGTTCAAGTTCGGCGAAAGTAATGGTTTCGTAATCGAGTGATTTCCCCACAGCAACGCGTTGAGGTTGCCCTTTACGCGGACAGGCGACGGCAATCGAATTGGGCATTCGTTCGGCCATTTCTGTCAATGAATACCCAATGTTCTGGAGGCTATCCAAGGACAGGGGATGAAACTCAGCCGCAGGGGTATGGGTTGTCATTACTTCCGCAGTATGTTCTTGAGAGTTTATGTGCGTTAATCCGATTGCAGTTCTTCGCACCTTAATTGTATGTCAAAACTAGGGTTCATAGGCTTTCGGCAGTCCCTAAATTCCCGTAAATTAAAGGGATAGAAAAACGTTTAAAAAGCCAATTATCGCCTCCTGGGCGGGACTCGTGTGGTCGGAACAATTGGCAAAAAAATAACTCACTTGTGTTTGACAAATCGAACCATCGGTATGCCGAGCCTGCGTTGGAACATTATATGGATATTGACATTTATCAGCAGTGCCCCTGCCACGCCGAAAAGAAGATTAAATTTTGTTGCGGGAAGGATGTGATTGGCGACTTGAATGAGGTGCTTGCCAAGAACAAGTCTGGGCAGTCGACCGCGGCGCTGGATCAAATTGATCGGGCTATGAAAAAGTCGGGGCCCAAAGATTGTTTGTTGACGATTCAGACACACATCCTTATCACCAATGGTGAAATTGAGAAGGCGCGAGAATCTAACGAGCTGTTTCTAAAGACTAACCCGAAGCATTCAACGGGTTTGCATCACCGTTCACTTATTTTCCTTGCAGAAGGGAAAACGGACGATGCAGTTGAATCCCTTCAGGATGCAATGGACGCGATCACAGGAAATGAAATTCCAATCTCTCTTGCCAATGCTTTTCGGATGGTCGGTGTCGCCCTTTTCGGCGAAGGGAAAACGATGGCGGGCCGGGCGCATTTGAAATATGCAATGGTGCTTAAAAACGAGTCCGATCCAGAGATTGGTCGAATGTTACAGGAGTCGTTGGCCGCACCTTCGACGCCTCTTGTTTTAAAACAAGAGTTTCCCCTCGCGCCGGTTCCCGAAGATGTTGAATGGGAGAAGCGGTATGTCAACACGTTCCGAGCATTGGATCGTGGGCAATTCCGAAAAGGGCTTAAGTTCCTAAATAAAATAGATTCTGAATTTCCAAATTTGCCGATCGTTGTTCGCAGTATCGCAATCGTGAATTCTTACCTTGGTCGAATCGAAGATCAGGTCGAAGCATGGCGTCGTTACAGCCAGCTCGAAGGCGTGTCGGTCCTCGAGGGAGCAGAGGCAGAAGCGATTGCCCAATTGTTTGACACGAAGGCGTTGGCAGCAACCGTTTCGATCGTACGGAATACTTACGAGATTGATGGCGTGGATTTGGTTAGCGAACTTGCCCTTTCAAATTCGCGTCTGGCCAACTCAGAACCAATGCCGGCGGATCCATTTGATGAGGGGCCAGCACCCCGAATGAATTTTTTGATTTTGGATCGTGATGCGGTGACTGACGCTGCCGAATTGACATTAGAAAACGTTCCAACTGTTATTGGTGAATTTCTCGTCTTTGGGAAGCAAACCGATCGAGACGCCCGTCTGGAAGTCATCACGGCGGAAGATTCTCGTCTAGAGCAAGTGACTTCGTTTATTACGGAGTTGTTTGGTGAGTCGATTTCGGGTGATGTGGTAAAGCGTTCGATTGGCGAATCTACTGCCATGAGTGAATTGCTTGAATGGCGTTGGCATTTGCCGGAGGGGGTTACTCGAAAACAACATTCGGAAATGGTGGAAGCTCATCGAGAGCATTTGATGGTTGATGAATGGCCAAAACTTGAGTTCAAGATTTTGGGGGATCGATCGGCAGAGGATGCAGCTGGCGATCCCGAAGTAGAATTGCCGCTTCGGGCATTAGTCTTGATGCTCGAGAACGCATCTCAGGGGCAGGGCTTCACGGAGGGGCTAGGCCAAAAAATGCGTGAAAAACTAGGGTTGTCGGAATACGAACGGATTGTACCGGAAGGTGATTTGTTAACCGGTTCGCCTATTCTGCAACAGTATCTAGATTTCAGTGGATTGACCGAAGCGCAGTTGATGTCAGTCCAGAATTCGGCAATGGGAGTTGGCAATGTACGGGTGCTAAAACAGCTTGTTAGCGAAGTTTTATCGCGGCCCGACATGGAATCGATGCCTCGTGATGTCAGCTATTCAATGATGGCACATTTCGCTGAGGACGATAACGAAGCTTTGGAGTTTTTAGAGAAAGCCAAGGAAGAGGCCCGTAAATCGGGAAGATCGGTTGGGATCTACTTCGTGCAAGAATTTGAGTTCAAATTGATGCGTGGGATGACTGACCAAATTACTGAGCTTCTTCAAACAATTCAAATGAATCATCTCAATGAGCCAGAGGTGGAGTATCAGCTGGTGCGAGTCCTCGACCGTTTCGGAATTGGGCCTGATCGCGGTCCAATTCGCGGTGCTCCGGAAACTGCTCCAGCGGATCCAGGGCAAGGCGGTATCTGGACTCCCGATCAAGGTGGACCACAACCGGAACCTGCTGCAGAATCAGGTAGCGACGGTGCGAACGAAGAATCATCAGGATTGTGGATCCCCGAGTAATGCATTGACGGAGCTTGGGTCGTCCCAGTTGGTTCGGTGATTTATTGATCGTTCAGTGGGACGGAGGAGTGCTTTTTAGTGGTAACTTCAATTGTTGAGAAACGACTTGTATCTCGGCGCTGTGGGTTGGGGTGAAGTGCAAGTTGGCGAAGAATTAGATTTTATCGACGGAGAAAATTGAAGTGCCAAAATACATTGTCAGATACGGGATCATGCGAAGCATAGGTGTCATGGCATCGCGTAATGACATAGTGTACCGCCGTAGCATGGAAGTGATTGTTCGAACGGATCGAGGAATTGAAGTAGGCCAAGTTCTGTGTGAAGCAACAGATGATGCGTTGTCTCATTTGGATCAACCCGCGACGGGGCATGTGATTCGTGAAGTTTCCAATGACGATGTATCGTCGATAGATGGGATTGACGGTGATCGGAAGAAAAAGCTTGCTATCTGCCAGAAACATATTGAAGCACTCAAGCTCGATATGAAACTTATCGACGTGGAGCAATTGTTCGGCGGTGAACGCCTAATTGTGTTTTACTTGTCCGAAGATCGTGTCGATTTTAGGGAACTTGTAAAACTTCTGGCGAGTGAATTTCAAACCCGTATCGAAATGAGACAGATTGGTGTCCGTGACGAAGCAAAATTGCTTGCTGATTACGGAGATTGCGGTAAACCGGTTTGCTGTAATAGCCATTTGATACAGATGCCACCCGTTTCGATGAAGATGGCGAAATTACAAAAGGCCACATTGGATCCAACGAAGATATCCGGGCGTTGTGGGCGATTGAAATGTTGTCTGCGTTACGAGTTTGACACATATGAGAGTATTCAAAAACAGCTTCCTCGGGTGGGAGCGCACATTGTAACGCGAGACGGTAAGGGGAAGGTTCTTAATCAACAGATCATTTCTGAGCAACTGTTGGTGGAAATGGAAGATCACCGACGGGTGGTTATCGACGCAAGTGACGTGCTTACCGTGGTTAAAAAATCATCCAGTAGTTCCCAGGGTAAACCGAAGCCTGAAGTGAAGGAAGTTCCAGCTCGTGAGAGCGGGAAAGCTGGCCAGAAAACCAAGGCCGAGAGCACTGAAAAGAACAAAAATTCGAAGCGAAACGCAAATGGGGAAGGCGTAGCCGACCCGAAAGGTGGAAAGCCCCCTCGTGGAAAGAGACGTCAGCGAAAACGTGGTGGCAGAAATAAAAAGCCGCAAGAAGGCGGTGGCGGGGAAGAGAAATGAGAGATTCGAGTTGGTTTCTAGATGAATCACGATAAGATGTTGGGGAGTAAGGTCGTAAATAAACGATTTCTTCCTTGCTTAATTGATCAGTTTGCAGCGGACGATGCTTTTCCTTTTAATTTAGGCTCATCATGAATGATGAAGATTTATACATTTGTGAGATTCTAGAAAATGATGACCGGTACCCAAGCACGGCTTATTATTTTATCCGAGACGCGTTAGCGTTTGCGGCAGACTCAATGGAACTCAATGAGTGTTCTCAGGACGAATCAAGTGCTGATATCGAATCTGAACTATTTGGCTGGACGAAGGAACGGCACCTCACTGGGCAACAGTTTTGTGAGGCGCTTCGTCTTTATGCACTTAATCAGTATGGTTACATGGCTAAAGTGGTGTTGAAGTCATGGGGAGTAGATAGCACTCGCTGCTTTGGTGACATGGTCTACAACATGATTTCGGTAGGAATGTTTAAAAAATCAAGCCGTGATGAGCAAGCACATTTTAATGACGTGTATGATTTTGAGGATGTGTTTCAAGTCGAATTTGAAATGGGTGGGGCCGTAAGTCCGAGAAGATCTTAGTCTTCGGTCGAAACCTCGGGCGTTTGTTTTGTTGCGAGTTTCTCTTAGTTTTGATTATCCTCTTTCCGGTAATTTAACCATTCGATTTTTGTAAAAAGCCAATTCAACAATGACATCTTTGAAAAAAAAATCGGTTGGAAAAAGTGTCGCCAGTGATGCGTCGGTTTCCCATGATAGTGAGGTCGATCTTGCTCTACCGAAGCAGGTTTTGCCGTGGTTGACCGCCCCGCGACGAGGATTGTTTTACGTATCCTCGATTCTTTTCTTAGGTTGGTTGTGCTTCCTTGGGGTCATTGCCTACTTGGTGAATTTTCAATGAACATTGTCGTGCTCGATGGTTATACACTTAACCCAGGTGACAATCCGTGGAGCCCCATTGAAGAACTTGGTGAGCTCTCGATTTATGATCGAACAGATCCTGCTGATGTCATTCAGCGGGCGAACAAAGCCGATGTTATTCTTACGAATAAAGTCGAATTGAGCGGCGATTTAATCGCTAAGCTTCCCAATCTCAAAATGATTGCCGTGACTGCGACCGGTTACAACGTTGTTGATATTGAAGCGGCACGTGAGCGAGGAATTCCAGTGACGAATGTGCCCGTTTACAGCACCGACGCTGTAGCTCAGCATGTTTTTGCCGGTTTGTTAGGTTTTATTCATAGGCCTTATGAGCATCACCTGGCGATTCAGCGTGGGGATTGGCAATCACAAGAGAATTTTTCGTTTTGGTTGTCGCCGCTGGCTGAGCTAAAAGGAAAAACAATGGGCTTAGTTGGGCTCGGCCGGATTGGTCGAGCGACCGCAAAGATCGCGAACGCCTTTGGCCTACGCGTCGTTGCTAACACGCGACGGAATGTTGACCCACTGCCGTACGACGGGTTTGAGTGGTTATCGATTGGAGAATTGTTTTCACAATCAGATTACATCAGCCTTCACTGCCCACAAACGCCCGAGACCACCGGCTTTGTCAATCAGGCGTTGATTGATCAAATGAAATCCAGTGCAATTTTAATCAATACCGCACGGGGTGGATTGGTGGATGAGCAAGACCTAGCCGATGCTTTGAATGCTGGAAAAATAGGAGGAGCACTTTTGGATGTTGTTTCAACGGAGCCGATCGATGACTCGAATCCACTGTTGTCAGCAAAAAATTGTGTTCTTACGCCTCATATTGCTTGGTCGCCTATCGAAGCGAGACGCCGATTGATGGAGACGGTGGCCTTAAATATTCGGGCGTTTAAGGACGGTAATCCTATCCACGTGGTCAATTAGTTAGAATTCTTAAGCGGGCTTGAATCCATTAATTTTGGTTGGAGCTAATTCCTCAACTCCGACTGTGAATTAGATCGTCGAGCCACGTTAATTCTTGTGCGATGCCTTCGGCGAGAGTTGGCGATTGCATTTCTGCAGGGAGCACGTTCCAAGCGTAAGTTTCGACCTCAAAATGAGGCTCTTCTGGACAAAAAGATTGAATGGAGTCTAGGCAGTTCGCGATGTCAAATTGAGTCGTTCCGATTTGGTCAACCGTTTCCGTAAAAATGGGAACGTGAAAATGAACTCGCCAGCACCCTTGAGGGTCGGTTCCCGCCGCATGAAGGGCATCTGCAAGGTCTTCGAAAAAAGTAGTTTCCGTGTCCGTCCGGATTACGGTTTGATGAAGATATTTTGGCTCCGCAAAACGAGTTAATTGTTCGATCATTTCCTGTTTTTGAGTTGCTGTCGACTCGTCGAAATTGACTTCAACTGCCGATGAGACCTGTACTTTTCCAACTCTAATATTTGCGTTGCAATATTGTTCGATGGCTTTGGTCTGCGTTTCAAACATGACGGCGGAATGACAGATGTCGTGGCAAACGCCGAAGTGTGATCTGATGATTTCCGACTTAGCCTGGTTCTCGTTGAATAAGAAATCTTCGAAAAATTGGATAACGTCCTCGCAAGTGTCGAGCACGCATCCAGGTTCGGGTTCAATGCAAATAAATAGATTCCGCCCGGCGACTTGTGCAATTCTGTCTAAGTGCTCTGCACATTTTTTAATATTAAAGGCGCAATCTTTGAAAAAATCAGCGAGCAGTGGAGATGGTGTCTCAGGGGGAAGTGGCCACCCCAGTGGGAGAGTTGAAATGGTTCCATTGTGTCCAGCGGGCAGAAGGACGTCGAGGATGTTGGCTAATTGATTAGTGTACTGGAGACGTTCGGTTTCAGCCCAGGTTGGGAGGTATACGTCGTGTTTCACCACCTCTTGGTGAAAGTCTCCATAAGGAAATCCGTTAAGCGTGTAGGGGAGTAGTTCGTGTTCTTGCAGCCAGTCTCGAAACCGCAAACATGTTTCTGGGTTGTCTAATTCGTTTGCTGTGGTTGCGCTGAGCCACAGGCCGATGCCCAATGGTTCGGATGGAGAAAATTTTGATTTTACATCGAGGCTGTATTTAACCAGATTCTGTTTTACTTCTTCAAGCGTCCTTCCCGGGTGAACGTTCCCGCAATAGCCAATCTTCATGGAGTTTCAGTCTGTCTTTAAAGTAATGTTTCTGGATTTTGGTTTAATTTTATCAGTCGCTAGAACTTGAGTCCAAGGAATTAGAGCGACGGAACAGATAGAGATTGGATAGAGGAAGGGGGGGCCGTTTTCTTTAGTTATTCCCCAAGCTGAATCGTTCCTGGACGTGTGATGCAACAAGTTGCCAACGCTAAACAAACCCAACCCCCGATGTAGGACAGCCCCCCTAGTGGCACGATCGCGCCGAGGAATGGTTTTTCGAGCAGAACCAATGCGTAAAGCAGGCCCGAAAACAAGCAGATTCCTGCTAAAAATAGAAACCCTGCGATCCTAGCAAACTTTGAGGGGCGAATCAGCGTAATGATGCCAACTAAGATGATTCCAAGAGAATGATACATTTGATAGGCCGCAGCCGTTTTCCAGTTGTCAATTCGCTGGTTTACCAATACTGAGTTTTCACCGTGGATTACTGTCAGGCGTTCGTCAAGCCCATGAGCTCCAAAAGCACCGAGTCCGACAGCGAGCCCTGCAAGTAAGCAACCTAAAAACATCCAATGGCGATTCATTTGTCTTCTCGTAAGGGTTGGGAGCAGGGACGGATGTTAAAAGAAAACAATCGAATTGCCCAGTCGATGGTTGCGGTTTTTGTGAGTGTGTTTTCAAATATTATAGCCGGAAAAGGAATTCCGATGTTGGCAATGAATGTATTTCAGTCATCGATAATGCGTTCGTTTTTCTTACTAATTTGATATGAGCTGAAGTAAACATGAAATTGTTCTTCTACCTAGTTGGCGTCCTCGCAATTATGAATATGTCTATAACCACAGGTGTTTCACAAACGAGTGACAGATCCGATCCGCTGCCATTAACGGTTGCTGAGTCGAGTGAATATAAATCGACATCAAAGTCATCCGAAGTTGTTGAATTTATTGATGCCTGTGTTAAGAAAGGCAACCATGTTTCTCGATTTAATTGGGGGGAAACCGTTGAAGGTAAAACGCTCGTCGGTGCAATTGTTGCCAGCAGGGATTACAAGCTGGGAGACCAGGACGACCGGAATGTAGTTTTGCTGCTGGGCAATATTCACAGTGGTGAGTGCGCGGGTAAAGAGGCCTTGTTGATTCTCTTGCGAGAACTGACTGACCGCCCTGACCATCCGTGGTTGAAAGAAAATGTAATTCTTTTTGCGCCTAATTATAATGCTGATGGCAATGACCGAATGGGGAAAGACAATCGCCCTGGGCAGGTGGGGCCAATCAACGGAATGGGGCGACGTGAAAATGCTCAGCAATTAGATCTAAATCGTGACTTCTCAAAAATTGAATCCCCCGAAGCGCGTGCGTTAGTTCAATTGATTGATACCTGCAATCCACATCTTTTTGTCGATTGCCACACCACAAATGGCTCAAAACATCAGTACAGCCTTACTTATGATATTCCCCATAACCCTGCGACTGCTGAGCCCATTCGCCAATTCCTGCGTGAGAAGATGATGCCGGTTGTGACTCAGCGGTTGGCAGCTCAAGGTACGAAGACATTTTATTATGGGAACTTCAATCGCGAGCACACCCGGTGGACAACTTACGGGCATGAACCGCGTTACAGCACCGAGTACGTCGGTCTCCGCGGCCGCTTGGCGATTCTCTCAGAGGCCTACAGTTATCTGGATTACCGCGGGAGGATCTTTGCAACGAAAGATTTTGTTTCTGGTTTGCTGGATTATGTCACAGAGAACTCACAAGCGGTTCATCAGTTATTGGAATCTGTGGATCGTGAATTAGTTGATGCCGCTTCAGTTGAACCGGCTCGTTTAAGTCTATCTTTAGCTGCCAAGAATGGGCCATTCAAGGAGAAGTTTATCTTAAAGGGGTTCAAGGACGGCGAGCCTCATGATTACGAGTGTGAGTTTATTTCAAAATATGAACCTACGAAAACAACTCAATTCGCATTTGCCTACATAATTCCTGAGGGTTTCGAGCGCGTAGTCGATCGCTTGCTTATGCATGGAGTGAACGTTGAGCGTTTGTCAAAAGATTTAAAAACAGAGGTCGAGGTCGACCGAATTGTTTCTTTAGACCGTGCAGAGCGCCCTTTTCAAAAACATAAAATGGTTCGCTTGGACGCAGATCGAGAAAGTCTGGAGTTAGTTGTCCCCGCTGGAAGTTATTTAGTCAGAACGGGACAACCGTTAGGCCGTTGGATCAGTTACATGCTGGAAGCGA
This sequence comes from uncultured Pirellulaceae bacterium, assembly GCA_938083195.1. Taxonomy (GTDB): domain Bacteria; phylum Planctomycetota; class Planctomycetia; order Pirellulales; family Pirellulaceae; genus Mariniblastus. The sequence continues at coordinate 97,786 of CALKCK010000001.1, read as the reverse complement.
ATTCTGACGATGGCTACGCGTTTTGGAATTTTTTCGATAGCGTTTTGGAGGCAAAGCAACTCTTTCCCGTTCTGCGTCTACCACGGCCGTTGGAACTAGAAACGGAGTCGGTAGACGAAGTCCCGCGCGGCGGTCGTCTCTCGTTAGAGTTAATTGATGGTCCCAATAGCCTGATGTCCGGTTTGGCAAAAAAGCCTCGCTGGTTTGGGCAATCCAATTGGTTAACTACGGGGCTGTATAATGACTCTGCGTTGATAGATGCTGAGAGTGCTTCCATCGTCAGTCAACCTGGTCGACCCTATCAAATGGAGGACGTGAAAACGGCGTTGATCAAAATTGGTCTTGAAAAAGATGCCGCTGAATTGCTCGCTCAGTGTGATCCTGTGTTGCCAACCAATAATCGAGTGGCGGTCTTTAGTGGAGATGGTTATTCGGTAATTTACTTCATTGAGGATGCCGATGCGGTGCGACCGAAGGCAATGTTAATTGGCGATCCTGGCGATCTAGCAGAGTTGTTTCATTTCAATGATCAAGAAGATCAGCTTGCGTTCTGCACGAAAAAAGGGCTTCATGTTTTAAATTTAGCCTCACGTGAAATAGAAACGGTCCCGGCCGAAGATGAAAAACAACTCGTTGGTAAATTGGATTGGGTGTACCAAGAGGAACTCTATGGTCGTGGGAATTTCAAGGGTTACTGGTGGCAGACGAATGGTAAACAGGTTGCGTTTCTTAAGTTAGATGAAACGCCGTTGATTCCGTTTACCGTCATGGATCACATGCCGGTTCGCGGTAAATCGGAAATGACGAATTATCCCAAAGCCGGAGACCCGAATCCTGCGGTGAAGGTGGGGGTGGTTGGCGGATCTCCTTGGGAAGTTAACTGGGTCGATCTTTCCGCCTATGAAGAAAGTGAAATACTGATTTCAGGAGTTTCCTGGTCAAGTGACGGGAAGCAGTTGTTGATTCAGGTGCAAAATCGCGAGCAGACTTGGCTTGATCTTGTTGCGGTAAACGAGAAGGGGCAGGAGCCGAGGCTTCTTTTTCGTGATAAGACTCCCGCTTGGATTGAGTCGCCAGGTGATCCAGTTTTATTGAATAATGGAGATTTCCTTTGGCGAAGCCCGCGGACTGGTTACAGCCACATTTATCGTTATTCTGCCGATGGTCAACTCAAATCTGCAGTGACTGAGGGGCAGTGGGAGGTTCGTTCTCTGTTGGGAGTTTCGAAAGATAAACGGTATTGTTTCTTCACTGCCGCGAAGGAGTTGGCGACTGAAATTCACGCATTTCGTCAAGATTTAGACACGGGAGATTTGGTTGACTTGACACCCGAAAACGGGGAACACTCCGTTGATTTCAGTAAGGATATGTCGTTTTTTATTGACGCTTGGAGTGACGTGAATACGACTCCCCGGTTTCTATTGCGTAATAGCGAAGGAGCCATTTTAAGGGAATTTAATGGCTCATCTGATGATCGTATTGAGTACGTCGGTGGAACGAGTACCGAATTCCTAGAAGTTCCATCTGGCAATGAACAACCGATGGATGCCATGTTGATCAAGCCACCAAATTTTGATCCAAGTAAGAAATATCCCGTCCTCGTTCATGTCTACGCAGGGCCCCAAGCGCCTCGTGTGCGTAACCGATTTGGAGGGGCGCAGTCGCTCTGGCATCAGATGCTTGCCCAGCAAGGGTACGTCGTTTGGATTTGCGATAACCAATCGGCTAGTTATCGCAGCGTAAAACAGGCTTGGCCCATCCATCGGAATTTTGCTGTGAATGAGCTTGCTGATATTGAGCGAGGAGTTGCTTGGTTGAAAAAGCACTCCTGGGTTGACGCTGATCGAATCGGCATCTGGGGTTGGAGTTATGGTGGGTACATGACCGCCTATGCAATGACACATTCGGATACGTTTACAATGGGAATTTCAGGTGCTCCTGTTACCGATTGGAAGAATTATGATTCGATTTACACAGAGCGTTATATGGGTTTGCCGGATGACAATCCGGATGGTTATTTTAGTGCTTCGGTTTTGCACGACAAAGCCAGTGCATTAAAGGGAGATCTCTTGTTGATTCACGGTACGATCGACGACAATGTCCATCTCAACAATACGGTGCAATTCGTAAAAGAGTTGCAGGACGCTGGCAAGCAATTTGACCTGATGTTGTATCCAGGCAATCGCCATTCGGTTCGTGATGAGAAACAATCAGCCCATCTTCGTAAATTGATGACGGAGTTTATCCGGGATCATTTGTAGGATTGAGGTGGGGAGAGAGTGTGAATCCCGCGTGGGGTTTGAAATTTGAGTTTATGAACAGGTTTCCCCGCGAGATGGATGTTAAATTCCTGAAAATTCTCGTGCTTGCTCGTGCTTTCACTTCAATGATAGGATTACGGTAGTTTCTTGATTAGTTTGTGAGATTGGTGTTGACTCAATTTTGGGCGATGTTTTAGGTTAGAGTGCTGTGTCATGGAGGGCACTAACTTCATAGCAGCAAACCAGCAAAAAAAAACGAAAAACCACATGGAAGTGGATTTTAAAATAGTTGCTTGGTACCGGCTATCACCACAATAGGATGTTTGGCGGCGTAACGAAGGTTGTTACTCCGCAGTTTCTATTGATCGCTGGCGAGAATTTCGCTTCGCGACCTCCAAACGAACAAGGGTTCGTGACTGTGTCACAGTATGGAGTTCTCTGGTGTCTCAAGGTCCAAATTTCGACGTGAAAGATCAAGTCAAGCAAGCAACCGATGTGGTTGACTTGATTGGCAGTGAGATGAATCTACGTCGTCAGGGCTCCATTTATGTTGGGCATTGCCCGTGGCATGATGACCAAAAGCCAAGTTTTCAGGTCAATCCGAATAAGCAAAACTGGGTTTGTTATCCGTGTGACGTTCGCGGGGACGTGTTTGACTTTATCATGAAGCGTGAGGGAGTTGATTTTCGCGAGGCGCTAGAGATCTTGGCGGAGCGAGCTGGGATTGAGGTTCGTTCCTTCCAGAAAAAAGTGGTAAAGGGGTCGGCGGATGATAAGGCGACCCTGTATCGTGCGATGGCTTGGGCCGAGCAGGAGTACCACGAATGTTTGCTAGACTCGGACGCCGCCGTTCCGATCAGGGATTACCTTGCTGAGCGAGGAATTACCCAGGAGAGTATCGAGCGTTTTCGGGTCGGCTTTGCTCCTTTGTCGTGGTCTTGGTTAGTTGATCGTTCCAGTGGAACCAGTTTCTCGCCTGAGATCTTACAAGCGTGTGGTCTGGTTTCAGCTAATGAGCGGGGCGGTTGGTATGAGAGGTTTCGTGGGCGGGTTTTGTTTCCTATTCGAGACACCCAGGAGCGAACGATTGCCTTGGGGGGCCGAGTGGTTCCAAGTCTCTATCCCGAAGGAGACGCCCCACCCGCAAAGTATGTTAATTCACCCGAGACGCGATTGTTTTCAAAGAGCAAGAACTTGTATGCGTTGAATCTTGCTAGAGGTCATGTTCAAAAGACAAACGTAAAAGACAAGCGTCTAGTGATTGTAGAGGGTTACACCGACGTCGTCGCCGCATGGCAGGCAGGTTTGACCAATGTGGTCGCTGCGTTGGGTGTTGCTTTGAATGAGCAGCACATACGGCTGATCAAGCGATTTGCCGATGGAATTACGTTGGTTCTTGATGGTGACGAAGCCGGTCAGCGGACCATGAACACCGTGCTTGACTTGTTTGTCGCTCACGACATCGACTTGAGAATTCTAAGTCTTCCCGATGGATTGGATCCCTTTGACTATTTAATGGCAGAGGGAGGCGAGGCCTTTCAGGCGTTGGTCGATAAGGCGCCCGATGCGATTGCTCATAAGATTTTGGTCGAGACTCGTGGCGTTGATTTAGTCAATGACTCTCACCGTTCTAATCAAGCCCTTGAGAATATACTAAAAACTCTGGCTAGCATTCCGGCGACGGTTATCGAAAGTTCGACCGCCAAGAGCATTCGCGAAGATCAAATGTTAATGCGATTGGGGCGGCAATTTCAGCTGACACCAGAAATGGTTCGGCGGCGTCTTACAGATCTTCGGAGTAAAACGCGTGCTCGAATTGACGTTCGAGAGTCAGTTGGTGAGCAGGATTTGGTCGACTACTCAAAATTTGACAAAAAGGAATCGGAGCTTGTGCAGTTACTGATTCAGGATCCTTCCCTGCTGGATCGTGCGGTGGAGAATGTTTCACCAGAGCAATTTCGCGTTGGAGTCCTTCGTGATCTGTATGAGATGATGGGAGAGTTCTTTCATGAGGGCAGAGGGGTCGGGTACCAACAGTTAGCCGTCGAAGTTGAGGACCCCCGTTTGAGGAAATTAGTAGATTATCTTTATGACGAAGCGATAGCAAAAAAGCAGATTAACGAAGGTCAGACATCTGCCTATGCGATGGATTTTGAGTCTCAGTTGCAGTCAATTATATTGCGATTTAATGAGCGAGAAGTGGAATCTGGTACTCAGGCTAAGATCTCAAAATTACATTCCGGTGGATTAGATGAAGACGAAGAGAAGCGTGCATTAGAAGAATTATTTAGACAGCAGCTTCAGAAACCTAACAATTCAGTATGAGATTTTGGAAAATTTGATTGTCTAAGGCTGAGTCTTTGCGGTTGGACGCAAGTGACGCCGAGGAATTTAAATTTTCCGCAAGATGAGATAAAAAGAAGCACTTAAGTCTTTTGCAGGCCCATGGATGGGAGGCAGCTTAAGTGTTGATCGACAGTTGAGAGTGAGACGAATGTGCGGTGTGGCTGAGCCATCCGTGAGTTCCTAATGGGTTGCGATTAGTCTGGTTCCGTGAGAGAGGGACATTCCTAGGGCAATTTCGTTTGGAAACATTTAACTCAGGCCTCTTTGAGGTGTTTTAACGTAGATCGATTGGCGTCCAGCGCGAAATGGATTTCGCAGGAGTACGACGTGGAAATGACAGCGAACGGTAGCAATGCCGCAAACCAGCAGAATTTTGAAATTGATGAGAATGAGCTTGCGAAAATCATCAAAAAGGGAAAGTCTCAGGGTTTTCTAACCTACGAAGATGTCACTGATTATCTTCCTGATGAAGTCGTTGGCGCTGAGAAACTTAACGGTTTGATTGCCGCGATTGAGAAGTCCGGAATTGAACTGTGTGACGCAGCGTCACTTCCTGGCGATGCTTCTGCCGAGGACGTTCCCAAAGCAGACTCCGAGAGCGAGAGTTCGATCCCCCAACCGCTTGGTAAATTACCCCGTCCCAGTGATGACCCGATTCGAATGTATTTGAGTCAAATGGCGGTGATTCCGCTGTTAGGTCGTGACGAAGAAATCTCGTTGGCCAAGCGAATTGAGATTGCGAGAAAGCGTTACCGACGTGGTGTGCTCACGAGTAATTACGCTTTGATGGCTACATTTGAGACGCTCAAAAGGGTCTATGCTGGCGAGTTGCCATTTGATCGAACGATCAAAGTTTCCTTGACCGAAAACCTGACGAAAGAACAGATTCAGGCAAGAATGCCCCATAACTTTAAAACGATGGAGCACTTGATAAAAGAGAACGCAAAAGACTTTAGACTTTTGATCAGCAAACAGACCACCGACATTGAGAAAAAATCAGCGCGGAAGAGGTTTCTAAGTCGTCGGGCAAAACTGGTCGTTTTAGTTGAGGAGTTAAGTCTCCGGTCTCGACGAATCAGTCCGATGATCAAGCAATTGAGAAATTACTCAGATCGTATGAATCTGATTCGAAGCCAATTAAGGGACGCCGGGCCAGATGGTCCAACAGAAGTTGAGAGAAAGCATCTTAGGTCAGAATTGGCTCGGTTGGTAACCCTTTGCCAAGAGAGTCCAGCAAGTCTTGAAAAAAGAGTGAGTGACTGCGAGAAGTTTTTCTCTGAATTTGAAAATGCGAAGCGTCAGCTTTCCAGTTGCAACCTTCGGTTGGTCGTTTCGATTGCGAAAAAATATCGCAACCGTGGCATGAGCTTTCTTGATTTGATTCAAGAGGGGAATACCGGGTTAATGCGAGCGGTTGACAAGTACGAGTACCGCCGTGGGTTTAAGTTCTCAACTTATGCAACTTGGTGGATTCGCCAGGCAATCACGCGAGCAATCGCAGATCAAGCAAGGACGATTCGTATTCCAGTTCATATGATCGATGTCCTCTCGCGATTAAGAAATATTCAGAAATCGCTCCATCAGGAGACTCGGCGACCGCCAACGATGGAAGAGATTGCTGTCCGGGCTCAGATGGATGTTGATGAGGTTCGTCGTGTTCTTGATATTGGGCGTCATCCTGTGAGTTTGGATCGTCCCGTTGGCGAAGGCGACGATTGTAGCTTTGGTGAGTTTATCGAAGATTCACAAACAGATAATCCCGTCCGAGCGGCCACCAACTGTATTTTGCGCGATAAAATTGATGGCCTACTGAAAACGCTAACTTACCGGGAACGAGAGATCATTCGCTTGCGTTATGGTTTGGGAGACGGTTATACGTATACGCTTGAAGAAGTCGGACGGATTTTCAAGGTGACTCGTGAACGCGTTCGTCAGATTGAGGCGAAGGCAGTTCGAAAGCTACAGAATCCAGTTCGCAGCCAGCAACTTGAAGGGTTTGTTCCGGCATTGGGGAATCTTGACCTTGGCTCTGCCTCGGAAAAGGAATCTTTGGATGCTTCCAGTGAAACAGATTTGGTAAACGGTCTGGGAACAGCCGCCGCCAACTCCCCTGAATTATTCGAATTAGGGGTTACGCCGAATAGTCAGTACTAACATTGACTTGCTGAATTACGGCAAAATCAGCTTAGAGATCAAGGAACCGTTGACCAGTGATAGTCAGCGGTTTTTTTTATTGGTACGATGCAACCCTTGAGCGGGGATCTGTGCTGGAGTCCATTGCAGAACCTCGTCGTTCCTAAACAAGTGGAGGTGAAAGCTAGTGAGTCTTGACTACGGGTTACTTCGAACTTTGCATCGAATGTTGCGTCAATTGACGGACATTGGTGAGCGTATGGACAAAGGCCCTCGAAAGGTTCGAATCGTGGCCGCGAACGAGGCTAACTTTTCTAAGGCACTCGATGAAGCTAAAGCTGCATTACTTGAGATGCGGAAGGCGTCGAATGCCAAGCAGCTTCAGTTAGGTGAACGTGAAGCAAAAATTGAGGACATGAAAACAAAGTTAAATGTCTGTGACTCGAATAAAGAATTTCAATTGCTTAAAGATCGTATTGCCGCTGATCTTCAGGCCAATAGCGTATTGCAGGATGAAATTCTTGAGCAACTCGAGAAGCTTGACGTGCTTACCGATGGTGTGGATGCGTCGAAAAAGAATCATGAGAAATCGCAAGCTGAGTCTAAGCGAGTCAGCGATGAGGTCGCACTGGATTTGAAGGCTCTTGTGGCAGAAAAAGAGCGGATAACTGGAGAGTTAGCGGGAAAGGAAAAGGAAATCCCGAGTGATCTGCTTATCCAGTACCGTCGGCTTGTGACTGGGAAGGGAGAAGATGCCTTAGGTGCGACCAACACGGAGACCTGTGGGAACTGTAATCAAACCCTTACCCCGCAAACGGTCAATGATTTGATGATGAAGCAACCAGTTTTCTGCAAGGGGTGTGGGTGCTGGATGTACTTGCCAGAGAATCATCCATCGGCATAATGCGGGCGTGTTTTTTTCAAGAATTCGATTTTACACCGATCCAAAATCCAAATAACGCGTAACACTCACGGAGTTGGCTCTTTCAATCAGTGAGTGGTGCCGTTGCTTAGGGCCTGTTTTTTTGTTTTTTCCTCTGGTCGTAGCGTCGGTGATATGTCTGGAAATGAAGTTACTGGCGATCGTAATAATTCCGATGGCAAAGACGCTATCGTTGGCAAGATTCGTAGAGGCCGAATTCAAAAATTCCTAATCCGCTTTCTTGGTGGGATTGCCATTATCTTAGTCTTGGCGATTTTTGTTTGTCGTGGTTCGCTTGTCGAGCCTGAATCTTATCGAACCGCGTTAGCAATGTCTCAAGCGGATGCGGAAGACTATCGAATCGACTTAGAGGCCAAGATAATTGAATTGGGCAATGTCGTCCGTGAAAAGAACGAATGGAAAACAACGATAACGCAGCCAGAAATAAATGGTTGGCTCGCCGCCAATCGCGAGTTTTCCAAGGCTCTACCGGCGGGGGTCAGCCAGCCGCGGGTTGTTTTAGCCGACGCAAGAATGTCCGTCATTTTTGGTTACGAAATCTTGGGGTTCAATGCGATTTTGCAGGGCGAATTGGATGTCTTTTGCACGGAAGTTCCCGGGCAGATTGCCTGCCGAATTTATCAAGTTCGATCTGGCTGGGTTCCCTTGCCTGTAGACGCGTTTGCCGATCAATTTACCGAGGGTATGCTCTCTTATGGCGCGGACGTTGAGTGGGCTGAAATAGACGGCGATCCCGTTGCTCTCGTGCTTTTTCCGGAGGATACGTTTCAGTTAGGAACGAAGGTCTTGGCGGTTCAAGCCGTCGAGATCGAGGAGCGTAAATTGATGATCACAGGTAAATCTAAAACAAGACAATAATCTATCTCAGCAGCCTTGGGTGCGAATCGCATCCATTGCTCATGCTCTTGAGAGGTATTGTCCGGTGCGAGTATCGACTTTGACGCGTTCACCCTCTTTGAGATATTCGGGAACTTGCACTTCAAGGCCCGTTTCCAGTTTGGCGGGTTTGGTTCGACTCGTGGCTGAATTACCTTTCACGCCTGGATCACATTGAGTGACGAGTAATTCAATCGTGTGAGGGATTTGGATTCCAACGCAATCTCCATTATAGATTAGCGCCAAGACTCCCTCGAGAGCGTCGGTGATGTATGGTTTTTCGTTTTCAATATCCTCTATCGCAACGGGATATTGCTGGAAATCAGTTTGGTCGAGAAAGTGGTAGTGAGTTGCATCGGAATACATTAGCTTCACATCGCGTTTCTCGAAATCTGCATCGGTCAACGCCTCCGTTCCTTTTAGTGCGATATCAACTTTTTGCCGCGTCACAATATTTCGCGCGCGAAACTTGTAAACGGTTGAGGCGCCTCGCGCGGATGGCGAGTTGACTTTAATTGATTCGATGATCACAGGGGATCCATCATATTCGACAATGGATCCGTTTTTTATTTCTTTTGCTTGCATGTTGTTTTAAGTGAATTTGGCTGGGGAAAAACTAATTGGATAAGTTGTGGAGTGATTCAGATTCGGTATTAGAGTAGCGAGTTAGATTGAGGATCGAGTCCGACACCCTCGCACACGTTGGCAATTCGCTCCATGATTAACAAGAGGCCACCGGGGTCAAGCATCTCACCATCCTCTTCCGATCCTTGTTGACATTCGAAATGGTAGATGTCGAATCGAGCGTTGCATTTTGATAACGATCGTAACTTTTCGTGTTCTTCGGTAGTGAGAGTCATGCTTAAGAATTCCTCACGAAGATTGTCAACTTGTTCGACCACTTCTTCGCCGCCGACGTAACTAATTTCCATCGCAGAACTGTCGTGCGGGCAAATGATCGTTACGGATTCAAATTCCCCATCAACTTCTCGGAGATTGTTAAGTTCGTAATTTTCAGCGATTTGCTCAATCGCTGTTTTCACTATGGTTCCGCAAGGGCGATTGTGATTTTCAAAGAGAATGAAAAATGTATCGCGATAGACGTAACTGTCGTTTTCAAATAGAGACACGCGGTACTCCCGAACTATCAAAACCAAAAAAATACCCGTTGAGCCGGGTTCTGCTATTCTAGCGGTCGGCGAAGCGCTAGGTAGTAGCCTAAGAGGCAGCGTCGAAAATGGCAAAAGAAAACAAGGAAACTCTTGCAGTTGTTATCCAAAGTTGATTAGCCAAGCTCTCGAGATCGCTCGGTAGCGGCTTGAACGGCCGAAATGACTGCGTCTCGAAATGAGTTTTCTTCGAGTGCTTTGATTCCTTCGATGGTAGTACCACCTGGGCTGGCCACGCTATCTCGCAGAATGGCAGGATGATCACCTGTCTCGAGAAGCATTTTTGCGGAGCCAAGTACAGTCTGAATAGCCAGTTGACGGGCAGTAGCGCGTGGCATGCCTGTCAGAACCGCTCCATCGATAAGTGATTCAATAAAGGTAAACACAAAGGCTGGACCTGAACCCGATAAACCGGTCACGGAATCTAATATTGCTTCTGAGACCTCCACTACGACAGCCATTGGTTCCAGCATAGTCTTGAGCGTTTGTCGATCAGAAGGACTGACTTCGGAGTCGGCGGTCATTCCGCAGGCGCCCATGCCGATCAAGCAAGGGCGATTGGGCATCATTCGGATGATACGCCGGGAACCAGTTAAGCGTTGCAGTTCAATGGATCTGACGCCGGCGACAATTGAGCATATTAGCGGATCATGCTCAAACTCAACGTCTTCGATGGCATCGTGTAGATATTGCGGTTTGACTGCAAGAAAAATAAGTTCACTGGATTCAGCAAGTTGTTGATTGCCTTCCACGCGGGTAATGCTGTGTGGCTCTCCGACCAACTGAGCGAAACTGGCACACGCGTCATCGCATGGATCTGAGATGAAGAAATTGATGGTTTGATCTGCAGGTTGTGCGATTCCAACTGCAAGCGCTTTGGCCATTTGACCGGCACCAATAAATCCAATGTTATTCAAATCTCGATCCTTAATTTAAGCGTGTTCGTCGTTGGGAGCGTGGGTTCTAGTTTTTAGTGTATCGTCTTAGTGTACTGTTTAACGACTGGAATCACTATCGTTGATGTGGCTGTCGTTGGGAATCCGATATTGGCCCACGGCGATATAGCGAATGATTCAAGCGGATTTGACGAAGCGAGGGAAAGGGTGGCTTGGAATCAATCGATCTGCGGCCATTCCACCGCTGGGCTAAATGCCGAGATTCATTTAAACTAAAGGTATGCTAAATGACTTAATTCTTGGAACCGCTGGGCATATTGACCACGGTAAAACTTCGCTTATCGGTGCTTTAACCGGGACAAACACGGATCGTCTTCCTGAAGAACAGAAGCGTGGGATTACGATTGAGTTGGGGTATGCGCACCTTGATTTACCTCCGTTTCGTCTCGGGATTGTCGATGTGCCTGGGCATGAGAAATTTGTTCGCCAAATGCTCGCCGGAGCCACGGGAATGGACTTGGCCTTACTGGTCGTCGCGGGTGATGATTCGATTAAGCAGCAGACCAAAGAGCACCTTGATATTTTGCGAATGCTCGACTTGCCCGCCGGCGTCATCGCGTTGACGAAATGTGATTTGTCGGATCCAGAGTGGCTTGATTTAGTCGAAGACGAGATCCGCCAAATGGTTGCGGGTACTTTCCTGAAAGACGCTCCCATTATTCGGACGAGTTCTAAGACGGGAATGGGGATTGATCAGTTGAAGGACGCTCTCCGCAGTGCGGCCGAGACGGTGGCGCTAACGGATCGTGCAAACCGGAAAGACGCCCCCTATCGAATGGCGATTGATAGGACGTTTACCATTGATGGATACGGCACGGTGGTGACCGGTTCGGTCAGTAGTGGTCGCGTCAGTGTGGGTGATCAAGTTCAGATTCAACCTGGTGATCGATCGGTGCGCGTGCGAGGAATCCAGAACCATGATTCAGCATCGGAGACGGTGTCGCGAGGACAAAGGGCGGCGATTAACCTTGCGGGCGTACATCATCTCGAAATTGATCGGGGCCATGAGTTGTGTGCCACTGGGCATTTGTTGCCTTCGACCTTAATGACAGTGAAGTTGCATCTGCTGGATAGGCTGAATAAGCCCTTGAAGGATCGGACACGCGTTCGTTTCCACGTAGGGACAGCTGAGCTGTTTGGGAATCTACGTCTGTTGGGTGTTTCGGAGTTGGAGCCGGGACAAGAATGCTATGCTCAGGTTTTCCTAAATGATGCTGCTGTCGCGGTTTGGAATCAGCCATTTGTTGTTCGGTTACAATCGCCCGTGGTGACCATCGGCGGCGGGCGAGTTTTGATGCCCAATGCAAAGCGGATAAAGAAGGCCACTGATCTCGACCTTGAAATGATTTCTGATTTGACCAGTATGGATCCATTGACTCGCGCATCTGCGAGTGTGTATCTCTCGGATGATCTTGGGTGGACTCCTTCAGATCTAGCCAGGAGTGCGGGGGTGGTTGAATTTGAGGAGGTGTTTGCGCAGTTAAAAGGTAGGGGGGATCTCATTGAGATTCCAATTTCAATGAACCGAAGTGTTAAGGTTCATCGAAGTAGATTCGAGCATCTGGCTGAGAGGATCATAAAAACGCTCGAGCGGTTGCATCGCCTTCAACCGCTTCGATTCACGCACCCTCGATCGGCACTGAGTGTCGAGTTCAAGTATCTCGATACACCCGAATTACTTGACTTGGTGATTGAAGAGTTAAAACGAGAGAAGAAAATTATCGCCAATGTTAATTCTGTCGGAATCGTTGGTTATGGTCCGAAGTTGTCCAAAGGGCAGAGGGCCTTGTTGGGGGAATTGATTGAGATTGTGAGAAAAGCGGGTTTGAAGGTTCCGACGGTCACAGAACTTGAGTCGTCGGCCAAGAAAAATAAAGAGTCGGTCCGGGAATTGTTGGAGATGGCAAGCGAGAACGGTGATTTGCTGAAGATCGCACCTGAGTACTACATTCATAATGAAGTTGTCTCGGAAACCAAGCGAAAATTGGTTGAGGAAATTGAAGCCGCGAACGGATTGACGATGAGTGAAATTCGTCAAATTTTGGATACCAGTCGCAAGTACGCCATTCCACTTTGCGAGTATTTTGATAAGACCGGATTTACCAAGCGAGACGGTGACAAGCGATTGTTGGGAGCGGAGGCAAAAACTTAGACGCTATTTGAGAGGCAGTGGTTTTAATTGCATGTGACTCGATTTGGATTTTGCTGTGGGAAGACGCTTGAAACTAATGCGGCTTGCGGGAATTGATGTGTACCTGCATTGGACGTACTTTCTTGCGCCGCTCTACATCGTGTACAGCACTCGAGACTTTGATCAAGCCTGGCTCGTGAACGGTGTCTTATTTTTTCTTTTGCTGAATCTTTCTTTCTGTGTGTTGTTGCATGAGCTGGGGCACGCTTTGATGGCGCGCCGATTTGGTGTCCCAACCAAGGATATCATTATCACGCCGATTGGTGGGTTAGCTCGGTTGGCGTGGATGCCGAAAAAACCAAATCAAGAATTCGCAATTAGTTTTGCGGGACCATTAGTTAATCTGTTGATTGCAGTGCTTTTGGGAGTGATTGTTTGCTTCGCCGGAGGTTCTCTATTACCGTCGCTCAGTTTTGAAGGAATGAGTCAGTTGCCTGTGGTCATGCTGTGGATCAATCTGGCTCTATTCCTATTCAACTTGATTCCTGCTTTCCCGATGGATGGGGGGCGGATGCTGAGAAGTGTGCTTGCGAAGCGGATGTCGTACTTAAGAGCGACGCTGATTGCGGCAAGATTGGGGCAATTGAGTGCTCTGTCGTTCTCGATTTTTGTGTTATGGGAGAATCAATATCCATTGATTCTCGTCGGGGTTTTTGTGTTTATTTCTGCTCAGTTTGAGTTGAATCAAGCACGGCTTAAGCAAGTAAATGAAGTGGATGGTGATTCCATTGGGGCGTGATTTTCTATTTAGGGAAAAACGCCTTGGATTGACTCGTCGGTTCGATCAATGGAGGGGAACTTGTCTAGGTCTTTTTTGGGAACATAAAGAGCAAACCCCTTGTCTTTGTAGACCGATGCCCAACCAATTTGTTTTGCAATTAGAGATTCATTTTGGGTTAGTAATTCCCCTAATGGTGAGTTGACGGGAACTAATACTGCATGTGTGTCGTAACGGTTGAGGGTGGCTTGCCAGCCTTCTTTTGCTTTGTAGAAATCGTTATTTTCAACGATCGCCTGGTCGGGATAGGCAACCTCATAGCGACTGTCGATGCTCACTTTGACTTGTGGATGGAGTTTCCATTGTACGAACGCTCCTGCGGAAAAGGGAACAAATAAATTTAGTTCACCTTCTAGATTTTGACCGCTGAGGTAGTCAGCAGCGCCGGCGGGATAGATGACTTCAGGTTTTTGTGTGCTGGATATTTGGTTGGGGATTTTTAATTCCCAAAATCGGACATTGATTGAATAGCCTGTCGCTATCAAAGCAATTGAAAACGCCGTGACCGTAATTTGTGCCCGGTAGTTATCGAACATGTTTCTGATTTCGCGACCCAGACCTGAACGCTCAATCATAGGAGGCACCATGCAGGCCCAGGTGACGGCATAGAGTGAACCGTGACGATAGTGTTTGGCTGCGAGATAGGCCGTCAAGATAATGGCCATGCTCTGAAAGAGGGATGTTCGCCCTTCCCGCCAAATCGCATAAGCGGCAATTAAAACCGAAATTCCATAGATTAGCGGTAATCGGATTTCCCATATTGGCCGCCACTCAAGAATTAGCGGGCGGTCCATCGAAACGGCGCGATACAGGTAGGGAATGTATTCCCAACCATACGGATTTACAATCAATAGAAGCAGAGTGGCGATCCCGATAACGATCAGGTGCCAGACTTGGTGAAGTGTTTTAAGCGGCGAGCGAGTCTCCAATGCTGCTTCGACTAATTGTGCGAAACAATAGACTCCCAGTATTCCCATCCCGGAAACTACTCCACCGTGCATGTTCGACCAAATAATAAATAGTGGAAACCAAATCAGCACCCACCACCGTTTTCCTCGCCGATCAAGGTCGAGTAAAAAAAATAGGATGACTAAAAATAACAAGGTAAACAGTTGTGCCCGGATATTGTTGAATGCCATCCAGCCGCCAAGATTTAAAGCGAAAGGCGCAAGAATGGAAAACACTGCGAGCGTAGCGCCTTGTTTTTTTGCATAGAAAAAGCAACCAAAGCAGACTGCAAAACTGAGGAAGTATTTTAACGCTACCAGAGCGGAAGCACCCCAGCCCGTGGATACTGTTACCAGATAAATTACGGCACCGGTGCCCCATTCGTGATGGACGACTGTTTCGTTAGTTGGTGTGTAGGCGAAGGCATCGGTCGTTGGCATGGAGCCTTCGGATTCCATTTGCCGGTAGAGTGACATTTCATGAAACAGGTCGAGATCGACAACCATGTTTTTAGAGGCGACTGCGAGTACACCGCCGAGAAGGGCGAGTGTAATTGCCAGTGGCATTAGTCTAGAAAAAGAAAGCATTGGGTACTCAACATACGGTCGATGCGTGTGAGCCTAGTCAGTCGCTCGCCGAATGATACCAGAAGCGATCGTTTGGATAGAATGCCGATTGTGAACCTAATTCCAAATCGAAGCCCGTCGTGATTCTGGTTTGGATTTAAGCGTGGTCGGGTATCGCTGCGCTTTGCACAGCGAACCTAGCTTTACTCTGTTTCGCTAGCTTCGTTGGTGCTCTCGGAAGCTGGTTCTTGCGGGGCGTTTTGGGTTCCGGGTAATTCGTTGAGCCGTTTGTTGTAGGTTCCTAGGTCACACCCGGAAAACATAGCAATTGAAACTAAGCTTAGGATAGCTAGGCAGGTGGAACTTGCGTTTCTAGTTGGTGGAGTTGGCATATCGTAGAACTTATTTGTTGGGCGAATAAAGTAAGTGTGGCTAGCGATTCTTTGATTTCCGCTGGTTCCCATGTTAGCTAATTTAAGTGGTTTTTCCGAGTCTCTTTTGAGAAAAGGGAGCGGTTGTTGGCTTATTAGGAAACGCTTGTGCTCCCGGTTGAATATTCCATCAGGGGATCAGTGCGATTATTGACTGGCGACAATAAAAAAAGCGTTGGCCTCTAAGGAGACCAACGCTTCGTGTTCCCTGGCACTGGGACGGAATCCGTCCCAGTGCGCAGTTCAAGCTCAGCCGTGAGCACTTACTGTAACGGTTGACCCAGAAACCATAGTTACAATAAGCAAAATATGCTCTACCCCCAGGAGGGAGGGTGGTGCAAGATTCCCGCGATTCAAGCACCGTCGACTGATCTTAAGGTGTTTTGTTGTTTGTTTAGGTCAAAGGGATCTGATTCAGTTCTTTCGAATTCAGATGAGTTGTTTGATGGATTACGTTTACTGAAGCAATATGAGCGACGCAATACCGATTTGTGTTTCTTTTGAGGGGAGGGTGGTCTGCTAGCAAATGTTTAGGTCGTGTTCGTCGAAATGCTGTGTTTTACCGGTCAATCTTGCTGCGGGAATAGCGGCTACGTTGGAATTAAGTTCGGTAGTCATCGATGTCAAAGATATTTGGTTGGTCATCGTTGGGTTGGTCGGGTTCTGAGAACACCGCGTTATCGTACAGCCATGCTTGGCAAACATCTCGATCCGTGATGGTCCAGTTTTCTTGGCCAATCAGCGCGAATGGTCGTTCGCCGCAACCAGCGATGATGACCGCATCATCAGGCTCGGCGTGGGTTAACGCCCATTCGATCGCTTTGAATCGATTGGGGATCAGTTGTGCTTTTCCTGGTTCCTCGAAGCCATCGAGAATTTGATGAGCTGGTTCGTAGTCGACTAGTGGTCCGCCCGCTGTATTGGTAATGATGACTTGGTCTGCCGCTCGTTCGGCAATTTCTCCGAGTCGCTGACGTTCTCGCTGCGAGTGATTTTCGTCAATTGAGCATAGGCACCAAATATTGCCTTTGGTGTTCTGACGGATTGAACGAATGGCGTTAGCAAGTTGTCCGCTACTTCTTGCTGAATCGATCCAGACTCCAAAATCTTGGCCACATTCGATTTTTTCGAGTCGACCGGGAATCTGGCCGACCGATTCGAGTCCTTTGGCAATGGTTTCAATTTCAATCCCTTGAGCGAGTCCAACGGCGGTCGCTGCAAGACAGTTGTAGATATGCTGGTCGCCAATGATCGTGGTTCTGATCGGGATCGAATCGGAACCTGCGGTGATCATAAAGGTTTGCCCTCCCGCAGAGCAATCAATTGGCTTCGCCGTTATGTCGGCCTCTTGTTTAATGCCAACCGTTAAAACGGGCCGGTCAATTTGATTCAGTAAAAAGTGGGTTTTGGGGTCATCTGCATTGATGATTGCCAGTCCCGTTGGTTTGAGTTTGTCCAAAAGGCGGAGCATTGCTCTTTTGTAGTTTGCCTCAGAACCGTGGAAATCTAAATGGTTTTCCCGGATGTTGGTTAAAATGGCGATGTCGAGTTCGACGCCAGCGAGACATCGTCGAGCGAGGGCAATGCTTGGCACTTCGATCACGGCGTTTTCGCAATTGGCAAGTGCCATCGAGGTCAACTGTTCTGCAAGCCACGGAGGGTTTAAATCCAGGGTAGGAACTGACGTTTGATTCTTGCCTTGGCTCACCTCGATGGATGAGATCAGGCCAGTGGTTCGGCCAGCAGCCTTTAAAATTCCAGAAACTAGGTGGCAAGTGACAGTTTTTCCATCAGTCCCTGTCACGCCGATCGAGTTTAAACGCCGGCTTGGGTGCCCGGCGAGTGCCTGGCAGATCTTTCCGTAGGCCTCTCGGGAATCGTTAACCAAGCACTGGGGACGGTGGGTTGTCAGCAATCGTTCGGTAACAACGGCAGTCGCTCCACGAGCGATTGCTTCCTGTGTGAAATCATGTCCATCTTGTTCGGAGTCCATGATGGCTACGAAAAGGTCATCGGTCTGACAGTCTTTCCAAAGACCACAGCAAGACTGGAAAAAGACATCATCAGCCCCAACTAATTTGGCGTCCGGAAGAATATCCCGAAGCCTGATGCCACGATCCGTATTGGTATTGTACAACTGGGTACTCACAAGGCCTCCTTGCCTGGCGAATGCCAAAATTCAAAAAGCGATTTCTTTCGCGGTAACTCGCGTTGAACCAAGCATCACACCTGGTCGAGCGGACGAGTACATGTCAGCATCCTGCCAACGAATTCGATTTTCATTAAACGAAAACTTTCGTCAAGGTTGATCGTTGCTCTACAGGGTTGGTTTCAGGTGAAAGCGTCTGTCAAAGATTCTTGCAATTCGCAATTGACATGGCTCAAAATTGAATGAATATGACGTTTGTTGATCAAAAATTTTGCTTCGTCAGCGTGAAAGTTTTTTTCTTCGAATTAAGCGTGCTAGCTGCATGCGGTTCTCACCAGGGAGAATCTCTTGTAGGCTTAGCAAACGATGTTGTTTAGATTCCCGTCTATCGATTAGAGACGGATAAAGATTGGTTTTGTATTCCTTTTGTGATTTGGCGGAAGAAAATTCATGGACGAAGATTTTGACGTTATGTCACTGGCGGCCTATTTGCATTTGACGCCCGATCAAGTCCGAAAGATGGCGAGCCGAGACCGCCTACCTGGTCGGCGAGTGGGGGGAAAGTGGCGGTTTTCGAGGGCTGAGATTCATCAATGGTTTGAGCAAAAGATTGGGGCTTCCGATGAGCAGGGATTAACGGAGGTTGAGAAGGTTCTTTATCGAAACCCGGGTAGCGATGCTTCGGGGGAACCCCGAATATCTGAATTGTTGCTTCCGGAATCGACTTATGTTCCTTTGATGGCTAGGACCAAGAGCTCCGTGATCAAAAACATTTGCGATTTGACCGCGGAAACAGGTAGACTATGGGACCCGGTGAAAATGGCAGAAGCATTGACCAGTCGTGAGGAATTACATCCAACGGCGTTAGGAAACGGAGTGGCGCTGTTACATCCAAGGCGTCCGCTACCTTCAATTATGGGTGAACCATTTCTGGCGTTAGGCATCACGAGTTCGGGAATCCCCTTTGGGGGCCCAAGGGGATGTTTGACAGATGTGTTTTTTTTGATTGGTTCCACGAGTGAAGCTGTTCATTTAAGAGTGTTGGCGAGGTTGAGTCGAATGATTCAGCAGTCGGAATGGCTGGATGAATTGCGAGAGAGTGCATCTTCGGCGGATGCGTGGCAGGTTATTAACGATGGCGACACTCGTCTCGATTAATAACCATTTGATAACGGAATGATTGAGGAGCAGTAGGATGGCAATGCATAAAATTTTGGTGACGGGCGATTTTTGGCATACCGATTTTCAAACGATCGTTTCCAAATTTGATGTTCCGGTGACCTTGGTACCTTTCGACAAAGTCGAAACGGTCGTGGATCAGAATTACGATCTCGTTGTTTTGGCGCAATCTAGACGCGACCAATTTTTAGAGTCTGAAGTTGAGGAGCTATTAGCGAACTTTCCAGCCGTCCCAGTCGTTGGTTTGCTTGGTAGTTGGTGCGAGGGAGAATCACGATCTGGCAGACCCTATCCAGGGGTCATTCGAGTTTATTGGCACCAGTGGGAGGGGAGATATTCCCAGTTCGTCGAGCAGTTGGGGAAATCCGGGATTACTAGTTGGCATGCTCCACGGACGGCAACATCGTCGGACCACATCGTTGCACAAACAATTCAGAAAGACTTTTCCTTAGGCTCTGGATATATTGGAGTTAGTGCATGGACGCGATCCGAATTTGAAATGCTGGATGATGCGATCACTAGTTTCGGATGGCGTTCCCGCTGGGTAGAAAGATCCATTTGGGATGCCGCCTCGTCCGCCACCGTTTCAGTCATGTGTGTTATCGCAGATTCCTGGACGGCAGAATTGGAAAAACGTATTCAGTGGCTAAATTCTGAAATCCCGGATGTCCCCTTCGTGTTGTTGCTCAACTATCCAAGGCAATCTGACGCTGAGTCGATCGCGTCAGCGGGGATTTCGTCAGTGGTTTCCAAGCCGTTTGAGCTTCAGGATCTGAAAGTGGCGATTGCGAAGGCAGCTGGAAAAGAACTTCAGGGTCTGAAGGCATAAAGGGTTCTCAGGGTGTTGAATTGCGTCTAAGATTTTCGGTTACTGCAACAGAGCAAGCATTCTCTGTGACCTGAACTTTGCAATTGAAGTTAATTTGTTATGAACCAACTACCTTCCGACATCCAACTCGCGCTGAAATGCTGGTTTTTAACAGGCGCTACGGCCAGTGGGAAAACCAAAGTCAGTTTAGAGCTGGCTCAGATTCTGGACGCCGAGATCATTTCGTTGGATTCGATGGCTATTTATCGAGGGATGGATATCGGAACGGCTAAGCCAGATTTAAATCAGCAGTCCATGATTCCGCATCATCTTATTGACATTGTAGAACCCCCTGAATCTTTCAGCGTCTCTGAGTATCGCGTTGCCGCATTGGAGAAAATTCGGGAAATCCAGGCAACCGGCAAGCAGGTTCTCTTTGTCGGAGGCACTGCGCTCTATCTGAAAGCATTGCTTCGCGGTTTGTTCGAAGGACCTCCGGCGGATTGGGAATTTAGAAAAGAGATTGAGCAGGAAATTGAAAATTCTGGTGCGGAGTTTCTGCATCAGCGTCTGGCGATGATCGATCCTGTGTCTGCACATAAACTTCACGAAAATGATCATCGTCGTATCATCCGGGCACTCGAGGTCTACAAACAAACGGGGAAACCCATCAGTCATTGGCAGATGCAGTTTGATGAAGGCAGGCAGTCGGATCAGTGTCGTGTCTTCACGATGAGACATGCCCGGCCGGTGCTTCATCAGCGGATCGAAACGCGAGTTGAGTCGATGTTCTCTGAGGGGTTGGTCGACGAAGTGAAAAGCTTGCTTGAACGGTGGACTGACATTGGGAAAACCGCGTCTCAGGCCGTTGGTTACCGTGAGGTGATCGAGTATTCAGAGGGTAAGATGACCATGGAAGAGACGATTGAGCGGGTACGGGTTAGGACTCGTAAATTCGCGCGTCATCAGGAAACATGGTTTCGAGGCATGTCCGAGTGTCGCATCATTGACATTGATTCTGATTTTGAACCTTCTGAATTGGCGAATCAAATCGTTAGTCTCGGGCGTGAGGTAGTGGTTAATTAACTCGAGAGTGGGCGACGTTTCTGATGCCGTCGAGCGATTTTCGTGGTTAATGGAACACGCTGAGAGGCAATTTCAGGTTAGGTCTCTGGATTAGAATGCGGCGTTCTGAGTCGCGAATTTGATTTTGCATTCCAGCCACTCCGAGGCGGCGATGTAAAAGTAGCTTCCGAGAGATTGTTCTCCCGTTGGAAATATTGCTCGACCTCTTTGTCCTGAGTGCAATTGGCAACTTTGGTCTGCCCCCAATTCAATAAAGGCGTTGAACCGCGGGGTGAGTAATTCAAATTCTTGATCGCCGACATCGTTATTGCCGCTTGCAATTGGCTTAACTGGAAGTGGGCCGTTGGCATGGGCGCAAAGTGACGGGTGGGTCGATATTGTCGACGCCCGTGGATTAACGCGAGAAAGTGGAGACTGAAAAAGGGGAAGGCCTGGCATAATAATTTTTATCGGATTGCCAATGTTGTTGTGAATTGAATCAAGATCTCTTTGGTCAATCGAAACAACCACCTCTTTTGTGTTAAACGGAGCGATGGTCAGGATTTCGTCGCCTCGATTCACGAAACTGCCTATTTGGCTTGCTAGGTCACGTTGGAAAACAAAACCGTCGAAGGGGGCGCGTATTTTCAATCCATTTGCGGCGGTTTTTTTTTCTTTCAACTGCGCTTTTAATTCTTTTTGTTTGGTTTGCTCGGCGAGTGCTAATGACCTTTGGTCTTGCTTGCGATAGATTCGATATTGAACTTCAGATTCTTCAATCAAGCGAGTTAGCTCGTTCGCTTCGTTAGTGATTTGTGGGTTTTTAAGGGATAGTAGCTCTTGGCCTTGCCGAACCTGGTCACCGTCATTAACAAGAATGGCTTGAATAAATCCATCGGCGTCAGAACGTACGAGAGTCTCTTTGGAAAACTGAATAATTGCCGGTGCCGATTTAATGGCGGGTGCTTTTAAAGTGGTGAACAAAAGTGTCCCTAGACCTACTAAAATGCATAGGCTCAGGGCTGTTCTCAATAGGTTGATCGGTCGCTGTGAGTTTAGCGACACGAGGGGTTTTAGAGTTCGATAGATTGGAAGGCCGAACCAAAGAGCTACACCGAGAATGCTCAAGAAGAGTCCGACGCCATCCAATAGAACGCCTGCTCCAATAATCAAGCTCAAGCTGATCGAGATTTTCCAAAAGAATGCGAGGCAACCGTAAATTGCAACCGACTTGCGTTCACTTGGTTTGCAGAGATTTTCTGTTTTAGGAAGTCCGAATAAGAGGCTCAGCGTTCGGTCTCCAAACCACTTGGCCCCCTTGCTATAGAGGTTGGGTATATTGAGCAAATCGGAAAGTAAAAAGTAGCCGTCGAATCTCATAAGTGGATTGGCATTGAATAAGATTGTCGTCAGGCTAGACATGATGAAAATATTAAATGCAATATCGCCTGTGACACCGTCTGTTTTAGTCCAAGTAATGACTGCAACGAAGGAAATAAACAGTTCGACATACATTCCTGCCGAAGAGACAGCCATGCGATGCCAACGATTCGTAAATCGCCACATTGACGTCACATTGACGTAGGCCATCGGGGTAAAAAGGATAAGCAAGACGCCTGCTTCGGGAACTTCTCCGCCATATTTTCGGCAAGCGATTCCATGAGCTGTTTCGTGCACGAGTTTCAGTGCGACCCAGATGACTAGTAGCCAAATCCAGCTAAATCCTGAGAGGATTCCAGTGGATGCGACAGATAATTGATCCCAGTGTTGGTAAAGTTGAACGGAGGCGTAAGTTCCGAGCCCGCACCAAATCAGGAAAAACCAGACAGAAAAAACCCATTGAAAATATGGCTGAACTTTCGAAAGCAGTTGGTTCGGATTGAAAATTCGAAACTTGCAACTGATGGGATTGATCCAAGCCATGATTTTCTGGCGTTTGATCTTACCTGCCTGGAGGTTTAGTCGTTGACTATTATCAAACTCTTTGCCGAAAGTTAGATTGGTTTGTACCAGCCATTGACTGACTTCGATTGCGAGTTGGGCAGTCAATGTTGGGTTTTGGGATTCTTCGGAGGTGTTTAGAAGGTCGATTATTTCCCGGGCTGTTCGTTGGCCGTCAATTAAAGCAATGAAACGGTATTCTCGTTCTCCGATTTGAAAATACTTGCTTCGAACGGGGTCTTCGATGACAACAACTGGATTTTCACCTTCCCAGCGCGAGTCAAATTTGAGTTCTGACCGAAGCGTTAGTTTTGAATCCAACCAAGAATCCGTATTATGAGTTGCTGCCAACGGGGAATTCCCACTCGTAGTTGATACTGTTGGGATTTCTGGTGTTTCTGGATCTGTATTGGGACTGTTCATGGTTACCAGACCATCCAGTATCTTACGGATTCCCAGCCTCGATGAAAAAGGCTCCAGCCAAGTGTTGCTTTTTTGGTTTCGATCTTCGCGGATCCTTGCATCCCTGGGCGGAATTGGTTGTCGGTGTTAGGGAGGCGAACCTTTGCGACGAATACGCTTTGGGTGTCAACGATTTCTGTACATGGGTGAATGTGTTCTATGTTGCCAGACCAAGTTTTTAGTGGAAAAGCATTTAGTTTAAAGACGACTGGCATTCCGGACGTGACGTATTGAATTTCTGATTCTGGAATGTTGATTTCAGCGACCATTTCGTTCAAGGGCGCTATTTCGAACAATGTTTGGCCCATTTCCAGGGGGGCACCTTCAGCTTTTTCGAGGTCGCCTGTTAAAACGAGTCCATGGATGGGAGATCGAACCACAAGTTGTGTCAGTTGCTGTTCGAGGATTTCGATTTTGGATTGAAAACGATTCATTTCGCTCAAGGCGATTTGAGATTCAGCGATGTTGCCCAGTGCTAATGCGGATTCACGTCTTTTTTTCGCGCCGTCGTAATCAGCGCGAATACCGGATAGCTCGATGCGTAATTTCCTGCCGTCGAGAAGAGCGATTTGCTGATCGACGGCGATCGTATCTCCACTTTTGACAAGGGTTTTTTCTAGAATCGAGTCATGGGGTGCTGCGATAAATCTTCTAAATACCGGTTGAAGCTCACAGTCGCAATTAACCCGATAGGTAAACGGGATGAGTAGTACCGCGATTAGAATCGAGGTGGCAAGAATCAAACCATGTGTCTTGTTACTGTTTTTTAGCTTATTCAGCCCGGCTGAAAAAATATCTTTTGAACTTCGGTTGGCTCGAATCACAACGTCAACGTGACTCGAAGTCATTTGGATTAATTTGCTGCAATATGTTCGGTAGTGCTTGTTGGCTACTTTTTCACGCGAGCAAGCGAGTAGAACAACCCCAAGTTTTCGGCCGTTGCCCGTTATTAATGGGATACAGATACAGGCGTCAGAACCATTGGCTTTACAGTATTTCTGCAGTGAAAGTTGTTCAATGGATCCTGTTCTTCCGTTGTCTGGGTAACAGGTTTCGCCATTGTGTCGAGCCGTTTGCTGGCAGGCGTGTAGAATCGTCTTGTTGGAATCGGCATTGAAATCAATTTGCTCAACATCGGAGATTGCTCGAAGTGAAACAACGTTTCTTTCGTCCGTCAGGCAGATCGAAACTTGCTCAGCGTCACAAAGACGCCGTAAGTGATTAGCGAGGATGACAATGGCTTCAGAGACCGACTGGGTTTGATCAAGTGAATGAATAAGGCCAATTGAATCCCCTAAATAACGACTTTTATTTACTTCGTTGTTTAAGTTCTGTTTTTGGTGCCAGCGGTTGATCGCATCCGATGCGATTCCAGTTAACCACTGCAGACGTAAAATACTGTCCGTTTTCGCGGCGAAGCAGCCAATCAAGACACTGTCAATTTCGCTGTTTGATTTCTTGTTAATTTGCTTCGAAATTGGCGATGCGACGAGTGTAGTATTGGGCGAGGTTTGAATGGGAGAAGAACAAATGTGATGGGTCCGGGCAACGCGAGCAAGCATTTCTTTTACTTGTTCCTCGACAATTGGCCAAAGTGGATCATCGTCCGCGTCGGATAGAAGCTGCGGATCCTCAAATTCGCCTTGGCCATTTTTGGGGACATTCCAAACGCAGAGACAGTCCGTTTGACGTTTAAGAATCAGGCTGATGTTTGAGTATAGTTGGTCGATTGAGTCGCTGCTTGCGATCGCAACTCCAAAGTGCTGCATCAAACGCTGGTCAGAAAATGAGTAGTCCGGTTTGCGGGCGTCACTGCCAGTGCGTGGGAATTCCGAACCCGCCCTCGTATGGGTGGGGGTAGCGAAATCAAAATGTAGAATTGGAGAATTCATTGAGCGAACTTTTGGGTCCTAGTTTGTAATTTTCTTTGGGCTCAAAAGAGAGTTAAAAGCTGAGTGAACAGCTCTCGCCACTGCGTAATTTCAACGTAGGGTTTTGAATAAGTAATTTGATATCGACGGTTCCGGATTGGGAATCAGTCTCAACGCCGATCCGGTAAACGGTTCCCTTGACTAACGAACCATTCTCTAAACGAATCGTGTACTCTTTATCAATTTCAAATTCGCTAAGTTGATCGCTCATGATTGCAAAAGAGGCCAAAAGTTTATTGACCTGAATGATGGTTGCGACCTCTGGGTGCAGAGGAGATAGAAACTCTCCTTCGCGACGATGGATTTTTGCGACTATTCCGTCAAAGGGGGAAGATATCGTTCGTCTGTCTAATTGGACTTCTGCCCGTCGAAGTTCAATTTCTCGAACGGCCTTCTCTTCTTTTGCGGCAAGCACCTTCGCTTGGGCGATGGAGAGTTCCATTTCGGCCCGGATGATTTCGCTTTGGCTTGCATGTCCTCGTTTTTTAAGGTCATCGAGTCGGCGTGAGATCTCTTTTCGTTTTTCTAGTAATTGATTGGCGGCAATGAGTTGGCTAGTCGTTTGCGCCAGCTCTTCGGCAATTTCTACTTGCAATTCCTGGACTCGGTCGTCGAGTCTTGCAACGGTTCCGCCTGCTTTAATTACGTCCCCTTCTTCTACAATCAGTTCTGCAATTGCTCCTGCTTCATCACTTGACAGTTCGATGCTGCGATAGGGAGCAATGAATCCGTCAATCGCATCCATTGAGTCTGTCTGAGCCACCACTGTTGACATGAGACTCAAAAAGAGTGTCGTGACGGCCATTGCAAAGATTCGATAGAACTGTGGCTGGGATTGAATGGCTGAGGGTGGATTGCGTTTCATGGTTGGTTTGACTCGAAATAATGGTGACCAAAGGGTGCAGATTTCGAGGAAACGTAGCTTATCGCAGGGGGAGTGAGGTCGAGATGATGCGAAAATCAATCCTTCGCCATTGGTCAGGCCGCAAAACCGCTGGAACGGTAACGACTGGAACGGAGGAGTTCTGGTTCGACCGATTTTGCCGGGTAGGGCGTTGAGTTTTAGCAACTCAAGTCAACGGGTCGACGCGGGAAATCTGAACCGGCGCGCTCTCAACGGCTCGATCCCTCGACGCTTTTAAGGAGCGGAGGGAATGTTGGCTGACAGTTTCACTTCGCGTCGCGATTAGGTAATCCAAGTTTTGCCGGAAGGAACTTAGTCCGTAGACTGGGTTGTTGGATTCCCGTTTTGATTGGAGGGGACTGCGATTGTGATGAGCTGTCATCCTGCCGTTGGATATTCAATTCAGGCGTGCCATTTGAATTTGTCTGATTGAAGTTAATGTTTTCATGTATTAACAGTGTGCCCATGGTTCGTTGGAGTTGAACCTCTGACGATTTAAGTTCCAATTCCGCCTCGGCGTAAACTAATTCGGCATTGGTAAGCCGTTCTTGCGAGTCTAGCAATTGATCCAGAGCTGTTGTTGGGGTTTGCCCGTCAGCGAAATCACCTTCGATGAGTGCGAATGAATCCCATCGCCGAAAGCTTTGCTCTAAGTCTGCCCTCGCCGCGACAATTGCCTGCAAAGCGGCATCGAGAGTTTCTTTTGCAGAAGTTACGCGACGTAGTGAAATTTGAGATTCAGCAACGACGTTGAGTACTTTTTCATCAACGACCGCGCGGATTTTTGCAAGCTCTAATTTGCTTTGCGTCACCCGGCTCTTTGCTGCTCGGTTTCGATAAGGCATCTTGAACTCGAGTCCGACGGAGTACCCTGGAGTCACTTGCCCAAACTGATCCTCAATCGCCTGCCCAATCGCCGAGTCGCCTTTGAGTGCACTAACGTAGGTGCCAAGTAAGAGGGATAATTCGGGAAGCAGTTCATTTTCGCTGATATTGAGATCAATGCATTTTACTTTTGCACGCGCCATTGCTTCTCGGATTTCGGGACGATTTTCCAACGCTTTAAAAACGACCTGCTCTAGTTCGATATCGATTCCACTGGTGTTGGGAGTTTCCGTTGGCAACATTTCGGTGGTCTGTTCAGCTTGCCAGTTTTTATCGGCGGTAAGGCGTCTTAGTTCTGTTTGAGAGTCCCGGATGTCTCGTCGTGCGTTGGCGAGGTCGGTCTGTCGTGATTTGACGGCAGATCGAGCTCGCGTAATTTGGCTTGGCAAGGAATCGAGTTCCGCGCGACCTTCAAGTATTTCTAAAATGTATTCGCCTCGCGCAACGTTCCTTTTTTTCTGGAGATAGACGCTGCGGTCAAAGTAAAGTTCCCAGTAAGCGGAAATGGTTTTTTGAATTTCATCTTGAAGTTCTGCCGTAAACGTATCCCAGGCAGCACCACTGGTTGCTTGCGCAATTAGGATTTGGCTTTCATTGTAGTATTTGCCACGCCCTTTCATGAGCGGTTGGTTTACATTCAGTGCAAGTGTCGCAGTACCCTGATCTTGTGGCATAAAGAATGCTGAATTGCTGTTTTGAAAACCTAAGCGTTCGCTAAATTCATAAGAAGCTCCGGTTTTCAATTTCTTTCGGATGCCGAAATCACCCGTCCAGGTATGATCCTTTAGGAAGCTGGATTTGTCTTTGGTGATCGATAAACTATCTCCGACGGGGTCTTCGCGATCCTCGAATTGGCTTCTTACGAACGTGATTGGGTCGAAGTCAGCCTCGGCCTCAAGAATTTGCTGTTCGAGAATCAATGGCCTTTGACTAATCGCCCGAATTCTTGGTGAGTTTTGAAGGGTGGCATAGACGAGACTGTTTGTATCAACCCGCTGTTCGGTAGCGTCGGTTACGAGGGGCGAAATCACTTTTGATTTCCACCAGGTGTTGCCCTCGGCGATTGAATCTGGGTTGCTCTGTCGGGCCAGCGAATTCTCTGTACCGAGAAAATCGTTCAGCTCAATCGGATCCTGTTCTTGAGTTTTGGTAACCGGACGGTTTTTTCCAATAATGAAACTTCTTCGTCTCGGCGCGGGTGGGGTGAAAGAAGTATCCGGTAGCTTTTTGAAGATTGGAGCGAGGTTGGGTAGGGGATCGCCGTTTTTTATTTTTGTAGAAACGGTGCTTGCAGAGGTTGGCGTTCCCAGTGTTTTGGTGTTGTCTAGATTGCCGGTTGTGCTTGAAATCTTGGATTGCTGAGCAAAGTCATTCTTGAACCTATTCAACGTGTTGCGTTTTCCATTGTTCAATACGGAAGTCGAATTTGAATTCGTGCGGAGATTGGTAGGTTTTCTAATCTTTGGTTCTTGAGGCGGGGCAAGTTGAGGTAAAGACTTAAGTTGGATCTGCTTGGCGTTTAGATTTAAAAAGGCTTTCGTTTTGCTTCCAGCTCTGAGTTGGTTACGTACTTGCGGGATTGTCTCTTGTGCTAAAACTGAGGGGCGATGCAAATTCACAACAGCAATCGCCGAAACCAGGGCGATGGTGAGCCAGAATTTAGAGTTGGGTATCCATTTCGGAATAAACGTCACAACAGTCTCCAACGTTGTATTGCATACGACAGTTACTATTATGTTTCGTTGATAACCGTCATTATTAACCAACCTGTTTATCGAAGTCCGGCCAGAAATTCAGGCTATCGGCGTCTTAAGACGCATAATCGGTATACCTTTCCAACCGAAAGTCAGATTTTGTAAAGCTATGACACTCAGCCCTTTTGGCAGTGGCAACGGTAAGCTGCTGTTGGTTTCCTGCTAATCGGGCTATTCCTACGCTTGTAACGTGTTTTTGGAATTGTTTCTCCAATTGTGATCTCTTGCCAAAACGAAAGATGTATCCTTGTTTGCCGGATTCCTACAGTTTTACTCCGGTCTAGTTTGAGCAAATTGGGTTTGGTAGCTGTCATGGGATGACAACCAAGACTCACAACGATTTTCTTAAAACGGTTGACGCCATGCCATCAATGCCAATACGGTCTGCGGGAGAGCAAGATTCTGTTGTTTCGAATCTCGAGTTGATCGTGCTCGAGGACCGGGTTTTATACGATGCATCGCCGCTGGTTGCTTGTGCCCAGGAGATAATGGAATCGGTAATCGCGGACGAGGACTTTGGTACCGTAACTCTTGATTCGGCTCCCATTGCTGCATTTGAATCTGACGTCGTTTCTTCTGTCATCGAGCCATACGAAGATTTTTCGAGCCATCAAGACGATGTCGATGCTTCCCCTGCAAGCGCTCGGCAGTTAGTTGTTATTGATAGCCAAGTTGGTGACGTTGATTCCTTAGTTGACGATATCCGATCGCAAAAGTCTGACAACATCGTATTTGATATTGCGGTTTTAGAATCAGATTCCGATGGAATTGAGCAGATCACTGCGTTTCTTGCTGGACAGGAGCACTACGACGCGATCCACATTATTTCACACGGTAGCGATGGTGAGCTCCTATTAGGAAACAGTGCGGTTAACGCAAGCAATTTAGATGAGTACGAAAGCCAGTTGTCTGGCTGGACCACCGGATTGGCGTTCGGAGGAGATGTTCTGCTCTATGGATGTGATTTAGCTGGAGGCTTTGAGGGTAAAGATTTTGTTGACAGGCTTGGGGAAATCACAAATCGAGACGTTGGAGCTAGTGACGATCTCACTGGGCATGGTGAACTAGGGGGCAATTGGGCTCTTGAATATTCAACCGGGCAAATTGCCAGCCAGTTAGTTTTTACGGAACAGCTTTTAGGGGAGTGGAATCACACGCTGGAAAATCTCCAGCTTACCAGTGGTAAGGACACTTATATCGTTCAAGGATCTCCTGATGCACAGTTTGGTTCGTTGGGGAACCTTCAAGTGTCCAAGGCAGGGGGAGGCGATGGAAACATTCGTTCATTGATTGAATTTGATTTGGGAGGAATTCCGAATGATGTAACCATTAACTCGGCTTCGTTGCTTTTAAAGAGTTTTGAGTCTCAAGATAACTTTGGAGTTGAGTTGTTTTCGGTTTCTAACCCTTGGGGTGAAGTGGCTGCTGCTTTGGGGGCAAGCTGGAATGAACGAGAGGATGGAGTTAATTGGGATTCACCCGGTGCTGATTATGATGCTGGGGCGATTGCGTATTCAGATCCAGGCTTGTTTTACAGTTGGGACGTTACTCAATTGTTAGATGATTGGATTACTGAGGCCAAATCAAATTATGGGGTTCTGCTTGGTAGTTCGTTGCCGGGAAACGGTACGGTGAGCTTTTACAGTTCCGAGAGCGGTTTTGCTCCGACTCTTGAGATTGATTTTACGCCCAATAACAATGCTCCAGTCTTGGACAATACTGGTGATATGTTCTTGCCTGATATGCTCGAGGATGGCCTCGATCCGGTAGGCGTGACCGTCGGAGAAATAGTAGCTTCAGCGGGTGGCGACAGGATTACTGATGTGGATGTGGGTGCGGTCGAGGGAATCGCAATTGTTGCTGCAGATCGGACGAATGGTGAATGGCAGTTCGATGTTGGAAATGGCTGGGTCAACCTCGAAAATGTGACTGTTGAAAGTGCGTTGGTTCTGGATGCGAATGCTTTGGTTCGATTCGTGCCCTCGGCCGATTATTTCGGCCAGTCTGGAGACTTTGTCTTTCATGCGTGGGATCAAACCGATGGCAAACTTAGTGGAACGCTTGGGGTAAGTGTAGCTGAAACTGGCGGTTTAAGTCCATTTAGCGTCGGAAGTGAAACGGTTTCCCAATCGATTTTGCCAATTAATGATGGGCCACTTATTTCTGGAATCGAAACTACCCCCTTGGTGTTTGTTGAGGGGAGCCTGGGATTATCCGTTAGTTCAACGATCGTACTTGCTGACGTTGATAATGAGCAGCTTCATTCTGCTACCGTATGGATTGGTAGTAACTACACACCGAATGCTGACGATCTAGTGTTCTCTGGAGTTGGCAATATTTCTGGCTCTTGGGATAGTGTTGCGGGCATCTTGACTTTGAGCGGCATTGATACCGTTGATAATTACCAGACGGCGTTGAGGGCGGTTGAGTTTCGGAATACCAGTGAAAGCCCGGAGGTTGGGACTCGGGCGATTCAATTTTCTGTCTCTGATGGTGAGGCAGAATTTAATTCACAGGCGCGAAGCGTCGCCGTGATTGCGACCAATGATGCACCAGCGATGCACTATTTTTCTGGCGATTCACTGGTCTCACTTAACGATGGTGAATCGCGCATCCTCGATGCCAGTGTCGCTGTGTCGATTTATGATCCAGATCTAACGACTGACTTTAATGGCGGTAGCTTGCTGATCAAAGGAATTGATTTTACTGCCGAAGACGGTATTGGGATTTTAGAAGACTCCGATGTAACTCTGTCCAATGGTTTAGCGTCAGGTTCATTGGTTAATGTGCAAGGAGTCGAGATTGGTGAGCTAACAGGCGTTAGTTCATCTTCAATATTTGTGCAATTGAATGCAGGGGCGACAACTGACAACGTAGCCATGTTGCTACACAATGCTTCGTTTGCAACAACGAGTTCCGAATTTGGTATTCGAGTTGTTGAGTTCGAATTAACTGACAGCGACGGTGTTGCTAATGGTGGCGTCGATACAGGCTATGGAGCCATTAATGTTTTTGTAACAGATCAAAATGAGGGTTATGTTTCAACGCTTGAAGATACGCCGTATGTATTCTCCTCGATCGATTTTGACTTCACTGGTTTCGTAGGGGATACGATCGAATCAATAACAATCACTTCGTTGCCTGCGGTCGGTACCCTGCTGCTTGACGGCACCCCGCTTGCGAGCGGAGACGTTGTTTCAAAGACTCAGATCGATGCTGGATGGTTACAATTCATTCCTGAACCCGATGGCAACAATAGTCTATATGGCTCATTTGAGTTTTTTGTAAACAACGGCGTTCTGTCAGTTAATGTACTTGCCGGTGAACCCGGTTTCCGGAGTCTTGGAAGCAGTTTCTTTTCAAACGCAGAGGCAATTCTGACTGAGGCAACAAACTTCGGTCCGGGGGGAGTTGTTTCGTCCACCATTGTGATTGGTGGTCCGAGTACAACGATCGATGCAGAGTATCTATCACAAGGTGAGATATATTTTGGAGGAATGATTGACGATGGTCGATTAACGACGGCAGAACTCAATGCCATTGATCAATGGGTGCTTAGTGGAGGTGTTCTGATTTCGACGGGTGAGAAAGTATCTACAGATGACCTAAATGAATATTATGGGCTGACGACATTAGATGCAGGAAATACTTGGGTTATCAGTGATGAAAACAGTCCGATCATGAATGGTGCCTTTGGCTCAGTTGGCCAAGATATTGATACCTTTTCTACTTACGCCGTTACTGCGTCTTTTGATGCCGGCAGTTTAATGGAAGGCGATCAAGTCCTGGCTGTGGACCAGAACTCAGGCAATCCGACGATCGTTTTGCGATCACACGGTGATGGGAAAATTCTGTTCACTGGTGATACTGGGATTTTTTATTCGGATCTGACCGGCGGTGGAACTGTCGCAACCCCAAATGATATTCTCACAGCCAATGTTTTCTCCTGGGCAATTGATGAGGCCAACCTTGAGGAGGAAGTAAAGTGCATGCAACTTGGAGTTGTTCCGGTGAATGATGCTCCCGGCATAGCCACTGGTAGCGGGGATCCGTTGGTTTACCGGGAAAACGATGGGCTAGTGACTGTATTGGATTCGATTGTACTTTCTGATGTTGATGATACTCAGATTGAATCGGCGACGGTCGCCATTTCTTCGAGTTATCAAGCCGTTGAGGATAGGCTTGATTATATCAATGATGGGGTGTCATCAATATTTGGAACTTGGGATTCTCTCACTGGAACGTTGCAACTATCTGGTACTGACACGATAGAAAATTACGAGTTGGCGCTACGAAGTGTGACCTATCAAAATACAAGTGAGTCGCCCACGCCGACGAACCGGTTGATTAGTTATCAGATTAATGATGGTGAACTGTCTTCCGAGATAGCTTATCAAGAGGTTCAGATTGTGCCTCTCAATGACGCCCCTTCTGAATTAGTCCTGAGTAATTCCGAGGTGGATGAGAATACTGACACTGACCCGAGCGTAATTGGTGGTCCTTACATCGTTGGCCAGTTATCCAATAATGATCCCGATTTAAATGATGCTCCACTTTACGCCGTCATTGGTGGATTGGACCAGAGCCTGTTTCGAATTGGTGGCGTGTTGGGAGACCAGTTGATATTGGAAGACGGGATACTGGACTACGAACGGCAGTCAAGTTATGAAGTTGTTTTGAGGGTTGCGGATCAAGCGGGAGAATTCTTTGATAAATCGTTTTCGATTTCGGTGCAAAACTTAAACGACGCTCCAACGGAAATTATTCCCAATGCAGTCTCCATTGAGGAAAATACTGACACTGCGGCGGGAATTAGTTTAGGAGTCTTAACTAGTATTGATCAGGATCTTGGTGACCAATTTGTCTATTCCGTTGTTGGAGGAGGGGATGCTGGGTATTTCTCGATTGGCGGTGGCAATAGCGACGAACTTCTGATTCAAGGTGTCTTGCTGGATTTTGAGAATAAGGCCCAGTACGAATGTGTTGTTCGTAGTACCGATGCTCAGGGATTGTTTGTGGATCAGGTGATTTTTGTTTCGTTGACCGACATCAATGAGGCACCAGAATTGAGTAATCAAAGTTTTTCAATTGACGAAAACTCCATTAATGGAACATTCGTAGGTTTACTATCTGCGGTCGATGTCGATGCCGATGACGTGCTGAGCTATCACGTCACCGGTGGTAATGGAGTTGGCATACTAGATGTCGATCCGTTGACAGGCGAAGTGATCGTTTTGGATCAGGCATTGCTCAATTATGAAACTACTCCAATGGTAAATTTATTGGTTGAGGTAGTTGATGGTGAGGGTCTCGCAGATACCGCTGAAGTCTTGATTGAACTCAATGACGTAAACGATGAGCAGATTCTAGTTGAGAATTCTGTTTTGATTGTATCTGAGGGCGGCGTTGGCATAATTGATTCGTCGTTTCTACGGACCGTCGATGAAGAGCAGGCGGACGACCGTCTTGTCTATTCCGTGGTGAACTCTCCAGTAAAAGGAACCTTGCAAGTTGCTGGTGTCACAGCGAATGAGTTCACCCAACAGGATCTCAATGAAAACCGAGTCAGTTATGTGCACGATGGCTCAGAGTCACTTTCAGATAGTTTTGAGTTCCTGGTTGATGATGGGACAGGGCTTGCGACTGGGGGTGTTTTTGTCATCTCGGTTATACCAGTTAACGATGCACCGGTAGCGCAAGACGATGTCTTTGCCGTTGACGAGGGGGCAAGTTTTACAGCCAACGGTGGAAAGCTTCTTGGGAATGATTCAGACCCTGACAGTGCGGAGATTGTCGCCCGTTTAGTGAATGCTCCGGTTAACGGCACGGTTGCGTTGAACGCGGATGGAAGTTTTGTCTACACGCATGACGGTTCGGAAACACTGGAAGACAGTTTCACTTATCAATTGGATGATGGAAGTTTATTAAGTTCCATTGCAAACGTTGAAATTCAAGTTGCTCCTGTAAATGATGCACCGGTGGGAGATGTGGATGAGTATTCCACGACCACTGGTCGGGTGTTAAGTGCATTTCAGAGCGTGCTTGCCAATGATAGTGATGTCGAGGGCGATTCGATTGTTGCACTTTTGGTGGAACCTCCCGCCAATGGGACGGTCTTGTTGAATCCCAATGGATCCTTTGTTTATATACCTAATGCTGGTTTTTTTGGAGTCGATACTTTTTCTTACCTTCCCAGTGATGGCGCCGCAGATGGTGTCGCTACGACGGTAAGTATTTCGGTGGAAGCAGGTGCGGGAACGTCGACTCTCAATCAAGTCGCGAATATCGAAAACAAGGTAGATGAATCGGATGATATTAACGACGAATATCTGGGGGCATCCAGTGCGATTGCAGCGAGAAAAGACAGGCGTTCATTGCAAGAAGAAGACGATGCGTCACGTCGTGATGAGTTTGTGAAATTCGTGCCTGAGCAAATTGAAGAGTACGTTGGCTTAATTTCAGATCGGAATCGCGCGGCTAATGTCCTGCGAATGCTGCTGATAAACTCCGACTCAGAAATGGTGATAGAAGAATCTGAGATTCGAAATTTAGAGCTGAATAGCATTATGGGTATTTCGATGAATACCGGATATCTCATTGACCAATTGAAGGAGTCGGATCGTTACGATTCAAGCCTAGAGGATATTAAAATGACCGTTGGAGCACTGACGACGCTTGGTACCCTTGGCTATGTGTTTTGGACATTAAGAGGAAGTGCCCTGATGGCGCTTGCCCTCGCGCAGTTACCATCTTGGCAGATGATTGATCCACTTCCAGTTCTAGAGAGTTATACCTCCAAAGACGGCGTGAAGAAGCAGGATGAAGTGGATAGCTTCTTTAACTAGAAGATCGAAAGAACGCGTTGGTGCTTGTGCGGAGAGTGAAGGATGTGCGTTGGCGGAATATTCGTTGCGTTTCCTTTTGCCTGACTAATCGGTAATGCTGACGTGGTTTAGCCAGTCGCCCTTTTTGGCCGCAAAGATAATCCATTCGATAATTAAACTTCTTCGATCCCGTCATGACTGGCAAATGGCAGGTAGATTTCAGCAGCCTTCCAGGGCTGTCAAAGTTTCCTTGCGTTTTGCGGACTGGCAATTCCATGTTCAAAATCAAATCGTCAGCTCGATTAGCTCTAACCTTGGGGTTAGGTGTATCAGCGCTTGTACTGTTGGCGATTACGCTGGAATTGATTCCAAATCCACAAAACCGAATCATAAAATCACGCACCAGTTTAGTAAAGCTGCTGATCGTTGATGTGACGACGTTGGCCGAGACGAAGCGGATGAGTGATTTGTCGGTGCTGTTTCGGCGAGCGGTGGCAGTCGAGAAGGATCTGGTATCCATCGGATTGAAGCGGGGAATGGATGACGTCTATTTGACCAAGACCCACGAGCTTCATGAGACCTACGCGTCCCGTGAAAATTCTCAGGATAAACAGGTGTTTTCAGCCCCAGTCTTCTTAAATCTTAAGAAATGGGCTGAACTGGAGGTTGTTTTTCGCGAAATGGATGTGAAGCGGGCTTTCGGAATCCCACTTTATCCTTTTGGAATTGTGCTCTTTCTATTCAGCAGCATCACATTGATGGCCTGGGCGGTGCTTGGGAAGACCTTTAACTATCTGAATCCTTCAAATGTTGTCCCGGACCGGGTTAAGTCAGCATTGGACACGCTTGCTGAAGGGCTCGTCTTGATTGCGCCGGGCGGTGAGATTGCCCACCTCAATGAAGCCTTTGCGAGAATCATCAATGTCAAAGATGACAGGATTCTGGGAACCAAATTAGATGATCTTAATTGGGCTCCTGAAAACGAGTCGTTGGGTGCGGATTTTCCGTGGGTCATTTGTCAGAAAACGAAAGAACGAGTTTGTGGTGAAATTATCCAGTTGAAGATGTTAGGAAGTCCGATTCGAAAATTTGTCGTTAATGCGACTCCAATTAAGGGGAAGGGGAATTCGATTCGTGGAGCCTTGGTCAGTTTCGATGACGTTACTGCCATTGAGAATAAGAATGCAGAACTGGCACGAGTGATTCTTTCGTTGAGGAGTTCACGGGACGAGGTGGAGCGACAAAATGAAAAACTGAACTTCCTTGCCTCGTTCGATCCTTTAACAAAGTGCCTTAACCGAAGGGCATTTTTTAGTCGGTTTGAGAAGGATTGGAATGACAATGAAACGGATGATATCTCGGTAATGATGATCGATGTCGACCATTTTAAACTTATTAACGACAACCACGGCCATTCCATTGGCGATGAAGTCCTGAGAACAATGGGAGAGTTATTGCGTGAAGTTGTCTCATCGCATGGTTTGGTTTGTCGGTATGGCGGTGAAGAATTCGTTGTTTTGTTGACGGGCGTTAAATTTGAAAAGTGCCTTGAAATTGCAGAGCAGATTCGTTCTTGCTTGCAGGGGACGATGGTCGAAGGGGTGCAGTTCACGGCGAGTATTGGTGTTTCTTCTCGAGGATTTGGTGCGATGGATCCTCAGCACATGCTTGATCAAGCCGATGAGAGTTTGTATGACGCTAAGAAGAGTGGGCGAAATCAAATTGTACGCTTTGATCAACGACCGGAAGATTTTGCAAAGGAAGACTCGCAAGCTGGATTAACTCGGGAAGAATTCACAAAGGAAATTCCATATTCGGCGGTGACGGGATTGTTGTCAGCTCTTTCGTTTCGCTGCTCTACCACCGCTCAACATTCGATTCGTGTCGCCGACTTGTGTGTGGGGGTTGGTGAACGCATGCTCGGTAAACGGGACCTCTACCGTTTGGAGATTGCAGCATTGCTACACGATATTGGTAAAATTGGTGTGCCAGATTCCATTCTTAACAAGCCGGGGCCGTTAACGGCGAATGAATGGAAGGTTATGGAAAAACACGATCAAATTGGTGTCGAAATAGTCCGAAGCGCATTTGGTTCCGATAAAATTGCGGGTGTAATCGAGTCGCATCACTATTGTTTTCACAACCGAGGTGAATTCGATTGCGACAGAAATGAGACGATCCCGTTAGCGGGACGAATTATCAACGTGTGTGATGCATTTGATTCGATGACCGATGAACGCGTCTATCGCGCACCAATGTCTGATTTTGAAGCCCTTCAAGAAATCGTAAAAAATACCCCGGCTCAATTTGACGTTGACGTTGTAAAAGGGTTGCTAACCTATCTTCAGGAAGGGCATTCGATCAATCCACAAGAACCGCTTGAAGTGATTCCCCCGATCACGGATTCGATGGAGACCCACATCGTAGAGCTCTTTGAGGCAATCGAATTGGCAGATGTGGATGGTATCAAACGTACTGTTGATTTACTTAAAAACGAAACGCTTAATAGCGATAGAGTTTGTGATGTTACTAATCGACTGAGCGTGGCCATTGAATCGGAAGACGAAGATATTGAGCGTGTGTTAAAGCTTGCCAATGAAGTGATACACGAGTGTCGAAACCGAAAGTCTGGGCCCATGATTAGTCCTCTCGAGGCATTGGCTGACTCTTCGAAAGAGATGGTTTAGTTCGTTAGCTTCGCTCGTTAGCTTCGTAACGGATTTTGGTCGTTGGGTGGATGAATGGATTTTGGTCGTTGGGTGGCTGAATCGTCGCAATTGGTAATGGTTAGTTGACACTTTAATAAAAAATCTCAACTCGTTGCGACTAATATTACTTGATTTCTTGAAACGTAATGTTGGCTGGTTTTAATATATTTACGAATACAAATTGCAATTTTTCCACTGCAGGTAAGAGTTAATCAGCTTTTATCCCTCGAAATCTGTTTATCGAATAATCGATCTGATCTGTTAACAAAAATATAGAATCCTCGCTTTTTGAAACGTATTGATATGGACCAATTCCCCGGATGCTCGGCCGACGCCACGGCTATCTCAATGCCTTTGGTTACCTCAGAATCACAGCCCGTTCTGTCGGGTTCAGAGTCTTCGCTACCCCTGCGGACCTCTCTTGACCCCAAGAGCTTGAAACCGAACGAAGCCGCTTTGCGGAAGTCGAAAATCATGATCGTCGATGACGAGGAATTGGTGATTCGGGTAGTACGGCGATTTCTTTCTTCTGATGGATACGAAAACTTCGTAACACTGACAGATCCGCGGGAAGCTTTGGAGGCGATCGACCGAGAGCAGCCGGATGTCGTTTTACTTGACATTATGATGCCATTCATTACTGGATTGGATCTCTTAAAAGTCAGGCAAAAGACGCAATACATACAGCACGTTCCGTTTATTATTTTGAGTGCTAATTCAGAGAATCAAATTAAGCGTGATGCGTTGCAATTGGGGGCGACAGATTTTCTTAGCAAGCCTGTGGATCCGAGTGATCTTATTTTGCGAGTGCAAAATGCGTTGATGGTTAAACGTCACCATGATCACCTAACCAATTATGCGGTGGAATTAGAGCGGCAGGTTCGCGAGCGAACACGTCAGATTGAGAAATCTCGAGAGCAGATTATTCATTGTCTCGCCCGCGCTGCGGAGTATCGCGATAATGAAACCGGGGAACATGTTATTCGGGTCGGCAAGTACAGTGCCGTTATTGCTCAGCAGTTGGGGTTTGGGGCTGAATACTGTCGTGAAATCGACTTGGCTGCTCAGTTGCACGACGTGGGTAAGATTGGCATACCGGATTCCGTCCTATTGAATCCAGGCCGTCTGGACAACGAAGAATTCGAAGTAATGAAGACACATTGCGGCCTCGGCATGGAGATCATGGAACCACTTGCCAACGCAGAGATCGAACGCGTGCGCCGGCATACCTCGATGGGTGGATTTATCATGGACGGCGTTGATTCACCAATGCTTGAATTGGCAGCGACGATCGCCCGAACCCATCATGAAAAATGGGATGGGACTGGATATCCAGAGGGACTTAAAGGCGACGATATTCCTATTGAGGGCAGGATTTGTTGTGTCGCTGATGTTTATGATGCGCTTTGTAGCGAACGCCCATACAAGCCAAAGTTCCCGATTCAGCGGTGCCTGGAAATTATGCTCTCAGAGCGAGGAAGCCGATTCGACCCGATTGTGCTGGACGCATTTTTTGAGCGAATCGAAGACATTGAAGAAATCCGAAAAGCTCATCACGATCAACACAATTACAATCTGATTAGTGAGCAAAAGCAGATCTGAGATTTGCCAGAGATTTGCCAGAGATAGAGATTGGCAAGGCTCAGCAGGTTTATTGGGCTGGGGTTTAAACTGTACGTTCAATCGTTGAGTTCATCGTTGAGTTCATCGTTGCCGAGACGTCTCCGATTGAGAGGCCGTTAGCTTGCATGGATTCGCAAGATTGAGTCGGCGATTTCGTTTCGAACTTCATCCAGTGATTCCTGGGAATGTGCTGCGCTGAGAATTTCTTTCGCTTCATCGAAGTCATGTTCGCCCAACGCCCACGCTGCCGCACCGCGCACCAGTGGTTCGCTATCTGAGATGCCTAACTGGAGCGCGTCGAGGTTGTTGCGGTGAGGTTTATTGCCCAGTGCGATGGCTGAGTTGCGTAAAATCCCTCTGCGTTTAGGTCGCCAAAGTGGTGTCTTTCTGAATCGCTCGCGGAATTGTTCATCGGTGATTTCAAAGAGTTTTCGCAGTTCGATTGGATTGTGACCATCGATGGGTTTGAGTTCGCTCTCATGACTTAGCGGTGCTTTTCGATTCCAAGGGCAAACTTCTTGGCAAATATCACAGCCTAAAATCCAATCTTGCATTTTTGAACGCAGCGGGCGGGGAACAGCGGTCCGGTGCTCGATGGTCAAATAGCTTATACATTGCGTTGCATCGAGGACGTGAGGTGCCACAAAAGCATCGGTAGGACACGCATCAATGCATGCTGTACAGGTGCCGCAATGGTTGGTGGTTATGGGTTGGTCGTACTGGAGTGGTACATCCAGCAAAAGGGCGGCAAGGAAGAACCAGCTACCGGCAGTCTTGTTAATCAGCAACGTATTTTTGGCCCGCCAACCAATCCCTGCTAGTTCGGCAAATTCGCGTTCCAACAATGGAGCGGTGTCGACAACGCCCCGCACGCCAATGGAGGGGTCGAGGTTGTTTACGAACTTCTTCAGTTGTTTCAGTTTCTTATGGATGAGATCGTGGTAATCAGCGTTGCCCCAGGCATATCTTGCAATTCTTCCCGTTCCTG
This sequence comes from uncultured Pirellulaceae bacterium, assembly GCA_938083195.1. Lineage (GTDB taxonomy): Bacteria > Planctomycetota > Planctomycetia > Pirellulales > Pirellulaceae > Mariniblastus. Next base: position 56,967 of record CALKCK010000001.1, on the reverse strand, counting down.
CAGGCGATTGATTGGGTGCGGACGTTTGGTAATTAAGGCCAAGCATTAGTAGGCTTGTCGCATCCGGCAAAACATAGGAAGGGTGTTTGTAAGCCTCTTTTCGATCTTCGAGATAGGTCATCTCGCCGGCGAACCCTTGTTCCAACCAGTCAACGAATTGATGGAATCCTGCGGGAGTGACGGCCGGACAAGCACCTGAGATATCGAATCCGACTCGAGTCGCTTCCTGTTTTAACGATTTTGTCAATTGGTTAGGATTCATGTCGGTTTATTGTTTGAAAAATATTGCCAACACATTTGACTTTAAGGGTTGTAACAGACGGAACTGCATTTAGTGTGGAGTCATCTGGCGATTGGGATGCAAAAATTTGCGTTTAGATTGCCTCGTCTAAGAAATATACCAAATCATGAAGGTATCGAGGAAAGGATTACCAATGAAACGATTACTTACGTTGGGGATAGTTTTGACCGCTATCTTTATGTTCTCAGAATCCAACGCGAATGCCCAGACAATGGGACAGGGATATCAATTTGGTATCGGAATTAACAACGCGTCATGTGTCAACGATATCTATCGGTATGGCTATTTTGGGTACGGTCGTTATCCCGACAATTCCATCAGCAGGGAATTTCGCAGGGATCAGGCACCGTTCTTCGCACGTTTCCCGCCTGTGTACTACAGTCATGTTGTTAAGCGACCCTATGGCGTTAGTCCGTATGCAGCACCGGCCGGCATTATGCCAGTTGAGATGGGGATGAAGCCGGAACCCCTTAGCATTACAAATCCTTTTTTCAAACAGAATGCTGCACCCGCGAAGGCGGAGAGCAAAAATAAGTCAAAATCGAATGATAAGCTGACTTGGATCAAGAACCCTTATCAAGCTCGGATTGTGAACAAATAAGGGACTGATCTGAGAATTTAAAGGTATTGCGAACCAATTACCTCGAGGTTCCGTAAAGATAGGGACGCGAGAGCGTTGATAAGAAAGAAAAGAGAAGTCGTCAATTTGACCTGATGGGATGGCTTTTTGTAACCAATTGAGCTTTTCTCCTTGAGATTAGCAGAGTTCAGTCTTGAGAGCATAGGGGCAACAAGATTGAGAAACGCCGCATTTTGCGGCGTTTTTTTTTGGCAAAAGCAGAAGGCTAATCCAAGCGTCTTGGATAATTGTCCCAATTGCCACCAAGTCAAAGCTGTGAGACAATCCGAGATAGAGTTACCACAATAATCCATGCTCGGAGAGAGTCGCTAATGAGTCGAAAAGCAGAAGTTGAAGCCGCGATCGCAGATGTCGATTTTGAAAACAACAACTATCAAGTTCACCTGGACACGTCTCATGGATTGATTGTTTTAGACATGAATCCTGAAGCGGCTCCCGAGCATTGCAAGAACATTATGGGGTTGGCAAAAATTGGTTTTTACGACGGTTTGATTTTTCACCGCGTGATTCCAGGTTTCATGATTCAGGGCGGTTGTCCTGAAGGATCGGGAACGGGTGGCCCTGGCTACAATGTTGACGCTGAGTTTAATAAGACACCTCACTTGGCTGGAACGCTTTCCATGGCTCGTTCGAGCGCCCCGAACTCAGCGGGATCCCAATTTTTTATCTGTCTTGGGACTCAGGATTTTCTTGATGGACAATACACGGTATTTGGTCAAGCGACCGCTGATACGATGAGCGTTGTCGAGGCGATCGGTGGTGTGACAACCAACGGATCAGATCGTCCGGACGCAGAGGTAACCATTAACTCTGCGACGGTTGTTCAAGTCTGATTTTGATGCCGCTTGGCGGTGCATTCAATTCGCTCGGAAAAACGAGGGTTTTGATTGTTTGCTTGCGAGAGAAGTATACATCGAGGCTGGTAGAAGCGATTCTGCTGGCCTTTTTTTTAAATTAGATTTTCCGCCGCCAAATGAGCGTGGTTGTTTTGAGATCTAACGAGGCATTTTGGTTGGGAGCAATTTTGGCAAATTAGTCTTGAAAATCTCTTTGAATCATGTGGTTTGAGATTTATTTGTCCAGGATCGGAAATTATGATTAGGGAACCGAGGCTGTTTGGGCATTGAAGTGTCCTTTCGTGGCGGTACCGAAGAACCCGAAAATTACTACTGATCTACCAATTCGATCTTAAAAATCACTGTGTTTGGTAAAATAAGGAAAGTTTTCGGGTACCAATCGACCGATGACAAATTAGCGTCCGTCGGGCGGCCCAACGTATTTTAAAGTTTATGGAATTTTCGAATTCAGGTTAGATTCAAGTGGCAAAAGAATCATTTCTAGATTTTTCAGAGTTCGATCATGATAAGGTGCTCGTTGATGCTGACGGTATCCGTCAGATCAATCCGCACCGTTTTGAAATGCTGTTGCTAGACGGCATTCTTTATTGTTCGCCAGATATTGCTGTCGGGTACATTGATTTGAGCGAGGATTCGTTCTGGGTTCGCGGCCATTTCCCTGGAAAGCCGTTGATGCCAGGTGTCTTGATTTGCGAATGTGCGGCTCAATTATCCTCCTATTTTGCGCTCACCAACAAAATGGTTGACGATGGCTATGTCGGACTGGGTGGGTTGGAGAGCATTCGGTTTCGGGTACCGGTCGTCCCAGGTGATCGCCTTACGGTTATGCTGAGAAAAGGTAAAGTCCGAAGGAACGTGCTCTTTACTGCCGAATTCCAAGGTTTCGTAGGTGAAACGCTTGTTGCTGATGGAGTGATCAAGGGCGTCGCACTGGGAAACTAACATTTCCCGCGGTTGCATTTGATTTAAGGTCTGGCAACGTCCTGCCATACGCAACCGGCCCATGACCAGCCGACGCCGAATCCAACCAGCATATTTTTCATTTCCGGAGTCATGTCTCCGCGGCTGCGCATCTGGTTAATTAGAATCGGCAACGTAGATGAAACTGTGTTTCCGAGATCTCTCAGTAAAATTGGGACTTTGGATTCTTCGACTTCCATCACCTGCTGTAGCTGACTTAGCATTTTGTAGGTTGCTTGATGGAACAAGTAATAGCCTACGTCTTGGCTCGTCATCTCAGCATCTTGGAGCACTTCCTGAAGCATTCCAGGAATTTGCCCCACGGTGAAATTGATGAGAGCGGGGCCGTCCATATAGAGATCGCTCTTCCAGCGTCGCCGGTGGCGAGGACTGATTGCATCCTCAGAATTGCGAAATCCATTTTCGGTTGCCAGTAGCGTGTTTGCGCCTCGACCGTCGGTGCCAAATTTGAACGCCCAAAGCGAAGGCTCATCGTTAGATTCAATCAAAGTGGCCGCAGCGCCATCACCAAAAATAGTTCGCAGAGTTCGGTCCTGCTTATCAATCAATTTTGTGTAGGTCTCCGCAGTAATGAACAAAATTCGTTTTGCCGCACCAGAGCGGATTAGGCCATCGCACAGCGAAAGGCCATAGACATAACCACTGCAGCCAAGATTGAAATCAAGTGCGCCACAATTTGTTGGTAGTCCCAGACGGTCTTGTATCAAACAGGCGGTCGTGGGCAGCGGGTAGTCCGGGGTTTGGGTGCAGAAAAAAAGAAAGTCGATTGATGAACGATCAATCGAATACTCTTCGAATAACTTTTCTGCTGCCTTGACGCCAAGATCGGAAGAGCATTCTTCAGGACCAGCGACGTGTCGATTGTAGATGCCGGTTTTGGACGCAATGAGATCCATGTCCCACTTGGGATTATCGGCGACTAGATCTGCATTGGATTCAATTCGTTCGGGTAAGTGAACGGCGATTGGCCCGACGGCTGCATATTTCACTGTTTACCTTGATCCGGCGGTACCAAAACCGGCCTTGCTGTTGTGTGGGATTCGTGAATCAGAACAAAAAATTTACCAAAATTGTGTGGGCTCGCGAAGGTGCCCCGTTTAACATCTCAATTTCTATCTCGTTTTCAGCGATAGTAAGATCGTTGCATTTGCCACTAAATACTTGGATTCTGCGGGGTTTTACCCGTCAGGGTCTTGATCTTTGGTGGCCTTAATTTGGTTCTTCGTATCAGATTTTCATAAGTCTAGTTGTTTAAGTTGTTAGGCAGCTTTTCGACGAGTGCTCGCATACGATTCCGTGATTTTCTCAATTTGGTGGCGATTCAGCATTTCGAATGAGCCGTTTGCGTTTTTTTGAACTAAAACGAGGGAGCTTGAGTGAAGCATTCGAGGGAAATAAAACCAACTGTTTTCCAAAGCAGCTGGATCGAATCCCGCGGAGATCACAATCAGATCCGTTCGAACATGCGAATTCGCAATGCGAGGAATAGACGAGCCTATATCGCCTGGAACCAATTGGGTCTTGGCTTCGACTTCTTGCAATTTGCGGTGTATTTGAATCAAGGGGAGATTGCTTTGAGTCTCGCTTCGGGCGTCGAAAGAATCGACCCCCGTATAACGGATGCTCATTGAACCCGCATATTTCTGAGCAACTTTAAGCATCGAGATACAGCGGTTTCCGTCTTCCAAGCCAAATTCAATGATTGAGCGAAATGAATTTTGTTTGATCAACTTGTAAATTTGTCGATCGCATCCGGGGGTCGAGAAATTGGCAAGTCGCAAGTATTGAAGAGTAGAAATTGGTTTCACAGGATAGCCCTTGGGATTCGTGAGCTTGAGTAGGTTGCCGGTTGCACCATCGGCGGCGTACTCTGTGTATCGGTCGAATAAACCGTTACGTTTGATTTGATCGTTCGCGCTGTCAGATGCCATTCCTCCGGCAGGCTTTGAAGATCTTAGGTAACAGGAACAATCGGCACACCTAGGAACAATCGGCACACCTTAACAGAGCCAGGTAAAGGGCATGGGGATTCCGCAGGGACGCTGAGTGCGGTTTGTTCCTGACGACGCAAAAATCGTAGATGGAATTGATAGCTAGCGTTGGCGGGTTGGGCGAGCAAGTTTCAAGGACTCGACGTGGTAATCGAACCAACTCGATGCGAAGGTTGACATCATCTGGGTTCGTTTGTGTCCCAGTTGCTCGATCTCGAGGTAAGTGTGGTCAATCCCCAATTGCGTTAAGTGCTGGTGGAAATCGCGTATGGTCAGAAGGTGTCCCGCATCGGCGGTACCGCAAGCGATCTTAATTCTGACGTTCTTTTTGATTTTGTCTTTGTTTTTTTGCGTGACAGCATAAACGTCATCGGCCTCCCAGGTTTTACGTTGGTCACCGAGCAGCATTGTCTCGCGTTCTTCTTGAGTTGCCGCGTCGAAGGTGTCTAGTAGTCGCGGTACGTTACCAGCTTGGCAGAACAGGCTGCAGAAAAGATGAGGGTGCTTCATCGCAAGGCGAGTCGCTCCCCTCCCACCCATCGAAAATCCCTCAATGCAACGTCCTTCACGACTGGCGATGGTGCGATAGTTCGAATCAATGAAGGGAATCAACTCATCCATGAAAATGGATTCGATTGGGAATTTTCCGTCAGCAGAATTTTTATAAAAAGTACTTCTTCCTCCGTTGGGAAGTACCATAATCATCTCTGGCCATTTTCCAGACTCGATTCCCTGGTGCAATAACGCAATCGAATCGAGGCAAGTAAATTCGTTCCCGCCGTTGCCGTGAAGTGTGTAGATCACCGGGTAGCGTTTTTGACTTGTCGAGTAACTCGGTGGAAGGTAGATGCAGTAGCCAATATTTTGATTAACAAGTTTGCTCTGAAAATCGAGGTGTTGAGTGTTGGGAGGGAGGCTGGCTTGCGATGGTTTCGGTTGACTGATCCATTGAATGCTCGGGGTTGTGGGACGCTTTTTTTTCTTTTCCTGAGCACTGGAGGCTGAATTGGAAATCAAAATTACAGAAATTGTTATTAAGAGTACGAGCAAAGTGCTGTTTGTTTTGTGAATCATGGGTCATGACTTTGGAGGGGGGATCGTCAGTTTGAAACGAATTGTACGTAATTTAACGAAATTCGACGGATGTGTGGGAAACGATCAAAGGAGTTTGATTATTTTAAGTTGCTGTAAAAACGAATCTTGCCGTTGGTTTGTTATCCCATAAAAATGGTACACTGTCCGCTCAATTAATGATTGAGTTTGGGTTCAATCGAATAAGCTAATTTGAATTTAGATAGGAAAACGATGAAAAGTACATTTGCAATGTTCGCCGTTGCGTCTGCCGTTTTAGTGGCTGGGTTTGTGGTTGCGAGCGAGCCGGTTGTTTCGACGCCCAAAATCACCAAAACACCGGCTCCGCACTGCGAGGTTCCGTGCGGTATTTATGCCGATCAGATGCGGTTTGAGCAGATGCTGGAAGACACTAAGACGATTGCCAAAGCAATTACTAGTATCAACGAGTTTGCGGAGGGTTTGAATGGCGATCCGCCAACGGGCAAGGGAATCAATCAGGCAATGCGATGGGTCACGACCAAAGAAAGTCACGCCACCAACACTCAGCACATTATTTCCCAGTACTTTTTGACTCAGCGCATTAAAGCAGATAGCAAAGAATACGTAGGTCAGCTTGCTACAGCTCACAAGGTTCTCGTCGCAGCAATGAAGTGCAAGCAGGATAGCAATCCTGCGACAGCGGAGGCACTAAAGAAGTCAATTTATGATTTTTATCGTGCTTATGAAGGTAAAGAACCGCAGTTTGAAGGCGATAAGTAATTAATGGTCTTTGTCGCTTTTTCGTAAACCTAAGACTGAAGCCGGGAGGTCAAGTGTGCCTCCCGGCTCTTCGGTTTCCGTCGTCTTAAAGCATAGAGCGGCTCATTAATCGTGCGGGTAAAAAATGCGTAACAAAAGAGTCCATTTTAATTTTCGTCAGCATCTTGATCGCCGATCCGTTTTGCGAGGTGCTGGTGTTGCGATGACGCTGCCATTTCTAGGTGCAATGACACCGGCGTACGCTTCAGATCAGGATGCGTTGCCTCCAAAACGATTTGTAGCCATGACTCTTGGGCTTGGGCTCCATGCGGCTAATTTGAATCCGATTGAGGCGGGGGGGAATTATTCTGCGAGTCGGTATTTGAAAGCGATCGACGATCTACGAGACCAGTTCACTGTTATTTCAGGAACATCCCACCCAGGGGTTGGCGGTGGGCATCGGGCAGAAGCAAGTATTTTGACGGCGAATCCGATGGGAAGTTCGGGGCGGGCGAAAAATTCAATTTCGATTGATCAATATCTCGCCAAGTTCCTTGGTGGAGAAACTCGATTTCCATCCCTCGTGCTGAGTAGTTCCGGTAACGACAGTCCTTCTTACACTGAAAATGGAGCAATGATACCTGCGGTTTCGTCACCGGCGACAGTTTTTGATCAGCTGTTTGCTAACGGCACACAAGCCGAAAGAAAAAGGCAAGCGATTTTGGTTCGCGAAGGGCGGAGCATTATGGATCTGGTTGAGGAGGATGCGAAGCGATTGCAAATGGAACTTGGGCGGTCTGATCGCGATCGCCTGGATCAGTTTTTTTCAAGTGTCCGAAATTTAGAAAAGCGAATGGCTTCGTCCGAAGCTTGGGCTGAGAAACTAAAGCCAGAGGCAAAGGTTAACCGGCCGATTGATATTCAAAATACGAGGGACTTTATTGGACAACAAAACCTGATGAGTGATGTCGTCCGCCTTGCCTTGGAGACAGATTCAACCCGATTCATCGTTTACCATTTAGGTGGTTCTTCGGGAGTCGTGCCAATCCCGGGGGTACAACAGGGGTATCACGGGTTGAGCCACCATGGACTGGATGAAGACAAGCTCGAGCAATTGGCGATGGTTGAATCAGCTATTGTCGCCTCCTGGGGAACTTTTCTGAGAGGGCTTCAGCGGACCGGCGATGCCGATGGGTCATTGCTTGACCAGACATCGGTGTTGCTGACGAGCAATTTAGGAAATGCTTCGAATCATAGCAACAAAAATATGCCAGTGATGTTAGCCGGTGGTGGATTTAAGCATGGCCAGCATTTGGCATTCGATCAACGTCGCAACTATCCGCTGCCGAATCTGTTTGTCAGTCTGATGCAGCAAATGGGAATTGAGGAGAGTCAATTTGCCTCAGGAACGGGGACGATGGCCGGTTTAAATTCGTAAATAGGATTCAGTGGAACTCAGTGAATCATTGTTCTGAGCTAAAATTTGAATCGAATGTTTTAAACATAGCCTTTGACTTGAAACCAATCCCATGCGTCTTGTAGTCCGTCTTGTACGCTGCCAATTTGGTAACCAAGTTCTCGTTTCGCTTTCTCGCTGTCGCAGTAGTGAAAGAGTTGGCCCATTTCAGTCGAGGCAGAGTTGATGGAAGGTTCTTTGCCTCGAATTTTTCCAACCAGGTCGCCAGATTTTCCAACGACAGATGCTAACCAATTGGGAAGTTTTAGTTTGGGAGACCGGCATTGCATTGCGGTTGCCATTTGCTGGAAAAGATCGACATAGCTCATGTTAATCCCGCCAAGGATGTAACGCTCTCCTGTATTTCCATGTTTTAGTGCTGAGATGACACCGTCGGCGACGTCACGTACATCGGCGACACAACATCCTCCCGCTGGGGCAAAAGGCATAAATTGGTTTTTTAGCGTGAGCATGATTTCGCCGGATGATGGGCGCCAGTCGTTTGGGCCTACCATGAATCCAGGGTTCACGATGACAGCGTCGAGACCATTGGCGACTTCTAAAATAACAGCGGTCTCGGCTTCTCGCTTACTGATGACATACGAGTTTCCGGGTTTTGGCGGATTGAGGTGTGTCTCGGTGCCCAGTTCTGATTCAGTAGTCATCCCGAGAGCATCGATTGTGCTGATGTGTACCATGCGGATATTTCGACGGCGGGCTGCTTCCGCAATCCGGGTAGTCGCCTCAACATTGATTTTCCGGCTCAACGCTAGTTTGCTCCAGCCGATCTGAATCAGAGCAGCGGAATGGATAACAGCATCAATATTTTCAAACGCGATCGATAAATCCTCTGGGGATTCAAAATCAAGATTAACAGGTTCGTGAGGAATGCCGTCGAGTGTTCTGCGGTTTGATGAGTGACGGAGCGTCACAACGATAGAATGTCCTTGCTCGACAAGGGCTCGCGCAATATTGTTGCCAAGAAAACCAGTAGCGCCAGTGAGTAAAATTCGCATGTCTTAAATCGAAAAACGGGATAAAAGCCAAGGGTGAGGGAAATTCGTTATAAAAATTTGTTGGATTGCTAATTTGCCTTATTTTTAAACTCGATCCTGTCTGTTGAAGCGATCGACAAAGGAATACATTATAGCGAAACTATCCGGTACACCTGTTTTGAAAATGCTGTAATGAAACACAATTCCATCTCAATTGAGCCCGTTAGCAGTCGCTCTCAGGAAAAAGCATTTATCCGGTTTCCATGGAAGTTGTACAAGGGTGATCCAAACTGGATTCCTCCATTGATTGACAATACTCGGGAACTTCTCAATTACAAGCCTCATGCATTTTACGACAATGCTGAGATTCAGACGTTTCTGGCAAAAAAGGACGGCGAAATAGTCGGTAGAATCGCGGCAATCATCGACCGTGCTCATAATGAGTACCATAAAGAGCAGCGTGGAATGTTTGGTTTTTTTGAGTCAATTGATGACCAAGAAGTGGCCAATGCGTTGTTTGACACAGCCAAAGCGTGGTTTGCCGAACGCGATATTTTTCTGATGAGAGGACCAGCGAACCCGTCGCAGAATTACGAATGGGGGATGTTAATCGAGGGGTTTCATACGCCTCCAACCTTTATGATGACTTACAACAAGCCTTATTACGGTGGATTGGTTGAGAGTTACGGCTTCATCAAGTCGCAGGATTTGTACGCGTTTTTGGGGCATGTTGATATGCTCAGCGAGCTTGATCCAAAATTGATGTTTATTGCCGAAGAGGCGAGAAAACGATTTAACGTGGACGTCCGTCCGATTGATAAAAATCGATTTAAAGAGGACGTCGATAATTTTTTAGATATCTATAATGCCGCTCTTCCGGGGCAGTGGGGGTTTACTCCCATGTCGCCGGGTGAATTAAAAGCGACCGCGGGGGGACTCAAGCAGTTAATTGTTTCAGAAATGACAACGATCGCTGAGGTGGAGGGAAAGCCGGTTGGCGTCGTTTTTGGGTTGCTTGATTACAATCCAATTATCAAGAAGATTGATGGCCGATTGTTTCCATTCGGGTTTTTAAGAATCTTATTTGGGCGAAAGAAGATTAAAAAAATACGGCTGATTAGTACGAATGTCATCCCTGAATACCAACGCTGGGGACTTGGGTTAGTGTTGATGAATCGTTTGGTTCCGGATGTATTAAAATGGGGCATTCAAGAGGCAGAGTTTTCTTGGGTGTTGGAGTCAAACAAGCTTTCCCGAGGAACACTTGAGCGTGGTGGGGTAAAAAGAGACAAGACTTATCGAATATATGACTTTGAGCCGTAGTATTTTCCAATTTCTGCAGATCTTTCTTATTTGATGAAACGCTGAGGATCGAATTTATGTAGATTTGCGGATTCGCTGGGCGGGTAGTCTGGTTTCAGATGCTGCCGTTTTTAATTGTCGATTTGTATCGCTGTCCAAGTTGTCCCTGAATGAATTCAAATCGAGAAGTTGTAATTACAGGCGTCGGCGTTGTTTCGTCGATTGGGATCGGAATCGAGTCTTTTTGGAACTCATTAATCTCGGGCGCGAGCGGTGTTTCAGTGCGAGAGCCGTTTGCGGATTCTGATACGCCGTTTCGAATTGCCGCTCCGGTGCGGGGGTTTGACGCCAAGCAATTCGTGAAACCGAGAAAAGCAATAAAGATCATGTGCGCACCGATTCAATTCGGTTGTGCCGCGGCAGCGATGGCGATTGACCATGCGGGGATCGATCGAGATTCACTTGCTCCCGAAAGAGTTGGAACAGTTTTTGGAACCGAGACCTTTTTCGCAGACCCTGCGGAAGTCGCGGATGTTTTTCGAAAATGTACCGTGGACAAAGATTATCAACATGATCGCTGGGGGGAATTCGCTGTTCGCGAAATTCAACCGCTCTGGATGTTGAAATATCTTCCGAACATGGCGGCGTCTCATATATCGATTGCTCTCAATGCCCGCGGGCCTAGTAATTCTATTTGCCAAGGTGAAGTGTCAGGATTACTTGCATTGATTGAGGCTGCTGATCTGATCCGCCGTAACGCGGTGGATGTTGTTTTGACCGGTGGGACAGGTTCCCAAATGGCGTTGACTGCGATGCTGTGCCGTGGTGCTGGGCAACTGACAAAACAAGTTTCCGAACCAGAGAAGGCATCGCGTCCCTTTGATGGTTCCCGCGATGGTATGGTGGTTGGAGAGGGGGCCGGTGCGTTGGTGCTGGAGTCCGCTGAGCATGCGAAGGCTAGGGGGGCGACTCCGTTGGCAACTCTCGGCGGTTGGTCTCGCTCTTATCGAAATGCTCACAGCGATGAATTTGAAACAGCCATTGGAGATAACTATCTGTCAGCCCTGCGACACTCCGATCTCTCACCTCAATCGGTTGATTTAGTCAATGCGAATGCCTCTGGAAGTGTTCAAGGGGATCGAGACGAGGCGGGGGCGATAAGTCGCGTTTTTGGCTCGGACACGCCAGTTGTTGCTCACAAAAGTAATTTTGGCAATGTCGGCCCCGGCACGTCGACGATTGAGCTGATTGGCGGGGTACTATCCAAGCAGTTTGGGATTTGCCCAGCGACTATCAATTGTGAAAACCTCGATCCTGATTTTAAAATCAATGTTCAGGCGAAGACAACGCAATTAAAGTCGGACGTCATTCTAAAATCGAGTTTTTCTTCGACCGGACAGATCGCTTCGGTCGTTTTACGATAGGTCTGAGCTAAGTGATTAGCATCGCGTCGCCGTAGCTGAAGAAGCGATATTTTTCCTCGATCGCAGCTTGGTAAGCCTGTTGCATTAATTCGTCACCACCGAAGGTTCGGATCATCACGAGTAATGTGCTTCGAGGTAAATGGAAATTTGTAAGTAAGCCATCAACTGATTTAAATTGATACGGTGGTCGAATAAATAGTTCCGTTTCGCCCGTCCAAGGTTTTAGTGAGCCATCACTTGCCGCCGTTTCAAGGACGCGGACACTGGTGGTACCAACCGCGATTACTCTGCCGCCATTTGCTTTAGTTTGCTGAATCTGGGCCACTGATTTTTCATCAATCGAACCACGTTCGAAATGCATTCGATGATCAGCGAGATTGTCTACCGAGACGGGACGAAAAGTGCCAATGCCAACATGAAGTGTAACCTGCGCGATTTTCACTCCACCGTCGATGAGTTTTGACAAGAGTGACTTCGTCAAATGCAGTCCCGCCGTAGGGGCAGCAACCGCACCTGCCTCCTTCGCGAAGACCGTCTGGTAGTTCTTTAAATCTGTATCGACCATGTTCCCTGATCGAATATAGTTTGGCAGAGGCACGCGCCCAATTAATTCAAGGGTGTCCTCGGTCGAAGCGTCCGTGTTTGGCCGAACGACCCAGGAGCCATCTTCAAGACGCGAAACAAGCTCCAGTTGAAGTCGTTCAGTGCCGTGGCGGTCTTGCAGGGTAATTGTCTCACCGGGCTTTGCCTTGCCTCGGGTCTTACAAAGGACTCGCCAATTTCCGCTGGAGTCCGCTTCTAAAAACAAGCCTTGCCAACGACCCCGTGTCAGCGTTCGAAAGCCAACGAGTTTGGCGGGAACGACCTTCGTGTTATTTAGCACAAGGCAATCGCCGGGGTTTATTAGCTGGTCGAGATCGCGGATGTGCTGATGGTCAATTTCCCCTTGAGCTCGGTTAATGGTTAGCAACCTCGCGTCTTCCCGATTGTCTAAAGGGTTTTGAGCAATAAGCTCTTTAGGCAAATCGTAATCGTAGTAATCCGCGTGGTGAAAACGATCGAGATTCGGTTCAGCACTCATAATGGTTTCGTTCTAAAATTGACGCGTTTTTCAGGATGTCCGTTTTAAGGTTTTTTTAATCATTGCAGTAGTGCAAACGACTCAGTCTGGTGCTTTTTGTAAAAACCAAAAGGTTACCTACTGCGGCATGCTGGGTAGTAGTATCGACGCTGTCGACTGATGTTCATGTCGGAGTGGTTGTCTCCCCTGCCCGATTTTAACATTTAGTGGTTTTAAACCTCCGCTGGGAGGCAGATTGGCCGACAACTAGCCGGGCTTCAGGGGATTGGGTGGCAGACTGCCCTGAGCGGGCCAAGAGATTTTCGAAACGACTGCCGGCGATCGCTAGATGCGGGATCGTCATGACCATCGGACCCAATTCCGAGTGGGACGTTGTAATGGTAGATTTTGCCGACGCGCACCGCGGTGTATCCTTGCCGTTGGAAATGCTGAGACATCGTCACCGCATCCGGCACGTGGTCACGAAAGAGGCGCCGCAATTGGGTGACTCCGTTCTGCTTCGGATAAAGTCCCGTCATAAAACTCGCTCGCGATTGCCCACACGACGGATAGATGGTGTAGGCATTTTGGAAAATCAGTCCCTCCTGCGACAGTTGATCGAGATGCGGCGTCTGCAACAGCGGATGGCCATAGGCCCCAATATTGCAGTTCAAATCGTCGGTGATGATGAAGAGCCCGTTCTTGGGCGGCTTCGACTCGTTTGCGAAACTCGCGGAGGCGCTGAGAAGGAATCCTAGAAATGCCCATCCGAGCAAACGGAAAAGCGGAATCGCCGAGGGAAAGGGGGAGGTATTACTCAAAGGACAAAGGAATTTGCCTTTTTGGGTGAGTCGGTCGAGAGCAGCGTGTAGGGCGGAGGCTGGGGGCATTGGTCATTCCGGTACTCGAATTCCAACATCTTATTCCAGCATCGTAAATCACGCAGCTTTCCGTGGAAGTGAAATAATATCGGCAGGCTGAAAATTGACGAGATTACGAATCTGATAATTTGTCCGTTTCTCGTGGGTGTAATAGATTCTTGCACAGACTTCACCGATCAGCCCGAGGCTGAAAAACTGTACGCTCAGAATTGCTGACAGAATACCCATGAGTAGAAACGGGTTGCCAGTCATATCAACTCCGGAAAATACCTTCATCAATACAGCGGTGGTACAAGACAGCATGCCGGCTCCGCCAATCCAAAGGCCTAGCTTGCCAAAGAGCTTCATGGGGCTTGAAAAGTACTTCAACATATATTTGACGGTAATTAAATCGAGAACGACACGGAAAGTTCTGCCGATTCCGTATTTGGTTTCGCCAAATTGACGTGCCCGATGATTAGTGACGACCTCTACGCTTTTCGCTCCAAGCTGGTGTGCGAGGATTGGAATGAAACGGTGCATTTCGCCATACAATTCAATTTGTTGAGCGATCTCAGAGCGCATCGCTTTAAGCGTACAGCCAAGATCGTGAATTGGGAATTCAGTCACCTTGGAGATAAGTCGATTCGCAATCCGCGATGGAATTTTTCGGCTCAGGAGTTTGTCTTTGCGGTCTTTGCGCCATCCATGCACGAGGTCGAAGCCTTCGTCCAGTTTGTCCAACATCATGGGGATATCGTTGGGGTCATTTTGGAGATCGCCATCGATGGTAACTAAGTAATCCCCTGTAGCGTTTTGGATTCCCGCGTGCATAGCAGCGGTTTGACCGTAATTTCGGCGAAAGACCACCAATTTAACCCGCTCGTCTTTCTCAGCTACTTGTTCGAGCTTAGCCGTCGTGCCGTCGATGCTGCCGTCGTCGACGAGAACAATTTCAAATGGGCGTGCCTGGGATTGCAATGCTTCGAGTAGTTCGTGATACATCAAATCGACGTTATCGATTTCGTTGTAGACAGGAACGATGACGGAAACGATTGGCAATGGAGTTTGGTTCATGGCATTGCAGAAAAATAATTTTGTGACGTCGGAGGTTAAGCAATCTGGCTTTTTTTTACAATGTCTTTCCTGTTGTTGAAATTAAGTGATGCTGGGGAATGTACTTGCCTGAAGTGCTAGCATTCGTGATCGTCTTGTCGGTTTCTCTTGGATTCCTTAATCAAGTCTTTCTGGACGGCGGTGTTTTTTAGTTCGTTGGTTTCCGAGGGGTGTCGTGATGAAGGTCTTGCTATTGGTGTGGGTTGCAATCTGGGGATTTTCCTTTGAGATAACTTCGTGTGCGCAGGATTCGGTTGGAGGTCAACCTAATTCAATTTCAACGAAATCACTTGTGCCGGCGAAATCGATTAAATCAAGTACCATGAAAATGGGTTATCGAGTGGAGGCGTGGAAAACACTTCATTCGAGTTCGTCGGAAGAAGCAGAACAGTCGATTGCTACCCTTAAGAAGATTGGTTGTGAGGTCAAAACCCAAGAACACGGCAACCATATTGATGTGAGTTATCGTTGTGTTGATTGGCGATCGATGAAATTATCAAATTCTCAATTGCTGAATCAATGGTCCGGTTGGTGTAAGGATCGGGGAATGGAGACCGTTTTGTTGAATCCTTCGGTGGATACAAAGCAGCCGACCGTTCGTTTTCGTATGGCAGCGTCTCGAACGGTACATTTGCATGACGAAGTTAAGGCCAAACAGATTTTGAATACGCTCCGAATGATTGGCTGCGAGGTGACCTCGAAAATCCACGGAAATCATTTGGACGCCACGTTTTCATGTCCGGACTGGCTGGTCATCGAGCTTGCTGATGAACCTCAGGCTCACGCATGGCAAAGTTGGTTGAAGGGCAGTGGTTTCGAAACACAGCACACACACGTAAAAAAAGAGTAGTGCTGATTTAAAAGAATCTGGAGCCCTGTTTTTATGTTGCCGACGCCTGGGAGAAGTGACCATGCCGCCACAACGATCGCTGGTCGACCGTTGCCAATGCACGCGCGCACCGATGTCACCGTTCAGCGGCAGCAATTTCAGGGACGTGACTGTGTTGTAATCAAAGATCCGTTAACGATGAAGTATTATCGTTTCGAAGAAGAAGAGTATATGCTCTTTGGATTGCTTGATGGACGGGCTAGTTTGGAAACGGTGAAAGCTGAGTTCGATGTACGTTTCGCCCCACAAAAGATTACGACTCAAGAGATCTATCAATTTATAAGTATGCTCCATCGAAATTCTCTTTTGATTTCGGATGCGCCCTTTCAGGGGCATGAGCTTTCCAAGCGTGGCCGAGAAAATCGGAAGCAGGAAAAATTTCAGTCTTTGACCAATGTGCTGGCGATTCGTTATCGAGGATTTGATCCTGACCGCTTGTTAGGGTGGCTAAATGGTTACTTCGGTTGGTTTTTTTCACTGCCGGCATTTGTTGCGACCTTGCTTTTGTGGTTGGCTGCCTTGGTCTTGGTATTTACCCAGTTCGAAACGTTTCAAAACAAATTACCCTCGTTTACAAGTTTTTTCGCTTCGAGTAATTGGATCTGGTTAGCCCTGGTTTTGGCTGTTACAAAAATTCTCCACGAATTTGGGCATGGATTAGCTTGTAAGCGTTACGGCGGCGAGTGCCACGAAATGGGTTTGATGCTGCTGGTGTTAACTCCATGTCTCTATGTCAATGTAAGCGATTCCTGGCTGCTAAATAATAAATGGAAGCGAGCGATGATCGCGGCTGCGGGAATTTATGTTGAGTTGATTTTGGCATCGCTGGCGGTTTTCGTTTGGTGGTTTAGCCATCCGGGGTTGGTCAATCAGCTTGCGTTAAATGTTGTTTTCATTTGTTCGGTAAGTACCGTGCTGTTCAATGCGAATCCCTTGCTTCGATACGATGGTTATTATGTTCTTTCTGATTTAACTGAAATCCCTAATCTTCGCTCTAAGGCGACGGCTATTTTGCAGCGTGCCTGCGGCTCTGTTTTTTTAGGGATGGAAACGCGGTCGGATCCATTTTTGCCTACACGTAAGCAATGGTTTTTTGCCATATACAGTGTCGCGGCAGCCTCGTATCGATGGTTGATTACCTTTTCGATTTTTTGGTTTGTCTATCGGTTGCTTGAGCCCTATGGATTTAAGGTGATTGGGCAGTTGATTGCTCTTTCGGCAATCTATGGGTTAGTTGGTATGCCGTTAGTAAAGCTTGTCCGTTTCTTTGCAATTCCTGGGAGGTTAGGCGTGGTCAAACGAGCAAACGTAGTTGCCTCGGCGATTGGCTTGGGAGTTCTCTTGCTGGGCGTACTTGCATTTCCTTTGCCTCATTACGTGCATTGCAAATTCTACGTCCAACCTCAGAACGTGAGGAATGTCTATGTCGATGTTGAGGGGGTGCTGGCCGAGGTAGATATCGAACCTAATGTTTATGTCCAAGAAGGCGAGAGAATAATTGAACTAACCAGTAACCAGCTCGACGTTCAGTTAGCTGGAATGAAAACGCAGCTTGCCACTTCCTATGTTCGCTTGGAAAATATCCGGCAATCCGAAGCATTGGATGCCGCATTTTCTCAAGGTCGGCAGTCCGCTGAGGTCGCGGTGCAGGCTTCCAATGCGAGTTATGAGCGGAAGCTGATGGATCGTGAGAGGTTGTCTGTAAGGGCTCCGGTTTCTGGTTATTTGATCGCTCCTCAGAGGGTTCGAAAGCAGGATGATGATCGGGAGGCACTTGCCAGCTGGAAGGGGACTCCGTTGGATCGAAAAAATCTTGGCGCCTATCTTGAATCGGGAACCTTTGTTGGTCAGATTGTGCCTGAATGGGAAAAAATGGAGGCTGTGCTCGTGGTGGATCAATCCGCGATTGAATTTATTCACCATCACCAAAAAGTC
Source organism: uncultured Pirellulaceae bacterium (assembly GCA_938083195.1). Taxonomy (GTDB): domain Bacteria; phylum Planctomycetota; class Planctomycetia; order Pirellulales; family Pirellulaceae; genus Mariniblastus. The sequence continues at coordinate 39,348 of CALKCK010000001.1, read as the reverse complement.
GAGTTATGTTTGAATCAGATTCCCGGAACCATTTTTCATTCGGTTACCGAGCGGATTTCACCTAGCGAACTCGTTGAGTTACCTCGCTCGCTATCTGGAAAACATGGTGGCAGTATCGTTGCGGAGTCTGATAGCGAGGGGCGTTTAATTCCAGTGAGTACGAAATATCAAGTTAGTGTTCCGCTGGCCAATCCGGAACGCTCAATACTTCCCGGTAGTACGGGCCGCGCCAAGGTACGTGTCGGTTCCAGGACGATCGGGCAGCGAATTATGCGTCTGTTAAATGAGACGTTTCAATTTGAATTGTAGTACCGGGTTCCTCAAATGTCTGAACACTTAGCTGGGAATTGAAAGAGAATTCCAGCAGGCGAGTAAATGCTTGCGTCCCCCAAATAGTCGAAAACCTTTGGTTTTGAGATTCACGGCAGGCGTTGCTAGTTGCTAAATTTGTCGGAATGTTACATAATCAGGTCGTATTGCGACCTGTCTGCTAGATAGACAGGTCGTAATCTTTTTAAATTTGACAGTATCAAGTTTGATGCCGTGAGCAGGAGAGATCAAAGTGGAACGCGTCCCCATGACACAAGAAGCCTACAATAAGCGTAAGGCTGAAATTGACGAGATGGAAAACGTACAGATGCCCGCAATTGCTGAGAAAATTGCGGAGGCTCGTGCCGAAGGGGATCTTAAAGAGAATGCTGAATACCACGCCCAGCGTGAAAATCAGTCTCATCTTCACCGCAAGATTTCCGAATTGAAGTCTCGGCTGTCGCGCGCTCAAATTGTCGATCCAAACCAGATTCCAAAAGATCAGGTCGCGTTTGGAGCAACCGTCAAAGTCTTAGATGTCGATCTCGACGATGAAGAGGAAATTACGCTCGTCGGAGATGGAGATGAAGATTACGATGCAGGTAAGTATTTAATTACCAGCCCGATCGGCCGCGGGTTGTTGGGGAAAAAAGTGGGTGAGTTTGCAGACATCGAAGTACCCAAAGGTACGCTAAAGTTTAAAGTGCTTGAAATCACCTACGACTCATAGGGTTTCCCTATCCCAGGGGGCGTTTTCGGGTATTGAAACGCTTCGCTTTGGTGCTACTCGTAACGGGGTCTTTGGAAGAGCATCATTAAAATCGCGTGTTTTCGTCCGATTTTAAACTTACCCCGCTTCTCAAATCGGAAGACTTCACCAGTCTTGTCGCGTTCGGCGAATGCTAGCGATCAATATCCGGTCGAGTCCCGCTCTTAGCCGCGTCGATGATGAGGATGGACGACCGCGCGTTCCGCGGTCGGAATTGGTTTCCAATCCACTAGATGCCAGAGATTGTATTCCCCAGCGTCAAAAGACACGGGTGAGTTCAGTATTTGGTTTCCGCAACCCATAGCCGAACCAGTGCGTTCGTGCGGACTAATGTACTATGAACGATAAATTTGAGCAGCATTCGTATTGGCGAATCTATTTAAAACTGATTTTCGGCGCCGCAATATTTTTTGCTTCGCCGAGTTGCGGGCTGACGCAAACCGCTCAGGTGGATTACGCGATCGCTGCAAATCACTATACCCAGGAAAATTGGAACGAAGCGATTGAGGCCTTCGGCCAGTTGATTCGCCAGTATCCAGCGACTGAGGAGTCGGTGACCGCCAAATTTTTTATTGCTGAAATTTTGATGAAGCAGGAGGATTATCAAAGCGCTTTTCGCGCGTATCAGAATTTCATTCAAGAGCATCCACGACACACTTATCGTTCACGGGCTGCCTTCCGGTTGGGTGAGTCTGCGTATCGTTTATCTAATTATGACGTGGCCATTCGTTCGCTAGAGGATTTCATTCTCAATCATGCCCAGCACGACCTGAACGAATACGCTCTTGCCTACCTCGGTGAGATTCGCCTTATTAATGAAGAGCCACAGTTGGCGAAACGAGCGTTTGAAACGGCGTTGAGAATTTATCCAACCAGCACTATGTCGAATAATTGCCGACTTGGTTTAGCGAAGGCACTGCAAGTTTTAGGTCATGAGGAAGATGCGGTCAAATTCTATCAATTTCTGATCACGCAAAATTGTGATGGTTTATTAGCGGATTGCAATTTGCAATTGGGAATCATTTATTTGGGAAGGCGAGAGTTTGATACTGCTAAGGAAAGCTTTCGTACGGCAATGCGATTGTCTCCCTCTGATTCTTTCCGAGTAGAGGCAACCTATTGGCTCGCACGAAGTCATAACGAATTGAGCGAATACTCTGAGGCCTTGGTTTTACTGAAAGAGGTTTTCGAGAGTGAGTGTCAAGAGCGGGTGCAGGTTGCCATTTGGTTTGACGGTGCGATTGCGGCAGATCGAATCGACCAGTCCGATCTTTCTAAGCAATGGCTCAAAAAGATTTGGGATCGCTATCCGCAAAATCAGCTTGCCGACGATGCGATTCGACAATCGCTGGAAATAGACGTCAGAGCCAAAGATACTGCGTCAGCGCTTCGTCTAATCGATACATTTTGTGTCGCCTACAAAGATAGTCCGCTAATGCCAGAGGTGTTGGAACTGGAAGGGCGGATTCACTATTCGGCAGAAGAGTACCAGACGGCAATCAACGTCTTCCGTGATTTATTAGATAACTATTCCGGCAATCCTGCTCGCGACTCCAATTGGCATTACCTAAAGGCACTGGCACACATTGGTATTGAAGAATTTGAAAACTCGGATGCTGAGTTGAAGAAAATTGCGTTAACTGGAATCCAGCAGGATTTATTTCCAAAATATCAAATAGCCAGTGCAACTACGCTTTACGGGCTTGGAAAGTATGCCGAAGCAATTCCACATTACCGCGAGTATCTTGCGATCGAAAAGACTGGAGTGGAGCCTAATCGTGCGATGGCTGAATTGTCGATTTGTCTCGTTGAGAATGGGCAGTGGGAGGAGGCAAAGGTTCTGGTGGCAGAGCTTCAAAAGCAAACCTCCAGCGAAACCGTATTTGAAACGACGCTCGTTTTTGTCGCTGAGAAATCTTATGCGGCGGGGAAGGTCGAGTTTTCAGAGACTTTCTTTGGGTTAATGATTGAAGAAGGGATGGCCCCTGAGACGATTGCCCGAGGGCTTTCTGGACTAGCATGGCTGAAGATGAACTCAGAGGAAACGGACGAAGCCAATCTTATATTTGAGCGATTGTTGACTGAGTTTCCCAATAGTAAATTCGGCCTCGAAGCGGCTCTAGCACGTGGGAAGTACTGCGAAGATAACAATGAATTCGAGGAAGCCTCCAAGATTTATGATTTGGTCATCCGCGAACATGGCGAATCGAGCATGGGAAATCTAGCTCGGCTCCGCAAGGCTTACGTTTTGCAACAAATTGGGACGGTGAGCGATTTAGAACAAGCTGAGGCTCTGCTTGAGCATTGTATGCAATCTGATCAGATATCCAGTCAGCAGGATGAAGCGCTATATCTACTCGCATGGATCCTGATGGATCTTAACCGAGCGGAGGAAGCGCAGGCCGCATTTCAGGAGATTGTAAGTGAGTATTCCGACAGTAAATATTGGTCCGACTCGGCTTATCGCGTGGCACTTACTAATTTTAAGAACCGCGAATTTGAATCTGCACAAAACTTGGTTTCCAAGCTCATCAAGGTAGATCAAATACAGGACGAATTGCTTTCAAAGGTATTGTCGCTCTACGCTGAATTAACGCTAAGCGAAGGGAGCTGGTCAGAATTTACCGATTCAATACGTTTGGTTCAGTCCCGGTTGAAGAAAGCTGGGGATAAACCGGGGGCTCAGGGGAAAACACAGTATTGGCTGGCGGAGTCTCTTTATCGACAGAAGAAATATGACGATTCATTGAATCAGTTCAGTGTTTTGGATTCGTCTTCTCAGCCGATTGAGGCGAACTTGGAGCCTTGGGTGTTACTGCGGCGAGCGCAGTGTTTGGGTTTTTTAAATCGCTGGGAAGAAGCTGGTGAGCTCGCAGCACAATCTAAAGAGAATTGCCCCCAGTTCAAAATGGCTTACGAATTTGATTTCTTAGTTGGTCGGTGCCAAGAGGATGAAGGGCGTCTGTCAGATGCCCGTTCTATTTATGAATCCATTGTGGCATCGGAAGTCAGCGGAGCTACAGAGACCGCTGCGATGGCGCAATGGCGGATTGGCGAAACTTACTTCCATCAGGAGGAATATGCGAAAGCGGTGCGTGCCTACCATAAGGTCGATTCGTTGTTTGCTTATCGCTATTGGCGAAGTGCCTCATTACTACAAGCGGGGAAGTGTCAGGAATTGTTGGGGAATAAACGACACGCCGTCAAATTATATACGCGGTTAGTTGCCGGTTTTCCGGAGTCTGAATTTTCCGCCGATGCAAAGAAGCGACTCGCCGTGATGGAAGTCAAGCCAAATCAAGACAATGCCGCAGTAGCCGAGCAAATTAAAACAACCAGCGATCGTTAGTCAAGCTAATCGTTGGGGTGCGGTTTTCGCCCTACCCCTCAACTTCGATTAGTTTTGCCGGTAAATCGCGGGTCTAAACTAGAGTGAGAAATAAAGATGAAATTACATTCCAGCTGTTTGCAGCGACGCCGGTTCATAAGAGTCTGCCTCGGCGTGATGCTCTTAGGGATCTTCTCTTTCGGTGAGGCCTTAGCGCAAGAGATTGGGAGTGGTTTTGAAACCCCCGCCTCAATCGACGAGATGCCAGAGGCGAACAGTCAGGCCGATGCGATCTCTGACGCTGAAACTTCGAACCAGGTTATTTCCGGGACGCGACGATTAACCGATATCGTCAAAAGTGGCGGGCCATTGATGATACCCATCGGAATCTGCTCGTTTATCTTGGTGGTGTTTGTTTTTGAACGTCTGATTGGGTTAAGGAAAGGGCGAATTATTCCAGGGCCGTTTACTAAACGGTTCCTTGAGCAATTGAGAGATGGTGATCTTGATCGCGAAATGGCTTTGAAGATATGCGAACGAGACAAAAGTCCGATGGCAAACGTATTCAAAGCGGGGGTTCTCAAGTGGGGCAGGTCCGCGGTTGAAATTGAACAGTCGGTGTTGGATGAAGGCGAGCGTTCTTCCAATCATCTGCGAAGATATTTGCGGTTGATCAACGGTGTTGCGACAGTCTGTCCTCTGCTCGGTTTACTCGGTACGGTTCTCGGAATGATTCACGCTTTCGATTCCATTGCGACCGTAAGTTCCGCAACAACTGATCCCAAGGCATTAATTGCAACGGGAATTAGCCAGGCGTTGTTGACAACAGCAGCGGGCCTTTCCGTCGCGATTCCTGCCCTGATTGCCTATATCTTTTTCTGCAGTCGGGTGGATAAGCATGTGATGGAAATTGACGAACTTGGAATGAAGGTGGTTAATCTGATTTCTGCAGAGGCCATTCTTGAGCGTGAGCCTGCAAAGCAGGCTGCCTAAATGAAGGAGATTGCAAGATGCCATTAAAAACACAACCCGATGATCAGTCATCAATTAATTTAACGCCGATGATTGATATCGTTTTTTTATTAATCATATTCTTCATGGTCGGTACGAAATTCAGTGAGCTAAATGATTTAGAACGGGATATTTCAATTCAAGTACCAGCTGTCAGTGGAGTAGCCGCGTTGACAACTGCTCCAAGGAAACGTGTCATCAATGTGCACGCGGATGGCCGAATTGTTCTCGATAAAAAGTTCGTCTCGTTGGGACAGTTGCAAAAAGATTTAGTTTCTGCAAGAGAGCAATATAAGAAACTGGGTGTGGTCATTCGCGGTGATGAGGCAAGCCAGTACGGAAGTGTGGCGAGTGTATTTGCGACCTGTCAGAAAGCTGGGATATCCGATTTAAATATTTCGGTTCGATCGGTCGTGAGGCGTTGACTCGCGGCAAACAGGATTTTTGAAGAGTTAATTTAGAAGTATTACATCATGGTCCTCGAGCGACCTCATCGATAATATTGGATTAAGAAAGATGGATTTTTCACCCAGCAAGCTTGAATTGCTCTCCTCCGTTTTGCCGGCGGGGAATTTGCAGTGGTTTTTGCTGATTGGTTCAGGGGTCCTTGCGGTCTCTCTGCTCGTGCTGGCAATGACTAAATGGGGCCACTCTCGGCCAGTTTGGAAGTGTGTGATATTGTCTTTTGTAGCGCATATCCTTTTGCTTGCCTACGCATGGGGAACTTGGTTGATTCTGGAGCCGCCAGCGGTTGCGGAGCGCGAGGTGACACCGCTTCGTGTGAATTTGACCGAAGAATCTGGTGATTCAATTGATGGGTCGGAAATTATTAAGTCTTCCGAGTCGCTCTCCAAAAGTATGAAACAGTTTGTGGTTGACCAACCACTGCCGACGGAAGATGAATTAGCGCGTCCGGAATTGGATGCGGAAGGCTTCGCAGGGGGAGTCGTGGATCGGGTTCCCGAAAAAATGACCGCCAAGAAAACGGAAATTACGATCGATGCGAAGGATGGTCTTGGTGAGCGGACAGATTTTTCTAATATTCCCGAAGAACTTGCAGAGAGCTCCCCAAGTATTAAAGAACAGATTGAGCCCAAGGCGATTGAGTTCACTCGCAGAGGCGCTGAGAATCAGGATGCCCGATCAGGATTGCCGTTAGAGTCTGATCAGATAATGGAGCGGCAGTCGGTTGAGAATCGAGTTGATTCTGCGGCTGCGATTGAAAAGAAGATTGCAGCTGATATCGATCAGTCGAGTGTGACACCGTTTGTGAGTGATCTTGTCGATTCGCGTTCTAAGTTTTTGTCGGCACCAGAATCGGTTCCGACTGCACCGCAGGTACCAAGCAATCCGACTCAACATTTGCCTGTGGGATTTAGACAAGCCAACAATGTCGTTCTGGAGGGAACCATCCGTCGACTTGGCGACGGATTGCCATTGCCGGCAGCTTTTACATTGCGAAAGTCCGAGAATCGGAGTGAGATTGCGAAACGCCGGGGGGGATCGGTCGAAACAGAGAGAGCCGTGGAACTTGGGTTGGAGTGGCTGGCCGATCATCAAGAGTCTGACGGAAGTTGGAGTTCGCAAAATTCTGGTGGAGGTCGGGAAGACCGCGTGCTTGGTGAAGATCGAGGCGGTGCTGGGTCGAATGCTGATAACGGTATCACGGCCCTGGCGACTCTTGCATTTCTTGCCGGCGGGGAGTCTCACTTGGAGGGGCGATATCAAACGGAAGTTCTCCGTGGGCTTGAATTTTTGGTGAAGCAGCAAAAACCGAACGGTGACCTTTCGGGAGATGCTAAGTTATTCGCCAAAATGTACTGCCACAGTATGTCGCTATTGGCATTGAGCGAGGCTTTGGCCATGACTGGAGACCAACGTCTCGCCGGCGCGGTGAGAAAGGGTGTAAGTTATTCGATTAACGCTCAGGACCGGCGGCAGGGTGGATGGCGATATGCTCCGGGCGATTCGGGAGATATGAGCCAATTTGGATGGCAGGTCTTGGCACTTCACAGTGCACGACTGGGTGGCATTCTCGTTCCCGATAAAACATTTAAATTAATGAGAGAATTTCTTGACTCTTGTAGCTCAGGGCAACACCAAGGTTTAGCTTCTTATCGTCCCGGTCAGGGGGCGAGCTCGCCGATGACTGCGGAGGCTCTCCTTTGCCGCTACATTCTCAACAAGTCGGTTGGGCCAAATTCGCTGGAAGAGGCCCAGCGGCAAATGGAGACAGAGCTTCCCAGCGAAGATCAAGTAAATCTTTACTATTGGTATTATGGAACACTCGCCATGTATCAGGCCGGTGGAAGTGGCTGGCAGCGTTGGAACAAGGCGCTCAAGCGATCACTGCTGGGGTTGCAAAACCGTGACGGAGACGATGCTGGAAGCTGGCCTGCCAGCGGAACGTGGGGTGGATACGGAGGGCGAGTTTATTCGACCGCAATTGCTACGTTGAGTCTGGAAGTCTATTACCGTTATCTTCCTGTTTACCAACAGGTCGCGGAACTGGAACCCGAGCCAAGCAAACGTCGATAGCCTGGATCGCAGTCGGGATGATTCCAGTCCAGTTCGATTAGGAAATGAAGTCCGTGATTTCCTCGAGGCTTTTCTTGGAAATGTCTGGTACGACAGCATCTTTGGCAGGATAGCCAACGACGAGGAGCACGAATGGGCGTTCGTGCGCAGGCCGATCTAGAATTTTATTTAAAAACTTCATGGGGGAGGGAGTGTGCGTCAGCGTGGCGAGCCCGGCATCATGGAGAGCGGCGATTAGAAATCCGGTCGCAATCCCAGTTGACTCGTTGGCGTAGTAATTTTTGACGGTCGATCCATCGTTACATTGCTCATGGGATTTAGAAAAAATAACAATCAGATAAGGGGCTATCTCTAAAAACGGTTTGCTGGAATCAGTTCCTAGCGGGGCGAGTGCGTCCAGCCATGCTTGTGGGGCTTTTCCATTGTAAAAGGCTTCCTCTTCCTGTTCCGCTGCTTCTCGGATCGCTGTTTTTACCTCGGAATTCTCGACAACGGAGAAATGCCATGGTTGTAGATTTGCCCCGTTAGGAGCGGTGCCTGCCGCGAGAATGCAGTTCTCGATGACCTCGCGAGGAACCGCCCGATCGGAGAAGTCTCTGACGGTGCGTCGTCGTTTGATTTCATGATAGAAATTGCGAGAACGCTCGACGGTTTCTTCAATCGAGTAGGCTCGCTGGTTTTGCAGAGGAATGTGGTTTGGCTCAGCCATATTTTTAACTCTGGATTCTTAGCTCTGCGTTAAAATTAAGCAAAATTGGATTAAGCTGAGTTGAAATTAACTGAGTTGAAATTAACTGAGTTGCTTCACATCCTTCAGCGCGACCTTCGCCTCCGTGTGACGGTCGTTTAACTCAATCGCTTGTTTGAATTGAGAGGCAGCGTCAGCGTAGTTTTCAAGGGCACGGTAAACCAGTCCAAGCGAATAGTGGACCTCATCAAAACAGGCTACTTTGCAATCCAGCGCTTTACGAAAAACTGTTTCTGCAGCGTTAGAGTTCCCTTGACGCAAGAGAAGGTTCCCTAGGTAAAGATAGCCTAGAGCGTCTTCTTCATCCGCAGAAATCTGTTTCTCGTACCATTGGATAGCATCCTCGAATTTACCTTGAGTTCGGTAGAGATTTCCAATTTCGCCATAAATGGCGGCAGCGGAATTCGCATCAGACATCTCGATGACTTTGCCAAAGGCTTGCTCTGCCTCATCGAAACGAAAGACATGAGCGAGCGCCCGTCCAAGATCAATCCATGCGCGTGGGCTGTCGGGTTGCTCGATTAAGAACTGCTTCACCAGTGAGATAGTGGTGGCGTGAAGACTTGCGTCTGAAGCGCTCAGGATCGCTTGAATCTCAGGACTTAGTTTTTTGTTTGACATGCGACCAAAGTAGCCTTCCAGCGGTCTAAGTCAACCACGCTAATTGGTTTGGGGGAGCGCGGTTGGGTGAGTGTGGATTGGATCATGATTTGCTCGGATGACAGCGCCTCAATGGTTAGATTGTCTCTGAATTTACTCAAGATATTAGTTTAAACGAAACGTGTTTACCGCCGGAATTGTGGGTTTGAGTCCCTTTCTAGTACTGCAGGGTTCTGGGGATTCCACGCATTGCTAGATAAATTTCGCGAAATACGCGGGGAAAGTAATCGGGGCATGGGTTTGGTTGCGGGATTATTCGCCAATTTATTTGCGAATTCTGTGTTCCAATAATTCAGAATTTTAGGACATGCGAATTGGAATAGAGTCCAAATCCTTAATTCGGTATTCTTTCGCGACTTTCGACGCTTAGGTAATGAATTAGGAAACAACGGAAATGACGAAAAAGGTAGGCATCGTACTTGGACCGGGATTCTTGTCCGTTTATTTACTAGCTTTCATGTGCCTTACGGGATGCAATTCAGCGTCATTGCGAAGTCTGTCGATTTGGAAATCGACGGGAGACGGAGTCGCGACGATTGAAGAGACAATTTCAGACTCCGAGTACTTTCCATCACCGATCTGGTACGAATCTTATGAGGAAGCACAACTTAGAGCTATTGAACAGGGTAAGCCTATTTTGGCAGGATTTACGGGCAGTGATTGGTGCCGCCCCTGTAAACAGCTGAAAACAGATGTTTTGGATTCTGAAGAGTTTGTGACTTGGGCTGGAGGAAATGTTGTTTTGCTAGAGTTAGATTATCCGAAGAGAACGAAGCAGTCGGCGGAAAGCAAAGAACAGAATGAAGACTTGAAGCAGCGGTATCAGATTTCAAAATATCCAACTATCCTTTTATTAGATCAGGATGGGGAAGTGTTAGGTGAAATAGATGTGGCAAATAATACGGCCACCGCGTTTATCGAAAATGCCGAATCGATTTTGTCAAATTAAGGGAGTAAATCTCCAGGGAATCTATTGGTTGTTTGTTGCCAAGTGCCAGCTGATAAGTTCCGTCTTTTAAGGGTGATTTGACATTCATCCCTGCTGGGGAACTGCGCAGAATCAAGCTATCATGGGTGCAGTTAAAAGTAGTCTATTATGGGCGGTGCAAATGCAGGCTTTCAATTGGGTCAAAGCAAGGTTGATCTTTTACCCGACGCTATTATGGAATGTTGTGCTGGGTCGTTGGCTGAAGGTTCGTAATTGGCGTGATCCGATCGATGAGCACGTTGTCTTAGGCGCCTTCCCATTTTCAAGGGACGTCTCTGAGCTTGCTTCCGAGGGAGTGCAGGCGGTGGTCAATACGTGTGAAGAATACGCAGGGCCAACAAAAGAGTATGCTAAATTTGGAATCGAGCAAATGAGGATGCCCACGATCGACTTTACCCATCCCTCGTTCGAGGATGTAAATAGGGCCGTGGATTTCATTCAAGACCACGTCGATGCTGGAAAGACGGTGTACATTCACTGCAAAGCGGGACGCGGGAGAAGCGCAACGGTTGCAATTTGCTGGCTGATGAAATCGAAACAGATCAGTGCCGAAGCGGCGCAGAAATGGTTGATCGAAAAGCGACCTCACGTCAATCATCATCTCCCTAGTCGTCCTGTGGTGCAGGAATTTGAACGGCAATTTGTCAACTAGTGTGAGGACTAGTGTGAGGGGAAGTCGTTTTTGACGAAGCGGTTGCCGTTACGGACACGGGAGCAAGTGGGATTAGATTTTGATATCTAACCATTTTCCGCTGCCGAATCGGCAACTGACAAGAACGCTACGTACGATTAGGTCGGCGACCATCGCATACCAGGCCCCCGCCACGCCCCAGTCGAGCCCCTGAATTGTAATTCCAGTGTACGGGATCTCAAAAAGTCCGAAGGCAAGGAAAATCGCCAAAGGAATTCTGATTAAAAAGAAGCCTACAGCTGTGAAGATAAAGGGCCAAAAAGTATCGCCGGCTCCTCGAAAACCGCCGGTGAGGACCATCACAATGGCGAGGCTCGGCAGGGCAAAGGCGACAATCTTAAGCAGTGAGGCAACGCTGACGGTGGTTGGATCGGTGGAGTCACCAGTAAAAAAGGTCGCTATTTGAATACCGAAAAAATACATGCAGATTCCGCCAAGGCACATGATCGCACCGCCAATATAAAGACAAAGAAGAACGCTCTTGGTTGCCCGATCTGGTGATTTTGCACCGAGGAATTGGCCTGCCATGGTTGCTGCAGCGATTTGAAAGGCGGCGCCGGGCAGGAATGCACAGGCTTCGATTTGAACCGCTAACCCGTGGGCAGCAGCGGACGCTTTTCCAAGGCTATTGATTAGCCCTAAGAATAGTAATTGGCTAAACAGAAGGGTGCCGATATCAAATCCACCCGGAAGGCCAATTCGAAACATCTTGGAAAGAATATTCCAATCTGGTTTGAGCGATTTAAAGCGAAGTTGTAATCCGGCGCGTCCGACAATCAAGGTCCCAAGAATGATTGACCCGCCTATTGCGTACCCCGTGGCCGTTCCAATTGCGATCCCCTCCCAGCCAAATTGAGGAAATATTCCCCAGCCCGTGACGAGCAAGGTGCTGACAAGAATGTTGACAATCACGACAACTATTTTAACCAAGAAACCGGTGGTCGTGTCTCCCGCTCCGCGAAGACAGGCGGCTCCGATTTGGGAGCACATGATTAGCGGAATCAGTGGGGTGACGATGTTGAGGTAGCGAATGGCGAAGTCAGCCGAATCATCCTTGAGTTGCATTAATGCAATAAATTCTTGACCAAAGAACGCAGTTAGCGCCATCAGTGAGAGTGAGACGATACTTGCCACCAGATAAGCTTGGTTCGCCACCTTTTTAGCGGCCTCAAAATCGCCAGCCCCCACCCATCGAGCGATCAGTGCAGTTGCTCCGATCGCGACTACCGAAAACATGCTTGGAATTAACCACATCAAATAGGCCATTAACCCCATCGCTGCTTTGGTCGCATCTCCGTCTTCGGCAAAATAGCGACTGGCAAGCAGCCAATCGGTCCAAGTTACCATCAAAACCAAAGTTTCCTCGGCTAGGGCGGGGATTGCCATGCGCATCATCGGACGCAGATTCGAAGACGAGTCAACGATTGAAAATGTCTTACCAAGTTGTTGGGGGGTGTCGTCTATTTGCGTGAATCCAGCGGATAGATATTTGGCAGGGCGGGTCTCAAAGTTAATAACCGAGCAATTACCCAGTCCGAAGAACGCGAGGTCCTGAAGGAGACTCAAAGAAATCCGAGCAGATAGGTTAAATAACCAAGGGGATTTGGCAACACCCCGCGGTGATCCTCGCCTCGTTATCGTTGGAAGGCTGAGAATAATAGTGCTAGCGGGCACGTTGGTTGGATTCGCTTGCTATCGCCTTAGAGGGGGCAGTTTTGTGGTACATTTGTTGAACTTTGGCAGAGAAATTCCGTAAATCCGGACACAGATTAGATATGGCGGCAGAAAAAACCACGGGAATAGTGCTTCGGGTAATTCCGTTTAGTGAAACCAGTTGCATCGTCACTATGTTCACTCGAGATTTTGGCAAAGTAACGACAATGGCAAAAGGCGCCCGTCGTCCGAAAAGTCCATTTGAGGCTGCTCTTGACGTCCTAGCGTTGTGTCGAATAGTGTTCCTCAACAAAAATCCAGACGCAATGGGATTGTTGACAGAGGCCAAATTAGAGCGGCGATTTCGTAGCGCTACTCGCAGCTTAGATCGCTTATATGCTGGTTATTACATTATTGAATTGCTCAATTCCTTAACGGATGACGGCGATCCCCACCCAGAGCTATTTGAGTTGTCGAATCAGGTGATTGAACAAATTGATTCGACTGAGATTACCGAGGAAGAGGTTGGCTTTACGTTATTAAATTATGAACTGAAAATGCTTGAAATTCTTGGGCATCTTCCAATGCTTACGAAATGTGTAAGCTGTGGACGCGAAAAAACGACGATCGCGAGGGTAAGTTTTGGCTTAAACGCGGGGGGTATTTTATGTGGTTCTTGCCGGGGGGGGGAATCAAACATTGTTAGCTTAAGTCCAGACGGTTTACAGTTTTTACTGGAAATGGTGGGCGGCCAGATTGGGGAACAATCGCGGAATTCAGATAACTGGAATGGACAACGACAAGAATTGTTTAACGCGAATGACAATCAAAATTCGCAACGAGAATTGGAAGGACGGGAGTCTTTATCCGGAGCAACGGTTTGGAATCCCGAGTTAGAGAATAAAGAGTTGGTGGATGCAGACGCGGCAGGCATGGAGCCAGATCGTTGTTTGAAAGAAGTAAGGCGTTTGATTCACAAGTACATCACTCACTTACTGGGGTTTCAACCGAAGCTCTACAAGTTTTTGGGAAATTTATAAATTTGACGTTTTCACGTCGACAAGGAAGTCGGGCATGAGATTGTGGTTTTCATTATTGACTAGCATCTTGCTGATATTTTCAATGTCAGGTTGCAAGGTATTTAATCCGGGCGGTATGTCTTCGTTCTTGTCCAAAGGTAAAGAATCGACTTACGACAAGGAACGAGAAGATAGGTTTAAGCCTGGAGCCGACGAAATTCTTGACCCTTTGGGAGCAAGGAATTCCGATCGGATTGTGCTGGATGATCTCTCGCCAAGTCAGATTTTAACAACGCTTGAGGCAAGGATGGGTGGTGTAGATCCTGAGATGTCTGAGAAGTACTTTCTTGAGGCTAAGACGCTCTACAATTCAGCCATTGCGAAAATGGATGCGGATCCTGAAGGCACGGAATTCCAAGATGACTTTGCTGAAGCGGCCAGGCTATTCCGGTTAGCCGCTTCGACTGGGGTTGATTCAGATATTGAGGAAGATTCGTTTTATTTTGCCGGTGAATCTTATTTCTTTGCCGATCGTTACGTTCAGGCCAATCGAGAGTTCGAGAAACTGATAGCGGCCTACGGAGGAACTCGTCACATCGATCAAGCGGAACTGCGACGATATTCGATTGCCGTCTACTGGCTGGAGCTTGCCGATGCAACAGTGTTACCGAATCTCATTGACGCCAAACGCCCAAAGTCGGGATTGGTCAATGAAGGCCAACGCGTGTTGAACCGGATTAGGATCGACGATCCAACTGGCCAGTTTGCGGATGACGCAGCATTCGCGCTGGGGAAATCGTTTTTGAAGAGCAAGAAATATTTGGATGCCGCGGATGCGTTCGAGGATTTGAGAAAAAACTATCCAGGTAGTAAGCACCAGTTTGCCGCACACATGTTGGAACTGGAGGCTTGGCTGCAGGCGTATCAGGGAAAAGAGTATGACGACAAGCCGCTGGAGAAGGCGGACGATCTACTCAAGAACATTGTCCGGGTCTTCCCGAGAGAGTCGGAAAAGGAACTGGCATATCTCGAAGAGCAGGCTGCGAAAATTCAAAAACAAACAGCAGAACGCGATTTGTCGGACGCGATGTTTTATAAGAAACGTGGTCAAAATCGAGCTTATAAGCAGTATCTAGAAAAAATCGCAAATCGATATCAAAACCAAGAAGTTGTTGAGGAAATCAATAAGGAAATTGAACGCGTTGCCGAGCTTCCCCCGACTCCTGATCAATCCATGAAATGGCTTGTTGATATTTTTCCAAATCCGGAAGTAGCAAAGCCTTTGATCAATAGCGGTGACAACGAAACCATATTTAAGTAGATACTCGTCTCAAGAATGCGTTGACTATTCTTGAACCTCGCTTAACCCGAATGGGTCTATTGAAGATAGCGGGAATTGCTGAGGCCGTTTTAGGATAACATTAATTGGAAAAAGAGACACGGATGTCAGGCATGGTAATAAAAGCACCCAAAGTCAGCACAGGCGGCGACCAAAAAAAGATCGCCGCCCGCCGTGCGTTGTTGGGTTTGCTATTTGTAATTGCCGGATTTTCGTGTGCTGGCTGTGCGAGTTACCACCTCGGCAATCAGTATCTCTATCGAAGTGATATTCGTACCGTCCATGTGATGATCTTCGAATCGGATTCTGCTCGGCGGTATCTCGGCCAACGATTGACCGAAGCTGTCATCAAAGATATCGAACTAAACACTCCGTTGGTGATCACAGATCCCCAAATTGCAGATAGCTTTGTTCGCGGGCGAATTATCGCTGAGACTAAACGCGCCGTTGCTGAAAATCTATATGACGAGCCAAGAACGTTGAGGGTCGCTTGGCGGGTTGAGGTAGATTGGGTGGATCGGGCGGGAGTCCCGTTGATGCAGCTGCAAAGTGTCGTTATCTCAAGGGATGCTGAATTCATTCCGGAGGGAGGCCAATCAATGGCGACGGCACAGCAACGCGTCATTGAGCAGGCGGCGCGAGACCTTATCAGTCAAATGCAGACACCGTGGTAAAGCGTAACTAATGACTAACTAGCTTTCTAATCCGGGAATCTAATCCGGGAATTCTTGGTCGAGTTAAAGGGCCTGATTTTGTTGTTTGCCCGCTGGGGTGAGCGATGGAGATGATGAACACGCTCGGTGGAGTTAGCCATTTTGAGGGTTGCATTTCGCATTTTGGCGTTTTTGGTGTACGATTGAGTTCAGTTCGGGTCTGCTGCCGAACGAATCAAGCACAATGCAAAGATTCTGAGGAAACGAATGAGAACATTATTGTTTGTCGTATGGATGTTAATCCCGGTCGGTGCGCTCGCCTACCACTTAGGGCCAGGGCAGGGTGATCTGAAAAGTGATCGCGCGGCTCAATTGTTGGTTCAAGCGGATAATTGGGTTGCGGAAGAGCAGTGGCCTAAAGCAATTGAAGATTACAAGGAAGCCTTAGACTTATTGCCTGAGGATGATTTGGCGACGCAGCGGAAAACAAGACTTGAGCTTGCCAAATGCGAAATTCACAACAGTGGTTTGCCTCAGGCGAATGAAGATCTCAAAGTGCTCGTTCAGGAATTGATGGATGACCCCGCGAGTGATCCTCAGACGTTAACGGCATCTCGAGTCGCACTTGCAAATTCTCAGTTTTACATTACTTGGTTGATGAGATTGGAGGGGCGACCCCAAGAAACTTGGGAGCCAGAGATTACATCTTCTCAACAGATTTATCGGTTGCTTGCCGAACAGTCAGAAAGTGGTTTGGATACCGAAGCCGTTTTAAAGAGGAAGTCGGATCTTGAATCTTCTGTCAAGTTAGCACGAATGGATATAGGTGAATTGCAGGGATTGCCTCTGCCTAGCCAATGAGCTGGCTGAAATTCATCATCCAAACGCGGTCGCGTTGGTCAGCCTGGTAAAAAGAAAAAAGATGCTCGTGGAGCAAGTGCAGGAATCCCTGCTGATGGATCTGGAAGTTAGAACCTTAGTTTCAGCCTCCAAGCAAAATATCAAATACCATGCATTCGTTTGCATGGTATTTTTTTTGTTGGTTGCTTCCTCTTGGGGACGGAAAGTTTTGGGGTGATTGATCTGCCTGGAATAGAAAGATACGGTCTGATTTTTAACAGTCAAAATTCATGCGATGTTTGTTAATTCATGCTCAGTGGTTAGGCTTTTGGACCCAATTGAGCTAGAATAAATATTAGCCAGAGCTACCCGTGGCTCAGAAGTCGACAATCGAATTTATCAGGCCTTCACGCGAAGAAATTTATGCATCATACGAAACTTTGGCTCGGGAACGCCACGTTTGTTTTCACGATCCTGATGTTGGCTTTGCCGGCAAATTCATTTTTGAATGCTCAGACAAAAAAGTCCTTTCGATTAGTGCCTTCAGTGAAAGCAGCGCCCTTAGTGAAAGGAGCGCCCGTTCAAGACCCAGGTTTTGTTCAGGTTTTGCCGCCGGTGGAAGAGCGAGGCTCGACTGCAAGTGTCGCGAGTGTGGTAGAGGGGAAAACTAAAGCCGAGAATGCTAACCGGCTAAAGTCTTTGGCGAAATTGAAATTGAATCGTCTGCCGTCTAACATTCTTGAAACTTGGTACAAGGATACAAAAGGAAGCGGGGAGTTGGACATGCCGCCCGCACCTCGACTTGCATTCCTCGCGAGCGACGCTCGATTTAAAATTGCGGTGAAACAGCTTGAAAATAATTTTACCCTTGGAAATTGGGATGAAGTTGGAGACTTTCTTTCTTCGATTCCTTATGAAAATGCCAAAGTCGTCTACCGCCAGATTCTAACTTCCGCTTCGAATTCCAATGCCTTGACCTTTCAGGGGGGCAATGCCGTTCGGTCGCAGGTGGATCCAAGGGCACTGCAACCACAATACCTCACGTTTGATGACTTGTTTTCGATCGCCTCGATTGCGCCTAGGAAACCTGATGGAAAGAAAGATGCGGGTCTCCCCGATGAGTACTTGAGTTTTTTCGCCACGGCCTTTCGCGCTACCCTCACCAGGGGGAATATGTCGGAAGATCTGATTGCTCGTTTGCAGTTGGAATTGGAAAACACTCCGGCTGTATTTAGTAAGCGACAATGTGCAAAACTGCTTTTTAGTGCAGGTCTGTCGATGGAGGTTGGAGCCTTTTTGCCGGAGCTTGCTTTGGCGATGGAGGATAATGATCACGAGGCGCTTAATTTACTTTCACAGTATCAATTGGCTCTTTATTCCAAAGAGAAGAAAACGGAACATTTGGAGGGCGCATGGAATGTGACCCAAGCGATTCTGGCTGCTGAGGATGTAGACGAAACTGAGCGTAATGCAGCCTTGGGACGCGCCGTTAAATTATCGTCACAAGTGAAAGATGAGTTAGGTAATAAGTGGCTTAATGACAGTTTTGTCGCAAAGCCAGAAGTGGGGATGGAGGTGCTTGGAGCAATCGGTGTTGACACATCAATGTCGCTCAAGACAAGCCCTCGTAATCCAGAGATCCGGTTAGATCGATTGAAATTACAGGATGAAGCCGTCAAAGCCTTGTTTCTCGCTTCTCCCGAACAAGCGACTCAATGGAAAAAATTGCTTGAACTTTTAGCTGTGAATTGGCTGCGAGAAGCGGAGATTTCTTATTCTGACGATAAATCGTCATCGATGGGCCCAAGTATGCAACGCGATCAGTATGGGAATATTTTTTATCTTAATTCGTCTTCGGTTTCCCGTTCAAGAAGTACACGATTGTCTACCATCGGAACTGGAGACCTACTTGAAATTCGACCGTCAGAAGAATGGTTGGCGTTGGTCGGGCCAACGTTGCGTCCCAAGTTTGATTCGGTCCTTGCCCAGCTGTACCTCAAAGTTTCCGAAGAGGATTTGGCGCTTCCCTATATAGAAAAACTGGCAAAAAACCACCCGAAAAAAGCCGAGTCGTTAGTCAACGAATATATTTCCGTTTGGACTCGAAATCACAATCCTAATAGTGACCGACGTCGAACCAACAGTTACATGTTTATGTATGGGTTTGAAAGTCGTGCAGAGTCCATTCCCTTGACGCGGTCAAAACAGAATCGCAATCTAGAAGAATTGGCGGGCCTCGTCATTCGTTTGAATCAATTGATTCAAAATAAATTGGACGAGAAATTGGTCGTTAATGCGTTCGTTTCATGTCATAGCACTGCTGAGGTTTACGAGCTGGACGAAATTGAGAAGGTGTTTGGTCCAGTCGACGAGATTGATTCAGAAACAATTGCCGTGTTGGCATCTTCTATGCGACGAAATCTTGCTGGGATGTGGCGAGATGCAAAAGTTCAGAAAGATAAAAAGACCAAACGTAAAAAGAAAGAAATCGAAAAAGAAGTTGTCGATGGCTATCTTTTAGCTCAGAAACTTGTGGAGAATGCGATTGCCCGTGATCAAGATTCATGGCAGTTGATCAGGACGCAGGCGGAATTGTTGCATGATGAGAATAATTATCGTGCTGGAATTAAAAATAGCGCCGAGTTTTCGCCGCGAAGAAAAGAAGCGATGGCGTCTTTTCAAGCTTCCGCTCGCCGGTATGCAAACCAAGTTGAACAGATGGAACCCAGTGAGTATGTCAAATATTCGCCATTCACTTCGTGGTTTTATGCGAGTCTAGGAGCCTGTGATTTAGGGCTGATTGAGGATAAGAATCGTACCGATCCGACTCAGTCCCCTCTGATTCGCGAGGCAATTTTATCTTTGCCGAAGGCTGCCTCTGAATTTCATATGGCGCAGTTTGCGAATTCGCTCTTTAACCGAATGAGTAGTGTCAAGCCGCAGCTCAAGCATAAATACCTCGATCTTGGACTCTCAGTTGTTGGAGATCACAAACAGGCCAGTGAAGCCATTAAGGTGCATGAGTACTACAAGGACTTAGTTAATGAAATTCGTCTTGAAACACGGATTGATGGGGATGCAAGAGTTGGGTTTGATCAACCGTTCGGAGTTTATGTTGACCTAGTGCACACCAAAGAAATCGAGAGAGAGTCAGGTGGATTTGGAAGGTACCTGCAAAACCAGAATAGCAGCGTTGCGTTCTCCTATAATTACGGTCGGCCCACGAACGATTACCGCGATAAATTTGAGGAGTCGGTTCGGGCAACGTTCTCTGAGCAGTTTGAAGTGATGTCTGTGACATTTCAAAAACCAGATGTTCAATCGATTCCAGGTAAGAAGCCTGGCTGGCGTGTTACTCCGTATGCTTACATCTTGTTGAAGTCGAGGGGACCGCAAGTAGACAAGATTCCACCTGCTCATTTAGATTTGGATTTTCTAGACACCTCTGGCTATGCCATTTTACCGGTGGAGTCCGCCGTTCTACCAGTAGAATCTGCCTCCGCTTTGCCAAGGCCAAATCAAATGTTGTCTGTCACTCAAATTCTAGATGAGCGACAAGCGGAAGAGGGCAAATTAGTCTTGGAGGTCAAGGCAAGTGCTCAAGGGCTTGTGCCCGATTTGGAATCACTGGTTTCTATTGCCCCAGCTGATTTTGAAATTTCTGAGATACAAGATAACGGAGTTTCGGTTTCTCAGTTCGATCCCACGGCGCGGAAACCAACAATTAATTCTGATCGGTCTTGGTTAGTTTCATTGGAAGCGAAACCGGGATTGGCAGAAAAGCCAACCACATTTTCATTCCCGCAGCAGAACGTAGAAGTCGATGAGTTTATTTTTCAAAGGTACAATGATGCTGATCTTGCTATCGCGGAAGCCACCATCGATTTAAATGCGAACTATGGAAAGCGTAGTTCCGCAAAAACCGTTTGGGCTGTGATTGGAATACTTTCCTTTGGACTCGCTATTCTAGTGGGCGTTATCGGGTACCGGAGGCGGACTCCCGAATCACCCCAGAAACGCCAGACAGTCCTTGCTGAAGATATGTCGCCTTTTGCTGCCATTTCTATGTTGCAGGATATCTACGACTCGGACAGAATCAGCAGCGATCGCAAAGGTGAATTGGCGACAACCATCACTAATCTTGAGGCACATTACTTTGGGTTCGAGGCGTCGGATGCTTCGCCAAACATAATGGAAGAGTTGCAAAAGTGGACGAGCTCTTAAGCGTGTTCTGTTGCAAAATTTGAGCGGGCCAGTTTCATACTCTTCTGCATCATCGCGCTTGGTTTCTAATCTAAAAATTGATGGGGAAGTCTTTTCATTACTGGCCTACCCAATGTGATTCGATCGAGCGTTAAAGGTGAATTTCAGATTCACATCGTGCCTTTGGGGAAGCAAACAGGTGATGTTTTTAACAAATAGATGAGCCGATTTCGTTGGGTGGCCGGACTTCAGGTGGGTAAATAGGCGATCTGGGTCGTTTTATGGGTTCTTAATTTAGCGATTTCTAGTGAAACAGAGTTTCGACGGTTGCACTTTTTTTGCAAGACGGTATTCTCACGAATAATTAGCGAGGCTTGTCAAGACCCGTTTGGAGAAATTTTTAAGCGTCACGGCTTGGAGCCTGAGTTAAAGGAATCTCGTTTATCAAAGGAATCGATAATGTTAGTGCTTAGTCGCAAGGTTGGCGAGCGCATTTGGATTGGGGAGGACATTTCCATAACTGTCGTCCGGATCACCGGCGGAGGTGTTCGTCTTGGGATTGAAGCCCCTAGTGAAATGCCAGTAGTCCGAGAAGAACTCAAGTTGAAGCTTGAGCAGGATCAGTCGGATGTCGAAGTTGATATCGTCGACAATTCATCGCCGCAGGAATCAGTCTAACACCTGTCAAAGTTAGGCGTCGAACCTAAGAAGCTCTTCATCCTGATGTCTTCCTTCCATCAGTTGATTGCGTGACCCGTGATTTGTTCACAGGGAAGATTCGCTATTTCAGTTCCAGTCTTGGCTCGCCTGATTTGCTTGCCGTTTTTGATACACCGGTTGAGATCGCTTTCCCAGACCGAACATCGATTCTACCGAGGTCAATTTCATTCAGTAGTCCATATTGAGCAACGACAGCTTCAATTGCGCGGATCTTTTTTATTGCACTGACTTCGGATTCTACTTCTTTGCCTGGAGCGTTGCCCCACACGATACGCGTTCCGGAGCCGGAATAAAGCTCGAACGGTTTGGGACTTAGATTAGATTTGTTTGAATCAACTTGATTGGTTGTAATTCTTTGAATACCGAGTTCGCTCAAAGGTCGTTTGAATGCAGAACTGATTGCTGCTGCATCGTGAATTCGCTCGTCGGGCCATTGGTCCCAGGTGGCTTCGAACTGCGATGGGAACAGCACGGCAATCCACGGCAGGCTCAGATTGGCGCCGATGGATTCAGGCATCAACACACCATTGCGGTCAACCGGTAACAAAACAGTCCTGTTCATTTGTTCCGCGGGCCACTTATTCTGCATAGTGACGGCGCTCAGTTCCACCAAGGCGACCGGCTGGCGATAGATTACGTCGATGTTGAGTCCGGCTTTTGACTTCTCAATACTGTTAATTTGTTCAACAAATCCCACTTGCTTCATGATCCCAGCGGTCCGTGGTACCAGTTCGGTATCAAGGATGGATGCTTGTTTCCCATTGGGTTGATCCAAGACCATTTCCTTAAGATTGGGTTTGGACCAATGCGGCTGAGGGGTTAGGAGGATTTTTTCTTGAGTTAGACTGAATTCCTCAAGATTGACAATCGTTTCTTGGTGTCGTTCCCAAAGAAATATTGCGCTGCCGATCAAAATTGAAGTAGCGAAGATAAACAGCGTCGTCGGGTGAACGAGTGTGCCGCGGATTGATATTCCCGCTAGTAGTCTGTCGAGAATATCCTTGTTGTGTTTTGGCATAACGCTCCCCCGAAAATGAAGTTCCATCCAAAGAGAGATGGTCCATCTATCAAAATCGAGTTTTCAGCGTTAAAACTTTTGGCGGATCGCCAAAAGTCATAGAACCGGCGATGTCAGCAAATTCCCTACCAAATTTGAATGGCAGGTTCCAATGTTTGTTCCAGTCGCTCAGAAACTTGAGTCTGAACGGTCTTCAGGAGACTGAGGACGTCTTCACTCGTCGCTCCGGCTTCGGCAACGAAGAAATTGGGATCGGAGTCCAAGAGTTCCACTTTCCCAGCCCGTGTGCCTTTGAGACCAGCCTGTTCGATCAAATCCCCAGCCAGCTCACCGCCCAAATCTTTGAACATGTAGGAAGCTTGTAATTCGGAGCTGGGTTGCTGGGATCGCCGCACGATCCAGAGCTTTTGCATCGCTTTGGTTAGATTTTCCGCAGGCTCTCTTTCGAGGATGAATTCCGCTTTCAGGATCACCAATTCGCTTAAGCTACTTTGGCGGTAGGAAAAGGAGAGGGAATCTTTTTTGCGTGTGATGAGTTCTCCTGCCCGTGTCAAGACCTCGGCAGATTCAACCCAAGTTCCAATGTCAACGCCGTGTGCATCTGTGTTGTTATGAAGGGCACCGCCAATGGTTCCTGGGAGGCCTACCAATTGTTCGGGGCCGGCAAGGCCTTCGCGAACCGCGGCGGCAACAAAATGGGAGAGTCGAGTGCCACCCCCAACGGTGATCCGATTCTCGTTTACTGTCAACGTGCAAAAATCAGGAGCCGCGAGATGGATTACCAACCCTTTTACTCCGGCGTCATTGATCAAAAGGTTGGTGCCGCTACCAATTAAGCGGATGGGTTGATTGGCCTCGGAAAATTGTTGGACGAGTCCAACCAATTCTTCTTCGTTGGTCGGTTCCGCAAAATATTCAGCGTTCCCTCCGATATTAAGTCGTGTAAAGGGAGCAAGTGGTTCGTTTTCGCGAACGATGTGTTCGTATCCAGATAGCAATGACACGGAGAATCCTAAAGCGAAAAATGTAAAGGGACAAAATATTTAATCAGTTGGAACGTTGTGCGCAAATTAGGCAAAGCCGTTCCGACAACACAAGCTTTATTTTATCGTCTTTCTTAGATTCAAGAAAGACGATGACTGGAATTCGGCGAAGGATCTTTTGAGTCAATTTTTCAGGTGATCTTTACCAGTATCTTTCTAGTACGATCTGTCCTGGCGATTTGCTTCGGTGGCGTTTCATTTCACGTTTTCCGAGGATCTCTTCCATCGTGTCCAGCATCGCTGGATTCCCGCACAACATTACCGTTGAATTGTCTGAGCGACACTGAAAACCACTAGCCGACTCGATTTCCCCGTTCTCAAATAATCCAGGAATTCGTCCGTTTAGAGTGCCGTTTGCTACTTCTCGCGTTAGAGACTGAATCATTTTAAATTTACCGGGATACTTGGATTCCAAAGCCAATAGTTCTTCGGTGTAGGCTAAATCAGAAAATTGCCGAACCCCGTGAACAACGCAAATTTTATCGAAATTTTCCCAAGGCTCATTTGTGCGGAGCATGGCAATATAGGGTGCGAGTCCAGTTCCGGTTGCAACAAGCCATAGCACTTCAGAAGGTGGGCTTTTTTTAAGTGTAAAACTACCTGCCGCTTTTTGCCCGACCAGGATGTCGTCACCGTTTTCAAGGTTCCAAAGGTGGGGTGTTAGTTCCCCGTCTTCGACTAGAACAATGAAGAATTCGAGTTCTTTGCCGTGGGGGGAGGCGACTGAGTAAGGTCGATTGATGATTTTCGAATCGTCACCTTCATGCCCCGGTGGGTAAAGGCCAAGGTGAAGAAATTGTCCCGAGAGAAATGGTTGCACTTCATTGGTCGCGATCCGCAACGTAAACAACCCTTCGGTCCATGTTTTCTTATCGACGACCGTTGCTGAGCACCATTTCGGCATATCCAACTCAAATTGGTTTAGGAAAGGTAACTGGCTTGCCCTACATGGCTTCCAAGGGAGTAATCATCGGTGATTTTCATTGACGAATCAAGAAGAGAGGACGCACTAGATCTCTGCAGCCTGTTTTCGATAAATGGTCGGTAGGCGGCGAAATCCAGTTGTGAATCAATGAATGAGGGGAAACAGGTCAAAAAAACGACCTAGCTCATGACGTTGTCCTTAAATCCCGTGGTTTTTAGGGAATTGCGGCGAGGAAACCGGTTGGGGAATTTAGTGAATTTGCCTATAAACTTGGGTTACAACATTCACTATCTTCGCTTCGCTGGAAGCTCGAGATCACAAACTTGATTCAGGATCCTAGACGGATGACTACTTTTAATCCTAATGATATTCCAAGCCGATTTGATTTTGCTGAGGCACAAAATCGCATTTTCCAAATGTGGGAATCTGGCGGCTATTTTGAGGGTGATCCGGAATCCAAAAAGCCGCCATATACGGTTGTAATTCCACCTCCCAATGTCACCGGAGCCCTTCACCTTGGGCACGCTTTAAATAACACCCTCCAGGATACGTTAATTCGTATGAAGCGAATGCAGGGATTCAACGCTCTCTGGATGCCAGGTACGGATCATGCTGGAATCGCCACCCAAGCCGTGGTTGAGCGTCGGTTGAAGGAGGACGAAGGTAAAACACGACACGATTTGGGTCGAGAGGCATTGGTCGAGCGGATTTGGAAGTGGAAAGAGCAGTATGAAACGCGAATCCTTGGCCAGCTTAAACAGATTGGATCAAGTTGTGACTGGAAGCGGACTCGGTTCACGTTGGACGATGTTTGCGCGAGAGCGGTTCGGCACACGTTTTTTGATTTATTTCAAAAGTCATTGATCTATCGAGGGAAGCGATTGGTGAATTGGGACACCTATTTGCAAACCACGGTGAGTGATGACGAAGTGTTCTCCCAAACGGTTAAGGGGCAATTTTGGCATTTTAAGTATCCCGTTATTGATCCAAAACCGGGTGAGCCCGACTGCGTTATTGTTGCCACCACACGTCCAGAAACGATGTTAGGCGATACTGCTGTCGCGGTTCATCCAGAGCCGGATAAAGCGCTTGATCGCGTCGCCTCGGAGTTGAGGGAGAAGCTAAAAAAGAGTTCTGATGCTGAGAAGGCGAGCGTTGAGGCACAGCTGGATGCCTTGGCTGCACGTCGTGAGCTGATGCTCCCCAAACTGGAACAGCTACGAGACATGGCGTCTGATGGCCGTAAACTGTTGCTGCCATTAATGGATCGCGAAATTCCTTTGGTCTGCGATGTTTGGGCAAAGCCGGAGTTGGGGGCGGGGTGTGTGAAAATTACGCCCGCTCATGATCCCAATGATTACGAAGTTGCGAAGCGATGTGATCTTCCCATGATCAACATTATGAACCGCGACGGTACGCTTAATGTTGAAACTGGAGTCTATTCCGGGCTCACGATGAAACAGGCTCGGAAAAAAGTAGTTGAAGACCTGGACGCAATTCAACTTTTGGAGACGGTAGAGGATCGAGAGATTGAGCTGCCTCAGTCGGATCGAAGTAAAACGCCTATCGAACCATATTTAGCTGATCAGTGGTTCGTCGCGATGGGCGAGCTTTCTCAGTCAGCGATCGATGCGGTGGTCGATGGGGAAGTCTCGATTACACCGAAACGTTACGAACGCGGTTATCTCGATTGGCTCGGCGAGAAACGTGACTGGCCAGTTTCCCGGCAGTTGTGGTGGGGGCACCAAATACCGGTTTGGACGAAAGCTTGTGGTTCCGAAGGGGAGGTTCAGCCATTGATCGACGCAATTCACGCACTTCCTGGTTTTGATGGAACTGTCGCCGCTGTTCAATTGGAGCCTTGTGAAGAAACTGATTCCAAAAAACGCGCCAATTTGGAGCTCCCGTTTGCGTCGGTTCATGTTTGCGTTCAATCTGGCTGCGAGGATTTTGAAAAAGCTCTCGAGGAACTGGGCTTAACACGGGAAGAAGACGTTCTTGATACTTGGTTTAGTTCTGCATTGTGGCCGCACTCCACCCTTGGGTGGCCAGAACAAACTCCTGAATTGGCATGTTTTTATCCCACAAGTACCTTAATAACCAGTCGCGACATCATCTCTCTCTGGGTTGCGCGAATGGTATTGATGGGATTGAATAACTGCGGTGAGGTTCCGTTTGAAAAAGTCTATATCCATCCAAAAATTCAAGATGGATTTGGCGAGACCATGTCCAAATCAAAAGGAAATGGAATCGATCCCTTGGACGTTATTGCTAAATTCGGTGCCGATGCTTTGAGGTTTGGGATGGCCCATCTTTGCACCGAAACGCAGGACGTGAGGTTACCGGTTCAGTTCGAATGTCCTCACTGTCAGCATTCATTTGATCAAACGAAAAAGAATCGGATACTTCCAAAAGTTGCCTGCCCCAGTTGCAAGAAAGAATTTTCAACTCAATGGGCGGAGTCTGAGGAGGATAAAAGCCTAGAGAAAGGGGCCGTTACCAGTGAGCGTTTTGAGACAGC
Organism: uncultured Pirellulaceae bacterium; assembly: GCA_938083195.1. GTDB lineage: Bacteria > Planctomycetota > Planctomycetia > Pirellulales > Pirellulaceae > Mariniblastus. The sequence continues at coordinate 12,372 of CALKCK010000001.1, read as the reverse complement.
CCGTAATTTTGTGAATAAGCTTTGGAATGCTTCTAGATTTGCAATGTTGAATCTAGAGGGATATGAGGCGTCTCCAATTTCAGAGGCAGATCTGACGGTAGAAGACCGCTGGATGTTAAGCCGTTTGACGACAGTTTCGGGAAATGTTACCGCGTACCTAGAAGACTTTAAATACGCCGATGCCACACGCGAGCTCTATGAATTTGCATGGCATCAGTTTTGCAGTTTTTACGTTGAGATGTTGAAAGATCGATTCGCGGATGAATCGAAACGACCACATGCTCAGAGAATCCTAGCCTACTCATTGGATTGCCTTTTGAGACTTTTGCATCCTGTCATGCCGTTCATTACCGAGGAGATTTGGCAAAATTTGGCTAACCTTTGTCCCCAGCGAGGTTGGGGAGAAGTTGAAACCGTTAATCGTTGTATTATTGATGCAGCTTGGCCTGAATTAGATCCGGCATGGAGAGACGAGGCGATCGAAAATCAGTTCGCGCTTTATCAGGCGGCGTTAAGTGATTTGAGAGAGATTCGAAATTCACAAAACATTGGGAATAAAAAGAAAGTTAAATTCTCGATTAAATGTACGGCCGATATTGGTGACCTGCTTCGTCCTCTAGGTGTCTATTTCAGTCGGATGGCAAATGCTGAGCTCATTGAATTAGGGCCATCGGCGGAAGCTCCCGAAACGAGTGCGACCCGAACCACAGCTGAGATGGAGATTTACGTTGATCTCGATGGTTTGATCGACATCGAAGCGGAAGTAAAGCGTCTTGAAAAAGAGAAGGCGAATCTTGAAAAAAGTATCTCAAGTAAACAGCGGCAGCTTTCCAATGAAAAATTTGTGGCGGCCAAGCCTGATTTGGCAGATGAAATACGTACTAGTCTTCTGCAAGCCGAAAGTCAGCTTTCAACCATCGCAGAATCATTGCAAAAAATGATTGCCAAACTCTAATCTTAGCTTCGGGGACGGGATAACGAGAGAACGAACTGAGCCACTCGGATGTTGGGCGACTCTCTTGGTTATTTCCCTAAGATGCCCTTCGGGTCGTCGGGGCGAGTCTGAATGGGATTAACGAGGGGCAGTTGTAGTCGTGAGTGCTGTACGGTAACTACTTGTTGATGATTTTTCGAATAGCCTGGGACTGTAGCCAGGTTCGAGGGTGAAAGCGGTTAGTCGAAAGCAACCGTTGCTCGCCGCAGCATTGGCAACGAAACGGACCAATGACTGAGATGAGGCCGAGAGTGAGTCCTAGTAAATACGAATAGAACCAGCGGTTTTTGTGTGCGAGGAAATGACCCTCGGAGCGATTGCAATTGAAACAGTGAAGTCGTTTGCGTGGACGTGATTCCGACCGATTTGGAATTGGACTGGTTGGCGTATTCATGAATCTCTGGCGAAGCGATATTAACAATGGTTAATCGCAAGTAAATGTTGATATTTTAAATAAGATGATGAGAACGATTGATTAGCCTACTCACCCATTTGGGGAGTAGGTTTGCCAATGCGCAAAGACGTTTTTTAAAGAACTGATTTAACGGTACTAGGGAACCTGAAAAAATCAAGAGTCGACATTGGTCGAACTCTTGATTTCTTGGATTCTAGCGGTTTGGAAGAAATGACTCTCGCCGCTAATTTCGCTCACGCGTCTGGCGATTGAATTATAAAAGATTTCGTAGCACAGTTTGAAGGATTCCACCATTCCGATAGTAATCCATCTCAACGGGTGTATCGATTCTAACGATCGCATCGAATTCAACTTTGCATCCATCGTCTTTTGTCGCTACGACTTTGATGGTTGACCGTGGTTCAAGAGCATCGCTGAGGGATGGGATATCGAAAGTCTCTTTTCCGTTGAGCCCCAGAGCTTTCCAGTTGTTTCCGTCTGCGAATTCAAGTGGAAGAATTCCCATCCCAACGAGATTGCTCCGATGAATCCGCTCATAGGACGCTGCAATGACAGCATGGACGCCGAGCATCATGGTTCCTTTCGCTGCCCAGTCGCGGCTGCTGCCGGTTCCGTATTCAGTTCCTGCAAGGACGACCAAAGGAGTTTCGCTCTCTTGATATTTCATTGAGGCGTCGTAAATTGACATTTCCTCATTGGTGGGCACGTAGGTCGTAACGCCGCCTTCTGTTCCCGGGGCGAGATGGTTGCGAATTCTAATATTTGCAAACGTTCCTCGTACCATGACGCGATCGTTACCGCGGCGTGAGCCATAGCTGTTAAAGTCACGTTGTTCGACGTGATTGTCTTGTAGGTAACGTCCAGCGGGGCCGTCCTTGGCAATCGCACCGGCAGGTGAAATATGATCCGTTGTCACCGAGTCACCTAGTAAGGCTAAACACCGGGCACCCATGATGGGGGCAATGTTGGATACTTCCGGGGTCATTTGAGCGAGGAAGGGAGGCTCCTGAATATAGGTGCTTTTTGCCGACCATTCGTACAAATCTCCTTCGCCAGTTTCGATTCGATTCCACATTTCGTTGGAGTCAAAAGCGTTGGAGTATTGTTTTTGGAACATTTCCGCAGTCACGTTGGCTTCCATCACAAGGCTGACTTCTTCCTGGGAAGGCCAGACGTCTTTAAGGAAAACATCGCCGTTGTCGCCGGAACCAAGCGGTTCATTAACGAGGTCGATGTCTGTTGTTCCGGCAAGTGCATAGGCGACAACAAGCGGTGGGCTTGCGAGGTAGTTTGCCTTGGTCATCGGGTTGACCCGCCCCTCAAAGTTTCGATTACCACTGAGTACACTCGACGCGACTAATTCGCCCGTCGTAATCGCGGTCGAAACCGGCTCGGGAAGTGGACCACTGTTGCCAATGCAGGATGTGCAACCGTATCCGACCGTATGGAATCCAAGGGACTCCAGTGATTCGGTGAGGCCAGCTTGATCGAGGTAGTCCGTCACAACGCGAGAGCCTGGTGCCAAACTCGTTTTTACATGTTGTGGCACTTTCATTCCAAGTGCGGCGGCTTTTTGAGCTAAGAGGCCTGCAGCGATCATCACCGAGGGGTTGCTCGTGTTTGTACAGCTGGTGATCGCTGCGATGACGACGGCTCCATGAGAAATCTCGGTCGATTCTTCGTTGCTCTCTACCGTTGCGCTGCGGCTCAAATCGGACTCGTTGAGGCCAAACCCTGAATGACCTACGGGAGCCTGAAGTGAGTCATTGAAGGACTGCTTCATTGCCGAGAGAGTGATTCTATCCTGTGGCCGCTTGGGTCCGGCGAGTGAGGGCTCAACCGACGCCATGTCAAGCTTTAGAGTCCTCGTAAAATTCGGCTGAGGCGAATCGTCTGTTTTAAATAGACCTTGCTCTTTGGTGTAACGTTCAACGAGCTCAACTTCAGAATCACTCCGGCCGGTTCGTCGCATGTAATCGAGGGTTACATGGTCCATCGGGAAAAAGCCCATTGTCGCACCGTATTCCGGTGCCATGTTGGCAAGCGTTGCGCGATCAGCGAGAGACATCGTTGCGACACCTTCTCCGAAGAATTCAACAAACTTGCCAACGACGCCTGCAGCTCTTAGCTGTTCAGTCGCGGTCAGCACGAGGTCTGTCGCGGTTGTTCCTGCCGGAATTTTGCCTACTAATTCGAACCCAACTACCTCCGGTAGCAACATGTAAATGGGCTGGCCGAGCATGGCGGCTTCAGCTTCGATACCCCCCACTCCCCAACCGAGCACACCGAGTCCGTTGATCATCGTTGTGTGACTGTCCGTTCCAACGAGTGTATCAGGCACGGCAACCAGTCCTGCCTCGTCTTCTCGTGTGAAAACGCCTTTGGCTAGAAACTCGAGATTGACCTGGTGAACAATCCCTACGTTGGGTGGTACTACGCGGAAGTTGTCAAAAGCTTTTTGTCCCCAACGTAAAAATTCGTAGCGTTCCCGGTTACGCTTAAATTCAAGTTCAACATTTAAGTCGAGTGCAGCGTTGCTGCCGAACTGGTCAACTTGAACACTGTGGTCAATCACCAAATCGACTGGAATTAATGGATTGATTTTTTTCGGGTCACCGCCGAGGCGGGCCATGGCGGATCTCATTGCGGCAAGGTCGACAACCGCGGGCACACCTGTGAAATCTTGAAGGACAACTCGGGCCGGCTTGTAGGGGATTTCGACTTTGGCAGGCGATTCCGCATTCCAGGTTGCGAGGCTGTGAACATCCTGTTCGTGGACGGTGACGCCATCGCAATTGCGCAAAACCGACTCGAGAAGAACGCGAATAGAGTAAGGGAGGCGGTCAATTTGACCCATGCCTTGATCTTGGAGCGTTGATAATCGAAAAATACCGACGTCTTGCCCGCCAGTTTTGAAAGTATCTCGGGCACCGAAAGCGTTAAATTTTGAGCTCATTATTTGGCCTGTTAGATGATGTTTTGCACCCCAATATTGTGGAGATTCCTCAAATTACTGTCAACCGCTGGGATGATGGGAAGGCTGGGAAAGATCTCTGCAGTATGGGAGGAATTTAAGGTGGTTTCGTGCTTTGGTGCAATGCTCTCGCAGAACGTACGATTCACCTAGTACGAAGACTGCTACTGACGAAAACCCTTTTTGTAATATCTGCTTCAGTCGACTGACATGTGGGACGGGATTAATTCAATTTGTGCTCTACCCAATAATGCGCAAAATTAATGGCAGGCGTAAAAAGAGTGTCGGTTTTTCGTTGAAGGACGGCAACCAAACGGCCTTGGGGGTCAACCGCTTTCACCATCTCCGCTGGACGAGCGGTGTCAAATGACCAGGTGTGCCCGTTTGCAAATCGTTGAATCTGTTCTTCGGGAACCTCGATGGATTCAAGTTGCCCAAGGGGCTGGACGGCGTTCACCAAATGGGAATCTAAATTTGATTTGGTAATTTCGTCCAGGTTAATCGCGTTAGCGAGATGGAAGTCACCAATCGAAGCACGAGTTAGTGCGGTCATAATTGCTCCGGAGCCTAGCTTTTCCCCAATATCGCGGCCAAGAGACCGAACGTACGTTCCGCTACCACAGTGAATGCGAAGCTGGAAATTTGGATAAGAGAAATTGACCAACTGAAGATCGTGGATCTGAATCTTTCGTGGTGTGAGTTGGACTTCTTTGCCCTGTCTGGCAAGCGTGTACGCGCGTTGCCCTTGTACTTTGAGTGCGGAAAATGCGGGAGGCCTTTGGAGAATTTCACCGGTAAAGGACGGAAGAACGGCAGCAAGGTCGTCCGCTGAAACCTCCGGGGCAGAGGGGATGGTTTTTTTTTCACCGTATCGGTCTTCGGTGTCTGACACCACTCCCAACTCAAAATCAGCTAGATAGACTTTGGGTTGATCTTGAATGAAGCGAGTCAGTCGTGTGGCGGGACCAATGCAGAGCACCAGCACACCGGTGGCTAACGGATCAAGAGTTCCCGCATGTCCGACCCGCGTCGGCTTGATCAATTTTTGAATCGCGTTAACGGCTCCACGCGAAGTGACGTGGGGCGGTTTGTTGATGTTGAGGAAACCAAACACTTAAATATTGATTTAATAAGGGTCTTGTTGACGGGTGCGTAGTATTGGAAATTAGGATTAACTCGAGTGCGGCTAATTCTAGCTTTTCAATTTTGAGACTTCCATTTTGATATCGGCGATTTGCTGTTCAATCTTTTCGACTTCGTCAGCTTCATCTGTCTGTTGTCGTGCGGCGACTAAAAGCTTTTGAGTTTTTTCAAGCCGCTGTCGAAGGATTTCGAGTTTCTTTTTCGTTTTTTTATCCATCAGATCCAACCGGCGCCTCTCGGGATATTGTGAGGAAAAGCAAACCTTAGCGTTCACTCAAATAAAAATGAGTCTGGCAATGCACTGCCAGACTCATTTTTTATAAGGGAAAGACGGCTGTTCCGTCAATCACAGGTAGGGGCCAATTGATTAGTTGTTGGTGACGGTCGCGTCAAGAGACTCGGTGCCTGAGGCTACAGGAATGATGGGAGCCGGTTTGCCGGCGTACCAAAGTTCTGTAATTTTCTCTGCTTCGGCTCCACGGAGTTTTACAGGAAGCTCGTTTGAAAACTCGATTTTGGCCAATTTGTCGGTACCATAAAATGTGCTGATCGTTTCTTTGACCATGCTCATACGCTGCTGATTGATTTTTGTGTCGGTATCACGGTGGATGAAAACTGTCCGCCGAGCCTGTGGCATATTGTTCATAATACCTGCAACGGTATGGTTGCCAAATGTGTTTAGCTTTCCAGTGAGTGGATCGAAGTGATTCGAAGTTAAAACACATTGTTCTTCGAATCCTTTGTCGATCATCGGGGCCCACATCGAGGTGTACAGTTGCCTGTCTGCACAGTCAAAGGGTTTTGGCCAAGCACTGTTACGAGCCGTTACAGTGGCGGCATGTTCTTTTGCCTTGGCATGGACCTTTTTCCAACGATCCATATGCTTGCCACTTCCAAACCTAATTCTTGATTTGGTGCTGCCTATTTCACATGCTTCACATGCGACTTCGGGATTGTCGACGACCTCTTGTTCAACGACGATCAGCTCTTGGGCGGAGCGAGCTGGAGTGTAGCTGATGACGGAAGTGTAGGCTGTATTTTCCTGTGCTTCAGTCAGGCTGATCAATACCAATGAGACAATGGCAATTGTGATTAAAGACTTAAGGTTTCGCATCACTTTACTCCAGTTTATGGGTCCGATTTTACCTTCACCGTGCGCCAACTTTGCGTTGGTTCAACTGATTAATTCGACGTCTAGATAAAGGTTAGCGAGTCAGTGCTGTTTTGGCGGAAGCTCTGTCCAGCAGTGTGCAAATTGCATTTAGTGCATCTGCTCATGTCTAATATCGGTATTGGCGTCTTGAGGCTGCGTGTCGAAACGAAGTTGCAGTAAAAAATAACCGCCCGATCTTCGGATTTTGCGAAAAGCCTTTGGTTTTTCCGTGAAAACCGAATTTTTAGAATAGTCCGAACAGGAAAAGCTTAACGATTGGAAGCTCCAGTGGGTGTCTTTCTCGTGGCTGACAAAAGCCTGGCACTTTAAGGACTAATAGAAACCGAGATTTACTGGCCAGACATGAGTGGCAACATTTCATTAATCATGGTCAGGGCAGCTGGCCCCACTAGGATCACGAAGATTCCTGGGAAGATGAACAGCACCAAAGGGAAAATCAATTTAACCGCAGTTTTGGCTGCTTTTTCTTCGGCGATCTGACGTCTTCGCGTTCTCATTGCATCACTTTGAATTCGCAGAGCTTTTCCAACGCTTGTTCCGAACTTGTCGACTTGGATCATAACCGATGCAAGGGTTTTCAAATCATCCACTCCGTTCCTGCGTCCTAAATCCATCAGGACAATTTCGCGTGTCGAACCCATTTGGAGTTGGTGGTTGCAATATTTAAATTCAGTGGCGACGGTTGGGTGAGTAAACATCAATTCTTCGGCGACTTTGCGGAGTGCTTGATCCATACCTAAGCCAGCCTCCACACAAACAACCATCAAGTCCAGTGCGTCGGGTAGTCCTAGGAATAGTTTTTGTTTCCTCTGTGCTCCGATCAATCTAAGGATTAATTCTGGTATCAGCATGAAACCGACTAGTGAAATTAAAGCATAGATTAAACTGTAAGTGTTAATTCCGTTTGTGAAGAGTGCGACCCCTCCACCCATGAAAAAGCCAAAACCTGCCGAAACGACTTTCAATGTTGAGAGGATTTGAGTTGCGTTTTCGGTTCGCCAGCCAGCTTCGTCTAATTTCTGTTTAAGCTTGCCAGCTTCTTTTTCGTTTTTCGGTTGGAGGGCTTCGGCAATCCTTGGACTTGCCTGTTCGAGTAATTTAGTGATTCCCTCTTTCGCACCACCACTGGTCTTGACGATTTCAGATTTGCCTAGACTTCTGTTTTTCATCTGTTCGAGTCGAGACTCGGTCTTTGATTTGTTATTCAAAAAGACATCAGAGATAACCCAGAAACCAATGGCGATCGCTGCGAATGCCGCGAATGGGAGGACGGCAATAAAGTCAATGGCAGCAATGAGGATCAAAATATTCATAATTCTATACTTTAATATCGATGATTTTTTTGATTGAAAATGCGCCGATGAATTGGAGTATCAATCCGCCAAGGAGCATTTTTTGACCTAACGGATCTTCGAAAAGCATCATCACGTATTCGTAGTTGAGCTTCATCATGACGACAAAAAGGACGGGTGGCATGGCTAACAAGACGACACCAGAAATGCGTCCTTCGCCGGTTAGCGCTTGAATCTGGCCGCGAATCTTGAATCGCTCTCGTGTAAGGTTGGAGATCTTGTCGAGCACTTCTGCCAAGTCACCACCTGTTTGTCGCTGAAGCACGACGGCGGTTACGAAAAATCTAAGATCCAGGTTGGGGATGCGTTCCGACATTGCTCTCAACGAATCGTTGAGTGTCATGCCAAGATTTTGTTGTTCGAAGGCAAGATTGAATTCTGGTCCGAGGGGTTGGTCGACTTGGGTTCCGACGAGTTGAATTCCTGACGGTAGGCTTTGCCCAGCGCGAAGTGCCTGTGACATAAGGTCAAGCGCGGCAGGCAGTTGCTCACCAAATTTATTTAGGCGTCTTTTACGAAGCCATGAAAGTGCCCAAAATGGTGAAATTGCCGCGAGCAGACCGGTGACAGGCACAAACCCGATTGGCAAGAAAAAGATGGACATGATGCAAGTTGCAACGGTAACACCCACGGTGAGTCCGATGAAATTTGCGATGGATAAATCAGTGCCAGTTTGACTTAGGAATTTTCTGAAATTTAGGAATTTGTTTAAAAATTCTTCGATTTTATCGGGGGCGTCGTCTAGCGGCGAATTGAGGAGGCTGGCCGGAGCGGCTGACTTAGTGCTTGAGCCCCGTCCTTTGTTCTGGGTCAAACTGGCTAAACGATCTTCGATATGATCTTGTTGATCATTCTGGAATAGCATCGACGCAGCGAAAACCATTCCGCCGATGCCGACCGCAATCAATCCAAATAAAATGTAAGTAAACATGTTTGAACTCTTGAAGCTTAAATGCTCGGGTGTCTGCCGAAGTTTATTGGTTGGAGTTATTAAAATTAAATCGACGAATCAAGTTTTATTAGTCTTCCATCATGATGCGTTCGCGGAAAATACTGGCGGGTAATTTGATTCCCATGGATTCAAGTTTGTCCATGCATTTTGGCCGGACGCCGGTGCAGAGGAATCGACCGCGAGTTCTTCCATTTTCGTCAACGCCTGTTTTTTCGTATTTGAAAATATCCTGCATGACGATAGTGTCGTTTTCCATGCCGCATAATTCGGTGATTTGAGTTACTTTTCTTGCTCCACCCTGAAGTCGATTTGCCTGAATAATTAAGTCGACCGCACTTGAAATTTGATTCCGCATGGCTTTGACGGGCAGTTCAAAACCAGACATCATGATCATCGTTTCCAGGCGAGAAATACAATCTCGAGGGGAGTTGGCGTGGGTCGTAGTGAGGGAACCTTCGTGGCCAGTGTTCATTGCTTGGAGCATGTCCAATGTTTCTGGGCCACGGCATTCTCCAATAATGATCCTTTCAGGACGCATTCTCAAGCAGTTTTTCACTAAGTCCGTCGCAGTGACTGAACCCTTGCCTTCAATATTTGGGGGACGGGTTTCGAGGCGTACGACGTGATCCTGTTGAAGTTGGATTTCCGCCGCATCTTCAATGGTTACGATTCTGTCTTCGTTTGAGATGAAGCTTGAAAGTGTATTGAGTAGGGTGGTCTTACCAGAACCGGTACCGCCGGAGATGACGATGTTCAGCCGAGCTTTCATCGCTCCTTCCAGAAGCATAACCATCTCAGGGGTGAACGCTTGGAAATTTAGTAGGTCTTCCAGCTTTAGCGGGTTTGCTCCAAATCGTCGAATGGACATGGCAGCGCCGTCCAAAGACAGGGGTGGAATAATCGCGTTGACACGAGAGCCATCCTCGAGTCTCGCGTCAACCATTGGACATGTTTCGTCGACACGCCGTCCGACTTTAGAGACGATTCGGTCAATGATTTGAAGTAAATGCGCGTTGTCTCGGAATTCGACGTTTGTCTTTTCCATTTTGCCGCTGCGTTCGGCGTATATGTTTTTAGGACCGTTAACGAGAATATCGCTAATCAGTGGGTCTTTTAGCAGCAACTCAAGTGGCCCAAGTCCAAACGTTTCATCGAGGACTTCTTCGACCAATCGATCTCGTTCGGTTCGGTTGAGTAGATTATTTTCACCATCGCATAGATGTTCGACTACGACGCGTATTTCACGCCGCAAGACATCGCCTTCCAATTCTCCAATACGACTTAGGTCAAGTTTGCCAATTAACTTGCCGTGGATCCGCTGTTTGAGTTGATCAAATTCGCTAATTTTTTGTTTGATGGTGGTCATGTAAGTCTATTGGAAAGCCATGGGGATTTATGTTTTGCGTCGCTTGCAAGCAGGGAATCAACGGCCTAATTTGATTAGAAAAACATAGGTTACATTTTATGCAACATAGAACGTTGCAAAAAATAAACAGAGTTATCTGGACTTCCCAGTCGACAGAAGGTGTTTAGCTATGAAATCCGGAACACCCTTCACGATCAAGAAAATCAGAAGTGCGGCGAGGAATCCCTACAATCGATTCAGGTTGATTAATGCGAGCCTGAAAGGACTTCGGCGATATTTGAATGACCCGTTCGTGTTCAATAACGTCGATTATCTTGCGTTAACCAGAGTGAGTCGATTAGCCTTTGAATTCGGATGGTCAGGGCATCGGTCACTGAGGACGGGCAGTTTTAGTTAGCGCAATGTTTAAGAAGGAATAAGCCAGAGAGTAAATTTCGGGCTGTGTTGAGGCACGGGGACCGGCAACATTTAGAATTTCAACTTGGTGTTTGGTTCCCCAGTCGATTAAAGCCGCGAGGATTGAGGTCGCGTCGAAGAGGCTGGGGCCAAGATCAATGCATAGGCACGGTTGAGCGTGTGCGCGTGTTAGGCGTTTGGTCAAAGCCGTCCCACCGGTGATGCAATTTCTGTAGAGGATTAGAGTCCCACAGGAATCGAGGACGTTTTTTTCAGTTCGCTGGGCGTAGTTCCGGGTACTAGTTTCTTGTAACTGGTAGATCGGAGCAATGGAGCCGTCTTCTGAGCGGCGACCCGCTGGGCACCATCCACCATGCGGGATGCCCATTTCGATAGCGACGTCGAGTGCCGCCCGATCTACTCCCGTTTGACCACCAGAAATGATCTTTTTAAATGGACTATAGATCATGACGCGCATTCCCAAATAACTGATTCAGTTATTCTAACAACCTTGGGGCATCACGCGAATCCAATATTTTCAACAGTTATTTTGGGAGTCTAAGTTTGAGACCACTAGAAAGGGGAGAGTCGGGTTGGACATTCTCGCCTAGACTGTCGGGGTTAAGTTGGTAGAGCTCAACAAATCGCGACGCTTGGTTGAGCTTTTGTCGGGCAATTTCAAAAAGCGTCTCTCCTTTGGATGTGACGTGGTAGTTAATGGTTTCAACGGAGGCGTCGGTGGCTGTGGAATTTTTAGCCTCTGATGTAACTGGGCATTCTTCTGGCCACCGTCTTTCCAATTCATCTTTGGCTGGCGTTTTGAGTTCCAGGCCTGATACTAATTTGTAATCGGCGTGGATTGTCTGGTTGTGGCGAAACAAAGCACGGAAATATCTTCCATCCTGATAGGTCTTTTCGGAAACGGACCAATAGGTGTCTCCTGTTTTCGTTGTGTAAGTCCGGGGAGCTAACGGTTGGTCGACAGGTGGCAATGGGGTCGAGAGATTGAGCTCGGGAGGAACAAAGCTGGAAGGAGTTTTGAGTTCATCAAAAGATTGGAACGCTTGGCCAGGTTTTTTTTCTGCGGGAGTTTCATCCGTCGCTATGCTGGGAGCCGACGCAGGTTGTTGAACTGGTTGCTTGGGTGGAATTAAAAAACTAGGAATCTTTCGTGGTCTTGTGGTAGTGGTTGCAGGTTCAGTGGGGTTACCCAATTGGAATTGTTTAGATTCAAATTGAGCATAGATAACGTTGCCGTCTTTGTTGGTCGAATCGAGTGTCTTCGGATTTTTGGGGGAAGCAACTGATTTTTCTGGGGCAAATTTCTGATAAATAGGCTCCACTTTGGTTTTCGGTGCAACAAACATTCCACCGTTGCTTCTGCGGTCGATTGGTTGAAAGTCGTTAGAGGTTCCAACCTTAAGGGTCGGCTTTGGGGTCGGCTTTGTTCTAAACTGAAATTCGGGTTGAGTCGGAGGTCTAGTAGGTGGGGGGCTAAAAGTTTGGCTAGATTTTTGAGGATCAGGCTTTGTTTCGCCATCTTCGTCTGTGCGGGGCAGTATGCTTTTGCGGAATTGAGCAGTCTCAGAAATGGCCACTGTCTTTG